>NZ_CP040272.1:1200000-2400000 GCF_013393905.1 Nostoc sp. C052
GTCAGAAAAAAGATATATACAACAGATAAATGAAAGCGAATCCAGACTGATAACATATTGGCGAATAACTACTGACCCAAATAATTTGCCAAAAAATCAGACATGGTATGTAAAAACAGATTTAAAAAGTGACATGGCGGCTTTATTAGGAAATCTTTATGGATTTCGTAATTGGGTGGAATATGCCTTTAAACAAGGGAAGAATGAGTTGGGCTGCGCTGATTTTAGACTGACGAATTATCAGCAAATAGAAAAATGGTGGGAACTAGTTATGAGTGCTTATTTTTTAGTAAGCTTACAAGCCCAAGCTAGAAATAAATTGGAAAGCGAAAGTAAAAATGAAACAATCTCATCACAAATTTCCAGAGAACCAGCAGATTTTAGTAACCATATATGGTGGGATTTCAGTTTGGTATGGAAGTCCACTTTGAACAATTTAAGATTAATTATTCAACCATATATATTCTGGAATCTAATCAAACCCTGGTTAGCCGTTTTTGTTAATACCAACTTCCAGTTGGGATTCCAGAAACTGATGAAAATAATCAATCAGTTTCAAGGTTATATAACCGTGGATTCGGGGTAAACCATGAGATGGATCAAGGATAACTTTTCAAAGATTCGCTATTGACAGGTATCAAATAACACTTAGATATGAATCTAGCTAGAGATATTCGCGCACACTTTTTTTGCTGAACAATCTCTCTGGCTAAAAATATAGCATCCATGAACGATGGCATGGGTTGAGCTATCAAATTTGATTCTGTCACTATTTCAAGTTGGTCAGTAGTGCTGGGCGCATTTATTGCTTCTAAACTTGACTTTGTTTCATATTCAAACTCGTCGGTAATTCTATCTAGAACAGTCAATCTTGGTTCAGTCACAAAATCATCCTCCCAATCAATTGATTCTGTTTCATTATCAAGTATGAATCCTGTGTCTAAATATCGTGCATACCTCATTAATTCTTGCTCAAAAGCTTTTGGTATACGGATTGTACTTGTTTGTTTATGATTCCATGTAGATTTTCTGCCAGATTTTTCTCTATATCCTCCCCAGCTTGGGTTTAAGGCTTTTTTAGTAGTTTTTTTTCACGTTCAACATGATTTTGTTACTTAATCATGTTAACTGTAATGTCTGCCACATCTTGGTTTTTTCACAGATATATTTGAATAATCCCAATATTTCCGACATAGCAGCGCCTGTATTGTTCACAGCCTTCAAGGAATTTCAAGAATCTCAGCAAATCACAGCATTTTTCTCTCACCAGAGACATAAAAGAGCGTTAGGGTCAAGATCCTCAAATTCCAGCATCACACCGCAATGCTCATCAATCGTTAGGGTACTGAGTAATTCTTTAACTTCACAACCTCCTAATAATGATTGTTATTCTTAACAACTGGATATTTTATTTTCTGGAAGTATCTAAATACAGCTTGGTACTACCAAACCATAACCAAAAATTACTGATGGCTTAACTATTAACTATCAATATTTTTGTTTGATGATTATCCTAATGATAAAAAAATTGCATGAAACCTAGCAAAAATCAAGGGTATCTATTAAGCCTTTTACTCCTAAGTACCTTGAGTGCAAATACACAATCAGTTAGCGCTCGAACTACTAGTCCCGTTGGTAATTTACAGGGTGGGGCAGCTTTATTACCCACAGGTCAAACCATTACACCCGCAGCAGCACCAGGTTCAACGTTTGCACCTTTAGCAACTGGTTTGCGTACAGATGATAATGCTGATGCGGCTGAAGCAGTAAGCACAGCCCTCAGCCCTGATGGAAAAACTTTACTGGTGCTTACCAGTGGCTATAATCAAAACTTCAAAAATGAAAACACGGGTAGTACTTTCACTTATCCTGTATTAGACCCACAAACTGGCAAGTCAAGTAGTACAACAACTCCAAAAGCAGAATGGGTTTTTGTCTATGATGTCAGTAGCGGTAAGTTGGTTAAAAGACAACAAATTAATATTCCCAATACCTATAACGGTTTAGCTTGGGCCAAAGACGGTTCGCGCTTCTTTGTCTCAGGTGGGATTGACGATCGCGTTTATGTTTATGCCTCTAATGGCAGCCAGTACATACCAGATGCTCCCTTTATTTTATTAGGTCACAATTCTAACCAAACTGACCCGTTTCCTAAATATGATGGCGGTTTGTTAAAAGATACGCCAGCGAAGGCTGTGGCAACAGGAGCAGTTGTAGCGGGTATTGCCGTTAGTAAGGATGGCAATACCTTAGTAACTGCAAACTTTGAGAATGACTCAATATCAATTGTTGATACTACTACCCGTAAGGTAACTAAAGAAATTAAGTTTTTTAGACCAGGCGATAAAATAGCAACTGGGGAATTTCCTTTTGATGTAGCCATTAAGAGTGCAGAAAACGGTCAAGCAGCTAAAGTCTTCATTAGTAGCCAGCGCGACAACGAAGTCCTTGCTGTTGACATTACTTCTGGACAAATTACCCGTATACCAATAGGTAGCCAACCAAATAAAGTACTGCTCTCGTCTAGCCAAAATCGACTGTATGTAGCTAATGGTAATGATGACTCGATTTCCGTCATTGATACAAATAACAATCGGGTTGTTCAAACCATCTCTTTGTCTCGTCCTGGTGAGAAATATAAAGGTGCAAATCCTAACTCTTTAACCCTCAGTCCAGATGGACGAACACTTTACGTTACTCTAGGGGGGGAGAATGCGATCGCTGTTGTGGACTTACAAGGTGGTTGGGTGAATGGACGTATCCCTACAGGCTGGTATCCCAATTCTGCAAGCATCAGTCAAGATGGTCAAAGACTTTACGTTGTCAATGCCAAGAGTAATTCTGGTCCCAACCCCGCAGGAAACCTGACAACTCCAGCAGGACTAGCACGCAATACTAATTTTAAAAATGAGTACAACTGGGCTTTAGAAAAAGCTGGTATCTCAATTATTCCAGTTCCAAAGGGTGCGACTCTGGGTAAACTTTCAGCGCAAGTGGATAAAAATAATGGTTTCTACAATCGCCGTCCTGACCGGACGATGAGGTATTTACAAGGCAAAATTAAGCACGTTATCTACATAGTTAAAGAAAACCGTACTTATGACCAAGTACTTGGTGACTTGCCTATCGGTAATGGCGACCCAACACTTACCTTGTTTCCCAACAATATTTCACCAAACCATCACAAGCTATCCTTTGGCTTCGCAACTTTTGATAACTTTTACGACAGTGGCGAATCGAGTGGAGTTGGTTGGAACTGGTCTACCTATGGTCGTACTACAGATTACACCGAAAAAACTCAATCAGTTCTTTACGGTAACGCCGGCTTTAACGGCTTAACCTACGATTACGAAGGTACAAATCGGAATATCAGTCTCGCACTGTCCCAAACTTCCTCAAATAAATCGCCAATCAATACCCGTATCACAGGTATTTTAGATCCTTCTGGGCATTCTTCCATATTGCCTGGAGACAGGGATGTTGATGCTCCTGAAGGTGATGGTAATCTCCAGCCGAATGCCATTGGTGGTTATCTGTGGGATACAGCGCTACGTGCTGGCAAGACTGTACGTAATTACGGTTTCTTTGTTGATAATGCAGTTCCCTACACTACCAGCCAAAGCGATCCTACTAAACCCGATCCAAAAAACCCGACTTATATCCCCATCTCCCCAACTCCTTACGCGGACAAGATTCCTCAAGCTCCCGTTACCAAAACTGTACTGTTGGATAAAACCGATCTTTACTTTCGGTCATTCGATCAAAATAATGCTGATACTTATTTGTACAGCGAATGGGAAAGGGATCTGAAGCAAAATGGACTACCCAATTTAATGCTTGTGCGTTTATCTCACGATCATTTTGGTTCCTTTGGTACTGCTTTGGCTGGACTAAATACTCCTGAACTGCAAATGGCAGATAATGACTATGCTATTGGCAAATTGGTAGAGAAAATTTCTCATCTGCCGGAGTGGAAAGAAACGGCAATTTTCATCATTGAAGATGATTCCCAAAATGGGCCAGATCACGTTGATTCTCACCGTTCTTTAGCCTACATTATTTCGCCCTACACAAAACGGGGTGCGCTCGTCAGTACTAACTACAACACCATTAGTGTATTGCGGACAATGGAGGATTTATTAAACATTGGCTATTTGGCAATTACTGATGCTAATGCTGAACCAATGTCAGATGCTTTCACTAGAGAACCCAATTTTGAACCTTACACAGCTATTGTGCCAGGTAACTTGTGTACCAATCCTGTAGATCCAAAACTAGTACCAGCTTGCCAAGATCGCAATGTTGAAAAGACAGCAGCTATGCCGATTCTAAATCCTAAAAAATGGTGGGCTGCTATGACCAAGGACTTCAATTTTGTAGGTGAAGATAAGCTCGATCCAGAAGAGTTCAACGAAATTCTCTGGGCAGGAATTAAGGGCGATGGCATTCCTTATCCTGAAGAACGTAACCGTAAAGACTTGCGGCAAAATCGCGCTCAAATGCTAAAGCATTGGGAATTAAGTCAAAGAGATAACTCTACTGAAGCGAAGAAGTAAGTATTAGAGGTTGGATATAAAGACGTAGCACTGCTACGTCTTTACAAGGATTTTAATAGGTCAATTTTCGTGTGATTGCCTGTTTTTCAATTGATAATAAATGGTGTGAGGATTACAGAAAAATGGTCAAAATGTTTTGGAAGTGGTTGCCGATTTGTCCAGTGACTTTGGGGCTCTTCTCGGTAATCACTACCACAACTGGGGCGATGCCTGCGGCGGGCGATGCCAACGCACTTCCAACTAAAACGGGAACTGTTCAAGAATCAGCAGGACAGGTAACATCTGTTTCTCAACTGTCGGATGTACAGCCGACAGATTGGGCATTCGGTGCATTGCAATCTTTGGTGGAGCGTTATGGGTGTATTGCAGGTTATCCTAATGCAACTTATCGCGGTAATCGGGCTTTAACTCGTTACGAATTTGCGGCTGGAATTAATGCCTGTTTAGATCGAGTCAATGAACTAATTTCAACTGCAACAACTGACATCGTTAAGAAAGAAGATTTAGCAACTCTGCAAAAATTACAAGAACAGTTTGCGGCGGAATTGAATACTTTGCGGGGTCGAGTAGATGCTTTAGAACCTCACTTGGAAACTCTGGAAAAACAGCAGTTTTCAACCACGACAAAACTTCATGGTGAGGCAATTTTTGCCATATCAGGGTTTGCATCTGGACAAGATGCCGATAATGCTGATATTCCGAGAAGCACGACTTTTGGCGATCGCGTCCGCCTCAATTTTGACACCAGTTTCACTGGACAAGACTTACTCAGAGTTCGCTTACAAGCCCTTAACCTCAATTACTTCTCTAGTGAAGGTGGCACTGGAACTAGATTACCAGAAGGGACTCTAGCTTTTAATGCAGAAATTGGAGATGAAGATCCTGAAAATAATCAAGTTGGAGTTGAGACACTGTATTACAGATTTCCTCTAGGCAAAAAAACCGAAGTTACTTTTTTTGCCAACGAAGGGGAAGTTGAAGATTTTGTGAATACAATCAACCCCTTTTTGGATGGGGATGAGGGAGCCAGTGGTGCTTTATCCAAGTTTGGCAGTCGGAACTCAGTTTACTACTTTGTACCTGCTGGAGCCGGAATTGGGTTGAGACATCGCCTCTCTGACCAGTTGGAGTTGAGTTTGGGATATTTGTCTAGTACAGCATCTAACCCCAACACTAACAGAGGTTTATTCAATGGTTCTTACGGTGCGATCGCTCAGTTAACTTTTCAACCTAGCGATCGCCTCAGTATCGGTTTAACTTACGTCAATGCCTACAATAACCTGGGTGAAGATTTGGCAATCCCCGGTACGGGTAGTCAAAAGGCTAACTTGGCCTTAGTTACTGATTCGCGTACTTCCACCAACGCTTACGGCTTGGAAGCATCCTATGAAGTAAATTCCGGCTTTTTGATTAATGCTTGGGCTGGCTATGCCAAAACCCGTGTTTTGGGCGTAGGAGATGCCGATATTTGGAACTATGCAGTTGCTCTAGCTTTCCCAGATTTGGGTAAAAAAGGCAATCTGGCGGGGATTGTTGTGGGTATGGAACCGAGAGTAACCGGTGCTGATGGGGCGATCGCTAATGTATTTACGGAGATAGTTGCACCGCAAAACCGCGACTCTGCTCAAGACCGAAACACCTCTTTACACGTTGAAGGTTTTTACAGTTATGCAGTTTCAGACAATATTACCATCACCCCTGGTTTAATTTGGCTGACTGCACCCAACCATGACGATCGTAACAGTGATGCTGTACTAGGAGTCATTAGAACTACTTTTACCTTTTAAATTATCCTGTGGTTTTAGTCAAGACAACTGAAGGATTTATTATGCACAAAATACGATTGAGTTCCATTTTTTTCAGATATAGTCTCACCTCTGCCATCTTATTAACAACACTTTCTGCCGAGTTAATTCGCCCAGTCAAAACACTAGCTGAATGCACACCTAGTACTAGTAACTGTGAGAAGAAAACAGATAATTCTTCTTGTGATTCTAGAAATCCATACAACTTGGTTGCAGACACCACAAGAGTGCGGAGAATTAAGATTACTTGGGATGTATGTCAAAAAAATGATTTTTATCAAGTAAGTTGGGGCAACGATAAAGATGATATGACGCAAATCGATGACCCAACAGCACGTAGTTGGACTTATGCGGGAGCCAGGGATCTTGTTAAGTACATCTTTAAAGTCCGTGGGTGCAATGCTCGTCCTACTCCAGATACTGCTCAAGAACCAGATTGCACCCCTTGGGCAGAATTACTTGTAACAACACCTGATTGGTAACTCTTGCTGGTTCTTTCTAGAGATCACTTACACAAATCTATCTTGAGGATAATCGATATGAAATTGTTTCCACAATTAGCGATCGCTACTAGTCTTGTTTTGGGTTTAGCTACCTTAAGCACTAAATCCGCATCGGCTGCAATTGTTAATTATGCTTTCAGTGTTGATAGTTCTACAGCTAAGGGAAATGGTTTTTTTAGCTTTGATGACTCAACTTTCAGTAATGATAATTTTCCAGTAGCACCACTTCAGTCGCTAACTTTTCAATTCGATAACGATCCCAATATTTACACCGCCAAGGATGATATTGAATATCCAGATTATCCCCTTGCATTTCCAACTGTAGCTTTAGCTGATAATGCATCGATTGGATTGCTGTACAACTTCCTCGATAAAGTTAATCCTTCTAAAAGCTACGAAATTTCTGGAACAATATTTTCTGTATCCTCCGAAATTCCCGATTCTGGTACAGTTTCTTATCGAGAAGTACCAGAGCCTAGTACTTTAAATAGCACACTTCTTGTTGGCATCATTGGCTTGTTTCTGACAAGAAAGGTAACGCTTTGGAGAATGCATTGCAAAGGCAACTAAACGTTGGGTTAATAGCTTTCCCGTAAGTGCCCTCGACACATAGAGACTTACTTACAGGCGATAACTGTTTAAACGCTCTTAGCTATTGCTTAGAATCGCACTTCCACAGAAATACAAATACTCTACTGATTTACTTTCTTCAGTAGAGTATATAAGTGATTGCGGCGTTGCATAATAGAGAGATGAATTGAGGTCATCTACTGTGCAATGTCCATACTGCGGCTCTACGGAAATCAGAAAGAATGGGAAACGTAAAGGTAAACAAAATCACATTTGTACTCATTGCAATCGCCAATTTATTGATGTATACGATCAGCCAAAAGGATATTCAGAAGAACTAAAACAAGAATGCTTAAAAATCTACCTTAACGGCATGGGTTTTCGTGGTATTGAACGAGTTAAAGGCGTACACCATACTACGATCATCTATTGGGTCAAACAACTAGGAGAGAAGCTGCCAGATGTACCAAAAGAAGATATGATTCCAGAAGTTGCAGAACTGGATGAATTAGAGACATTCATCGGCTCAAAAAAAACAAAATTTGGTTGTGGACAGCAGTAAATCACTTTACTCAAGGTATTTTAGCTTGGGTTTTAGGAGACCATAGTTCTGAAACTTTTAAGCCACTTTGGGAAATTGTTGAACAGTGGAAAAGCTATTTTTATGTGACCGATGGCTGGAAGGTTTACCCAAGTTTTATCCCCGATGGAGACCAAATTGTGAGTAAAACATATATGACACGGGTGGAAAATGAAAATACTCGGTTACGTCATTATCTTGCACGCCTTCACCGCAAAACTTTATGCTATTCCAAATCAGAACAAATGCTGAGATACTCGATTAAATTATTACTTCATTATTTAAAGTATAAAATTATACCAACATAAATTAATTCATCCCTTCATTCAGCAATGCCAGAATTTCCTGTTGAATATTTAACATTACCCCAGTAAAAAGTATCGTTATTGTGCAGTCTTGGGCGATAACAAGGTATGTCAAATGGGGTTAATTACACATTTGTTTTGCTGTCAAATTTTTGATTGTAGCTTTTACAGATGAGATATATGAAGTGATTATTCCAGGCGATCGCATTTCAGGAGATATTGCCGACAGCAACAGATAAGACAAGGATAGGAATTACACAAGTCTCACAAGCGAAAGCAGAGAATATGCTTTTTTCCAACACCTAGAATAATCCACAAAATGATTGATCCTGGGATAATAGAAAGATAATTTCGGGCTGCAAGTTGCCTCATGTCCCCAAAATCCATCATTCAACTCACCGAGAATCTAAAATCTTTGTACATCAAAACAGCCCCAAAATTAAAGGGAAGTGACCGACGACAATTCATGGCAGAAGTTGTCAAAGGATTAGGGATAGGTGGACAGACACTAGTGGAACAAGAGTTAAGATGGAACCGTCTGACTATCCATTTTTTTAGTCATTGGTTACTCCTTTCTTACATATTGGGACAAGTTGGCATATCATCTCCAACGAGTAACCTTGCAAGACTGGGCAATGCCTCACCGTAAGTTGGGTGAATGTGAACCGATTGTTCGAGTACCTGCCACGTTGCTTTAGCTTCCATAAGTGACAAAAAGACATGCACCAGTTCAGCGGTTTCGTAACCAACCAGCGTTGCTCCTAAAATCAAATTTGTGTGTGTGTCGATGACCATACGGTAGAAACCCAGATCGTGCCCCCACTCAATGCTACGGGCAATGTGAGCCATTGGCAGGGTGACTTCGCGGGCAGAGATACCCTGTTTCTGAGCCTGCTCTAACGTCATACCTACCCGGCCTACTTGCGGCTCAGTGTAGACGGCATAGCCTAACACCCGATCGTTGCGTGTCCGGTGTTCGCCACACAGAATAGCTTTCAAGCGACGATAGTCTTCCCAAGAAACATGGGTAAAAGCAGGCTGCTTGGCAACGTCTCCGATCGCATAAATCCCAGCGCAAGTCGTTTGAAACTGATCGTCGATTTTGATAAAACCCTGTGCATCTAATTCAGTGCCTGTCACAGCAGAATTTAATGCCTGAGTATTCGGTTTGCGCCCAGTCGCAATCAGCAATGCTTCCCCATCGATTACTTCACCATTATTCAGCGTTAGGGTAAACACACCGTTAGTGTAAGCAACCTGCTGAACCGTTACATTGAAATGCAGCCCTATTCCATCTTGTCTAAAAGCATCAGCAAGCACAGCACTGACATCGGATTCTTCTTGAGCCAGCAAGTGATCGCCCCGCACAATCAATTCGGTTTGGCTCCCTAAACGCGCCATTCCTTGCCCTAATTCTAGAGCAATATAGCCACCGCCGACCACGAGCAACCGGGGCGGAATTTGCTGCAAATCAAAGAAATTTCGGTTGGTTAGATAAGGTGTTCCAGCTAAACCAGGAATGTCAGGAATAGTAGAGGATGTCCCTGTGTTGATAACAATGATCGGAGCCTGCACCGTCACACCTCCTCCGCTTACAGTTCGCTCTCCGGTGAAAGCAGCTTCAGCACAGATGACTCGAACCCCTGCACTCTCTAATCGCCGCTTGGTACCCTGGTTAAACTGGCTGCGAATGCTACGCACACGCTCCATCACCGCAGAAAAATCGACTTCAACCTGCGCGTGTATGCCTAGCTTCGCGGCTTGTCGAGCGCGACCTGCGGCATGAGCAGCAGCTAAAAAGGCTTTAGAAGGTGTGCAACCATAGTTTATGCAACTGCCACCCAACGCATCGCGCTCAAACAAAACAACCTTTCGGCCTGCTTTGGCAAAGTCAGCCGCGAGTGGAACTCCGCCCTGACCACTTCCAATTACAATTACATCTGCTGTTTCCATTGTTACCTCTGTTGATAGCTGGTTAAGCTGTCGCGCATTTAAATTGTATAATTTTGGGTCTAAAACCCTTTCATAGCCTAGAGGCAGCTAAAAAACTAGATGCGTGGCAGCTTATTACAGTTTGTCGAGTCCGACTGGCTTTGATTAAATCGGCTGCCTTCTCGCCAATCATGTTGGTAGTGCTATAATAGACATCCAAGAATTAAATTACTCAATTCCTACATCAAAAACCGTCAACTTCGACGATGGCCTTTGCAAACTCCCGCGGCGCTTCTTGCGGCAGGTTGTGCCCGACCCCGCCCTTGACGATCCGGTGTGCGTATTTGCCGGAGAATTTCCTTGCGTAGGTGCTGCTGTCGGGGTGTGGCGCACCGTTGGCATCACCTTCGAGAGTGATGGTGGGTATGGCGATCGCAGGGGCTGCGGCGAGTCGCTTCTCAAGATCGTCATACTTCGACTCGCCTTCAGCCAGACCGAGCCGCCAGCGATAGTTATGGATGACGATACCGACATGATCCGGGTTATTGAAAGCAGCCGCGCTACGCTCAAACGTCGCGTCATCGAAGTGCCATTGCGGCGAAGCAAGTTTCCAGATGAGCTTGTTAAAGTTATGCCAGTATTTTTCGTAGCCGACGCGCCCCCGCTCCGTCGCGAAATAAAATTGATACCACCATTGGAGTTCGGCCTGCGGCGGTAGCGGTGTCTTGTTGGCTTCAGGGCTGCCGATCAAATAACCACTCACGGAGACGAGCGCCTTGCAGCGCTCCGGCCAGAGTGCCGCGATGATGTTGGCTGTTCGCGCGCCCCAATCATAACCAGCGAGGATCGCCCTCTCGATCTTGAGCGCATCCATCAACGCGATAATATCGACAGCGATCGCCGACTGTTGCCCATTGCGGAACGTCTCGCTCGAAAGAAAGCGCGTCGTGCCATAGCCGCGCAGATATGGAACAATCGCCCTGTACCCCGCCGACGCCAACAAAGGAGCGACATCGACATAGCTGTGAATGTCGTAGGGCCATCCATGCAGGAGGATTACCGGACGACCATTGGCGGGGCCAACCTCAGCGTATCCGACATTTAGAACACCAGCATCGATCTGCCTCAGTGAGCCGAACGAGGTGTTTGTCCCCGACTTCAGTATGGACAGAACTGCTGGTTTTGTTTTGCTTGATTGTGCGATCGCAGAACCGAATATGGCTAGCTGTGTAGTAGCAATGGTCATAGCCGCAGTACCCAAAAAGCGGCGGCGTTGATGGTTAATTTTCTCGGACATTTATCTTTTTCCAATTGGATTTAACTCAACTTGCTTTAATTGAATCGGCTATCTGTTTATTTGAGTTGTAAAGAAGCAGTTACGGCAAGAAATTCTTGTATCATTTTTTCGATCAGTTCACCTGCCGGGAGAGCTTCGGCTAATGCTGCTCCCTGTCCTGCCCACATACTGGCAAAATCTGGACTTGATTTTTGAGCAGAAGTCTGATATAAAACCCGCCCTATAGACATCTGAGCCGGGAATGGCAACACTTTATCTCTGTTATTTTCCATTTCACGTATAAATCGATTTCGTATTGCTCTGGCGGGTTTGCCGGAAAATACTTCAGTAATAACCGTGTCTTCGTCCTTACACTTGAGTACAGCCTGCCTATAGACTTCTGGGATATTGTTCTCAGGACAGGCGAGAAAAGCGGTTCCCATCTGTACCCCGCTTGCCCCAAGTGCAAACGCAGCAACGATTCCACGAGCATCCATGATTCCGCCCGCCGCAACGACCGGAACTGACACCGCATCGGCTATTTGCGGCACTAACGCTGCTGTTCCAATCAATCCATGTTCATAAGGTACCGCAAAGGTTCCGCGATGACCTCCAGCTTCAAAGCCCTGGGCTATGATGACATCGACTCCTGCAACGACTAGAGCTTTTGCTTCACGGACGGTCGTGGCGGTTGCTAATACAATTGAGCCTATAGCGTGTATCTCTCGAATTGCCTCAATTGGCGCAGGTCCAAAGTGGAAACTAAAAACAGGTACTTTCTCCTCAAGCAGGACAGTAAATTGATCTACAAATGGCCCTAGTATCGGTATTGGTTCGGGAACAGGCCCTGCCTCAAATTCGTTGTGCCATTTTGTTAATAATTCAGACATCGGTGTTTGCTGCTCAGGTGTAAGTTGATACGCTTCAACTGCTGGGGCAAACAAATTAACTCCAAAGGGTTGGTCTGTCAGCTCTCGAATTTGCCTGATAATGGAGCGAAGTTTGGCTGGTGCGGTGGCCGCACCACCATAAGAGCCAAGACCTCCTGCATTAGAAACAGCCGCAACCAACTCAGGTGTGGAAGCGCCAGCCATCGGAGCCTGAATTATTGGATGCGCGATTTTGAGCAAATCTATCAGTTCTGTTTTAGGCCACATAAGTATCTCCCACGCTTGCTAAACGATGGTTTCGGGGAAGGTAGCGAACTGGACGCCTTGTTTGCCCAGCTCGCGGATCTTCTTCACGACCTTCTCGACGGTACCCTGCCGACTGTACAGCACGGGACTAATCTGCACGGCGGCGGCTTTAACAATCGTACTGGCAAGGATATTTTTAGTCTTTTTCATTGTTTTATAATTTAATTTACTGTTCATCCCAGGTGATAAAATGATCTCCGGTAACAACCGATCTCCTCATCTGATACGGGGCAAAGGAACGCTGCCGACACATCTGGGCAAGTTTTGAAGTGAGGACGCGGACTCAGCGTAGCGACCTGAATGCCGCCCTGAGTTCCTGAGCAAAAATCATTGGCTTTGTAAGCCTCTGCTGCTACCTAGTCGCCGATGTACTCGGCGGGTGTGGCAAATCTGACCGCATCATCTGGAAAGAACATGAAAAACCTTTTCCATGTAACGGTCAGCGGCGGCGGCGGACTCTTCTGGACTGCTGCCATTCTGACGCGCACTCAGGTAGGGCGCGTACCAGTCCCACCAATGATGCTCGGCGTGAGTTTTCTCGTAGCGATCGTGGGACTCTGCCGTCTCGCCAAGAAGGTTTGCAAGGGTTGCAATGTCCATGTCTCGTGCTTGCGTAGAGTTCCAAACGCGACCGGGAAGCCGCGTTTGGATTTCCTGGAGCAGCCAGAGGTTCCCATCTGGGTCCTCGAACGAGGCAAATGAGAAGTAGGAACGACCTTGCGGGTCGCGCCCCAGGATGCGTGGGTTGTCCACGGCGTTGTTGAAGGGGCCACCGGCGTAGTGGAAGACCTCGCTCACGTTGACGCCGCGAACGATTAAGTCTTCGCGAGCGGCGTCGAGGTCGTCCACGGCGAGGACTAGGCTGTGCGCCGAGCCAGGATTGTTCGGAGTGACTCCCTTGCCGAAGATGATGGAGGCTTCCGAGTTGTGCGGCGTCATCTGCACACCACGGAAGTCGCCATCCACCACGTCGATGTCTAGTCGCCAGCCGAGATTATCGTAGAATGCTTTCGCGCGGTCAACGTCGGAAACGCTGAACACTACGACTTCGAGTTTCATGTTTGGACTGTTTACGCGATCGCTGCTCATCTTGTTCTACTTTAGGTTGATGGGTTTGATGTTCAGATTGGTTAGTTTTCATTCTTGGGCGATCGCATGATTGCGGGTTGGGCTGCCTCCAATTTTCCATTGGAGGAACTCAGGGACTTCCAAGAAATAAATTATCCAAATAAACGAACCACAGAGACACAGAGAACACAGAGAGAGGAGGAATAGAGAGAGTTTTTGCGTCAGTTTTGGAACATTTTTTTATTTGGAAGTCCCTCACGAAGCGAGTAGAGCGCAATCTGACCATCGCTCAATTTAGACCGCTCAAGTTCTTTGAGTTAACACGCGACTTAGATGTGCGTCCGCCAATGAAAAGTGCGGTGGTTTTATTGCACGCTTGAGTCTGTTTTTACGGTGGTTTGCAGCTGGTGTTCGAGATGTAAAATTTCCGCTGCCCGCTCCCCGACTATTACGCAGGGAGCCATCGTGTTACCAGTCGTTACTCGTGGCAGAATAGATCCATCAGCAATCCGGAGATTGTCGATTCCATAGACTCTCAGGTTGCTATCCACCACCGACATAGAATCTCGACCCATCTTTGCGGTACAGGTTTCGTGCCAGAAACTCGTTGCAGCATCCCGAATAAAACGTTCGAGTTCGGCCCCTTTCAAATTACCTGGCATTACTTCTCGCTTGACAAACGGACGAAGTGGAGCGGAGTTACCCACTTCGCGGCAGAGTTCTACGCAGGCGATCGCAGTTTTGAGATCATCCGCGTCAGACAGAGTGTTTGCATCAATCAGAATCGGGTCAGATGGATTAGCTCCCGTCAGGCGCAGACGGCCTCGGCTTTTGGGATGGGCAATCGCCCCGAATAATGTCCAACCTGCATCGGGTAAGCCAAACCGGGCGACATTCTCGGCAGTGGATTTTGGCACTTCAGCCTGACAGACAAATAAATCTGGACTGTCAAGCCCGGACTGGCTGGTTGAGAAAAAGATTGCCTCGGACATGTTGTTTCTTGGTTCGAGAGCGTTTTCATATTCCCAGACACAATCGAATGCAACATGGTCTTGAAAATTTTGCCCCACACCGGGAAGGTGCTGCACGACAGGAATTCCAAATCGCCGCAACTCCGTCGCATCACCAATACCGGATTGCATCAGCACTTTCGGCGTATGGATTGCACCGAGTGACAGCACGACTTCGACTGCCGCACCAATGCGATAGAGTGTGCCAAGGTAAGAAATCTCCACGCCAGTCGCCCGCTTACCCTGGAACGTCAGCCGCGTCACCAGTGCATGAGTGAGAACCGTCAGATTGGGTCGATCCATATAAGGGAAGACGTAGGAGCGGAAGATAGATTCGCGCTTGCCATTGCGGACTCGCACATCGCTGATAGCGGCGCCCTTCACTGCTTCCATCATGCGACCGTTCGGATTCTCGAAAGTAGGAATACCGACCGATCGCGCTCCTGCGATCGTTGCGGGTGCGATCGGGTTTGGATCTGGCGGGGGCTGCACAAAGACGGGTCCTCCCGTTCCCCGGTACATCGGGTCTGGCGCACCATGCCAATCTTCCAGGCGGCGATAGAGATTCAAGACCGATTCATAGCCCCAGGCTGGATCATTCACTTCAGCGGCGAAGAGATCCCAATCGTGCTGGTGTCCGCGTGCCCAAACCATGACGTTGATGCTCGATCCACCGCCGAGTACTTTGCCCATCGAGAACGGAATTGAACGATCGTTGACATGGGGATTCGGCTGTCCCTGGAAGCTCCAGTCGCGATCGCTTCCAAGATTCATAAACCATTGATTCGCGGTGACAACACTGGGTACATCATCGGTGCCTCCCGCTTCCAGCAGCAGAACGCTGACATCTGGATTCTCAGCCAGTCTGCGGGCAACCACCGAGCCAGAAGATCCAGACCCGCAAACAATAAAATCGTACTGCTGCCTTAGCTCAGAGGTGAGCTTGTGCTGGTTGCTGCGGACGCGATCGGTGAAATTGTCATCATTACTGGTGCTACCCAGATCGTTGTCCCGTTCATGCTCAAATTCATTCTCAAAATTCGTTTTCATTGGGTCTACCTTGCTTTCAAAATCGAAATGATTCCGTTATATCTGTCACTCGGCTCAAAATCGGTAGAGACGCTTAACCCGCATTTCTCACAAGTTTGAAATGCAGATGGGCAGAGGGGCAGAGGGGCAGAGGGGAAAGAACAAGGCACATTGAACTCTCCTCTGCTCCTCTGCTCCCCTGCTCCCCTGCACAAGCACAGGCTTTGAGCATTGGTGAGAAATCCGGGTTAAGTTCCGCCACTTTCGGTCAGCTTCAAACCGTGCGATGTCACTCTGCTCCACCGCATGAGCAGCATCACTTTCGAGCAGAAGCCGCAGTTGTTAAAGAGTAGCGACGATTATGATTAATTTCTTGGGACACGTGCCGACCTCCTTGTAGTTACGTTCTTTCCAAAGCAGTCATTTTGACGCGCGCAGCGATCTGAACGCTGCCCTGAGTTCTTGAGTAAAAATCGTTGGCTGCTCCCACGCCGCGAAGTGTCCGCCCTTTTCCACTCGGTTATAGTGGATGAGTTTGGGATACGCCCGCTCTGTCCAACTTCGCGGGGCTGCATATATCTCATCAGGAAAGACGCTCACGGCAACCGGAATGGCGACGTGTTTAGGGTCGAAAAAGACAAACTTATTCTCCCAATACAGACGAGCCGAAGAGACAGCCGTGTTCGTCAACCAGTAAAGCGTGATGTTGTCGAGGATGTCGTCTCGCGTCAGTCCCTCAGACTGTCCGTCAAAGACACGTGCGATGAGCGCATAGCTGCGTGCGTCGTGGTCGAGTATCCAGGCAGCCAGACCGATCGGTGAATCCGCAATGCCGTACAGCGTTTGCGGGCGGTTCGCCATCTCCTGAGCGTAGCCAAGTCCGTGCTTATAGAAAAAGTCGAGCTGATCCCACGCGTTCTTCTCTTCGGCTGAGAAACCGGATGGCGGTGGGTCGCCGAACTTGAGTGCTTTTGCAACATCGGCTGGAACAGTGGCAGGCATGTTGGTATGAATGCCGAGCAGTCCCGGAGGTGTCAGCAGGGCCATTTGCTCTGTGACTGCATTCCCCCAATCACCCCCTTGCGCCACAAATCGCGAGTAGCCAAGGCGCTGCATCAGCACAACCCAGGCGCGTGCGATACGGGCGGGGTCCCAGCCGGTCGTGGTCGGCTTGCCTGAAAAACCATAGCCTGGAAGCGAGGGAATCACGAGGTCGAAAGCGTCCGCTGCATTGCCGCCATATGCCGTGGGGTTGACCAGTGGCTCGATAATCTTCAGTTGCTCGATGATCGATCCGGGCCAGCCATGCGTGACGATGAGCGGCAAGGCGTTTTCCTGGTTCGATCGAACGTGAATGAAATGAATATCAAGTCCATCGATCGTGGTGATAAATTGCGGTAGAGTTTTCAGTTTCGCCTCAACCTTGCGCCAGTCGTAATCGGTTGCCCAATAGCGCGCGAGTTTCTGAGTCGTTGCGAGCTGCACACCCTGCGACTGATCGGCGACCGTCTCCTTTTCGGGCCATCGCGTTGCTATGATGCGACGGCGGAGGTCGTCGAGTGCCGCTTGCGGAATGTTGATGTGGAAGGGACGGATTGTAGTTGTGTCGGTGTGCAAGGTTTCAAGTTGAGTCATGGTGGTCTCCTTTGGTGTTACTTTGCTGTATTGGGCATTGGCAGAACCGAATCGACCTAGCTGTGTAGTCGCAATGGTCATGGCCGCAATGCCCAAAAATCGGCGGCGTTGATGGTTGATTTTTTCAGACATTGATCTTTGTCCAATTGGGTTTAACCCAACTTGCTGTAATTGAACCGGCTGTCTGTTTCAAATGTGGGTATTAGTGTTGGTCTAGCCAAGAAAAAGCGGTTAGGACTCGCGCCAAAATAAGTTACCCAGTTTTACCTTAGAAAAGAGGAAGAATGAAAGAGAAAATGTTGATTTAGCGTCTTTTCACCTTTTTCTATAACTTTTAAAACAGGTAAGTTATTTCTGCGCGGCTACTTAGCTTTATTTTCCGTCGATAACAACCGTTCACTTAGTCCGAGGAATGAATCCAGGCACGCCGGTATCGACCACTGCGTTGAAGCGGACTCTGGTCGTGATGCGGTCGCTAATTTCCAGCATAGCCTCTTTGGGCAAGGTCGAGATATCAAAGCTCTCTTGTATATGGCGAGGGGATGTCGAGGTGGTCAGGAGAGCGGTACCGCGTTGTACAGCCCAGGCCAGCGCGACTTGCTCTGGGGTCCGGTGGACGAGCTCCGCAACAGCCGCGATTATCGGGTCTTCCGTAACTTTTGGCTCCATCGCATGACCCAGTGCGGCAAATGCGAGTAGGATAATACCCTGTTGCTGGCAAAACTTGAGAAGATCCCACTCGGGGAGATACGGATGGGATTCAACCTGCACCACGGCAGGCTTAATTCGCGCCACGGCAACGATCTCTTTCAGCCGCTCCAAACCGATATCCGATAAACCTATCGATTTACACCGACCGCCATCCACCAGGCGCTCCATCGCGTGCCATGTCTCCACCAACGTGACACCAGGATCGTAGATGATCTGGCCATGATCGTCCCTCGGTTCCTGTTCATCGCCCGGCTGAAAGGCAAACGGGGTGTGGATAAGATAGCAATCGACATAGTCGATTTGCAGTCGCCGGAGACTTGCCTCGAACGCAGGCTGGACCCGCTCTGGACGATGGTTGTTGTTCCATAGCTTTGTGGTGACGAAAACATCCTCCCGCCGGATTCCCCCTGCCTTGAACACCTCTTGCATCGCCTCGCCGACGACGGCTTCGTTGCGGTATCGCTCCGCGCAATCGAGATGCCGAAATCCCGCTTCCAATGCAGCCTTGGTCGCTTTCTTGGTCGCGAGAGGATCGGGGATGAGTGTTCCAAACCCGAGCGCCGGCATGGCGCCAGATCCATGAGTGAGAGGTATTGTCGTATAGCGAAGCGTGTCTTGGGTAACCATGTTTATACTCCTTGTTTTGACGTGACGAGATACAGGAACTCTTGGAAGGTGTTGCAACGAAGATCCGGACTAGTGACGGAGCAAGACTCAGGCGCCCCAGGACGAAGAGCGAATCACCTTGCAAAAGTTTCCTCGGTGAAAATGAGGCTCTTTGTCAGCGATGTCATCGCTGTTGACGTTGCCAAAAGTCGAGTCTGGCTTGTGTTTGATGCCGTCGTAGAACGCCTGAATGATGTCTTCCTTGAACTTCGGCGCGCCAACGTGCTGTTAGGAATAGAGGCGGCTTCGGTGATCAAGGTTATGTTACTAACTCCATAAGGTACTACCTAGATTGCGTTTACAAACTGATGTTGAATTAACTATAGTTACGTAGTGTCTGTCCACATTACTCAGCTGTGATAGTGAGGCGAGTTGTGGGTTTGAGTTCCGTCGCTCGCCCCACCGCTCACTTCACCGAGGAAAAGGTGGTCGGTGCCAGCAACTCGTTGCTGATTTTCTGCACGAGTGGACCGTCCTTCTCACTCTCGGTGCTGATCGCGATCCATTCGGGGTCGGTGAGGAATGCACTCCAGCGCTCCTCTCGCTCAGCCATGCTGTCCCAGGCAAGCATATAGGTAAGCTGCTGATTGCTCTCGCCGATTAGCGTTGTCCAGAATCCAGCCTGGCGGATGCCATGCTTTTCCCAAATCCGCAACGTGTGGTTCTGAAAGCGCGAAAGCAGTGCTGGTAGTCGTCCAGGCATGGACTGATAAATGCGTAATTCGTAGATCATTCCTTTATCGAGTTGAGTCATGATATGTGCTTCTTTAAAAGCTTTACGATCAAGCAATCGTGTTTGAGAGCGTCATAGCCATTTTTCTGAGCGCAAGGCGGCGTTAGTGACCCGCACTCTGACCACCATCAACGTGAAGGATTTCGCCCGTGACAAAGTTGGCTGATTCCAGGTAGAGGATTGCATCGACGATGTCAGAGATTTCGCCCATACGACCGAGCGGGTGCATGGCAGCGAGCTGTGCATAGGTCTCGGCAGGGTGCATTGGCGTCTTCATGTTACCCAGCGCGATCGCGTTCACCCGGATACCGCGCTTGGCATACTCGATCGCCAGCGATTTGGTCGCGCTATTCAGTCCGCCCTTTGTCAGCGACGCGAGTACAGACGGTACGCCAGCGATCGCGTGGTCAACCAGGCTCGTCGATATCTGCACAACATGACCGCTGCCCTGCTTCTCCATTTCGGCGATCGCCAGTTGCGTCATGTGAAAGAAGCCAGTGACGTTAGTGCCCAGATATACCTCGTAGTCAGCCTCGGTGTATTGGGTAAATGGCTTGGCGATGAAGATACCCGCGTTGTTGATGAGCGTGTCAATGCGCCCAAATCGGGTCACGCCTTCGATGATCGCACGCTCGGCAGTTTTTCGATCAGCGATGTCGCCTGACACCGCCAGGATTGCATCATCATCCGATGGCTGAATTGAGCGTGAGATTGCAACCACCCGATAATTGCAATCGCGGTACGCCTTGACAAGAGCTGCGCCAATGCCCTGCGACGCGCCAGTAATCACAGCGACTTTCTGTTCAATACCCATAGTAAAACTCCTTTATGCGTTTGAGGGGTTAAAGAAACAAAGAATGTCAAAAGATTTATGCACTGCGGAAAGTCGCTCCACCGATTGGAGAACCAACAATGCCACCATCAACAAAAAGTTCAACCGACTGGACGTAGGATGAGTCGTCTGAGGCAAGAAAGAGGACTGCTTTGGCAATCTCGTCCGCTTCTCCCAAACGACCTAGTGGAGTCGCTGCTGCCCATTTTGCTGTCAGTTCGTCCGCCTTCTTAGGTGGAGTAGACCCACGGCTCCAGATGGGAGTTTTGATTGCTCCTGGTGCGACGACATTGACTCGAATGTTGCGGGGAGAAAGTTCAGATGCCATCGCTCTCGCCATACCGCGAACACCCGCCTTGCTTGCTGCGTAGGCTGCCCTGCCGGGACTACCCAGCGAACCGATAACGGAACTGTTCAAGATAATTGAGGAGCCATCATTAAGCAGTGGCAGTGCGGCTTGGACTGTAAAGAAAACGCTGGTAAGATTGACGCGAATGATGTTCTCAAACACCGCTTCATCAGCGCTGCCTATGGGTGTAGCTCCAGCAATACCAGCGTTAGCGAAGATGATATCTAGACTGCCGAAGCGTTGACCAATTTTGCTGAAAAGGTCGGCACGGGCATTGGAGTCCGTCACGTCTGCACGATAGGCAACGGCTTTTAAACCCAGTTCTTTGACAGCAGCATCGAGCGTCTTCTGATCTCGACCCGTGATTGCGACTTCAGCCCCTTCGTGAATGAAGAGTCTAGCGGTGGCAAAGCCAATGCCACTGTTTCCCCCGGTAATCAGTGCCTTCTTACCTTCAAGTTTCATAACATCTCCTTTGGAAAGTGAATGTGTGAATATTGCAAATTACCGTCCGGGAGTGCGTGTTTTCACCTCTCTGCACTCCACTCCGTCACAATACTTGTCGGGTTTTGGGGAAAAAGGGAAGGGGAAAGGGGAAAGAAAAAATCTTTAACCTTTACCCTTTAACCTTTTCCCCAAACCTAATGCCGAGTTAAAAATGCACAAAGCGAGCAGTATTGCACCTTCGTCGTCAAACGCTTGAGCCTTTGCCAGTCCACTTTGCAGTTTATGTTTATCGCATACAATCTGTCGTGGAGATCACGCCACAACTTTATCGTTTACAGCAAGTTGATACGCTTCCAGCAGTTTCACATTGTCGATCGATCCGTGATGATGAATCTGTCGCCACCCACCGTCACTTTCTCAGTACTGAAAACAGCGGCTCGTTCTGAATCTAAGTGGAATAATGCGATCTTTAGTTGTAAATTCACCGCGCTCTTCTCCAGCAAAGATGGCTGTCTTTCCACTGAAGTACTCTACAATATCCTCGAACTCAACCCAGACGTTTAACGATCCTGTGAAAAGTTTGGAGTAGAGATCGCGAATCGGTTCATAGCCTCGGAGCATTCCTCCCACCGGATTGTTTAGTTGAACCAGTGGACAGTTGAGCCATATCTGAGTAAGTGTCTCAATCAAGTGCTGATTGAAGGCATAATAGAACGTTTCAAGTGCCGCACGCGCCCCTGCTTCTGATGGCTGAGTCGCTTCATTAAGCAAGTTACGAGCCGTTTTGCCATAGCTCGTGGTCAAATGGTTTATTATAAAGGTCATTGATTTTGCTTTCCTGATAATAAGTTCAGTCAACGCTTCTAATGTTGCAGGTCAGGCTATGGTCGAAGCCATTATGCGGTGGTCATGGTCGGTGCTGGTAGCGACTGGCAGCCATGCTTGAATTTCCTGTGCCATTTTTGCGGCGTTGTTCTTGTACATCGCGATCGCGTCCTTCCCAACGGGCAAATGCAGCGGTGGACGTTCTGTATTGGCGAGTTGAATAATCACAGCCGCAAACTTTTTCGGATCGCCGGGTTGGTTCCTATGTAGCGCATCGGCTCCGTTCCGCATGGAACCTACTGTTGCCTGGTAATCGGCGATCATAGTTTTAGCGGCAACATAGGATTCAGTACTCAGAAAGTCAGTACTAAAAAGACCGGGAGCTACTGCTGTGACGTGGATGCCGAGCGGTGCTACTTCGAGGGCTAACCCTTTCGAGAGACCTTCGATCGCAAATTTAGTAGACCCGTACAATCCCCAACCCGGAACTGCATCGTAGCCAAATAAAGACGAGATATTGATGATCCGCCCGGATTTTTGCTGTCGCAGGTACGGCAATATCGCACGAGTCACGTTCAGTAACCCAAACACGTTGGTATCATACTGTTTGCGGACTTCGGCATCCGTGGCTTCTTCGATCGCAGTAATCATACCAAACCCAGCATTATTGACTAAGACATCAACCCTGCCGAAACGGGCAATGCTCTGCTTGACAGCCTCTTGTACCTGATCTTCCTGGGTAACATCCATCTGCACAACGTGCAGATCCGGGTGGTTGTGCAGGGTAGCGGCGAGTTGTGCCGGCTGACTGCGAACCGTCGCTACTACTTGGTCGCCAGCTGCCAGGGCTGCTCTGGCAATTTCTAACCCAAAGCCTCTGGAGGCTCCGGTAATGAACCATACTTTCTGCGTTTTCATCGTATATCCTCGTTTTAGGTGTTGTCTAGTTTGTTGGCTTTAGCTCTTTCGGTTAGTGTCAAAAGGAGTAAAAAGCCTGATATTTTTGGCTCCTTTTGATCCTTAATCGATTGATGTTCCATTACCGTCCGGGGGCCCGCATCTTCACCTCTTGGAGCAACCAACCATTGCCGTCTGGATCGCTGAACGAGGCAAAGGAGGCATAGTCACGACGTTGTGGATCGGGGCCAGGTACTCGTCCCTCGGTTCCGGCGTGGTGGAAGACCCCGCCCACGTCGTGGAACACCTCACTCACCTCGACACCGCGCTCGACGAGTTCGGCGTGGGCTGCCTCAATGTCGTAAACGATCAGGTACAAACCCTGAACTGAACCGGGCGCGGCTAATGTAACACCACTGCCGAAGATGATTGAAGCCTCCGAGCCAGGAGGGGTCAACTGCACCACTCGAAAGTCCTCACCGCTGGCAAAATCGGCATCTAGCCGCCATCCCAACGTTTTATAGAAGTCCTTGGCTTGATCGACATCGGAGACGGGCAATACCACAACTTCGAGCTTCATGTTTTGACTGTTTAGGGACTTGTTACTCATTTTGTTCTCCTTTAGGTTGATGTTCAGATTGGTTAGTTTTCATTCTTGGGTGATCGCAATGCGACCATCGCTCAATTCAGAACACTCAAGTTCTTTGAGCAAAAACGCAACTTAACCCTCTTTTATCACTTTTGGCAGAGAATAATCTGGAATGCTTACTGCATAAGACTTTTACCCAAAAACCATGATTTCAGCCATTGTGTTAGAAAATAAACGCTCAAATGCCCGTTCTATCTACAGTTCAAAATTTGGCTTTGATTTTTATTTCCCTAGAGTGACAAAACAGGGTTAATCGTTCTGCTTTGAATTGTGTGATTGAGGATCAAAGCACTTCATTACTTGCAGCGATAATAGCTGCCATTAACTGCTCCATGTTCCAGTGAGCGCGATACCGAATTCCATTAATAAATAAAGATGGTGCAGTTACTACTCCACTTTGGCGACCACTTTCGATATCTTGATTGATGCGGTCAACATGGACTTGTTTGGAGATATCCTGCAAAAATTTGTAAATGTCGAGACCTAGATGATTGGCATATTCAACGAGATAGCCATTTCCCAATGCTTCTTGGTGGTTGAGCAGCATCTCGTGCATCTGCCAAAATTGACCTTGCGCTCCTGCTGCTTCCGCTGCTTCTGCTGCTTTTTGTGCTTGAGGATAGATTGAATGTTCAATAAAGTGACGAAACACTACACAAATCGAATTTTTCTCAGTCAGCCCGGAATTGAAATCTTGCACAATTGCCTGAATCAACTGATGCATTTCCCGGAACTGAAGACATTCGTAATTTCCATATTCCACGAGTATGACCGGGGCATTGAGCATCCCCTGATAGCGATCGCTTTGGGAAGGTGGAACAAAGAGTTGATTAAGATGACTATTTTGATTCATCACACACTCTACCAAGAAGATTTTTCATAGCATCGAGGGATTGCCATGACTCCTATCTGTGATTCCTCCCGACTCCGTTTTTTCTATGTCTTTACCTTATGAAACTAATTCAGCTTTGTCGCCAACTCAGAGTTGAGTAATTGAAGCGATGAAACAACAGTTGCTTACTATCTCTAAAACTAACCCTCAACCGAACTTAAGTTCAGTTCTCATTATTTTCACAACTTGGCGAGTCCCCGCTTCAGTGCAGTAATCACCGCTTGAGTGCGATCGCTCACACCTAATTTGCTCAAAATTTTGTTGATGTGAAATTTGACAGTACTTTCAGTAATATTCAAAGCCGCAGCAATATCGTGATTACTCAAGCCAAGCACCATCTGACGAACAACCTCTTGTTCTCGATCGCTCAACTCTGGAATGTTCATCCGTTGCACCAGTTTGGCAGCGACTTCGGAAGGGATATATTGTTGCCCACTGTGAACAATATGAATCGCATTCAGGAGTGCATCCGGTTCAGCGTCTTTGAGCAGATAGCCTTTGGCTCCGGCGCGTAATGCTCGATAAATATCTTCGTCTCCGTCATAAGTGGTCAGTACAATCATCCGGGCATGGGCGAATTCAGCACAGATGGTGACGATCGCCTCAACGCCGCTTACCTGGGGCATCCGTAAGTCGATCAAGGTGACATCAGGCTGGAGTTGTCGATATTGAGCGATCGCTTCCTGCCCATTGCCCGCTTGACCCACCACCGTCATATCCGGCTCATTCTCAATCATCGCGGCCAGTCCTTGCCGGACGATTGAGTGATCGTCAACAATCAAAACGCGGATTGCTGTAGACGGACTCATGCTGATGCCTCCCGATGTACAGATACGATCGTTTCTGTTCCCTGTCCCAGTCGGCTCTCAATTGAGAGTTGTGCCCCAATACGTTCCGCTCGTTCGGTAATCCCCAGTAAGCCAAACCCCCGATTTAGGGTTGTATGATTGGCTTCAAATCCTTGTCCATTGTCTTTAATTCGTAAGCAGAATTGCGTTGGTTCATAAACTAATTCAATCCGAATTTCATTTGCATTAGCATATCTAATTGAATTTGTAAATGCTTCCTGTGCAATTCTCAGCAGATTATTATCTGTTTCAGGCGGTAACGTATAGGGCGTGCCGATAATATCACAAATCAGGCTGGTTTCGGTTGAAGATTGCATTGTAGCTACAAATCGTTGCAGTGCCGTCCAGAGATTGCCGTCTTCTAAGGATTGGGGACGCAGTGCTGCAACGGAACGTCGAGCTTCTGTCAGCCCGGTGCGAGCCAAATCTCGCACGGTATTAATATGTGTTTGAATTGCTTGGGGGTTGGTTGCCACTAATCGAGAAACGGTTCCTATATGAACCAGAATCCCGGTAAAGGCTTGCGCGAGAGTGTCATGGATTTCGCGTGCCATACGGTTGCGTTCCTCTAAAATTGAGGCTTCTTCGGCACGTTTGCGATCGCTGATATCTGTAATCAGACCATAGTATCCTTTGACTTGACCATTGTCATCGAAATCAGGGATGAGAGAATTACTGATATATTTCTTGCCAAACACACAGGGAATGTCTGCTTCATAGGTTGTGATTTGCCCTGCCAGTGCTTGATCGATGTACGGTTGTACAACTTGATAAGCCGCCTCACCCAAGTTTTCGCAAATATGCTTGCCCAGAATCTCACCTCGACTACACTGAAACCATTCCTCATAAGTGCGGTTGGCAAACCGATAACGCTGGTCGGCATCTATATATGTGATACAAACAGGTAGAGCGTCTGTAATCACTCGTAATTCCTGTTCTCGTTCGCGCAGTTCTGCTTGGCTTTGTTGTAAAGCTGCCGTCCGCTCTGCTACCTGTTGCTCTAAGGTGCGGTTGTAATTGGCTAAGAGGTGTTCTGCTTGTTTCCGCTCTGTGATGTCTTGAAAGGTGACGATCGCATAAACCACATTGCCCTGTTCGTCAAATACTGGAGTTCCCCATGCCTCAACTGGAATGGTTGCGTTATTTTGATGAATTTCTACGTCGTCAGTTTTGGTACGTTCGCCACTCAACGCCCGGATGATTGGCAGTTGCTCAGTTGGATATATCCGATCCGTTCCCGCCACATAAAGTTGATAAACCTCTGCGATTTGCTCCGGTGCTACCAAAGGATCGATCTTTTTGCCCATTAACTGAATTCCCCGTTGATTGGCGTAGCAGGGGCGACCAGTCGCATCCACTATTCCAATTCCTACCGGAACCGCTTCTAGAAATTGAGCCATCTGACTTTCGCTAGTGCGTAGCTTTGAATAGAGTTTGGCATTTTCGATCGCAATGGCTGCCTGAGTTGATAGTAGACTTAGAAGTTGTAAGCGTTCTGCTGTAAATGCTCCAGTTACTAATCGATTTTCCAGATACAGCACACCAACAAGTTTACTTTGATTCAACAACGGCAAACAAAGAAGTGATTTCGTTTGGTTCTGCTGAATATATGGCTCATTGATGAAATTACCTTCACGAGTTGCATCATTTAAGATCGCAGATTCATGAGTCCGAATCACATAATTAATGATGGATTCGGGTAAGCGATTTACCATTGAAATCGATTGCAGTACTTGTGTAGCACAAAGATTCGCATCACCATTGAGTTCACAAGCAGCTTCAATCGCCCATTCTCCTGCGTTTTCCAAAATCAAGCATCCAGTTTGTGCGCCAGCATTCTCAATTAATATCTGCATCAAAGAATTGAGTAACTGATCCAGTTCAATTTCACGAGAGATGGCTTGAGATGCTTTCATCACCGCCGCTAAGTCTAAAGCGATATCTGAGCTATTAGAAGTAGTTCCAGTAGTGGTATGAACTAGTGCGCTAGCCACATTCAGCGATTGAGGAAAAAACTGGGGATAGCGAGTCTCTAAATCTTTGGCTTTTGCGGTTGCTCCCCACCGCTTATAGCAGTAATGGGCTTCCTTCATATAGAGTTGAGCAAACCTTTCTCGACCACGAGCCAAGTAATGTTTTGCAGCTAACTCATAGCCTAAAGCTTCTTCTTGAAGGTACTCGTTTTCTTTAGCACCAAAAATTGCTTGTTCGTAAAACTCCTCTGCCTCAAAAAACTGACCCAAAACTCGTGCTTTCTCTGCCTCAACTAACTGAAATTTATGCAAAAAATTCATGGGGGCATGGTGTGCCCATTTCTGCATTTTTTCCTGGTTGGCGTTAACGCGATTCAACCAAGCTGCTTTTTCAGAGTTTGAAGCATCCGCTAACAAGCTCAGAAATATTAGTGAGTCATAGAAATGAAATAGAGGTACAGAGATTATTGCTGTGGCTGCGCCTAAATACTGTTCTGCCAAAGTAGCCGTTTTTGCAGCTTGCTTATACTCCCCGAACAGATAGCATAAAATCAGCTTATTTAAGTAAAAGTAGTGAATGCTAGTTCCATCCTTGACAGCGATCGCCCGTGATAGTGCTTGCTCTTCGTCATAGATACAACCCACTAAGCGACTTGGATTTTCAGATTGACCTCGCAGGTTAAGGATTGTTTGCTGCAACATTGCTAGCCAAATGGAAGCAGTCTCTCGTCTAATTTGATTGGTGGCTTTACGATAAATCGCTGTTTGTTGTTCCAGTTCTGTGAGTTCTTGTCCTGCAAAAAAGGGGTAATAACATAGGCTGAATGCACAATAACTGGCAAATTCAAACTCTCCACTTTCTATACCGCTTTGATAAGCCTCAGTTAAACTAGGGAACGTCTCTTTCAGGTGATCTTTCCAGTGAATGATATGAAAATTCACCATCAGCAATGCTTTGCAGTTACCTTTCTTATTACTTAATCTTTTCGCTAAATTTAAGGATAGTTTGCCAAATCGATAGCCCAGTTCAATGTCTTGTAGAACTCCACATAGCATCATGCCATAGGCAGCATAACCGAGAAGCGACCAGATAGCGTTTCCATTGGCGATCGATAAATTCACCATCTTGCACACAATCAGCACCATCAAAGTGGGTGACACATTAAAAGCCGCACCCACTGTGCTGACTAAAATGTGGATTGCTGCCAGTGGCACAGGTTCAGTCATCTCTGGCAGATCGATCAAATCTTCGATTTCCCGCCCAGCGAATTGTGAAGCTGTTTCCTCTAATGCTGCTTGAACGTCTAACTGATTTGGAGCTTCTACTAAACTAATTCCCAAAAGTTGCAGCACTTCCAAGCCAGTTTTAAGTGCTTCTTTAGGGTCTCCCTGCGACAGCCATGCTTGAATTCTGCTATCGTAAGCTTTCACTTTATCGAGCGCCGTCCTCGCACGGTTGACCACTTCTTCTACAAGCCGCTCCATTTCGTCAAAGTGACCACTAAGGTATGCTGCCTCTGCTGCCTCCGAATGCAATGCCAAAGTCAGGTTATAGTTACTCTGCCAACTTTCCACATCAAGGAGTTTAAGCCCTGCATTGAAATACTTGAAAGCTGCTTCATAAGCCGTCGCTGCCAACGCTTTTTGACCTGCTTGCAAATTCAGTTTGGCAATCTCATTCCGTTCAGAGTGCTCAGTGATTAACTCGGTTCCATAATTCAGCTGGTCAACAATTTCAAACAACCGCTCTGCTAGCTGCTGTGGCGAAGTCTTTTCGAGTAAATTGCGACCGATTTGCAGATGTACCCCAAGTTTTTGCGACTCATGGATTAAGGTGTATGCTGCTTGCTGAACGCGATCGTGCAAAAACTTATATTCTTGAACTAATAGGTTTTCGTCTAATTCAGATATAGGTTGAATTAATCCAGCTTGAATGGCTACTAGTAAATCTAGAGAAATTGCTTCTTGAGATTGTTCGCAAACGATCGCTAACGTATTTAAATTAAATTCAGCACCAATACAAGCTGCTAACTGGAGAATTTGCTGTGTCTTTTCTGGTAATTTATTTAACTGGATCAGTAGCAACTCCACTACATTATCGGTAATATCCTGGGCTTGAATATCAGCAATGTTCCATTCCCAGCATAAGTGTTGTGCATCAAAGGTTAGTAGATTTTCGCTATGCAGCATTCTCAAAAATTCACCGACAAAGAAAGGATTGCCTTCGGTTTTACGCAAAACTAACTCAGCTAAGGGACAAACGATGTCTGCATTCTGATGTAGCGTCTCGGCAATCAACTGATTCAACGGCTTAAGCGTTAATGGTGCTAAGATGATTTCCTGAAGCACTGCCCCTTGTTTTCGCAGTCTTAAGAGCGTTAACATCAACGGATGAGTTGGATTTACCTCATTATCTCGATAGGCTCCAATTAAAAATAGGAATTGGGTTTGTTCATCAAGCAACATCAGCTCGATTAACTTCAGCGTTGCTGAGTCTATCCATTGCAAATCATCTAAAAAGATCACAAGCGGGTGTGACTCTGAACAAAACACCCGAATGAACTGCCCAAAGACTCGATTGAAGCGATTTTGAGCTTCTGTTGCCCCAACTTCCGGTACGGGTGGCTGCTTGCCAATAATTAACTCAATCTCTGGAATGACATCAATTATGAGTTGTCCGTTGTTGCCCAACGCTGTGAGCAAGCGCGATCGCCATTGTTGAAGTTGCTCATCTGGTTCCCCGAGCAATTGTTGTACCAATTTTTGCAGGGCATTTGCGATCGCGCTATAGGGAATATTACGCCCAAATTGATCGAATTTACCCCAAATAAAATAGCCGCGCTTTGCGGTGATTGGTTTATAAAGTTCCTGCACTAATGCTGATTTTCCAATTCCAGCATAGCCAGAAACCAGCATCATTTCGACTTTGAAGGTTTGATTGTCTGTTAGTTTCTGCTCTGAAGTTTGTTGTACAAGATTTTCTGAAGCAACGCGACTGTCCTTCCCTGCGGGAGGCTGCGCCAACGGACACGCAACGCGCTCAAAAGCCGCTAGTAACATTGCAACTTCCCGATCCCGTCCATATAGTTTTTGGGGAATTTGAAACTGATCCCAAACATCTAATAGACCCAGTTGAATACTATTAATTTGCCCGATTTTTTTTAATTGGTCAGCACAAATTTCTAAATCTGCTTTGATACCCCAAGCACTCTGATAGCGATCCTCCGCATTCTTTGCCATTAGTTTCAAAACGATATCTGAAACTGCTTTAGGAATCGTTGCCTTCAGTTCATGAGGCGGAATAGGTGATTTGGCAAGATGACAATGGACAAGTTCAAGAATGTCTGTTGTGGCAAACGGTAACTGTCCAGTGAGCAGTTCGTAGAACGTTACGCCAAGGGAGTAAAAATCAGTACGATAATCAAGCAAACGGTTCATGCGTCCGGTTTGCTCTGGAGATACATAGGCAAGAGTGCCTTCTAAAACATGAGGGTTTTTGAAGGTTGGATTGGTACGGTTAAATCGAGTAGCAATTCCGAAATCAATAAATTTAACGACCCCAGTATCTAGATTGAAGACAATATTGCTAGGGTTGATATCTTTATGAATGACACCAGCAGCATGAATTCTGCCCAGAATACCTGTGAGTTTAATGGCTAGGGATAGAAAAGTTGATAAGGGCATAGGGCAGAAATCTGGACGCTGCTGTATCCATCTCTCCAGAGACTCTCCACCGAAATCTTCTAAAAGAATAATGAGTGTGCGCTGATATTCCTGCTGACTATATGCCTTGATCGCGCCTTCTAAGTTAAGCGATCGCGTAATTTCATATTCCTGCCTGTAGCGGGTGAGTTCCGATGCCGTAGGATAATCCTGTTTGAGAACTTTGAGAATAACAGGCGTGCGATCTGACAGCTTGATTCCACGATACACCACAGAATTCTTGCTGGAGTATATCTGAGCATCAACCACAACGTCAGGTAGCGTAATCATTCTTATCACCTTGTCAAAGCATAGAAAGAACCGCAAACCCAAATAGAATTAATGCTTATTATTCAAGTTCTACTTTGAGAAGTCAATCTACCTATTATCGCCAAAGTAATCAGGTCGACGAGAGATGTTTCAACCGTTTAAATCAATTTCGTCGCATTGCTACACGGCATGACAAAAAAGCTGATAACTATCTTGCAATGCTAACACTCGCTTCTATCATCCTGCGGCTCTAGTTTTAAAACATGCCCTAATAATCCCCTCACTCCAGACGAAATCCTGCATCAACTTCTATTTCTGCCTTAGCAATTGGATCATCCTCGTCATCATTCAAAAACCCATCATCTTCGGAATCTTCTCCCAAAACATTTGATCCGGCTGGTTCTGTCGCAACAGGTAACGACACAGGACTTGGCCCAGTGGAATCAAAAAAAGAAACTGAAGGGGGAACCGAATTAGCTGAAATAGGAGTTATTCCTACTCCGTTAGTTCCAATTGTTGGTTGTAACCCAGTTGCACCTTGCGAGAAAACTCCACTATGAGGATTAACAAGAACTATCTGGGGCAACCCCTCCATCCCAAACGTCCGTTTCATCTTAATGATCTGAACTTCAAGTTGCGCGATCGCATCATGAAGGGCTGACTGCAATTCAACACCAGATACCCCCGCAGCAGATAGCGCAAATGGTAGGTAATACGCCCGCAGCGCCTCACATACTAACTCAGTTTGCCCTCGCTTCTTTGACTGGAGATAGCTAATTACTATACCGTCCTCCATATCTTTATTCCGCATGATACGCGCCAACTCAACCGAATCAGCTGGCTTACTCGCTCTTGCCATAGCTTCTCTTCTATATAACGTGCAAATCAAGCTTCTCAGTAAGCTATTTGTCAATACTCTTACTTTAACCATACGGTGGTAGAACTCACCCCCGTATTTACTCCGAACTACCCCAATTAAGTGAAATTGGGTTTGATTTTTGTCAATCAAAATAAATAATTAACTGAAAAATAAACTCTAACAATCCCCATAATTGAGGTATTCTGAGGGCAAATTAACCCAATTATTTCAGCATTCGTCGAAGTTAATCAACTTAAGATAGAACCCCACAATCCGCTCTGTATCTGATTTACTACAGTTGCACTCCACAACAGACTATTGCTATCTCTGTACATTTCTGTAACTAAAACAAGGTATGTCTAATGGGGTCATTTTATCACTAGATTTTTATCAATAAACTAGATTAATTGACAGTGCATTTAATACTAATCGTCCTGGTCTTGTAGCATATAATTCGACATTTACACTACATATAGTGTCTGATAAATAAACAGATTGAAAAAATAATACCTAAAAATAATTGTAATTACGTATAATTTAATCCATGCTGATGATGGATAGTATTTACTATGCAATAGCGTTCACGGAGCGTCTGCTCCAGAAGCGCCGACCTGTCGGTTCGCACGCTGGCGACATAGCCATATAATCCCTACAATCACTACATCCCAGCAATTGCAGAATTAACAATAAGGTTTAGGGCTTCAGTGTCAGTTACAAGATGAACCACAAGATATTAACCTCATGGTATTTATATCACAATAGTTACAGTACTCTCACTGTCGGCATTTAAATGCAGTATAGTTTATACCAAAAATAGCAGCAATATTGTTCGCAATTGAAACCACATACTGTTGTCAGATTTCTGGTTATCCCCAAGTCCCTCAGTGCAGTCTCTAACTATTCCACTCAGTCCCGCAGTGAAAGAAGGTATGGTAAGTAACTCCATAAAGCGAACCAAATCCATCAAGGTATACCTCTTTGAGGAAGAGAAAACTACCATTGAGGAAAAAGCGATCGCCACAGGGGTAACTGCATCTGAATATTTACGTTCCTGTGGGTTAAGGCGGGTACTAACGGCAAAACCATCTGCCGACTTGATAACTATCCGCGCTACTGCTGGAAACCTCAAAAGCGAACTGATGATGTTATCTCACTTAGCAAAGGAAACAAACAACCAGCAAATTTTGGATACTGTCAATAATGCGATCGCACTCGTAGATCAGACCATCGCAGCTGCATTTAACCTAGACGTTCCAGACAAATCACCCTCAAGCCTAGATAAATAAGGCATTACAGGTTCTATATATCCACTTTAAACTCCCTCAATTTGATTCCCGTCATTTATAAAAAACCGAATTTTCTCGACACGCTCAAGTATGTCTTGGGGAAAGATGGTGCTGCGATTGTCGATACTAATATGATGGGAACAAACCCAGATGAATTTAACCAGCAGTTTCTCAACATCAAGTACACCAAAAAAGCAGTTAAGCGCCAGTGTGCCCACCTCATTATCTCGATAGCACACCGCTCTAACTATCATGAGCATTTATCCAACAGTCAGTACAGTTATGTAGCAAGAGAATATCTCAAAGATATGGGATACTTAACCTGAGTTCGGGTTAAGCCAGAAGCTAAAAAGCTTATTCTGTCAGGATTGAATAAAACTGGAATTGATCAAAGCAGGGATAAAAGTGGAATCATTTTGTCAATAAGGTTCACAAATGAAACTAATCTCAGCAATATGTGTTATTGACAATAGATGAAAACAGAGCTTTAGACCGAACAACGATAATTCAAGGCTTTTGAGGATTTCTTATCCCGAACTCAGGTTACTTACCCAAGGAAGAATCATCTGTAGCAGCTACAAGTCAGTTCGTTGCAGTACGCCACCGCGATCGCGACCACGAACACCTGCATATAATCGCCTCCCGAATTCGGTTAGATGGCAGTTTAGTTAATGATTCCTATGATTATTTCAACTCCCAAGTCTCAACTAGACGCATCGCGGCGGAACTAGGATTGGAAGTAACACCAACAACAAATGAAGCCGTCGCCTCTAGGTTAGAGCAAGAGTACGGAATAATTACACTCACCAGTCCCAACCGATCAAAAAGTATTAGAGCAGTCAACAGTAAGCACAAAACCCCAACAAGTAAGGAAATTATTCTCCAAGCAATAGGAGAAGCCATTAAGGATAGTCCCACCGTCTCTACGTTTATTCAACGCCTGGAGGAAAATAACATTGGAGTATTGCCTAAGATGCAGGGGGAAGAACTACTAGGCTTTACCTACACTCATAATTATGTAAAAATTGCTGGTTATCAAGTATACAAACCTTATAGCTGGAACAAACTGCGGTCTGAATATGGAATCATGTACGACCCAGATAAAGATAAAGAAGTAATTCAACAAGCTAAAGCCAAAGCAATTGCTCGCATAAATAGCAAAATATTAAGTAATAATGATTACTTACATAGTGATAAACCTACTAACAGCAGTACAAGTGATAGTAATGGCGATACCGATTGTAACTCTAAAAAATTTGTTACTATATATACACTAAACAGTAATTATCCCAGTGAGATTTCGATAGTACAACCAAAATTAGAATATAACCCCACTTCGGAAGCAAATAAGACCAAGAAAAAAGTTCAGCCGCATCCAAAGAAACAGCACCCACAACAGGATATTTCAGAAGAAAAGGGTCTTACTACTCAACAAATCCTGGAAGAGCAATCTTCCCTTATTCCTGCTTCTGTTACCCTTCTGGCTTCTACTCTCAAACATCTGCCTTTTATAATTACTGACTATATGCTTGTTACCAATAACTTCCGTATCAAAGGACGGGAATTGAGTGCCAGCTTAGATAGCAATACTCTGAGTGTTTGCCGTCATGAGGACAGTACTCCTGTGATGCAAACCTGCTACAGTCAGGGAACCTGGTACGAAGAGATACCAACTCGACTAACAACAAACGAAATTGAGCAGATTGAAAGTTTGCGTTTCTTTACCCAACAAGCATTAATCAATCAACAGCGATCGCAAAGAGGTATTGAGCAATAGTAAATCTGTAGATAGAGAGAGTTTAATCTACTCAAAATTAGGGGTAGGACTGGCAAAGACACTGTTGGCGAAGTTGTCACCAAGTGCAAACTAAACAGTTTAGGTTTTAAAAATTTCGTTTAGCAATCCGGGTTCTTTGTCTAGCTGGATGTGAATTTTGGGGCAGCTATTTGTGGATTTGTGGGGCATAAAAAATTGTTTTGTCTATTGGTGTCTTAGCATCAAAAGTACAACTTTTTGCGCTCGTATTTGTTAGAGATGAATTAAACCGTAAAATGCAGAAATTCGCTAACTTCAAGCCAGGTGCGTTCAACAGACAAGCTATCTGGGTTGATTCCGTGAAAGTCTAGATTCTTTTTCTCATAAGTTTTTAGCCTATCTATTGTGCTTTCGGCTAATTCCTTGGTTTTAAATAAGCAAGCTTCTTCTATTTCAAAAGTCCATTCAGTATTTGATACATAATAGTAATTTAAATCTAGAAAGTGACCAAATACTACCCAGACATCTTTTTTAGGCATAACTTTTATTTTATCTTTTATTAAGAAGAATTCCCTTAAACTGATTTTTATCTATTTTTGATTTTATTTTTTTCATAATCGTAAGTAAATTCAGGTATTTTACTAGAAGATTCAATAAAATAAGTTAAGTAACTTTTAATAATTTCAATATCTTCTTCTAGTCGATTTTTAGTAGATTTTATTCGGGATGATGTAATGCAATGTACAAATAAGTATCGATTGAATCTTTATCAGTTCCTTCTGCAAATTCTTCTTTTAAATCTTCTAAATTTTCAATTGAAAAATCTAAGTGGCTAATAAGCTGTTCAGCATTTAAATTGGGTATAATAAAAAACTGAATTCAGTCAAAAAATGGAATAATGCCAGCAAAAAATCATTTAACTTCTCAGCAGATAGAGAAACTACAAAAAGCTTTAAAACTGGAAGAAAATGGAGAAATAAGAGAAAGAATACTAATTCTCTTGTTGCTTAATGACGGGAAAACACAAGCTAACATAGCAGAATTTTTGGGTTGTTCTTTAAATAAAGTATCATATTGGTGTGTACATGGAGACCCAGAGAATCTAGAAAGCCTAAAAGATGAGAGGATGAAGGGAAACCATAAAAAAGCCACAGATAAGTATATAGAAATATTACTAGAAACTATAGATAAAGAACCAGAAGAATTAGGATACGAGTTTGGCAGATGGACAGCGCAGAGATTAGCAACATATTTAGAGCAACTCACAGGCATACAATTAAGTGGTTCTCAAGTAAGGAGGATATTAGAGAAAAAAAGTACGTCTACCTCTGGACAAAATATAGCTTAGAGTCCAAGAGGAATCTAGAAAAAAGAAAAGCATTTAAACAGAAAATAGCAGAGTATTTAAGAATAGAGAAAGAGCATCCAGAACGATTACAGGTATGGTTTTGGGATGAGAGTGGCTTTAGTTTAAGGGTGATAAGAAGAAAATCATGGTGTAAAAAAGGTCACTCTAAAAACGTGAGAGGAGACAGAAGAAAAGGGAGAATTAATGTGATGGGAGGATTAAGGTATTCAGATAAGAAAAGATTTGTAGAATTTATTGATAAAGGGAATGCAGACAATTTTTACAAAGTCCTAAAAATCTTTTATGAAGAAATAGTTTTCGATTGGGTAGAAGCTGGTAATCAAGCTAAAGATTTTGCGGAGAAGGGAGCAAAAATAGTTATTATTCTTGATAATGCAAGTTTTCACAAAAAGCAAGAGTATATTAATAAAATTGAAACAGAAATGCCGAATATTCATTTAGAGTTTCTCCCGGAATATAGCCCAGATTATAACTTAATTGAATTGGTCTGGCACTCGACAAAAGAATATATTGCTAATCGGCTATTTCAATCAATTGAAGACCTAGAATATTTATTACATCAACTTTTAAATGAAGGAGAGTTAATTATTAAATGGGGACGAAAACTCAAAAATAAAGGCGATGCTGTTATCACAATTTAAATGCACAACAGCTTATGACTGCCAAAATCATCTAAATAGCAAGAGACTCTAGCTACAGCTTCTTTAATATCAGATGCTATCGTTTCATCTATGCACATAATCAAAAGTTAGATTTTGTTTCAAAATTAGTTAGCTAATTCTATAATTTTACTTTCTTTTGATATAACTCTTGTTTTGTCATAAAGGTTGAAAGTAACATAACAATTTTACATTATTTTGTATTTTTGCAGTTCTGCAATATCTGCTAAAATATAATTTTGACAACATAACTCTCACAATAAAGACAGTTGCCCAGGCGATACATTACCCTTACGTCGCGTACGAAGACTGAGGTGACAAAATGTACACAATACACATAAGTTTGTCCGATGATTATCTTATGACACAAAATTTTATAAATTACATGGATCTACTCGATGAGCTTTATATATTAGATGAAAATAAACAACCTATTAAGCCCGGCAGTCTTGAGCAATGGTCTGATTGGCGGAAAAATGAGAACAATATACAAGTAGCTTTAGATACTTTTTCGTGGGGAAGAGTATCTACCATCTTTTTAGGAAAGGATTATTCTAATTTTCCTAATCAAGAACCACAGCTTTTTGAAACTATGGTTTTTGGAGGTGAATATAGTGGTAAATTCTGGAGATATTCAACTTGGGAACAAGCAGTTGCCGGACATCAAGAAGTTTGTATGATAGCTATTTGAGCCTATTGATGAGAAAAATTTAAACTTATAAGAATAATCTTAAACCTAATATCGTTTATCTTGCCCATAACCCCATAGGAAATAACTGTACCTAGTTCTAGCTATATTAAATTATAAAAGTAACTAGAATAAAAGGATGTAACCTATGCCCAAGAAAAAATGCGGACTTGGATTTGACTGTGCCAGTATGATGCAATACCCAGGCATAGACTCTGGCGACTGCTTAAATTACAAAACCTGTGGGAGTGCGGTTCAACTAAGCCCCGATGAAGAACTTGAACTTGTTCGTATTCGGGAAGAACAAATGCGCCAGTATCAAGAACAAATTCGCCTGACCCGTCGTTCTGCCGCTATCATGATGCTGATGAGGCGCGGTTGCCCGCAATCACCAGAATCGTTAAGTGTTATCCCCGCAATTGAGGCGATCGCCACCACATTAGATAATATTCGTACTGGACTTACCAACTTCGACGGACAGTACATCGCGCCACCTGGTTGCGAACTCCACATCTACAATGTCAAACGACCGAGTGGTACGTACTTGTACTATAAACTAACCGCCGAAAACGCAATGTTTGCACCTTCAGAGAAAGAACAAGAAGTACGGGTAATTCACCTCAGCCATCAGCATGATGCACGGTATATAGAAGCACAACTTGGTATCGAACGGCGGAACAAGTTAACCCAAGTGCGAACACTGCTTCACAACGCAAACACATTGCTTGAGGAAGCAACACGCCTACTCGAACAAACCACAGATATGAACAGTCCAAATGCTACAGTTGAAGTTTTCAACAGTGATGAAATTATACCCATCGACTCATAAAACCAGCAAAAAGGGAAAATTTACTTCGATTACTAGCATCAAATTTTTAACCAACCATAGTCTTGCATGGATGCACGCCTAATGCTGTAGAGCCTGTCATAAAGTACCACGCAAAGTACCGATTTTATTTTGGGTTTTGGAACTTGTCTTTATCTTTCCTCGTTTTGATACCAAAAATGCACCAATTTCTCGTGTGTTATGGGAGGAATGTTCTGACACTGTTGAAAACCAGAGTGCAATAGTCATTGGGCCAAGGCATCTGATGTGGAAGTTACTGTTGAGTTGAAGAGCATGATTGCTTGACGGATTATGTGGGGATCGTTTACTTGACGGAGCGAGCAACCGGCTTGCTCGAACTTGTATCGAGTTTGAGCTGATGCATCTGGATCAGGAGCTGCATAAACCACATGTCGTGCACCTGCCTGAATCAAGTTAGTTGTACAGTCCCCCATATGTTCACCCGGTCCCTCCAAGAGTGCGTTTTCCACATGGCTCTACTGTTGTATATATGATGTCGTCCGGAAGAACTGGGATAGCAGAGAGTTCGAGCTGACGCAGAAGTACATATTCAGAATGCTTGCCATCGTTACAACTGATTCCTTCAGCCAGAATATTTCCTTGTCGTACCAAGCACGAACTCACCACTCCGCCTGTGTCGTCGGATTGATCTGCAATGGTGAATAGATGCTCAAATATCTCTTGCTCTGTCATAAGAACCACTATCGAGTTGGGATACTCTCATACATTATCGCTGTGGAAATATCTACAGTTATCGCAGAGTTAAAAGTAGCGACTAAAGGATAGCCATAGCACGTCTCGAAAATATCCTTCTACCCGATACCCCTGCTCTGTAGGCCGTATTTTCTCATACTTGGGACAAAGTGACAGTTTCTTGTGGGTTTGCACATAAGATGAAATTCTGACAACGAATTTATAAGGATTCCAGGTACCGATATTCGCACATAAAGTGAAATTCATTATGGAGTCTAGGTTTGAGCCAAATATTCAATTTGCACATAAATTGAAATTTTCCGACTTTGATTTAACGACAGCCCGAATGCTTTTAAAAGCGTACTTTTGAGATGCGATAGGCTTACGCCCCACGCCCAGGCAATCGCCTCGTGTCATAGGTAGCCAAGCAGCTTGACTATGAAAAATTCGGGATTTTAAGTATAAATTGTAATCAATATTGAACAAAGTATAGTGAATTTCTGTGAGTAGATGCAAAATTTCACTTTATGTGCCAATTCGCTAGCTTCCTCAAACCCTTGCCCTACAATTGATTTCACTTTATGTGCGAATTCCGTCGCCTGGAACTCCTGTAACTCCGTTGTTCAAATTTCATCTTATCTGCGAACCGACATTCTCTAGGATTAGGCGATGCACAATTTCAGCTTAGTTCTAGTTGATTAAATTAAAAATAATAGCTAGAATGAAGAGCGACCCCAAAATTTTGGCTCATTTCTTGAGAGTAATCAATGTCTGCGATATATCCTGCTGATGCTAACCTGGACAGACGCTGAACACTCACTCCAGAAACGAATCCAACTTCCAACACTTTGTCGTTTGGCTGAATTTTGAGCAGGTCGATGACCGAATAAGGTGAACGCTTGATTCATGCGTACCATGATAATGCCACCAAAGTTACCTAGCATACCTTTGGGCGACCGAACATCTGCATGAATATATTGTTTACAATCCTCATCAGTTGTTAATCGCCTCCCTACTGTGATGCCTCTATGTTATCTAGTATTGAGTTTTCAACACGCTGTTATTTTGCCTAAAACTACAAACACAACCATAATTGTAAACATTAAAAAAGTTACTACTGATTTATAACTAAGTACAAAATAACCAATAAACTTGTATATTTTTTGTCATACTAAAATTATTACATCACGCTGGATAAATCTGTATCAAGAAAAAGCTAAGTAAAAACCCTATAATAAAGTTTTTTTTAATTACCCATGAATTGCAAGTATAAATTAGAAATTTGTTGAATAGATTACCGTTACAGAGAAAGTAAAATTAAGCTCTAAGGGTATTTTAGTGCCAAAAAGTAAAAATTTATATTTAAATTTATAAGTTTAATTGTTTATATATGACAATTCAAGCTAAACATTTTGACACTAGGTTAAATCAGTGGATTCATACAGATGGTAATACGGTTAATCCAGATTCCCTCTTAAAAGAAGAACTTAATAATACCCTACTAGAATATTTCTTTCCTGGGGTAAACTTTTCGTTTGGGCATATGGACGAAAAGTCTACTGTGGAACAATTAATTAATCATCCTGAAGGTCATAAATTATTATTATCATCAAAAACTCGGTTGTTATATGGGCCAGAAGAATGTCTAGATACAATTAGACAATTATGCCCTGATAGCAAAGATAGAGGTGCTTACGGGTCTATCTTTCTTGGTTCATGTCAAAATGCTGTCAAGAAAGAGTTAAATATTCTAATTGTCGATGATAATAATGGTGAGAATGGCAGCGTTATTAGTAATGACCAAGCATATCAGCTAACAGGAGACTGTTACGGGCAAATATCCACAGACCTATATCACGAATTAACCAAGCATCAAAAAGGTGATAAATATCGAGTAATTCAGCACCGCTTCGGTTGGACTGACCAAGACAGAGATGATAATAAATACCGCTTTGGCAAAGGTACACTACGCCCTGCAAACCTTGACCAAATTCTCAATTATTCAGATCCCAAGAACTCAACTAGAATTGACTTAATTCTTCCCTTATCTGCATTCAAGGGAACTGATAAAGACAACCCTAATGGGCCAAGCAAGCCCCAAATTCAACCTGGACTGTACAGGCAAAATATCTGGCTAGGTGAAAAATCACAATCTGAACTCGGTAAAACAGCTATCTCGCAGTTACTCGCTTCATTCCCTAACGGGCTGAAAGACTTTACCGAACAGCTAGAACTTGAAGCCAAAAAGCTGAATGTTGTACAGGACGACCCCCGGCAACTTGCACAACTTTACTGCGAAAAGTACGAGAAGCGGAAAGCTTTTCTTGAAGAACAAGCAGCAGAAGATCCAACAGTAGCAGAAGATTTAGAACCTTTGCGCGATGGCTCAGGAGCGCCCGCCGTAGGCGATCGCATTGCTACTGATTCATTTATTTACAAACTCAACAAAGCTGACCTGCAAGGAGAAAGTCAACTTCTTGAAACTGAGAAAGTACAGCGCGAACTCGCCCGGTTCGTCCAAAACGAGTGGAAAGAAATCGCCATCGGCAAGACGCTCACATTTGAGCGGGCAATGGTCATTCCCTCCAAAGACCTGCAAAATGGGGAAATCTGCATCCCGCATTATGAAGACAGGGAAGAAGTTCTCAACTTCCGCTCGCCTTTCCTCAACTCAAATGGTCTATGCGTCTCAACTAACAAAGTTGTAGAAGACATCCTTGGGCCTGATGGTCAACCTCTGGCAGGTGCGATCGCTGTCTCAGACGAAACAAGCGATCGCATTTATAACCGCCTAAACGAACAAATTAAATCTGTCCTATCCGAAGCTCAAAGTAAAAATATTCAGTTAGAAGGTATTGAAAATTACTTAGATAAAAATATCGGCAAGCTCGAAACTAAAGAGAAAATCGAGTTTACCAACAAATTTAATGAGTATATTTCAGAACTAAAGTCAGCTGGTTACAAACTAGAAATTCTTCCTCAAGAGTCCGAACAAGAGCGTCAGGCACGCGACTACGATGGTGATTGTATTGGCTTCGAGCGTGCAAGCAGGTATCCAAACCTCACTGCCGAGGCAAGGGAGCGCAACCTGCCTGAAAACGCTTACGATCCAACTGTTAAACTCAAAAAACAATCTTTTTACCAGGAAGATGGCAGTCAGCCGGAATTTGAAGAAATCGCCATCCACATGAGCGATGGCATTAGTGTCGGTGTTATCAACAATCACCTGACCTCAATTGAGGCGTTAGAGTCAGAAATTACTATCCTGAAAAACTTTGGTAGCGAGAGAGAGCAAATTGAGTACGTACAGCAGGTAGCCAAACACTACGAAGATTTATTTAAAACAGAAGCCTGGGCAAAATCCAAGGGTATTGAAGGGAAGGAGGTTCCGACCAAGTATCGCGGTTACATGGAAGAGTTTATCAAAACTGTTCGGCAAGAACCCCTAAACCAGGCCAATACACTGGTGGCAATGAACACTAACACTCAGATATACCGCGAAATGATTGCCGAGGCAGCATTTCAAAATCAAATTGCAGTTGACCTCTTCAAAAGTGCCAAAAAACCCGAAATGGAAATTATCCGCAACAACAGTCGGATTCTCCACCGGGAAGTTAACTATATTAAGGATAAGAAAAAAGATGTTTATATTGACAATACAATTCAACCGACGGGATACTCGCCTGTTGAATTACTAATTGCTCAAACCAACCAGTATTTTGAAAAAGCTCGTCTCGAATCGCGTGAAATCGCCCAATTTCAAGCTTTATTTAAAGGTGTCGAGTTTTCTAACGAACAGCGATTAATAGCTACTCTTGTCAAAAAAGAATTCGACAAATCCTTTAACCAAGCGAGTCAGCTATCTAGACAAAGAGAAACTGAAAAAGGGCCGTCTGCAAATATTACCCTTTCTAACGGCAATCAACTAAGTGTAACTAACCTTTTACAGTATGACAACGAATTTATCTGGAAAGCTAATAAAATTACAATCAAGCTATCAGAAATATCTGAAGACAAGCGCAACAGTAACCGCTCACATAAATATGTAGTTTATGCCCAAATTAACGATGAGACTGAGAACGGTAAACCCAAGTTTAGGGCATTAGGAACACTTGCTAAGGAGCAAGAAAACAAACCCGAAGAGATAGGAATTGCACTTGGACAGGAAGTAACGTCTAACAAAATAGCCTTCCAAGCTGAACTAAGCGAAGGTCAAATTAAGCTTCTTTACCAAAAAGCCTACCAGATAGCAGAAGAATTTTACAATTCAATTCCAGAAGGACAGAAGCTAGCAATGGCAGCTGCTACCTGGGCAGTATCAACTACTCGTGAAAGCAGTAATGATAAAAGTAGCGATTACCAAAAGAAAGTTTCTAATTTCGCCTTTGCTGCCTTTCCTGAAGAGATTATCAGTCAGTTAGACACACTCAAATTTAACGAGTTTAGTATCACTGGCTTCGACAGAAGTAGTGAATTTTTTCATGAAAATAAACCTCAAAATATTCGATTTAATCTAGCTGAAGATGGAAAAAGTGTCATTGAACTCCAGAATCAGGAAGGTAGTTACAAAACATTGGGAAATATAGAACAAAGTAACGCCAGACTACCAATTGGTACTACTGCTATTGCCAGCGTTGAAAAAGGTGAAGTATATACCACCTCTGTTACAACCAAAGTACCCGGACTACCAGAACTTACCTTTAAAGTAGGTGAAGTTAATAAGTTTGGAAATTCCCAAAGGTTTAATAATGAACCTGTAATGTTAACAAGCCAAAAAAGGCATGACTGTATTCATACTCGATGAAAGTACTATTAGTGACGAACTAAAACAAACATTTATTGACCGTGCTGGTGGTTATATCAAGAGCGCAGATACACCTTCACAAATCACTCCAATCATTCCAGAACAAACTGTATATTTTTATAACCCAAACCAACAATATAGTTCTCCAGATGGATCGCTCTTAGAAACTAAAGAAGCTCTCGGATTAGTTGTTCCCGCACAAGATGCGATCGCTGTAGCTACTTGGCTAGAATCAAAATCTACTGAAAATCATTATTTTATTGAGAGTAACACAGCTACATTTATTTTCAATAAAAATGAGATTAGTGAAAAAATAAACGAGGAATTGAATAGTTTACTTGGAGAACCCATTAATATCGGTGAACTTGAAGGATTTGACCGTTACGAACAGCTTAGTGCAGAGTTAAATCAAAAAGTTGCGACTGAAGGTAGTCGTTTAGAATTAAACCAAATTCCAGAAAATAGTGAGTACAAAAAAGCTTTACAAGCACTACCTAACCGTCCCAGAGAGCTTAATCAAGAAGATTCTCCAGTACCAATTATTCCTGCGAAAGCTGTACCAGAGAAGAATACAACTAACATTCAATTAAATACTAATTCCACAGTTGCAGGAATTTCACAGGTTTACAAAAACTCAGTTGAAATACAAGTATTAACAGGCACACAATCAGAAACTAAGAACCGAGCAATATTACTACCCAACTCGCGCCAAGCCGATCCAACTAAAGCTATTGAAATATTGGGTAAAGTAAGCGAGGAAAAAGTAGAACAATTGCGATCGCATCTTGAAACCCACCTCAAACCCGTACTTGAAAACGATAAATCCAACTACGCACTACTGAGACAAGTCGCATGGGTCGGTGCAAAATGGGATTTGAAGGATAAAGACTTCAAGCCAGGGGTACAGGACAACAAGTTAATGGAACTTGTCAAACAAGTATATCCTGACGCTGATATTGTGCTGGTAACTTATTCCAAAAACCCCGGCGCTGGCATCAACTACCACCGCGATGACTCCTACGCCGCGACGGAAGCCCGCAGCATTAATATCGGAAATTCTGATTGGGGGTATCGCGCTGCAAAGGAACGAATGGCATGGACTAGGGAGGAGAATCAGGACGCACAATACCAAGAGTTCAAGGGGCGACAATCGCCTCTCAACCGTGCAAGCTAAAGGTTTGGGAGGCACAGACCCCTGAAAAAATTTGTGTGTTTATTGAGAATGAACTGTACAGTTATTAAGGGGTTACCTGTAGGGTACAGTTTAATGGTAAAAAAGAACGGTCTCGTAATTTGACCAAGACCGTCGTCATAATGCTGGCATCATTCTACCAAAACTTCTTAGAAAAATACCTAAATAAAGCACAGTTAATCACCCTGAAGATGTTGGTGTGGTTGTTACAAAATCAGAAACAGGTGAAGATAGAAAGGCTGGCAGCGACCCTACCTTTACCTATACAACAAAACAGTCGTAGACGGCATATTCAAAGGTTTTTAACACTAAATGCCTTGAGTGTAGTATTGCTGTGGTTTCCTATCATTGAAGCAATAATTAACCGACATTTTCAAGTAGGGTCACAATTAGCCATTGCAATGGATAGAACACAGTGGAAAGAAAACAATGTGTTGATGGTTAGCGTAATTTACCAAAAAAGAGCGTGGCCAATATATTGGTGTCTGTTAGAGAAAGATGGTTGCAGTAATCTCACTGAACAGCAAAAAGTATTACGCCCAGTAATTCGTTTATTAAAAACGTACAAATTAGTAATTATTGGAGATAGAGAATTTCACAGTGTAGAACTGGCGCATTGGCTCCACAAGCAGAACCTCAGTTTTGTATTTCGTCAGAAAAAGGATACTACTTACCGCCAAAAAGGGCAAAAATTTCAGCCTTTAAGTAGTATTGAGATTTATCCAGGCATCCGCCAGTTTTATCCCAATGTTAAGTTTACTCAAAAACGGGGTTTTGGTAGGTTTAACTTAGGAGTTTACTGGAAACGAAAGTATAGAGGTAAACAAGAAAAAGAAGCTTGGTACTTATTAACTAATTTACCTGATTTAAACACTGCCCTCAAAATATATGGTCAACGTTTTGGCATTGAAGCGATGTTCAAAGATTGCAAAACAGGTGGTTATAATCTAGAAGCTTCTCAAGCCAACCCTGATAGACTTGTACGTTTGATTTTCTTAATTGCTTTAGCTATGACTAGTGCTTGGTTACATGGACAAAGGACTAAATTTCAAAAACAAGAATCATATATTTGTCGTAGCCAAGAAAAAAATAGAAATCAAAAACGTCACAGTAATTTCTGGATAGGTTTATATGGTCAAAATTGGATAGTAGCTTGGCATGAGTGTCAAGCATGGGTCGAGGAACTGGTCAGTTTCATTCGCAATAAGAAAGCATATTATCAGCAAGGTTTAAGGGCTATGAAGCTTATACAGCAAGCTCTTTAGCTCGCTTGTCGCCCCTTGAATACCAAGAGTTTAAACTTGAGTCGGGTACAGTAACCCGCTTTAACTGCAAGAACGAACACGCTGCCCTCAATACTGAAGCAGGCAGATGGTCTATCAACATCTGGTCAATTAAAAATGACTGGGGCAGAGAAAACAGCGTTCGTCAAAAATTTGAGAACTTCCTCGCCTCAAACCAACCTCCTCTTGCAGTAGTCCAAAGCAACAGCGACCTCACCATCAAAACTAACGAGTGGACACCTGGGGGAGAAATTAAAGTAGAACGTAGCTATACAAGCCTCAGAGAAGTCACTCAAAATACTGCCTCACACTCTTCAAACCAAACAGCTGTAGAAGAAATTATCGCCATTGGGAATTCCACTGCGGCACGCGCTGCTAACCCTCAGATTCCAGACAACCCGACTATATCTGGAAAACCAGTACCAATGGTTTATTCGCTACATCTGCACGGTGAACCTTCCAAAGTACCAGCTGATACAACCATTGATGCCATGCGCGGACACGGTAGGATACACACCACCAGAGGTGTAGATTACCAAAAAACTTATGGTGTCAAAGAGGGAGATATTGCGATCGCCCTTGGTAAAAACGGCGAACAAGTTGCTTTCCGGGTGGGTAAGCAGTACAAAATTACCCCCGAAATGATTCAAGATCCAAGTTACCAGCAAGCCTGGGCGAAATGGGAAAAGCATTCACCGAAAGAACTTACCCAAACCCAGGCGAGTAAGAGTCAGGTATATGGCTTATTCATGGAGCCGCTAGGGGATTATGTCAATGGCAAAATTATTCCATTCCCAGCCATCCAAAAACAAACTCTCACCCCGATAAATATCAGCCCCGACTCCAAAGATGGACTTGGAGTAGCACTCAGCCTTGGCACTGCACTCGCAAAAGAACAAGGCAAGCTACAAAACGATTACCAAGTTTCAGTCAATAATAATCCAGAAGCCCCCGCCGGACAGTATGGAGTAGAGAACCATGTCCAAAAACCTGAAAGAGTAGCATACGCATCCGCCGAACACGCATTTAACCACCAAAAGCAGTTGCATCCATCGGCTAATGAATACAAGCTAATGGTAGAAGTGCTTCAGGCTAAACTCGAACAACACCCCCGGCTAACAGAGGCGATCGCCAAACGCGGAGGAGCTGAGTGGCTGGAAAACTGTACCAATATAACTAACGCCCAGGATAAACAGTGGAAAGGTAAGGGTAAAGAATCCGCATTTATTCAAGCCCTCAGCGAAGCATACACCAATGTAGTTGAAAAGTCACAACAAACTACAGTACAAACTCAGCAGGAAAAATCCGAACAGACTGATCGACCCCTAACAAATCCACTATCCCAACTCGAACCGATAAACGCCGCCGTCGCTGAACACATGAAAAAAGATATTGCGATGGCACAAATAGCTACCCAGTTTGTCGGTAAATCAGCTGCGTCCCCCGAAACACCTTCAAGCACCCGTAATTACGAGCAAGCATGGGGAGAACGTGCCAACACAGGAAATTACTCGAAAGACGACATTATTATGGTGTCCGGGTCTGGCCCGTGGCGCGGAGTGACAAGCGAGCAAATTGCTCAAACATTTGAAAATTATTACAAACCTTTACTTAATAAGGCAATTGAAGCCAAAAGCTCTTTCATAGTCGGAAATGCACAAGGAACTGATCAATTAGTTCAAAATTACCTTCAAGAAAAAGGGTACAAGGTAGAACAAACTTCCCAAGGATACGCTGTATTTAATTCTGTAGAAAATGCCCTAATTAGTACCAACACCATTTCTTCCAATACACAAGTATCACATAACTCATTTCTTGCTAAAGACAAGAGCATTTTATCTCCACAACAAAGTCAACAACCAAATATTGACCAAGCACTCGCCTCACCTTCTCAACACAGAATGCAGCAGGTTGGAGCGATGGATAGCATTATCGAGCGGATGAAAGCTAATACAATGCAAAATCTTCAAGACTGGTATGTAGCAGCTGAAAAGCTCGGTAAATCAGAAACATATCTCAATAGAATTCAGGAGGTAACTGATTTATACATCAAAGAAAATATCAGTCTTGAGAACGCTTTTAAGGCAATGGAGCAAGATATTAAGGAGCTAGAAAAAATTAATGAAATGACCAGTCTTGCCCAAAGTTTAGTTAAAGTCATTGGACAGGAAGATATCAATGGCATTATGTCAGTACAAACAGAAAAATACCAAATTGCTACAAAAGCCCAAGACAAAATTTACTTAGTTAAAGATAAAAATAACAACGTATTATTATATGTCAAAGAAGGAAAAACCCAAGTAAGTAACATCAGTGATGAAACATTACAGGATTTTCAACTCATGAATTTACGCATCAATAATGCGCTCAAAGATGTCAAAAAAGATTTAGTGGAGAGGTAATTTTAGTATGAAAGAACTAATCGAACTTCCAGTAGAAGGTTTAACTCCAGCGATGCAAGCCAGTCTCCTCAGAGAATTGATCAAACAGCTTAATATACCTAATGAGAAATTTGAAGAATGTGCAAAAAAGCCTCCAACTGCTGAGGAAACAAAAGAGGCTGTGCTAAGGTTGAATTCTGAAATTAACAGAATCAGTGAAGTAGTGCAAGATGAAGCAAAAGTAAACTCTACAGAAATTAAACCTATCACTTTTGTTAATCAAGTTAATCAAGAGTCATCTTCACAAGCCGAAGCAAGCCAGTTCACAGGAACGACAATTGAACAAAAGGTTCTAAAAAACCCCACAAATAAAAATGACGACAATAATGGAAACCCAGTAGAAGAGAGTCCAGAATATAGAGTACAATCTCTTACCGTCGATTCTCAAATTAGACAGTTTGTTATTCCTGTAATTTTAGACCGCTTAGATATATTTGGAAAATCAGATAAAGAGACACACGAGATCATTTATAAAGGTGAAGCATATACTGCAAGTCTAAAATTAGAAAAAGATTCGCAAACTCTTAGCCTTGATAGAAATTTGCCTGATTCCGAACAAAGTCAAGAAGCACTCTTGGCATCTCGTGACAATAACTCAGAAGAGTACTCTATCACCATTAATAATCTCACCAAAGAGGAATTTGAACGTTTCAAGACTCTGTTCAATGAGCAACAAGCACGCCGCGAACAGAGTCAACAACAATTCAAAAACCAGGATTCTGCTAAAGAGCTAGATTAAATCAACCCAAACCACACACCATACATAAAAGCTATAAATCCAAAAATCAGCTTTTTATTAAAACTCAGTGGAGTCTTGGGACAAATAACAACCGCAACAGCAAAATAGTAAAAAGACGCAGTAAAGTCAAACAAACTCGTCGGGTTAACAGGCAATCTGCCTAACCCGACCAAACATAGCGTCCCCATTAAAGACCAAACAACAATCTTTTCTATCCATCCTAAAATTTTATCGCTCTTCATAAAAAATTATCTATTCCTCCATCAATTCGCTGATAACTATTAAACCCATGAATTATAAATAAAATCACCTAGTAAATAGATTGCTTAATGAAAAGTACACAAACCACCCTATCACTTTGTAAAGTTTTTACGAATAATAGTAAAAATTTTAAATAATCCAATTAAGTTATAGTAATTGTAAAGATTAAAAATTCTAAAAAAGGTAAGTGCTATAAGTATTATTATCAGGGACAATACCAAACCAAAAAAGCATATAATATGAAACCTATTAATGTTGTCATCATCGAAAATGAGAACATATCTAGGATTGGCGCGGCAACAATATTATCTGAAACTGGTGTAATCCAAGTGTGTGGCGTTGCCAAATACGGAAAACAAGGAATAGAAATTGTTGACAAAGAAAAGCCAGATATCGTAATTATAAATATTGATTTACCTGATATCGATGGCATTGATGTAATAAGCACACTTAAATCCAAACACACATCAATTAGAATAGTGGTTATGACTGCAAATAGCAGCCGAGATACCATTAACGCAGCAATTAGTAATGGCGCAGACTGCTACTACGCTAAAAATAGCGTTAGAGAAGAAGTAGGAGAAAGATTTGTTGAAGCAGTAATGGCTGCGTACAATAATGAATCATGGATTGACCCAACTATTAATCGTATTCTGATCGACAGTCTCAGGTCAAATGACACACCCGATAGAAATGCACTAGATTTGTTAAGTGATTTCTCTAATAAAGAAATCACAGTTCTTCAATTAGCTGCCGGAGGCATGAAAAATAATGAAATTGCCAATGTAATGTATGTTTCAGAAGGTACAGTAAGGTCATATCTACATAATTCATTTATCAAGCTAGGAGTCAAAGATAGGTTAAACGCTATCCGCGAAGCAATCCGCCTGGGAATCCTCAGCTTTACAGACATGAAAATCGAAGAAGAAGTTACTCAAAAAACCCACACAAGAGTCAAAACAAACCAAAAAAGTCAAAAAGATACAGCTAAAACGAGTAATAAGGGATACAAAGGCTGGGTTGCCTAAAAAATTAATCAACTGCAATTATGCAGCCACCTGAATACTTTTTCTGCTGGCGGCAAGTTTTAATGATGGCGGCGTTTTTAACATAAATACTACGTGCCATGTTACCTTCATTGGATTTAGCCCAATCCAGAAGCTTTTTATCTTCAGGTTGTAAGATGGCAGATCCAGAAGCCGCCTGCTGAAAAATTACACTTCCAGCGATGGTCTTGTATGTAAAAACACCAATTGCAGTCCCTAAAGCTAGTACAAAACCCAATACCCCGGCCACTTGTGCCAATCGCCAATTACTTACACCCAAGTGAGGGAAAACCCCACCAGCTTGCTTAGTCATCTTAACTAAATCTTTCGCCGCTTCTGCGATCGCACTCTTTTGTTGTTGTATTGCCACTTTAGAAGCGCTATTAAGCTTATCGTCTACCATGTCAGTCCAACCCACTACAAGGGAGTCAAGCCTAGCTGGTAGCTGCTGCAACGCAAACTGAGTTGTACCCAGTTCTGCGTATAGGTTAAACAAGGGGTCATCAGGCCGAATACCCAATTTCAGTATCCAATCAGTAACCTCTGCTTTTTTTTCTTCAGAATATTCTGCAACAACTTTTTCAACAACTTTTGCAATATTAGTCATAGGTTGTTTTTAAACAGTCAATTTAAAGTCTCACTGTTAATTTGGTAAAGCAAATAATTACCATTTCTCAGATTCAACATCTTCATTTACATCAAAATTGGAAGAATTTTGTTTATTTGCGCCTACAGAAGCTAATTCTGCACAGTTGATACTCAACCCTAGATAATTAGAAGCTATTCCATTAGAAACAATAGAGTTATGAAAATTCTCCATCCAGTTGAATACTATCGAACGCTGAATAGTATTAAGATGAGAGTTAGTTTTAATCAGTTGAGCATAAGGTAAACCAGTATCCTCAAGCAACTGGTAAAAGTCATTATGCAATCCACCTAAAACTAGTTCCAAGCCGTTTAATTTTTTAATATCAGCTTGGAATTGACTCCCTTCATAGTATCGAAATTGCTTACAAAAGTAATGATTTTGGATAACAACATAATCAACCTGACTACCAAAATGCTGATATAAATCCTGAAGATAATCTTCAACACAGTCTTTACGGTGTGATATCGGGTGCAAAAAAGTAACACGATATCCTAGACAATTAAGATTTTCTATCAGTGAAACATCTCTCTCAAAAAACTTAAAATCTCGGAGGTTTTGACCTGGCATATCAGTCAAAATAACTTCAATTTTCGGAAACATTTCTAAGTCGAGTAATAACCTATCAGAATCACCTCTAGAAAATCCCAAATGCTTTATCCCAAAGCGTTGTGTTTGATACATCGATAGCTTATTGCGATGCCCGTGGTAGAAAACACGCACATTGAGTTTATTTTTTAAGTGCAACTCTAGCAAGAGTCTAGAAGCTGTAGACTTACCTACACGAGCATCACCCGATGTAATCACAAAACGCTTTCTAAACATCATAAACTAAGCAAACTACCAAATTAAGCAGCTATATTTTCAGATTGTAAATTTGAATCTTGATTCTTAACTTTTTCTTTTTTTTCATTTTCTCTAAGCTCTTTAGATTTTTCAACAACTGCTGGATAGTAACAATCATCTGGTTGTATATCAAAGCCAAATAAATTAAATGCTGGCTTAATTTGCGCTTCAAACTCAGCAAGCCAAGATTTAATTCTCGACTTAATCACAATATTTGTTTCTTTATGAGTCTGACCTTCATTAAATGTCAGAGCATGGCGGTCAATAAAGTCGTAGGATTTGTAGAATAAATCTGGCATCACAAGTTCTACCAGACCTTCTGCAAGCATATTTTGACGCAGAGAAGAGTCATTATAACGCTCAAATTTTTCTTCTTCGCCATGAAATAAGTTCTTGACGACAATATAATCTACTTGATCTTTACAAAGTTCACGCAGTTTTTCTATAACATTTATGGAATCAAGAACCCTACTAATCACTGAAACCATCGTAACTTGACAATTAATATCAGTTTTAAGCACTTCAAAAAATGAAAGCTCTTTGACATAAGTTTCAAAGAAACCTCCAGATTGTGCTGGTAAGTCTAATAGCGTAATAGGACAATCACTCTCATCTAAATTAATTAATAAATCGTCAGCACCACCTCTATGGAAAATATCAATGTAACGTATTATCGGTCGGTAGTCTTTTTTGAAATATCTTTCTAACTGAGGATTTCTTAAGTCAGCTTCATAAGTAACACAGGGTAAATTTTTATTAATGTACAGTTAAATAGCGCTCGTGCAAAGGTGCTTTTTCCTACACCACCTTTATCACCTATGACAATTATTAGCCGTTTTTGAGGTTTACTATTATTAATATTGGTTGTATTCTCATCAGACATGACTTTTTTACCCTTATTGTTTCTATTCGGAGACATAACATTCCTCTACAAAGCAAATACACTTTGTTGATGTAAATCGAAACTTTTAAACCTTATTTTGAAGAAAAAAATTCATTTATAATAATTAAACACATTTAGTATAAGCAACTTTTTACGATAAAACTAGTTGATTATACAGGTTCTCCGCAAACCACATAAAATAGCTATATCCTTCCATGAATACTTCTAGAATAAATAATTAAAAGTATACTTATGCAAAAATGTAAATGCCTGCATCAATTCTAAAATGCTCATATCCTTGCCCTAAAAATTAGCTATATGATGGAGCAAATAAAGTCTCATTATTCAATGAAACCTAACGACTTTGTTTTAAGATTGGTTTTAGTATGTAACTTTTACCTCAAAAAGCCAATCAACAAAACTTCAATATTTAAGCAAAATTTGTTGATATATAAATTAGTAATAAATTTTCTTTAGTTTGCCTAAAGTATCATAAAATATGATTTCTAGTCAGTTTCAGTATCATCATCTAGCCACTCATCATCTTCCTCAGCAAAAGCTAGTTCAAATACTTCTTGTAACTCCTCCGAATCTATAAGTCCATCATTATTAATGCAAATGCCTTTTCTACAGTCTTTACAGATAACCTCACCTATTTCTGTATAAAGTAAATCGGTAGATGAGCCGCAACTGAAACAACCATAGTTAAACTTATCAAACTTTTCTAAAATTCTAATTGCAATGTTTTTGTCTTCTATGCCGAATTGCTCCATTGCCCATGTGATATCTAGCATAGTTATTTTCTGGTAGATTGAGCTTTGCTATAGCTTTTGATTATCCCTCAAAACTAATCAATAACTACACTTGTGGGATAGTGCTACTGATCCGCAGTTGTTACAGCGCGATCGCTCTTGTGAAAGGTGCAATGCCTACGGTGGTCACTGAGCGCGGCCGTTGTGCAGGCTGTTCGGTGTCACATTTTCCCTTTAAGAGTATGTCATCGCTACCATGCCAAAACACGAACTAAAGGCATAAGCTTGTTAGCCCCACTCCTCCTCTAAAAATTAACCCGCTCCTTCTGTCTTATCTTCTGAGGAATTCTGGGAAGAAATTTTTTTGGCGATCGCATCCAAGATTGTTGATATCTGATCGGGACTATTTAAATTAACTTGGTATACATTCGTAGCATGAACTTGATTACTCCCTATTACCACTTGAACCTATCCCACTAATAATATTTTGTTAATCCAGATGTGGATAGTAGCAAGGTCAATGAATGCGTCAAAGTAAAGCTTTTGACGTTCCCATCTGACAACGAGACGGCGGTATTTGCGTTGATACCAAGCAAAACACCGCTCCTGTTGAAATCTAGGAACAGAGATTTTGATGGGTCTTCCTCTGTTTTTCTTGGTTTTCCAAACTCGTTTTGGGATTTGAGGACGAATACCTCGCTTGCGTAAAGCAGCACGTTTTTCCTTTGAGTCGTAGCCTTTATCAGTAGCCAGCACTTTGAATCGTTTACGTGGTCTACCGCGCTTCAAAGTTTTTAATTTTACCTTATCAAGCAGAGGTAAAACCTGCTCTCTCTCATTACCGTTAGCTGGAGTAGTGGAATTAGTTAAAGGCATTCCATTGCCTTCAGTCAGAGTGTGAATCAGAATACCTTTGCCTTTGCCACCATACGCAACTTCTTCACCCCCTCCTTTCCCAGGGGGAAAAAGACCCGTCAACCGCGCCAAATTCCCAATTTATCAGTCCTTTTTCATCTGCGTAGGCGTAGCCCGCCGCAGGCATCGCTAGAATACGTCCTTGTAAATGTTCAAATGTTCCATCACAACGCCATTTTTTCAACCATCGGTGGGATGAGCTTTTCGATGCCCAGATGTCCCCACGCAGTATGTCACACCATCTACACCCAGTAATCAGGATGTACAACAGGCTATTTAAAACATGACGATATGGTGCATGAGGCATTCCTTTACCACGCTTAGATGCCTGCTTAGGAAATATATCTTCAAATAACTTCCATTCCAGGTCGCTCAAACCCTCAAAACGAGTGCCTTCATGAGCCGCTTTGACTTCTCCACCCGAAACTGAATTTTCAACCAACAACAAAGCAGAATAACCCTGTTCTACTTCCTCCTGAGTTTGATAAGCGATTGCAGAATTTAAAGATTTCTCATTTTCAGCAACGGGCGCGGCGGAACAAGTACCTCCATGACAGCCTTTCGGTTCAACACCACAATTTTGATTTTCAGCCAACAAAGAAGTAGATTGACTTGGTGCAGCTTCCACAAGCGTTAGCGTCGTGCAGTCTTTTGCCACAGGCAAGTCTTCAAGTTCTGATGCGCTTTCAGTAGGTGAAGGCGACGCGCCCCTCAAGGGCGTGTGAGCCGTTTCCTCAACACGCGAATTTTCAGTTGGCGCGTCAGAACCAACTACCATACCAACAACCTTAGTTGGTTGTTGGTAGGTAGTTAACGGGTAGTTAGAAACGTTGTTAGGTTTTTGAAACCCTTGCAAATCCTCATTTTTTTGACCATTCTTTTGGAATGATTCCAAATCGGCGTGGATCTGTTCCACTTTGGAGTGGTTTTCATTCCGTCCGGGCACATTTGTTTTCTCCCCGGTGTGGACGGCTTTCTCGTCACAAGAATTGGTTTCCGCAGACGTGGACGATTCCCAGTAAAAGCGATTGTAATAACCGTGCAAGTTACGAACACGGTAGCTAATCAACCCAGGTCTACCAGAAGGCAAACGACCAAACACTTCCTCAAATTGAAACAGTCCTTGAGCCGTTAACGCCGCCCCTGCTTTTTGCAAAGATTTGTAGGTGAGGTTAGTATCGAGTTTATGGGCAGAACCACCAAACTGTTCAGCCGCTACAGAGTCTAACCAAAGCTGCTGCACAGATGGAGGCTGCTGACGAACCCAGTTGATATCCTCAATTGATACCTTGCAATGCGGTCTAATTGATTTATCTTCTGAAGCTTGTTTGCGATCGCTTCGCTGTTTGCTGCCACCGTTGATTGCTTTTAATGCTGTAGTCATATTTCCCCCAAAAGTTGCATGACAATGTGAGCGACATTGCACCCATGCCGCGTTTAAGTTTTTTGGCTATTCTCTTAGCGAGTCTTTATCTACTGGTTCTCGCCCTGCCAGAATCGCAACTCGTCTCGGAAATACCTGTCAGTCTTTTTTGATTGCTCCTTCCAGTGATCCCAAGCCACTATTACCTCATCTCCTAATTCTTCTACTACCTCACCCCTCTCAACATACAAAGTGCGGTATGGATCGGCGTGGGCAACAATAGAACCCTTTCCGATAATTGGAGGATGAGAAGCAATTTCAAGAGATTTGATTAGTTCTATTTCCTCACTGGTCAATTCCGCCCAATAGTCTTGTTTGATTACCTCATACTCTTGGGCAACATTCAAAAACTCCTGCCACGTACACCCAGGCTTTGCAAGCACCTGCCGAATATCACTAACAGCCTGGGGTAGCATTTCCAATTGTTCGGCTCGGTAAGCGATCGCAGATGGTGTCGGTTCACTTCCCAGAATGATTGCCGCAGCTTCCAGGGCTTGGGTATTGTTCATGGCACTGGCGAGATGATTCAACGCCATACCCATTAAACGTAAGCATTCCTGGGTATTTTCTTTTGGGGGTTCCTGCGCTAGCGATCGCAAATCACTGCTTGCAGGTTTAATGCGCTTATACTTTTCAAGAGAAAAAACCCTCTTGAAAGCTAGATAAAAATGAAATCGAAAATTTACCTGCTTTGTTAGTTTAATCACCTTTTTATTTAAGTAAATTATTTAACTTAATTTTCCAAAATAGCAGTTTTTGGATTAGTTTATTTTGACTATCTATTTTCAATAAGAATTGCTAATTGATAGAGTATTGATTATCATTGATTTTTAAGCGTTTCTGTTATATAGAACTCAGGTTCACATAGCCTTTTGTTCTAGCTATTAAAATAAGTTTATTAAGCTAGAACTAATTTGAAATCATGCCGCGTAAGATATGTGGACTTGGTTTTGACTGTGCCTCAATGATGTTGCAACCGGGTATTGACCCTGGAGAATGCTTCAATTATACAACCTGTGGAGCAGCTATTAAATTGACTCCAGATGAGGAAATCGAACTAATTCGCGTGCGGGAGATTGCGTCTTGCCAACGGCAACAGGAGTGGGAACGCAGAGAGGAAACCTTTAGAACCACGCGCCGCGAAGCGGCAGTGATGATGCTTATGTCAAGAGGTTGTCCTTAAAGTGCACAATCGCTGGGCGTTGCTGCACAAATGGAAGCGATCGCCGCCTGTGTAGAACAATTGCATCACAACTTAAATAATCTAGAAGGATGCTACATTGCTCCTGGTGGCTGTGAAGTACATCATTATAATGTGAAATAATGTGAAGTAGAGTTTATGGATACAACAAGCTCACTGCGACTGAGCCAATATTTGAACCATCCGAAAAACATAAGTAACTAATTGTTTTTGCTTTCTAGTTAGCATAACTTATTTTAAAATATACAAATAGTTGCTAAACTCTTACCCATTTCAATACCTCCGGGTTTTTGTTATAGCGGTAGGTTATACCATCCTTAGTAGTAACAGATTTTTTTTGACTAGCCTTGCTTCTAATTGTAGTAATAGAATAGTCTGTTAATGTCTGAAGCTCTTTATGGGAAAGTCCTATAATTGTGGCTATTGCTGCTGATTCTGGTTTCATTGTGAGTTCATGTTTCGGGTAAATATCTATTGTAATTTGCTCCTTTTCAACTGGTTTAATAATAATACCTTTTTGCGATTGATAATCTAGCATAGAAACAAGTTGCCAATTAGATCCTTGTGAAAGTTCTAACACCCATTGATGATAACTAAATAAGCTTTCTCTATGACCAACGCTGATAAAAGTTGTTTTACTTGATTGTAGCTGTTGATATAAATTACCTTCGTTATTTAAATCTAAAGCACTCGTTGCTTCATCTAAGATAGTGAAACTAGGATGTGTAATTAATAACCGTGCAAAAGCGAGGCGTTGTTGTTCTCCTAAAGACAATATATTTTCCCAAGGAACTTCTGTCTCAAAGCCGTCTACGCGGGTAAGTAAGTGTTGCAGGTTAACTTGTTGCAAAATGTGTTCAAGTTCGCGATCGCTCATTTTCCTATCTGTGTGAGGATAAAGCAACTGTTGGCGCAAAGTCCCTAAAATGATATAAGGCCGTTGCGGTAAGAACAATACTTCTTTTAGAGGAGGACGCACTAGACGGCCAGTTCCCGCATTCCACAAACCAGCGATCGCTCTCAACAAAGAACTTTTACCCCTACCACTAGGACCAACAATCAATAACCCTTCGCCTGGCTGGACAGCAATTGACAAATTTTCAACAATCACCTGTTCATAGTTTGGCGTTTGTAAAGTTACATTCTCAAAAGCTAAACGTTCTTCTTCTATAATTTGAATAGTACTGACGTTCTCTGATTGTTTACTAGCAGCCTGTAGTGCATCTGAAAACTCTGCTAAACGCTTTACATAGCTAGAAAATCGTCCTGAGATTCCAAACTCAGATATTAGTTCTCCTAGAGCATTAGAAAACATAAAGCAAGCAAAACTAGCTTGGTTAATTTGTCCATAATCGATTTTATCTTGAAGAAATAAAGGTGTAAGAATAAACATCGAAAACACGCTAATGGCAGACTGATATGCTCTGCCAAAAGCGTCTTGTCCCCTCTCTAAATTCAGCCTGCATTCAGCAGTTTTTAAAACATTATTAAATCGGCGCTTAATTATATTGAATTCTTCTTCTTCTCCCTGAAAAAAAGCGATTGATTCAGCGTGATTACGAACATGAGTTAAGCAATAGGCAAAATCTGCTTTAAATGCAAGTTCTTCTTGGTTAACTTTATTTATTCCTTGATTCAAGTAAACAGCTATTAAATTACCTATAATTGTATAAATAACTAAATATATTGCGATTTGTGAAGAAACTATCCAGAGAATTATTAAAGAACTTCCCATTTCTAAAGATTTTTCTAGTAAAGAAGATGAGAATCTCAAGCCAATACTAGTAATAGGTTCTATTTCTTGGGATAAGCGTTGATCTGGATTATCTATATCAGATTTAAAATTGATTTTATAATAAGCTTGATTGTTTAAATATTTTTCTAAAATATGAAGATTTAGCCATTTGTACCAGTCAAGAATTATTTTTTTTCTAACATATCTCAAAAGAGTCACTAACAAGACCATCCCGACAATAATTAGACTGGACGCCCATAAAGTACTATTGTATTTATCAAGGTCTCTCTGTTCAATAACGATATCAATTACATAGCGATTCCAGTAACTATTTGCAGCATTTGCTCCGACAATGACGACTATTAATAATATTAAGAGAATAAGCATTCCCCATGAGCGAATCACATCTGAAAATACTCTTCCTTCTGCTTTTGTCGGATACCAATAAGGTTGAGCAACTACTTTCACATCCTGCCAAAATTGAATCAAGGTTGAAAAAGGATTTGTTGTATTTTGCTCACGCACAGATGGAGTTTGCATATTCTAAAAATGTAGCCGTTACTAATTACACTAGGAATTTGGAAATGGCCTTTGAGAATTAAGTTAGACTCAGAGGCCATTTTTTCTTTTAGGGAATGTCTGAAAACTTTTATGGTGTTTTATTCGAGATTTTTAGCTCCCCATAAATTCCCTTTTTTAAGGAGGAACTTAATTAAATTTCCTCCCTTTTTAAGGGGAGCCAGCTACGCTGTAACCATTAAATCAGGCTAGCAACTGGCGTGGACTAGGGGGATCAATGGTAAGATATTTTCTTCAGGAATAACTGCTGTTTCAGTTTGGATCTCTTCTTGAATATCTTCTTGATTAAATGATTCTGCTGCAAATAGAACTGGATTTGATGATTGTGTTGCAAATGGAATTTCTGCTAAAGTCCAAATAGGATTACCACGAAAGTTTCCTTGATAAGACTTTCCAGTTTGGTTTTTAACAGTTGTACCTTGCCCATCGTCTAATTTCCAGTAAGCCACTAATCCTTCCTCATCACCAACTATTGGCCTACAACGATGAGTCTGAATTTGTGCTTGAGTACAGGGATAATTCCAAATGCTAATGTTTGCTAATTGTGCTTTGAAATAGACCTGTTTGTGTAAAGTTGCTCCCAGAGTTATAGAACTTGTGGCTTTGTTTAAAGATGAACCTCTAAAAGAATCGTTGTATTCACGATCGTCAAGATATACGGCTAGCTGACCACTATTAAAAATAATAGCAAAAAAGTGCCATTGTCCTGTAGTTAATTCTCCTTGCCCAAAGGTTTTGATATTTTTGCTAACACTTTCATCAATGTAGACATCTAGGCTTTCTGTTTCACTGATGCCGAATTCAAAATTATCGCTGAATCTCTCTGAAGAACGGGCAAAAAATACATTGTGCGTTCCGTAACTAGTAGCTTTCTTTGTTAGTTCGTATGGATTTACCCATCCTGAAACCGTAAAAGCTGAACTCCCTTGAGCGAAAACGCCGCCAATATCATTTCTGCCAAAATCTATATAATCTTTTTCCCTATCAAATGTTAAAACTGTTTGTGTATTTACTGGGTTTATCACAAAGATTTAATCTCCAAATATAAATAACTTCATAATTTTAAATAAGGAATTTAATATTAATAAACTTAATAATGAAATCTCACTAACTCCTTTCAAAATAGAAGATAATAAAAATATTCTAGCGAAATCCCCTAATTTTTATTAGTCAGTAATACTTCTGCGATCGCCTGCGAAATGGGGTAGTGTGGTGGATATATCTCCATCCAAAAAAATTCCCCGACTGGGTTAACTTCGAGGAATACATGGCGACCATCGGGCATGACAATAATATCAATTGCTCCATAGTTTAAGCCAAAATAAGCCATTAGTTTGAGCAGTTTTTTCTCAATATCTTCTGGCAAGTCGTAGGGTTGCCAATTTTTAACTAAGGCTCTCCCCTCTTTGCGCCAGTCATAGGTAGATCCTGACAAGCTTTGGGAATCTACTGCGGCAGTAAATACGCGGTGTCCGACAATAGTTGTCCGCAACTCCAGCGCCTTGGGCACATTTTCTTGAAAGGTCATTGGACAAAAACGCAGTCCTTCCATATTCTCCAGATCGTCATTTGTAACTGGAGTGGTAAACACAACGTTTTCTCGCCCTTGCTGATCGTAAATAGCAAAGGAAGAAAGCATTTTGGTAACTATACCTTGGCTACACTCTTGAGCAAATTGCTTGACTGCTTCTGGATTATTTGAAGTCAGGGTACGTGGAGTTACAAGACCAACTTCGCGTGCAACTTGCAATTGGAGTTGCTTATTATTAGCCCGATCCAAATTGGACATTTTATCAAAGTGGAATCCCTGAAGACTAGCAATCATACCCCTGACTGTGGCGCGACATTCGTTAATTGACGCATCTCTGTATTGCTTGTCCATTGAGTCGGGAATTTTTTGTCCGTAGCGCATTCGCCGATACCAAACTGAGGAGACTTCACTCAAATCTAGCTGCTGTTCGCCATCAGTAATAATTACCCGTTCAGTATCGCCGCAGTAAATGTCTAGCTTGACTTCGGTGGGATATCTGTCTGTGTCAAACCGAAATGCTTTTTCTCCTCTAGCCTCAATTTCTTTGATAACTAGAGGAATACTTTCGTTGTCTTTACTAAACGTAACTATTAATACGGTCATAAAAAGTATGGAGTGTGAAGTATGTAGACACCTTTTGGGTGGCTTACCACAGGCTATAATTTTTGATTATTCATTCTTTCTTTGAAGTAGGGCATCTGCGATCGCACTTGCAATCGGCAAGTCTAAATCTTTTTCTAGCATTCCCCACTCCCCCAGAGGATTGATTTCTAAAAAGACATATTCGCCTGATGGTGTGACGATGAAATCTAACGCTCCAAACAACAGCCCAAATTTACCCATAAAGGCTTTGAGACGGTTAACTACTTCATCAGGAAGCTGGTGATGTTGCCATGCGCCAACCTCAACCCCAGGTTTACGCCAATCAACTTTGGCTGCTGCATACACATCTGCATTTAACGCCCCCACAAATACATTACCATTCACATACACCACCCGTAATTCCTGTTGCTTAGGAATTTGCTCTTGAAAAACTATTGGGCAATAGCGCAGTGACTCGGCATCAACTAAATCTTCTTCCTTGACGATGCTGGTGTACACAAAAAACGAGGAGTTACCTTCCATACTGCGGGAAAGAGCAGTTAAGAGCTTGCTCACCATTTTGCCGTTAACTTGCCCGAAAAACTCTCGTGCTGCTTGGGCTTTGTTGGTAACAAGAGTCTGGGGAATAACAAAACCTACTTCAGACGCAATCCGCAGTTGACGCAGCTTGTTATTTGCATAATCTATCCGCTCTAAATTATCTACCCACATAGCTTCTTTGAGACTGTCCCAAAAACCATCTAAAGTTGCAAGTGATTCTCTAACACAAGCTTCTCGGAACTTTGGCGCTAATTCTTGACTCAGTTGTGGTTCCCAAATACGGCGCATCCATACAGCTTGCACCTGCTCTGTGCTTATAGAGCGGTTGTTATATTCTATAGTGTGGTAACTTTTAGACTTATTAAAATGTGCTGTTAATTGCACTTCTAGAGGAAATTTATCAGTATCTAGACGAAATGGTTGCACCCCTTTTTTTGATAAGGCTTCTGCCACTCTATCTATTGTGAAGAAATCACCACTATGGGTGATTAATAAAACAACATCACGAGACAGGTGCATAAATATTTTTTATCCTAATTTTAGGAGGTAGCTATTAAGTATCAGCAAACGAATTGCTTTCGATACCCCAAAATCTTTGAAGAATTTAGGGGACTAGAAAAAGCAATCACCTCCATCTTTGGAAAAGGTAATATGAAAGCGATCGCCTACGGTGGGCACTCTGCGCCATCGCGTCTCTATGAGTAATTTTCAGTTATTTCATAACTACCACTCCATTAAATTATGATAGAGCCAATGACAAGATATTTTCCCGATCAGATTCAGATGTATAACACTAAATTATTTATCTTCCAAATCTGAAGGATACTTGTAAGTCCAAGGAACCTCTGTTCCTTCATTAGCTTGCTCTGACAAGAAACGCGCAAAGAATGGTACCGCTACAACATCCACTGTTTTGACTGTGTTTGTAGGCATAGAGTTTTCCTTAAATTAAATTGGTTTTTCAACTACCTACAGATGTTATCAGTAATTAAATATATTTTCAAGGTCAATTAAGACAGTTAAGAAGTAATCCTTCTAAGAAAGTTAAGTGGGCAGTTAAGAAAAATGGGAATCTAGCAATCTCTTGTTGCCAGCGCTACATCAAAAAGTATAGAACAATCAAAATACGTTCTGGATATTACTATTAAAAGGCATTCATTCTTAAAAGTAGCAATAGTACCTTTACACTACACCCTTTTACAGGTTTATAAATTGCCTTTACGACCAAAAAACTAAATTACCTCCCGGCATTTTTCCAATAACAAAGTCCAGGAAAGTTGAGCAGTAATTGTACAAACTTCCCATCCCGATTGTTCCAATGGCGCAAAATCTATATGAAGTTGAGTACCATGCTCTATTTTTCTGATCAGTCCTGCATAATAACTACCGTAGAATGGTTCCGAAGCAATTCGCACATTCGCACCACACTCTCAGAATTTTGCCATTATGCGCTCCAATGGATTGAAGCAGGCTACCGTAATTTAGTCTCTTAATTTAGTTGCTTGTTCTACTCCTTTAAAATAAGCTTCTGCTTCCTGATACCATTCTTTTAATTTTTGGCGTACTGCCGAGGCTTTTTCGCCATTCACTCTGGCAATGAATTGCGATACTTGACTCAGGCTGCTTGATTTGGTCATAACTATGCCAAAACTCCATGTTGCCAACCTCACTACTTGCGGTATCGACAGATGTGGCATTTTCTCTGATACTATACGTGCCCACTATTTGAGATACTCATTTTTTAGCATTTGAGTCTCATCCACACTCTAGTTTCTACTTTTATTTTCTAACTACAGAGACTGATTGCTCATACTCTTGTAAAAAACCTACACCTGTCAGCCTTGGTAAGGGGGGACGCCGAAGGCGGAGGTAAAGACAGTGCAACTTCATAGATAAACGGTATTATATTCATTGCGGGATAAAACTTCTCAATGGTGGTATTTCCTTGAGCATCCAGAAGTTCCTCCTGATAATAATCATACTGAACGAGAGTCATTCGGACACGCTTCGCAAACGCTGCGTTTAGCTGTGAAAAAACGTAAAGTTAGTGGTGGTTTCCGTTCAATGGAGCGCTCCTCTTGGTACCGATAGTTTGCAGGAGTGTAGATATTTAGTTCTCAGCAGATAATTTTTGCGTCATCCGTCATATTTCATATTGTATAACGCAGTATATACCAATTTACATTTTAATTTTTTGTTTCTACTCCAATTTATCGAGCAGCTAATTCTTAACTGTCTTAACTGTCTTAACTGTCTTAACTGTCTTAACTGTCTTAATTTAATTGTTTTAATTGGTATTGTAATTTATTGATTAAAATGCAATAATCAGCATAATAAAATATAAAGCTATACCTCTAAGTCATGGCTCACGACCTCAAAAACGTTGCAAAAATGTCTCCATATTTGGTGCGATCGCTCTTAAAGACGTGATTAGTCAATATAGTATTTTAGGTGCAACTGACGGACTGGCATTTGTGGCTTATATTTCTCAAAAATTAGTTCCAAATCTGTGGAAAGGTGCTTATCTAATTATGGATAATTGTTCAATTCATAAAAGTGGAGAGATTGAGAAAATAATCGCAACTGGAGCTAAATTGATTTATTTACCACCATATTCCCCTGATTTTTCGCCAATTGATAGTTGTAGATCAAAAATTAAAATATACTATGTTCTATAGGAGCGAAAAGTTATACAGACTTAGCAAAAGCAATTGAAACTTTTTTAAGTTAAATCTCATTAAATGCTACTGTAACTTACTAAATAATAAGCTAATAAACACTATATTTAAAAGTAAATTTTAATTTAATCTAATTAAGATATCTCATTATGGAAGAAAATTTTTGATAGTAATAAGAGTCGGAAATTTTCACCAATATTAATATTAATTTTGTTTTTAGCTAAAACTGTAAGAGATTAGGTAGCTTCAGAAGAAAATTATTACTTTATTATAATTAGCAATCAATTAGAGTAAACTTATGAATTTAACAGAGCTTCTAGAAAATCTTTCAGCAAAGAGGGTTGAACTATGGGTTGATGGAGATAAACTGCGCTATTGATCGCCTGAATATTTACTAACTCTTGAGTTACTGTGGGAAATTAAGCAATCTGAACCAGAAAATATCCGATTTTTATTCCAGATAGCGCTCGCGCTGCAACTTATCCCCTCTCTCACGGTCAAAATGGACTTTAATAAGGATATAAAAACTTATGCAGTTAAATAATCATAGTCAAGTTTTAACAAATCCAAATAATAAAAATTTTATCTATAAAAAAATAGAAGTTGCTATCCGGTCAAGTTTAATTGTAGATGATTGTGTAGTTATAGAAAGACAAACACAAAACTTAAACCAGGAGTTAGTTGCTTATGTAGTACCATCAGGTTTATTTGCGCCAGAACAATTGTTGTCTCTCCTGCAAACAATTCTGCCTAGCGAATTGATACCCACAGTAATTGTACCAGTCTCTACTATACCCCTAACAGATACAGGGGAGGTAGATGAAGCTACTTTAACTTCTATAGAAGTTATTGATTCTGACTTAGTGTTTCGCATAGAAGAGCAATTAGAATCATTGCCAGAAATTGAACGTGTTGCGGTTGTTGCTGAACCAACAGCTAGAATTATTCATCCTTTGCATTTAGAGGATTTGCTAAACGAGACTCAAGCGTTTGCGTCTGACAATAGCCAACAAAATATACAAACAAACACATCTAACCAAACGATAGAAAATACAAATTCTGGCTTGTCGAAAAAGCTAGCTATTAGTTACGGAGAACCTTTACAATTCTCCCAAAATGCTCCCAAAACTTTAGGAGAATTGCTGCAACGATCTGCTGAAAGTTCAACGAAAGGTATTATCTATATTCAACCTGATGGCAGCGAGAAAGTTCAATCTTATAGAGAATTATGGCAGGATGCCCAACGAATTTTAGCTGGATTGAGAAAGTTAGGGATAAAACCTCAAGATAAAGTAATTTTTCAATTAGAAGATAATCAAGATTTTATTTGTGCTTTTTGGGCTTGTGTGCTTGGCGGCTTTGTTCCAGTACCAGTATCCATCGCCTCTACCTACGAGTCAGTTAACACAACCGCAAGCAAATTACAAAATACTTGGCAGATGCTAGGGAAACCTCTTGTACTGACGAGTGTTTCTCTAGCTTCTAAAATTGATGGTTTTTTCAGGCTTTTAAATATAGAAAACTTTCAAGTTGCAACTGTTGGTAATTTGCGTGAGTGTGAACCGGATTTCAAATTACATCAAAGTCAGCTAGAGGATCTAGCAATTTTGTTTTTGACTTCTGGAAGCACTGGTATACCCAAGTATGTGATGTTGAATCATCGCAACTTGTTGAGTATGACCAATGGCTTTATTGTCATGGGTGGTTTTTCCCATCAAGACAGTGTTTTAAACTGGATGCCTTTGGATCATGTAGGCGCACTAGTTTCTCTCAGTCTCTTGGCTGTTAATTTAGGTTGCCAACAAATTCATGTGCCTACTAGCTTGATTGTAGAAAATCCACTTAAGTGGCTAGATTTGATCGATCATCATCAAGCTACGATTAGTTGGTCTCCCAATTTTGCCTTTTCTTTAATCTGCGATCGCACGAGTGATATTCGCCAAAAACACTGGGATTTATCATCGATGCGTTTTATTATCAACGCTGGCGAACCCATTGTCACTAAAGTAGCTAGGAATTTTTTAAAGCTGCTTCGTCCATACAGTTTACCAAGTAACGCGATTCATCCAGCCTTTGGGATGTGTGAAACTGCTTCTGGTATTACTTACTCTAATAGTTTTTCTCTAGAATCTACATCAGATGATACTTCATTTGTAGAATTGGGTTTGCCAATTGCTGGTGCTTCAGTACGTATTGTTGATGAAAATAAACAAATAGTTACAGAAAATAAGATTGGTCATCTACAGGTCAAAGGTGCATCGGTGAGTTCTGGTTACTATCAGAATCCCCAGGAAAACCAAGAAGCTTTTACTTCTGATGGCTGGTTTAATACTGGAGATTTAGGATTTCTTCACGAAGGACATTTAACTATTACTGGACGGCAAAAAGATGTAATTATCATTAATGGACTCAACTACTACTGTCACGAAATCGAAGCCGCCGTTGAAGAACTCCCAGGAATAGAAGTCTCTTATACAGCTGCTTGTGCAGTTAGACAAGCAGGAATCAACACTGATAAAGTTGTTATCTTTTTCAATACTTCTATTTCCGATGATGCCAGTTTAGTAACTCTCCTCAAAGAAATTCGTGCCAAAGTCGTCAATAAAGTAGGAATAAATCCAGATTATCTGATTCCCATAGCTCAGGAAATTATTCCAAAAACAGCTATTGGTAAAATTCAACGCTCTCAACTTAGTCAGCGTTTTAATGCAGGTGAGTTTAAATCAATTATTAAACAAATTGATATATTACTAGGTAACGCTAATACTATTCCCAACTGGTTTTACCGTCAAGTTTGGCAGCCCAAATCTCCGATTACTTTTAATCCTTCTTTAACTGTTATTAATTTCACTTTAGTATTTTTAGATTCATTCGGCTTAGGTGCATATTTATGTCAAATCTTGTCAGAGTCTGACCTGCCATATATAACTATTTCATCTGGAGAAGATTTTTGCAAAATCAATCGCTCACACTACACAATTACTCCACAAAAAGCCAAGGACTACCAACTTTTATTTGAATCACTAGCAGCAGATAATATTATCATTGGGCAGATACTTCACCTCTGGACTTATGACAAGTATATTGGCGAAGTCAAAAGCCTTGATGCTCTCGAACAAGCACAAGAATATGGAATATACAGTTTATTGTTCCTGGTTCAAGCCTTAGCCAAAGTTCAAGGTGATGATAATTCTATTCAATTACTATTTATTTCTTCTCATATCCAATCCATTTCCTCATCTGAGAAAATAGCTTATGAAAAATCAACAATACTGGGGTTGCTGAAAACTATTCCTCAAGAATTACCTTGGTTAAACAGTCGTCACATCGATTTACCTTTCGCTGAAGTTGAAAAAAATGGAGCCTATATCTTACAAGAGATGCAGGTTTCCTCAAAAGAACGAGAAGTGGCTTACAGAAATGGGCAGCGTTTCGTTCCTCGTTTAGAAAAAGTGGATTGGGCAAACGAACCATTATCACCAATTCCCTTTAAGCAAGGAGGAACTTATTTAATCACTGGAGGACTAGGAGGAGTAGGTATCCAGATTGCGCGGTATTTACTGAAATATTACCGAGCTAGGCTACTGTTAGTTGGCAGAACTTCAATACCTGAAAAAAGTACTTGGAATACTCATCTAGACAAGGAAGATGCTATTGCACAACGCTTGAAAGCTTATCAAGAACTAGAACAGCTTGGAGGAGAAATAATTTACGAAGCTGTTGATATCTGTGACTTAAAACAGTTGCAGATAATAGTTGAAAAAGCTAAATCCCGATGGGGTAAAAATCTGGATGGGATAATTCATTTAGCCGGAACTTTTCATGAGCAGCTTGTACTTGAAGAGACTCAACAAAGTTTAACAAAAGTGCTGTGTCCTAAAGTATTGGGTGCTTGGGCGCTGCATCAATTGGTAAAAGATAATAAGGGCAGCATTTTTATCAACTTTTCTTCGGCACATGGTTTTTTTGGCAGCACATCTGTCGGAGCTTATGCTGCTGCCAATGGGTTTCTCGATCGCTTTTGTGATTACCAAAATTCCAACAGTGAATTAGCGAGCTATTGTTTTGCTTGGAGTATGTGGAATGAAACAGGCATGAGCCAGGGATATCAGATGAAGAATCTCATTCGTGCCAAAGGTTTTTATGTTATGTCTTCCTCTCAAGCAATATCTTCAATGCTTGCAAGCTTACAACATCAGCCAGCGCATCTCTTGATAGGTTTAGATGGCAGCAACCAAAACATTCAACGTTGGCAGTCTCAAGCCTTTAGTTTGCAGAAATTAGCTGCATATTTTACTACTACTAGCAGTGACAATATTGTTAAATTACCAGACTTGCTCTTTCAAGACCGCTTTGGAAATTCCTGCACTTGCAATTTAGTAAAGCTCAACGAAATGCCCTTAACTCTGAGCGGTGCAATTGATAAAAACAAATTAGTTCGACAATTTATCTATCAGAAAACAGACACTCATGTAGCACCAAGAAATGATATAGAACAACAGATTGCTGAAATTTGGCAACAAGTTTTGGGAAGGCCATTTTTTAGTATTCAAGACAACTTCTTTGAATTGGGAGGAAATTCCCTCTTGGGGACACAGGTAATTTCTCGGTTACGCGATACTTTCTTTATTGATTTGCCTTTACAAAGTTTATTTAAATTTCCTACTGTAGCTGAGTTAGCTTGTAATATGCAAATAGCACAATTTATAACAAAAAACGAAGATGCACTTATTAATGACCTAGAAAAAGAGTACGAAGAAGGATATTTATAAAATGACAGTATTTGAATTTATATCTTCACTAAACAGCTTAGATATTAAAGTATGGGTTGAAGACGACCAGCTACGCTATCGCGCTCCCAAGGGAGTAATAACATCAAGCCTCAAGCAGGAGTTGATGGAGCGAAAAAAAGAAATACTTCGTTATCTTCAAGAAGCAATAACTGCGAAAAAATTAGCTTTTGAACCCATATTATCTATTGATAGAGATTGCGATTTACCTTTGTCTTTTAGTCAACAAAGGATGTGGTTTCTCAATCAGTTGGAAGGCGAAAGTAGCGCCTACACAATATCTTTTGCTGTACGGCTGGAGGGGAATCTCAATATCAAAGTTTTGGAAAAAGCACTTACGGAAATAGTTCTGCGTCATGAAGTTCTGCGTACTCGCTTTGAAAGCAAAGATGACAAGCCAGTACAAGTAATAGACTCCGGTATAACCGTAATGTTGCCAGTAGTGGATCTACAAAATGTGGCAAATCCTAGCAAACAAGTGGAGCAACTGGCAATAAAAGAAGCTTACAAACCATTTGATTTGGCGAAGGATCCTGTATTGCGGGCCAAGCTGTGGCGAGTTGCTCAAGACGAGTACATACTACTATTTGCTATTCATCATATTGCTGCTGATGGATGGTCAAAAGGCGTTTTGATCCGCGAAGTGTCTGCTCATTATCGAGCCATTGCTACAGGTAGTTCTGTTGCGTTACCAGAGTTACCTATACAGTATGCCGACTTCGCAGTGTGGCAACGTCAGTGGCTGACAACTCAGGTACTAGAGCATCAGTTAAGCTACTGGAAACAGGAGTTAGCAGGAGTGCCACCTGTATTAGAACTATTTACAGACCGCCTCCGTCCCGCTATACAGACTTTTCGAGGAGGTATAGAGCGATTTAAAATAGATAGTAAACTGACGCAACAGCTTAATAAACTCAGCCAAAATTCAAGCGGCACTTTGTTTATGACGCTGCTGGCGGGTTTTGTTGTGTTACTGTCTCGCTACACTGGCCAAACGGATCTTGTAGTTGGCTCGCCGATCGCTAATCGCAACCGCACAGAAATAGAAGGGTTAATTGGATTTTTTGTCAATACTCTGGCACTGAGGTTCAATCTGTCTCAAGAACTGACTTTTCAAGCTTTATTAGAGCAGGTGCAGCAGGTTACTCAAAACGCTTATGATAATCAAGATTTGCCCTTCGAGATGTTAGTCGAACAGTTGCAGCTTGAGCGAAACTTAGACCGCAACCCTTTGGTGCAAGTGATGTTTGCCCTTCAGAATGCTCCGATTGACCCTTGGGATCTGCCTGGTTTAAAGGTCGAGGAAATGCCTTGGGAGCTTAACGGAGTGCGCTTTGACCTAGAAGTTCACTTCTTTGAAGTGCCTCAAGGTCTTGATGGCTTTTGCTATTACAGCAGTGATTTATTTGATGCGGCAACGATCGCCCGTATGATGGAACATTTCCAGAATTTGTTAGCGGCCATTGTCACCAACCCAGAACAACTAGTCAATCAATTGCCCATACTGACAGCACAAGAAAAGCAACAATTATTAATAGAGTGGAACAGCACCCAAACAGATTATCCCACTGACAAATGTATCCATCATTTGTTTGAAGCCCAAGTTGAACATACTCCTAATGCTGTAGCAGTGCTGTTTGAAAATCAACATCTCACATATCGTGAATTAAACTGCCGTGCTAACTCTTTGGCACACTATCTCAAGTCTTTGGGTGTAGGAGTAGATGTGCTGGTTGGGATTTATGTCGAACGTTCCTTAGAGATGGTCGTGGGACTGCTTGGGATTCTCAAAGCAGGTGGTGCGTATGTCCCTTTAGACCCTAATTATCCTAGTGAACGCCTGAACTTTATGCTGAAAGACACGGGTGTTTCAGTACTGTTGACACAACAACACCTAATTGAAAAGCTACCTCAGCATGAAGCAAAATTAGTTTGCTTAGATACCGACTGGGAAATTATTTCTCAATCCAGTCAGGAAAATTGCCTGATTCGTGTACAAGCTAGTAACTTAGCTTATGTGATATACACATCAGGATCTACAGGTCAGCCTAAAGGAGTTAAAGTCGTTCACCGTGGCGTTAATCGTCTTTTGTTTGGCGTAAATTACGTTCATCTAGATGCCACACAAATATTTCTTCAACTAGCCCCAATTTCTTTTGATGCTTCTACATTCGAGATTTGGGGAGCTTTAGTGCATGGTGCAAAATGCGTTTTGTTTCCAGGAACTATTGCCACATCTCAAAATCTAAGTGATGAAATCAAAAAACACGGCATTACCATTTTATGGCTGACGGCGGCCTTATTTAACTCGATCATTGATTGTGACGAAAAAGCTCTGTTAGGAATTAAACAGCTACTAATTGGTGGAGAAGCACTTTCGGTTGCTCACGTTCAAAAGGCTCTCAAAGCTCTGTCTGAAACGCAAATCGTTAATGGGTACGGGCCGACAGAAAGCACGACTTTTAGTTGTTGTTATCCTATTCCTAGACAACTTGAGACGAATATAAAGTCAATCCCCATTGGAAGACCGATTGCAAACACACAAGTTTACATCTTGGACTCGCACTTACAACCAGTGCCGATTGGAGTACCAGGAGAATTGTACATCGGTGGTGCGGGTTTAGCACAAGGCTATCTCAACCGCCCTGAGTTGACCAACGAGAAATTTGTCCCTAACCCGTTTAGTGATGAGGTGCATTCCCGCCTCTACAAAACTGGGGATAAGGTACGCCATTTAAGTGACGGTAATATTGAGTATCTGGGACGGATTGACAATCAGGTAAAAATTCGCGGTTTTCGGATCGAACTCGGAGAAATTGAAGCAGTTCTGAGTCAACACCCCTTGGTGAAAGAGAGTGTTGTGGTAGTCAGAGAAGACATTCCTAGTGATAAACGTCTGGTAGCTTACTTAGTTCCTGCGCTTTATCGTCAAACATTATCCCAAGAAGTTGCCCAATGGCAGAGTGAGTATGTTAGTAATTGGCTAAGGCTCTATGAACAACTCTATAGCCAAAATCAAACATATACAGATGACCTGACGTTTAATATTGCAGGTTGGAATAGTAGTTATACAAAGCTTCCCATCCCAGATTGGGAAATGCAAGAGTGGGTTGAAAATACAACGAGCCGCATTCAAGCTAACTTTCCCCAGCGCGTATTAGAAATTGGTTGCGGTACAGGGTTACTGCTATCGCGCATTGCCAAGAACTGCCAACAGTATTGGGGAACCGATTATTCCATTGCCGCCATCCAGCACGTTGAGCAAGTATGCAGCAGGGTTGAGGGTCTAGAACATGTGCAGCTGCGGCATCAAATGGCAGATAACTTTGAAGGTATTCCCCAAGCAGAATTCGACACTGTAATTTTGAACTCAATCGTGCAGTATTTCCCCAGCGTTGAGTATCTGCTACAGGTAATTGAAGGAGCGATCGCGGCAATTGGCGATCGGGGTACGCTATTTGTGGGAGATGTCCGCAGCTTACCTCTGTTGTCACCATATCATGCAGCCGTGCAGTTGTTCCAAGCAGAGTCGGACAGAACAATTGAGCAATGGCAGCAGCAAGTACATCAGAGTGTAACTATTGAAGAAGAATTAGTCATCGATCCGGGTTTCTTCATTGCCCTCCAGACACGCTTTCCTCAGATTGGTTGGGTAGAGATTCAGCCCAAACGCGGTAACAGCCTAAATGAATTAACCCAATTCCGCTATGATGTTACCCTCCATCTGGGTACTGATGTTCAAGCCAGAGTAATTCCTTGGTTAAATTGGCAACTAGATAAGCTCTCGTTAACACAAATTCAAAATCAACTGCAACAGCAACAACCAGAACTGTTGGGAATCAGGCGGATACCTAATCAACGGGTGCAGCAAGCACTAGAAATTTATCAGTGGTTGGAAAATCCCCCGAATGTGGAGACTGTCAGGCAACTGCGAGAACTATTAGCAAAACAGCCAACAGTTGGGATTAATCCAGAGCAGTTTTGGCAACTGGGGCAGCAACTCGGCTACACTGTTTATCCCAGTTGGTGGGAGAGTAGCCAGGATGGTTGCTATGATGTCGTGTTCTGCCGCAATAATTCAAACGCGCCAGAAGCAATTAAGTTTTGGGATAATTCAGCCGTCACTACCAAATCCTGGACTGATTACACTAATAACCCTCTACATGGTAAATTAGTTCAAAAGCTAGTACCCTTAGTACGCGAATTTATTCAACAAAAGCTACCAGATTACATGGTGCCGCAAGCTTTTGTCCTCCTTAATACCCTGCCTTTAACACCCAATGGCAAAGTAGATCGTCGCGCTCTGCCAACACCTGATACAGCTAATAGAAATCTTTCTACTGGCTTTGTTTTGCCTCGCACACAGATTGAAGCACAACTGGCTCAAATATGGAGTGAAGTTCTGAGAGTTGAACGCATTGGTGTTAAGGACAACTTCTTTGAACTTGGTGGCCATTCCCTACTAGCTACTCAAGTCCTGTCAGAAATTAACTCGGTTTTTGGGCTGAACTTATCTATACAGACGATATTTGAGTCTCCTACAGTAGCCGGTATAGCATCCTACATCAAAGTCATGAATTGGGCAACGCAGGATTTGCCAGTTACAGAAGTCAGCATCGAAACAGTGGAGTTATGAGCATGACTAACAGCATTGTTGAATTTCTCGATCGCCTAAGTAACTTAAATATTAAACTAGAAGCCGATGGTGAGCGCTTGCGTTGTCATGCACCTGAAGGGGTATTAACTCTAACACTGCGTCAAGAAATAGCTGCTCGTAAAACAGAAATTATTTTATTCTTACAGCAAGCCAAGCAAGTTAAAACTGCTCATCAATTGTCGATTCAACCAGTGTCACGGGACGGTGAGCTACCGCTATCTTTTGCACAGCAAAGGCTCTGGTTTCTGCACCAGCTTTCACCCGACAGTCGTTCTTATAATATGCTGCTGATTCTGCGGCTAGAAGGGGCGCTAAATATAGTTGCGTTACAGCAGAGTCTTAGCGAACTTGTTCGCCGCCATGAGATTTTAAGAACAACTTTCCCCGCAGTAGACGGGAAACCCGTTCAGGTAATTGCTTCTCCCACTGATTTAACTTTGCCCTGCTATGATGTACAGGGCTTGTCAGCTGAAGAGCAAACTGTCCAGATTCAGCAAATAGTAGAATCCATTGTATCCAAGCCCTTCGATCTGGCTGTTGGGCCTTTAGTACAATTCACCCTATTCCAACTGAGCGACCAGGAGTACATACTCCTATTGAAGATGCACCACATTATTTACGACGGCTGGTCTTTAGACATCTTCAACCGTGAGTTATCTCAGGTATATACAGCTTTCACTCAAGGATTGCCCAATCCATTACCAGAATTACCCATCCAGTATGCTGACTTTGCAGTTTGGCAACGCCAATGGCTGACAGGCGAAGTCTTGGAACGCCAACTGGTTTACTGGCAAAAGCAGTTAACGGGTGTCTCTGGCGTACTAGAACTGCCTACTGATAAACCACGTCCGCCAGTTCAGAGCTTCCGAGGTGGAGTTGCGCGCTTTCAACTAGACCGCAATCTCACACAACGTCTCAAGCAGTTGAGTCAGGAGTCAGACACAACGTTGTTTATGACTCTACTAGCGGCTTTTTTAGTCTTACTTTATCGTTATAGTGGCCAAACAGATATTGTTGTTGGCTCCCCCATCGCCAACCGCAACAGCCCCCAAGTTAAGAATTTAATGGGGTTTTTTGCTAACACCTTAGCATTAAGGGGCGATCTCTCTGGCAACCCCAGTTTTGCAGACTTCTTAAGGCAAGTACGGCAGACCACTTTATCAGCATACACCCATCAGGATTTGCCTTTTGAGATGTTAGTCGAAAGATTACAGCCAGAGCGAGATTTAAGCCGTAATCCTCTAGTACAGGTTATGTTTGCCCTCCAGAATACCTCATTAGATTTTGGGGATTTGCCAGGTTTAACTATCGAGAACATCTCCTTGCCAATTGATGAAATGGTCAAATTTGACCTAGACGCGAACTACTGGGAAGATTCCGGTGGTCTGGAGGGTCTTTGGAGTTACAGTACTGATTTATTTGAAGCAACTACGATCGCTCGCATCGCCCAACATTTTCAAACTTTACTCCAAGCAATTACTGCCAATCCCAAAGCACGAATTGCAGAATTACCACTGTTGACACCACAAGAGCAACAACAGTTATTAGTTGAATGGAACAATACTCAAGCAGATTATTCTCAGGATAAGTGTATCCATCAGTTGTTTGAGGAACAAGTTCAGCGTACCCCCGATGCTGTGGCTGTGGTATTTGAGAATCAACAACTGACTTACCACGAGTTGAATACTCGCACTAACCAGTTAGCACATTATTTACGCTCCTTGGGCGTAAAATCAGATACCTTAGTTGGGTTGTGTGTAGAGCGATCCTTAGAAACTATCGTGGGAATGCTAGGCATTCTCAAAGCGGGTGGTGCTTACGTCCCACTTGACAGTGAGTATCCCCAAGACCGCTTGAGCTTCATGTTAGAAGATGCTCAGGTTTCTGTGCTACTCACCCAACAAGAATTACTCAACAAACTACCAGAGCATAACGCACAGCTTGTTTGCATAGATAGCGATCGCTCAACCATAGCGCAACATAGCAACAGAAACCCCCAAAACATCACAACACCCGATAATTTAGCTTATGTCATCTACACTTCTGGTTCTACAGGTAAGCCCAAGGGCGTTTTAGTCAATCACAGTAATGTAACTCGTCTGTTTGCAGCCACAGAAGATTGGTATAAATTCAATCAAGATGATGTGTGGACAATGTTCCACTCTTATGCTTTTGACTTTTCCGTATGGGAAATTTGGGGTGCATTGCTGTATGGTGGAAAACTAGTAGTAGTGCCTTATTTAGTAACGCGATCGCCCGAATCCGTCTATCATTTATTGTGTACTGAAAAAGTCACAATTCTCAATCAAACACCTTCAGCTTTCCGCCAATTAATTCAAGCCGAACAGTCAATGACTACTATTGGCGACTTGAACTTACGCCTAGTAATATTTGGTGGAGAAGCACTAGAACTAAAGAGTTTGCAACCTTGGTTTGAGCGACACGGCGACATCTCACCCCAATTAGTGAATATGTACGGGATTACAGAAACCACCGTACACGTTACCTATCGCCCCTTGAATAAAGCTGATTTGCAAAGCACAGCAAGTGTAATTGGTCGTCCAATTCCTGACTTACAAGTATATGTACTAGATGAATATTTACAACCAGTACCAATTGGCGTTCCTGGTGAAATGTACGTTGGTGGGGAAGGGGTAGCGCGTGGTTATCTTAATCGTACAGACTTAACGCAACAAAAGTTTATCTCTCATCCTTTTAGCACAAATCCCCAAGCGCAACTATACAAAACAGGGGATAAGGCGCGTTATTTGCCCAATGGCGAGTTAGAGTATTTAGGACGCATCGACAATCAAGTAAAAATTCGCGGCTTCCGCATTGAGTTGGGAGAAATTGAGGCATTACTGGTGCAACACCCAGCCGTGTGGGAAAACGTGGTGGTAGTCCGAGAGGATGAACCGGGCGACAAACGTTTAGTGGCTTATGTAGTGCCGCAAAAACAACAATCTCCCACAGTCCAACAACTGCGTCAGTTTCTCAAGGCAAAGCTACCAGAGTACATGATGCCAAGCGCTTTGGTACTGCTGGAATCGTTACCTTTAACTCCCAACGGCAAAGTAGACCGCCGCGCCCTACCAAAACCAGAATTAGACGGCACACTATTAGAAAAATATATTGCCCCGCGTACACCCACTGAGGAAATGTTGGCGCAAATTTGGGCGCAAGTTCTGAAAGTAGAGCAAGTGGGGATTTATGATAACTTCTTTGAACTGGGAGGACACTCGTTATTAGCAACGCAGGTGGTTTCACGCATCCGCAACATCTTCAAAGTGGAACTACCATTGCGTGAATTGTTTGCCACCGCCACAGTTGTCCAATTAGCGCAAGTGATTGGGCAATTGCAGCAACAAGACTTAAAACTTTCTACAGCACCCATCCTAAGGAGAGTAGAGAATGCAGACTTACCCTTGTCTTATGCTCAACAGCGTTTGTGGTTTTTAGACCAGTTAAACCCAAACAGCGCCTTCTATAACATACCTACAGCTTTGTGTCTAGCCGGAAAGCTCAATCAAGCTGCCTTAGAACAAAGCTTAATTGAGATTATTCATCGCCACGAAATCTTACACACCAACTTCATCGCAGTTGATGGTAAACCTTCTCAAATCATCCAAAAACAGCCGAATTGGACAATCTGTGTTGTTGAATTCCAACATTTGCCAAGTAGCGAACAAGAAATCGCCACACAGAAATTAGCTCAACAACAAGCTACTCAACCGTTTGACCTGACAAAAGAAGCATTAGTTAGGGCAACATTAGTAGTGCTGTCACAAACAGAACACATTTTATTACTGTGTATGCACCATATTGTCTCTGATGGCTGGTCAATGGGTGTGTTTATCTCTGAACTAGCAGCACTATATAATGCTTATTCTCAAGGTCAGCCGTCAACTTTAGCACCACTGCCTATTCAGTATGCAGATTTCGCCTTATGGCAAAGACAGTGGTTGCAAAAGGATGTACTACAAAGCCAACTTTCCTACTGGCAAAAGCAACTAAAAGATGCGCCAGCCTTATTGTCCTTACCCACAGACCGACCAAGACCTGCTGTACAGACTGACAACGGTGCATATCAAGAGTTTACACTCTCACAAAAGCTAACTGGTGAATTGACTCAACTAAGTCATAAACAAGAAGTCACTTTGTTTATGACGCTGTTGGCAGCATATAATATCCTGCTTTACCGTTACACAGGACAATCAGATATTTTGGTGGGTTCGCCAATAGCAAACCGCGATCGCTCTGAGATAGAAGGGTTAATTGGCTTTTTTGTCAATACCTTAGTCATGCGTACCGACTTGACAGAAAATCCCAGCTTTAGCCAATTGCTGGCTCGCGTTCGAGACATGGCAATGCAAGCATACACTCATCAAGACTTGCCTTTTGAAATGCTGCTTGAAGCATTGCAGCCAGAACGGGATCTGGGACATACACCATTGTTCCAGGTGATGTTTTCACTTCAGAATAATTCTATATCTGAATTAGAGTTAACTGGGTTAACTGTCAATCAGCTGAAAGTGGAAGGTATAACTGCCAAGTTTGATTTAACTCTATTAATGCAGAAAACCTCTACTGGGCTGGTAGGTATATGGGAATATAACACTGATTTGTTTGATGCTAGTACCATTGAGCGCATGACGGGTCATTTTGTGACATTGCTTGAAGGTATTATTGCTAACCCAGAAGAACAAATTTCTCAATTACCTCTGCTAAGACCATCTGAGGAACAGCAGTTACTTGTCGAGTGGAACGATACAAGCGTTGATTATTCAATAGATAAGTGCATTCATCAGTTGTTTGAAGAACAGGTAGCGCGTACCCCTGATGCTGTAGCGGTAACATTTGGCAATCAGCAACTGACTTATCAACAGTTGAACACCCAAGCTAACCAATTAGCCCATTACTTGCGTTCATTAGGTGTGAAAGCTGATGTGCTGGTGGGAATTTGTTTGGAACGCTCACTCTTGATGATTGTGGGGATACTAGGTATTCTCAAGGCTGGTGGTGCATACCTGCCACTTGACCCAGACTATCCCCAAGAACGCTTGAGCTTTATGCTAGAAGATGCACAAGTTCAAGTGCTACTCACCCAGCAGCAATTTGTAGAGACGTTGTATACAACGTCTCTACATCAGGGGCGCGTCGTTTGCTTAGATAGCGACTGGGAAAAAATTGCTCAAAACAGCCTCTCAAACCCCCAAAACACTGCAACACCCGATAACCTGGCTTATGTCATTTACACTTCAGGCTCCACAGGTAAACCCAAAGGTGTTTTAGTCAACCACAATAATGTAACTCGTCTATTTGCAGCTACAGAGGCTTGCTATAAATTCAACGCCCAAGATGTGTGGACAATGTTCCACTCTTATGCATTCGACTTTTCCGTGTGGGAAATTTGGGGTGCATTATTGTATGGCGGACGATTGATAGTAGTGCCGTATTTGGTGACGCGATCGCCTGAATCTTTTTACCAGTTATTGTGTACTGAAAAAGTCACAGTTCTCAATCAAACACCTTCCGCCTTCCGCCAGTTAATTCAAGCCGAACAGTCAATAGCTAGTACTGGCGAGTTGAACTTACGCCTAGTAATTTTCGGTGGGGAAGCCTTGGAACTGTCGAGTTTGCAGCCTTGGTTTGAGCGACACGGTGACACCTTACCCCAGCTAGTGAATATGTACGGAATTACAGAAACCACCGTACACGTTACCTATCGTCCTTTAAGCAAAGCTGATTTGTATGATACCGCCAGTGTCATTGGTCGTCCAATTCCCGATTTACAGGTATATCTGCTAGACCAGAATTTACAGCCAGTGCCGATTGGTGTTCCTGGTGAAATGTACGTTGGTGGCGCTGGGGTAACACGCGGCTATTTAAACCGTCCTGAACTTACTCAACAAAGGTTTATCTCTAATCCGTTTGTAAATACACAAGGAAGTAGATTATACAGAACAGGTGACTTAGCGCGGTATCTACCCAATGGCGAGTTAGAGTATTTAGGACGCATTGATAACCAAGTCAAGATTCGCGGCTTCCGCATTGAGTTGGGAGAAATTGAGGGATTACTGGCTTCCCACCCCGCAGTTTGGGAAAACGTGGTGATGGTGCGAGAGGATGAACTAGGAGACAAACGTTTAGTTGCTTATGTAGTACCGAAGGCAGAACAATCGACTACAGTACAAGAACTGCGTGAGTTCCTGGGCAACCAACTACCTAGCTACATGATACCCAACGCCTTCGTGTTGCTGGAATCATTACCCCTGACAGCTAACGGGAAAATAGACCGCCGCGCCTTACCAAAACCAGAGTTAGACAGCACACAGCTAGAAAAATTTGTCGCCCCACGCAACCCCATTGAAGAAATGCTGGTGCAAATTTGGGCGCAAGTGCTGACAGTGGAACAAGTGGGTATTCATGACAACTTCTTTGAACTGGGAGGACACTCCCTATTAGCGACGCAACTGGTCTCCCGCATTCGCAACCTGTTCAAAGTAGAATTGCCATTACGTGAGTTGTTTAGCAATGCAACAGTAGCGCAATTAGCGCGATCGCTCCAACACTTACAACAACAAGATATCACCCTAACTGCCCCGCCCATCCTCAAGCGGGCTGAGAATGTAGAACTACCATTATCATTTGCTCAACAGCGTTTATGGTTCTTAGACCAGTTCGAGCCAAATAGACCCTTCTACAACATACCTATAGCTTTACGTCTGGCGGGAACTCTCAATCAAGCTGCCCTACAACAAAGCTTACAAGCAATTATTACCCGTCATGAAGCCTTACGAACCAACTTCATAACCATTGATGGGCAAGCAACTCAAGTTATTAGGGGACTGGGGATTGGGGACTGGGGGCTGGGAATAGTCTCAGTTGTTAATTTGCAGCATTTACCTTTAAATGAACAAGAAATAACAGTACAGGAATTAGCGCAAGAACACGCTATTCAACCCTTTGACCTAGTAAATCAAGCATTATTCAGGGCAAAATTACTGGTGCTGTCCGAAACAGAACACATATTGTTGGTTTGTATGCACCATATTGTCTCGGATGGCTGGTCAATGGGTGTGTTTGTCAAAGAATTAGCCGCATTGTACGATGCCTATGCTCAAGGTAAATCACCTAATTTAGCACCATTATCGATTCAATATGCAGACTTTGCACTATGGCAAAGACAGTGGTTGCAAGGGGATGTATTGCAAAGCCAATTGAATTATTGGCAAGAACAACTCAAAGATGCACCAGCTTTATTACCGCTCCCCACTAGACCAAGACCTGCGGTACAAACCTTCGTAGGCGCATATCATGAGTTTGCCATTTCTCTAGAACTTACCCAAAAACTGACACAACTGAGTCAGCAACAAGGTTGTACTCTCTTCATGACGCTGTTAGCAGCTTATGATACCCTACTGTACCGCTACACCCAACAAGAAGACATTTTAGTAGGGACACCAATTGCGAACCGCGATCGCTCCCAGATAGAAGGGTTAATTGGCTTTTTTGTCAATACCTTAGTCATGCGTACTAACTTGGCAGGTAATCCCAGTTTTAGCGAATTATTAGGTCGCGTTCGAGAAATGGCAATGCAGGCATACACTCATCAGCATTTGCCATTTGAAATGCTGGTAGAAGCATTGCAACCAGAACGCAACCTCAGCCATAGCCCACTGTTCCAAGTGCTGTTTGTGCTGGAGAATGCGCCTATATCAACTGTGGAGTTAACCGGGTTAAGAGTCAATCAACTCCAGTTCCAGAGTACAACTGCCAAGTTTGATTTAACCTTGGGAATGCAGAACAGCCCTACCGGACTGGTGGGTGTATGGGAATATAACACTGACCTGTTTGACACAGATACTATTGAACGGTTGGCGGGTCATTTTGTGACACTGCTAGAATCGGTTGTGGCGAATCCTCAACAGCGTATTTCCCATTTGCCTTTGTTGACACACCCTGAGCAACATCAACTATTAGTTGAGTGGAACAATACTCAAGCAGAGTATCCCCAAGATAAATGTATCCACCAGTTGTTTGAGGAACAGGTGAAACGTACCCCGAACGCTGTGGCGGTAGTGTTTGAGAATGAACATCTCACATACCAGCAATTAAATACCCGTGCTAACTCTTTAGCGAACTACTTGCGCTCATTAGGTGTGGGTGCAGATGAGCTAGTCGGTATTTGTGTAGAACGTTCCTTAGAAATGGTAGTGGGACTGTTAGGTATTCTCAAAGCAGGCGGTGCATACCTGCCACTAGACCCTGAGTATCCCCAAGACCGCTTGAGTTTTATGCTCCAAGATGCTCAAGTTGGGGTGTTACTCACCCAACAGCATTTAGTTAACAAACTACCTGAGCATAGTGCAACAGTTATCTGCTTAGACAGCGATAGGGAAACAATAGAGCAGAACAGCAACTCGAACCCTGTTAATACCGCAACACTGGGTAACTTAGTATACGTTATCTACACTTCAGGTTCTACAGGTAAGCCCAAAGGAGCAGGTGTATATCATCGTGGTTTTGTTAACTTGGTCAATTGGTTAGTGACAGATTACCAATTCACCGCAAAAGACAGTACCATACTCATTTCATCTTTGAGTTTTGACCTAACTCAAAAGAATATATTTGCGCCTTTGGTTATAGGTGGAGTATTAAATTTACCCCCTGATGGATTTGACCCTAGTTATATTCTTGATGTCATATCCCAGCAGAAAGTAACTTGGGTTAATTGTACACCCAGTACTTTCTATTCAATCCTGACATCTGTCGATGATAGTTTTGCCAAAACCCAATCGCTGCGATATGTATTTTTGGGTGGTGAACCAATTTCCATTCCTAACTTGTTAAGTTGGCAAAACTCCCCTTCTTGTAGTGCCAAAATCGTTAACAGCTATGGGCCTACTGAATGTGCAGATGTTTGTGCAGCTTATACAGTAGAACAAGCAGATGAGTTTTTAAATAAATCCATACCCATAGGCAAACCTCTGCCTAATGTCAAACTCTATATATTGGATGAAAATTTACAACTTGTTCCCGTAGGTGTAATTGGTGAGCTTTGTATAGCAGGTATAGGTGTGGGGATAGGGTACATTAATGACTTGCAGCGTACCAATGAAAAATTCATTCCCAACCCCTTCTCGAAGGATAAATCAGAACGCCTTTACAAAACAGGCGACCTAGTACGCTACTTGGATGATGGCAATATAGAATACCTTGGTCGTATCGATAACCAAGTCAAGATTCGCGGCTTCCGCATCGAATTGGGAGAAATTGAGACAGTCCTCAACAGCCACCCACAAATACAACAAGCTGTGGTGGTTGCCAGAGAAGATATTCCAGGTGATAAACGTTTAGTAGCATATTTAGCTGCTAGTGATAAATCACTGACAAGCCATCAACTACGTGAATTTCTCAAGCACCAGCTACCAGAATACATGGTTCCTAGTGCGATCGCCATTTTGGAGTCCTTACCTCTAACTCCTAGTGGCAAAGTAGACCGCCGCGCCCTACCAAAACCAGATTTACAAAGCACTGCAGACAAATACGTTACCCCACGCACCCCAACCGAAGAAATATTGGCGCAAATTTGGGCGCAAGTGTTGAAAGTTGAGCAAGTGGGGATTTATGATGACTTCTTTGAACTGGGCGGACATTCCCTACTAGCGACGCAACTGGTTTCCCGTATCTGCAAGATTTTCCAAGTAGAACTGCCATTGCGTGAGTTGTTTGCCACAGCTACAGTTGGCGAATTAGCGCCCATCATTGAGCAATTGCAGCAAAAGGAACTGAAACAGGTTGTTCCACCCATCTTGAGACGGGCGGAGAATGTAGAAATCCCACTGTCGTTGACTCAACAGCGTTTATGGTTTTTAGACCAGTTCGAGCCGAACAGTGCTTTATACAACATTCCCTTTGCGTTGCGTCTAGCAGGAACTCTAAATCAAGCTGCGCTACAAGAAAGCTTGCAAGAAATAATTGCACGTCACGAAGCGTTACGTACCAATTTCATTACAGTTGATGGGGAAGCAACACAGGTTATTAGGGGACTGGGGACTGGGGACTGGGAACTGGGAATAGTCTCAGTTGTTGAGTTTCAGCATTTATCTGCTAACGAAAAAGAAATAGCTGTACAGGAATTAATTCAACAGCAAGCTTTACAACCTTTTGAATTAGCAAGCCAAGCATTAATTAGGGCAACATTACTAGTGCTGTCGGAGACAGAACACATATTATTGATGTGTATGCACCATATTGTCTCAGATGGCTGGTCAATAGGTGTGTTTGTCTCTGAATTAACAGCACTGTACAATGCTTATGCTCAAGGTCATCTGTCACCTTTAGCACCATTACTAATACAATACGCAGATTTTGCCATCTGGCAGAGACAATGGTTGCAAGGGGATGTCCTGCAAAGCCAATTGGATTACTGGCAAGAACAACTCAAAGACGCACCTACTTTATTACCGCTTCCGACAGACCGGCCAAGACCTGCTGTGCAAACCTTCGCAGGCGTACATCATGAGTTTGCACTCTCGGCTGAGTTAACTCAAAAACTGACAAAACTTAGCCAAGAGCAAGGTTGTACGCTGTTTATGACCTTGTTGGCAGCTTATGATACTTTGCTTTACCGTTACACAGGTGTAGCAGATATTTTGGTGGGGACACCAATCGCCAACCGCGATCGCCCTGAAACAGAAAGGTTAATTGGCTTTTTTGTCAATACTTTAGTTTTACGGACTGAATTATCAGGCAATCCCAGCTTTAATGAATTACTGACTCGTGTTCGGTCGATGGCAATGGAGGCATACTCTCATCAAAATTTGCCTTTTGAAATGCTAGTGGAAGCATTGCAGCCAGAACGAGACCTCAGCCACTCACCACTGTTTCAGGTAGATTTTCTGCTGCAAAATGACCCGCTATCAACCATAGATTTGACTGGGTTAACTGTCAGTTCGTTGCCAATAGATACTGCAATGGCCAAATTTGACCTGACTTTAGCAATGGAAAACACTGCTAACGGACTGGTGGGTGTGTGGGAATACAACACTGACTTGTTCGACCATAGCACTATCGAGCGTATGAGGAGTCATTTTCTCACATTGCTAGAAGCAGTTGTGGCTAATCCCCAAGAACGAATCGATCAATTGCCTTTGTTAACAGCAGTTGAGCAACAGCAGATATTGGTAGAGTGGAATGATACTGGGGCTGATTATCCTGGAGATAAATGTCTGCATCAATTATTTGAGCAGCAAGCACAACTAACACCTGATGCTGTAGCAGTGGTGTTTGACAATGAACAACTGACTTATCAACAGTTAAACACCCAAGCGAATCAATTAGCACATTACCTACAATCTTTGGGAGTGGAACCAGAGGTTTTAGTAGGGATATATTTAGAGCGATCACTATCCATAATTGTTATATTGTTAGCCGTCCTCAAAGCTGGTGGCGGTTATGTTCCCCTAGACCCTGATTATCCCCAGCAGCGATTGACTGATATATCCCAAGATTCACAGGTTTCGGTACTCATCACCCAGCAGAAATTGCTCGATTCGCTACCAGTCTCTGGGGTGAAAATCATCGTCTTAGACGCAGAGTTTGAGATGCTGGCTACTCAAAGTCAAGAGAATTTGGTGAGTGCAGTAAAACCAGAAAACTTGGCTTGTCTGTTGTATACTTCTGGGTCTACAGGCAAACCTAAAGGTGTGATGCTGACTCATGCGGCGTTGGTGAATCATAGCAGTGCCATTAGTGAAGTATTGGGGTTGACAAGTAGCGATCGCGTTTTGCAATTTGCTTCCTTTGGCTTTGATGTCGCCGCAGAAGAAATCTACCCCACTTGGTATAAAGGCGGAACTGTGGTCATTAGACCCGTGCAAATGTTCCCTGACTTTGCCAACCTTGCCGAATTTATTGCACAGCAAAAATTAACTGTCTTAAATATCACCCCAGCTTACTGGCATGAATGGACAGTGGCGGTATCTCAATCCTATGCCACAGTGCCGGATTGTTTACGGTTAGTGGCTGTGGGTGGGGATGCAGTGCTACCAGAAACTGTGACTATGTGGCGGGAGTTAGTGGGCTATCGCATCACTTGTCTGAATGTCTACGGCCCCACCGAAGCATCAGTCACAGCCGTAGTCCACGATTTGCTACATCCCGAATCAGGAAAAACCAATACAGTCCTGATTGGTCGTCCCATTGCCAATACGCAAATCTACATCCTCGACTCTAATCTTCAGCCAGTACCTATTGGTATTAAAGGCGAACTGCATATTGGCGGTGTGCGTTTAGCAAGAGGTTACTTTAACCGCCCAGAATTGACCCAGGAAAAATTTCTTCCTAACCAATTTAAAGACCCCAAAGTAGACCGGATCTACAAAACTGGAGATTTGGCACGCTACTTACCTGATGGCAATATTGAGTGCTTTGGACGTATCGATAATCAGGTCAAAATCCGGGGCTTCCGCATCGAATTGGGAGAAATTGAAGCTGTACTCAACCAACATCCGGATGTACAGGCATCTTGTGTCATCCTCCGTGAAGATACTCCAGGAATTAAACGCCTAGTTGCTTACGTTGTACCTTATTCTCAAGAGATACCTGCAATTAGCGAACTGCGTCAGTTCCTTTACAATCGTCTACCGCTTTACATGGTTCCCAGCACTTTTGTGACACTGGAATCTCTACCGCTTACAGCACATCGCAAAGTAGACCGTCGTGCCTTACCCGCACCAGATTTACAAAGCGAACAAATAGACAACTATGTTGCACCACGCACCCCAGTAGAAGAAACGTTGGCGCAAATTTGGGCGCAAGTGCTGAAACTAGAGCAGGTAGGTATTCATGAGAACTTCTTTGAACTAGGTGGACACTCCCTACTAGCAACACAACTAGTTTCCCGCATTCGCAACATCTTCAAAATAGAACTCCCATTACGTAGCATTTTTGCTGCTGCGACAGTTGCCGCATTAGCAGAGTTAATTGGGCAGTTGCAACCACAACAAGCGGAATTTACTTCCGTACCCATCTTGCCAAGGGCGAAGGATGCTCAATTATTACTGTCATTTGCTCAACAGCGCTTGTGGTTTTTAGAACAGTTACAGCCGAACAGTGCTTTATATAACATTCCCGAAGCTTTGCGTTTGGTAGGAACATTGAATCAAGCTGCCTTAGAACAAAGCTTGCAAGAAATAATTGTGCGTCACGAAGCCTTACGCACTAACTTCATCGCCGTTGATGGACAAGCAAGACAAATTACTCAAACACAGATAGATTGGCAAATTTCAGTTATTAACTTGAAACATTTGCCTGTAAACGAGCAAGAAATAACTGTACAGGAATTAGCGCAAGAACAAGCTCTACAACCCTTCGATCTAGCAAAGGGAGCATTAATTAGGGCGAAGTTACTGGTGCTGTCCGAGACGGAACACATCTTGCTAATTAGTATGCACCACATTGTTTCGGATGACTGGTCAATGGGTGTGTTTGTCTCTGAATTAACAGCGTTATACAACGCTTACGCTAAAAATCAGCCCTCTCCCTTACCACAACTACCAATTCAGTATGCAGACTTTGCACTGTGGCAGAGACAGTGGTTGCAAGGGGATGTACTGCAAAGCCAATTGAATTACTGGCAAGAACAACTCAAAGACGCACCAGCTTTATTACCCCTGCCCACAGACCTACCCAGACCAGCGCTACAGACTTTTGCAGGCGCATATCAAAAGTTTGAACTTTCACCCCAGTTAACCAAAAAGCTGACACAACTAAGTCAGCAACAAGGGGCGACTTTGTTTATGACGCTGTTAGCAGCTTATAATACTCTGCTTTATCGCTACACGGGTGTAGCAGATATTTCAGTGGGAACACCAATTGCTAACCGCGATCGCAGTGAAATAGAAGGGTTAATTGGCTTTTTTGTCAATACCTTAGTCATGCGGACTGATTTATCTGCAAATCCCAATTTCTGCGAATTACTAGGTCGTGTCCGAGAAGTAGCTTTAGCTGCATACGCTCATCAAAACTTGCCCTTTGAAATGCTGGTAGAAGCATTGCAGCCAGAACGCAACCTCAGCCATACACCACTGTTCCAAGTCGCGTTTATTCTTCAGAATGCACCCACCTCTGAAGTAGAAATGACGGGGCTAACTCTCAGTCATGTATCAACAGCAGGTGTAACTGCCAAGTTTGATTTAACTTTGGCAATGGGCAGCACTGACACTGGATTAGTAGGAGTTTTGGAATACAATACTGACTTGTTTGATGCAGCTACTATTGAGCGAATGGCTGGTCATTTTGTCACACTGCTAGAAGCAATTGTGGCAAATCCCCAAGAGAGCATTTCCCAATTACCTTTGTTAACCGCAGTTGAGCAGCAACAGTTATTAATTGATTGGAATGATACATCGGTAGATTATCCTACTGAGAAGTGTATTCATCAATTGTTTGAAGAACAGGTAGCGCGTACACCGGATGCACTGGCGGTGGTGTTTGAAAATGAACAACTCACCTACAACCAATTGAATTGCCGTGCTAACTCTTTGGCGCATTACTTACGTTCTTTGGGTGTAGGATCTGATGTGCTGGTTGGGTTGTGTGTCGAGCGTTCTTTAGAAATGCTGGTAGCACTGCTAGGTATTCTTAAAGCAGGTGGTGCATACGTGCCACTTGACCCTGAGTATCCCCAAGAGCGTTTACAATTTATGCTCGAAGATGCTCAAGTTGGTGTGTTACTCACCCAAAAACAACTGGTAAATAAACTACCTCAACATCAAGCGCGGCTTGTCTGTTTAGATGAAATAGAGTCACAAATTAACGAAAACAACCAAGATAACCTGATTGGAATGCTGAGTGCTACTAATTTAGCCAATGTGATTTACACGAGCGGTTCTACAGGTAAACCTAAAGGGGTGATGGTTAAGCACACCGGATTTGTGAACTTATCCCAAGCTCAAATTCACACCTTCGGTGTAAACTCGGATAGTCGCATTCTCCAGTTTGCCTCTCTCAGTTTTGATGCTTCTATTTGGGAAATCATCATGGCTTTGGGGTCAGGGGCAACACTTTACTTAGGCACAAAAGATTCTTTAGCACCCGGTACACCATTACTTGAGCGATTACGCGATCGTGGCATTACTCATATCACCTTACCACCATCAGCACTTTTGGTTATGTCTGCTGAGGAATTGCCAGCATTGCAAACAATCATTGTTGCTGGTGAGGCTTGTTCTGCTGAACTGGTAAAACTTTGGTCTGTCGGGAGAAACTTCTTTAACGCCTATGGCCCGACCGAAACTACAGTCTGTGCCACGATCGCCAAATGCCATCCTGAAGATGAGAAAATCTCTATTGGTCGCCCCATAGCCAATACGCAAATCTACATCTTAGACTCTTACTTACAACCAGTACCTATGGGTGTACCGGGAGAATTGCATATCGGCGGCGTAGGATTAGCACAAGGCTACCTCAACAGAAGTGAGTTGACACAAGAGAAATTCATCCCGAATCCTTTCGGAGACAGTAGATTATACAAAACGGGGGATTTAGCGCGTTATTTACCTAATGGTAATATCGAGTACTTGGGACGTATTGACCATCAAGTAAAAGTTCGGGGCTTCCGTATTGAGGCGGGAGAAATCGAAGCCTTACTCGATCAACATCCCCATGTGCAAGCATCTTGTGTTATCCTCCGCGAAGATTCCCCCGGTGGTAAGAGTCTGGTTGCCTACGTTGTCCCCAATTCCCAACAGATACTGACAACTAGCGAACTGCGGCAATTCCTCTCTAATCATTTGCCGCATTACATGATGCCCCAGGCTTTCGTCATTCTGGAGTCTTTACCGCTAACACCAAATGGGAAAATAGACCGTCGTGCCCTACCTACACCAGATTTACACAGCGAACAAAAAGATTATGTAGCTCCACGCACTCTAAGCGAAGAAATGGTGGCACAGATTTGGGCGCAAGTCTTAAAACTAGAGCAGGTAGGCATATACGATAATTTCTTTGAACTAGGGGGACATTCCCTATTAGCTACGCAGGTAATTTCTCGCTTGCAGGAAGCTTTACAAATTTCCTTACCGTTGCGAAGTCTATTTGAATCACCAACAGTTGCTCAGTTAAGTGAAGTAATTTCCAGTCAGATGGAAACTGGTTTGGCTCTAACAGCACCGCCAATTTTACCTGTTTCTAGAAATGCAGACATACCCTTGTCATGGGCGCAAGAACGGCTGTGGTTTGTGAATCAGTTGGAAGGCAAAAGTGGGGCTTACACAATTGATTTAACCTTGCGTTTAGTGGGGAATCTCAATGTTCGGGCTTTGGAGCAAGCTTTGGCGGCGATCGCACAACGCCATGAACCTCTGCGGACTCAGTTTAAACTCAAGAATAATCAGCCAGTACAGGTAATAGACCCCTATACAACTTTCACCTTACCAGTGGTCGATTTACAAAATGTGGCAGACCCCAGTAAACAAGTTGTGCAACTGGCAAAAGAAGAAGTCTGCAAACCATTTGATTTGGCTAATGGTTCTGTACTGCGAGTCAAGTTGTGGCAAGTTGCTACTGACGAGTATGTATTGGTATTAGCAATACATCATATTGCTGCTGATGGTTGGTCAATGGGCGTTTTGACTAACGAACTTACAGCTTATTACCAAGCTATTGCCACAAGTAGTCCTGTAACGTTACCAGAGTTACCTATACAGTATGCCGATTTCGCCGTATGGCAGCGTCAATGGCTGACAAATGAAGTGTTAGAACGGCAGTTAAGCTACTGGAAGCAACAGTTAACAGGGGCACCACCTCTGTTAGAGTTACCTACAGACCGTCCCCGCCCAGCTATACAGACTTTCCGAGGCGGTACAGAACGACTGCAATTAAGTGCCAAATTAACGCAACAGCTGAAAAAGCTCTCTCAAGAGTCGGGAACTACTCTATTTATGACACTGCTGGCGGGATTCGTGGTGTTAATGTCTCGCTACAGTGGACAAAAGGATTTGATAATTGGTTCACCGATCGCCAATCGCAATCGCACAGAGATAGAAGGGTTAATTGGCTTTTTTGTCAATACTTTGGTACTGAGATTTAATTTATCTGAGGAGCCGACTTTTGAAGCGTTGCTAGCGCAGGTACGACGGGTAACTCAAGAAGGCTACGACCATCAAGATTTGCCCTTCGAGATGTTAGTCGAAGAATTGCAAGTTGAGCGCAACCTGGATCGCAACCCCTTGGTGCAGGTGATGTTTGCCCTCCAGAATGCTCCTTCTGCACCTTTAGAACTCCCTGGGTTAACAGTTGAAGGGATGGCTTCGGGACTAGATTCAGTACGGCTTGACCTAGAGTTTTACTTGTGGGATTTACCCCAAGGGCTTGCAGGCTTCTGCTCTTACAACAGTGATTTATTTGATGCGGCGACTATTGCCCGGATGATGGAACATTTCCAGATTGTGCTAGAAGCAATTGTTGCCAATCCAAAACAGCCAGCAGCCTTACTACCCATACTCACCCAGCCAGAACACCATCAATTGTTGCTGGGGTGGAACGATACTTTTGTAGATTATCCCCAAGATCAGTGCATTCATCAGTTGTTTGAAGAACAGGTTGAGCGTACACCTCATGCAGTGGCGGTGGTGTTTGGCAATGAACAACTGACTTACCACCAGTTAAATTGTCAGGCGAATCAGTTGGCGCATTATTTGCAGTCTTTGGGTGTGGGAGCAGATGTATTAGTCGGGATTTGTGTCGAGCGATCGCTTTCAATGGTAATAGGGTTGTTGGCAATTCTTAAGGCTGGTGGTGCTTATGTACCGCTTGACAGTGAATATCCTAGCGATCGCCTGGGCTTCATGCTTCAAGATACGCAAGTTAAGGTACTACTGACCCAAGAGCGATTACTAGAGAAACTACCCCAACATCAAGCAAAACTCGTCTTTTTAGATGACACAGAGTCACTAATTGACAACAATAACCAAGGTAATCCCACTGGGGTTGTGACTGCTTCTCATCTAGCCAATGTGATTTACACATCCGGTTCCACAGGTAAACCCAAAGGGGCGATGGTTGAGCATCGGGGATTATACAGCCTAGCTCTAGCACAGATTCAGGCTTTTGGCGTAGGTTCTAAGAGTCGCGTTCTCCAGTTTGCCTCTTTCAGTTTTGATGCCTGCATCTCCGAAATCTTGATGAGTTTAGGGTCAGGCGCAACCCTTTACCTGGCAACAAAAGACGCAATCATGCCTGGTACACCGTTAGTTGAGAGCTTACGCAACTATGGCATTACCCATATCACCTTACCACCATCGGCATTAGCAGTCTTGCCAAATAAAGAACTTCCCCATCTGCAAACAATTATTGTTGCTGGTGAAGCTTGTTCATCTGAACTGGTCAAACAATGGTCTGTTGATAGAAGCTTCTTCAACGCTTACGGGCCGACAGAAGCAAGCGTTTGTGCCACGATCGCTAAATGCAATCTTGAAGATGAGAAAGTTACCATTGGTCGTCCTATTGCCAACGTGCAAGTCTACATTTTAGATTCGCAATTACAACCAGTACCAGTTGGTGTAGCGGCAGAACTGCACATTGGTGGTGTAGGATTAGCCAGAGGTTATCTCAACCGTCCAGAATTGACAACTGAGAAATTCATTCCTCATCCCTTTAGCAATGAACCTGATGCAAGACTCTACAAAACTGGGGATTTAGCGCGTTATTTACCAGACGGCAACATTGAATATCTAGGACGCATTGATAACCAAGTAAAAATTCGCGGCTTCCGCATTGAATTAGGCGAAATTGAAGATGTTTTGACTCAACATCCCTTGGTACAGGAAAGTGTCGTAGTTGCCAATGTTGATAACACTGGTGATAAACAACTAGTAGCTTACTTAGTACCTGCACTGAAAAACAAAGTTTTACCCCAACAGTTGGCGCAATGGCAAAATGAATACGTAAGCGACTGGCAAATGCTGTATGAGCAAGCTTACGGACAACCACAAACAGAAGCCGATGACCTGACTTTTAATATCAGTGGTTGGAACAGTTCTTACACAAAGCAAGCTATTCCAGATTGGGAAATGCGCGAGTGGGTTGAGAATACAGTCAACCGCATACTGTCTCTGTCTCCACAGCGAGTATTAGAAATTGGTTGTGGTACGGGGTTACTCTTATCCCGCGTAGCTCCCAACAGCCAAGAGTATTGGGGGATTGATTATTCCAGTGCTGCCTTACAACACGTCGAGCAGATGTGTAAAACAGTGGCAGGTTTAGATAATGTGCGTCTACTGCAACGAACGGCAGATAACTTTGAGGGTATCCCCTGTGGAGTGTTTGATACTGTCGTGATTAACTCCGTTGTCCAGTATTTTCCCAGCGTAGAGTATTTGTTGCAGGTAATCGAAGGCGCGATCGCCACAATGACTCAACAAGGTAAGCTATTCATAGGTGACATCCGCAGTTTGCCGCTACTTGAACCATTCCATGCTGCCGTGCAGTTGTCCCAAGCGGCTGAAGACAAAACTATTGAGCAATGGCAACAGCAGGTAAATTCTAGTGTAGCTGCTGAAGAAGAATTGCCGATCGATCCTAATTTCTTCATTGCCCTCAAACAAAGTTTCCCTCAAATTACTTGGGTGGAGATTCAGCCCAAACGCGGTTATGCCCAAAACGAGTTAACGCAATTCCGCTATGATGTCACCCTGTATATAGGTAGTGATGTGCAAACAAATACCGTGTCTTGGTTAAACTGGCAACTAGACAAGCTCTCGTTTGCACAAATTCAACATCAACTACAACAACAGCCAGAACTTTTAGGAATCAGAGGTGTACCTAATCAACGAGTGCAGCAAGCACTACAAATTTGGCAATGGTGGGAAAATTCCCCAGATGTCGAAACAGTAGGACAACTGCGCCAACTACTAGCACAACAATCGACAGAAGGGATTAACCCCGAAGAATTTTACCAGTTGGGGCAGCAACTAGATTACACTGTTCACCTCAGTTGGTGGGGTAGTAGTCAAGATGGCGCTTATGATGTGGTGTTCAGTCGCAAGCCACAACTAAAAGCCGCATTCTGGGATAATTCCAGCATCACTGCCAAACCTTGGACTGAATACACTAATAATCCCCTATACGGCAAGTTAGCCCAAAAGTTAGTGCCGCAAGTGCGCTCCTTTATTCAACAAAAGCTACCCAATTACATGGTTCCCCAAGCTTTTGTTCTCCTCAAGGCACTGCCGTTAACACCTAATGGTAAAGTTGACCGTCGCGCCTTACCTGCACCGGATACAGCTACGAGAAATGTTGGCACTAGCTTTGTTTCACCCCGCACACCTTTAGAAGCTCAACTGGTGCAGATTTGGGCTGAAGTCTTGGGTGTGGAACGCATTGGTGTTAAAGACAACTTCTTTGAACTAGGGGGACATTCGCTGTTAGCAACGCAAGTGGTGTCACGGATTAACTCAAACTTAGGATTTAGCTTATCTGTACAAAAAATGTTTGAGTTTCCCACCATATCCGCGATCGCATCTTACCTAGAAGTCATGGATTGGGCAGCAGAAGATTCAGCAGTACCTGATAACAGTGATGAAGTAGTGGAGTTTTAAGCAATGAAAAGCACATTTGAATTTATTTGTCAACTCAAAAATTTGAGTATCAATCTAAAGATAGATGGCGATCGCCTACGCTGCCACGCGCCTGAAGGGGCTTTAACTCCAACCCTACGCCAAGAAATAGCTAAACGCAAAACAGAAATTATTTCCTTATTGCAAGAAGCAAAGCAGCTGAAAGTTTCTGAGCAGTTGTCTATTCAAAGAGTGCCACGGGACGGTAAACTACCGCTATCTTTTGCCCAACAGCGACTCTGGTTTGTTCAGCAACTCTCACTTGAGAGTGATTCTTACAATATGCTGGAAGCATTGCGGCTAGATGGCTCCTTAAACGTAGTTGCACTAGAGCAGAGCTTAAGTGAACTTATTCGCCGCCATGAAGTTTTAAGAACCACTTTTCCCTCAGTAGACGGAAATCCTATCCAGCACATTGCCCCTGCCACAGCCTTAAATTTACCCATCCATGACTTGCAGGAGTTGTCAGCCAAGGAGCAGACAGCCCAGATTCAACAAATGGTCAAGTCTCTTGCGTCCCAGCCTTTCGACTTAGCTGTGGGGCCATTAGTACAATTTACCCTGCTACAACTAAGTCAAAACGAGTACGTACTGCTGTTGAAGATGCACCATATTATCTATGATGGTTGGTCTTTAAGCATCTTTTACCGGGAATTATCTCGGCTATATGCAGCTTTTACTCAAGGCTTGCCCAACCCACTACCCCCATTACCCATCCAGTATGCTGACTTTGCCTTTTGGCAACGCCAATGGCTCACAGGTGAAGTTCTCGAACGCCAACTTAAGTAGAACAAGGTGAAAAAACCAAACTGTGTAAAGATAAGTAAATACATAAATGTGTCTACCAAGGTAACAGGGGTATGGGCAGCCGTTTAAGGGCATTTCTGACTCGTGAGCAAGATAGAACTTTGTTTAACCTGAGAACGGCAGATGTACCCCAGAAAGTTAAAGACAGAGCAGAAGTGATTAGATTGAGCGCAAATGGTTGGTATGTAGAGAAGATAGCGGCTCACTTTAATTGGACAGCACAAACAGTGCGAGAAGTTTTGCATAGATGGGAGCATCTTGGTTTAGAGGGACTTTGGGAAAAACCAGGGCGAGGAGGAAAATCAAGGTGGACGGAAGATGACATGGTGTTCTTAGAAGAATGTTTAGAGAAAGAACCTCGTACATATAACAGCGTTCAATTAGCCCAAAGATTAGAACAAGAACGCTCGGTAACATTGAGTCCTGACTGGTTAAGGCAGGTACTAAAAAAAAGGGGATCATTTGGAAACGAACGAGAAAAAGCCATAAAGGAAAACAAGATCCAGTAGTACAGCAAGTTAAACAAGCAGATTTGGAAATGTTGGAATTGTCTGCGGCCGCAGGAGAAATCGATTTAAAGTATCTAGATGAATCAGGGTTTTGTGCTTGGAGTGAACCGAGTTACAGCTACTACTTCCGAGGCAAACAAAAACGTTTAGAGCAGAGCAAGCGTCGAGGTCGAAGGTTAAGTATTATTGGCTTTCTTCAACCGTTAATTAGTTTCGTTTACGGTCTGGTAATTGGAGGCGTTTCACGCAAATCTTATATTCAAATGATGGAGCTTGAAGCACTAGAAGCACAAAAAACGGGACGCATAAGAGTCATAGTGCAGGATAACGGCCCAATACATCGATGTAAAGAAGTGCAGGAGTTATGGCCAAAGTGGGAAGAGATGGGTTTGTACATCTTCTTTCTACCCAAATATTGTTCGGAAATGAACCCAATTGAATTGGAGTGGCAACACCTCAAAAAAGATGAACTAGCCTCGAAAACTTTTGAAGATGAGTTAGACCTTGCCTATGCTGTGATTGATGGAGTTCAAGCTAGAGCAGAGAAGGGAAATTACAGTACACAACGTATAAGATTTAACTCTAACTCTTCCCCTTAATTGTTTGTTACATAGTTATAAATTTTCTCCACGACTTACTTAATTACTGGCAAAAACAGTTAGCGAGTGTTTCTGGTGTACTAGAAATACCTACCGATAAACCACGTCCCCCAATTCAAACCTTCTCTGGTGGGGTTGAGTCTTTCCTACTGGATAGCGACCTCACGCAACGCCTCAAGCAGTTGAGCCAAGAGTCAGATACCACCTTGTTTATGACTCTACTGGCGGCTTTTTTGGTGCTAATTTCTCGTTATAGCGGTCAGCCAGATATTGTTGTTGGCTCCCCCATTGCCAACCGCAACAGCCCCCAAGTTGAGCAGTTGATGGGTTTTTTCGCCAATACCCTAGCATTAAGAGGTAATCTTTCTGATAACCCCAATTTTGCTGACTTTTTGGCGCAAGTGCGGCAAACAACCTTAGAAGCTTACGCCCACCAAGATTTACCCTTTGAAATATTGGTGGAAAAACTTCAACCAGAACGCGATTTGAGTCGGAATCCCTTGGTACAGGTGATGTTTTCCCTGCAAAATGCGCCCCAGTCTTCTGGTAATTTGTCAGGTTTAAATATCCAGAATATAGCCTTACCAATTGATGTCAAAGCTAGATTTGAACTGGAAGTGAACTTCTGGGAAACTCCTGGTGGTCTGGAAGGTGTTTGGTGCTATAACACTGATTTATTTGAGGCTGAGACAATTACTCGTCTAGCCCAACATTTTCAAACTCTACTACAAGCGATCGCGGCTAATCCACAAACGCGAGTTGCTGAACTACCACTGTTCAGTACAGCAGAACGTCATCAATTGTTGGCAAAGTGGAATGATACCCAAGCAGACTATCCCCAAGATAAATGTATTCATCAGTTGTTTGAAGAACAGGTAAAACGTACCCCAGATGCAGTAGCGTTAGTCAGGGAAAATCAACTCCTCACCTACCACCAACTGAATTGCCGTGCTAACCAATTGGCGCACTACCTGAAATCTTTGGGTGTGGGTGCAGATGTGCTAGTCGGTATTTGTGTAGAACGCTCAATAGAAATGGTTGTCGGACTACTGGGGATTCTGAAAGCGGGCGGTGCTTATGTGCCGCTAGACCCTGAGTATCCCAGCGAACGTTTGCGCTTCATGCTAGAAGATGCTCAAATCAAAGTATTACTAACACAACAGCACCTAATTGAGCGACTACCCCAGCATCAGGCCCAGCTTGTCTATTTGGATACTCAAGAGTTGACCCCAGGCAGTGAAGATTGGGTTGCCACGGAAGTACAACCATCAAACCTAGCTTACGTCCTGTACACTTCTGGTTCCACAGGAAGACCAAAGGCGGTGGCGATAGAACATCATAGTCCAGTGGCTTTGGTGAGTTGGGCAAAAGGGGTGTTTACACAACAACAACTGGCGGGTGTGTTAGCTTCTACCTCTATCTGTTTTGATTTGTCAGTTTTTGAGTTATTTGTGACTTTGAGCGTCGGCGGAAAGGTCATTTTAGCTCAAAATGCTTTGCACTTATCAACGATGAGTGCGGCTAATCAAGTGACGCTGATTAATACTGTACCAAGTGCGATCGCCCAGTTAATTCGAGACGGCAATTTACCACCACAGTTATGCACAGTCAATTTAGCTGGTGAAGCTTTGCAAAATCAATTGGTGCAGCAAATTTATCAACATAGTCAAGTTGAAAGTGTCTTCAATCTCTACGGCCCCTCAGAAGACACAACTTACTCGACATTTAGCTTGGTAGAAAAAGGTGCTAGCAGCACAGTAACTATAGGGCAACCGATAGCGAATACACAAGTTTACATTTTAGATGAGTATCTGCAACCATTGCCTGTAGGTGTGCCAGGAGAGTTGCACATTGGGGGTGCGGGTTTGGCACGCGGCTATCTCAACCGCCCAGATTTAACACAAGAGAAATTCATCCCTCATCCTTTTAGTGATGAAGCCGATGCTCGACTTTACAAAACTGGGGATCTGGCACGTTATTTACCTGATGGTAATATCGAATACTTAGGACGCATTGATCATCAAGTCAAGATTCGCGGCTTCCGTATTGAGTTGGGAGAAATTGAAGTCGCACTGAACCAACACAACAATGTGCAAGCCAATTGTGTGATTGCGCGTGAAGATTCTCCTGGTGAAAAGCGGTTGGTTGCCTACATAGTGCCGAACCTACAGCAAACACCTACAACAACAGAACTGCGTCAGTTTCTGGCTACTAAACTGCCAGGATACATGATCCCAAACGCTTTTGTCGTCCTAGAGTCCCTACCATTAACTCCTAACGGCAAAATCGACCGTCGTGCCTTAAAAGCGCCTTCCAACACTAGTGACTTGGAAAAATTTGTTGAACCACGTAACCAAATAGAATTAGAACTCGTACAAATTTGGTCCAAAATTCTGAAAATTGACAAGTTAGGAGTACAAGATAATTTTTTTGATTTGGGTGGTCATTCTCTTTTAGCTCCTTACTTAATAATACAAATTAAGCAGCAGTTTGGTAAAGATATCCCCTTAACAACCTTTTTCCAAAATCCAACTATTGAACAGTTGGCAACAATTGTGCAGCAAGACTTGGAGAGCTTAAATTCGTCTTGTTTGGTAGCAATTCAATCTAATGGTTCAAAGTTACCTTTCTTTTGCATTCCTGGAGCCAGTAATCAGCCTTTTTATTTGTATCACTTAGGGCGGTATTTAGGATCTGATCAACCTTTATATGGCTTTCAAGCAAATTATTTAGATGGAACATTAGAATCAGTTACCTGCATAGAAGATATAGCTGGTAAATATATCCAAGCAATGCAAACTATCCAGTCCCAAGGCCCATACTTTTTAGGTGGACATTCTTTTGGTGGTAGAGTCGCTTTTGAAATGGCAAATCAGTTAGTTCATCAGGGACATGAAGTGTCTTTACTTGTGATCATTGACACTGCTGCTCCGACTGCTCAAGAAAAGCCAATACTGATGGAATATATGGATTGGGATAATGCTAACTGGCTAGTTGAGTTAATCCAAGCAGTCGAAGTTTCTTTAGCAAGGGAGATAGGGATTTCTTACGATACCATCAAATCTTTGTCTGAAGAGGAGCAATTCAAACAGGTTTTACAACATTTAAAAATGGTTAATATCTTCCCTCCCAATGCTGAAATTAAGCATTTAAAAAATATGATGCAGGTTAATAAAGCTAACTCTCTATCTTTAATTGATTATTTACCCCAATATAATTATCCTGCTCAAATTACACTGCTACGAAGCGAAAAAGTTCTTGCACAAGAGTCTAATAATGATGTATATTTCCAGACTTATTCGGAAATTTCTCAAGATAAAACTATGGGTTGGAGCAATTATTCTCTTCAGCCAGTGGATGTTCATTTTGTCCCAGGAAATCATTTTACGCTTATGGGTGAACCCTACGTTCAGATTGTAGCCGAACGATTGAAAGCTTGCATTGAGCAAGCACGTAAATAAAAAGTATATGTGAGGATAAATAATGACTAATCAAAACGTGAAATTAAAAATGGATAAAAGCGAATATATCAGCAACTTTGACAAGCTAATTCTCAACCCATTGACTAGAAAGATATATGGTAAACAAGAGTTTTTCAATGTTGGTTACTGGTTCTCAGATACTGAAATTCAAGAGTTAGCCTGTTTTAACCTGATAGAAAAACTTTTGGAATTTATTCCTCAAAAGCAGGGTAATATTCTGGATATTGGCTGCGGTTTAGGCGCAACGACTAATTATCTACTCAAGCATTATCCATTCAATAACGTAATAGGCATAAATATTTCCCCGCAACAAATTGAAAGATGTACGGTTAACGCTCCTGAATGCAAATTCATTTGCATGGATGCTGTACAAATGAAATTTGAAGATGAATCATTTGATAACATAATTTGTGTGGAAGCAGCTTTTTACTTTGAGACTAGACAGAAGTTTATTAAAGAAGCTTGGCGTGTATTAAAGCCAGGCGGTCATCTCATTCTCTCTGATATCATTTTTGAAAATACACAACATTTTGGTGACTGGATTGTTCCGCTAGAAAATATTGTTAAACAAAAAAATCTTGAGGATTATAAAAGTATTTACCAGCAGGCAGGATTTCAAAAATTAGAAGTTTTAGAGGCTACAGAAGAGTGCTGGCTAAGACACTTCCGATATTTAAAATCTTGGATGGAACAGGAATTTAAAGCTGGAGAAGTAGATGAACAAACTTATCAGGTAAATGTAACTGCTATAGATGGTTTACTAAAATCTTCCGCTATAGATTATTTATTAGCTTCATCTCAAAAACCAACGAAATAATTTCCAATTTTAGATTGAGAAGTTAATTGAAAATAAATATCAAACAATGAAAACAATCTGTGTAGATGAACAAGAAATAACTAGACAAATAGTCAAAGATATTGAGCAAGATGAAATCGCCAAGGCTGTTAAAAAACTGCGCCAACAGGCGACAAACTCTAATGAACTTCTTCCAGCTTGGCTATCAAAAACAGCAGATGCTTTAGAAAATAATGACTGGGGCATCTTGTCCGAAGATTTTATCAATATGAATTTTATTGGTAAAAATGGGTATTTTCTGATTATCGGGCCTTATCAAATAAATCGACAATCTCAACCCAAACGGGCTTTAAGTGCAATTTACGGAAAAATACACGATAACCAAGAGCCATCTATTGAGCAATTAGAAAATCTCTGCCGTGAAAAATTTGGAAAACTTAGCCACTCAATTCCCATAAACCTTTCTTTTACTGAAATTGCTAGTTGTGGCAATGTCAGTGGTGAAAGTGGTGAAGCCTTTATTGTCCCGAATGGATGGTATTTTAGTAATATTGTTTGTGGCCCAGCATTAAACAATGCAAAAGAGCAACAGCAACGTTTTTTAGGTTCTAGCCGCGAATGTATCCTAAAAGTCTTTGAATATGAAACAGCCAATTTACTATTAGGCCCCTTAGAAGATGAACTCAATGGTGAACGCTATCGTCACATGGACACTCAAGTTCATGAAGCTGGTCATGCAAGTGGTTTGGGATTTGACTTCAAAATCAAGCACAACCTTTTTCAAAACTATACCTATGGTGGTGTAGAAGAATGGCGAGCTGATAGCTTAGGATTTGAGTTTGCAGCTTGCATTTTACCTGCTCAAGAAGCTGGAAAATTGGTAGCTGTCAATTTCTGTATTCGCTTTGGTTTGGATGCTCACCGTTTAGGAGGTATAGAAAAAGACACAGATGTATATGCTAGTTTGATCAGCTTGGAATATCTGTTTCAAAATGATGCTGTATATGTGACAAAAAATGGTCAACTAGCTTTACGTAATTTAACTTATCCGGGTTTGCTCGAAGCTGTAGAACTTCATCGAACACATGCGTTAAGTCTGACCCGCAGAGAGTTAACCTTGAAAAGTCCTACAGGTTTTTTCCCTCTATACAATGTCGATATTCATCCATCAACTCAATCAATTTTTCAGGGACTAGTTATGGAACGCTGTCAAGGAATTTGGACAAAGTTGCAGTAATAAACTCCTGCTGTTGTTCTCGTTGTTGCATAAATATTGCATTTACCAAAACATGACTGAACAATCTTTTGATAATCCTAATTCCCATTTTCAGGGAGGTTCAACACAAGCGGGACGTGCGTTAGAAAAAGAAGCCAATTTACCGCTTACAGGTTATCAACAGGAAGTTTCTAGAGGACTAGAGTTAGGATTGGAAGCCATAGAGAGTATACGCGATCGCTCGATTATTAACCTTCTCACACGGTGAACTTCCTCGGTGAAGGATTAGAAGTTTGGTTTAATTGGGTGCGTAAACAGACGAAAGTACCACTAAAAAGGAAAAAGAAGGTAATATAATCAATGTTTCAGTCGCTATCAGGCAAAAAGGTAGTAATTATTGGCGCAAGTTCAGCGATTGATCTAGCGATCGCCACTAAAACATCTCAACTAGGAGCATCGGTAGTCATATCAGGCCCCTCACAAGATAAATTAAATCAACTCAAGGATTTAATTTCTTTTGGGATTGAAGTAACCGCCGTTGACATTTTGGATGAAGCTTCTGTCAATGCTCTATTTGATAAAGTCGGTAAGTTTGATCATTTAGTTGTCACAGCTGTACCGGACAGAAATATGCAGCGATCGCTTTTAGCAGAGATGACGGCTCAAATTGCTCAAAGTGGGATGGAGAAATTCTGGGCAACATTTTATGCTGTTCGTGCGGCGGTCAAAAATATAGCATTTGATGGTTCGATTACTTTGACATCGAGTGTTACTATCTCCAAACCTTCAAAAATGGGTGGTATTTCAGTCATAGCAGCCGCCAATGCTGCTGTTGCTGTATTTGGACGCACGCTAGCCTTAGAACTCTCACCGATTCGAGTAAATGCGATCGCCCCTGGAATATTTGAGGATGCAAGCGTATTGACTTATCAAAGCGAGTCTGAACGTTCAGATTTGTCAAAGTGGGCTGAAGCATCTTTGCCTGTGCAGCATCTGGGACAACCAGAAGAACAGGCGCAAGCCGTGTTGAGTTTGATGACCAATCCATATATCACAGGGGTAACTTTGCCTGTGGATGGTGGTGTAACCCTTTTGTAATCAAAATACCAATTGGTTCTGATGCTTAAATTTAATTAATTTCTCAAATATGGCTACTCAAGTTATTCAAGCTCAACATACAAAAAATTTTATTACAACTTTTACTCAATTTTGGAAAGATGTAATAGTAATTGCAGGGCCTTACTGGTATCCAACAAAGCTAGGAGAAAGAGCTTTTTCAGATGTAATTCGTGCTTGGGGAATGCTGATTCTCCTGATATTATTAATCATCGGGCTTGTCGGTGGAACAGCTTATAATAGTTTCGTTAATCGCTATTTAGTCGATAGTCTTATTCAAGATAAAGATTATTCTAAGTTCATTAATACTTTAATAGTTAATATTGTTTTACTTGTCTGCGTAACACTTTTAGCAGGGTTTTCTAAATTCGTCAGAAAACAAATTGCTCTTGATTGGTACAAGTGGCTCAATAACAATATTTTAAATAAATATTTAAGTAATCGTGCTTATTATAAAATTAATTTTCAAGCTGATATTGATAACCCAGATCAGCGATTATCACAAGAAATTGAACCTGTTACTACTAATGCTCTAAATTTTTCAGCTACATTTTTCGAAAAAATTCTAGAAATAGTGACTTTCTTAATAATTGTTTGGACGATTTCTCAAAATATTGCGCTGATTCTGCTTTGTTATACAATCATAGGCAATTTAATTGCTGTTTATTTAAATCAAGAGTTATCTAAAATAAATCAAGAGGAACTCTCATTTAAAGCGGACTACAGTTATGCCCTGACACATGTACGAAATCACGCTGAATCAATAGCTTTTTTTCAAGGAGAAAACCAAGAACTAAATATACTTGGATGCCGATTTACTAATCTACTCAAAAATATTGAACGTAAGATCATTTGTGAGAGAAGTTTAGAAATCTTTAGTAGAGGATACCAATCTGTTATTCAAATATTCCCCTTTTTAGTACTTGCACCTTTATATATTAGAGATGAAATTGATTTTGGACAGCTTGGACAAGCAGCTTTAGCTTGTAATTTGTTTGCTTTTGCTTTAGGAGAATTAATCAATCAATTTGGCACTGCTGGACAATTTTCTAGTTATATTGAGCGTTTAGCTGAGTTTTCAGATGCTTTAGAACAAGTTACTAAACTGCCTGAAAAATTGATTTAAACCTAATAAGACTGAAGAGGAGCATTACGTTACCAGGAACATAGAAGTGTTACCCAAATACACGCTCACCTTGAATTAAAGGGTATATGTATAAGTAAACGAACGGTCACACACCTAATTGACAGATATGACGAGTTACTTTCTTTATGGCTAAAAGACCATAAAAGATTAAAAGCAATAGTGGCTAATCAAGGACGGGTGATATTAGCCATTGATGGGATGCAGCCAGAAATTGGACATGAGATATTATGGGTAATTCGAGATTGCTTATCAGGAGAAATAATACTTGCTAAAACCTTATTATCATCAAGAAATGAAGATTTAGTGGCGTTATTATTAGAAGTAGCTAATACTCTGGATGTACCAATTGATGGAGTTGTTAGTGATGGGCAACAATCAATTCGCAAAGCTGTTAGGTTAGCATTACCTAGAATTGCTCACGGTTTATGTCATTACCATTACCTGAAGGAAGCGATTAAACCCATATATGAGGCGGATCGACATGCAAAAAAGGAATTAAAGAAAAAAGTTAGAGGATTACGAGACATTGAACGTAGTGTTACTAATGAAACTCAGGAAATGGCAACTATTATCGAAGATTATTGCTCGGCAGTACGTAGTTCTATAACTAATGATGGTCATCCACCGTTAGAGGCATCAGGATTAAAGTTACAAGAAAATTTGACATTGATAGAGCAAAGCTTAGAACGGATGGAAAAAAAAGTGCTTTAACCCCACCCTTAGTCAACCTAAAACACCTGATAGCTAAGGGTTTATCTGCGACTGCATCTTTATTTTTACCTGTGAGTGTTGCATATCAGTGGGAAGATACAAGCTAGTGATATTCTCAATAATAAAATAGGTCTTAATGCTGCTGGTGTCAAACAAAGTTATCAGCAACTATTAACAGAAATGTCCTCTCAATTGCAGAAAGCTGGTACCCTGAAAACTGCAATCGATAACTTTATAAAAACCACTCATAGCTACTGGTCTGGACTTTTTCATTGTTACGAAATTGAAGATTTTCCCAGAACTAATAATGACTTAGAACACGCTTTTGGTATGCTACGTCATCATCAACGTCGTTGTACTGGTCGTAAGGTTGCCCCCTCATCCCTTGTTATTCGTGGTTCTGTCAAACTTGCCTGTGCAATCGCTACTAAACTTCATTCTTTTACCGCATCTGATTTAGCACAAGTTGATATTCATACTTGGCTCGAATTACGCTCTCAATTGCAAAAACACCACAAAGCAAGAATTGAACAATATCGATTTCGCAGAGACCCCAAGGCTTACTTGGCTAATTTAGAGAGTCGTCTTCTCTAGTAAGTTTTGCCACGCTAGAATTTTACAAATTGTCTTTGGTTTAAATGAAGGGGAACGCTATCAGCTAATTTTACCTCTACTTACTAGTTGGTTGGATATGACTGATTCTCCTTTGCGCTCCAGTATGCTATTTTTGCCGTTCTTACAACAAGATTGGGGAAAATGGACTCCTTGGGGACAGATGAAAAGTAGACAAAACTATATTCATCAGCTGCTTCTTGCAGAAATTGAAGAGAAAAGAATAAAGGAGAATCAGAGCCAGGGTGATGTTCTGAGCTTGATGATGGCAGCACGAGATGAAAATGGGCAAAAAATGACCGATGATGAATTAAAAGATGAATTGCTCACAATTTTATTTGCGGGACATGAAACTACTGCAACAACGCTAGCGTGGGCTTTCTATCAAATTCATCAAAATTCAGATGTCCTTTTGCAATTGCAGCAGGAACTCGACAGCTTGGGAGAAAATCCAAACCCGATGGAAATTGCCCAACTTCCTTATTTAACCGCAGTATGCCTTGAAACCCTGCGGATGTATCCAGTCCTTCCAGGGCTTTTCCCACGCATTACCAAATCATCCATAAATATTGCAGGATACCAGTTTCCTCCTGACACAACCTTAATGCCAAGTATCTACCTTTTGCATTATCGGGAAGACTTGTATCCTAATCCTCAACAATTTAATCCAGAACGTTTTTTAGGACGGCAATATTCCCCTTGGGAGTTCATTCCTTTTGGTGGTGGAAGTCGGCGATGTTTAGGATATGCCCTGGCTTTGTTAGAAATGAAGTTAGTCTTGGCAACCGTTTTATCTAATTACCAACTTGCATTATTAGAAAATAAACCTCTTAAACTGCAAAGACGTGGGTTTACCCTTGCTCCTGAAGGTGGAGTTCGGATGATGAGTAAAAAACGAATTACACAGATTGTAAGGGCATAAGAGCAATTCTAAAAATTTTGAAAGTCATTCTGGATAAGAGTTAGTTATTTTTGCTTGGGAGGAACTGACCTTTTAGCGATCGCTTTCTGTACCCAACTTTCTTACGCCATCCATTCAGTCCACTGCGGCGCATAAATTTTTTCTCCGACTTACTTCCCTGGATTTGAGATGCACTTGATATTAAACTAACCTCTTTGAAAACCTTTCACTGGTTGTTTTTGTCCTTTACCTTTGGGTTTAGATTTATTCACTTCTGTAAGTGCTTCTTGAAATAAATTATGTAGATGTAAAGGAACACTAGCAATTTCTGGTAATTCTGGCTCGATAGGTTTACCATACTCTTGCAAAATTCTGTCTAAATTATTGCTCAGGCTAAACTCAGCACGTTGCAAGAAATCTTGCAAGACTTTTTCTAATTGAGTGGGATATTTTTGTGCTAACCGATGCCATGTATAAGCATTAATATTTTTATCTTCTAAGTAGTGACGAATTAGTTTTACTGCACCTTCAATACTTTGCCAATCATCAGCTAATAATATAGTTATGAATTTAGTATATGTTGATAAAAACATTAATCCCCAACGTGGGTGAGAAATGGCTGTGACTTGTTCTGCTCTTATGAGTTCAGCAGGTAAACCTACTTTAGGTGCAACCATTTTTTGCTTGCTGTTTTTGCCATCAAAGATTTGAAAAACAGCGTTAGTATCAATCCCAAATTCTTTAGCAGCGACGATAATTTCTTCTGCACTAATACCAGCTTTTGCTACTATTTCATTCAAAGATTTGGAACTATCAAGTCCGGCGGTTTTGAGATATTTATCGGTGATAATCTCTCGAAATTCAGTTATCTTTTTATTAAGTTGATATCCTGGTAATGTCACTTCATCAGTTCCAAAAAACTCAACAAACTGCTGATGATATTGCTCTACTGACTGCCATGCTTGTTCTAGCAAGTCTGGAGCATCGCTGTAAAGATGACTTTTATAATTATCTTTAAAATTTCCAATGGCGACGGCGAGTTTTGGCTTACCGAGTTTACCCATAAATGTGTGAGAGCCAGAAAATATCCACTGATTATCAGTAAGAGGAAAAATGCGTGTTAGTAAAATATCTCCTGGCTTGAAACGAGATGTGGCTGGTTGTTTTTCAGGGCTGTTAGACTTGACAATGTAATTTTTAGCTGTCAGAACTATGTAACGTTTAGCTGTCAGCCAGTTCATGAGTTCTAAGCCATCAGGTAAAATCTGGGTGATAGTAAATAAACCAATAAAACTACGATGCCAGCTATTCAGGAGATTGCGATCGTTCTCTGACAAATCTGTATGACTGGCGATAAATAATTCTATAGGTGAGCGTTCGCCAATTTTCCCTTCTGTAATAAACCTATCAATGATTACTTGTTGTTGGGTGCGATCGCCATTACCGCTAGGCATCTGTGCAACTGCATAAATGTCGAGTGCTTGTGCTAGTTCGCCGTCAGCATCTAGGACAAAATCAACCAAGGCTTGTTTGAGTGTGTGCGATCTTTCTACTATGGCATCCACAAGCGAATCTTTCTATTCAACAATAGTAGCCTATAGCGTTTTTGAGGATTATCGCATCTAGCAATAGCTAGATTTTTTTAGTCATAGCGTTTTCTATTCTTGTCAACTCAGGCGATCGCACTAACGGACTAGACTGAACTGTTCCGGTGTTTGGGTGCATTGCGATTGTTATCTTGCTGAACGCGCACGTTCAATCAGATGTCGCTCCAAGAATCTATATGCTCTTGTACGCATCTGCTCAGAAAAGCTATGCTTTCCAGGGTATATTTGCCGCTCTAATTCGCCTGTCAGGAATGCCGATTTTGCATATTCAAAAATATCCTCAATATTCTGACTCCATTTATCATCGTCAGTACCCAGAATGAGTAAGTGGCATGGCTCGACTAGCCGCACAACATCTGCAATATCACCCCATCCTAAAAAGCCAGGAACGACATAATCAAACTGGATTCCAATATCTTGTGCCATCATTGTCTTGAGTGTTGTGGAGCCGCAACTACTCACGGATGCCTTAATTCTTCGATCAAATGCTGGTGCAAACAATGCAGTTCTACCCCCATAGGAATGACCAATAAAGCCTATTCTTGTTGCATCTACTTCTGGCAGATTCTGAAGCAGATCAATTCCTGCACTGATATCAAACAACACTTTACCCAGAAGAGTTTGCCCTCGCATTAATCGGGTATGCAGTTGGTGAGCGTGATATCGAACTGGATCGGCAGCATCTGCTCTTTCTTCAAAGCAAATTGCATCGGGAGCTAACGTGATATAGCCTCGTTCCGCTAGTTCTCTGGCGTAAACTTGGTCAGGTAAACCTGCAAGCCCGACAACTTCGCTTTTACCCAGCGACCAGTTTCCTGCGTGTTGATGAAAACAATAAATGGCAGGAAGTAATGCACTGATGTTTTTAGGAATACAGAGAAATGCAGAAATTGTTTCTCCTACTTCAGATGAATAGCCAATCTTTTGACGAATGAACGTTCCACAGTCTAATTCCTGAAGCACTTTTAGGTTCAATTCACTTTTTGTAGGCATTTCACCTAGCAAGAAAAAAAAATTGGTGCTATCCATCGCAATCTTGAATTTAACATCACTCTGAATGCTAACAGATCACCTCTGAACCACTGTCACAACCTGAGATACAAGCAAGATAACTATTTATTATACGGAAACTTTCCATGCCATACCCATCTGTTCTTTTATGACCACTAGCCATCCTCAGTTGGTAGCCAATTTTCTCATAGTTATGGATAAATCACGAATTAAGACCTGCGATGAATGTAGTAGCTTGTATACCTTAGAAACTTCAAAGATGAGTTCCTTGTGTCCACAATGCTCTCATGTACTATATGGTTACGAATTATGCACACATGAATTCATCAATGGCAGATGTGTAAAATGTTATTGGGATGGTTCAGTATCAGATTATTTGCAAAGACTGTTACATAATAATGACCCAGGTTCCGTTCCATAGAGTGTGGTAGCATTTGGTGGGGTTACATTGCTGGCTAGTGCAATATTTGGTAGGAGGCAAGTAAGGTATTCATGCAGGGGTTGGCAGAGTTTACAGTTTAAGCACAAGCCTTAAAAAATATACCAGCCGTCAAAACAATTCAAAATTCACGCATGATCAATTTTATTATTAAGATTCACTTTTTGAACAAGAATGATACAAGTCTGGGTGGTTTATTTTGGTCTTGCTCATGCCACCACTCGTTGAAATCCTCAAGCTGGAAACCAAAATTTTTAGCTGCATGAAAAAAATCTGATAAATGATGTATAAATGCTGGGATTTTAATCACTTCTTGATTCCTTTGAAAATTAGCTTGTGTGCCTCGATACTGTCTGAATGGATGAAGTTCACAAATGAAAAAGTACCCTCCCGGAACGAGTACACGAGAGGCTTCTGAAAAAATTTTTGACAAATCTTTGATGTGTTCTAAAACGAGATTACAGGTGATCAAATCAATAGACTCGTTGCTGCAAATCCATTGATTTGTAATGTCTGCGGTAATGAACGTCACGTTGACTGAATTTACTTTCTCTTTCGCCTTCTCGATCATGGCTGCTGAAAAATCAACTGCATAGACTGTTTGGGCAATTTGTGACAAAAGCAAAGTATTTTTGCCTGTGCCACAGCCAATTTCAACGATTGATTTACATCTCAAACGCATTAAGGTTTCTTTCGTAACGATTTGATCTAGATCGCGGGTGAGATTTTGATCAGCATCATAGGTGGTTGACCAATTATCGTATGCGGCTTGAACACTCATATTGGCTCAGAAATGGCTACATTTTGGTGAGTAGAGTTATCCGACATTTACTTATTATCTAAAATATTCCTATTAAGCTTACGATCTCACGTGTAACTGCGATGGATAAGCTTGGTACTTCAGCCCATCCGACGGCGCTTGAGCGCAAACGTTTTATTTCTGTTTGCAGGTTGCGGTAAGTTCTACATTGTAGAAAGTCCCTGGTTTGGGATTAATTGAACGCAACTGCTGGATAAAAGTATTAAATGTTGTATTGCTTATGCCGAAGCCAGCTTCAGCGCAAGCAGATAAACCTCCTTCGATGGGAATAGATCCGACCCTGGGACTATATACAATGAATTTATCGACGGTGCTAGTGCCGACTGCAAATCCGATAACCTGGCGAACTGTTTGCAAAGCAGCATTATCTAGGGAACCACCAATACTGCCAATACTGATATTAACTGCACGACTATTAACCGTAGGACTTTCAGCCACAACGGGCGTACTGATCGACAATACTGCCCCGACAATCATCAAACAGGTGAACTTCAACATTATCCTCTCCTCCAAAAAATTGAAAAACTAATAATTAGGTTTCGACATGGATCAAGTAGATCAGAATGCTAGCCATTTGGAGATTACTTCCGCATTACGTCTTTCCTTTTCTGAAGAATGTTAATTTCTTAAAAATTCTTTATCAAATCGCCTTTGCAGACCCTGGCTGTCTAATTGGTGAGGATGTTTGAAAAGCTCAAGATAGTTACAGTTCGCCATTCTGAGCGTCACAAAGTAAAAGGAAGAATCCTAATTTTTCGTTGCTCTGGCTTGGCTACGTTACTTTTGATACAAAACATACTTTTCAAACGCCCTCAAAGAGAGTAGAGAATTTCATGCAATACTGAATAGCAATAATGACGTTAGATATTGCTTCTATTAAGGCTGACCAAGAAAGTCTCCTTTGCCAAGTTCTACACCGCAGTGCCTAAGAATGTCATACGCTGTTGTGACATGGAAATAAAGATTTGGTAAAACAAAATATAGGAGAAATGGCATTCCTTGAAAAGAGAGAGTGTTGTCACGCATCTGTAGGGTAATTTCTCTCTCTTCTGAACCGTCAATTTGCTCAGTTTTCAAAGTATTTAAATGAGAGATAGTTTTTTTAAGACGGTCAATAAGTTGAGGAAAAGTAGTTTCATTGTCCTCGAATTTAGGTGGTTCTATTCCTGCTAACCGTGCGGCACCTCTATTTACTATATCAGAGGCAATTTGCACTTGTTTTGATAATGGGAACATATCTGGGGAGAGACGACTATTAATCAACACAGAAGGATCTATTTTTTTAATTTCAGCATAAGCAGCACCTTTTTCAAGAATATTTGCAAGGTTATTCAGTGCGCGAATAGACACGGGTATTAAAGCTTGGTACATTGAAATGTTCATTGAGATTTCTCCAGAAAAAGTTCAGACGGCTTTGAGCCGCCCCATCTAATATTAGGGGGTATTGACTGTGATATTGTGTCAAAGAATATGGAATCTAATTTAGTCACAGATCCAAAGATACTAAATGTTTTGAACGAACTTATACAACGGGAACCGATTTTTCATCGTCCAGAGTTGGGGACGACACGTGCCGACTTTGAGCAGATGACGGAAAGTACATTTTGGGAAGTGGGTGCTTCGGGTCGGCGTTATAGTCGGCAGTATGTGTTGGATGAGGTGGAGAAGCGTTATGCCAGCCCAGAGGAAGACACATGGCAGACTTGCGACTTTCATTGCCTTGAGATTGCCGCCGAAAACTATCTTGTAACCTATACCCTAATTCAGGGTACTCGCATTACCCGACGCTCAACGATCTTGCGACAGACACCGCAGGGTTGGAAGATTGTGTATCACCAAGGAACCGTGGTAGAAAATGACGTTGGTGTGCGACTAGAATTTTGGTGAGGCTCAAAGACAGCCCCCATAGTTAATAATCCCTGGATGCTGGATAAGAGTTAGTTCTTTTTACTGGGAAGGAACTGACCTTTTAGCGATCGCTTTCTGTGCCCAACTTTCTCTCCGTCCACTGCGGCGCATCGACAAGCAGTTGAGCAAACTTTTTGGGGTAAGCAATCCTCAAACTCCAGCATCACGCCGCGACACTCACCACTCTTGCCCAAAGTATTGTCCATCTTCTTCAACAGCGATGGCGCTGTTTCGCCTACGGCTGCCGATCGCCAGCCGCAAGCAGAGGCTAAAAATGCTTTTAAAAACCTCTTAGTAAAAAACTTTAGAACTTAAATTTTTACTTGGGTTGCCACAATGGAGTTATATCATGGTTTTCAGAAGCAGATACGGCATTTCTAACCTACTCGGTACGGTTTACACCCCTTCATTTTTTGTAAAGCTATCGTAACATTTGTTTATATAAAACAATATTTGCTTACACAAGCAAACTCAAATAAAAGCTATGAACCAACCCATCGAATTATCTTTAGAACAAGAATTTAGCCTTAGAACTTTTTCAGATCAAGTGCAGCAGATGTCCCGTGAACAAGCTCAAGAATTTTTGCAGATGCTGTATAAGCAGATGATGATAAGGGAAACGACTTATCAAGAATTGCTCAAACATCAGTGGGAAGTTGGTTCAGGTTCAATCTTGGGTTAAAACAAACCTTGCTCCCCTCAACTGTAGAAAGAGCCAACACTGTCCAGTCCAAAGTGCATTTTCAGCTTCAGTCCCTCCCAACCTTGAATAGCAGCACTTTCCACCTGAGTGAGTGTTTGGGGAATGTCAAAGGATATTGATGTCAATTACTTGTGTGGTCATCTCTTTTGTGCTAGTGAATCACTAATGACCATAAAAATTGCAAATCCCTCAGAGCGCCATGCTTTGAAGGATTTTTGGGTATAGAGTATTGGGTGTTAGGGATTGGGTTGCTAGTTTAAATTATTTGCTTTTTCAACTGCTTCCTTTAACTCTTCAAAGGTAATACTACCGTCTTTGTCAGAATCATAATTTACTAGCAATTCCTGGGGACTAGTGCTATTTGTTTCTGATGAGATGATTGCACTTAAGCCAGGACTTAAAAAAAGATCATTAATGGAGATTTTGCCGTCTTGATCGCTATCTAAGGTATTAAAAAGAGATTGAAGCTCTTGCTCGGTTGTCATAAGTTTCTATTTGAGTCAATGTTTCACTTTAATATTTCAAAATTAAACAAACTTATATCCACAGACATAGAAATAGGTATGATTGGGGCTGAGATTAGCGAAATGGATGAACAGTGTCTTGTTCTGGCTTAACGAGTGCAGGAGTTATAAATGTCTAGTTCAGCAAACTAAGAGAACTCCACAAAAAAGATGATCCAATTCACCAAATCAAAAACTTATAGACACTCTCCCGTTTCTCCCTTGATTCCAATCGCCCAACATACGGCTTAAATTTGAGGCGTGATTAAAATGGGTTGTAAATACAGATAAAATATTATTAATCACTTCCAATTAATTCTTAATAAGCCAATTGAATGACTCGATTTGTACATGACGAATTTGCCAAAGATTACCTTGAAGAACTGTTAAAACCTTATGGGGAAGTAAAGTCATCATCAAAAATATCAGGAGAGATCAAAGAAATTGATGTATTATTTACTCCTTCAGTACAGCAGAACTCTAATTTAGAATTGTTAGGGTTACTTGGAAGATTTACAGAGTTTCCAGCAATATTAGAGCCATTTCGCAATGCCGCTTCTGATGATGAAATTTGTGATTGTATTCAAAAATTACTAGAAGTAAAAGCTCTCCTGCGACGAGACGCTAAAGCGAATAAAATCAAACTCCAAGAGTCAGATATTCCGAAACTATGGGTTCTAACTCCAACTGCATCCCCAGCATTACTATCAAGCTTTAATGTTAATCAGAAATCGGGGTGGTTGCCAGGAGTATACTTTTTAGGTGATGCGCTACGGACAGCAGTTGTAGCCATACATAAACTACCACAAACACCGGAAACCTTGTGGTTGAGAATTCTTGGCAGGGGGAGTGTACAGTCACAGGCAATTGTGGAATTATCGGCGTTACCATTGAATCATCCATACAAGCAAGCGACGCTAGAGTTAGTTTATAACTTGCGCGAGAATTTGAGAATCAATCAAAATTTAGAATCAGATGATCGGGAGTTGATTATGAGATTAGAACCACTTTATCAGCAAGACCGTGAAAGAGCAAAACTTGAAGGAAAAGAAGAAGGGAAACAAGAAGGAAAAGAAGAAGGGAAACAAGAAGGACAACAGGATTTAATTATACGTCAACTAAATCGTCGTTTTGGTGAAGAAATTGATGCATCGTTGATTGAGCGAATTCGAGGATTATCTATAGAGCAATTGCAGGGGTTAGGAGAGACATTATTAGATTTTTCTGTAGTGGCAGATTTAGAAGCTTGGTTAAACCAGCAAGCTGGATAATAACATGACTTAACAATTCTCTGTTACCTAAACTACCATCAGCCAATCGCACACCACAGATTTACAGCCCGTAGCAAAGTTAACGTTAACAGCCACTTGCCACTGCCCGACGTGTCCATTCCAAAACGGCTCCCCATCAGCAACGCCAATAGCCTCGCCAACTGTGCAGACTAACTCACTGTAGAAGGAGCCAACGCAATCCATGCCTTGCCGTATTTTCAGCTTCAGCCCCTTCCACCCAAGAGTTGCAGGACTTTTCACTTCATTTAATGTTTGGGTCAGAGGATATTACAGGACTGTTCACCTAGACTCAACACTCAAATGATGCTTGAGGAATTAACAGTCAACTGGTCTATATCGAATAGGAAATCACGCCATCCATTCAGTCCACTGTGGAGCATCTGTCACCAATTGAGCAAATTTGTCAGGGTCAAGATCCTCAAACTCCAGCATCACACCCAACCGCTCATCAATCGTTAGCGTACTGAGCAATTCTTTAACTGATTCTACACCGTACACAAAGCGCTCAATCGCCAGTCGAGCATAATATTTAACCCGCTCCCACCAATAATCACTGAGTTTTACCTCTGTGTCCATACCCCCCCGATTATTACTTCCATCTTCATTAAGGGGGGGTGTGGACGGAGCATTAATCCCATATTGAGACTGCATTCTAGCTTTATGTGCCGCATTTCGTTCTTGTTCATCTTGGCGTTTCCTTTCCCTCTCTTCCCGTTGCCGTTGACGATACTCCAATACCTTCTGGATAAACTCGACATTCTCAGTATTCAGCCGATAATACCTAACCCTCTGTCCGTCCTCCATTGGTCTTCGTGACTCAGTAGACAAACCGAGTTGCCAAAGGTACTGCCCCAAAATCCACATCGGAGACTCCGATAGCGGAATGGTTAAGTTGAGTATCCCTTTAACGTGAGAGGCGTTGTGTTTAGAGAAGTCAGCCAAAGCCTGAATCATTGCCTCATCGCCTTTAATCTCAACCCCAGCCATCAGATCCATCAGCACCGCTCTCAATCCCAAGCGATGACGCATAAGCCACGCGGTAGAATGGTTGGTCCAGTCAGTGCAAATGGCTAATCGCTCCCGTTCCGATTTATCGCGTTCGGCAACAATAGCTGGCGGTGGAACAAACTCCCGCCCCTGTTCATCAGTGACCATTTCAAGGGGTGCGGCCAATATCGCTTCAAGTGCGACAATCTTTTTAATTAAGCGTCCCCCGTCATCTTGCTCAACCAGTTCCGGGGTTACGCTCATCCCATAAGTGTCCTGAATACGGAACTTCTCACACTCCAAAACTTCTTCGGGTTTCAGGTAATCCTGATGCTGCCTACTTGTGTAAGTCCTTCTATCAATATCTTTGGCATTCGCCACCTTGCGATAATGTTCTTCATCGATGGCAATACCAGCCGCCTTCATCCACCGAGATGTCCCCTCGTCACCACCGTTGCCCAAAGGAATAATCGTATTGCCCATTTCCTCTAAGAGCGATAACTTCGTTAAGCTTTCCTGCGGAACGCTGCGCGAACGCTAACGCAGATCAGAGCGAAGATTATTGATCGACCAATTGCGCTGTGCTTCAATTTGGCAAGAGGCATCCAATGCCCAGTCCTTCTCTGCACCACGTCTGCCTGTCTCTCTGTCAATGCGGATGAGAAAGGCAGTCATTTCATTTTTCTGGAGAATTTTCTCCTTGATGCGACGGGCATTCAACATTTCTACGTCTTGCGAAGCACTGCCGCCACTATTTAGCGTCGGGTCGAACAACATATCCAGTAAAACAAATATATATTACAAATGTAGTGCTAAAAGCTACTAAATCTGGAAATTAGAAAAGTGAGCAAGAAATGAGCAAGTTTTGGTCTGGAAAGTGAGTAGTAAGAGCAAATAAGCTGTGAAGCACTTCGGTAATAGCCCCAGTCTTTTTTGAAATCCAAATCAACTTGCTATTTTCACACCAACAGTAGAGGCTAAACACCTCAAGAAGGGCAACTATGAGAATAAATGCTCGGAGTATCACCTCTTTTATAGCAACTGAAGGCAGGTTACTCATAGAGAAAGCAGTCCAAAATATGGTATTTCTTTCCATCAAGCGATCGCTATATTGGACTAAAGCTACTCGTTTTTTTCGTCCCATAGTGGCATTTGTCGCTATTTTGCTCGTAGTCCTAATCTATGCAACCCCTAAAGCTTTGGCTTCAGACCACCAAGACACAACTTTTCTAGCCACTAAGCTGACTGCTGCGGATCTCACAGATTTGTTTGTGTTTGAGAGTCCCACAGACTCCAAAAATGTTGTCTTAGTAATGGATTTCGACCCTCTGATCGTTTCTGGTGAAAAAAGACCATTCGATCCAAATGTTCTTTATCAGTTCAAGATTGATAACACTGGCGACAGTATTGAAGATGTCGTACTCCAATTCAATATAAATGGTAAAGGCTCACACCAAACTGTCACAGTGCGGGGCCCATGTCGTCCAACCACAGTAGGAACAGAGTCAGCTTTACTCCCAGTGAGTTGGACAGGGCAACTCAACCAAACATTCGCCGCATATAACGGCATGAAGTTCTTTGTTGGGACACGCAAAGACCCGTTCTTTTTCGATTTGGAACAGTTCTTTAAAATCATCCCGGATCGGAACTATAGCCTTCAGCCTAATCCCAGTCCTTCCTTCCAAGTTCTTTCCTTTAGACCACCTGGACAAGCAAAAGACACCCTAGCCCCATTCAATGTCCACTCAATTATTGTCGAGCTACCCAGGAAACTGCTTGGTAAAGGCAAGATTGGTGCTTGGATGACAACTAGTGTTAAAACTCCTAGACTCAGAAATGGGCATTTTGCTCAGATTGAGCGGTTAGCAGTTCCAGCCCTGAATGAACTTTTTATGGACTTTAAAGCTCATAATAATAGTAATCTTCAGACACCAACTAAAGACGCTAGCAATCAATCCCAATTCATTCAAGCCTTTGTGAAAGCGATCGGTAGACCTCAAGGTATAGCCGATGCAGTGATCTCAGTAGCGATTCCTGATGTTATCCAAGCTGACCTTTCTAAACCTAGCGGTAGTTATTTTGGGACTCAGTTAGGCAAAAATTTTGGTGGTAGAAGACCAAAAGATGACGTAATTGATGTAACTGCATCTGTTGTCTTTGGTAATGCAGTTACAGGCATTTCTACTGGTATTATTCCGGGGCTGACTAGCGATAATGTTGGGCCTAATAATGCCAACTTTCTTCCTACCTTCCCTTATTTAGGCAATCCTTTGTAAGGTTTATGTATCTACGAATACTATGGGTGTTAGTGCTGACTAGCCTACTGGTTTTACTAAGACCCTGTGATACAGAAGCGCTAAGTTTAGGCTACACCAATAGTAATTTAGGCGCATATTCCTCTGCTGTGCAACTGCTGACTGTTAATTCCAGGGAGATATTACCAGGAAAACAGTCAGATTTAGTCTTCCCCGATTATTTACAGCGATCGCATATTATCAGCGTCTATGAGGAGAAAGTTGCCCAATCTCCCGATTCCTCAATATTTTTACGTCTGTTAGCCGATCAATATTTGAGGCGCTTTCGAGAAATTGCAGATATAGACGATGTGTTACGAGCAGAACAAGCGGCACGTAGATCCCTGGCACTACAGCCGCGCCATAATCAGGTTTCTTCCATGCTCCTAGCATCAGCTTTACTATCTCAACATCAGTTTCGAGAAGCTTTAAATGTGTTAAATAATTCATCTCTTGATAATCCCAATATTGTCTCGCTCTTGGCATCGATTCAGATGGAGTTGGGTGATTATGAAGCAACTCATCAACTATTGCAGAACCTTGCACAGGAAGAATCGAACTCTGGTCATAACGCGGTTTTAGCTCGTTACTTAGAGTTAACTGGCAATCTAGCCTCTGCACGGCAACTGCTAGATGAGGCTATGCAGGAGATGGATTCTTTTTATACAACAAGTGCCGAAACTCGTGCTTGGTTTCATGTGCGGACTGGGGATCTGGCTTTTGCAGTCGGCGATTTTGCCCTCTCTGAGCAGCGATATCGGGAAGCTTTTGACCTCTTTCCACGGCATATAGCTGCATTTACAGGACTAGCCCGCCTCTATGCGGCACAGCATCGCTGGCAGGATGTTCTAAATATCGCCAACCAGGGTATAGAACTGATGCCATTGGTAGAAACGCTGGGGTATAAGGCTGATGCTCAAGTAGCTCTGGGAGATCGGGAAGGCGCAGCTGAAACTGAAGATTTAATTGGGGTAGTCGCTTACTTGAGCAAGGTTAAAGGAATCTACGATCGCGCAATGGCTGTCTACTACACTGAACATGGAATCCACTTACCAGAGGCACTACAAATTGCCCGTAGTGAAGTAGCAGTGCGAGACGATGTATATGCAGAGGATACTTTAGCTTGGGCAGCTGCGGCTAATGGGCAATGGCAAGAAGCGCAAAAGGCAGCACAACGGGCAACTCGCTTTGGGACAGAAGATGCTTTGCTGCAATTTCATGCTGGCATGATTGCGTTTCACTTAGGTAATCGTGAGGAAGCAATAAAGCGATTAACTCAAGCTGTTAGCCTCAATCCTCAATTTCATCACAAGTATGCTGATGAAGCTCGTCAAGTCTTGGCTAACTTAGTACCCTCTGTTTCTTTTCCCACTCCTAACGCTATAGGGAGTTCTTTATGAAAAAGCTGCTACATTACTTCGCTTGGAATACTGCAATTATCGCAATATGTTTATTTTGGATGCCAAAAGCGGATGCCCATCCTTTAGATAATTTTACCATCAATCACTACGCAGGAGTGCAGGTAGCAACCGATGGGGTGGGGATTGATTATGTTCTAGACATGGCAGAGATTCCGGCTTTTCAGGAAATTAATCACTTAGATACTAATCGCGATCGCAAAGCTGAACCTATAGAGACGGTTCAATACCCTAACCAAAAATGCCAGGAAGTCAACTCACATCTGGGACTGTTGATCGATAAACAGCCTTTACCACTGTCTTTGATCGAATCAACAGTGGAATTTCCTCCAGGTGTCGGAGGATTATCTACACTGCGGCTGAGTTGTAACTTTCAGGGAACAAGGGAGTTAGTTGGCGCGAATCAGTTAATCGAGTTTGAAGATCAGTTTTATCCACAGCGCTTGGGCTGGCGTGAGATGACTGTGGCTGCAAATGGCGTGACCATTCAAGGTGATTTCACCTCTTTGAGTATCACCAACCGCTTGAGAGATTACCCCACTGAATTACTCAGCAGTCCTCTCGACCAGCGTCGGATTTCTTTTAAACTCAATCCGTCTCTGACATCGAGCGAACAAGCGCCTCCACCGGAAGTTAAATCATCAAGCCGTTTAGATAATGCTTTGACAGGAAGAAGCAACGATATCTTCACTAGCCTAATTACCCAGGAAAATCATAATTTCCTGACTATCTTAATAGCTCTAGCGATCGCCTTTTTATGGGGTGGTTTACACGCCCTGTCCCCTGGTCATGGGAAAACGATAGTCGGTGCTTATCTAGTGGGTTCCCGTAGTAATGCCAAACACGCTCTATTCCTGGGGTTGACTGTGACGGTTACTCATACAGCTAGCATATTTCTTTTAGGGCTGGTAACACTTGGCACGTCTCAGTTTGTGCTGACTGAACAATTATACCCTTGGCTAAGTGTAATCTCTGGTCTGCTAGTAATTGGAATTGGTTTAAATTTGTTCATCAGTCGATTACAAGGTCATTCACACGACCATGAGCATGAAAACCATCAACACAGCCACGACCACCATCATCACCATCATCACCACGAGCATTCGCATCTACCGTCTCACGGTGATGTAAGTTCCATGAAGTGGTCTAGCCTACTAGCGCTGGGAATATCGGGCGGCTTGTTACCTTGTCCTTCAGCCTTAGTAGTGTTGCTGAGTGCGATCGCAATGGGACGAGTTGGCTTTGGACTAGCGCTAGTGTCTGCCTTTAGCTTAGGTCTAGCAGCAGTACTAACTGGAATCGGCTTAATGCTAGTCTACGCCAAAAATCGGTTTGAGCATTTGCCACTCCAGATCCCCAGGATCAAGATGTTACCCGTAGCAAGTGCCTTATGTATTACCCTAATTGGCTTAGGTATTACTTCACAGGCTTTGCTTGCTCATCCCTGGAACTAGATGAAAGTGCAATCATACAAAGCACTCAGTTTTGTAAAAATAACCTAGAACAACTATATGTCACAAGCAATTAAAGAATCCATCGTCTCAGAAAACAATCTATCTCATCGCTCTACCAAGTTTTCCAAAATAGCCAAGCTTAAGAGTTTGAGTGAGTGTTCATTTAATTTTTGGCAAAAATCGCTCTTACGTTCAATCCCTATTGCCTCTGCTGCGATGCCTGGGTTGGGCGTAGCCATAGCTCTATCTGTAAGTTTTATTTTGCCATCTCAGGCATCCACCATATCATATTCTGGTGATACAACAAACGCACCAACTTTTAACCGTCCGCAAACGGAAGGGTTTGAAGGTGGTACTAACCCACCCACATCACTTTCTAGTAATGGCACCGCCGTCCCTTATTACAGCCAGCCTTTCTTTGTTGATACTACAGGCTCATATAATGTTGTAGGTTCTCAAGCTTTCCTGGGCATCCAGTTCTTGTACCAAAACAGCTTCAACCCAATTACCCCATTAGTTAATTTACTCAGTGGGAATGATCCTTTTCCAGATGAAGGCACATCTGGTTTTAGTGGCTTGAGCTTAACTGCCAATAATCAATATTTTTTAGTCACTACTGGATTTGACAATAGCAATAACAGTTTTGGTACTTTTACCAATACCATCACAGGCCCTGGCAATATTACACTTGTCCCCGAACCTTCTTCAATGGCCAGCACAGTAGTCTTTGGGATTATTGGTAGCACATTGATACTAAAGCACAAACTAAAAAAGCTAAAATCTGTCAATTAACCTCCGAAGGAATCACCCAAATTTATTACTTATACCAATTCTCTGTAAACTTGCACTTAATAACTAATTTATTTTTTTGCGTATTTTAGAGTTTGTTGAATAAATATTAAGTGCATATTGATGGATAATTGGTATTAACTTAACGGACAATCATCTGTTAATGGCTGAATCTAAAATTCCAAAACTAGTCATAACTAAAGATAGTCGTAGTTTATCTGAATTCATTGCTAGTTGTATATGATGAGTTTGTCATAAAATCTTATTTTGAGGAAAATATGAAACGATTTATCTTCATTTCTTTAATAACTGCTTTGTGCATAATCGGCTACTTTGAAATTAACTTGTCACAAGCTGAAAAACTTTTTTGGCTGAATTTGAGTCTTTGAAATCCTCCCTCACGAAATTATTTCCCACTCCGCCCTCGTAATTTTCGCTGATTAGCTAATTTCTCTTTGCCATAAAATATCTGTAACTCTTGTCATCCCAGCTTTTAGATGACGGCGATACGTACTGAAAGGCAAATCTAGTAATTCAGCTGCTTGTTCTTGCGTGGCGGCGGGATTTAAATAAGTTCGATAAACAGCGCGGTAGAGTTTTTCATCACGCGGGGATGATTGCAAGGATTCAACTGCTTGTTTCACCAGATTTTGTAAAACTTCAACGCGTTGGCTTTGTCCACCCCAGGCATCGCGTCGGTGGACAAAGTGCGGCTTCTCGTCGGAGAGTTGCGTTTCCTTTGGACTCTCGCTCATACTTGCTTTTGTGGCAACTTGTTCTGACACGCTTTGCGAGAGTACTTCGTACACGCTCCGCGATCGCACTAATGGATTATTCTGTAATACATCAGGACAACTAAAGTTACGTAACGCATTCTGCACCGCCTCCACAAATTCTGGCTGACTAAGAACTAACAGAGGTTCACCGACTGGAGTATTATCTACAGATTCTCCGGCAGTTGTAACCTCTTTTCGGGCTAAAATTTCCTTCCATGCCGCAGGTGATACAATTCGCCAGTCATGCCCATAAACTCCATAGTGTCTTCCCCCAACTGTAAAATCGGTTTCAGAAAGTCGTGTTAAGTCGAAGTAGTTCAACATTGCTGTCCAACTATCTGCTTGGGCACAAGGTAGAAAGGTGTATGCTAACCCCGGTGTGTTCTGAAAATACTGCACAAAATTAATGAAAATTAGACTTTGGGTGAGGGAAACAGCTTGATAGGTGTCCCGCGCCATCCAGAAGCGGAAAATAGTTGCACCTTCGCTAGGGCGTAATGGTGCATGGGTTTGGAGATATTGCCAAGACGCAAGAGCGCCCGGATCTGCACTCAAATCTTCAACAGTTGCTGTGTGCAATGCCACCATCATTGCAAATCCCGCAGGTTCGGAGTGCAAGTCACGAAATACTACTACATTCTCCGGTTGGCGCTTCAACCAGTGATCTGCTATTTTTGCTGATTCTTCGCCTTCGTATTCTGCTACCATCCCCAGCAGTGCGGTTTTGTCAGTTTCTCGCAGTGAGTCTGTCAATAAACTACTTTGCTCACCCCAGGTGAAACAGGATCGAATCGCCGAGTTATCCCGATGCAAAAAAATATAATCAAGTAGCACTCGATGCTTTTCTTGCCCTTGGGTTTGTCCTAGTCGTTTAGTATAATATTGACGCGCTCGGTGGTGTAATTCCGTGTAAAATTCCGAATTACGCCAACGCAAGTCAGCAATTAAAACTTCGCGTGCTAAATCGTGGGGAAATAAACCCAATTGCCCCGATTCGATAAACGACAGTCCGCGCAACCACTCAAATAAATCGTGAACATCAAGTATTTCCCCTAAAGAGTGAGCCTCACTAGCTAAAGTATTTTGAGGCACAGCCAATATTTGATTTAGTGCGGCTTCAGTAGTCAGCCGGATCACCGCACAAGCTTCTAAAGCTATACGGTGTTGGGGCGTTGGTACTTCTTTGATGAATCTTGACAACAGTGTTTTAACAACATTGGGAGCAGATTCTGCTTGAAAAGAGATTTCTTTTCCCTGAGCAAATACCTCAGCAACCAAAGATAATGCTAGAGGATGTCCGTGGGTAAAATCTAGAATCGCCTGGTGTTGTGTGGTGGGAATATCTCGTGTGGTCAGATAAGTTTGACTTTCTTCTGGGGTCAGGTTGCGTAGGGGCAACGTGTGCATTAAAGCTTGCCAACCTGGATCGCTACACCAACCAGATGAGAGAGGATTGCGTCCAGCAATCACAATTAAGGTATTAACAGACAAATGGGGTAAGAATACTTCCCGCAGCCATTCATCTAACTGGGTAATAGCTTCATAAGTATCAATTAAAATTACATTACGTTCTTCTCTTTGCGCTAGCACATCCAGAGGCGAATCTGATTCATTCAATGCCATCAACGAATGCAACGTGCTAATAAAAGATTCTGGCGCGGCTTCTATATTACGTCCTTCTACGTAGATAGTTGAGATTTTTGACCGTTCACAAAACCGTAAAAACTGCTGCATCAGGGTTGTCTTGCCCACACCGCCAGGGCCAAAGACGTGCAAAATGTGAAAAGGTAATTCTCTTGATGCGATCGCATCAAGAAATAGCTCCACTTCCCGCTCACGTCCTACAAATCTGCGGTTTCGTTCTGCACTTAGTCGCTGTAATAGAGATGTCATTGCCATCCCTTCCTTAAATTTTACGTAGGATTACTGTTTTAAAGTATGAAGGATATTTTTGATTTCTAAAATCTACTTTGACAAAATTTATAAATAATGTTGATAGTGGTAAATATCTAGCGATCGCCAATTCTCATTTTAAGGTTTCATGACATTAAACCCCTTGCAGCAAGCAGGGTTGATAAATTCCTAACCAATGCAGCGATCATCCCTGTAATTAATTGGGAGCTTTGTGAGGATGTTACCTAAACCACCACCAACCAATCGCACACCACAGACCTACACTCGTCTGCAAACTTAACCCAAATCTGCCACTGCTCCAAATAGCCATTCCAGTAAGGCTCACCATCAGCAACGCCAATAGCCTCGCCAACCTTGGAGACTAACTCGCTGTAGCAAGAGCCAATACTGTCCAAGCCTTGCTGCAATTTCAGTTTCAGTCCTTTCCAGGCTTGTGCTTGGGGACTGGACACTATCTCTTCTAATATTTGGGAGGTTGTGTCAATATCTGGTGTTTGTAACTCTATATTGTTCGTGACTGACACCAACTCACTAGAAAACGCTTCATCTCGATTTAACCACTGCCCAAAAATTGAATTACGCTGATCATCAGGGGCAACAAACCGATAGACGCACTCCCGATTTTCACGCTTACCCAACCGAACAACGTAGTTCAACTTCAAATCAATTTTGGCAAGTAGTTTTTGTGCGATCGCTATCGGTGTGTGTTTTTCTGAAATCGTTACATTCAAGTAATTCTTGATAACGTGCCGATGCTTTACAGCCAGCGCTTTAAACTCCACCAACTTCTCGTCACTTCCACGTAACTGAACGTCTGGCTTAAGAAACTGCAACAGATTCAGATTTTCGAGTAACAGTACAGCCGGCAATAGCTGCCCCTTGTTAAAATCCGGTTTCCAAACCGAATTCTCTCCCGCCTCTAACTGCGCCTTAGCCCGTTTAGCATCACGGTTCGTCAAAAACTCTCGCCCCAGTGTCAAATAATAGTGCATCCGCAGTTGGGGATACCAGCCGTCGTCATCCTTCTCAACCAAATCAGGCGTAACTTCAATTTCATAGCGACGAGACAATTCCGCCTTGCGCTGCTGATGTCGTTCGGTTTTCGTTTTCGCCCTTGTGTCTTGCAGCTTCTTAAGTTCGGCATCAGAGATAGTCGGAGAATCCGCGATCGCCTGACATTCCGCAGCATACAATTCAACAGATGCCGCCTTAACCGACTCGATTACTGCCCCACTTTCATCGTCATCAACATCGTCGGCATCAATAATGGTGTAGCCATCTTCGACCAAACCCGCAAGCACTGATTCCCGATAGCGCCGCATCTCAACGTTGATGACAGAACCACGCTTACCCCAAGTCTGCAAAGATTCGGGCTGAAAATTCTGGTTAACAAAGCTGTAATCGTCATTATCCGCAGTCGACAATAGCGCAATGTTAGCCTGTGTTGCGACGTGCTGACTTCTGAGCAATCCTCCGATGGATGTGGAACCATTGCCCACAACCGACATCTCCCACTCTCGCACCCAAATGTGACGGTCAACAGTTTCCCTAACCCTTGCCAACATCTGACGCACAGAGTTAACCGGCTGCACTCCCTGAAAAATCCCCCAAACACCATCAAAATGCCCTCGAATATCAATGCTGACCCCAGTTTCTAAACTTGGAGATGCGATAACTAAATCATACTGGGTGAGAATTTCGTTCAGATGAGCGATACAACCGAAAGCCGCATGAGAGGGATCAGCAACGGATTCACTATCAATTCTCAGGATTCGCAGGTGAGGGAATTTGCGGCGAAAGCGTTCTTCCAGAGCTTGGGTTCCCCATTTGGACTTGGCTTTCTGAGCAGAGCAACACAATAGATGATGCCCTCCTTTGGCTATCGCTTTGTCCAGTGCCGCAATCAAATTCTTCGGGTTACTGCCAGAGTAGTTGTAACAGTTGCCTGCTATGTGCCGATAATTGTTGACGATGAGAAAGGGATTAACCCGATATTCTCCCGCAAGAGAAAGAACGTATTTCACATCTGTGTCGGAAACATCGGCACTAGACAGGTAAATCTTTCCCTGACTGCTGCCCAAAACATTCTGTACCAGTTGTTTGAGATTTTTGAGAACGGACACCCGACGTTTTTGCACTTCAGTACCAGAGTTGAGCAAATGCCAGAATACTTGGTCGCATTCATCAATAATAATGACATCATTTGCCCAGTCATTGGGGTTGAATCGCGCCTGACTTTCTTGATGCAGTGAATCAACACACACCCCGTATCCCAACAATGTGCCTGTTTCATTAGTGCGGACTTCGGTAATATAGTTAACACCAAACCTATTACACAGCGCCTCACCTAGCTGAATGCGATGAGTAATGATTAATACTCGTCTCTCTTGGTCGTGTGCTTTCGCCACCTCAGTTGCCAGCCATTCGGTTTTACCAGTGCCTTTGGGAGCTTTGAGGATAATCAGCTTTTCACCTTCGGGGACGAGAAGCTGACCCAAGAATCTTTGGTTGAGTGCGATCGCAGGTGGATAAGTCAGCAGAGTAAACAGCTTGATTTCCCACAACTCCAGTGCAACAGCCGTGTTGTAGAGTGCATCAAATACTGGCTGACCCTTGGCGACGATAAAATCATCAACCCCTTTAGAAGCCCCTAGCGGTAAATCTATCACCCGCAGCGAACAGCCCTCATTTACCAGCAGCCGTCCCATACGACTGATAGCAGTTCTTACCCGTTGGACTGTTTCAGGTTTGTTGTCTTGGTCAAAGCAAATGTTGACCTGTCGCCCCTGTGTTGCAAAATATTTCAAGTCGGGAATCAGGGATGGTTTACTAATAGCGTTACCGTACTCATCTTGGGGGGTGCGGTATCCTGCGTTGACACCGGGGATAGCGATCGCAGCATAACCAGCAGTTAATAATGCCCCCGCTTTCTTGACACCTTCCACGATTGTGACTGGTACATTATGCCTCCAAACCCAGTGCCAGAAACCACCAGGATGCTGTAAGTCTTCCTCTGTGATGGGGATGCCGCTACGATTGGAAACTTTCACCCAAATGCGATTTGGTACTAAGAGGAAGAAAGCGCGTGTCTCTTCTCTGTAAGGATGCTCGTACTTGATGAATTTGTGAATTTTCTGGCGATCGCGTCGGGGATGGTCGGGTTTGAAACAGCCCCACATCATACTGACGTAGTTGTTGAGCGGGTCAACGCCACTGCACCACCAGCCGCCGAGTTCAATGTGCTGGTATTTTTTCAAATCGCGATCGCGTAATCGTCCATCGTTGCGACGGGAGATTTTGGGACTGTAGAGCAGATATTCGTAAGGTGTTGTGCCGTAGAGCGAACGCACATTCAGAGCAATGATTTCTTCGTCAACCCCGCTACTGAGCCACTCTTGTAGGTGCTTGGCTTGAGAATCAGATTCGATTATACGCATATTCCCTCTATTTTTTGACGCATGAAAATGGAGCGGCATTGCATCCATGCCGCCGATTCAACTTAAAGTGAAGAGTTTGTGCTGGCTATGAAATCCTCAATAGCCAGCTAAAGCGTTATTTCCCGCCTCCTGTGTGTGGTCGGAAGGTCAAATTAATTCGCGTGCTAACAACTTTGTTGGTTTTGGGGACTTGGTGCAGATGAGTAGACTGACAGCCAGGGTGCATCACAAGCAAGCTCCCGTGTTCGAGCCAGAAATCAGTGAATTTGCTATTTCTCGGTTTGATTTGGAATTTGCGACATGAACCCAGGCTTACCGATGCGATTGCAGGGTTAGATCCCATCGATGGTTCGTTGTCTGCGTGCCAACCAATCGAATCCTCTCCACTGCGGTATTGATTGCCGATGACGATGCGGAACTTATAGCCAGTTAGCGCAGTTATGCGATCGCGCAAGCTAGACAGAGCCTCTGTCCACCATAGTGGTTTCAAAAACACGCTATTCGAGTAGAGGTAATCACATCCGGCATCACCATAAATACATTCAAGGCGAGGGACGGTCATTGTTTTACCTGCGATCCTGATTTGATTCTGCTGCCACTCCAGTTTCAAGCAGTGTTGGTAGAGTTCATTGGCAAGTTCCTGGCTTAAGAAATCGGGGTAATAAGTGATGGGTAAAACTGCTACAGATTCAGAGAAAAGTGTGAGTTGTTGCATGGTAGTTCTCTCAAATTTTGAAACTGCTATTAGTTCTGTTCGGCTTTAAAAACCTCAACCAAAATACTTTCTGGATACAAACCGACTTTTCCAAAACGTGGATCATGAATGCGCTCTATTTCTATTCCTTGCTTCCGACACAATGCGCTTGCCTTTCGACCTTTAGCACCCGCTTCTTTAACAGATATTTCTAAACCTTGAAGATTAGCGAAACCAACAACACTATATTTATGTCCGCATGGTGTATTGAAACGGTCTTGTTCAATTTCAACAGCTTTGAGTCTGTCTAGGATTTCAGTTTGTTGCTGTTGTTGTTCTAAAAAACGCTGTTCTTGTTCTGCAAGTTGTTGTGCTAAAGCCGCGAGTAACTGTATTTGTGTCATGGCTTTTAACTGGGTTTGGGTTTCAGCCTCTCGCGTTTTCACAACAAAATAACTTTGTGCTACTGCTATCTCTGGTTTTCGTGGATCGCCGATTGAATTTGCTTTGAAAGACTTATCCCCCAAAGTAGTTGATAAATTAGCAGCTAAATTTGGCGAAAACATTAACGATTTAGATGAACTTAATATCTCGAAGGATTTGAGAATTATTCCTCCAGCAGATCATAGTTGGGCAACATCACGTCAGGATTCAGGTGTTGGTGCTTTGGCATATAACCTGTTTACAGAGGAAGTATGTCAGCAGCTTCAGGATTTTCAGTTTGATGAAATTAAAGTGTTGGGTATCAAATACAATCACTTCGCCAATGAAAACTTTGTTTGATAATTTAGTAGGAGCGATCGCTACTACAAAAGAACAGCGACAAGCTAATCAATCTGCAAGTAATGAAATTGAGCAGTTTAAAATTGGTAGCCATTGGACTGCTTATGTGCAACCCAGTGGTGATTTTATTGTGCGAAATGAAGGTAAACGGACGATTTGTCGAGGCAATTTACAGACGGGTGAGGAGATATTTCCACTTTCAGAAGAACGTGCCAGTGAGCTAGAAGCGATGATTTTAGAGAGAGAACGATTACTTCACAGAAAACATGAGTCATCACACAATGGACACCATATTAGCAGTCATAATATTGAGTTGAACTGAAGTGGCAAAGGAGATTATTTAAATGTGCCAATTATCTCGTAGTCTTTTTCAGAAATTATGATTCCTAAAATTGCTACTAATGGTGTTTGCTTCCTGATTCACAAGGGCTGAAACCCCTATTATTACGTTATTTTTTAAAAGTTTGTGGTTTACTGATATTGAAGTTTGCGTAATATTACGGAAGTATTTTTACTTGCTAGTGGCTTTAAGTTGTGAAAATGCAAAGATCCAGATTTTTTTGGTTCATTTGGGCGATAGTTGTATATTGCTGATTGTGGGTACTAAAAATTGAGAGTACTAAGTTTTTTCATGTTGATTACCGCGTTCGGCGTGGCCGTGTCACAGATATTCACTGGTGTCCATAACAAGGCAATAGCTGAATTTATCCCCCAAATTACCCCAGATAATACCCTTGGGAGTGGACGTTCTACAGTCACACCACAAAATCAGCTAGTTGACAGAGTTGATGGCGGAGTAATTCGCGGTATAAATCTCTTTCATAGCTTTCAGGAATTCAATATTGGCGAAGGAAGAAGTGCATATTTCGCCAACCCAACAGGGATTGAGAACATTATTAGCCGAGTTACAGGAGGAAATCCTTCACAGCTTTTGGGAACCTTGGGTGTATTGGGAAAAGCTAACCTATTTTTAATCAACCCCAACGGCATTATTTTTGGGGCAAATGCCAAACTCGATGTCAGTGGGTCATTTGTAGCCAGTACAGCCAGCAGTCTGGTTTTTGCTGATGGTACAAAATTTAGTGCAACTAATCCGCAAGCCCCACCCCTGTTGACGATCAAGGTTCCCATTGGCTTGGAATTCGAGAATATACCAGGGGCTATTAGTTTACAGTCAGCGCGTCTAGTTGTGCAGCCAGATAAAACCCTGGCGCTAGTGGGTGGTAACGTCAGTTTAGACAATGGCACAATCCTAGCGCCAGGGGGTCGAGTCGAGTTAGGGGGATTGGCGCAAAAAGGCACGGTAACACTAAATCAGAATGGTAGCTTGAGCTTTCCTAATGATTTAGTTCGCGCCGATGTTTCCCTAACTCAGGGTTCACAAGTCAATGTCCGGGCTGGCGATCGCGGTAGTATTGCGATCAACACTCATAATTTAAATATTGCTCAAGGAAGTACCTTGCGGGCAGGTATTGCATCTTTTCAAGGTACTGTTGACAGCAAGGCGGGAGATATTGACATTAATGCTACAGAGGCAGTCACCCTGACTGGTACTGGTAGCTTTATTTCTAATGCGGTGCGAGATAACGCCAAAGGTAAGGGTGGTAATATTAATTTAACAGCGCGATCGCTCGCCGTAACTGGGGGTTTTCAAATCTTTGCTGGTACTTATGGGCAAGGAGATGTTGGCAATGTCAATATTAATGTCGGCGATACGGTACTGTTTGATGGTGTCGGGACAAATGGGATTAATACTGGTGCTTACAGTTCCATCGCCGAGGGTGGTACAGGTCGGGGAGGTAATCTCAGTATCATAGCAACGTCTCTTGCTGTCACCAACGGGGCTATTCTGGAAGCTAGTACAGTTGGGCAGGGTAATGCTGGCAGTGTGAATATTTCTGTCCGTGATACAGCTTTATTTGACGGCGAAGCTGCCGATTTTAATCAAGTATCGACCTCTGTATTCAGTAGTGGTGTATACAGTCGCGTCGATTCCCTAGCAGTGGGAAATGCTGGTAGCATTAATTTCACAGCCGGAACAGTCAAAGTAAGCAACGGTGCGGTTCTGACAACCAGTACGGCAGGCAAGGGAAATGCAGGTAATGTAATTATTAATGCTAGTGATATTGTCTTCGATGGCGATGGGCGCTTTAACGATAGTCCGGGATTTGGATTTTTTCAATCCAGTGGTGCCTTCAGTAGTGTAAAAAACAGAGGTCAGGGAATTGGTGGTAATGTCATCATTAATGCTGATTCTTTATCCTTGAACAAGGGTGCTGTCATCGTTACCAGCACTCGCGGCCGTGGAGATGCAGGAGATATTTTGATTAATCGGGCTGATAATGTAACTATCGCTGGCTTTGCTGGCGATGGATATTCCAGTGGACTTTATAGCAATACCGAACCCACTGCAATTGGTCAGGGAGGAGAAATCACAGTTAATACAGGCACTTTACGGGTGCTAGATGGAGCCGTGATTAATGCTTTAACTGCAAATCCAGGGAGGGGAGGTAGTATTGCAATTAACGCTCAGACCTTAGAAACGACTAATGGCGGACAAATTCTTACCTCTACTCGCAGCAGTGGCAATGCAGGTAATATCACACTTAATGTTTTAGATACTATAACCCTGGCTGGTAGTGATTTGAGTTATAGTGATCGCGCTCTGAAAAATATTCAAATTGGTGTGGATACATTTACCAATCAAGGGGCTGCTAGTGGGGTACTAGCTAGTACCGATGTTAATTCAACAGGGAATGGTGGTAATGCATTTATTTTCTCCAAGCAAGTAAATCTGAGGGATCGGGGTGTAATTACCGTCAGCAGTCAAGGATCTGGAGTAGCTGGAAATATAGAAATATCAGCCGGAACTATCCACTTGCAAAATCAAGGTGCGATTACAGCAGAAACAAAATTAGCTAACGGTGGGAATATTCTCCTACAAGTACAAGATTTACTGTTGATGCGCCAAAACAGCTTGATATCTACCACTGCTGGGACTGGAGAAGCTCCTGGAAATGGTGGGAATATCAAAATTGATGCCAGAAATGGTTTTATTGTTGCTGTTCCCCAGGAAAACAGCGATATTATTGCAAATGCTTTTGAAGGTAAAGGCGGTGTCATTGAAATTAACGCTCAAAGAGTCTTTGGATTAGAATCCCATGAACAGCTAACTCAACAGAGTGATATTACAGCTTTTTCGCAAACTAATCCGCAACTTAATGGTGTGATTGAAATCAACACACTTGGTATTGACCCGACTCAGGGATTAGTTAATTTGCCAAGTGAACCGCGTAGCGTCGAAATTAGTGAAGGTTGTCAAGTAAGACCAAGTAATGCAAAACGGGTGCGGTTTGTCAATGGCGGACGTGGAGGAATACCAACGCGCCCAGAAGAACCGCAGAATGTGGAAATGTTTTTGACGAGATGGATTGATTTGGATGACGATAAGGAAGATGGCTCCAACAAGACTGGGCGTGAGAATTTTCTACTGACTCGACGTTTAGATACACCCAATGATGCTAGGATACATCGCTCGAATGGTATGACAGGTTCAGTAATGAGTCCGACAAGTTCCATTTGCCAAGGGAAATAGATCAGCAAAGAATACCTTGCCCAAAATCCGACACCTAGTATTTTGACGCAAAATTTCAAATTATTATGTTCTATCAGCGATCGCCCATGACAAAACAACATACTAAGCTGCTTCGTAGGGTAAGATTTAAGTCCAAGCTGATGAAAATACGGTATCACCTGCTGGCTCTGAGTTTGATATTGGTGTTATTTCTGGTTAAGATACCCTATGTACTTGCCCAGACACCTACTCTACAGAGCAATCAAATCTCCACTGAAGTACAACAGTTAGTACACCAGGGTAAAGAAGCATATAATTCCAGCAGCTATTCTTTGGCTGTTAAGCTGTTACAACAAGCATTGCAACTCGCCAAAACTCGTAATGGCGATCGCACTCAAGCTGTGATCCACAGCAATTTGTCCCTAGCATATCAGCAACTAGGTGATTGGGATGCAGCACAACAGCATATATCAGCCAGTTTGCAACTTTTACAACCCTCCCAATCCCAGGCAGATTCTCCAACGCTGCTTAAAATCTACGCGCAATCCTTGGATATCCAAAGTCGCCTTTGGTATTTGCATGGAAAACCAGAAGCTGCATTAAAAAGTTTGCAACAAGCAGCGTCCATCTATATACGTTTGGGAGATGAAGCGGGAAGCATTAGCAGTATCATCAACCAAGCACAATCGCAACAAGCATTAGGTTTATATGAGCAAGCATATAATAACCTCGAACAGATTCAGCAAAGGTTGATGGCATTACCTGATTCTGCGATTAAGGTTCAAGGATATTTGAGTTTGGGTAACGTTCTGCTGGCTATTGGTGAGTTCAAACAATCGCAAACAGCGTTACAGAATAGTTTAGTACTGGCGGAAAACTTGCCATCGTCGTCAACTAAAACTGAAGTAAAAAGCGCCGCCTTGGTTAGTTTAGCAAATATGTTTTGGGCAAAGGGAAACTTGGAGCGCGATCGCTACACGACTCGCAACTATAATGATATCCCTTGGCAGTGCCAACAGCTTTCACGAAGTGACTCCGTTGCGTTAGCTTCCCCCAGGGTAGGACTATCGCTTCCCAATACTGCATTGAAGTTATATCAGAATGTTGCCTTGCAATACCAACAAGTACTAGCTATACCATCATCTCCATCAATACGAGTCCAAACACAGATTAATTACTTGCGTTTGTTGGTGGAAACTGGGCAATTATCCGCAGCACAGGCATTATGGCACGAAATTAAACTTTCTGACTTGCCAAACGGTCGTCAGGCGGTGTATGCAAAGATTAACGCCGCCCAAAATCTCGCCTGCATCTCTCAAAAAAGTGCTACAGATAGTTCTATCTCCCACGAAATTGATAATTTATTAGAGTCGGCGATTCAAGACGCAAAACAACTCCGAGACTCCCGTGCTTTATCTTACGCCCTTGGTAATCGTGGTGGATTTTATGAATATCTGGCTGTAGCAGCACTTCACAAATCACCACAAAAGTCAATATCAAAGGCGGATCTAGATTATAGCAGTCAAATACAATCTGACCTAACCCACAACCCCCTTCCCTACAAGGGCAGGAGGCTAATTTCAAAGCCTCTCTCCTGCAAGGAGAGAGGTTTTACATATCTTGCAACCAGCCAAAAGCTGACGCAACAAGCATTACTCCTCACTCAACCCATAACTGCACCAGACATTGCTTATCAGTGGGAATGGCAGATGGGGAGAATTTTAGCAGCACAAGCAAAAAATGATCAAGCGATCGCCTTTTATCAAATAGCTGTAGAAAGCCTCAAATCTGTTCGTAGTGATTTGCTTACCATCAATTCAGATATGCAATTTTCCTATCGAGATCGTGTAGAACCTGTCTATCGCGGATTAGTCGATTTACTATTAAAAAATAATATTAAATCAGCAGCATCTCAAGAACATCTCCAGCAAGCGATCGCCAATATTGACGCACTACAACTTGCAGAACTCCAGAATTTTTTACGCTGTAATCTGGTGCAAATACTACCCATCAATCGGGAAATTAATCCTGTTGATCGTAACGCCGTCTTTATCTATCCCATCATTCTAGAAAATCGACTAGAAGTTATCTTTAAATTACCAGGACAACACCTAGAACACCACGTAAATTCCATCCCACGGACTGAACTTCAAGATACTGTAAGCCAACTACGCAGCGCCATATACACCCGTAACCCTAGTAAAATTCGAGCCAAATCACAAAATATTTATCGCTGGCTAATCAAACCCATCGAACCATATTTGCAAGAACATAACAATATCAAAACCTTAGTTTTTGTCCTCGATGGTGAACTTCGTAACATTCCAATGGGAGTATTGTATGACGAAGAAAAAGAACAATATCTCATCCAAAAAGATTATGCCCTCGCCTTGCTACCAAATTCACAATTATTTGATTTAAATAACTCACAACTTAAAAAGCCAAATATATTAGCAGGTGGGGTAGGAGAACAGCAAGAAAATATAGAGAACCATAACTTTTCGTCACTCAACATTGATGAATTGCAGCAAATTGCGAAGATCCTGCCCAGCAAACTGTTAATTAATTCCCAGTTCACCCCTACAAACCTCCACAAACAGTTACAATCAAAAGCATTTTCCATTCTTCATTTTGTCACACATGGCAATTTTAGTTCCGATCCTGAAGATACATATTTACTTGCCTACCAACAACTGATCAAAGCTAGGGAACTAAATAACTTACTGCGGGATGACACAGTTAATTCCAGAGAGATCAAATTGTTGGTACTGAGTGCTTGCAAAACTGCTGAAGGTGACAATCGGGCAATCTTGGGGTTAGCTGGACTTGCTGTGCGGGCGGGGGCAAATAGTACTCTTTCAACGTTATGGCAAATTAATGATAGTTCGACATCTCAATTGATGGTACAGTTTTATACTGAACTTAAAAAAGGCGGGGTTACGAAAGCCGAAGCACTGCATCGAGCGCAGAAAGCACTTTTATTACAGCCTGAGTATCAAAATCCTTATTACTGGGCACCGTATATATTAGTTGGAAATTGGCAGTGATCGGTAACAAATTTTCCCAAAAAATAGCCAAAAATTACACATCACCCTCATATTGCTCCGGCCCTACTCCCAATAAAACCAATAAAGGACTCCAGTTTCCCACACTTAGGGAAGTAACCAGGTTTTAGTAGGCTTATGACACTATTATTAAGTTCACAAAATGTCGGTGAGTATTTAGTTAAGCTGGGTATCTGCAACCAATCAGACCAACACACGCTTAAAATAGACCCATTACCAGCCAAGAATTTCAACTTGTTAGTGAGTTTTCCTGATGGACGCAAACTTCTAGTCAAGCAGGAACGACACAATCAAGAAGGGAAAACAGCAGGTGAATTTCTCCAAGAATGGAAAATTCAAGAATTTTTACAACAATTCCCAGAACAGAAGCATCTTAGTTTATTTTTACCGTCAGTACTCAATTTTGACCGAGAACACTCCATTCTCGTTTTCAGTTATCTGGATAATTACCGAGATTTAGCTGATTTCTACGGTAAAGAAAATATCTTCCCCACAGAAATTGCATCCGCCATTGGAACTAACCTCGCCAGTATCCATCGTGCTACTTTCAACAATCAAGACTATCAAAAGTTTTTCAGTGAGAACATTGAAGACAAACAAGCTAATATGCTTCCTAGTTTCATTCACAGCCTGGAACGTATCACCCCGGAAATATTTGGTTTTGTTCCCACAGATGGGTTAAAGTTCTTTGCTTTATACCAACGATACGACAGTTTAGGGCAAGCGATCGCGGAACTAAGTAATGCTTTCATACCCTGTTCTGTAACGCACAATGACCTGAAATTGAATAATATCCTTTTATACAAAGATTGGGAGAAAGATTGGGAGCATTCCCAAGACCACATCGTGCGGCTAATTGATTGGGAGCGTTCCGCTTGGGGTGATCCAGCTTTCGACTTAGGAATGTTGATCGCCAGCTATCTGCAAATGTGGCTGGGTAGCTTGGTTATTAGTCAAGCACTCACTATCGAAGAATCTTTGCGCCTAGCCAATAGTCCCCTTGATGCGATTCAACCAGCAATTGCCGCCTTGAGCATAGCCTATCTCGAAAACTTTCCAGAAATACTCCAGCACCGCCCAGACTTTTGGCTGCGAGTTGTGCAATTTAGTGGACTAGCTTTGATTCAACAGATACAGGCAATGATTCAGTATCAAAAAAGCTTTGGGAATGAAGGTATTTGTATGCTCCAAGTGGCAAAAAGCTTATTATGCCGTCCAGAACAATCAATGACAACGGTTTTTGGAACAGCCGCTACTGTTCTAAATCAAGCAAATTTTTCAGTTGCTTAAGACGTTTAGTAATAATTTGACTGCAATGCAATTACTCAATTCGCTTCCTACTCAAGATGTTTCTGTTACCAGCCAACACATACTGGATATTTTGGAAGATATTATCAAAGTTCAAATCCAGTCGAACTTCTGCATTCTTCATCCAGATTACAAACCTTGGGAATTGCCATCTGAGGTAGTAACTCGTTTTCAAGGAATGCCTGCGGAAGTTCAAAATCGCTATATGAGTTTACAACTCCGTAGTTTTCTTTACGGTATCCATTATAACGGCTCCATGAAAGCTACCCTGGCTCTTGATGCTGATGCCAACAGTCAGCCAGTTGACTTAGAAAATAATACTGTTTTGGGAGTAGACCTGGGATTTTACGATCGCCTGCACAATAGCAATACTGGAGAAGGTTACTTTGACGCAGGTTGGTATCTACTCAGGCAAGAGACTGATGGGATGCTGGCGGTACACAAAGGTGGTTTAACTTTGCATATTGAGCGTGAAATACATCTCCAAGATGCAGAAAAATCTGCCGTCATTGGTGACACCGTTGCAATCCGAATGCCCAAGAATTTTGTCCAAAACGGTTTTTATATGGCGGTTGGGAATGCAGGGGCAGAAAGTCACCATCATCCTAACCAAGTACCGCAACTCGTGCGCGTTTACTTCAACTTAACTCCTGAAGGTGCAGTTGCAGTCATGGCTAACTTGACACAGCATCTCAATGCGATCGCTATGCCCTTCACCTTTAAAGTGCTGTATAACCCAGGTGATTACAACCGTCATGACTCAGGAGTTCTTTACTTCGAGAAACATAGCTACGAAGTTGTTCGGCAAGTCTTGCAAAAAGTCTACATAGAAAATAAGTCACATTTTCAGTCAGAAATTCCCCTGTTCACCAAATTACTTGCACCTGGATTAGGACTAGCAGAAGAACCAGATAGTAAATTTGCTACCCAAGAAAGTTTTGGGATGAATCGATGCCAAATCATTGCTAACGCACTGTTAGAAGCTTGGCATAAAGGAGATGATTCGCCGGAAGCAAGGATGAAAGCGATTTTCCAGCATTTCTCACTTTTGCAACTGGATTGGCAACGTGCTTACCTCAATGCCAAATCAGATGATATTTATACACTCTTGGAACTATGAAAATCGCCGATATTACCTTGCCGTCGGTAGTTTCCCCAATAGTTAACCATACAGCAAATAAATTTCCAGAGTCTGATTTGCCCTTTTATCGGCAACTCGGACGGACTGATTTAACAGTTAGTTGTTTAGGTTTAGGTGGCGGTGGTGGTATTTCCAGTGAAGATACTCTCTACGCTTTTGACCAAGGAATTAACTACTTTTTCTATTCCAGTGACCTGCACCACTATATATATAGTTCTATGTCTGATGCTCTGCGTCAATTGTGCGGACGTAGTTCTTCAGTGCGCGAGAAAGTTGTGTTGGCAACCGTAACTTATATCAAAAGTCCAGAAATGGCGCTAGCTGCATTGATGGATCAGTTCGTGGAATTGGGCATTGATTATATAGATGTCTTGTTTTGGGGCTGGATTGGTAGTAATGATGGGCAAGCATTACAGGATTGCTTACAGCTTTCCTCTGATTTGAGAGGTGCTAATTCTGTTTATCAACGCACCATCGAAAAGATGTTTGGCGTATCAGAACGCCTGAAGAAAATGGGGGCTGTTCGTTATATTGGTGCATCCTTCCACGATATTAATCTGGCGCGACAATGGTTGCATAGCCCGTTGTTAGATGTAGTGATGGTGAGACATAACGTTGCTCACCGTTCCGCTCAAAGTCAAATTTTGAACCAGATTGATGCTCAAGATACGCAAAGACCGGGAATTGTCACCTTTAAATCTGTGGGTTCCCATTCCGGCGTACTTTGGGATGTACCTGCTGGTTTACCTGTCGGTTGTTGGCAACCTTCTGTGCCAGATTTGTATCGCTACTCGTTGAGTCAAAACTGTGTAGATGTTTGCTTAACCGGGTTGCGAAGTCAGGAGGAGATTGATGCTGCGATCGCAGGAGTCCAAAAGGGCAAACTAACACCAGCCCAATTAGATTATCTCAACCTATATGGCGATTTACACCGAAATAGGTTGAAAGTTCAAGAAATTTCACCAGAAAGATTACTTTACTCTGCTTAATTCACAATACATCTCGCTCCTTCGCTCTGCGCCAGAATGCATTGAGCGAGACAGAGGCTCCCTTTCATCTAACCTTACATCATAAAATCATGCAAGAAACTTTAGAAAAACTGGTAATACCAGAAATTGCTCCCGCAACTGATGAGGTAATAATTGCCTACCTACGTCAGTCTTACAAAATTGCAGAAATCGCAGTCCAAGCAGAACAGGATGCCTTAATTTTGGCAGTTTGCGAACAACTGCCTATCACCGTAACCGAGGACGAATTGCAAGCAAAGGGAGATGCCTTTCGCTTGGAATACAAGCTGCTAGGGGCTTCAGAAACCCTCGCTTGGCTAGCGAAACAGCGAATTACCGTAGAGGATTGGTCACAAGGCATACGAGTTTCCTTACTGACGCAGAAGTTGAAAGAACATCTTTTCGGCGATGCCGTTGATGCCCATTATATGAACAACCGGGATGATTACCGCCGTGTTGCTCTCTCTCAAATTTTAGTCCGTGACTTGACAGAAGCCTTGCAAATAGCCCAGGTGCTGCGTGGCGAAAACGCTTCTTTCTGTGCGTTAGCATTACAATACTCCAAAGGTAAACAGTCTAAAGAGAATGGCGGATTTGCTGGAGTTCGGTTTATAGCGGAACTATTACCAGAGATTATCAAGGCTGTTGTGGAAGCTAAGGAAGGCGCAATTATCGGCCCAATTCAGACGAAGTTGGGTTATCACATATTGAGAGTCGAGAAATGGTTTCCTGCTGAATTAAGCGAAGTTAGAGAGCAAGTCTTAGATTCGCTGTTTCAGGCTTGGTTGCAAGGAGGAAGTAAGCTAGAACAGGATAGCGAACAGCATCAATAGTTTCATGCTTACGTAATTTAAAACGGTTTTACAGAGTGTGTGTTTAGCTGCTTCTGAGTTGATTCAGAAGCAGTTTTTTATTACCTTGATTTTTTCAGAAATAATGTTCTGGATAAAAATTAGATTTAATCCAGAAAAAATGTTTAGCTTTTTGTCTCAATTGACATTGATTTTACCTTGCATCACTAATCGTTTTACCTTGAAATTACTTAAAAATTTTAAAGCAGCTTTATTTTTATGGTTAGGTTTTTATAGTTAATGTATTTTTTGACTATTAGATTAACTTTTCTAAAACTCATAAGTCATGTTTGATACATTTTCACTTGCTTTAACTATCAACTTTATGTCTATTCAGTGAATTAAATAGTACTGACAAAGAAGTTTTTTGAGAATTAAATAGTCAATAAGGGTGAAAACAAGCAAAATCGAACCCAAAAAATCACTTAATTTAGGAATAAAAAGACAATGGCTACTATTAAAATAAACAACCTTAATGCTGCTGGTTCTGACCTTTTAAATGATTCTGAAAGCTATCTTAATGAGTTAACAGAGCAAGAACTAGAAAATATGCTTGGAGGAGGTGGATGGTCTTTTAAGTGGGCTAAAACCATTACAGGATTTCCTATGTGTGTCAGTATTATATGGTACAAATAAATAATAAAAATAGCTAAACTACTTACAAGCAGCAGAGCTTAAAATATAGTTTAAGCTCTACAATTCACCAATTAAGTAGGCAAAGGAGATACATTTTAGGCATATCGATAAAACAAAGTATGTCATGATTTTTACTTAAAATTACTGATTTCAAAACTCAAATTTTAGTGAGTAATTATTAAACTTATAATACTTGGAGTATTTTGATAAATGTCACGTAATTGTAAATGGTGTGGAGACTATTATGGGGATAGCGTGTTACATTGGCCTTATTGCTCAAGAAAGTGTACTCAAGAAGCAAATCCACCCAAAGAGAGGTATCAACCTTCTATTAGTAGACAATCTTCCGATGACATATCAGAAGACTCTAACCCTATATATAGTTTCTTTGGTGTATCTATATTGGTTGTTTCGATATATGCTCTAACACATCATTCTGTACCAAATTCTGCTAATACATCAACTGCTTCTTCTGTAAAGAACTTAGCAGTAGATACTTACCGTGCAGATAAATTTACTATTAGTCTTGGTGAAGATACAGAAAAGGGGAAAACTTATAGAGGTTGTGACGATAAAGGTAGCTGTATAAACTTAAAAAATGGAAAAGTTTATCTTCATGACGGATATAGAGATGTTAAGTGGAAAAATGGTGAATACAGTTATCAAGTTACTTGGCGCGAAAACTCCTCTAAGCCCCTATACGTGAATGTGTATAAGAATAATTCTCGAATCAGGCAGATTGAACTAAAACCTGGTTAATGTAGCAGTCCTTCATCATTTGTAAAAATTTCACAGGATGGTGAACATTGTCAATAGTTTCATAATTGGGTAATTTTAAACCGTTTTGGACACAATTTAACTGCTTCTGAGTTGATTTAGGAGCAGTTTTTTATTGCCTTGATTTTTCCAGGAAGAATATTCTACATAAAAATTAGATTTAATCCAGAAAAATGTTTAGCTTTTTGTCCCAGTCGAGATTTGTTTTACATTGTATAAATAATATCTTTACCGTAAACTTACTTAAATATTTTAAAGCAGCTTTACTTTTCAGAGTTATATTTTTATATTTAATGTATTTTTTTAATATTACATTGATTTTTGAATAAATGATAAGTTATGTTTGATATATGCTTGAATGTTTGAGTATCATTTTTATGTCTATTAAGCCAGTTAAATAGTAGTGAAAAAGTACTTTTTAGAGAATTAAATAGTTAATAATGGCGAGAGCAAAAAGTAAACCCGAACCCCAAAAAAACAACTTAATTCAGGAATTAAAAAACAATGGCTACTATCAAAATTAACAACTTAAATGCTGCTGGTTCTGACCTTTTCAATGATTCTGAAAGCTATCTCAACGAATTGACTAATGAAGAAGTTACCTCAATAAACGGTGGTATTGTACCATTGATTGTCAGCGCCTACTGGGCAAGTTGTGCTACTGTTGGTATTCTCTATGGAATTTCTGCTGTTCTTCGTCGGCGCTAGTTTTTAATTATGCCATTTTGACCTAAAAAATTTAGGTTAAAGGGTTAATTTAGCTAATTAATAAACCACAAAAATGCCCTCTAATAAACGTTAGAGGGCATTTTTATATTCTTTACCACTGTCTTGTCTGTCCATTAAATGACTGAATTATCTTGCTCAAGATCGGTTATAACCTCTACTTCATAAACTTGTTGCTTTATCCACCCACTAAATAAATCTGAACATAATTTTTGTCCTCAGCAAGTGGGGCTGAGACGCGCAGGCTAGGATAGCAATCTCAGTTATTGGGAGATTGCTTTGCTATCGATTCCTGCGGAAGTATTTTCATTTTAAGAGCGTAAGTCTTATAGTGCTGATAATCGAAGGTTATTGTTATATTATTCACCATTGTTTTCAGACAAAAAATTATCTTTTTGTCTCGGTTTTGAATTAAATTCTTGTTTCCTTGATTTAATACCAGAAATTTAGTTTGTATTTTTAAATTCTCATGAAATTAACCATAAAAAATTAGTGATTTAATGTCTCTAAAAGTAGTTAGTAAATATTGCCTGTTAAATATAAACAGGATTAAATAGTAAATAAGGGCGAGGAAAATAAAAGCCTAACCCCAGCTAAAAAAACTTAACTTTTGAGAAAATCAACAATGGCTACTATCAAAATATCTGACTTACATCCTGCTGGTTCTGAATTTTTTATCGATTCTGAAAGCTATCTAAATGATTTGACAGAAAATGAAATTGAAAATCTACTTGGCGCAGGTTGGTATATTCGTTTTTCATTTAATAATAGGGGTATACAAGTTTGCTTTAGTTGGGCGTGGCGTTAATTAACGTCTAACAAAAAATAAAAATTTTACAATGATTTACTAGATTTAGTCACGAATATCTACTTTATCTAGTAAACCAATTTTGATTCATGATTTACAAACAATGAAGATTTTAAGAATGGCTACTATCAAAATCAACAATCTCAATCTTGCTGGTTCTGACCTTTTAAATGACTCTGAAAGCTACCTGATTGAGCTATCTGAAGAAGATATAAATATAACACAGGGTGGATTTCGCTTTCTTTCTTCTTTCCCCTGTCTATACAGAGATTACATTCTGCCGTGGCGACGTTAATAACTGAGTTATGAAATTTTGACAGGATGTTGGATTGCATAGCAATCCAACATCCTGTCAAAAATCAAATAATCATTTTTCCAAAATCACTTTCATTACAAGGAAAATCAACATGGCTACTATCAAAATATCTGACTTACGTCCTATGGGTTCTGAACTATTCTTTGATTCAGAAAGCTATCTCACTGAGTTATCAGATGATGAACTAGCAGGAACTCAAGGAGGTTCTTCATGGGCATGTGTATATGGCGCAGCAGTATGGTCTTCTGTTGGGTGTGCAATTGGTGTGACAGTAGTTACGCTCGTAACTGCTGCTACTTATGGTGCTTACCAGGGATTTCGGGCTGCGCGGCGGTAAAGCTAATTTGTTGAACTTCAGATGAGATAAGAATTAAAACTTACTGATTAGTTACTGATTAGTGTTAGTTTTACTCTATCTTATCTATCACATCATCTTAACATTCTAAAACAAATATCTGGAGGCAAAAAATGTCTACAATTTCCATTGGTAATCTTAGTCCTACTGGTAGCGATCTTCTGATTGATTCTGAAAACTATCTTTGCGAATTAATAGAAGAAGAGCTAGTTTTAGTTCAAGGAGGTTATACAGGTGTACAAACTTCTGGTTGGTGTTTTGCCGTCCAACTTGGCACATGGACTCCAAATGCTTATCAAATAGGTTATAATGCAAGCTACTATTTGGGAAAACGATTCAAATAATCATCCAATATTTTTTACTACTTAGTAGCATAAAAATAAGTTACGTATCAGGTATGTTTTCAACCTGCTGTAGATGGAGACGCTAGACATAAATACCGAAATTCACACATAGATAAACAAAGCCCTCCGATTTAAATCAGAGGGCTTATTATATTAAAAAGAATTAGATTATCAATGAATCTGCCTAACTTCCTAACTCAATATTTGTCATCACTTCTACTTCTTCAACTTGTTGCTTCACCCACCCACTAAACAAATCTGACATAATCTGATAACGCAACTTATCATCTAACTCTGGTTGAATAAGTTCCTCAACTAAAATCAGATGTATACCCTTAGAAGTCACTATTGGCTTCAGAACCTGCGGAGGCTTACTAGCAAACACAGCCGCCGAAATCTCTGCTTTTAACTCTTTACGTCGCACAATTCCCCGATATCCTCCTACGCGGCGTAATTCCTTATCTTGGATGTATTGATGAGCAACTTCAGGAAAACTCACCTCACCTTCTCGTAGTTCATAAAAAAGTTCCATCCCCAAATCTTCGTCGTCCAAAATAACTTCATATATCACAGCCCCACCATAATCTAATTGATGTTCAAAAAACCAAGATTCTACTTTTTTACCAAACAGATATTCTGCTAGCTTTCCAGAGATAACATTGGTATAAACCATCTCCTCAAAATCATCAACAGACAAGCTATTTTTCTGTAACCATAGCAAGGTTTCGTCAGCGCTTCTGAGTTTGCTAAGTAACCGGATATTGTCTGCTGACTGTTGTAATTCTTCAGCATCTATTTCAATACCTGCATTAGCGGCGGCAGAAATAATAATCTTGCGGGTAACAATTTGTTCAACGATTGAGGGAATTTGACAAGAAAGTTTGACTTGGTGAAGAATATCATTTGCGGAGATAGTAATAGCTTGTGACATGAGGTAGTTCCTAATTAATTTAAAAAAAGTGAAAGCAGAGGCTCTGCCTTTTTGAGGACATTACCAAGTGGAACCTAACAAAAAGGTGAGATAGGTAAAGCCTAAAAAAGTAGGCTTTGTTTATATAGCCCCAGGCTAGAAGCCTGTGGGCTTATATTTGAATGTATTTACAGTTTTAAATCACCTTGTTGCAACTTCTTAAATGGATCAATCAGTAAATCAATAATCCGGCGCTGACGGATGATTACCTCAGCTGTTGCTGGTTGTCCTGATTTGAAAGAAATACATTTACTTTCAGGCTGAATGCAATTTTGAGTGAGTTCAACTTCCAAATCATAAGTAGTTAAATTCCCTTGGGCTGTTTGCGTAATCTTAGAATCTGGTGAAACTCGACTCAGTTTACCTTGCACAACTCCGTAATCTTGAAAGGGATATTCATCAAACTTTAGTTTAACTTCTTTCTGTTCCTTACCCGAACGTATTGACTCGCTTTCAGATGTAGGAATTTGTCCTTTAAATACCAGACGAGTTCCTTTTGGCGCAATCTCGGCAATTAGTTCTTTAGGTTGTACTACTGCTCCTTCTCGCTTTATTGGAAGTTGAAAAATTGTGCCATCAAATGGTGCATGAATGACATATTTTGCTAGCTGCTCATTCAACGATTTTATTTGACTTTTAGCTTGATCGATTTCTGATTGTAAGCTGGTAATTTGTGAGTTCAATTCATTAACTTGCTGCTTGCTCTTGGAAATCGCTAATTTTCCTGCTTCTAACAAACTTTGGTAGCTGCGTTTTTGCTCTTGCAAGCGTAACGCGGCTTGTTGAATATCTGACTCCGCTTGATGAATAATACTCTCATAGCGTCTTTGTTGTTCTTGCAAACGCAATTCGGCTTGTATAATATCTGACTCTGATTGATTTAGCAAACGCAAATTTTCTTTTTTCATTGCTTCCATCTCTTTAACTTTGATGTAAGGAACGGCTCCTTCCGAAAAAAGGTTTTGGTAGCGTTCTTCTTCAATCTGAGCATCAATTAAGCGACTATCCGCTAATCTATAAACTGTTTGGCTATCAAGAATAGCTTGTTTCGCTTGGTCAATAGGGGCAAGTTTTTCTACTTTTTGTAAATGATAAGAAGTATTCACAGAATTGAGATTTTGCCGCGCTTGTTCCACTTGTGTAAGTTTTTCTAATTCTTGAGCTTTGTTTTGTTGCTGTTGAGAATTTATCGCCAGGATTAACTGATTTTTTAACACATTTAACTGTGCTAATCGGTTCTGTTGACCTTCTAATTTTGTCCCCTGTTGTTGGAGTTCATCTCGCACTGATTTGGAGTCAAGTTCCATTAAAACTTGTCCAGCTTTGACATTATCACCTTCCTTAACATACACTGCCATAACTGCAATCGCTCCAGGTATATCTGCCTCTCGTTTGACAGTATCTCCCTTGAGTTCTAATCGTCCTCTAGCAGTACCTGTTTCATCGATTTTATAGAGCATTGCCCAAGGCAAAATTATGGCTACAAATGCTACTAAAAAATACAGTAATCCCCGCGTCCAAATATGTGGTAAAGTATCGAGTAATTCTTGAGTTGCACCAGACCAATCATCATTAGAAGTAACCAAATCATTATTGGATAGAGGATTGTGATTTGGATTAGGTAAGTCTTTGTTGCTGCGATCTGAATTGAAATCTGGTAAAAAGTCAGAGTTAGAGATGTAAGTCATGTGTTTAAATTCAAAATTGTTTGTTGTTTTATTTAGTTCATCTCATCTCGTTGCTGTTGAGTGAGATAGAAGTAATAGCCTTGTTTTGCCATCAGTTCTTTGTGGGTTCCACTTTCAACTAGAACACCATCTTTTAGCGCCAGAATCAAATCAGCATTACGCACTGTAGAGAGACGATGGGCAATAATTAACGTGGTGCGACCTTGACGAATTTTGTTTAAATTCGTTTGAATAATTTGCTCGGATTCAGCATCAAGATGGCTTGTGGCTTCATCAAAAATCAATACTTGAGGATTGCCCAATAAAGCACGAGCGATCGCTATTCTTTGTCGTTGTCCACCCGATAACATTCCTCCACCCTCGCCAATTTGGGTTTCATAGCCCATCGGCATCTGTTTAATAAACTTATGTGCCCCTGCCAAACGAGCTACTTCCATAGTTTCTTCTAGAGTAGCTGACGGATAACTAATAGCAATGTTTTCTCGAATAGTGCCGCCAAATAAAAATGTGTCTTGGTCAACGACACCAATTTTAGAACGCAGCGATCGCAATGATAAACTGGTGATATCTTGACCGTCAATCAATAGTTTTCCATCAGTGGGTGGATAAAGACCCAAAACCAGTTTAGAAATCGTTGTTTTCCCAGAACCACTGCGTCCTACAAGTGCTACTGTTTGCCCAGGCTTCACCTTAAAACTGAGATTTTGCAGAATATTAATTTCACTTTCTACTTGATAGCGAAATGTCACATTTTCAAAACAAATATCACCTTTTAAATTAGGTAAAGATTGACGGGGTGACAAATGCAAATCTTCTTCCGGTTCTGCTTGAATCACATCATGGATGCGTTCAATTGCAATCACAACTTCTTGGATCTCATTCCACAACACAGCCAAGCGTTGGAAAGGATGAATAATATTGCCAAGCAACATATTAAAAGCAACTAGTTGACCAATAGTCAGGTTTCCATGAATTACTTGCCAAGCTCCAAACCAAAGCAACCCTGTATTCGCCAATGTTTCGATTACAGAACTGAACATCTGAAGCCGAATCTGAATAACTTGCCCAAGAAAGTTACTTTTTACTGACTTATTAAGTAATTCTTCCCAATGCCAGCGAACAGTTTGCTCTACTGCTAAAGATTTCACAGTACGAACACCAGTTAAAGCTTCGATTAGATAGCTACTTTCAGCAGAAAAAGTGGTAAATATCTCTCTGGAAACTCGTTGTAAAAACGGTGTGGCAATCAATGCTAGTAAGACAAAAGGTGGCACGATAATCAATGCACCCAGTGCCATCTTCCAGCTATACCAAAACATTAATCCCAGGTAGATAAATACCGTAAGTAAATCGAGTAAAATTGACAGGGCTTCACCAGTCAGAAACCGTTGAATTTTGCGATTTTCCTGGACGCGAGAGATAATATCCCCTACATAGCGCGACTCAAAAAAGCTGAGTGGCAATCGGAAAGTGTGTCGAATAAAACCCACAATTAATGACACATCTACCCTGTTGCCTGTTTGGTCTAGCAGATATTGCCGCAAACCAATCATGGCGACACGGAACAGGCTAAAAATCAGCAAACCCAACCCCACCGTTGTCAAAGTCAACTCAGATCGCTGTACAACTACACGATCTAAAATCAACTGGGTAAACAGTGGTGTAATTAATCCAAAAATCTGAATAAAGACCGAAGCAATAAACACTTCCAACAGCACGAGCCAGTGGGGTTTGACCAACTCAAACAACTGCCAAAAAGGAGTACTATCATTTTTGGTTTGTTCGATCAATGCTGTGGGTTCCAATAACAAGGTATTGCCAGTCCAGCCAGCTTTAAATTCCGCGTGGCTGAGGCTACGCTGACCGATGGCAGGGTCAGCTAAAATTACCTGTTTCGAGGTCACTTTGTAGACAACGACGTAGTGATTGCCTTCCCAGTGGGCGATCGCTGGCAAAGATTGTTCAGCAAGTTTGTCTAGGCTGGCTTTCACAGGTCGAGTTGAAAAGCCGATGCTTTCTGCTGCTGCTACCAACCCCCGCAGCGAAGCTCCATTCCGGTCAACATTAGCTAAGTCCCGCAACCGATTGACACTAAAACGCTTACCCCAGTAACGAGCAACCATAACCATACTTGCTGCACCGCAGTCAGCAGCACTCTGCTGTGCAAAAAAGGGATAGCGCTGAGTAAGACGCTGCCATAAATGACCAACTTGTAAAGTTGGACTGGGGAAGTAAGCTTTACTAATCTTTTTCTGCTGGCGCTGAGACTCAGAAACTTGTCTAGATGTGAAAGTTGGGGTTTTGGCTTGGTACTGTCTAGTATCTTCCCATCTACTTTCGTTCTCCTCTACCCTAAAATTGGGATGAGGATCGCTAAGATAATTCAGCCCATTTAGCTGCAAATTTCGGTGGACTGCTTGTTGATAAAGATACTGATAAATCGCAGGATATTTGCGGTATAGCTCTACAAGACACTGTTCAGGAAGGAAGCAGATAGTTGGCGCATCCCTAGCTGCTTTTATTGAATAAGACTGCCAAGATTTTTCTGGAAACAATGTTAATTCACCAAATGACTCTCCTGTATTTAGTGCAATAGGGCGTGCATCATCATGACTATCGATTAACCTGGTCTTGCCTAAAACAATGATGTGTATACCGGGTTCAGCTTTTTCTGATGACCAGAATTCTTTCAAGGCCGTTGGCTGTATGATTTTAATGTGTTGGTGCAACACTAAAAATTCTTGTTTAGTCAGAGACTGTCCAAGCACCTTTGCAATAAGATCGCTAGAAACGAAGGAATTAGATGAATTTTGAAGCATACTTGCAATCTCAATTGATTGAATGAAATTGCCACAGACCAGGATTAGGTTCTGAGGCTTCTGTCAAATCGTTAATCACAAGCCGATTACCACTGTTGTTGTGTTTGAATTCATTCGCTTCTACAGGAGTAGGTCGAGTAGATAAACCCATTTCCTTGAGCAAACGATTGATGTGGCGAACGCCTACTTCAACACCCAATTCTTTTGCTAGATGCTTGCTTAACCATTGTGCTGTCCAACGCCGAAATGAATAGCCGAAATCTTTTGGACTGTGGCTCATTAGTTCTTTCAATCGTTCTCGATACTGGTCATCAACTATCTTTGGCCTACCAAGAGGAGAGGTATTCCAATTGTGAGCCTCACCTGATTTAGCTACCAAAATCCAGTGTCTTACCGTCATCCGAGAACAGTTTACTAATTGACAGATTTGACTCTGGGTTTTACCTTCGTCTGCTAACAGCATGATTTGGATACGCTGATGGTATTTTTTAGGTAAATCTTCTTGCTCTAAAATTTTTTGCAGTGCCTTTCGCTGAAAGGGAGTCAGGTACTGTTGCTTAATAGAAAAATTTTCAGAGTCGAAACGATTGTTTTGCTCCATATCTCCGCTATGTTTTATGTCCTAATATTCTTATTGGAGACAAAATGATAGCAATATGAGGGTAGTATCAGTTATTTAGAAATAATTTTGGTAGATTGTGCGATCGCCCACCGCAGGCACAAGGTTTACAACAAACTATTGTAAAGAACCTAGCTTGTGTCAGATGAAACGACGTATTTACGTTAATATACAAGATTCATTTGTACGGTTAATAAGTCCTAGTAGTAGCGCATCTATGCTAAAATTTTGAGCTCATAAAACTTTCAGAAGCTCAATTGTGTAGATTTAGAGGGACTATTTTTCCCAATAAATTAGGCTACTAAATACGCTACTACAGATTGCCACTTATCTTATTTCACCCCAAATTCAATAAAAGTCTGATCATTGCATCAGATATTTGTCCTTCAGTTACATCATCCACCCATTGCCATTGCCCATTCGGATTGTTCTCTAGAAAAACATATTGCTCATCTGGTGTAACCACAAAATCCATTGCAGAGTATTCTAAGCCTTGGAAGTATGTAAACTTTAGGATTTGAGTTTTAAGATGTACAGGAATGTCAACAAGTTCTCGCTTCATCTTTCCCGGAGCTAGACCTCTAAAGTCTACTCTAGACAAGTCATTATCTTGAGAGTAAATAGCAACAGGATATATATCCTTGCCTACAACTGTAACCCGCAAATCATATTTTTTATCAATATACTCTTGAAAAAGAGTAGGACAGTTTTTTATTCCATCTGCATTCTCTACAACCTCCTGATCTGATAAGAGACGTGTAAACATTGGAAAAATATGTCCATCAAGCAAAAAGTTTGGCTCATCCAAACTTTTTGTACAGACTTTACCTAGCCGCTTAACAAACTCTATTGCTCTACTAGGATTATTCGTCGTAAGTGTCTCAGGAATTCTCATATCCAGTTTTCTAGCTAGTTGTATCTGCTGAAATTTGTTACGAGACCGATGCATATTCGGCAACGGGTTAACCCATCGACTAGAATCGTGAGTGCCAAAATATAATCCTCTAAGTAAAGCAGTACTTTGAGCTTTAATAAATGCAGCAATTTCATCGTTAGTATGAGAAACCTCGATTTCTTTTGGTCGGCGAAACCAAACACTTAGGACTTCGCTTGATTGGAATTTTTTATGGGAATCTCTGATAAAAACCAGAAAATTATCCCCATTAAATTCTATTTCTACATTGCTATCAAAATCCTCTGTATTAAGGCGAATAACCTCAATATCGAGACTTTTATTGAGAATCTTCCCTATGACTAAATCTGCATGAGAATCTTCTTTGGATGTAATAATTAAAGAAATATTTCTATTCATTGATATTTTTCCCAAATAAATTATTTAACCAAAAATCTTTCGCATAGTTATTGCAAGACGGCTTTGATGAAACTCTTTCTTGAGCATCGAATAGATTCGGATATCTACCAAGCTCTTTGTTGCATAATTCATGGAATGCTGCCTTAAGATACCTTCAAGTTTAAAGCCTGCTTTCTCAAGCAATGAAAAGCTAGGTGTATTAAAGTCATAAACATTACAAATCACTTTATTCAGGTTAATTTCATAAAAAGCAATTTTTAAGCTCATAAATAGACCTGCTGATCCATAACCCTTGCTAAGAAATTCTGGCAAAATACCACCAGTGAGTGTCCCTCTTCCAGTTACTTCATCTTCAATGAAAATTTGACTAAATCCATATTTTTCATTGTTACTACATACAATGTAGCGATACAGACCTTTGTATTGTCCAGAAATTTTTTGTTGTACATACATCTGCCAATCTAAATCTTGATTTTGAAGATTTAGATCAAACAAGGAAGACCAATAATTATTTGAGAAGCAAGACAAATATAATTGAAAATCTTCGCCTATATTTGCATCTCTCAGTATAATTCCTTTCAACATATACAATTAGGATGTAAATGATCAAAAAATTTATGGTGAAATTGAGCGATACCAAAAACTATGGTATCACTCAAAACCAGTAGCCCTAAGACATTACTTAGAATTAGAATAACTAATAACTAAAGCAATGTCAGAGGTTTTGGTCTGCTTCCCTTATGAAGAAGTAGAATTTCTATCAATCAGTACCTTTATCATCATTAGATTGATCTGAATCTTCCCCTGTCGCCCAATGACCAGTCGTAGCAGCAACAGTAGAAACGGTTGTAGGTTCACTACTTCCTCCCATCTCAATTATGTTAGAAGTTTGTGTTTTTGGATCATAATCCCACTTTTCAGGGATAGGAATGTAACCACGCTTCGTTAGATCGAAATTTTCCCGAACTAGCATTCCAATTGGAGTTGCAGTTTTCATCATCTTCAACCTCTATAAGGTGCATTTAATTATTTATTGGGAATACTCTCAAGCAAATATGAGGGTAGTATGAGTTTCTCAAGAATTATTTTGGTAAGATGGTCCGATCGCCCTTTAGCACATCAATACTTTTCAGTTATATTTGTTGAGGCAAGGTGGGGTATCTGAGGTAATCCTCTATTCCCCATAGTTTATGACACCACTTGCTTTCCGACGCAGGGAGACAAAAACGCAGTGGCTCCCCTATGCACATTTTTATGCGTCATGGTGTACGCAGTTTCTGACGGCTAATTAGTACATCACTTCTGAGTTGAAAGCATTATCGAACCGACGAATGCTTCTTGTGCTACCGATTCTTTATTTAATTGTTTGAGTAAATTATTCCAAGCTGCTTGAATACCAGCATCATTCGGGTATTGAAAATGCAGTTCTGCCACATCATTGACTGCATCGTACCAAAGATTATTTTTAGTATAAAAAATAAGTTTTTGTGACTCATCCGTTTGGAGATTTTGCCAGCGATCACCATCAACTATTTTGCGTTGTATCCAGCCATCGACAACGACATCCGGTTCATCACTATGACTGGTGTAACAGTTCACCATCAAATACCAACGGTAATTTTGGTTGGGATCTAGTAAGTTTTGGGAATTTGTCGGTAGGGTAATTTTGATCAGTCCTGGTTTTGCAGCTAGCTTAATTGCTGTATGGTAAATCGTTTTGTGTTCCTGTCCATCAAGTAGTAAAAAATCTGCGTGTTTAACATCGTCCTGGGTGTAAGGCACGTAAAACCAAAAGCTGGGATATGGAGAGTTTGTAAAATCATTGCCATTGTTGGCGTTAAGTGCTGTCAGTGTTTTATTCGTCTGCTTACACGTCGCTTCTGGGCGCGTTGTTCCGGGTGTGGAATTTCCTTTTGGCGTACCTGTTGCAGGTGGTGGTGGCGGCGAATTTGCAGATAAATTTGGTTGTTCGAGTCCTTGTGTACCCAACATCAAAATCCCACTACAGATAAACCTGATAAAAATCCCAACCTGTTTCATGTCTGTTGTTTGTTGTAAACGGTATTACCTAACCAAATAACACCCCAAGGGGCGACCAAGGCAATAATTCCTGGAATCAGTGGTATCCACCCACCCAAAGCGAAGATACTCCAGCAGATTCCGTATAACATAGCACTGCATATACCAAGTGCCAAGCCTCGGTGAAGTGAGATTTTGACACGCCAAATCACAATACTTCCCGTCAATGACCAGCAAAATATCCATAGAGTTTCACTCCATTTTGGTAGCCACCATAATAGTGGTCTGTGGTCTTCTACGGTGCTGAGTAATTGGCTGACGACATGGGCGTGGATGTAAAGCGATCGCATTTCACCTTCTGGTGTCTGATGTGGATCTTTGACACTTGGTGCAACTACACCAATCAGGATAACTCTATTTTTCACCCAAGCGGGGTTAAAGCGCTCGCTATCTGCATTCAAAATATCTCTCAGGGTGACTTGTTGAGCAATATGAATGGGGTCTAGAGTATGGCGGTAATTAATCAGCAGTTGGTTTCCCCGTGCATCTAAGTTTTGATACCCCCCACTAGATTTTTCCAGATGGTTGATGACAAATGTGCCAAATTTCCAATCATCTTTAAAGGTTGCTACTGGAATTTTTTTGGCATTAAGATATTGATACGCTAATTGCCAGCCAAAGGAATATTTGGTAGTACAGGGTGAAGCTTCAGATATCGGATTTTCGCTACGGGATAAAAGATAACGACGGACTATTTTATCTTTGTCGTCAAATAAGTCAACAAAACCTAATGGGATTTCTGGACTTTGGGATGGAGGTGCAATGCTTTGTTCTGGACTGTTATTCAAAGCACATACAGCTATCAGGTTGTGATTTTTCTGGAAATGATTAATCAGTGCTTGATTACTAGCTGTATCATTAATTGGTACAGGTGAATCGCGGACAATACTCAATCCAATAGCTGCGGGTTGATACTGCTGCAATTTGTCCAAAAGTCGAGTTATTACAGCATCTGGTAGAGGATAACCATAGGTGCGGATGTCTTTTTCATCTGCGCCAACAATTAATAGACGACTGTCTTCTGATTCCGGCGATCGCATCTGCATTAGATGGTCAAACGCTTTCATTTCCCAAGGCTGTAATATCCCAAAATATCTAATTAATGTCATCAAACTAGTGACAATCAAACTAGCAGTTAAAGTTATTTTATAATTGATTTTTAACTGACATGATGAACACGAAATATATTTCTTTAATTCTTGGTTTTTACCTCTTAAATTTTCCCAAAGAGGTGATATTTCTGCTGGATTTTGAAAAATTACTGGCAACCAACTAGCAGCCGGAAATTCACTTTCTAAACCCTGTAACTTTTCCCGTGCCTGTCGCACTGATAAATAAAATGATTGGCCTTCCGCAAAGTTTATTAAAAATTGCTTCAGAAACTCCTGCGCTACTTTATCTGGCACTCTTTCACGCATGACAATAATTTGGGGAATATGTAAATCCTCTAATTTCTGTGCTAACCCCAAGCCATCACAAGAGTTAAAAATCGCTATTTGCAACCCATTTTTTAAAGCTTTTTTCAGACCATTAGTAAAATATTTTATACTTAGATATTCATTTTTATTTATGTGTATATAACCAGTATTATCTTCCTTACTGCTGTAGCTATGTCCGGCAAAATATATAATATTCCATCCTTGATTATCCCAAAGTAGTGCATCTAATTCTGAATGTTTTGGTTCTACTAAAAATACTGTTTTAGCAGATGGTAAACTCTCTAATATCTTCCGATCTGTGTCAATATCAATTCCTTTGCTATCACCTAAAATAGCTAATATTTTTACTTGTTGAGTATGATTTTTAACCTGAGTTTTGGTTTCAAATTCGATGGAACTTAAACCAACTTCTGCTTTGGGATAATCACTAAAAAAACGCCAAAGATGCCAAGGGAGTTTCCTAAGCAATATATCTTCACTTTGAATAATAAAGCGGATTTCATCATCACTGCTTAACTGCATCCGTAATTGGCGATCAATGTGGCGGAACTCTTCAGCATCTAGCCAGATATCGATTTGTTTCTGTAACTCATCACATACTTTATAAAAATCTACATCGGAAAAGTGGGTAACATCAGCATCATCAATTTTAATATCTTCATCCTTTAGCTGAGGTTGGCGTAAACCTACATTTATGTAGCGAGATTCGTAGATTAATTCATATAATAATTGCCAACGGCGATATAGGTCAAGAAGAATCGGGCTAGCTGGTAAACTACCTTGAAATTGTCTCCATTGTGAATTATCCTCTTCTTGTAGAGGCTCGTCAAGTGACTTTTCGCAGAATAGCTGAATAGTCACAAAAGAAAAACCTGAATGCAAGTTACCTTTTCCCAGGTTTAAGATAACTAACTTACTCATTGCTGTGTCAATTTAAATGGTTCAATTACGAATTCTTCAGTCACTTTAAACTCATCAATAGACACCTGAATTTTAAAGGTTTTTCCTGGTGGGCAAATAAATCGTTTCAATTGAATAAAGTTATCTTGAATCCGCGATTTAATTTCCTGAAGAATAGACTCTGATTGATAAATTAAAGCTAATTTGATATTAGGCGGTAAGTAAGTTTGTCCTTTAGCTGGATGTAGTTGCACGCGCACAGCTACTTTTCCATCACTTCCTGGTGTCAAACCAACCAAAAGTGCAACTGATTGATTACTCAATTGCATCCCCAAATCAATTAGTTTGATCCCGTCTACAGATATACCTTTAGCTGCTACCTCATTGTTTCTAAAACTATAAATTAAATTTCCAGATTCTTGATTAAATAGTGTATTTAGAGATTGCCAACCATCATCGAAGGTATTTTGTAACCATTTACTCAAATTGTTAGTTTTTACTTTACTTTTTGTCACGAATCTACCTGTCCGTCGCAGATATAACTGCTGCCGCCATTCATCATTATTCAGCAATGCTGCCCATTGTGCAAATGGTATATTAACTCGCAAACGTGGAGAATAAATAGATGCATCTCCTAACATCTCTAATAAACTTTGAGCATCAGGTTCAGATAAAGTAGGTAATTCTGGGACTTCCTCACGCATTTGCATACCTAGTGTTAGCTGCATAACTGTGAGGCTTGTGATTAACTGATCTGTTGATAATATATAAGTGCGATCGCGTGGATCGTACTTGCTCAACTGTTTGACTTGACGATGTGTTGCAAACCCCTGTATTGTCAATGTACATTCATCTGCATTTGCTTCTAAATAAAGCTGTACGGCTAAGTAATAGTCACCTACAAAAGTAGGGATATCTATCCACTCTTGAGGAACTCGCAGTGATCCTGAACCTATGTTTTCGTTGGGGATAAGGATAATTCGCCGCGTACCAATCTCGATTGCAGTACCATTTACTACTTCTAAAATGCTGCCTAAGCCATCTTCACTAGGATAAATTGAAAAATTGGATAACGCTTCATCAGAAAGTTGGTTATTCAGCCAGTCTAAAAATGTATATAAGCAAACACGATTCAAATAAGCACTGTACTGCGCGAGTTTATGAGAATGCTGTTGTGCGTCTTTCCAGGCTTGCTGTTGTATGGAGGTAGGTATTCGCAACAATAATTGGTTTTTCAAAGCTAATTTGGTTTGTTTATTATTGTATTTATCATACAACAAAGGTAGATATACTAACATATATTTTTTACGATTTTTATGTCAATATTAAGTGTTGAAATTTGGAGTTGAAGCTATGATATTTGATATGTTTATATTGTTTAGTTAGCCAGATATTTAAAAATTTTCTAATCATTATGTCAATTTGTTTGAGTAATACAGTTTCTAATTCAGAATTTGTTTGGTAGAGTAATTCGTTCACTCTGTCTGGGGGAATACAAAGTTGGTTGCTGATAGCATTAGTGTCTAGTTTTTGTCCATAGTAAAGCCGCAATAAATCCTGAGATTGAGTGTTCAGTTGTTTGACGGCTGTAACCAACGCTGCCTGAATTAAATCAGAACAATCGGGAGTTTCGTAATTATAGTTCAACCAGTTTTTCACGTACCCAGTGACCCATTGCGGCGGTTGTTTTAATGAATATACCGCATTAATTAGCCTGCGCTCAATAGTTTGTAAACGACGTGCGATCGCTCCTTGGGTAACTGCAAATTTTGCAGCGATTTGTTTTTGATTCCATCCCAATCCATAGTAAAGATCTAAAATTTCTTTTTGGTCGTCATTGAGCGCCAGTAATTCGTGTTGTAACACCACCTGCGTTCGCTGACAAAGGCTTTCTTGCTCAGGTGTAGAATCTTCTATTTCCAGGTGAAAACCCCCATCTGACTCAATTTTACAACTAACTGTACCCATTACTTCCAGGGAAATACTTGGGGCAATTGACTGGGGGTAATTTTGCAAAGCGGTAATGCAGGTTTCCATCCACCCTTGCAGCTGTTCTCCAGTCACATTTTTACCGACTGCGACTTGATGCGGTGCTACAGCTAGTACTTTTTCCGCGTTGTAATATTGTGCTGCTTCTTGAAAGTCATTACTATCTGGTTCTACCCAACGTTGTCCGATGCGAGTTGCAGGGTTTTGGATTTTATTGAATTGATAAACTTGTTTAAAATATTTACAAGCAAACAAAAATCTGGAAACCTCCGGTTCACATATACCATATCGAATTAGTGCTTCTTTCAGTTCTTTGTTACTTTTTTTGCACAACAACCGCCATTTGGAAAATTTGGCAACTGCACCCTCGTCTTTAATAGTTTTTCGCAAAACTTCAATTATGTAAGCGTAAAGTGGCGAAATTTTAGGGTCGTACTTAGCCAAAATTTCTCGAAATTTCACGGGATCATAAACTAAGCACCTTGCAAAAAAAATATATTCTTCCCAACATTTATATTGGTTCTCTTTCCATACTTGTGAAGCAGCACGATAGCAACTTTCCTCACAATACAAACTTAAATGTTCCCATGCTTTTTGGATGCGGTTTTCGGGTTCCCAATTATATTTTGAAGGCAAGTTATTTAGCGCCATATCGAGCCAGAATTGAACTAAGCCTTGCTCATTTTTTTGATGTAATAATGCTGCAAATTGGTCGTGTTGAGTTTTATATAAATCAATATTACGCTGTAAATGTGGTTCAGGTTTCCATTGAATTGCTCTGCGACCAATTGAATTATCTACAGTCATGTACATATAGAATCGATTAACTAAGTGCTGAAGGCTAGACAATATGGGTAATTGATTTAACATTATGACCTGATTGGCGCACGCTTCAAAATTGATTTGTTTATGGATTTTTATTTAATAAACTGTATAAAAAATAGCCTTTTTAAGGTGTGATCCAAAACCTTGCCAATATTTGTCAAATCGAATAGCAGGTGTAGGAAGCGTGGGGTTACATCATATTTGTCTCATGCTAAGTGTCATAATTGCGTTGTCCAAGGTCAGGTGATAGCAATTTGTAACCATTGAGACTCCGGCTCGTTAAGCATGATGCTTGGAAGAAAAGTTAAGTTTCTTACTTTAATGTTGGGGCGGACTCAGACGATTTATGCGGTGTCATCCCAAAAAGCTACGAATTTCGCTATGAAGCAGAAAATTTCAAAAGTATCACAAAATCGCGTTGCTCCCGTTGGCAAGATGCTCGTTCGCGTAGCGTCCCGTAGGCAAAGAAAGATCCACCTGAACACTCTGCGAAGGGCGATCGCAAATCATAAACGGTCAATTTCTTGAACCTATCCCACTAAGGGACTTCCAAAAAATAAAATCAGCAATACATAGAATGATAATCATTTTAAGTAACCAAGCGAGTAGCAGCCAAGGTGATTTTTGAAAAAGAAATTACCAGCTAAAGTGGTTGAATCAATATATCCTATTTTGGTAGAAGTGGATTTCGCTGCAATCTAGACTCGATTTGCGATGGTGTTAACGATCTAGTTGAGGTTGCATTGATGAAAAAGTTCAAAAATCTACATAAAAACTGTATGAGATTTTTGGGTTAATTTGCGACAAAATCAATACTTTAGTCTCTATCTTCCTCCAAAATGGTATTAGCTTGAAGATATTTGTTCATAAAACTGCTAACTGTCAATATTAGCCAACTGGACAACTTATAAATCGCCATTTGGTCTAGCTGTTTCCAGATCAAGTCTTGTTAGGTTAACTGCTAAGGCAATCAGCTTTGAGTACCTATGGCTACCAAAACACTGACCAAACCTAAGCAAAGACAAAATTCTCAAAATCGCTCATGGGAAAACCTGACAGATCGCCGCAAACTCCGCCATATTGAAAATACATTGGATAAAGCGATCGCATCCTCAATTCAGGATGATTCTATCCAATCCCACGAAGACTTTAAAGCCTATGTAGAAAATTACAGCCAGGAATCAGGTAAAGCCCCCATCACAGTAGAACTCTGTGTTGGAGGTGGAGATGATGACGAGATTAGAGGCTATCGCTTCTATCTCACCAATGATCCGAACCACAGAACCAGTGGCAAGTACTTGATTAAAAACCTAGAAGGAATTACCAGCAAAGATGAAAACTACTTCACCCCTTCTAACATTGCTGAAATTTGCGGTTTTGCTGAAACAGAACTAGATGATCTCGATGATGAATTAGAAGATGACCTGCTCGATTTAGATGAAGAAAATGAAGAAATAGATCATACAAACGATGAACTAGACGACCTATTAAATGACGATTTCAACCCTAACCTAGATGACTTAGGTGAAGAAGACGAGCCATCTGTTAGTCGTGTTAGCGCAGCCCAAACTAAAACTCAAGCCAAAACTTCAACTAAAACCCAAAGTAATTCTCAGCCTAAAACACAACCTAAAACTCAGGACAGAGCTAAGACCAATAAAACTGCTGCCAAAAACTCCAAATCCAGAGAGCCTCTAGACGAAGCTTCGCGTTTAAGTGCCACAGCTGCCACCAATGGGCGAGAAGTGAATGGGGTGAATTTGGCAGGCTTAACAGGTGAACTGGCATCTCTGGGAATTGCGGTGGGACAAGGTGTTTTGGAACAGCTAGCAGCTGAAGCTGATGAAAAGCGGCTTGAACGAATTCTCAAAGAACTGCAACAGCAGAATGACCGCGTAGATAATATAGCCAGTCGCTTGCAAGAAGCAAAGCCGGACTCACCAGAGTCTCAAAAGTCTCAAGATTTTCAAACTGTATCTGAAGAATCAGTCACAGATAATCCACTGGCTGTAGCTGCTACCAAAATCGGCTCGAAAGTAGATAATCTTGGTGACAAACTAGACCCCAAATACCAATCTCAACCATTTGAATTAGATAAGGATACCAGCGTCAGCGAACAGCTTGACCAAATTGAAGCCTACCTGAAAGTTCTTTCCAAGCGACTTGACCGTTTAGAAATGGTAGTTAGCCGATTGGAAAAACAGATGGCAGCACCACAGAATAATTCTACTGCTGTCGAGTCAGAAACTGATGCAGATATTGTCCAACCTAACTCTGCTAACCAGCAACCAGCAAACGTTGACATTTTAGAACATTTGACGAAACGCCAAGCACAGCAACAACAAGCTGCTTGTGCCGATGCTTTAGTGGGGTTTGCCAAAGTAGCTAGTGAGTTATTTGACCAATCACCCCAAACAGGTATCGCCATTTCCAGTAACAAAACTTTATGGGTAGAAGCACAGGATAAGCAGGTAGCCATAGCCTTAGAAAATACCCAAGGTGAAACACTCTTTGCTGGTACTCGCACTCAGGGACAGTGGGCGATCGCACAAGACAATCTCACCCCTGATGAAAAAACGGGCATCTGCAAACTGCCACAGTCGAAAGAAGAATACGCTCTCAAAGCCAGCACCCAAGCATTAATTCAAAAATTTCAAGAACAACTACCTAACCGATTTAACAGCAATGATGAACCGACATTCACCTGGACTGAAAAGGGCAAAGTCAAGTACGAGTTTGAAGTAGTAAAACTGCCCAATGGTACACGCCTACTTCAAGGATTTAACCCTAATCGTAACGATGAACAAGTGCTTGATGCCGTTTTAGTACCAGGGCAGCCTCCGGAGATTTTGCAGTGTAGCATCCCCCTGCGTGAGATAGAAACCCTACTGGACAATCAGCAATCAACTCGCTCTACCCAAGCCCAGACTGATAAAGATACTGCAAGGCAACGCCAGAAACAAACTCAAAGAAAAGCCAGCAAACCAGAAATGCAAGTTTAATTCTACAAACGAGAAGAGAAAAATGAACAACACAAAATCTCACATTTCTCAGTTAAAACTGCTGTCATCTCGGAAATTTTCAACCAACTTGAGAAACCTGAAAATCAACCGCACAGACTTACTTTTCATTTTACTATGTCTTGCGATTGGAATTTATTTATTAGCAACCAAACCCATATTCGTCACTATTTTGGGATGTGCCACCATTGTTTTCTTGAGTATTGGGTACGTAATTCGGACAGTACCAATTTTAGAAAAGTATTTAGGTAGAAAAATTCGCTTCTGGCATATTGTTGCCGCCATTATCACTGTTACCGCTTTAATCGATACTTTTACAACTCCAGCCCAAGCTATTTTCTTAAGCGGGTTGGAACCCTGACTGTCTTATTGGTATATAACCGTTAGGCACAACAAACGCTATATGAGAAACGAAATACGGTAACAGTCAATGTGATTGACTTCACGTTTCTTGTTGCCTGTGTTTCTTAGTAATTAAGCTTAACTCTACTTTTTGATTTGCAGATGTTGTTTAAAGTACATTTTGTCATTTCTCTTTTGTAGCGATACATACTAAAAACTTGTAGAAAATTCAGTAAACTCAAAAGTATCTCCAAAAAGGAAAACATCCTATAGAATTTGTATTTATGAGCCACCTCGTACTGCCTTAAAGTCCTGATAAAAGCCTAATCAAAACCTGCGCTAAAGGTATCTAGATAATTTTATTACCTCTCAATTCGTGAACCGAGATTCAAGACATTTATCGCGGTTTTAATGGTTATGCCGATTGCAACATATCAAGGTGTCAACTCAACGTCCATCCCTCAACTGAAACATCAAAGCACAGGTGCCAAAAAGTAAAATCGCAACCTTACTTTGTCCCCTTCCCTTCAAAGCACAGGTGATTATGACCGATAACCCTGCTTATATGTGTACAAAATCTTAATCTAACCTTAGATTCTTCTATGAAAACAATTGCTACATTGGGACTCATGGTTGCATTAATGATTATTATGGGCAGCCCCACTTATGCTTTTTCTACAAACACAATAAAAAACATTCTCAAGGTCGTTAAGGGCTTTCGATTTTTTCGAGCAGTTCAAGCCCATGATGCCATCTTAGCTATTGCAACAGGCGGAGTTTTAGCATTAGCAGGGTATGGTATTTATCGGTTTATAGAAAGTAGGAGGTAGTTGATGAATTGCTAAATTCATAATTCTACTTTAAGAAGTAGTTATAGGCTTAGATAAAATATTTTTAAAATAAAATTAAACACTCGATATTGATTCATTATCCATTCAAAGTGGAAAATCTGATTTGTTGGTGGACTGAAAAAATGTAGAAAATTTGGCTCTTGGGCAGTTGAATTGATTACAGGGAACAAACGCATTTACCAAGAAGAGTTTTTCAAAAAGCTCTTACTGCAAGGGTTTCAGCAAGGATTCATTCAGTGGGAATTGCTGCTCAATACTAAAATTGGCTTAGAAGTAACACCTTGCAATGCTACAGATTTGTGGCAGTGGCTTTGGAATCGATTTAATGAGGGTGCAGCACCTCCTATTCCCCAAGTCATTACACTGAAGGAGACTGAGACAGGACTGGAGTTAACAGAAACCCTAACCACCGATAAACACATTTGTACATTACTGATTGAAGGACAACAGGGACGCTCTGCCTGTCCCGAACATCGGGGAGATAATGACCGAGTTTACCTCACAGGTAAAAGCAAGGTTTGTGGAGTCATGGTTGTAACAGATCCCCCCGTCGGTTGGTCTAATGCCCAAGAACAGCTAAAGTGGGTCTGGAAAATCCTTGCTTCCAGCTATGTCCACGATACAGAAGCTTGGATTGAAATTAGCCGCAGCAATGACTTCTTAATCCAAGACAACCTGGCGCGTCAGGCAAAACAATCCAAAACAGCCCGCACTTTAGCCATAACCAAAGGACAGGGACGGGACGTTGGAGCGGAAATCAAACAGGAGGAATCTTTTGAAGCCCAACGACGACTTTATGAAGGCACGAAAGCGTTGCACTGTGCGCCTGTATTTCTAATTTACCGCCACAGTGCCCAAGAGTTAACCCATGCTTGCAACTTATTAGCTAACAGTTTTGAGACTGCCAAAGTAATTCGAGAGCGTAATATTGCTTGGGAAATTTGGCTGCAAACCCTGCCGATTACCTGCAAATGGTTGCTGCACGGAGGCAATCTCAGCGAACGCAGAATAACTTTAGATACCCATACTGTAGCTGGAATTATGCCCCTAACTGTCCCCAAGGACATCGATAAACAAGGTGTGGAATTCCTTACCAGTCGTGGTGGTAAGCCTATTTATGTTGACTTATTTCACCAGCAGATTGGACGCGCTCTAATTACAGGTACTTCCGGCTCAGGAAAGAGCGTTTTGGGATGGCGCTTTGCTTTAGAGGCATTAGCGAACAATATTCCCGTTGTTGGTATGGATATCTCTGCCAGTGGTAACAGCACTTTCAAAACTGCGATTGAGCTTTTGGGCGAGCAAGGAGCATATTACGATATTTCCAGTGGCAGCAGTAACCTACTGGAACCCCCAGATTTGCGACGGTTCGACAAGTCAGAACGGGAACGGCGCATGGAATCTTGGAAGGACTTTATTCGCAAAGCATTAACTGCGATGGCTTCGCCCGCCTTCGGCAACGCAATGGGGAAAGTCGAAAACCCCCATCTAGCTCAACGGGTTGATGCTTTACTGGTGAAAGCTTTGGACGTATTTTTAAAAGACGCAGAAATTATTACTCGTTACAACCGAGCCTTTGAGATGGGCTGGCTTTCACCAGAATGGCAGCAGATACCCACGCTACCAGATTTCGTCAAGTTCTGCACTAGAGAGCGCCTTAATCTGAGATCCTTTGAAGAAATTGACCGACAGGCACTCAACCAAATCCAAAATCAGGTTAGTGCTTTACTAGCATCTAGGTTGGGCAAAGCGATCGCCAAGAGAATAACGATGGCCAACAGGCTGAAAGTAGTCTGATTGCAAGTTGATATATCTAAAAACTGCATTAAGGAAGGTGAATCATGAAATCTAAACTTACCTTTATCAGATTGATAGCACCGATTCTAATTTTGTCACTTGGTTCTATCGCCAGTCCAGCCCTTGCCAGTACTCAAGACAACGGTCGAGATCCGGTAGCTGCTGCTGTTAGTAATAAAACTACTGGTAGTAGTATTTTCACCGCAGACACAGCATCTCAAATCAATGATTTTGTGGGAGATGTCAAAAATTTCGCTCAAAATGACCTATTTAATCCTCTTGGCAATCTGCTCAATTCTGCCTTGGGTGCAATTCAAATTCCAGATTTAAACAAAGTTTTGGCAGGAATCATGAACGGTTCAGCCAACAACGACCCTGGTGCCGTGCTGTCTGAAACTTTGGAGAACAAAACCAATGGTCAAAGCTCTTATGGTATCCGTGAAGACCTTGGTAAATATGCTACTAGAACAGTTGCCACAGAGATCGCTAATCAGGCTACTTTGAGCCAAACAGCCCAAAGTCAGATGGCTCAAATTAAGCAAGCTACTCAACAAGATACTCAAGAAAACATCAGCTTGGGTGAGGAATCCCAAAGTTTAGATGTCACTCAACAGATTTTGCAAAACCTATCCCAACAGACTGCCCTTAGCAGTCGCGTCAACGAGCGGATGCTTATTGAAGCCCAGCAAGCACGCATTGACAGGGCATTGAGTAACACCTTAACCGCTCAAACAGCCAAGGAACTTTCAGCCATCAATACTGCCGATCGCCGTAAGAGTTTGGTACAGTTTTATTCGTGGCGATCGCAATATTGAAAGCGGCTCATCAAGTCAAAGCGCGTAACTTTTGGAATCACTCACTGCTCATTTTACCCCGATTACTACTCGCGTTCTAATTTAAGTGCTTTTAGAACATGATTTTGAAATCCTACTAATCCACCTCGGCTAATCCAATGTTTGTTCAATGTAGGCGTTTCCAACCTTATCACTTTACCCCCTTGAAGATGGACATGATAACCAAACACCATGTCTTGTTGTGGAGGTACACTTGAAAAATCTGCTATCCAAACTACTTGAACGCGACGGGAGATACTAAATTCTCCATCGGCCGGCTCTTCATACAAAGTCTTGTTCAGAAGTTTGACAATATGCGTTACTTTGGCACGTTGTCTTAAAAGAATAAGTTCGCCTTTCTCTGGCTTAAGGGCATTCTTTGCTTGTTCTGTTTTCCAATTTAATTGAAAAATATTTAAATCTGGGTCAATATTTTGATAAGCCCAATCTTTATCATCACCCTGATGATTTACATTTTTAGTCCACTTTAATTCTGTCAAATTCATAAATTTACTTTGTGTTATAAAAAGGTGTCTACATTTGCTTGCTGAATTATCTTTATTCTGGTTCTTATTTCATTGATTGCAGTACTGCTCTATTTCTTTCAGCTTCTCTATGGATTGTTTGTTAGCATCGTTATATGTCTGCTCTTTCCAAGAGGCAAAGCCAGTAGTTTTGTAGTGTTGAAAAGCTAATTCTTCTACTGTTAAAGCCGCCGCGTATTCTTTCACAAGCTGAACTAATTTATTGTCAGTGTACTTGATAGATAAAATAGCGTCTACTCTCGCTGGCTTAGAACTAGTAGTAGCATTGGTAGCATTAGCAAGTGTAGTACATTCAAATTTATTCACATCGTCAGGGACAGATGAAGGAATTGAAGAAGATTCAGATACACTTCCAGAAGATGAAGAAACAGATGAAGCGGCTGGAAATGAAATATTGTTTTGTTTAACGATCAAGCCTAAAATTATAAATCCTAAGATAATAAATATGATATTAAAAAACATTCTTAAACCTTGGTGACATGATCGGATAAATATAGAAGATACATAAGTTTCTTCATAGGATTTTCCAGTAAATCCTGATATATACCACTTACAAAAATTCCATAAAGCTGATAATATTACTACCTTTGGATCATATTGCTTTTTGCCAGAGGTAGATTGATAATATTCTGAAGATTTATCTGGTGATTGTTTTTTTGTAGGAGAATTTGTTAATTTAATTTCCGATGAATTTGATGAAGGCAATAATTCCTCTGCTAATGTAAATTCTTGGCTCCATGCCGGGAACTCTTCACCTGTATGTCGTCCGTACACCTGAACTATTTTAACGGATGAAATATTCAAACTCGTTATTCCTCTGCGAATAAACTCAACTAAAACCTGTTGCTCTGGGACTGAAGTTGATTCCAACATTACCTTTAATCAACTATTTTTAAAAGCAATCTTGGCATTGATACCTTTGGGTTGGAGAGAGCGGTTTATCAAAATACCAATCGCTTGTGCATCACCCTGCTTTGCAAGTTTTAGATAATTTGGTTGCGTCATTTTTTAGTTCAAATAGGTTTGGTAGTGCTGAACTCCACAAAGCCCTATTTGCTGTGGACACATAGAAATTATTTACCACATCGTATTCTCTACAAACTATTACTGTCATCCGAAGAAAACGAAGATTTTTTAAAAATAACATTAGGTCTTTTCAGGAAATTTACTGAAGTATTATCATCCAGAAGCTGTAATTTTTTCAATGAGTTTCGTGGAATTTACCATCTTAGTTGACCGTACTACTGGTAGAGATGAGCGTATTCCTTTTAACCGCACCTTTACCGTCCAAGCAGTGGAGATTCCCCGATCTCCTCTAGGTAAAGATGCCCCCCTGGTAGAACAGAAAATTTATGAAGTGCGATCGTCTGGACTGCAAATTACCAAGATGGTTGAGTTCAATTCTCAGCAACGACGCTAAAGGAAAAAGGTAGAATTATGACCAATTCAAATCAAAACCATGAATTTGACTACCTAAACGAGAACTCTGCTGATTATTCGTCAGAATTCAACAGTATTAACGGCAATCATCGCTCTAACCAAGCCACTTTGGTGGCTGATGATGACATCAGCCTTGAAGAGGAGCAGTTGTTGGCAGGTTATAACCTTACCGCAAGTCACCTCATTTCCGAAGAATATCGCTTGAAACAAGATGCAGAAGGAGCAGTAGAGCGACCGTTAGCAGAAAAACCTAGTGTTCGACTAGGTTCAGTAGTTGCCTTAGTGGGAATCGTTATTGGCTCTGTAGCACTGATCTGGTTTAGATTTCTCCAACCGAAACCTCCTGTCAAACAAGTAGTTCAAACTCCTACTACATCTCCAAAAGGCGAACCAGTTTTAGATGAATCTGCCGAACTGAAAAGCAGATTAGCCTTTCAAGACCAACAGCAACAACTCATACCAATTTAATATGAAGCTGCATATAATAGAGAAAACAAACTCGATAAATTAAAATAACCATGAGCCGCCCTTTTAAGATTGAAATCGCAGAGAGCGAAGAAGAACTTAAAAAACGCCTATAAACAGCTAATTTAGGGAACCAGAAAGAAAAACTTATTATGCTGTGGTGGATAAAAAGCGGGCAGGCCAAGGAGCAGCAAGATATTGGAAAACGCTTGGCTAAAGATACATCAACGGTGACAAGATGGTTACAAAAATATAGATCGGGTGGGCTAGATGAATTATTGAAAATAAAAAAAGCTCCGGGAGCAAAACGGAAAATTCCTGAAGGAGCGATCGCGGCACTTGAAGAGGAGTTAAAAACAGGAAAAGGCTTTAGTAGCTATGGTGCAATAGTAGAGTGGTTAAAGCAAGAGCAGGGGCTTGATATCGAGTATGCAACGGTTTATGCATTGGTTCGATATCGATTAGGGGCAAAATTAAAAGTACCACGTCCTCAAAGCCATAAGCAGGATGAAAAGTTAGTATCTGAGTTTAAAAAAAACTCGGTATCATTCTGAATTGTCTAGAAAAACATCTAGCACCCGGCAAGTGTGTTCGTTACCTGTGCCAGGATGAAACGAGGGTGGGACTGAAAACTCTTACAGGAAAAGTGATTACTGCCTCTGGAGTTAAGCCTACTGTTGAGGTGAAATGGCCACGGGAAAATTTTTGGATTTATGGTGCAATTGAACCAAAGACTTGCGATCATTTTCTTTATGAATATCCAAAACTGAATGGCGAGTGTTTTCAACAGTTTTTGAACTGGCTATCTCAACAATTAGGTGGGGATTACGCTATTTTACAGGTTGACCAAGCACCTGCTCATACAAGTTCAGCAATTCGTTGGCAAGAATTTATTATTCCTCTGTTTCAACCACCTTCAGCCCCTGAACTCAATCCCATTGAAAGGCTTTGGCAGCTCCTCAAGAAACCACTCAAAAATCAGCTTTTCTCTTCTTTACAGAATTTACGCGATCGCATCCAAGAAATATTTAATCAACTTACACTTGAGCAGGTAATATCTATCTCTTCTTATAACTTTATTCTCGAAGCTCTTTTCTATGCAGCTTCATATTAAATTGGTATCAACCCTCTTTTGTTACCTTCGGGAAAGAAAAATAGAGAAGAAGACTAACTAGCAATAGAGAAACGAATCGGAGAAGCTCGAAAATCATTCATCAATTCAATCAACTTAAGGAAACAGCGTTTCATCCCAGGAATATTGAATACATCTAACCAAGGTAAGAGCAAATGGTAAAAGATATAAGGTTGAATAATGAGCCTCAAGTTATTAAGAGAACTTTTCCATGTAATGCCAGGTTCCCACTGGCGATGTTGACTAAACTGACTAATTGATGAATCTCTAAGTGAAGAGTAATCAGAGCTAGGATTTGAAAGATTTTGGTTGGCAAATTTCTCAGCCTCTACCTGGAAATAAGTCGCCTGAATGCTTACTAGAAGATAGGCACTAAAAATTATCTCCCACCAGCGTTCAATGCTTTCATAGTCTGTCAGGCGAAAATCAGCCCAACCGAGTTCATTTTTGACTTGTTTAAAGCCATATTCAATCCAGTTTCTTAAACTATAAAGTCGAGCAACGTTGAGTTGAAGGTCAACAGATAAATTAGTCATAACATACCAGCTTTCTTCTCCTGTAGGGTCAGGAACATTACTTTTACTGATTTGGTAATATCTCAAGCGACGGCGTTGACCAAAAATGATTTCTCGAAGATAACGAGTTTCTGTTTTACGGTGTGAAAGCTTTTGCTCATAAGCTTTCCAGGAGTTATAACGTTTCCGGCTTCCCGGCGGCATCAATACACCATGATTCGAGCGGATTGCCACAATAAATTCTAAATTTAGATTTTCTAATACCCGAATAACATCTCCACTCTCTCCATAAAGACTATCTGCCAATACCAACTTGATTTTTAAACCCATCTCTTTTATTTCTTGAATTATTTCCACTGCTATTTGTGGTTTAGTTTTATATTTATCTCCTGCTTGCAGTCTATTTCTAGGTTTAAATATTTGAAATATCAATGGATAAGTAATTCCATCTACTACCCCATAGGCATTTACTGATACTATGCCATTTTCTGTTTTTCCTAAATTCCCAATATATTGACGAGTCACATAATCTGTAGATTTTCCTTTCTTCTGATCTCCTGTTTCATCAATGCATAAAATTATTTCTCGTTCCCCAATAAACATTTTTGTTAACCACAGCCTAATTTCTCTGATTTTTTTGACATCCCACAGCGCATCTCTTAAAAAATGATGTAGTGTTTGGCTATCTTTTAGCCCCGCCGTTTTAGCTATTTCTGGCAGAGATTTTCTCTTAATTTCTGAAAGCATTCCCAAATGTAAAAATTTGAATGCTTCAAAATGTCTCACATCTTCAAACACTGAACAATAGTGTTGACAATAGTTATCTATGAAGGCCACTGTGCTTACTGCTTGTCTGCGCTGCGTAACCATCCCTATTACTTACTGTTTCTGGTTTTCTTCCTGATTATACTTTCCCCGTAGTAACAAAAGAGGGATCAAAGTGGAACCTGTTGCGGCTAAATCCCCAAGTCCAACTCTACAAAATAAACCCAAACCAACGCCATCTCGACCTCAAGAGACTTTTTCACCGCGCACAACTCCTACATCGCGCATAACACCAATAACTCCTGTAAGAATTTCTCAACCTGCGCCCCCACTAGTGCGGTATATTTCTCCCAATCCTGTCAGTTATCAAGCTTCATCACCAATACGACAGCGTGAAAGGAATGTCGATCCTTTCCAGCAGTGGAGCCAACTAGCTAGTCTGGGACAGTCGCAAATCGGTAACTCTAAAGTAGCTGAAACTCAGTCAGAAGTTGCTGTTAACACTCAAACTCCAACAGGCTTGAAACCAACAGCTAGGACATCCATTTCCACTCCTGAAGACCCTGGTATTCAAACAGTTTTAATTGGCTCCAAAAGCACTGACAGTAAAACTGATAACTTGACTCCAGGAATGGTAGGTATCCTCAATCGCACCCCTGTAGCTACAACCAATCTCAATGTCAATGAAACTAAAGAGGTAGCGCTGGGTACATCTGCCCCAGGTAGAATTATCATGCCGATGATTTGGGATCAGGGAGGGAATAATAAGAGCGATCGCTTTGCTATCGAATTAACTACTATTAGCAAACATCGCTCTAAATGGGATTGAAAATATACATCAATACCACGGAATAAAAGGAAGAAGGATAACCCCCAACACACCAGGAAAAGACATAAAAAACGCAAGCGTTAGATATGCCGACGATATGGTGTTTTTCCTCCGACCCGAAGACGATGAAAAAGCAATACTTGACAAAATAAACCAGTTCCTAGCAAGCAGAGGATTAAGAATAAGCGAGAAGAAAACAAGGATAACCGCCGCGACAGATGGGTTTGATTTCCTTGGCTGGAACTTTAAAGTTCAGAACAACGGAAAATTCAAAAGTACTCCCTCAATGGAAAACTTTAAGAAATTCCGTAGGAAAGTAAAAACCATCGTTAACAACTCGAATTATGGTGCAAAAGTGAAAGCTGAAAAGCTAGCACCTATAGTTAGAGGATGGAGACAATACCATAAGTTCTGCAAGATGAAAGGGTCAAGGTTCTCACTTTGGCACATCGACAACAGAGCTTTTAAGGTATTTAACAAGGAAGCTAAACAGGATAAGTACACAACTGAAAAGCTAATAAAAAAAGCGTTTCCTGCGGTTCCTTACTCCGAATCTGCTCACATCAAAGTTACAGGGAACAAATCACCTTTTGACGGCGATTTAATTTATTGGAGCGAACGCAATAGTAAATTATACGATGGCAAAACCTCAAAACTATTACAAAAGCAAGGCCATACGTGCGGATGCTGCAGTCTAAAGATGCTATCTGAAGAGAAGGCACACTTACACCACATAGACGGTAATCATGGCAACTGGAAGGATAAAAACCTAACAGTCGTACACGAAAGCTGTCACGATTACATCCACATGAGCAAAAAGGAAGCAAAATCTACATACCATCTTGAGAGCGAAAACCCTTACTAACAGATTGGGACAGGAAGTAGAAAGAAGCTAACCTTTAAGAATATCTGGGAGCCGAATGAGGCGAAAGTCTTACGTTCGGTTCTGTAGGAGAGGTGCGAGGGATAATACCCTCCATCGACTCTAACTCTTCACTTGCGACTTGTGACTTGCGACTTGCGACTTTGTTAACTCGTTCTTTGGCACAAGAATTGCCAATTGGTATGGCAGCTATACCCCTCAATCCAGGTATTATTCATACAGATATGCTTTCTATTAGCTTTGGAGAAGAAGCTGCTAATTATCCCTATTATGTCACTTTTGGAAAACAATAATCAAAGCGAAATTCTCAACCTTTGATTGAATCAGGCTTTGAGCTTTTATTTATTAACAGAAACTAGAATTTATAGGCAAAACCCAGAAATTGAAGCTCCAGAAGGCTTACAACGATTGGCTTCTACCAAAGTGACACAAGAGGGTTATACACCAGTGTCCGATTGGGTATTGAAAGCTGTTCCGTTTATTCTCAATTTAAAACCCAAAGATAATGGGATTCCTTTGACCATTTCATAAAATTGGTCATGCGTGAATTGCTTTGACTGTCCCTGAGCGCTTGCAGAAGAGGGACGGGGAATTTCGCCGAATTTGTTAAAAAAGTAGGAACTAATTTGAAATATTAATAACTTTTGGCTCAATTACTGTACCATCCAGAAGCAAAACGATCTCACTGCGATCTAAATAATAAATATGCTTATCAATTTCTGGGGCAAACACAATATACCAATACCATAAAAATGGCTTTGGATGAGGTTGCAGAGATTGAATTGAGGCAGCTATACATACATAAGAGTTGAATTTAGGTCGCTTTCGATAAGCTTCAGCCCGAACAATTTCAATAGCCTCGCCCATTGATAAAGGCACTGCTGACAATTCAGGATTCCAGGTGGAAACTTTTTTAAAAAGTGAGAGGGACACCTCGAAGTAAAGCTTCTTTTCTTCTGTACTGCAAATTAGCAGAGTAATTATTATATCTTCAAGTATCAAAGCAATTTTAGATTATCCTAGTTCAGGAAAGAATTAATAACAAATAAGCTTATTTGTCAATATTTTGCTAATTAATGATCGTATCTCTAAACCTACTTGTCAATAGCATTTGAGATGCACTTACACTGAGAAATTAACGTTTATGTTTTGGTTAACATAGAAATTACCCTTTCTTTGAGAATAAAGTATCCAAATCGATGGGAAATACGAGTCCCTTGCTGAAGAATTTGTCTTTTTCGGGTAGATGCCCTAGCATAATCTAGTTGCACAGATGCAAGTAAGTAAGTCGTGGAGAAAATTTATAAGTATGTAACGAAAAATTAAGCAGAAGAATAAGAGTTAAATTTTACACGTTGTGTACTGTAGTTTCCCTTTTCTCCTCTATTTTGAACTCCATCAATGACAGCATAGGCAAGGTCTAATTCATCCTCAAAAGTTTGAGAAGCTAGTTCATTTTTTTTCAGGTGTTGCCACTCCAATTCAATTGGATTCATCTCTGAGCAGTATTTAGGTAAAAAGAAGATGTACAAACCCATCTCTTCCCACTTTGTCCATAATTGCTGAACTTCTTTGCACCGATGTATCGGGCCGTTGTCCTCAACGATGACTCTGATACGACCTGCTTTTTGGGCTTCAAGTGCTTCAAGCTCCATCATTTGGATATAAGATTTGCGTGAAACACCGCCAATCACCAACCCGTACACAAAACTAATTAGAGGTTGAAGAAACCCAATAATACTTAACCTTCGTCCTCGGCGTTTACTCTGTTCTAAGCGTTTTTGTTGACCGAGAAAGTAGTAACTGTAACTCGGTTCGCTCCAAGCACAAAACCCTGATTCATCGACATACTTTAAATCAATTTCTCCAGCCGCCGCAGACAATTCCAGCATTTCTAAGTCAGCCTGTTTGATTTGCTGTACTACCGAGTCTTGTTTCCCCTTATGACAAATCCAAAGTTCGTTTCCAAATGATCCCCTTTTTTTAAGTACCTGCCTTAACCAGTCAGGACTTAATTTTACGGAGCGTTCTTGTTCTAATTTTTGAGCTAACTGAACACTGTTATATGAACCTATCCCACTAATATCAAGATTGTGGTAATATATTTTTGACTTGAGTTGGGTGTATCCGTTGATGGCTGGACGTTTTGAGGGTTTGAGCGACCTGGAATGGAAGTTATTTGAAGATATATTTCCTAAGCAGGCATCTAAGCGTGGTAAAGGAATGCCTCATGCACCATATCGTCATGTTTTAAATAGCCTGTTGTACATCCTGATTACTGGGTGTAGATGGTGTGACATACTGCGTGGGGACATCTGGGCATCGAAAAGCTCATCCCACCGATGGTTGAAAAAATGGCGTTGTGATGGAACATTTGAACATTTACAAGGACGTATTCTAGCGATGCCTGCGGCGGGCTACGCCTACGCAGATGAAAAAGGACTGATAAATTGGGAATTTGGCGCGGTTGACGGGTCTTTTTCCCCCTGGGAAAGGAGGGGGTGAAGAAGTTGCGTATGGTGGCAAAGGCAAAGGTATTCTGATTCACACTCTGACTGAAGGCAATGGAATGCCTTTAACTAATTCCACTACTCCAGCTAACGGTAATGAGAGAGAGCAGGTTTTACCTCTGCTTGATAAGGTAAAATTAAAAACTTTGAAGCGCGGTAGACCACGTAAACGATTCAAAGTGCTGGCTACTGATAAAGGCTACGACTCAAAGGAAAAACGTGCTGCTTTACGCAAGCGAGGTATTCGTCCTCAAATCCCAAAACGAGTTTGGAAAACCAAGAAAAACAGAGGAAGACCCATCAAAATCTCTGTTCCTAGATTTCAACAGGAGCGGTGTTTTGCTTGGTATCAACGCAAATACCGCCGTCTCGTTGTCAGATGGGAACGTCAAAAGCTTTACTTTGACGCATTCATTGACCTTGCTACTATCCACATCTGGATTAACAAAATATTATTAGTGGGATAGGTTCATGATTTTTTTAGGGTTGTTTTCAAAGTCGGGTAGCACTTGGAGGTACAGGGATCGGAATCCCAGTCGCTCAAACAACTTTTATTGTGTATGCAAGTAAGGTTCAGAAAGCCACCCCTGCTGCCCCCGACAATCAAACCCTCGCACAGACCGAACTCGACCACCACATCGCAACCCAAGCCCAAGCGATCGCTCCCGAACCACTGACAACCGGGTTGAGTCGATGGGGGATATTATTTCCCCGCACCTCTCAGTTAAATCTGGGCGTGCGACTTTCACCGCACCCAGCTTCCGATGTTCTCAGCTTGCGCTTTTGCTCATATGTTTGTAATCGTGGCAACTCTGATGAATTGCTTCCAGATTATTTTTCTTCCAGTTGGCATGATTTCCGTCGATGTGGTGCAGGTGAACCCGTTCTTCATCGATGAACTTTAAGCCGCAGGAGGCACATTTATGGTTTTGCTTCTTAAGGGCAATAGAGGTTTCGCCATCGTAGAGCTTACTTTTGCGTTCGCTCCAGTAGGCTATATTTCCGTCATAGGGGGATTTTCTTCCTTGCACTATGACGTGTTTATTTTCGGAGTAGGGAACTGCTGGGAATGCCTTTTTGACTAGTTCCTTGCTAGTGTGGCGTGTTTTCTTGGTTTCCTTGTTAAATACCGTATATGCTCTGTGACTTATGAACCAAAGTGAGAACTTTGAGCCGTCCATCTTGCAGAATTTATGGTAGTTTCTCCAACCTCTAACTAACGGAGCTAATTTCTCCGCCTTTGTGGTGGCACCATAATTCGAATTCTGGTAGTCCCGTCCTTCTTAGGGATGGGGATTTCTCGTAGTCCTTGATGCTTCCAATTTCCACTATTCATTTTCAGTAGTTCTTCAAGGTTGAAGCGTTCCTGGAATGAGAGGGATTTCTTACCATCAATACCAGCCGTCTTTTTACCAGCATTTAGCTGAGATACAAGTCTAATTGCAAGAAATCGAGCCGAGGTGGATTTTAGAATAAGCTTTTGGAGTGACCTAGCTTTCCGCTTGTCTCCAACTTGAACAGCTTTGTACACTCGCTTTTGGAGGCGGAATAGGTTACGGCGGAATTTCTTCCAAGGTAACGCTACCCATGATTCACTAGTTTTGTAACTGTGCCTAATCATACTCTTCTCTAGTTTGTGTATTCTGAACACCTCAGACCAATTACGGTCTGTCCTACCCGAATTGTGGGGATTCCTCCGCTCGTCTGGGCTACTTGGGGTTCGACTGTCCCTTGACCCACAACTCGTTTTTCTTCGTTCCCTCGGAGAGATTGATTGTTCCGTTAGATGTAGCCATTTCGACTACTGGATTCCCTAGACTCTTGCCGCTATTGAAGAAGAATTCGGCGGGAATAATCTCCAGTGGGGTTAGGGTTTTTATGTTGCGCCCTGCCCGGCGAATAAGTCGCTTTTCTAGGCTCTGTTTCATCGTAGGAACTCCCTATTAGCGCCAGTGTCAACCCGCAACGGTCGTCTGATTACGCCCTGTTCCCAGCTTCACTCTACAAGAACCGAGCTTCTTCGGTGTGGGCAGATAAGGAGTCAATTCTGAGTCTGAATGGCAAGACTTACACTTGCATCAAACCGAGAGTTCAGCCTTTAGTGACAGTAATCTGCTGTCGGGCTGGATTAGTTATTTACGGGCTGATTACCGTGATTCACTAATCAACGAATCGCACTCCTTCCTTACCACTGCTGTCTATTCTCTCTTATTTCCCGACAAGTCTAATACATTAGCCCTTTCAAGGTGTTGTGTGATGAACTAATTTGTAGTTTGGTAAAAAGAGGTGCAAATTTGTTGGGTGGAGAAAAAAATGTTGCTAGGGCAGGTGTTTGAGCGTTTTGTAAAAGAGAGTCCAGTATCGGTGATGGTTCGTGGACTTTTAGAGAAAGCATTATGTGCTATTTGCTGAATATTTTGTGGCAGTAAACTAATCACCCACAACAACAATGATGCAAAGCATCTGCTCACATCCAGTGTTCTCCGTTTATCCCCTTTTTTGGCTTTTTCCTCCTGATACCATTCTTTTAGTCTTTGCCTGACTGTGTTTGGTTTTTCATTATTCACTGCTCCAATGAACTCAGATACCTGGGTTAGACTACTTGATTTTGTCACTACCATACCAAAGCTCCATGTTGCCAAACCTATGGCCTGTGGTATTGACAAGTTAGGCATCCGCTCGGAAACTATGCATGACCACTGTTTGAGATGTTTGTTGTTCAGCATTTTGAGAATACATCCCTAGTTTCTAGTTTCATTCTCTCCCTTTCAGCAGTGAATACTCATACCCACGTAAAAAACCTACACCTGTCAGGAAGGTGGGGTCCCCTCTGGGGATAAGGGGCGGGGGGAAAGGTTTCAAATCCCTTACCCCTTTCCCTTTCCCCTTTCCCCAGTACTCACAAGCGCATTTTTGGGTTGGCAGACTACTAGTCAGAGAGGTTGCTGGTCAAATGGAAGCTACGATTCGACACCTCAATGCTACAACGCCTGATTTGCTACCAGGTTATCGAGTAAAAATTATTGATGGGAATGCGATCGCTAGCAGCGAACACCGTCTGAAAGTGCTACGTGATATTAGTCAACTGTTAAAGGCACGCCGCGTCAAGGTCTGCTTGAAGCAACCTAATCGTCATGGGGCTTACAGAGGGATGATGATTGCCATTCCCCCTGATGAGTGGTGTGTTTTTCAAAACATGACCTTCACAGAATGATCACAAACTCTCAAACATCTGGCAGGTCTTGTCAAATTGAGAAATTTTCGCCGTCATCCGCGAGTTCCAAAGATTGCTCAACCAAAACGAACTTACTTCAAGAACAAGCCCCATGTCTCAACTGCTAAGATTCTAAACCAGAAAAAGCTGCAAAATAACACACCTTGAAAGGGCTAAGATTACAACTTATGCATTGACAAATAAGACAATAAATGTAGTAGTGGTGACAACTAAAAAATAATCGGTGATGTCCACGTCGGACTAAGGGGACAAGCATTGTCATTTCAGATGTCAGTGCTTAGTTCTTAATGGGCACGTAGCCAGAAAATTGTAAATTTTTCACTCTCCTCGTAGCTTAAGTGCCTTAACTGTAATTGATCGAAACAATTAATTGCTTAAGTGTCTTAAATGTCCTTGCATTTTCGCACTGATGCTGAGAATATTTAAAGGCACATATACAGTCAATAACAATACATTAGAAATTTTCTGAGGGATTTAATGGGTAAGTACTAATCGCATTGGTGCGTAAATCCTGAGTAAATTGATACTATGTATACAAGGAGACACCAAAATGGATATTGATAACATAGCTCAAATTTCCAAACGAGATTTGGAAATTATTCAATTACATCAGTTTCAACAACCCATCTACTGTTGTAATGTCACTGCCATTGCCTATGCCTTTACCGCATTGGGATATCTGACGACTGTTGATGAGATTTTTTATGTTACTCAACTGCCGATCTCATCGGTTTTAGATGATGGTATGACGTTAGCAGAAACCTATGATACCTGTCGAACTTATATTGAAAGAAAAGAAATACCTCTATCCATTCGGGTGGAGCATTTTGATAAACCGAGTATGACGCTCGAAGCATTCACACGTGAAGTTGAAGCTGCCGTTTGTGATGAGAATGATGTCCACATTCTTAACTTCAATACCCGTATTGCTCATGAAAATCCAAGCTTAGAAGGTGGTCACTTCTCCTTATTGGCAGACTATGAACCGGAAACTCAAGAAATCACCATTGCAGATACAAATCCCAAACGATATACCCGGTTTTGGAAATGCCCAATTGGGCGTATATATGCCGCTTGCGTGGATAAGGATTCCTCATCGAATCGCTCTCGTGGCATGATTGTGCTTCGTAGGAAGGAGAAAGTCAATCTAGCAGGTAATGGGGTGGTTCATCCAGCAGAAATCGCCTTGAACGCTCTCCATTCTGAATAAATTCCTTAAGGAGTACTACGGTATTTGCTCAGAATCTACCGATGGTTCATTGTTAAATAACAGCAAGCGTGCTGCAAGGATAGCAAATCCGACAGCCGCGATCGCTTTTAGAACGCGTGTAGGTAATAATTCGGCTACTGCACCCCCTGCTAACGATCCCAACAAGCTTGTCACCAGCAATGCGCCTGCTGCACCAAAAAATACTGCACGCGGAGAATTACAACGCCCTGAAAGTGCGATCGCCGCTAGCTGACTTTTGTCACCCAATTCTGATAAAAAAACTGTAATAAAGCTTAGTCCTAAAAGATGCCAATCCATATAATTAAGGGGAAAGGGGAATGGTGAGTGGGGAATGGGGAATGGGGAGTTTTTCTAATAACCAATGACAAATGACTAATGACCAACCAATACATCCCAAAACAGCATTAGAGAAATTACTAACAACATCACGCCTGCTGATTTTTCTACAGTTTTTGGGCTGAGTCGGCTGGCTATCCAACTACCTAAAAGTACGCCTAATAAGCTGGTGCTGATCAGCGCCGCCGCCGAACCGATAAATACCACCCACGGCGAATGAGATTCTGCACTCATTAACAGAGTGGATAGCTGAGTTTTATCTCCAATTTCTGCTAGAAAAATTGTGACAAAAGTTGTACCAAAAACTACCAGCGCTGATTGCTGCTTTTGAGAACTATCGGCAACGACAGGACCAACTGATGGAGCGATCGCAGGAGTTAAGTTAAAATCATTGCTGTCTTTTAGTTCTAGCTCAACCTCAGACTGAGTTATGCCAGAAATGCCCAAAGGTGCAGAGTCAAGTTTCACAGGTGGTAGTTTTGGTTGCTAGGGTGCTTTCATATTTCTATCATATTCTCAGATTGTTGTAATAAATTGCAACTTCAAAGATAGAAACAAAAAATTATGGCGTGTCTTTACTTCCTTGCATACTAAGCTGTTCAGCATTTAAATTGGGTATAATAAAAAACTGAATTCAGTCAAAAAATGGAATAATGCCAGCAAAAAATCATTTAACTTCTCAGCAGATAGAGAAACTACAAAAAGCTTTAAAACTGGAAGAAAATGGAGAAATAAGAGAAAGAATACTAATTCTCTTGTTGCTTAATGACGGGAAAACACAAGCTAACATAGCAGAATTTTTGGGTTGTTCTTTAAATAAAGTATCATATTGGTGTGTACATGGAGACCCAGAGAATCTAGAAAGCCTAAAAGATGAGAGGATGAAGGGAAACCATAAAAAAGCCACAGATAAGTATATAGAAATATTACTAGAAACTATAGATAAAGAACCAGAAGAATTAGGATACGAGTTTGGCAGATGGACAGCGCAGAGATTAGCAACATATTTAGAGCAACTCACAGGCATACAATTAAGTGGTTCTCAAGTAAGGAGGATATTAGAGAAAAAAAAGTACGTCTACCTCTGGACAAAATATAGCTTAGAGTCCAAGAGGAATCTAGAAAAAAGAAAAGCATTTAAACAGAAAATAGCAGAGTATTTAAGAATAGAGAAAGAGCATCCAGAACGATTACAGGTATGGTTTTGGGATGAGAGTGGCTTTAGTTTAAGGGTGATAAGAAGAAAATCATGGTGTAAAAAAGGTCACTCTAAAAACGTGAGAGGAGACAGAAGAAAAGGGAGAATTAATGTGATGGGAGGATTAAGGTATTCAGATAAGAAAAGATTTGTAGAATTTATTGATAAAGGGAATGCAGACAATTTTTACAAAGTCCTAAAAATCTTTTATGAAGAAATAGTTTTCGATTGGGTAGAAGCTGGTAATCAAGCTAAAGATTTTGCGGAGAAGGGAGCAAAAATAGTTATTATTCTTGATAATGCAAGTTTTCACAAAAAGCAAGAGTATATTAATAAAATTGAAACAGAAATGCCGAATATTCATTTAGAGTTTCTCCCGGAATATAGCCCAGATTATAACTTAATTGAATTGGTCTGGCACTCGACAAAAGAATATATTGCTAATCGGCTATTTCAATCAATTGAAGACCTAGAATATTTATTACATCAACTTTTAAATGAAGGAGAGTTAATTATTAAATGGGGACGAAAACTCAAAAATAAAGGCGATGCTGTTATCACAATTTAAATGCACAACAGCTTACTTACAGCCCAACAGCTTGATTAAAGCGTAGTATTTCCAGACTGCGATCGCCGTATACTCCTTCTATTTGCTGGCGACAGCAGTCAATAGCAAAATCGTTGACTTCTTCTGGTTCAACCCCATACATATCTTGAAACACTTCTGATTCCACACGGCAGAACCGAGGACGACTTGAGTAGATGCGACATTCTCGCGTGGTATGGTCGAAATTAACGCACCATCCCCCTTCGCCTACCATGCTGAGGTAGAGTTCTAGTTCTGATGGTGAGAGATACTCTTCTAAGTCTGGACGATCTGCTGGATCGAGATTACAGCAGGCTCCACATTGCTTTACACATTGCCAAGTTGACATTTTGTATTGGGGATTGGGGATTGGGGATTGGGGATTAGGGACTGGGAAGCAATACGGTTCAGTTAAGGTTTTTTGATGAAAATTCGAGATCGCAAAGACGCGATAAATCGCCATCAAAACGAAAGAGTGATTATTGTAGAGACGGCGATTCATCGCGTCTCTTGCCTTAACCGAACTAGTCCCCCAGTCCCCAATCCCCCTATTTTACGTTTTTATATCTTTTCTTATAATTTTGTTAAGTAAATTAAATCCAAGAACCCATAGCCAGATATGATCGATTGCGGGTTTTGTAATTAAGTTATTGAATTTTTTAAGGCAATTGACAGGAGAAAAGAAAAATGTTTGATGCTGTGTCTGACTTGTTTAACGCTTTTACCAGTATCAATTGGGAAGTTATCTTCCAATTGCTATCTGTGGCGCTAATTGTGATTGCTGGCCCAGCAGTGATCTTTGTGCTGGCATTTCGCAACGGCAACCTATAAGAGTGCTGAGTAGTGAGTGCTGAGTGCTGAGTTAGGAGTGAGGAGTTAAATTTTCTTCTCAACTCATACTCGTAACTCATAAATCAGCACTCGCAGTGTCACAGTCACAAGTGATAAGTTAATTAACAACTGCTAACTTCTAACTCTTAACTCCTAACTGATAACGCCTGAAGGGCAGCTTGGATAATATTGTCATACTGTGGTTGAGAAATATCAACTTCTTTGGCGTTTTGCCGATTAGTTCCTAGCAAACCAATTATATGTCCTGGCTGCATGGCTAATACTTTCCCTTCAGAATTTTTAATTCTTAATTCTGCTTCAATACCATTTTTATAGAAACCACAAGTATACTGTCGCTGGTTATATTCAAAGTTGGTGCTTGAGTGAATAGGTGGCGAAGCAAAAAATTGTTGAAGCTGAATTGGCAACCTGACACCGATTAATTCTAGTTCAATGGTTGTGTTGCCGTTAAAGTAATTTTCTCGCAGTTTGTAAGCGATATCCACTCGCGAAGGTAAGCGGAAATAGTCGCCCCAACGCCAGGCGATCGCTTTAATTTTATACTCCTGATTATCAATAGTTTGGGCAATTGTCAGTTTAATGTGACCCTTACCAACGATTTTTTGCTCAACCACTTGGACATTAGGTGTCCAGAAAACTGGATCGGGGTTGTCCATACCGCAGGGGTGTAGAGCATTCAGCTGTTGATAAAGCTGCTGATTGAGATGATTGAGGTTGACTTCAGCATCAATTTTGAGCAGAGGTTTGAGATGTTGGGGTTCAAGACACTGGTTAGCAAACTCAATCAAACGCGATCGCACCATCTGTAAATTTTCTGCTGGTAGAGAGAATCCTCCGGCTGCTTTGTGTCCGCCAAATTTGCCTAGTAAATCGTGACAATATTCCAAGGCTTCAAATACATGAAACTCTGGAATAGAGCGTGCAGAACCGCGTATATGTCCCTCATCTTCATAAGTCCCGATAAACACAGGAACACCGTAGCGTTCCACCAAGCGGGAGGCGACGATGCCAATAACGCCGTGATGCCAATTAGGTTGAACAACAATTAATACACGATCTTGCTGTAGAGATCTAACAAATTCTGTCTCCACATAAGCGATCGCTTCTTGTTCAATTTGCTGACACATCTCCTGACGAGAAGCGTTGACTTGTTCGCACTGCATTGCTCTTTCCAGCGCCACCCCCATATCATCTGTAGTCAGCAATTCAATCACAGTCTGGGGATTACCAATTCGACCAATAGCATTAATTCGCGGCCCCAGGCGAAACCCGATATCTTCAGGCTTTAACGATTTTGGATTTTGGATTTTGGATTTTGGATTAGAAAATTTCTCCTCTGCTCCCCTGCTCCCCTGCTCCCCTGCTCCCTCATCTCCCCTAGCTTGCACTCCGCCTACCTGAATCAACGCCTGTATCCCAGCTAAGTGGGATTTGGGTAAATGTTGTAAACCGCGTTTCACCCAACGACGATTCACGCCAGTTAAGGGGGCTAAATCTGCGATCGTTCCCAGCGTAAATAATGCTAGCATCGGTTGGATTAAGCCCTTAGTCTGCCCTAGCTGTTGTGCTAGAGAAACTGCCAAAATGTAAGCAACACCAACACCAGCAACACCCCGATAAGGTGAGGATTCAGCTATTAGTTTGGGGTTGAGGATAGCATTAGCTGGCGGTAATTTTTGGGGGATATCATGATGATCGGTGATAATCACTGCAAGACCAAGCTCTCTAGCTCTCGCAACTGGTTCAAACGCAGAGATCCCATTATCTACAGTTAGAATTAATCCCACACCTTCACTGTGAAATTCTTCAACTATGCGTTTATTAATACCGTAACCTTCGTGCATCCGGCTGGGGATAGCATAATCTACTTGTGCGCCTAAAGTGCGGAGACTACGCAAAAGTAGAGCAGTGCTGGTCATCCCATCAGCATCGTAATCACCACAAATAGCAATTTTTGTTTGAGAAGCGATCGCATTTTCCAACAACTCCAAACTAATCGCCAAATCTGGAAAATCTTCTAACGGCGAAGGCAAAACTAAAGACTCTGGCTCTAAAAATGCTTGTACCTGTTCTGGTGTTTCCATACCCCGATTAATCAACAGCTGGCTGATAATCGGTGAAATATTTGTCAAAGCTGCCAGATTTTGGGCAAATTCTGGTTTTTGCGGATAAATCTGCCAGCGCTGATCGGGTAAGCGCCTACGAGGCTTTGATAGTTCAGATACAGGTCGGTCTAGCACAATACAAGTTAGGAGTTTTCAGTTATGAGTGTTGAATTGAAAGTTGTTTCTTGACTCATAACTAATAACATTATTTGCTACCTATAACACGTTTATCCTACCATCATCCATAATATACAGTGAGCGATCGCCTGGAGAGCGCCAAGTTGGACGGAGTTCTAGCCGCAACGTGCCAAAGTTAGGTTTGGAGACAATTGCTTGTAGTGATAAACCCTTTTCGCTCCAAAATATCAGAGATGTATTTGGCTCAGTACCCTCTATTTGTTCTAAATTTAATTTCTGCCCTGGACTCAAGGATATTGCATCAGTCCGAGAGGGTTTTTGGATTTTAATCAGGTTAGGTGTACTATTTATAACTTCAACCCGGATATATTGCCCAGGTGTAAACTGAATTGGGTGCGACCCACACTTAGAGGCACAAGTTCGAGCTAAAGTAGCACTGGGATTATTGATTGCTGCTACTAGAATGGTAGCTGTAACTAAAGCCAAGGACGAAATCTTAAACATAATACACAGTATAAGTACCAATCTTAAATATTACTTCAATTTCTGACTATTAAGCCTCAGCATATTTTCCAGAATTAAGCTAATGCAAAGCAACACCAGCCCATCACAAAGTTGGACTGGTGTAAGCCATAATCAAGACAGAATTAGGAACCAGAAACACAGAAGTGAATCATGCACATCCTATCCCTTCATTATCCCGATGACTTACTTATTACCTCCGGTAAATCACCCCAGGCGTTAGAAGCAGAACTCACATTTTTGCTCGCAGTCAAACTATTTGAGCTACGCCGACTATCGCTTGGTAAAGCCGCCACCTTTTGCAGCATGAACAAACCGCAGTTCATGTACGAACTAGGACGTTTGCAAATCCCTGTTATCAACTTAGATGATGACCAAATCGCCGAAGAATTGCGCGATGATTAACTCTGTCATCGTTGCCGATAGCAACCCCCTCATTTCCTTGGCAATTATCGCGCAACTGGAACTTTTACCCCAACTTTATCAGCGAATATTACTTCCCACAGCCGTATAGGATGAAGTAACAATCCAAGGTGTAGGTTTACCTGGCGCACAAGCCGTCAGTCAGTTAACTTAGTTGGAAATTCAAGCCCCTGAAGCCCTGATATTAGAACCATTATCAATCCTAGTTGATCGTGGAGAAGCTGAAGCTATTGCCTTGGCTCAGTCCACTCCAGATAGTACGGTACTTTTGGATGATGCTCAAGCACGAAGGGTTGCAGAACGCTTAGGAATTCGCCGGATAGGTACTGTTGGCATTTTGCGTAAGGCGAAAAAAGCAGGCTTGATTGTTGAGCTTAAAGTATATATTGAGCAGTTACGCACCAATGGAATTTATATCTGACCTAGCCTCATTGATGCAGTGCTACGTGATGTCGGAGAAATAGACTAATCGCGGGTTCAGATAAAACTCAAGCAAAATTTTTTGAGTGTTATGCAGCATAGGGTGACTCTTCTACGTATTATAGATTGAGTCTGTAGTGCGATCGCTATTTTAGTGAGTCTGGAATCACAAAACAAAACCCTGTACAAAGTTTTACCTTATTGTACAAGGTTGTCTATTATCCTAAATACTTAGGACAAGCTCTTTAACCGAAGCGTCCACTGATATAATCCTCAGCTTCTTTGGTTTGAGGAGAACTGAACATTTGAGCTGTAGGATTAAACTCGACTAATTTGCCCCGACGTTTGCCATACTCGTCAATTTCTGTATTGAAGAAAGCCGTGAAATCTGCGACTCTAGAAGCTTGCTGCATATTGTGTGTCACCATAATGATGGTATATTGCTCCTTGAGTTCTAAGCAGAGTTCTTCTACTTGGCGGCTAGAAATTGGGTCGAGAGCAGAACATGGTTCATCCATTAATAATACATCTGGCTTCATGGCGATCGCACGGGCAATGCAAAGTCGTTGCTGTTGTCCGCCAGATAATGCAGTTCCCTTCTCTTTGAGTTTGTCTTTCACTTCATCCCAGATAGCAGCGCGTCTAAGAGAATCTTCCACCAATTCATCGATGTTACCTTTGTAACCATTAGCACGGGGGCCAAAGGAAATATTTTCGTATATTGACTTGGGGAAAGGATTCGGCCTTTGAAAAACCATTCCGACTTGGCGGCGTAATTTTACAGAATTTATCTTAGGATCGTAAATGTTGCGATCGCGATAATTCAGTCTACCCTCAACCTTAGCACCAGGGATTAAATCATTCATCCGATTGAAGCAACGCAGTAAAGTACTTTTACCGCATCCTGAAGGCCCAATAAAAGCAATAATTTGTTTATCAGGAATCTTTAGATAAACATCTAAAAGTGCTAGAAATCCTCCATAGAATACCTTTACACCTTCAACATTAAAGACGCTACTACCTTGCTCTATTGTGGCACTATCTGATTGACTTCTACTATTGCTATAAGTCATGTGGCTGTTCTCCAAATAATCTGTGAATGTATCTAATTAGATATTTAATTACCTAACGTATTGAGAAGCGTTGCCGGATATAAATTGCAACACCATTTAAAGCTAAAATCAAGAGCAACAACGCAATAATTGTCGCTGCTGCTGCACCAGCAAAACCCGGTTCAGGACGAGTGATATAACTGTAAATTTGAATGGGTAATGCCATAAATCTCTGGAACAAACCAGGGTCAAAAGTGAGAAAACCCACAGCACCGACAACAATTAGAGAGGCTGCATCACCAATGGCACGAGATACAGAAATAATCACCCCTGTCAAAATACCAGGAATAGCATAAGGTATGACATGACTACTGATAGTTCGCCATTTAGTAACACCTAATCCATAAGAAGCATTTCTCAGAGAATCTGGGACGGCGCGAATTGCTTCTCTAGAGGTGACAATAATTACTGGCAAAGACAACAAAGATAAAGTCAATGCACCAGAAATCAAAGCGGGGCCAAACCCAAGTAAATAATTGAAAACTCCTAAACCCAGCAATCCATAAACAATAGAAGGTACACCTGCGAGATTACTGATATTAATCTCAATAATCGCTGTCCACCAAGCTTTAGGTGCATACTCCTCTAGATATAAAGCTGCTCCGACACCAATAGGAACAGTAACCAAAATCACAACAGTTCCCAAAAGAACACTGCTGATAATTGCAGGACGAATCCCACCTTGGTCAGCAAAACGAGAAGGAGTTTCGGTCAGAAAGCCGGGTGATAAAAATCTACCTAATCCGTCTTTAAAAATATCAAAAAGTAGTAATGCTAGGATAAATAAACCAATCAGTAATCCTAACAAAAAAATTACTTCAAATACTTTTCCTAATGTCTCCCTACTTTCAACATTATCGGTAAATTCTGCCGTAGAATCTAGAGAACTATTTGGTTGATAACTTGTAGCCATACTTATTAATCGTATTTTTCTTTAAAGCGATTTGCAATCCAGTAACTAACAATATTCAAAGCTAGGGTGATTAGAAACAGAACAGCACCTACAGCATATAAGGTTTTGAAATTTAGACTCCCACGCGGACTATCTCCTCCAGAAATTTGTGCCATGTAAGCTGTCATTGTTTCTATTGATTCGGCAAAATTAACAGTCAGCTTTGGCTGTAGTCCGGCGGCGATGAGAACAGTCATTGTTTCACCCACAGCGCGAGAAATACCCAATATAATTGAGGCAATGATTCCAGAAAGCGCAGCTGGTAGAACTACTTTAAAAATGGTTTCCAGTTTAGTGATACCTAAAGCATAAGAGCCTTCTCGTAAAGAGCGCGGAACTGCTTTAATCGCATCTAAGCTGATAGAACCAACAGTAGGAGTAATCATTACTCCCATCATTAAACCTGCACTCAAGGCGTTGAATATTTCCAGAGGGATAATATTCCGTAGCAATGGTGTGACAAACAATAGCGCAAAGTAACCATATACTACTGTTGGTATTCCCGCTAAAAGCTCCACTGCTGGACGTAAAACGGCTGCTACTTTTGGTTGAGCATACTCACTTAAATAAATGGCAGAAGATAAACCCAAAGGAATAGCAACCGCCATTGCAATAGCTGTTGTTAAGAAAGTGCCATTAATCAAGGGCCAAACACCAAAATGCCTATCTGCAAATAAAGGTGTCCATTTCGTATCAAGAAAGAATTGAGCAAAGGAAACTTCTTGGAAAAAACCAAATGTCTCTTGAAAGATAATTATGACAATTCCAAAAGTTGTCAAAACCGAAACTAAAGCACAAGCAAATAAAATTACCCCAACAATCTTTTCAGAAATATCTTCAGATGGATTTTTATCCAATGATTGTCTGGATAGTAGATAAGGATCGTCTTGAGAATTGAGATTTTGCATAAACAGTTAATTTTTTAACTCCATTCAGACTACAATGACTGGAACTTTATTTAAATAAAGTTTGTGATTGGTTCACCTGGTTTTGCTTTTTTGAATTTTGTCCCTGTTTCACCAGTAGCAAATTTTTGTTTGACCTTGACATAAGCTTCATCAGGTAGTGCCACATAACCAACACTATCGACCCACTTCCAAGAATTTTCTAGATAAAAATCTACAAATTCTTTAACTGCTGGCTTGGTATCTAAGGATTTTTTACTGACATAGAGAAATAGAGGACGAGACAAAGGTGTGTAGATATTTTTGATGACATTATCTACAGGAACCGGCTTTTCACACTTTCCTGTAGGACTTTCTACAGCAACTAAATTGAGTTTATCTTGGTTTTGAATGTAGTAAGATATCCCAACATAACCTAAGGCTGATACATCACCTGACACACCTTGTACTAGGAGATTTTGATTGTGACTAGGGGTATAATCTGTACGGCCATTCTTGGCTTTGCCAGTAACAGCTTGAGTCATATAATCAAAGGTTCCAGTATCAGAAGCAGGAGCATACAGCTTCAGTTTTTCGTTAGGAAATTTGGGATTAACTTGATTCCAAGTCAATATTTTACCGTCTGATTTTGCGCCCCAAATTTTGCCCAGTTCCTTAATAGTGAGACATTTGGCAAAGTTATTTTTACGGTTAGCAATTACGGCTATACCATCTAAAGCTACAGGTAACTCGACAAATTCAATATTCTTACTTTTACATTTTTTGATTTCTTCATCTCTAATGGTACGAGAAGCACCAGCTATATCAATATCGCCATTACAAAATTTACTGAAACCACCACCAGTACCACTTGAGGCAACACTAACTTTAGCTTCAGGTTTGCCTTTGCCGTATTCTTCTGCAACTGCTAAAGAAACAGGAAAACCTACAGCAGCACCATCAATACTTACTTGACTTTTCAATTCTTGTCCGCTATTACAAGCAGTGATACTGCTGGCAAGAAGCATTAAAGATGTTAAGAAAAAGCTATTTTGAAATCGGTTACAAAAGCTCATAAATTATCAATTGAGATAAAGTGACTGAGAATTACTTATGCTTGGCTAGCGGCAAAATGTAGAGAATACAGCATGACATCTCTTTTATCATGCTTTGTTCGCAGCTTGAATTTTGTCAAAGATTGCCCCATCTCCAAAAAACTTGCTCTGAATAATATCCCAACCACCTAAATCTTGAGATGTGAATAAAGTTTTAATTGGCGGATATTGTGATGCTACTTCTTGGGTAACGCTAGGGTTAACAGGACGATATTGTAATTTGGCAAATTCCCGTTGAGCTTCTGTGGAGTAAAGAAAATCAACAAATGCTTGTGCAACTTCTCTTGTACTGTGTTTATCAACGTTTTTATCAACTATCGCCACAGGATTGTCAATGGAAATATTGACTTGGGGTATAACATAAGGCAACTTCGTCCCATTTTTACCTGCCAAAATCACCTCATTTTCGTAGTTGATTAAGACATCTCCCTCGCCTTTTTGGAAGAATAAATCGCTAGCCTCACGGGCATCTTTCGTTAGAGTCGGGGTATTCTTATAAACTTTGGTGACATAATCTAGCGCTGTTGCTTCATCACCACCTGTTAGAGTTACCGAACCCCAGAAAGCCAAGAATTCCCAGATAGCAATACCAGAAGTTTTTGGGTTAGCAGCAATCACTTTCACGCCATCTTTTGCCAAGTCTGCCCAAGTCTGAATGCCTTTTGGGTTGCCTTCGCGAGTAACGATCGCAGCAACCGACCTACTCACAATACCACTTCTCGGTGCTTTGGTTTCCCAACCTGATTTGATCAAACCTGCAAGAGCAATTTTGCTGACATCCAGTGGAAGTGCCAAATGTACTATATCTGCTTCTTGCGAACCGTCAATCACAGCAGCCGCTTGAGCTACAGAACCACCATAACTTTGCTCAAATGTGACATTTTGGTTGTGTTCTTGCTTCCACTTTTCGATAAATTTGGGAATTATTTGGTCATGAGCGGCTTTAGTGACAGAGAATGAAACGAGTTTTAACTTAACATCATTTTTACTAGCTGAACTGCTTCCCGAACAGGAGGCAACTGCCATACTCAAAAAAATACTTATTAAAAACAGACTCACAAAGCTTTGGATACTGCGTCCATTCAACCAACTTCTAATTGCGTGTTGATACGATAGTTGTATAGTCCGCAAAGCTTTCATAGTATAAGCCTGAATTCCCTCAGTCAGGAATTTACTTAATTGTATCGGTTGTTGCGACTTGCTCATTAGAATCACCCCTAAATCTACGGTATTTCTACATGGATACCGTGATTATGAGAATTATAGGGTATATAGAATAATATTTATCATCTAGATTAAATTTTTTTGATTAAGTGAGAAATTTATCATCGAAAGTAGCAAATCAATTTGATTTACCAAGGCATTTCAAGAAACGGGTTGTTCTGCTGGAAAGCGAAACAATCCGGCTGCATACATAATATTTGCTAAGAAATATGTGATGATTAATACAAACCAGTAGTAGAAACTCGACTTTCTTTAACCTGTAAAGCTGTTTGTAAAACAAAGTAGCTGCATAATAGCATCTTAAGTATGATATCTAGCGATCGCCCCTGTTGTGGGAATATATAATCAAGCAATAAAATTTAAGTACTCACCAACTGAGTCAGGCGTTTCAATATACGTAGTACATCGTACAATTCATTTCCAGGGTTTCGCATCAAAAAACCCTTTGATAAAGCATAATGTGGTGAATTTCCTTTCATTAATTTGACGAAAATAAACTCGCTTCCCGTAGCAATTATTCCAAAGCTAGGTTTATCAATATATATATTTCCTAACAGATAAGCAAGAATTTGTGTGAGTCCTTGCTCAACTGAAAAGGAAGCTCTTTTAGACTCAATAATCATCACCCATAATTGCTCTTTCAAAACCAAGGTATCTATTCTGCCTTTAATGATTACATCTTCATCTGGCACAGCAATATCTATAGATTCTTCTGATTTTACATAAAACGGGGCTAGATAAAAATCCCCAATAAAAAGTAATGGGTCTACAACTGCCATTCTAACTACATCTTTTAGTAAAGGTGGGTAATTAAGAAGATTTAAATAACCCATTTTTACCTTGTCTAAAAGCTGTTTGTCTAAATCATCAATTTCTGGTAAATTTTCTTGCCATTCGTGAAAGAATGAGTTATCTAAAACTAACTGAATACCAAAGTTATCGATTAAATAGCGTAAGTCAATGTCCTTGGCTTGGATTGTTTGCGTCATAAGTTTGGGAGAGTGGAGTATAGCAAATTAATTGGCTTTATCCTACTCATTAGTTGCTGCTTCCAGCCAAACTTCCACTTCATCTGCTAGCAACTTCTGCGCTGCATCCATCATTGATGTTGCAATGTCCTTGAGGTCTTCGCGGTTGTTCAAGTAAGTTTTTAACGCTTCCATTGGGTCGATGCTGCTACTTGCGCTCAATTCAGGAATCCGAGGCCTAGCTAATTGACTCACTAATTCTGCTTGAATGGTGTAGGTATGAGCGGAACTTAAAGCAGTATGTAGAGAGGAACTGTCAATTAAATCCATCTGTTCCGAGCGGAGTTTGTAAATTAGCCGCACTACAGCATCTTGAATATTATATTTAGCGATCGCTTTCATTAACACCCCTTGCGGATCATCTGCTTTCGAGATATCCACCTCAATGGTTTGGAAAGTCCGAACTGTTAAGGGACAAAATTCCCATTCAGCACTTCCCCGCTCCAGTTCCAGCATTACATAGCCTTTGTCTTCTTTTTCTTCGCTAAAATCTACCCGTTCAATACTCCCTGGATAAATCACCGGCGGGTTGTTGGATTTATTCAGATTTTGGTGACGGTGGACGTGTCCCAACGCTACATAATCAAAACAAGGTCGCGTCAGCAAAGATAGAGGTAGAGTAAAGCCTTTACCTACTGCCAAAAAGCGTTCTGCACCCAAAGTTGCATTGTCAGCCATCAAGTGAGCTAAAAGGATAGTAGGCACATCGGGGTCAAGACGGCGAACTTCCCCTTCTAAAACAACTCGCAGACGTTCCGTTAATAGTTGGTTGACTTCCGCCAAAGATAAACCTTCTGTCTCTTGGCGAGTCATCAGGGTGGAACGAGTCAGCCAAGGCAGAGTAATTACTTGCACTTTGCCATTACGGGTTTCGATACAGTGCGTAGTTAATGTATCACCAACAACAAACCCTGGCACTCCCAAAGTGCGGTAAATATTTAAACTCGCCCCTCCCTGTCCTTGGGAATGTTGGTCATGATTGCCTACCAACAGCACTGTGGGAATATTGGCATCCATCAGACGGCGAAACTGGCTGGCAAAAGCTTGTTGTACATAAGGCGGTGGTGTCGCATCCGGGAAAGCATCGCCACCAAATATCACCATATCGACGGCATCTGTTAGCGCTCGGTCAATACATATAGACAAAGTATTGACAAAATCCTCCAATCGTGTGTTTAATCCCGTCGCTGGATTAATTCGTCCGTGGGAAAAGCCGCTTCCCATGTGGATGTCGGAGAGATGGAGGATTTTAATCATGTTTGTCCTTTGTTCTTAGTCATTTGTCCTTTGTCTAATACTAATGACAAATAACAAATGACCAATGACTAAATATGGATTCCGCATTCTGTTTTATCACTTCCCCGCCAGCGTCCGGCGCGTTCGTCTTCGCCTTCGCCTACTTTGGTGGTAATGGGTTGGTCGCCGATGCTGGGATAACCTTGGTCGTGGAGGGGGTTGTAGATGACTCCATGTTCAGCTACGTAAACCCAACTGTCTTGACGTGTCCAAGTAGCTATAGGATTTACTTTCAGCCGACCTTTACCATCAAATTCAAATATGGGCATATTCGCCCGGGTTACTGCTTGGTCACGGCGGCGTCCGGTAATCCAAGCGACGCTGTTGAGTTCGTCTAGACCTCGTAGTAGTGGTTCAATTTTTGTAATGTGGTGGAATTTGGCAATATCCTTGTCCCAGAGTTTATCGCCATGCTTGGCTTCAAAGGCTTCGCGGGTTTCTACATCTGGAGTTTTGAAAGTTTGTAAGTCTAGGTTGTAGATTTGTTTGGCTTTGGCTACTAATTCTAGACTTTCAGGGAAGTGGTGCAAGGTGTCGAGAAAGATTACAGGAACGGGATACTTCAGTTCACTGTAAAGAATATGGGTAATTATCATGTCATCCACGTTAAAGGCGCTTGTTTGCACCAGTCCCGTTGGGATATTCTCTATAGACCATGCCAGTATTTCTTTGGGACTGGCAGTTTCAAATTGCTCATTTAATTTGTCTAAGTCAAAAGCGATCGCTTGGTTTCTAGATGCCGTGGAGACTGTCATGATAATCTTCTATTCAAATATTTCTACCTTGATTAAGATTGATCTTACTCTATTAAGACGCGTATTCCGCTCGGAGATAAGGTAATTATTTTGTGTGGAAATTACTACATTTTGGGAATGGGGATTGGGGATAAGGGGTAATGGGGACAAAGCAAGGGAGAAGAATTTTCCTCTCTGCATCTTTTCAATGCTCAACATCAAGTAAAAATTATTACATAAGCATAAATGAAGTATTTACTAAGAAAGATTAAGGTAATTTAAGTTTTACAATACTTTTATAGATATTTATACTGATTTTGATATGGTTAAGGAACTATTAATAAAAGGGATTTTACTTAAATGAACAACGCAAAATTCAGCAATCCATTAGGCCAGTCTATAATTATGGGCGCTTTAATGATGTTAACCAGCGTTGGGGTTATTACAATCATGAACTTTTTCTAAGATCGAGATTTCTAATTTTAGTAATAAGACTTCACATAGTCCCGCTCAAAACTGAGTGGGACTTTTACTTTTTTCATCCAAATAAATCCGTGTGTATTAACTTTCTGCTGTGACTTCCAGCGTTTTTACGTAGTTTTGCAATCAAAGAATTTCTAGCAGGGATGCGATCGCTATTTCCTTTACCCTAGTGACCGACTGGCGCTTTCACTCCTGCACCGCCTTTACCCAGGAACAATAATAGGGGTAATGAGCAAAGGAATCCTATGCCTACGACTCGAAAGCAATCTGCGTAAGACAAAACAGCGGCTTGGGTATCTACTGTTTGACTTAATAAAGCGAGTGCTTGTTGTTGCGCTGTTGCTGCATCTATGCCTTGTCCTTGAAGTGCCCCATTGAGCAAGTCTAGACGTTGACTGGTTTCTGGGTCATAAGGGCTAAGTTTTGATAATAGGATATCTCGATGAAAAGACTGTCTGCGGTCAAGCAGAGTCGTAAGTAGAGCAATGCCGATACTGCCACCTAGTTGTCGAGTCAGGTTGTAGAAACCAGAACCAGCAGAAATATCTTTTTTGGGTAGTGGGCCTAAAACTGCCAAACTCAAAGGGAGAAACATAAATACAGTAAAAGCTCCGCGCCATACCAATGGCCAAAATAAATCCTCTGTCCCGCTTTGTGGGGTAATTGCTGCCAATTGAAACATGACTCCAGATGAGCCGACAGCACCGATCGCAATTAAAAATCGGGCATCAACGATACTAGTCAGTTTACCTAATAAAACCATCCCGATCGCAGATGCTAAAGCTCCAGGTGCTAACAATAGTCCTGTTTGTGTTGCCGTAAATTGCAGCACGCTTTGAGCAAATATCGGCACAGCAAAGAGTGCGCCATAAAGCCCCATACCCACCACTGCTGAGAGAACGCTTCCCGCAGCTAAAGAACGGTGACGTAAAACTCTCAAATCCACAGCCGGATGATCTGTTTTCAGTTCTCGCCAAATAAACAACCCCAAGCCGATAATCCCAAGGATAGTCAGAGAGACGATGAAACTAGAGGAAAACCAGTCGTCTGTTTCCCCTTCTTCTAATACAGTTTGTATGCTACCCACAGCTACGATTAAAAACCCAATTCCCCACCAATCAACAGCTTTATTTTGGGTATCGTTCTTATCTTTATTCTTTGGCAAAAACGCCAAAGACATCAGGACTGCAACGATCCCAAAGGGAATGTTAACAAAGAAAATCCAGCGCCAGCCTAAACCATCTACTAAAAATCCTCCTAAGGTTGGGCCAATTGCTGGTCCAGCAATCACACCCACGCCAAAAACGGCTTGGGCTAAACCTTGTTCAGCTGGGGGAAAAGTCTCGAATAAAATCGCCTGGGCTTTCGCTAGCAATCCGCCACCGCATAAACCTTGGAGAATTCGAGCCGCGATCAACATTGGTAGATTGAAGGACAACCCACATAAAATAGAGGAAATCGTAAAACCAACCAGCGAGAAAATAAAGTAGGTTTTACGCCCAAAGTAATCTCCCAACCATGCAGATAGGGGAATTAAGACGACGTTAGCGATCGCATATCCGCTAACTACCCAACCCACTTCACTAACTGTTGCACCCAAAGTTGCTTGGATATCAGTGAGAGCTACGTTGACAATACTAGTATCAATTACTTCTAGTATTGCACCGAGGGAAGCCGTAAATGCGATCGCCCACTTCAATGGCCCGTGGACATAACCAAATTGGTCAATACTAGAACCTTTAATGTTGGTAGCCATTATTTAGCACAAATAATATCTGGGAAATGTCAAACCGTGCTTTGGATAGCCTACGCTGATGTCAAAGCTAAAATTAAATTTTGTATACATACGCTACGGTAGCGTATCATATACAAATGGTCAAGGGAGTTCTTCCTGAAAAGCGGCAGAAATACTTATGCTAAAGATGGATGGTCATTGCTGCTGTTTTCGTGCATAAGAATTGGGTTACCCTGCTTATTTGTTTCCCAGAAGCTATGTTCTATGCCTAACAGTGGAGTAAACGACCAAAAAGATATTGCTTAGGGATGATATTTTTATGAGTAAGCAAATTAATAGCACTTCTGGACGCCCACGCAGCATCCACGCTGACCAGGCTATTCTGCAAGCAACTTTGGATTTGCTTGCAGAGGTAGGGTATGAAAATATGAGTATAGAAGCGATCGCTTCTCGTGCTGGAGTTGGTAAAACAACAATCTATCGGCGTTACACTTCCAAAGAAGAACTAGTTGCAGATGCGATCGAAAGTCTGAGAGATGATGTAGCGATCCCCGATACTGGCAGCTTTTGGGGAGACATGGATATCCTGATTAATAATGCCGCCAAAAAAATAGATAGTCCCCTTGGTCGTCAGACACTCGCCCTGATTATTAGTACAGCGTCTAGCAATCCTCAGTTTGCCGAGGTCTATTGGACAAAATATACAAAACTCCGACGTGAAGCCTTGTCTAAAGTACTTGAGCGTGCCAAATCTAGAGCCGAAATTCACAAGGATGCGGACATTGAGCTAATTATCGACCTTTTAAGTGGGTCACTGTACTATGCACTTATTTTTAAACCCATCACCGAGCCAGTAGAAGCGTATATGCGCCGCACAATGAATCTTCTGCTCAAAGGCATTGGGTATGGGGCATAGGGCATGGGGCATGAAGAAGAGACAAGGGAGAGATTTGTTTAATAATTCACCTTTTTCCCCAACCTCACAGAATCGCATTGCTCCCCATCCAAAATGTTGAATACTGGTCGGTGTTGTAAATAACTCATTAAACTTTTCTAATTGTAGGAGTATTTAAATAAGCCTGAGGATTCTCCGGGTCAAACTCCAGACCATTAAAAAATTTCTCTATGCCTCGTGATGTATTTGGCGGAATCGCTTTTTCTTGACCAATAAGTTTAGCTGCTTCTCGCCACAAATCTTCGCGATTTACAGCCTCAATTAAAGGTTTAGCCTGAAATTCTGGGGAACGATGCCCCCATCGCATATCTTCAATTAAAAACCACAAATCATGGCTTTTATAAGGGTAGGAAGCATTATTGCGCCAAAACTTAATCGTATGAGGACTATTTTCTACGACGCGACCGTTTCCATAATCAAACTTTCCCAGTAAGCGATCGCGAAGTAAATCACTTTTGACTCCCATCCATTGGCGTTGTGAGAGAATCCTTACCATTTCCTCCTTATTTTCAGGGCGATCGCACCACATCTGAGCTTCCAAAATAGCAGCTAGCAGTGCTTTAGCTGCCTTAGGCTGCTTATCTACCCAGTTAGCACGTATGGCGAGTGCTTTTTCAGGATGATTGTTCCACAACTCTCCACTAGTTACAGCTGAGTATCCAAGCTTTTGTTTAATCAAACGATGATGCCAAGGATCGACCACACAAAAACCATCCATCGTCCCACCACGCATGTTAGCTACCATTTGAGGCGGTGGTACCACCATCAAGGTGCATCTCGTTCTGGATCGATACCGCCGTAAGCAAGCCACCAGCGCATGAAAAAATCTCCTGTTACCCGTCGATAGGGAACAGCAAAGCGCGAGATTTCTCCAGTCAAAGCCTTCTGAGCCAAAGCTGATTTGAGGGCAAAACTATCCAAACCAAGATTTAAATTTTTGTGGGCATTGACAAGTGAAATCCCTTGTCCATTCAAATTCAAACGAGCCAGGATATATATAGGTATTTTACGACCGTATGTAATCTCTCCTGTAGCGATCAGATATGTCATAGGAAAGAGTAAATGGGCACCATCCAAGCCACCATCGGCTGAACTTAACATCAGTTTGTCACGCGTAACAGCCCAAGAAGCCTGCTTATTTACCTGGACATCAGGCATACCATACTTAGCAAAAAAGCCTTTAGCTTTGGCAATAATTAAAGGAGAGCAGCTGGTAACAGCGACGAAGTCCAGTTTAGCGGTTGTCACCTCAGGAGTATCGCTATAACCAGCATATACACCTGAACTCAACTGGCTAAGAGGGCCTTATGTATAACAATACTAATTGCATTGATATCGTACCTATTTAGATAAAAAATGCAAGCAACTAAAATTTTATGAAGTATACAATTTTACTCTCAAATCTAGCGATATAATCTGTTTTACTTCTGACTTATCCTATTTTTTACAGTTTGATGATACAAATCTTTTTGGGAGAGCGATCGCAACTTAAATTCGTATTAGCTGATAACGCTAGATTGACGAACAAGAAACTCGCGGATAGCTGGGTCTTCTACTAGACCGATGGCACGGGTGTAAGCCTGTTTAGCTTGTGAATTCTGACCCAAATGCTTAAGCAGGTGAGCTTTGAGCGCCCAATATGGCTGATAACTTTTGACAGACTCGGCAGGGAGTGCTTCGAGGAGCGCCAGACCTTGTTCCAATCCTTTGGCTTCTGCGATCGCTGCGGCATGTCCAACTAAAGCACCCAGTGTTGGCGAAAACTGAATCAACCCTTCATATAAAAGTGCTAAAGTCTGCCAATCTGTGCGCTCAGTCACTCTACGTTGAGCGTGTGTCGATTGAATAGCAGCTTCCAACTGAAACTTTCCGAGCTTCTTAAATTTTGCTGCTTCGGCAAGTTCACGCTCCGCCTCGTTTAACATTGGCTGCGACCAAAGTGTTACGTCTTGCTCTAAAAGCGGAATATAAGCACCGTTTTTCGTCCGACGCGCATCACGGCGCGCTTCACAATGTAACATCAGCGCTAATAGCCCCCGTGCCTCAGGTTCTTCTGGTAAGAGTTGTACGCACAGACGTGCCAACCAGATTGCTTCTTCTGTTAAACCCTTGCGCCGTGGATCGACCCCAGTCAAGTTTTCCCAGCCATTACTATAGGCAGCATAGATTGCCTCTAGCACAGCATCCAACCGCATCGCCAAATCTTTGGCTTCTGGCAACTCGAAGGCAATACCAGCATCTCGAATCTTAGCTTTGGCACGGACGAGCCGTTGGCTCATTGTTACTGGGGCGATCAGAAAAGCTGAGGCAATCTGAACAGCATTCAGCCCAAGCACTGTTTGCAGCATTAAGGGGGTACGGATACCTGCGTCAATCGCTGGGTGGGCACAGATAAATAGGAGCTTTACGCGATCGTCTGGGAACAAAACTTCTAAAGATGTCTCCTGTTGCACATCATCAGCTATCAGCTTGAGTGCATAGGCTGCTGAGGCTTTCACCTTAGCGTGTCGGGCATCATCGATCAGGCGACGCCGTGCAGTCAGCAGCAGCCATGCTTCTGGATTATCAGGGACACCTTTTTCTGGCCAAGCTTTCAACGCAGCCAGGAATGCATCGCCAAGCACATCTTCCGCAGCAGCCACGTCATGTGTGCGAACTGCCAGGTATGCAACTAATTGCCCGTATGAGTTACGTGCTGCGAGTTCTGCGGCTTGACGTGCATTCACAGTAGTCATTAGCCTTGAGTCATTGGCAAGAAAGGTCTAACTTCAATTGCACCGTCAGCAGCAGCCGGACAACGAGCCGCCCAATCCAGAGCTGCATCCAAATCTGGTACATCTATGAGGAAGAAACCGCCAAGTTGCTCTTTGGTGTCGGCGTAGGGGCCGTCTTGGACATGCCGTTGACCATCGCGCAATCGCACTGTTGTACCAGCATGAGGCTGATAAAGCGCAGCACCGCCTGCGATCGCACCAGCTTCAGCTAGAGCCTTTGCATAGGAACTGAAAGCGCCCCAATAAGCATCTTTCTCCTGTTCATCTGTACGATTATTGAAATTGGTTTCGCTTTCGTAGACTAGGATTGCGTACTGCATGTTAGTTCCTCTGTTGTGAGTTGATTTCGAGTTTGGTATTTTCCGCGCTCAATTATATGACGTTTAATTTATGGACATTTCGACAGAAATCGCAAAATTTTTTTTCGGGAACACCAATTATTGGCTATCGTCCTGTGTTTACTGGTCAAGGCACATCCAGAATACTACCAAAAACTCTTAATTTGTCGTGCATTCAGCAAAATTTATAATTATGGGGATTGGAAGGCTTTGGAAAAGCGCTTTATTATCCAACCCATAACCATAGCGATCGCTGAACCTAAAATAATAGGTGGTTCAGGAACAGTTTTGACTACTTTGCCAGATCCAGAGATTGTATTCTCGAATACTCCTTGACTTGCATCGAAATACCCTGTCGTTACTAAGAAGTAGTTTTTATCTGTAGTCAAAGATACATTATTGAAACCAGAACGGCCTCTTTTGGGAAAGTCGTCATTACCAATGACAGCATTTAGCAGTGGCTTGTTTGGGTTAAAGTTGTCTGTGTACAAAAATAAGTAATTGTCCCATTCTGTTGGGTTTGTAGCAATGCTCAGAAAATTATACAAACCTTTAGTGTCAACTTTGAACTCGAATGTACTATAACTAGCAACCGTACCTATACCTGAAGGTAGAGTAGGAATGTTTACTTCATTGGCGACAAAAGGACGAGTCCATGTAGGTTGTCCGATGGTAGTGTCTGTATAAGTAAAATCGAAAGCTTGTGCAGGTTTAACACCAATAACAGCAACAGATAGGGTAAAACTAGCAGTAGCAATGCCGAGCTTTAATTCCATCGGATAATTCTCCAAACGGATAAATTGAACTATTTACACGCGTAGAATGAAAATCGAACTAGTTAGTAATAGGCAGTACCAACCAGTAAAGAGTAGGTAAGTTTTATGGTCTGCGGCATAAGAACGCAAAACTAATAATCGTACAGCAATAATACAACTCAACAAGAAAAGTGCAATATCCCACAGCATAACTACCAAAGTATTGCCTGCTGGCATCATCAAACATAAATGGATTAAAAGTGGGTACGCTAAAAAGCAAATACTTACTAAAATCCGACTTAAATCCTCTCCAAATACTAGTGGAAATGTATTCCTACCAATTGCTTTATCACCTGGAATATCACGAAAATCTTGAACAGATATCAGAATTATACAGGCACTACATAATATCACCAGCCATAACCAAACAACAGGAGAAATTGGTGCTACTATTTGCCAAGCTGCTCCCATCTCAGACATGATTCCAAATCCACTGAAAATATTTTTGGTCATCCAATGTTTTGCACCACCAAAGTTGTTATGAGCAATAAAACTGAACTGCCATAAAATTGCCCATTCAATTACTCCTAACCACCAAGCTACTGCTGTAAATAGCATCATAAATATATACCCACGAATCTGAGCGCCGCCATAAGAAATGATGCCTTGGACTAATGGACGGTCTGGTTTGTTGATTTTGTCTTCTTCGATATCGGTGATTTGGTTGGATATACAAAATGACGTAATACATAACCAAAAATAGATTAAACTACCAACTAATATCGATATCACATGAGCCAAAGATGTGGGAGGATAATTTACTAAAGCAGTTATAGTAAATAACAATCCAGGCACAATTGACATTGTAATATCACGTCGGATGAATAGCCAATTTATTTTTAATTCTTGAACAGTATTTGTGAAGAATAATTTTTGAGATTGAAGAATTAGGTTGCTGATAGCGATCGCACTCGAAAAAATATCGAATGATAACTTTTCTTGACCAATATCTGGTAATTCTTCTAAATCCACCTGAACGACGTTTATCTGCTGTGTGAGAGCCTGATGTTGAGATATAGCTTCAACAGCGTTGGTCAGAGTTTTCTCAGACATATTTTTCCTAGCCAGAGAAGTATTGAGACTTTTTTTGCATCTTTCCATCAAATAATGGCAACTGATAATTTTCTAAGAATCAGTAGACCTGTCTTGAAAATAGAGGCTGAAAAAACGCAAAAATTTTCCTAGATTATTGTCATTATTTCTTGTGAGCGCATCTCATGAAGTCTCTTGCAATCTTCTTACTTCGCACAAATAAGATCGCAAAAAAATGATTTTTGCAAGAAGTCTCATCTTGGAAGAAATCTCAGTACTACCTAATCCTATGCAACAAGAATTTATCCATGCATCGTTCTGCTAAAGCTGCAATAGTTAACGAAGGATTAGCGCCTGCTGAACCTGGAATCAGAGAACCATCAACAACAAATAAATTACGATAACCATATACCTGACCGTAGGTATTGCAGACTTTCTCGATAACTGCACCACCAAGGGGGTGAGTTGTGCCATTCGAGTCCGGTGGTCCTGCAACAGTTGTATCATTGGCTCTGTCGAGCAATTTATATGTATATTGCAAAGCCTGAGAATTTTTTTGGTTGTTAGCTGAGTTGGTGGGCCAGAACAAATCAGCCGACTGGGTAGAAGCATTGTAAGTGAAATAGCCCTCCGGTTTAGCAATTGCCTGACCAAGGGAAGCAATGACACCATTCTGTAAATTAGGAAGAGGAGTTTGCTCGATAATCACCGGAGCAATAGGATTATCAAAATGTTCAATTACTGATGTTGCTGGGCCGCCTTGTGAAGGATTAGTTGGATATTTGTTGATGACAGCACTGAGTGCATCACCGTTAGTTCCCCAAAATTGTCCTACATAATTATTCAAGCGGCGTAATGTGCCAGTAACCTTGGCACGTAGTAACAGTTCAGTAGTTCCAATCGAACCAGCTGCTAAAAATAGATAGCGACAAATCAAAGATTTTTGTACAACTATCATGCCTTGCTCATTGATTTGATTACAAACAATTCGGAAACGTCCGTTATTTAATTCCTCTATCCTAGTTACCACATGCAAAGGTCGAATTTCGACGTGACCAGTGGCTTCTGCCATCTTCAAGTAATTTTTGTCTAAGCTATTTTTTGCACCACTGTTCGCCCCATAAATTAATACACCATTAATAGCAGAAGGAACTTTCTGACCTGTAATTTCCTGACGAACGATATCCCAATTAACTGCCATGCTGTGCTTACGGACTTTTAGACCAGCCTTAGTTCCCTGCTCTATGAAAATGCGACTCGCTAAATAGTAATCAGTTTTTAAAATGTCGTCTGGTATAAGAGCTGGATTAAGAATGGAACGCACCCGTGGGTAATAAACCTTATCTAACTCTTCGTAGTTGATGCTGCGTGGAAAGGCTTTATAGAATATTTCTCGATCTGGCTGATAGGTAACAGCACTATAGACAAGGGAACTACCTCCAACGCCTGCTCCTCGATAAGCAGTAATACCATTACCTTTCTTGACATCAAGGACACCAGTATAAGTGTCAATGGGAGTCTCATCAAAAAACAGTGTAGTTGGACTAAGCCAAGTAGTACGGCCATCTGGTTTCTCAAATGTAGCGAAAGTATCGCCTGCATCAGTGATTGGCCATCTTCGCCCACGCTCTAGTACGATTGTTTCAATTTTTGCCTGACCCAGGCGTAATGATGCGACTGCTCCACCAAAACCGCTCCCGATAACAACCGCCTCAACATATTCTTCACTATTAAAAGCAGAACCACGAATCGCAGATATACCTATGCTGGTGGTAGCTGCAATACTTGCTTGAAGAAAATGACGACGTTTTATGAGCCGGGACATAATTAATCTCCTACACGAGCGGCTTTTGCCCAAATAAATACAAACAAGTTAACCAAAGAAATCACAAAGAAGGAGAGCCGAATGGCACTAAGAAAAGCTATAAGCTTTGCCCTAACTGGTTCCCAGCCTGGAGGCTGGGAACCCATTCTCGGAGGCTCCGCCTCCAGTGGGCTGACCAGAGGCAGAGCCTCTTGGAATACATTCCCAGTCTTCAGACTGGGAACGAGATGACACAAGCCTTTCGCCTTTTCTTAGTGCCATTCGAAGGAGAGCCAAATGTATACTCAACCCATATCTGCTCGGAACTAACAAGGGTTTCATCACTCGCTCACAATCTTTGATTTCACAAATATTTGCGATTGGTCATTTGATAAGCAAGGGTGGTTTACTGTTTTACCACCCCTCCTTATATTAAGAAGACAATCTATAATCTCAATCCGCAGTACCTAGTAGTTTGCCAACCCAAAATTGTTAGGTGAGGGCTGGGAAAAGGGGAAAGGTTAAAGGAGTAAACATGAATGGCACTAAGAAAAGCTATAAGCTTTGCCCTAACTGGTTCCCAGCCTGGAGGCTGAGAACCAATTCTCGGAGGCTCTGCCTCCAGTGGGCTGACCAGAGGCAGAGCTTCTTGGAATACATTCCCAGTCTTCAGACTGGGAACGAGATGACACAAGCCTTTCGCCTTTTCTTAGTGCCATTCGAGTAAACATCTTTTCCCTTTCCCCCTTGCCCTTTACCGCGCCAAGTTTCCTTGGCGAATTACTAGACAAACAAGAAGTGACCACTAGCTGCTAACTGTTGAGGCCCAACACCAGCAACTACAGCAATTAGGTCATTGTTAGAATAAATTCCGGCTCCTTGTGGTAAACCTGTCAAATCAGCAGGAACTGGGCCCAGTCCGATAGTAATTTGGATGTTTTCAGGTAGTTGGATAAAATCCTGATTGAGATTGAAGTCAGTAATCAGAGCGTAGTCCTGATTACCTAGCTTGTCGTAATAGACTGCACTATCTTTGCCTACAGTGAATTCACCAAGGAAAAAGATATCGCTACCGCTACCGCCAGTTAAGATATCAATCTCAGGTTTGCCTAGTCCCAGTTCTGGAGGGAAAGGGTTAGAACCAAATAATCGGTCGTCACCGTCGCCACCAGAGAGAGTGTCACTGCCAAGATTACCAATGAGAACATCATTTCCAGACTCACCAAAGATTTTGTCGTCGCCGGTATCACCACCGAGTCGGTCGGCTCCATCACCTCCATAGAGGATATCGTTGCCTGAACCAGCAAAGACTTTATCGTTGCCAGCATCACCATAGATGACATCTTCGCCTGAACCACCAAGGATGTTGTCATTACCGGTTCCACCATTAATGGTGTCATTACCATCTTGAGCAGCAATGTCATCATTACCAGTTCCACCATCAATCAAATCATTACCACCGCCAGCAAAGAAAACATCATTGCCAGCACCACCCAAGAGAGTATCATTTCCCTCTACACCAAAGTCGAGGTCGCCATTCAGGTCAAAGTCGCCAAAAATTAGGTCGTTACCACCACCTGCATCAACAAAGTCGTTTCCAGCCCCAGAGATAAAATCGTCATTGCCGGCACCACCAAAGAGGCGGTCATCCCCATCAAGGGCAAATGTAGTGTTATTGCCGCCCAAGGTAAAAATTGTGTCATTGCCCGGAGTACCGATGAAACCTTCGGAAGTATCAGAGCCGGTGAAAATTCCTGTCCCTGGTGTAGAGTTGGGAGTTGGATTACCAAAGATAAAGCGACCACTAGATCCCAACTGTTGGGGTGTCACACCAGCAACTATGGCAATCAGGTCATTCACACCATTTCTGTTAGCGTAGATAGCTGTTCCTTTTGGCAAACCAGCAGCTGTTGGTCCCAGTCCTATTATGGTTTGGAGACTTTCTGGTAGCTGAATGAAGTCCTCTTTAACATTAAAATCAGTAATTAAAGCGTAATCTTGATTACCTAGTTTGTCGTAAAATACTTTAGTGTTTTGACCGATGGTGAATTCCCCAAGGAAGAAGATATCACTACCGCTACCGCCGGTTAAGGTATCAATTTCGGGTAGGCCTAATCCTAATTCTGGAGGATAGGGGTTAGAGCCTACTATCCAATCGTTGCCCTTACCACCTGATACTAGGTCGTTGCCAACATTGCCAATCAGTAGGTCGTTCCCAGCACCACCGTAGAGTGTGTCGTTGCCAGTATCACCGCCGAGTCGGTCATTACCGTCACCACCATAGAAGAGGTCATCGCCTGGGCCAGCAAGACCCCGGTCGTCTCCAGCCCCACCACGAATAGTATCGTTGCCTAAACCACCAGTCAATAAATCGTCACCAGCATCGCCATTGATGACATCATTGCCATCTTGACCAGCAATGTTGTCAGCTCCGGTTCCACCATTTAAGATATCGTTACCACCGCCACCCAAGAACACATCATCCCCAGCGCCACCATTGAGGGTGTCATTTCCTTCCTGACCAAAGTCGAGGTCTCCATTGGAATTAAAGTCACCAAAAATTAGGTCATTTCCATCACCTGCATTTACAAAGTCATTTCCAGCACCAGCTACTAAAACATCATTTCCAATGCCACTGAAGAGGTGATCATTGCCACCAAGACCGAATAAAACATTATTGCTAGTTAACGCTTCTGTGTTTATTTTGTCATTACCTGGAGTGCCGATAAAAGCCTCACCAGTTGGTGCATAAATTGGATTTGGAGTGGCGATGAAAATTGTGCCATTAGATGTTACTTTGCCAGTGTAAGGGTTTGTAGATATGGAAGTTTCATCTAGTAATTGTGGAATTACTGTTTTAGGTTTCGCCATATTTTTTACTTCTTTGTTTGTGGAATATCAATGACCAGCATAGTCCCATGCTGTTGGAGCGAGTTTTTTCTACCAAAGAGTTTCAGGTTTCAGGTTTGAAATTATTCAATTTGATACATTCATTGGGAATGTTATATATGTATGTCACCTAAATCTTTGTAGAGCCTTTAATGCTCTTTTCAAACCACCTAATAATTAATATCTGCGGTTTTTAAACAATTTGGGGAGTGGTTTGCTGGCTTGTTTAGAATCATACAATGCTTTCATTTTTTTGTAAATTAAGAAAGATTTAACATTAGGTACATTTTAGGTTTATTTTTGCGAATTTAAGGAGAGTTTAAGATTAGGTGAATTCGCCAAAAATGTCAGAGTAATAGTGTGAATTTAGAGGCACTTTCAAGAGCAATTTTGGGGCAAATATACAAGATATTTGTATTGCCCTTTAAAAAACTTTTAAATTTAATGCTTGCGAATTTTGCTTATACAAGCAGATATTCTCGGTAGTGTTGCCAGATTTGTTGGTCTGGTTCTGCACTATTGTTTGGTAAGCTTTTTAGAGGAGTGTATTTAATCTCAATTCCTGCTTCAGCTGCTATGCTGCACAATATTTCACTCACTAATCCCGTGTAGCCAGCTTGGTTGCCAAGCAATTTACGAAATTTGGCGGCGCAAGTAGCTCCTTTAGCCAGCTCAGACACACGATCGCCAGCTACTTTTCCTAAAGCTTCTATAGTTGAGCGTTCTGCACCACCAACCGAAGCACAAACGTAACCAATACCTCCCCAAAGGTCTGCCTGTCTTGTGGCAGGAAAAGCGCTTATAGTCGTCGCAATTCGGTTAACATCAGCACAATCTACTAACCAAATGCTACGACCTAGACCTTGGTCAAAGACGCGGCCCAGATAACCAGAAAGTTGCACAGGAATAGCTTGACCGTCTATGTAGTCTTGCCAGTAATAAATACCATGATTGAAGCCATAACCATCAACTACTGGCCAACATCCTAAGGGGTGCTGTTGATTTAAATATGGCTCAATAGGCAGTTTACACCGAACTAGTCCCAAACCCACTCCCAGATAAACCATAGTCTGATAAGCTGCTGTGGTTCCTTCGAGAAAAGCCTGGACTCGATTCTGCTTCTGGGGTTTGAGTGCATCTAGTTCAGCAAGACCTATACCTACACCTTCTAAGGCAAATCCTAGCAACTCAGAGTCAATTGCATTTAGCTTGGCGGCGATCGCCTCCGGTTCTTCATCAGCGATCGCTGTATGGTATCCTTGCCACATACCTTCAGCAGTATGTCCAAATCGCTGTGGCACTTTCGGATCTCTCACTATTACCTTACGTCCCGCCAAATTAGCTTTCATCTGTGCCCTAGCTTGTTCGGCACTGATTTGCCAAGCTTGTTGTATCATCTTGATTGTCCTTGTTGAGCAATAGTTTCTTGGGAGAGCATTTCGGAAAACTTTAGCGTCGCTCTAACTGGATGAAAAATACGCGCTCGGTAATGTTGCCAAGTCTGAGATTCTAGTGCTTCGCCATTGGCCGCTAAACTCTCAACTACAGCATCAACACCCATTTCCCACAACACCTGACAAGCTAATTCTGTGTAAACTGAGTGATTACCAAGACATTGGCGGGACTTGGCAGCGTAAGCTGTTCCTTGGGCTAATTGAAATCGATAAACACCTGCTGTATTTCTTAGGGCTTCTATGGTTGCACGTTCTGCACCACCAGCGTAAGCACAGGCGTAACCTACACCACCCCATAAGTCTTGCCGTCTATTTGGTGCAAAGGTATCAATGGTACGTGCGATGTGATTAACATCGCCACCACCGATAAACCAAATACTGCGACCCAAACCTTGGTCAAAAACACTGCGAGCATAACCAGAAATTTGTTCCGAGATGACTTGATTATCAAGTGAGTCTTGCCAATGGAACATACCTTGATAGTAGCCATAGCCATCGACTGCTAACCAACTTCTAGCAAAGTTGAGTTTTTCTAAATGCGGCTTGATAGGCAGTCCAGCACGAGCCAACATCAAACCCAAACCCACATAAACCCAGTTATGATAAACTGCACCATCACCTGCAACAAAAGTTGCCATGCGATTTTCGTTGCTGGGTGTGAGTAAGTCGCGTTGCGCTAGACCCATACCTACGCCTTCGTAAGCAAATCCTCGCAACTCTTCATCGATTTCATTCATTTTAGGAGCGATCGCTCCTAAATCTTCACTAGCGATCGCTACATGATATCCTTGTAAAACTGTACTACCAATCTTGCTTAACCGTTCTTGCACTCCGGCATCGCTTTTTTGGATTCCTCGTTGGCCCCAAGTATCAGCCATTAAGGCGTTGGCCTCATTTGCTTTAATTTGCATTATCTAAATTATCCTTGTGAAGCAATAAATACTAAGCTGCTAAGGTTGCTCTAACTGGATGAGGTATCCGTGCCCGGTAATGCTGCCATAGTGGAGATTCGGGAGTTTCGCCATGAGTGGCTAAACTGTCAGCCACAGCATCAGCACTCACTCCCCATAACACCTGACAAGCCAATTCTGTATAGACTGACTGGTTGCCAAGACATTGACGGGACTTAGCAGCGTAAGCAGTACCCTGCGCTAAATGCAACCGATAAGCACCTGCTGAATTTCCTAAGGCTTCTATGGTTGCACGTTTTGCACCACCAGCGTAAGCACAGGCATAACCTACACCACCCCATAAATCTTCTCGTCTATCGAGTGAAAAAGCATCAATGGTGCGTGCGATGCGATTGACATCGCCACCATCGACAAACCAAATACTGCGACCTAAACCTTGGTCAAAGACACTGCGGGTATAACCAGAAATTGGTTGCGAGATGACTTGACTATCGAGTGAGTCTCGCCAGTAGAACATACCTTGATAGTAGCCGTAGCCATCGACTAATAACCAACCCTTAGCGTTATCAAGTCTTTGCAAATGCGGTTCGATAGGTCGTCCAACTCTGGCTAACATCAAACCCAAACCGACATAAACCATGTTTGCATAAGCTGCACCATCACCTGCAACAAACATGGCTATGCGATTTTGGCTAGTGGGTGTCAGAAAATCACGCTGTGCTAGTCCCATACCGACACCTTCGTAAGCAAATCCCCGCAACTCCTCATCGATTTCATTTAACTTGGGGGCGATCGCTTCTAATTCATCAGTAATAGCTGTATGGTATCCTTTCATTAATGAACGACCAACTTGTTCTAATCGTTTCTGTATACCACTATCACTTTCTTGCACATCGCGTTCAGCCCAAGTAGCTATCAAATCTGTTGGTAGTGTTGCTTTATTCAAACTTGATTGCCAAGCGTCTTGAATCATCATCTTTCTCCTGATTTAAAAAGCTGGATGCATTGATTTTTCTGGAATCCAAGTTCCGTGAAAACCGTAAGGAACTCGCTGGGGTAGAAGAATGCGGGCTACAGGTTTATCTGTGATGTCTTGGGCATTTACCACTACTAGCTCTGAGGTTTTTGTAGGTGTGTCGTAAACGAAAGTTAACAACCAACCATCATCCTCTTGAGTCGCGTTGGAACGGGGGACAAATATTGCCTCTCCTCCATAGCGACCAGTCCCCCACTCATGGACTTGAGAATAACCATTGGCAAAGTCATACTTAATGAGTGCATCTAAAGTAAATACAGGTAGCAGTTCCGGCACCATTCTGGCTGTATAGCCGTATCGATTCCGTCTTCCGACAAATTGCTGATTTAAACTAGGAAATTCTGAAGCTAAATCATCAATTATTCCTTCTTGGACTGCACCTGTGCGGAGATTGAATCGCCAGCCATATAACTGCGGTTTATTAATCTGATTGTGACGTAAGTTTGTTTTTGTCGGTATGTTCAGCAGTTGAGCATCATCTGTGCGACAAGCAATGATGACGACTTCATCTTCTGTTTCATAGGCATTGAGAATATGTAAAACATAACAGGTAGAAACTTCAAACCAGCGGATATTTCTGCCATCACTATGACGGGAAATAATCCCAAAACGGCTGGGTAGATTTGGTTCAAACATATAAGCTGGTTCTCTGCGTTTTAGCCTTTCTAAGCTAAATGTCAGGGGCAAATCCATGAATATTGTGTAATTTGCAGTGATGGCAAAGTCATGCATCATCACTCCTGTAGGCAAATCAATCGGAATTGTTCTTAGTAACTCTCCCTCAGATGAAACCACGCTGTATCTTAAATAAGGTGGCTCTAGTAGAGAATATCCAAAAAACATCATTTCCCCAGTTACAAAATCAACTTTGGGGTGAGCGGTGAAGGGAGAGTTCAGTTGATTTCCATAAGTGAATGGCCCGATTGTTGTCAAGTCAGGTATCGTAATTTCGTATGGTTCGGCTCCTTCCCAAAGTGCCAATAGTTGACCTGCGTGCCACACTATGCCAGTGTTAGCAGTATTCTTGAACGGACTGAAAAGATTATTGGGAGGGTTGTGAAGTTGTGGCGATTCCATCAGACTTGTCCAGACGGCTCGACCTACTTTCTGTTCCAGTTTAAATCCCCGTGTCTGGATATAGCGGTTGCGGTAAGTGGCTTTACCATTATTAATTTCTACCCCATGCAACATCCCATCTCCATCAATCCACTTGTAATCACCTTTGGGAGAAAACTGGGGATTAGGGCCATTGCGGACAAATATTCCTGATAAATCAGTTGGTAATTCTCCAATTATTGGAAGGTAATCGGCTGTGATTTCTGTTTGTATTGGAGAAAAGTTACCTGTAAGATAGGGACTAATTTCTTTTGCGACGATCATAGTCAAGACTACTTGATTACTAGATTATAAATTCAGAATCAGTTGGTTGAGAATATTATAAAAACAGAATTCAGGAGTCAGGAGCCAGAATTCAGAATTGAATTCTGTGCGACTGGCGGATGAATAAACGGCGTTTTTGCACCCCTACTAAATCTTCGATTTAGTGGTCAACAAAAAAGTGGCGGGTCTGAATCCCTCACTAATTGATTCTGACTCCTGAATTCTTCTTCAATACTTAGTGTTTCTTTTTCTCTGGATAGGGAGGATATCTCCATTTCAAATCAATCAGAAAAGATTTATTTAATATGCCTCTTTGATAAGAAAAGTTGTCAAAGCCAGCTTTACCATGATAACGACCCATTCCACTAGTACCAACTCCACCAAAAGGTAAAGAAGGAACAGTCAAATGCATAACGGTATCGTTAATGCAGACTCCACCAGAGACAGTTTCTTGCAAAATCCGCTCTTGATTTTTTTGATTACTAGAAAAGAAGTATAAAGCAAGGGGTTTTTGTTGTCGATTCACAAAGGCGATCGCTTCTGATAAATCTGTATATTCTAGAACAGGAAGAATCGGCCCAAAAATTTCCTCTTGCATGATCTTGTCTTGCCAAGAGACTTGATCGATAATAGTAGGAGCAATATAAAGATTCTCTAAATTCGTTTTGCCTCCCACTAAAATATTACCACTTTCTAACAATTGCGAAAGGCGACGGAAATGTTTTTGGTTGATGACTCTAGCATAGCTTTTACTTACTGAAGGTTCGTCGCCGTAAAAAATTTGTATTTGTTTTTTAATGTTAGTCAATAAATCTTGTTTGATTTTGCAATTTACTAACAGATAATCAGGTGCGGTACAAGTTTGACCTGCATTAAAGAATTTACCCCAAACAATTCTTTTAGCTGTATGTTCAAGATGAATATTTTCATCAACAATACAAGGACTTTTTCCACCTAGCTCAAGGGTAACTGGAGTTAGATTTTTAGCGGCGGCTGCCATTACAAGTTTACCAACTTCAGTGCCACCAGTAAAAAAGATATGATCAAAATTTTGTGACAATAGTTCTTGACTGGTTTCAATACCGCCTTCAATCACTTCAATAAAAGATGGCTCGAAATTTTCGTGAACTATTTTTTCTATGACTTCAGAAGTATGAGGAGCTATTTCTGATGGTTTTAAAATCGCACAATTACCAGCAGCGATCGCACCCACTAATGGCGCAAAAATTAAATTAAATGGGTAATTCCAAGGGCCAATAATCAGAATCACACCAAGAGGTTCAGAACGAACTTGAGCAGAAGAAAGAAACTGATAAATGGGAGTAGCAACCTTCTGCGGTTTTGTCCATGCTCTAATATTGTTGAGAGCATATTTAATTTCTTCTAAAACTCCAATTATTTCAAAATAAGCTTCAAAGCCTGATTTATGCAAATCAGCTTTTAAAGCTTGAACAATATTATCTTGATTCTTCTCAATTGCCTGTTGAAGAATTTTCAGTTGTTGAATCCGAAAATCAAGATTTTTGGTTTTACCAGTCTGAAAAAACTGTTGCTGATATTCAATTTCATTATAATCTACTTGAGTTAGCATGGCTTTTTAGGTGTTAAACAGTAGTTATGCAGTAATTGAAAGAAAGAATGGCAGTAGCTAAATATACAAGTCTTAAAACTCAACTGCCATTTTCATATTTGTTGTTATTCTCCAGCTAAAATTAAGACTTGATTTCCGCTGGCAACGTGACTAATTCTGGAACCTTTAGCATATTTTTGTCCTTTAAGCTTGGGGATTCATGAGTCCCATTTGGTAACGTCTTTTCATTAGCCAAACTAATCCAGGGCTGCAAGTCGGGTTGGTGTTGGTAACTCTTGAAATCTTCTCTAGCTTTTGCAGTGATACTATTGTCTGGTACACCTTTGGTTTTCAATTTGAAAATCCAGTTATCCCAACCAGCTAGAGCAGATGCTTTTAGTAAAGCGAAAATGTGCTTAAGATTTTGTGGTGCTAACAAACCTTTTATTCCAAAACCCTTCCACAGGAACTTGAGGTACCAAATAGCAACGAAAAAGTGAGTGTATTGCATAGATACAAAAACATTAGCTCGTTGGGGTTCGTACTTGGTGAGGTGGATGTATTCGTCAAAATCCCGGCTCATTATGTAATTAAAAGGCAATTCATCGGCTCTATGGGTGTACATAAACCCGATGTTGGCGTTCTTCTCTGCCAACTCTGTTAACTGTTGATAGACAGCAGTTAATATTTCGGTAATATATACACGACCTGGTTGCTTAATTTTTGCCAGGAATTTCAAATCTAAATGCCACTTACCGACATACAAAGGAATCATCATCCCAAACCACCACATGTTTTCGATGAACATGCGATGACTCATGATGCTAGCGTTACCAAGATGCTTAGGATGATGGCTGACAAGAAGATTGTTGCGATCGATCATCCCTAAATTAAAGCCGTTGTAAACCGCCCGTTTCTTCTCTGCATCTGGCTCACCTGCTAACTTGGCACGAATCACTTCTGTAATGGTGTCTATTTCAAAGGACATCATCGTCATTCCCATCGAGTAGAAGGGATCGAAGATAGCTGCTGCATCACCAATTACATACCAGTTATCTTTTGAGAGTATGGTCTTGCTCTTGTGCGCTAGCTTGGGCCAGTAATGGAAATCAATTTCCTCTCCGCTCTTGAGCAGTCGATACATGATGTTATGGTTTGCTTCTAGAAAAGCATAAAACTTTTCTTTAGTGTTGACAGTCTGGGCCTGAATATAGTCGTGATGGTGGACTAATCCGATTGACAACTCCATATTTTGGGTATCTGTAGGAATCATCCAAACCCAATGTCCGTGTCCCATCCAGTGATTAGTAGCATAGTAGTGGCTACAAGTTGAAACTAAAGGATCGTAACCACTGTGAAAGATAGTGCGATCGACATTTTTAACGCGCATCCATGCTGAACCATTGTTAACACCACGGACGTTTTCAGGGCCAAACAACACATTATCTGTCTTGCGACCGATGATAAACTTGCGTCCTGCCGCATCAATAACATGTTTGGCTTTAAGTTCAAGATACTCGCGATCGCATTTGACTTTCACCACGTTCAGGCCATCCCCAGACGTTAGGTCAACATCAACAACACGACCTTGATAAAAGACAGCGCCCATCTCCTGATTCATCCTCAGCACATCCCGCTCAAATTTGGGGCGGTGAATCAGAACAGAAGCCAATGGTGGTTGCCGAATAGCCCAGAGATGATGATAGTCATTAATGTTTTCTGTACTTTCTGGATGCTTAGGCCAATGAAAGTTTAAACCAAATTTTGGCGGATGATGCTCAACCATGTAGTCATAAAGACCCAACTCCTTGCAGATCATCAGAGTAGAGATTTCAACTGCTGACTCACCCACTTTCAAATCCTTTTCTGTCCGCTCTTCAGGACGAGGATCGACCAAAGCAATTTTGATGTTAGGAACATTAAGTAGTAAGTGGCGAGCTTGACATACTCCCGCCAATCCAGCACCCATAATGACTACATCATAATCATAGGTTTGGCACTGAGTGTTGTTCATTGCATTTTCCTTTTTGCTAACTAGAAAATTTGATGAATTTGAAAAATTTCGTCGGAAAGTTCAGGACTTTTGAGTTATTTCTTGCCTTTGTGTCCTCTATAAGCCAATACGCTTCAGTTAAGGCTTTACTCTTTGTCAAAGTGAATTTTTTTAACGAACCGCAAAGGACGCAAAGGACATAAAGGAAGAGAAGAAAAAATGCTTAACTGAACTGTATTGTTCTATAAGCTTCTTTATGAGCAGAAGCATGCGACTCTTTTAGAGAATTCTTAAAGGTAGCCGCAAAACGTCTACTTTTCAATACAATCTAATACAATCTCTAAGCTAGTAATGAAAAGTTTGTAGTCAGCACTTTATTGCTGAGAAAATTAAGGACTACTAGATAGGATTGCTATAACTCAGATGTGACTAGCTCTTGCTCTTGCAATTTTTGAGATTCAGCACTCTTACTCTTGATCCAAGGCTCTAATTCAGGTTGATGTCTATAACTCTTGAACTCTTCTGCCACCCTAGCAATTTCACTATTAGCTGCCATACCTTTGGTCTTGCGTCGGTAAATTAGATCGTCCCAACTAGATTGAGCAGATGCATTGAGTAAAGCAAAAACATGTTTTAGATTCTCTGGTGACAACACACCTTTTAGTCCAAAACCTTTCCACAGAAATTTGAGATACCAAAGAGCAACAAAGAAGTAAATGTTTTTCATGTATGCAAAAACATTGCATCTTTGAGGTTCGTATTTTGTGTTTTGCAAATAGCTATCAAATTCTTGGGTCATGTAGTAACCGAAGGGTAATTGCTGCCCTCGGTGAACATACATCATGCCAATATTAGCATCTTTTTCTATCAGTTCATTGAATTGTTCATACACATGAGACATTAGTGTTCTGATCACTTGACGACTTTGTTGGCTAAATCTGCGGAGAAACTTCAAATCTAAATGCCATTTGCCAACATACAAAGGCACAATCATCCCAAACCACCACATGTTTTCTAGATAGACGCGCCAGCTCATGATGCTAGCATGACCAAGTTGTTTGGCGTGGTCGTGGAGAAGATGATTGCAAGACTCTACATACCCAAGATTGTATGCATTATACACAGCCCGCTTCTTCTCTGCATCCGGTTCACCTGCTAATTTTGCTCGGATAATTTCTGTGACACTTTCCATTTGAAATGTCATCATTACCATTCCTAAGGAATAGAAAGGATCGAAGATGGCAGCTGCATCACCAATTACATACCAATTGTCTGGAGAAAACAGAGTTTTACTCTTGTGTGCCACCCTTGGTAAGTAATGAAAGTCAATGTCTTCTCCACTCTTGACTAATTGGTAAAGAATGTTGTGATTCGATTCTAAAAAAGCATAAAACTTTTCTTTGGTGTTAACGCTCTGCGCTGGGATGACTTCATGATGATGAGATACCCCTACTGACAATTCCATAGTCTGAGTATCTGTAGGAATGACCCAGATCCAATGGCCATGACCCATCATGTGATTAGTGGCATAGTAATGGCTACATGTAGCACCTGTAGGATCGTAACCACTGTGAAAAATGGTGCGATCGACATTTTTAACCCGTACCCATGCAGAACCATTGTTAAGACCAGCGAGTTTCTCAGGGCCAAAGAGTAGATTGTCTGTTTTCTGACCAATGATAAATTTGCGTCCTGCTGCATCAATAAGATGCTTGGTTGTAAGTTCTAGGTAATCATTACCTATTTTCACCTTAACATTGTTGGGGATATCACCAGAGCCTAAATCAACGTTGACTACACGACCATTGTAAAAGTCAACTCCCATTTCCTTATTCATTTTCAAGACATCCCGCTCGAACTTGGCGCGGTTCATGAGAACGGAAGCTAGCGGGGGTTGTTTAATAGACCAGACATGATAGTAGTCATCAATGGTCTGTGTATTTTTTGGGTCTTTGGCCCAATGGTAGTTTAGTCCAAATTTCGGCGGATGATTCTCAATTAAGTAATCATAAAGACCTAACTCTTTGCCGAAAAAGAGAGTAGAAACTTCGACAGTTGACTCACCAATTTTTAAATCTTTTTCAGTCCGTTCTTCAGGACGTGGGTCAATTAAGGCGATTTTGATGTTGGGAATATTCAGCAGCAAGTGACGAGCTTGACATACTCCAGCGATCCCAGCACCCATAATGACGATATCGTAAGCTTGAGACTGAGTTGTGTTGTTCACTGACATTTCCTATTTCGTTGACTAAAAGTTTTGCGAGGTGAGCAGATTTTTGATTGATTAAAGTTAGTTAAATTGAGCCAGCAATCCAATTTAAAGAGCGGAATGGGACAACAACTAGGGCAATTATTCTTTCAGGGCTGCGTGTCAGTTGAATGGGAAAAGTGAGAACTTTAAGTTGACTGTTAAGAGCCACATCACTGAATAAAATGCTATCCCCTTCTATGCGTTCGATCGCTAGGTTAATGTCTTTTGCCTTAGTCGCCTTACGTAAGGCTTCTATGGCTGTCCAAATTCGCGTACCAGCCCGATCTACCGAGTCTTTGCTTTCTAGCTGTTGGATTAATGGGTATCGAGAAGAACTTAGTAAAGCAACCCAATCTTCTACACTGCGATGAGTTATCGGTTCAATATCACAACCTTGCACTCCTCGACCGGCAACACAGAAACAAACACGTTCGTCATGGGAAAGCGATACTTCTATTTTTTCTTCTGCGAGTCCTACAACTACTGGTTTACCAGATTCCGTCCACTGAATCCGTACTTTGGATATGAGATTAGCATTATTGTTCAGTAGTTGAGCGATCGCTCTATGGAATAGAGGTAGTTCCAGTTGATGACGTTCCGTGGGTAATAGTGCATGGATACCAGGAAGATAAGCCAATGATATCTCTGGTGCAACGACTTTGAATAAAGGCGATCGATTGCTCAATTCTCTGTAAAGAATCTGTTCATCCCTCTGGCTGGGATCGGCCAAATCTTCAGCAGTGGGATTCTCTTCACGGTGTTCTAATATCCGCAATTGATAGCTACTGAGTCTTTCCATAACACGCCCATCGGCAGCTAAAAGAAAAACATTACTGTGATACTGTTGACCTTTTCGCCCTTGGGGTGTGGTAACACCAATATATGAACCAGTTCCATCTCGATCTGATTGATCGATTTCAAGACTATCGATGCGGATGGGCAAACAAAGATCCTGTGGAATGACTAGTTGTCCAGCTTGCAGTAATGAGTCTCTGCAATAAGGATCTCCAAGCAAGAAAGGCCCTTGCGCTCTATCTAAAGATTGTTCTTGCTCCTGACCAGAATACAAGTTTCTGTGGGTTTTGAATACACACCTGTGGGAATTCAGGCTATAAATCTGTTGTAAACGTTGAAACTTGGGGCCTTGGAACAGTAACCAACTATAAAGATCCGCTTTCGGCTCAATATCTAGAGGTACTTCTGGAAGTTCAACCTGTTCTACAGATGAATTAATTTCAACACCTAGTAAAAATGTGGCTGAAAAATGGCTGATGGCAAATCCTGTCTGTTCGGTTTTGATAGTTACATAAACTTGCTGTGGATCGTTTTTCAGTTCTCGTTCAAGTACCTCTGCATGAATTTCGATGTCTACTCCTTTGTCAGGAGCTACAACAATGGGACGTTCTAAACGAATATCTTTTATCTGCACAGTTGGTAAGGAATCTTTGCCAGTCACATAGGCAACTGCTTGTCCCATAGCCTCCAAACCGAATACAGTCGGGAACAGATATGAACCTTTATAGAGGTGATCCTGTAAGTATGAATCCTGCTCAAGACTGAGGTGCGCTCTCAAAACAACCTCTACACCCGGTTGATAAATCAGAATCTTCTCTAGAAACTTTGACGAAGCAGGAGGTGAGAACAATCCTGGATACCAGGTATCAAAACCACTCGATTCAAAAGCAGCTAAGGTTTGCATAGGTGCTGCGATCGCAACTCGCAAATCTGGGGGTTCATTTTTGATTAGATGCAAGAATCGACTAACGCCTGCATCTTTGGGAATGGCACTGATACCCATTTTGTTCAGGCTCCGAACGCTGCCCATTCGCGCTCCCATCCCTACCTCTTCCCACACACTATATGCCATTGAAATCACGGCGGTTTGAGGGTGTTGAGCTTTAAAACGGCGTAAAATCAGATCCAAAGTTTCATTAGAGAAGCCATACCAAGCATTGCGTTGCATCCCTGTAAAGCCGATGACTGAGGAAAAACCGGCGAAAAGCTTCAGTGGTGTAGCTTCCAGTGCTTTGTATAGATTAATCAAACCGAGAAGTTTAGGACTGATTTCATCAAATGCTGCTTCTGTAGAAACTTGCTCAATCAGTCTTGGCTTATTGAGGGCAGCTCCATGAATTACTCCTGATATCTCACCTAGCTCTTGTCTGACTTTTTGCAAGAGATTTACTACTGCTTGGTAGTCAGCAACATCACATGCATAGTAGTGGCAGGTTAGTCCTTCCGCATAAAAGCGCCCAAGAGTACGGGTAATATCAGAACTACTACTTTGTTGAATGTTGTCATCGGGATGAGGTGAACGTCCTACAAGTGCCACACGGATACCTGTGTCTTTAGCTAGAGCCAGGGCACACTCGGCAGTAATGCCTTTGGCTCCACCCGTGATGAGGATGACATCCTTGGATGACCAAGTAATTTGACGGTCTAGATAATCTACAGGTTGTTGCACCTGAGGCCGAGGAACGTAGCGCTTGAGATCGGCATCGTAACTTACAGTTGTATAAACATGGGGAGTAGAGAGTTCTCTGAAGACACATTCTGCCAGACTGTTGGGATCTACTGTGGGAGAGAAATCAACTACCCGAACTTTGAGATCGATGCGCTCTAGATGCAAACTCGCTGCAAAGCCAACTGTACAGCATTGTTCAATATCTGCTAATGGTAGTTGCGCTCCGAAATGTCCCCCACTAAATTGGACATAAGCAACTGTTGTATGATCGCGGGATGCTAGAGGTGGAGTGGCGACACTGCGTAACCGTTCAATCATGCCAATCAAACGGGCTTCTGATGACAATTGGGTGTTGGGCGTACAAGGCAATACTGCAATGAAGTGAGTTACATCGACATTGTTAGTTAGTGTTTGAGGGCTGACTTCTGCGAAGGTTACACTTTGAACTTGAGCGCCTTGAGTGCGAAGCTGATCAGACAAGACTGCTATTTTGTCTGCATTACTGAATTCGTAAAGAATCAGCACATTCGCAGTCTGCCAATTTTCTGGCATCTGTCTGCCTAAAGCAACTGAGGGAAGTTCCTCTGGAATATTTTTGATGATGTAATCACGCACCAGTTGCTTACGTGTTAATTCTGGCCCGCCTGCTGGTGTTTTGCCGTTGTTTTGATTTTTGAAATCTTGCTTTAAAGAAACTGTTGAGATCGGTTCTGAGATTTTAATTCCATTGCCGTTATTATTTGGGATGAAATTATGAATTGTTTCAGCAATCTCTTGAATCGTGGCATTGGCTAGAGAAGGCGGGTCAATTTTCCCAGCAGCACCAAATAGTTTGGCGGCTTCTGCGACAACTTCACCGGCTTTGATGGAGTCGAGGTTGAGATCGTCGAGTAATCGCAATTCTGCTGTGATACTTTCTCTGACATACCCTGTTTGTTGGATAATCAGGTCGGTCAGTGAAGAGGCGATCGCATCGGTTGTACCCATCGTCGATACTAAAGAAGCTGCTTCATTACCATTCGGACTGCGATCGTTTGACACGAAACTGCGAATCGTTTCGGCAATCTCTTGAATGGTGGCATTAGCTAAAGCAGGTGGGTCAATTTTCCCGGCGACACCAAATAGCTTGGCGGCTTCTGCGACAATTTCACCGGCTTTGATGGAATCCAGATTGAGATCGTCAAGTAATCGCAATTCTGCTGTGATACTTTCTTTGACATATCCTGTTTGTTGAACAATCAAGTCTGCCAATAAAAACTCAACACTCTGATTACCATTTGCCACAACGCCATTGGTTTGTCCAGGCTTAAGTAAGGTAGAAATAGCAGTATGAAAGCCATTACCATTAACTGTGTGAGTTGTTCTGGCAGCATTTTGAGGATTTGCAACTAAAGGCATTTGCAGATCGGCTCGGATAACTTCAGCAATAAACTTACCGCGTCGAGCTAAATAATCTTGCAGCACCTCTGGTGAAATATGGTTGTGTTTGCCAAATACTGAATAATTCAGCAAACTTTCAGAAGTAATTTCCAAGGATGGAGATGAGTGCGTTGCAGATACATGAAATGGTCGTTCTACAGGATTGTCGATGAAGATGCGTTCTGAGGCTGGTACAAAAGGACGTATAAGCCGACCTTCGTAAAGTGCTTCCCAGTTGATGTCATGACCACGAGCAAATACATTAGCTAACATCATGTTCAACGACTGGTCAAATCCAGGTTTGGCTTCTACAGGCAGACATTGCAGCCCTTGCAACCCGTTGATGTCACTTACCAATCCAGAGAGTACTTTTCCTGGACCAACTTCTATTAGCAGATCGCATGTCTGCTCTAGAGTTTTCACCAGCGATACAAAGTCCACTTGCGCTAATACCTGATGGGCAAAGTGGTCGCGCAATTGCAATCCTGTTGGTGGCTGTTTGCCATCTACAGATGAAACAAGGCTTATAGTGGTCTTCGGGAGTGTATCTGGAACTAGTTCATAGTTGTGTAGGTATTCGGCAGCTTCCGAAACAAGTTGAGAGTGAAAAGCATTAGAAACTGGCAGCTTGTATGTCTTAATTTCTTGAGCAGCCGCCAGTTCAATTACTTGCTCAATGCTCAAGTGTTCACCAGATATGACGATCTGGGTAGGACTATTGATATTTGCAATAACGGCGTAGCCATTGACTTGTTTTAACAATTCCTCGGCTTTGTTACGGGAGCAAGCAATACTTACCATGCTTCCTCTCATGCCTTGGCCAGAAGCAGACATGGCACGTCCGCGAACGGCAGCTAAACAGATCAAAGTTTGCTCGTCAAATGCACCTGCGGCGTGAAAAGCAGTTAGTTCTCCCAGGCTATGACCACCTGCGGCGATCGCCTTCAATCCTAGATGTTGGAGGTAGTGCATCCACAGGAGGGAAGTTAGGCAAATGGCTGGTTGAGCGATTTCAGTTTGGGCGATTTTCTGAGACCATTCTTCAAACTGCTCTTGATTGATAGCCCGATCTACAGATTTATAGATCGACTCACTAATACTTGGAGCGCCAATTTCTTGCAGCCATTTGTCAGCTTGATTTACTAGTTCTTTGGCCCAGCTAAAGCGTTGTACGAGGGTACGGGCCATATTCAACTTTTGAGAACCTTGACCGGGGAAGAGAAAACCGATGCGGCTTTGCTGGACTTGATTGCCAATCCAAATTCCTTGGTGCGGGTTGAGGATTATTTCTCCCTGAGCCAATGGTTTAGCGTTCAATAATTCTTGTAAGAAACTCAGACGTTCAACTAACTCTTCAGGTAAACGGGCGATGAGTGCTGCTCGTACTGGTTGTTGTTGGTTTAGTTGTTGAGCAAGATGTGCAGCTAGATCGATTAGTTCGCTTAAACTCAATCCTTGTACTTTTGGAAGTAATGCATCTATGCTTTGTAATAAAGCTGGGATTGATGCTGCACTCAAGACAAAAATCTCTGTTTCTTGAGCAGAAACTAACAAAGCCTGCTCATCAATTAACGGTTGAAGTTGAGTAGCAGGAGCATCGCCAGATTCTAAAGTGACGTGGCAATTGATGCCGCCAAATCCCATTGCGGAGACTCCAGCCCTTAGTGTTTCTGTTGTCTGGCGAACTTCTCCTTGAAGCACTGGGTACAGACAGTGGGCAGCTTTGTCAAATACTTCGTTTGGCTCATTGCAGCCAGCTAATGGCGGTATTACTCGACGGTTAACAGCCATAACAGCTTTGATGAACCCTCCAATGCCTGCTGCGGCTTTAGTATGCCCAACTAGGGATTTGAAAGAGGTAATACCACAAGAGCGGGAAGGTGTTTCACTGTTTGCACCCATAGCTAGGGCAATACCTTCTAGTTCGACGCGATCGCCTACTGGTGTCCCTGTACCATGACCTTCTATAAAATCAACATTACTTAAGCTGTAACCGGCTCGGTTATAGGCCCGACGTAGTGCTTTAGCTTGTCCTTCCCGACTCGGAGCTGTTAGACCTCCTTTGCCATCAGATGATATTCCCCATCCATTCAACACTGCATAGATATAATCATTGTCAGCACGAGCATCTTCTAAGCGCTTCAAAACGACGAAGCCAGCCCCTTCTCCAGGGATAAAGCCACTAGCTTTTTTATCGTAAACGGTCATATCTTTGCTAGTCAGGGCACCTGTTTTGGCAAATCCTACTAGTTCAAAGGTGTCTAGACTAATATCTACACCACCAGCCAGTGCTAAATCGAGATCGCCATTGCTTAAAGCGTTAGCAGCAGTGGCAATCGCAATTAAGGACGAAGAACAAGCTCCATCTACTGTATAACCACCGCCATGAAAGTTAAAAAAGTTACAAATTCTCCCAGCAATAGTATTAGAAAGGTTGCCGGATAATGTGTCTTCGGTAAATGGTGAGAATACTGACTTGTAGTATTCTTCCATTGCTATTGCCAGTTCATCTATGACTTGCAATGGTAAACCTTTCGCCTTTGCCGCTGCATGTATTACCCGTTGGATAAATGGCCAGCGTAGTCGCATATTGTTAGAGCGTGTTTGTTCTCCTGTTAAGGAATTACCGAGGATTACACCTGCACGTTCGCCGGGAACATTTGCTCGTGTATAACCTGAATCCTCTAAAGCTGCGATCGCCACTTCTAATGCCACCCAATGAGCAATATCTGCTGTCTCTACTACAGTTTTAGGAATGCGCTTACTTGCCCAATCGAACTCAAAACCCTCAATTACAGCCATACGTTTCCCGTAGGTTTTGTCTGGAACCGTCAGGTCTGGATCGTAATAATCTGCAAGTGGTAGCCGCCGATCTGGCGATTCTCTAAATTGTCGTCGTCGCGAAAGTATGTTTTCCCAGAGTTGTCGTAAATCCCTTGCACCAGGATACCAACACCCCATACCAATAACCGCAATTCTAGGTTGAGATCCTTCTATGTACATATCTGTAATAACTTTGCTTCACAAACACAAAATTGAATAAATTACAGCTATTTTCAGGTAAATGAACCACATTGTTTTTATCGGGCTACGCCCCGCTTCTCTACGAGACGCTCCGCGAACGCTAGTAGTCTGCCAACCCAAAAATGCTAAGTGAGGACTGGGGAAAGGGGAAAGGGAAAAGGGTAAGAGATTTAAACCCTTTCCCCCTTACCCTTTACCCCGCCAAGTTCACTTGGCGAACTACTAGCACGCAAAGGCGCAATCGCTCTTAAGCGATCTCGGAGAGTAGGCGCAAAGGAAGAAAGGAAAGAATAAGATTGTGGTCTAAATAGATGAAAATTGCTGTAAGAAAAATTTGATTCTGATGGTCAAGTTTGATTGTCAAGTTAATGCTATTGACTTGGGAGCAGAAAGTAGAAATCTTGTCTTCCCTACTCCGTAGTTACTTTTTCATGCGTTTATCGCAGTTTAGGATGATTACACAATAATTACTAAGTAGCTATTCTGACCATTTCTTCAAACTTTTGATCGAGCATTTGCATAATTGTTGAAATCTTTTCGTTGGGAAATTGACCAAGCAGCGATGATGGTTTGTCGTAAGCAACATGGGTCTTGCCATTGTAGTCATCGTAGACAAATAGTCTTAATGGAACATAAAGACCAACGGCAGGATTTTGTTCAAACATTTGGTTAGCTATTAATGGATTACCAATTATGTAGAGCTTGGCCTTTTTGTTTTTGCCGGCCAGAGACATGAGTTTGCCATGTTCAACTTGTGAAAATATCATAAAACCACTTTGACCAATCATCGATTCAATTCCACTTTTGATTTGTTCAAACGATTGCTTGGCAACAATCATTTGCTGAAAAACTGTGCTGTCACTTTTACCATTAATGGTTTCGATTTTATTGGTTACTTCTTCAAATGACTTTTCAGAAGTAACAATAACACGAGTTGCTGTAAAATTGACGGTTTCTATTACGGTTTCCATGACTCTTTACCTTTCTCTAATTTAGAGGTTTGCAATCAATTCCTACGGTTTCCAGTTCAAATTACTAGTACAACACGGTGGAAATAAATCAACTATTCCAAATCAATGAAACGCTCACGCTGTATTCATTTTTAATTTTTAATTCCGCCTTGCGGTACTAGTACTTTAGTTTTGCCTAAGTTGGTACTTTTATTATGAAGCGATTAGCCTAGTGAGTTTTTGACAATAGCCCCCAACTTTAAAATATCCTCCTACACTATTCATCAATCTCTTTAAAATCATTTATGCAAACAGCCTAATATTTTCTGATCATCACAGCTTCAAACAATAGTTTATCGAATAGAATTCAGGAGTCAGGAGTCAGAATTCAGCTGGGTATTCTGTAAGACTGGCGGATGAATAATCGGGTTTAAGACCCCCACTAAATTTTCAATTTAGTGGTCTTCAATCAGTCGCGGGTCTGAATCCCCGACTGATAGCACAGCGTTAGCGACGCAGGAGTGTCTTGATTCTGACTCCTGTTAGCGCAGCGGGGCGTAGCCCATTCTGACTTCTGAATTCTTCTTCAAGTAAGGCTAAACCGCTCTTGGAGAATACAAGTACTGAGCATCTTCATCAATGTGGGATCTATAGAAGCAAGTTGATTTTCATTCATCTCTGGTATTTGGTCAAGGAATTGAACTACTGCTGGTTGGTTATAAAAGGGAACAGAAGCGAATGCTGAACTACGTAGGGTGTCTTGGATGAGTTGGTGTAGAGGTTCACTCTGCTTCAATGTGGAAGGCGGCGCAAAAAATGGATGTTTTTTGCGGTTATAGATCATATCTGGAAGGTAAGGTTTGACTGCTTCTCGCAATATATACTTGACATTCATACCGCGAATCTTGAATGAAACAGGAATATTACGGACTGCTTCCACAACTAAATGATCTAAAAATGGCAGTCTCCCTTCGGTAGAATGGGCCATCTCTGCACCATCTCCCAAAATTCTAAATAGGTAAGGTAGAACAGTTTTAGACCATAAATAAAGAGACTGATGAACAGGCTCTCGCTTTGCAAGTTGTCCTTCTACATCGATTTCATTAAAGAACATACGATATGCATCTTGTTGGCCAAAGTGAGCCATAAATGCGGTCGAGTATAGAGAAAGAGATTTAGCATATCCTTTGGCATTAGCTTCAATCCAGGTGGGTACAAAGCCTAAAAGACGTTCGACATTAGCTAAAGGTTTAGATATTTCTTCAGGTAAGAAACCTGCTGCGGCAGAGACTTGGTTGTTACGCTTTAATTCTTCTAAGATATGCTTGATAGTCTGCTCATCTTGACCCTTGGTGTTGTAACGCAACATGTCCATCAGCGAATGCACATAGCCTCCAAAGATTTCGTCAGCGCCTTCACCTGTGAGGACAACTTTGTAACCTGCATTCTGTACTGCTTTGCTCAAAAGGTACTTAGCAGCAGCACCAGCATTGATACAAACCATTTCACAGTGCCAAATAGCATCTGCAAAATGTTCAGCTAAATCAGATTGAGTAATGGGAATAACTTGATGATTTGCTCCAGCTTTTGCTACTGCTTCACGAGCGAAAGCTTCTTCGTTGTAGTCTTCGTGATCGAAGGCGAGGGTAAATGCTGTAATTGGTTCTGTTGCATGAGTGGCTGCAATTCCTAGCACCGCAGATGAATCAATTCCTCCACTCAAGTGACAACCTACGGGTACATCTGCTCTTAGCCGCAGTTTTACAGACTCGTTTAAAGTATGGCGAACTTGTTCAATGTAATCTTCTACGCTTTGTTGGGGTTGTGCATCCCCAGTGATGGGGTAATCAAAATCCCAGTAACGATGCAGTTGGATATTGGTATCGGACGCGAGTAAAAAATGTCCAGGTGGTACTTGATATATGTTCTTGAAGAAAGTCCGGTCTGGGCTAAAGAGTCCGAGATCGGCTCGAAACCAAAATTCATGATCCCAGTTAGCCGGAACACCCGCAGCAAGCAAAGCTTTGACTTCTGAAGCCAAGTAGAGTGTATCACCATGCATGGTGTAGTAAAGAGGTTTGATGCCAAAGCGATCGCGAGCAGCAAAGAGTGTTTGATTGCGCTCATCCCAGATTACAAAAGCAAACTCACCGCGTAAATGGTGGAGGCATTGAGTCCCAAACTCGTTATATAAATGAATAGCAATTTCGCTGTCGGAGTGTGTTCGCAGATTATATCCTTTTTGCTTCAAGTCCTTCTGTATCCGCTCAAAATCATAAAACTCTCCATTAGCAATAATATGCAGTGTGTCATCTTGATTGCTAATTGGTTGGTCTCCACTAGTGAGGTCAATAATACTAAGTCTTCTATGTCCTAAACCGACTCTGCCATTATCAGAAATCCAAATTTTCTGTGCATCAGGCCCTCTATGATGCAGGCTGTCTATTCCCCGCTTCAAAGAAGTCTCGGAAATTGGTTCTTGTCTTGAGAATAATGCCACAATTCCACACATTTGCTGAATTCTCCCTTGAGGAATTTTGAGATATTTTTAATGTTTTGGTGTCAAAACACTATTGGCAGATGAAATTATATATTCACAAAAATATCAGGCGTTAAAACAGTAGTTTTGCAAGGTGCTAGCAAAAACTAAAGTTTTTATGAAATTTAACGGCTATCACTAAATCTAGAGTTATTGTGTTAGCGGTATCAAACTGAGATACATGTAATTTTAGGCAAGTTAGTCTGGAAAACACTGCCCAGCATAAATTTTACCGTTTTTAATAGTTTCGCATGATTTGAGAATGAGCAAAAGCTGGATTAGTAATTTTCAACCTGATTTAGGGGAGCATCCCAAATGTGCAAGTTTATTTTTATCCGGGATTTTGGCTTAGAGCGATAATGAAATAACGAACCGCCAAGGACGCCAAGGAAAGAGGTTTGTACAGGGTTTTTCTGCTAGTCTTGTGTCTTTTGGCAAAATTGGGATGCTCCCTAATGTAGTACGTCTTTAGCTTGACGATTTTCACGGCACTTGAGAGCGAAAATATTACTAAAAAGCCTATTAAGAGGGCATAAATAAACAAAAATGTTAATAGCTAGTTAGTAATAGCTGATGCTAAAAACATAGTTGCTAGTAACGCAAATAATCGTGTATTTACATTTATTTATGCCCACAAAGTTAAGAACAGGTAAAATGCATTTTAAGCATGAACATAACTACAACTTACGATCAGTTTATAAGACTTCAAACAAGTTAACAATAACCTATACTTTGATAGAACTATAAGACTCCTCTGTGATTTGTGAACAATATTTCCAATTAAACCCTGATAAAACGGGCTTTTCAGTCTCAGTATGTTTGCAAAAATCAAATCGGAGTCCCATAACAATTACTTTGCTCATGTTTCTGAAGCGAGCTAGTTGCACTCGCCCTTCTCCAAGCTTGAGGAGTTGTACCGTGATGTTGGCGGAACTGGCGGAAGAAATGAACCATACACTGATAGCCCACCAATGTAGCGATCGCCTCGATTTTCTGATCGGTTTCTAAGAGCAAGGAACGTGCTGCTAGCATTCGGCGCTGAATAATCCAATTTTGCACAGTTTGTCCCGTTTGCTTTTGCACCAAGTTAGTCAGGTAAGTTGGGCAGTAACCAACTGCGAGAGCTACGTCTCTCAGGGTAATCGAGCGGTGATAATTAGCCTCAATGAAGGTGAAGACCTTATTTAACTGGTGGTCGGATGGAAATATGCACTCAAAGGCAGGGGGTTTTATTATGTCAGCTAGTGGTGATTCTGCGACTATCTGGGGCTGTACAGCATAGTGCTGTTGGAGGGAGGCTCGTTTTTCTAAGCAGACGGCGATCGCCCTCAATAATTCCTCTACTGTACAGGGCTTAGTAAGATAGTCATCTGCTCCCAATTCCATACCTTTGCGAATATCAGTCCGAGTAATTCTGACAGTGACAAAAATAAAGGGGATCATTGCTGTAAGAGGATTTTGGCGCAACGTGGTCAGAACGCCATAACCATTGAGTTTTGGTATCATAATCTCGCTGACAATCAAATCGGGTAACTCTTCGTTTGCCCGCTGGAGACCGATAAGACCGTTTTCAGCACCTATAGTGTAAAAACCTTTAGCTTTTATGCCTTCTAAAAAAAGGTTTCGGGTTGAGGCTGTATCTTCAATCACCAGAATTTTTTTCACACTCTTCTCCGAAAATATTGTAATTAATAATGCTGGCTTTGATTGACATAGGGTTATACAGCAGATTTCAGGTTGGTGAGGTACACAACGATTTCTCTGTTACCCAGGCATAAAGCGTGTTTTACTCCTGTTAACACAGCGGGGCGTAGTAGCCCTAGCCCATTCTGAATTCTGCTGTATGTCATCACTAATTGCACTTGTCCAGTTATGATGCAGGCAAAAGTGAAGTGTTAGAGGCTTAATTTGCTATGTCTATATGATTAATCACTTTTCTCCATTAGTTTTACGCAAAATCAGTAGACCGAAAATAATAGCAGAGATAGATGATTTGCTTTTTTAAATAGATATATTCCTTTCACATGAACAATTATTTCGGCTATTTAAATCCGATTTTTAAGGCATTATCTAAACATAAATAAAACCGAAATAAATTCAACTCCGGTCGAGTTTAGGAAAATATTAGCTTGCCAAAAAATCGATTAAATGGTTGAACTTATCCTTTCGTATAATCATATTTTGTAGATGAATTTTGATTATTAGCAAAGTTTTTTAGATATTTTATTTAAAGATTTGGCATTGTCAATTAGTTTAATATATAGATATATTGCTGGTAGAATTGGATTTTATTAGTTGGACAAATTTATGTGCTTTTCGCATGTATTTAAAATACTTCATAAAACATAGTTATATTAGAAATATTTAAACCAGATAATGTATCTAGAAGCTTTATAAGGTAAGCTTTTATTCTTGTTATACCGAACACAATTCCAGCAGGATTACTATAAACTGTTTAGCATTGATAGTAAATTTATGAGGGTGACTAAGCACTAAATCATCTTTAAAAAAGACGGTTTTAAATCAAATACTATCTATTTATTAAAGTCTTTCCTCATTTAACTTTTGCAATTGAATCATACGACAGTTTTAGGCTTAGTAAATTTAGGAAAGGTTAACATTAAGTAAATTTTGGTTTTTTATAGGTTTTAAAGTTATTTTATAAACAAATATAAATCAAATATTAATTTATGTAAATTTTTTAGTATAATCCTATTCTTGACAGATTAATGCTTAAACTTAAAAATTAGCCGAAAATGAGGAAGTAAAATGCAATTTTTGTGTTACTAATCGCATCATCTTAAAAAACACTACTCATTTTTGTCTTTAAACCACCGTATGCTATTTAACTGCGGTAGTAATGACCAGAACTATCAGCAAGGCGAAAGTATCAATCAGTACGTGCTTTTTACGCACCTTAATTAATTTTCCTTCCTGAGTGCGTACTCGGTTTCCTTGGATACTATTGCTGTCTCAACTATGCTGTCATACTTGAGAATTTTTTGTACTGACAGGATAGTGTTGCGCGAGCTTTCTTACTTTTCAGATATCCTCTAAACTCGACTTTATCCAAAATTAAGAACTCGGTTTTCTTTCTCCGGCGAAAACCCTGGCTTTTTAGCAAATACTTTTTCCACGTCACGGATGATGGATGAAGTTAAAAAAGTAAAATTACTGTCCCACAAAGGTTTCATCTGAAGCGTTCGTGCAACGACTCCGCAGGAGTATCGCGTTGCGAAGCAAATGATAAAGTCGAGCTAATCGTAAATATTAACTTGACAATCTAGAATTAATTGTATATACACTTAATTATTATGAAAAAATTCATTTATGGAAAAGCAAGCTACTGAGTTAGATTTGACTCAGTTGATTACTATTGAGGATACCTGCGCCTGCTTTAACCTTCGTAAAGCATCTAGAGCGGTTACACAACTTTTTGATGAAAAGCTAGAGCCAAGTGGTCTGCTGGTTACTCAGTTGACAATTTTAGTTGCCATCTCAATTCTCGGCTCAGTAGCAATCAGTGATTTAGCTAAAGGCTTAGTTATGGATCGAACTACGCTGACGCGAAACCTCAAGCCTCCCGAAAGAGAAGGATTGATTCAAATTAATCCTGGTGAGGATCGACGGGTGCGAGTAGTGACCTTGACGGATAAAGGACGCTCTGTTTTGGTGCAAGCTTTACCATTGTGGCAACAAGCGCAAGCTCATATAGTGGAGAGCTTAGGTCAAGAACGCTTTAATCTATTGCTTTCAAGCTTAACTACTACGGTTTCAATAGCCCGGAACAGCTAAATTTTTTTTGAAAAAACGTGTATATCCACCTAATAAAGAGTGGGGTATTTTTATGTTTGAACAAGAAGTTTCTTTAATTACTGAGAAAAAGCATAGACCATTGATTAAACCTATAGTTCAATGGGCTGGCATCTTGGGAGCGACGGCAGCAGTGGGAATAGGTGGATTTGTGGTTTGGAAACAGGTGAGTTCCCAAACCGGGGTTGAGAATCAGACTGGCATACATACCCCTTTACCTCAAGCACAAAAAGTTGTAGAGACGATAACTGCTTTAGGACGCTTGGAACCTCACGGAGAAGTAATTCAAGTTTCAGCGCCCACTTTCTTAGAAGGCGCACGAGTTGAGAAACTATTGGTGGAAGACACCGATTGGGTGAAATCTGGTCAGACGATCGCAATTCTCGATCGCCGCGAACGATTGCAAGCTGCTTTAAAACAGACTCAAAGACAAGTTGAAGTAGCCCAAGCACGGCTAGCCAAAGTCAAAGCCGGAGCAAAAGAGGGAGATTTAGGAGCGCAAAAAGCAACAATCGCTCGCTTGGAGGCAGAATTACGAATTGCTCAAACAGAACATCAACGGTACAAATATCTACAGGAAACTGGAGCCATTTCTGCTTCTTTGCTAGACTCAAAACGCCAAATTGTCGAGACAATTCAGGGAGAACTCAATCAAGCTAAATCTATCCTAACTAGTATTGCAGAAGTTCGTCCGACTGATATCCAAGAAGCTGAAGCAGAAATTGCTAGTGCTGTAGCATCTGAGCAGAAAGCCAAAGCAGACTTAGAAACTGCCTTTGTCACCGCACCCCAGAATGGTCAAGTTTTAAAAATTCATACTCGTGCGGGAGAGATGGTTGGTACTAAGGCGATCGCAGATATTGGGCAAACTAGGCAAATGGACGTAATCGCTGAAGTTTACGAAAATGATCTTGCCAAAGTGAAGATAGGACAAAAAGCTACTATCACCAGTCTAAACAAAGCCTTTGTTGGAAAACTACAGGGAACTGTATACCGCATCATTCCCCAAATTGGTAAGCGGGATGTCCTCAATGACGATCCAGCAGCAGCAGTTGATGCCAGAGTTGCTGAAGTCAAAATCAGTTTGTTACCGAAAGACAGTCAGCGAATTATGAGTTTGATCAATCTCAAAGTAGAAGTAGCAATCAATCCTTAATTTTGGAATGGGGAGTTGGGAGTGGTGTATTTTATCAATTTAGAAAAGTAGAAGTTCTCAATTTTAAGTTCTAAACATTACACTCAAATTAACTTATGTGATGCAATGATAGGTTTTAATTTATCCTTTCTTGATGGTAATAAAATTCCCCTAGCATGGTTGCAATTGATCCGGGAGAAGACGAGGCTATTCGTGGCCATTTCAGGTATCAGCTTTGCCGTGGTACTAATGTTCATGCAGATGGGATTTCTAACTGCTCTATTTGATAGTGCAGTTGGTATGCACAGCAGTCTACAAGGCGATATTGTGCTGATTAGTCCACGCTCAGTGGCCTTAATTGCCATGAAACCATTTTCCCAACGGCGGCTATACCAAGTATTGGGCTTTCAAGGGGTAGAATCTGTCAGCCCTATCTACGTAGATTCTGGAATCTGGAAAAATCCCCAAAATCCTAGTATTACCCGCAATATTCGGATCTATGGAATTAATCCTGACAATCAAGTATTCAACATGCCAGGGGTAGCTGAAAATCTAGATAAGATTAAAAAGCCTGATGTAGTTTTATTCGATTGGGGTTCACGGACTGAATTTGGGCCGATTAGCACTTTATTTAAGCAGGAAAAAAGCGTAATTACAGAGGTAGAGGAACGGCGAATTAATGTTGGTGGTTTATTTGAATTAGGAGTTACTTTTGGTTCTGATGGCACTTTAATCACCAGCGATCTGAATTTTTTAAGAATTTTTGAAGAGCGTAGAACCGCAGGATTAATTGATATCGGTTTGATTAAATTAAAGCCAGGTGTAGATGCAGAAAAAGTGTTGGGAAATTTGAGAGCAAACTTACCCAAAGATGTAAAGGTGCTATCGAAAGAAGAATACAAAAAATTTGAAGTAAACTACTGGAGCGGCAGCACTCCCATTGGTTTTACTTTCATACTTGGTACAGTTATGGGCTTTTTTGTGGGGACGATTATCGTCTATCAAGTACTTTATACTGACGTTAACGATCATCTCCCTGAGTATGCCACACTCAAAGCGATCGGATACAAAGATTCTTTCTTCTCGGGTGTTGTATTTCAAGCAGCAATGATTTTAGCCACGCTAGGATTTTTGCCTGGAGTACTAATTGCTTGGGGTTTATATGAACTTACCCGCACTGCCACACTCTTGCCGATGTTTATGCAGCTTGATAAAAACTTGCTAGTGCTAGTTTTGACATTTGTCATGTGTTTTGTCTCTGGTAGCATCGCTATACGCAAGCTTCGAGAAGCAGACCCGGCTGACATATTTTAATATCCTTTCCTATAGTTTCATTATGTGGTCAGAACCTCTTGTCAATATTGAAAACCTCAGCCATTACTACGGTCGAGGAGTCTTGCGTAAACAAATTCTGTTTGATATTAATCTAAAAATTAAACCGGGCGAAATTGTAATTATGACCGGGCCATCGGGATCTGGTAAGACTTCTTTACTAACTTTAATTGGTGCTTTACGTTCAGCCCAAATCGGTAGTCTAAAAGTTTTTGGGCAAGAGCTATGCGGAGCTACTCAAGACCAATTAGTGCAAGTGCGACGTAATATTGGCTATATTTTTCAGTCACATAACTTGCTGAGTTTTTTAACAGCTCAACAGAATGTCCAAATGTCGCTTCAAATCCAGCCTGGGATGACTAAGCAGAAGGCTCAACGCCAAGCAAAATCTATACTTGAAGCTGTTGGATTAGGACAAAAAATTAATAGCTATCCAGAAAACCTCTCTGGCGGACAAAAACAGCGGGTTGCAATTGCTCGTGCTTTGGTAAACTCTCCCAGTTTAGTTTTGGCTGATGAACCTACTGCTGCTTTAGATAGTAAGACTGGTCGCGATGTCGTAGATTTAATGCAAAAACTAGCCAAAGAACAAGGGTGTTCCATCTTGTTAGTGACTCATGATAATCGTATTTTAGATATTGCCAATCGTATTGTATACATGGAAGATGGTCGGTTAGATAGAAGTCCGACAGGAACTTTTATTGGGGAAGATGCGGTACAAAACGCGGTAAGGTGATTCAATGCCAACTCCCGCAAAGTATGCAAAATGAGCTAACTGCTTAAACCACAAGTCCTTGGGCTTTTCTTAGTGCCATTTAGCTCTTCATGCATAGGTGAGGGGGAGAAAAGGAGTTGCTGTCGGCAACCCCTTTTCTCCCCCTCACCCTAAAAACAATTATTATTATAAATTGAGAAATAGAAGTCTAATTTCTTTCGTTTGGTTTTTCATATAAAATCCTCTATTAATTAAATATTAATGACAATTGATGATGATATTAGAGTCTTACTTACTTAATTTTTTCTTAAAATAAGTCTAAAGCAGAACATCAATTTAATTCGTAATTTGTAAGATTATCAATAGTCTATTATTTTAAGTACATCTTGTACATCAACACCGTTGCCAATTTACGAGGTTTGATATAAAAGAAACCATTGAATAGCTACAAGCATATAACAAAAGTGCTGGCAACATTGTCAGATGGAGAACGATTATTACTGCAATGAATTAGCGATCGCCCATCTAAGTATTGTACTATCCCACCCCCTAATTCTTCCAAGGCAGCTTAGTTCCTATCTCAGTTAATGCCGAGAATACCAGATATATAACAAGCAGACCATTACTGATGACAAAAGTTACAATGTCGTTATTCATTGGTAAAGTGGCAACGCAATTGGGTAATCTTACTCGCTCTACCAATTTTTGAGAGCAGCTATATGGGAATATATAAGGTTGTAGCTAACCGCCTACGTAGAGGTCTAAAGTGGATACCATTGAAATTCCTGCTCTAAATCGGCCAGTGGATGCCACGGTAGAAATTCCTGGTTCTAAAAGTCTTACCAATCGGGCGTTGCTTGTCGCTGCTTTGGCGCAAGGTGACTCCATCTTAGAAAATGCCTTATTTAGTGAAGACAGCGAGTATTTTGCTAAATGTTTAGAGCAATTGAGTATTCCCATAACTCTGAATCCTCATCTGGCTCAGATTCAGATTGTCGGAAGGGGAGGTGATATTCCAGCTAAACAGGCAGATTTATTTGTGGGTTTATCAGGTACTACAGCACGGTTTATTTCGGCGCTGGTGGCACTAGGTAATGGCGAATATCGGCTAGATGGCGTTCCCCGGATGCGAGAACGACCTATGGGTGATATGCTGACCGTGCTGCAAACTGGTGGAGCCACTGTTAACTTTGAGGGAAACTCTGGGTTTATGCCCTACACCCTCTATAGTCAGGGATTCGCTGGCGGAAATTTTCGCTTGAAAGCCAACCAAACAAGTCAGCAACTTTCGGCATTGCTGATGATTGCACCTTACGCTCAACAGGATACGATTTTTGAGGTTGAGGGTACACTGGTTTCTCAGTCTTATATCAAAATGACCTGTAGCCTCATGGCCGATTTTGGCGTAGAGGTGATTCAAATTGGCGAGAATCAATTTCAGATTAAAGCAGGTCAACGTTACCAAGCTCGACATTACACAATAGAACCTGATGCGTCAAATGCTTCTTACTTTTTTGCCGCCGCCGCCGTCACGGGTGGACGGGTGCGCGTCAAACATTTGACTAAACAATCCTGTCAGGGTGATATTCTCTGGCTGAATGTTTTAGAGCAGATGGGTTGCCAAATTAAGGATTCGGATGATTACACTGAAGTGACGGGGCCGAAGCAATTGCAAGGCATCGACATTGATATGAATGATATATCAGATTTAGTGCAAACATTAGCTGCGATCGCACCTTTTGCCAGTTCACCAATTACTATTCGTAACGTAGAACATATTCGATATAAGGAAACCGATCGGATTCAAGCTGTTGTCACAGAATTGCGTCGGTTAGGGGTTAAGGTGGAAGAATTTGCCGATAAACTAAGAATTGAACCTAGCCCCATTACCCCAGCGGCGATTGAAACCTATCACGATCATCGAATGGCGATGGCTTTTGCTGTCACTGGTTTGAAGGCTCCAGGGATTGTAATTAAAGATCCTGGTTGTACAGCGAAAACTTTTCCAGATTACTTTACCAGATTTTTTCAAATGTTAGAACAATAACGCATACTTAATTTCTGGAGATATCAAATACACTCTGACCTCTCTTCTTTTAGGCTACTCTGCATACACAAGTACTAAAATCCTTGCCTGTTAAGATACAAGCCCTTAGTAGGCAAGGGTTTGAGTTTTACTAATGCTCTAGTTAGACTAAAAATAAATATTTTTTCTCTGAGGATGGAATCAACAAAATAGCCGCAAAAAATCCTTCAAATCATTCAAAGCAGGATGCTCAAAATCCCAAATCGCTGTTTTGTTGGTCATGACATAATCAAAGCTTTTCATACTACATTTAAGTAAGTCGGCGGGAAAATTTATAAGTATGTAACAAAATTTTAACCAGAGAGATTAGAGTTAAATTTAATACGTTGTGTCCTATAATTTCCTCTTTCTCCTCTAGCTTGAACACCATCTATTACTGCGTAAGCAAGATCCAACTCATCATCAAACATTCGTCCTGCTAGTTCATCCTTTTTAAGGTGTTGCCATTCCAATTCAATCGGATTCATTTCGGAGCAATATTTGGGCAAAAAGAAGATGTATAAACCCATCTGTTCCCACTTTGACCATAACTGCTGCACCTGAAGACATCGATGTATCGGCCCGTTGTCCTGCACTATTACTCTGATGCGCCCGATCTTTTGGGCTGACTCCGCTTCTTGCTCCATCATCTGGATATAAGATTTTCTGTCAACACCACCAATAACCAAACCGTAAACAAAGCTGATTATTGGTTGAAAAAATCCAATAATGCTTAATCTACGACCACGACGTTTACTTTGTTCTAGTCGTTTTTGCTCACCTCGGAAGTAATAGGTGTAACCCGGTTCGCTCCATGCACAAAACCCTGATTCATCCAAATACTTCAAGTCTATTTCTCCACTAGCAGCAGACAGTTCTAACATATCTAGGTCTGCTTGCTTTATTTCTTGGACTTTTGGGTCTTGTTTCCCTTTGTGGCTCTTTCTGACTCGTTTCCAAATAACCCCCTTTTTTTGAGTACCCGTCTTAATCTGTCGGGACTCAGTTTAATAGAGCGATCTCTCTCTAATTTTTGAGCTAGTTGACGACTGTTATATGTACGTGGCTCTTCTTTGAGACATTCCTCCAAAAATACTATATCCTCTTCGCTATACTTGGTTTTGCCTCCTCTACCTGGGTTATCCCAAAGCCCTTCTAAATCAAGTTTTCGCCATTTATGTAAGATTTCTCTTACCGTTTGAGGAGTCCAATTGAAATGAGCAGCTATTTTTTCTACGTACCAGCCATGTGCATTTAGTCTAATGACCTCTGCTCGGTCTTTAACTTTCTGTGGTACATCCGCAGTTCTTAGGTTTAACAGGGTTTTATCTTGCTCATAGCTTAGGAACACCCTTAGACGAGCGCCCATACTCAGTCACCTCGGTAGATATATTCTCCGTATTTATTTATCTTTACATAGTTTGGTTTTTCCATGCCGACTTACTTACGCTCTGCTTGCTTCTTTTCAGTTTTTGAGCAAGTATCAAATCGGATATACATATCGACCCAGAATTTATCGAATTCCTTAACACTTATTTTTTGACCATGATTTTGTAAGCAATTTTCCCAACTCTTTAAACAATCAGCATGAACAGAATCTTGGGACTTAATGCTTTTTAGAACTGTTTCAAGTTCCCCTTGACCATCAAGGTTGGTAAAGTAGCAAGCTAGTTGGATATTGAGACCATCAAGAGTTAAATTTACAAACTCTTTAACTTTTACAAGTAATGGCGCTTCTGTAAAAGCTTCTTGAACACATTCATTAATAAAATTAATTCTATCGCTTTCTTGATCGTTATCAATATCAATAATTATACCTACTCTTTCAATCTCACCCTTCTGTATATCAGCTTTTAAGTCTTTGAGAGCATTCGTTAACTTGGTTTTATTTAACCCATCCATTGCTCTATAGTCTTCTTCTGAAATTATAATTGGGGATGTAACTTCTATATTCAAGTTGAGATAACGAATAATTGCCTGAAGGAAATATTTATCATTTTTGCTTTCCACAATCAAAATATTACTACTCACCCCTCACCTCTTTGTTGTGGCTGATTCCATAATCCAAAGTATCTAAATCTCGTCTTATAGCAACTATCCGGTCAGTCTTAAACTGTCTTGTAAGTTCAAAATGAGCAGATGTATTTTGATATTCTAAACCAGCTTTTATAAAAGCCTTAGTCATTTCTAAGCTATGTGTTGTGGCAAATATTTGCACATTTAACTCATTAGCCAATTTGTAAAGAATAGTCCAAAAATAGACTTGATTAGAGTGATGAATACCATTTTCTATTTCATCAACTAGCAAAATACTATTCTCATTATTCACAAGTCTTAAAATAATATCAGCTATGCGATTAATTGCATCACCAAACAAAGACAATGGCAACCGACCTTCTCCCTGTCTCTTAAGATAAACAGTCGGTTCGCCAATACTAAAGCTCTCCACCTGTACAATTGAGGCATCAATAGCCTGAAAAGCTTTTAGAATTTCACCATCTCTTTCGTTCAACCGAGCCTTATCAAACTCTATTGTTAAGTCTTTACTAGAAACTCTTAAGAAGGAAGGTATAAAAAAAGCATTTTTAATGTCAGGAATTTTTATATCTTTTGCTAGCAATCCCTTTGTGCTTGAAATAATTGAAGTTTTAAAAGCTTCTCCATGATTAATTCTTGTTTTAAGGTGCATCACAGATCGTACAGACTCACTTCCCGAAAAAAGGCTCGTGATGTTGTCTTTCATCTCATCCTCACTATCTTGCTCATCGGTTTCCTCTAAAAAATCTTCTACAGATTCATCAACGCATATCTCAACTATCTTTGAAGATTGATTTTCCAGAGTAGCCTCAATTACAAGATTGCTATTCTTATTCTGATGAAAGAAGAAATTATTCCAGGTTCTTTCAGGTAAAGATTTGCTATAACTTAATTGTTCACGTCTTATATGTCGTAGTAAGATAATTGTCTCTGGTCGTGGAGAACTATTTATAAATAGTGCCTCCAATAATGCAGTTTTTCCAATATTATTCTTTCCACTAATTAAATTTATTTTCTCAAAACCAGATACTTTTAAATAATCAAAGCATCTAAAATTTTTAATTTCAATATTTTTAATCATTGAAACCTCTATGTTGAAATAGTTTCATTATACTTTACCTAATAAAATATAAAATTTATCTTCAATTAAATCGTGAGAAACTTAAATATTAGCTTACGCTCATAATACAAACCATAAGACTCAGACAACTTAATAGTAGTGTTTTTTCTATGCCCAACAGTAGCAAATATCTGTGAATTAAGTAAGTAGGCATGAATGAAAAACTCCACCCACCAGAGGATGGAGTTTTTGGGCATGGTGAAGAAGTTACCAATGCCCAATACCCCAAGCGGCGGGGCGACTATCCCTCTCCACGCCACTTGCGGGATGGAGTTTCCCGCCGCTTTCAATAAAATTAATTAGCGAGTTTTTCAAATGAGCGAACCTATGGGTTTCTTACTTTATTTTGGGAATCCTAAATCTCAGAAGCTATAGAAACCGCAAATTATGACTCAATTTAAAATATATGACTCCACACAACGGCAATTTCCACCCTTGCTAAGAGGTCGTACTATTATTCTTTTTACCAGTATTTTGTTGTTTTCAGAATCAAATGTTGCAGCTGCTAGGCAGTATCCAGTAAATATTGCACAGATGACACAAGCAAATGATGCAACTCGCACTGCTGCGGAAACTGTATATCAAGAGGGGAAGCAATTATATCAGCAAGGAACAGCAGAATCTCTGGTAAAGGCGATCGCAAAATTTGAACAAGCACTTCAACTATATCGTCAAGGGAATACCCTGAATGGGCAAAAACTACGCTCCTTAGAAGCTGACACCCTCTCTTACATAGCGAAAATCTACTCAGAGTTAGGTGAAAAGCAAAAGGCACTCTCATACTACAACCAAGGTTTATCCCTATATCGGCAGATGGGAGACAAAAAGTCGGAAGGTGTTTCCCTCAATAATATTGGCTCTGTCTACTATTTCTTGGGAGAAAATCAAAAGGCACTCTCATACTACAACCAATCCCTTTTACTACACCGACTGATTGGAAACAAGTCAGGGATAGCGACTACCCTCAATAATGTGGGCAAAGTCTACTTGGAGTTACAAGAAAATCAAAAGGCACTTTCATACTTCAGTCAATCTCTGTCCCTACACCAGCAGGCGGGAGACAAAAGAGGTATCCCAACTGCTCTAAACAATATTGGCATAGTCTACTTAAATTTAGGAGAAAATCAAAAAGCACTCTCATACTTCAGTCAATCCCTGTCTCTATACCAACAGGCGACAGACAAAAGAGGCATTCCAACTGCTCTGAACAATATTGGTAAAGTTTACTCAAATTTAGGAGAACACCAAAAGGCGCTAGATTATTACAATCAATGTCTACCTTTATACATACAGATGGGGAGCAAGACAGGGGAAGCTCGGACTTTGTATAACATCGCTTCTATCCAACGTGACAGCGGCGATTTTAAGGCTTCCTTAACTCAGATGGAGAGAGTCATCAAAATTGTTGAAGACCTTCGTACTAAAATTGACTCTCAAGAACTCCGCACTTCCTATTTTGCTACTGTACAAGATTATTATGAGTTTTACATCGATTTGCTGATGCAGTTACACAAACAGCATCCATCCCAAGGATATGATGCTCTAGCACTGCAAACCAGCGAACGCGCCCGCGCCCGCAGTCTTTTGGAACTGCTTACTGAAGCTAATGCTGATATTCGCCAAGGTGTGGAGCCAAAGTTACTTTCTCAAGAACACAACTTGCAGCAACAACTGGATACTTTAGAAAAACGTCGAATACAACTATTAAATGTTAACCACACTGAAGCAGAGGTGCAAGCTTTAGAAAAAGAAATAGAAGCTGTTCTAGAACAATATCAACAAGTCCAAGTGCAAATCCGTGCTACCAGTCCGCGTTATGCAGCACTGACTCAACCCCAGCCTCTCTCACTCACCCAGATTCAGCAGCAGGTACTCGATGACAACACCCTACTTCTAGAATATTCTCTTGGGGAAAAGCGCAGTTATCTTTGGGCAGTTACGAATAAGAGTATTACCAGTTATGAGCTACCCAAGCGTGCAGACATTGAAGCTACTGTCCAAAAGTTTCGTCAAGAAATCACTACTCCTTATCTCAGAAATAGCCCATCTATAGATACTCTATCTCAGATTATACTTGCACCTGTAGCCCAGCAATTGGGAAAGAAACGCCTAGCGATCGCCAGCGATGGCGCTTTGCAATATGTGCCATTTTCCGCCCTAGCTACACCGGGAAGTAGTAACTATGAACCATTACTGCTCAACCACGAAATCATTACTCTACCCTCAGCATCGACAGTAGCTATCCTCCGGCGTGAACACAAAGAACGTAAATCTTCTGCCCCTAAGACATTAGTTGTATTGGCAGATCCCATTTTTAGTAGTGATGATGAGCGTCTTGAAGGTAAAGTCAAAGTATCTCCCTCATCTGTGCCAGAAAGCAACTTAGATAGCCAAGCTTTAACCAGATCGGCTCAAGACTCAGATGTTAACTTTCAGCGTTTGCGGTTTACACGTCAAGAAGCCGAGCAAATTCTTTCTCTTGTACCTGTTAGCGATCGCAAGCAAGCCTTTGATTTTACCGCTAGTCGTACCACTGCTAGCAGCGAAAATTTAAGTCAATATCGCATCATCCATTTCGCTACTCATGGCATTCTCAACAGCAAGCATCCAGAATTATCAGGAGTCGTATTGTCGCTATTTGATAACCAGGGAAGGCCGCAAAATGGCTTTTTGCGCTTACACGACATCTTCAACCTCAACCTACAAGCAGAACTAGTAGTACTCAGTGCTTGTAAAACCGGACTGGGAGAGGAAGTTAAGGGAGAAGGATTAGTAGGATTAACCAGAGGTTTTATGTATGCTGGTAGTCCGCGAGTAGTGGTTAGCCTGTGGAGTGTAGACGATCAAGCAACATCCGAACTCATGAAGGTATTTTACAAAAAGATGCTACAAGAAAAATTAAAGCCAGCAGCAGCATTGCGGACAGCCCAAATAGAAATATGGCGCACTCAAAAATATGCCGCACCTTATTATTGGGCAGCTTTTACTCTACAAGGTGAGTGGAAATAAAGGGGATTGGGCATTGAAAAGAGGCAGAGGGGCGGAGGGGAAAACTCTTCTCCCTTGCTCCCCAATACTTGTCGGGTTTTGGGGAAAAGGGAAAGGGGAAAGGGGAAAGAAAAACCTTTAACCCTTACCCTTTAACCTTTTCCCCAAATCAAATTCCGAGTTAAAAATGCAAAACCCCAGTAGTATTTACACAGTTGTACATTGGTGTCAACTTAAGCTGGAACTCCTTTAAAACCTCGTTTCCAGCCAGAGTCGGGAAATGCTGCTCTAGCGGTTCTGCCGCCAGCAATGGAGTCGGAGCCTCTAGGACGGCATTCCCAGTCGGAGACTGGGAACGAGACACAGTAGGGGCGTACATCTATGCTTCTCTGTCTATATACCACGCAAGTCATTCGTCGATAGCTATGGCAGTTGTTGGAATTGGTGCAAAATATCAGATTTTTCCGGTTGAGCCAAAATATAAGTGAATAATTACTTTACATCGAATATGTATAGCTAAAACTCATGGATATACCCCAGCGCGTATCAGTCCGCTACAAAGACGCGTCCTTCAACAGTAATGAAATCCGCTTAAGAACTTTTCGGCTTGGGTTGCAAATATGGGATGAACAAACCAAACCTAGAAAAACAGAGCTTTATCAGTTTATATCCTCTTGCTTGAAACAAGTTGACCGCCAAGATCGTTTTATGTTTTCTCTGCTATTCATAGAATTAACAGACCTCATACGCAATTCTGCGCTGGAAAGGGGAACAAAAGAGGTTCTGATTAAAACAGCTTTTAGAGAATTTGCTTGCGCGATAACAGACTTTGAAGACGTTGCCAAATAAGGTTGATGGGGGTGTAGGTATTGCTTAGGCGTAGCTCATCCCAAGCATTGCCCAGAACTGAGCTAACCTAATCTAGTAGGATATAGTAAACAGCTTTCCTATCGGATTAGTTTTTTTTGGCTGAATGCGCGGATAGGTAGGTGTTGGTAAAGGGGTAACTACAAAAATGCCTGAATTGACCTATATGCAAGCATTTCAGAGCATTAGCATTTATAAACCATCCGCGCACCTTATGCAGACTAGTTTTCAGCCATTTGCCTCTACCCAAATCACAACTCCTCGTGTTATGATTTATCCATTCGCGCAACCGAACCTTGAAAACCAAATAAGACAAGGCTTTCAGAAGCCCGCATTGCAATTAACTAAAATCCCTATTAGGGATTGAAACACTACATTGGCGGGAATTATACCAGGGTATAGCATTGCAATTAACTAAAATCCCTATTAGGGATTGAAACTCTTTAATAAAAAATTTATTAATTCCAGATTCTAATTGCAATTAACTAAAATCCCTATTAGGGATTGAAACCTATTATCATCCAAATTAATAGTATTACCGATAACATTTTGCAATTAACTAAAATCCCTATTAGGGATTGAAACAGATATTTCACCCAAACTCGATAGTGGATCGATACATTGCAATTAACTAAAATCCCTATTAGGGATTGAAACTAGTGAAACTCAGGAAACCCCTCAAGAATCGACTCATTGCAATTAACTAAAATCCCTATTAGGGATTGAAACCATCACGACTCTAACAACTCAAAAACTTAAAATATTGCAATTAACTAAAATCCCTATTAGGGATTGAAACAGTTTCCCTACCGTTACGGGTAAGTTATGTTTGAATTGCAATTAACTAAAATCCCTATTAGGGATTGAAACGCTTTTGAGGCTTCATCGGCTCCGCCTGAAGTGGTAAATTGCAATTAACTAAAATCCCTATTAGGGATTGAAACCAGATATTACGTATGCACCCACTAAAGTAACAAATTGCAATTAACTAAAATCCCTATTAGGGATTGAAACCGGTTACTAGCTTCTGTTGTGCTTGCTGTTTAGTGACATTGCAATTAACTAAAATCCCTATTAGGGATTGAAACCCCTGGTGGTGGTATTTCTACTAAAGAAGCTGACTATTGCAATTAACTAAAATCCCTATTAGGGATTGAAACTATCATCAACTACTGGCTTTGGAACATAGGGTTTATTGCAATTAACTAAAATCCCTATTAGGAATTGAAACATGAGCTTTCCTGGTTTAAATCCTCCTATCATTGCATCTAGGATTGCAATTAACTAAAATCCCTATCAATACGGTTCGGTTAAGGTTTTTTGATGGAAATTGTAGAGTGCAAAGATCCGAGAAATCATTATAAAGACGCGACAAATCGCGTCTCTTGTCTTAACCGAACAGTATTGAAATCCCTATTAGGGATTGAAACAAAACTTAGAAGTATTAGTAATTAAATCTTTTCTATTGCAATTACCTAAAAACCATCTAAAAAGAAATTACTTTGCGATCGCGCAAAAACTTACCGCTTATATTGCGCGGAGCATCAGTAGCTAACCAGATTGCAGTGTCAGCACCTTCTTCTGGCGAACGGGGTGCTGATGAACCACCCATATCTGTTCTCACCCACCCCGGACAAATGGAATTGACGACGATCCCTTTGGAGTCCAAAGCTTGTGCCAACATAATTGTTGCGCCATTTAATGCCAGCTTTGATAGGCAGTAACTTGGAACACCAGCAGATAAGTCTGATAATGCTCCATATCCACTTGAAACGTTAACAACTCTGGCATCGGAGGATTTTTCCAATAGGGGTAAAAATGCCTGTACCATCCGAATTGGGCCAAAAGTGTTGGCATTGATTGTGGAATCAAGCAACTCACGAGAAATAGTCAGAATATTTATATCCTTATCTGGATACACGCCAGCATTATTGATCAAAACATCTAACCGATCGATCTTTTGGTACAGGGTTTTGACTGCTTGATTGATAGAGCGATCGTCAGTGACATCCAATTCGATGGGAATTACCTTGCCTGGAAGTTTCTGGGCTGCAAGTTTGGCGTTATCGAGCGATCGCGAAGTGATAATTATTTCATAGTCTTTTGCCAGTAAACCTTGAGCGATCGCAAACCCAATCCCTCGGTTCCCACCCGTAATCAATACCCGTTTGTCTGGTATGGATTTCATCTCAGTATTTTATGTCCATTTTGCTAGTTATAGTTCACAAAATATCATAGACTTATAGATTAAAAAACCAAAAATTTTTAGTATTTTAATAAAACTCTAGTATTTTTATAATCTATCCAGAGAAAGATAAATGAGTATACAAATACTGTTCGGTTAAGACAAGAGACACGATGAATCGCCGTCTTGACAATAATCTGTCTTTTGTCTTCACCACGATTTATCGCGTCTTTGCAATCTATAATTTTCATCAAAAAACCTTAACCGAATTATATTGAATGAGTATATTGTTTGACTCAAAAATACTTCAACTATTTGTCATTACTGTGACAAAAGTATGTCTTTATTTTTAAGATTTGTAAAATTGAAATTTTCAAGTTTATATCAATCTTAAGCAAGATTTATGGTATATTCAGAGCAAGTTAGGTTATTGATTAAATTAAAGTTTTGAGTTAATCAATCTATTATGACTTAAATAATAGAACCATGACAAGTAATAATGTAAATAGCCATTTTTTAGTTTTTGCAAATATCAATTTGGATATATATCAACTGAGATTAGGGTTATTCTAGTGAATGTTTTACATTTGGAAAAAATAATTAGCAATGCCTGCTCTGTCTCTAAATAACCAAAATTTACCATACCCTGACCCTCTACACCCTATCATTGTCCACTTTGTAATCGCGATGGTGCTTTTTTCTTTTGTGTGCGATGTGCTGGGCTATTTCACGCGTAACGTGCGTTTATTTGAGGTGAGTTTCTGGAATATGTTTGTGGCCTCAGCAGCTATCTTTTTAGCAGTGATTGTTGGTCAGTTTGAAGCAGGTCTGGCTAACATCTATCCAGCAGTTCAACCAACATTAAATTTTCATACAGTGATGGGTTGGTCGCTAGCGGCTATTGTCGTTGGCATTACAGCTTGGCGTTTCGTGATTCGCAACAGCAGTCCACGGAAAGTACCGCCTGCTTATTTGGGTGCTGCAACGTTTTTAGTCTGCTTAGTGTGCTTGCAAGTCTATCTAGGCAGCAAGCTAGTTTGGGTGTACGGGTTACACATCGAGCCAGTTGTGCAAGCAATGAAGCAGGGAGTTTCGCCATGAACTGGCAGCTTATTGACCAGTTGAGATTGAGGCTAAATGCTAACGGATTACCTTATGAAATTCCCATACATCCGCAACTGGTACATTTAACATTGGGCTTGTTAATTATTGCCATTATTTTTGATATTGCCGGAGCGCTTTTTGCTTTAGAGAAACCAATCTTCAAATTTTTAGGTCTGCCTGCCCTGCGTTCTGGTTTCTTTGATGTCGGCTGGTATAACCTCATAGGAGCAGCTTTTATCACCTTTTTCACCGTTGCATCTGGTTTTTTCGAGCTATTGCTAGCAAATCCACCAATCGATCAAAAGAGCGTTTGGGGGTTAACTGCTGGTTGGACGATGCTTTTGCATGGTTTGGGTGGCGTTTTGTTGTTGGGAGCGATCGCAGCCATGACAATATGGAGAGGTTTGCAACGCTATCGCTGGCGCAAGGATGCTTCCAGGCAAGTGCAGTGGAGTTACTTATTAGCAGGTATTGCAATATTGGGCATCTTGTTTGTCCACGGAACTTTAGGGGCGCAATTAGGAGAAGAGTTTGGAATTCACGTTACTGCTGCGAAGTTACTCCAAGAAGGTAAAAACCCAAATTTACTACTCAAATAATCAAGCGATAAGTACTGTCTTCAATTTTGAATTTTGAATTTTGAATTGTTAATATGTTTAGTTTTTGGGAATATGTACTAATAGCGTTTTATGTCGCAGGACTGCTAATTGTCAGTCGGTGGATTGGACAACAAGCGTTTTCTTGGATGCCTCCCCAGGCGACAGCAGAAGCACAACGGGTAGATGATTTATTTAGCTTTTTAGTCTCAATTGGAGCATTTATCTTGCTGGGGCTGGTTGGTGTAATGGTGTATGCGATCGCTTTCCATCGCGCCCCCCCAGAAGACTACACCGAGGGACACCCTTCTAGAGGTAATGGGAAGTTAGAAATATTGTGGACAGCTACTCCAACTCTGTTAGTAATATGGATTGCCTTTCAAAGCTTCAATATTTATCAGCAATTAAATATTCTGGGTTTAAACCAAATAGTGCATTTGCACGCGCCCCTAGAATCTGCACCCGCCTACGCCGCGAACGTCAGCGACATTCCCAAACCTGCGTCTGAAACAATTGATGTTTTTGTTAGGCAATGGGATTGGTCTTTTCGCTATTCCAATAACCTTACCACTAAGGAATTACACTTGCCACTCAATCGCAGCACTCGCTTAAAGATGCAGGCAGAAAAAGTAATCCACGGCTTCTACATTCCTGAGTTTCGCTTAAAGCAAGATATTGTTCCAGGGCGGAACATTGACATTGTGATTACACCCATTCGCTCAGGTAAATATCGACTGAAAGATTCTCAATTCAGTGGTACTTATTTTGCCTTGATGGAGGCAGATGTATACGTTGAATCCCTTGATAAGTATAATCAGTGGCTCGCGCAAACAGTCTCTAGCGAAACTACAAACACTAAAAATCAGGCAGTTGCCGAAAATATCCAACCACCAAAGACATTATTTAAAAGCGGCTGGTACACCGTCGCACCTGCTCAACCTGCTGTAGCGAATCAAAGGAAGATAGATAATGACACATGATTTGAGTGAAGCGATCGCCAACAATAGAGAACCTGAGAATAACTGGCGGGAATATTTCAGCTTCAGCACCGATCATAAGGTAATCGGTGTTCAGTACATGGTGATGACCTTCATTTTCTTTCTTCTCGGCGGGCTGTTGGCGATGATTATCCGGGCTGAGTTGCTTACCCCAGAAGCAAACTTAGTTGACCGCCCCCTCTACAATGGTTTGTTCACCATGCACGGGACAATCATGATTTTCCTGTGGATTATTCCCTTCAATGCAGGTCTTTCTAACTACTTAGTACCCCTGATGATTGGAGCGCGGGATATGGCTTTTCCCCTGCTCAACGCCATCTCTTTTTGGATTTTACCACCAGCCGGTCTTCTCCTACTGTCTAGCTTCTTACTACCAAACGGGACTGCACAAGCTGGCTGGTGGTCTTATCCGCCAGTTAGTCTGCAAGTTCCAGCCGGTCAGTTGATTAACGGTCAATTTATTTGGATAGTTAGCCTAGTCTTAATTGGCATTTCTTCAATTATGGGGGCTGTCAACTTTGTTACTACTATCTTTTGGATGCGATCGCCAGGGATGACATTTTTTAGAATGCCGGTCTTTGTGTGGTCAGTTTTTAGCGCTCAGTTGTTGCAGCTAATTAACTTACCTTCTTTGACGGGTGCATTGATACTGCTGTTGCTTGACCTCTCCTTTGGTACACAATTTTTTAAACCGGAAGGAAGTGGCGATCCGATCATTTACCAACATTTATTCTGGTTCTACTCTCATCCAGCAGTGTATATCATGGCGCTACCAGCTTTCGGTATTATTGCGGAAGTTCTGCCAGCCTTTGCTCGCAATCCCCTGTTTGGCTATCGGTCAGTGGCGATCGCAACTTTAGGTATCGCTGGGATTAGCATCTTCGTTTGGGTGCATCACATGTTCACTAGTGCAACCCCCGGCTGGATGCGGATGACCTTCATGGCCACTTCAATGTTAGTTGCCATACCCACAGGTGTGAAGGCATTCGCTTGGACTGCCACAATCTGGAGGAGCAAATTGCACCTAGAGACACCAATGTTATTTGCGATGGGAGGTGCAGCGATGTTTATTTTTGGCGGTGTCACTGGTGTAATGCTTGCCGCCACGCCATTTGATATCCATGTTAATAATACTTATTTTGTCGTCGGCCACTTCCACTACATAGTTTTTAATACCATCACGATGGCAATTTTTGCCGGAATTTACTTCTGGTTTCCCAAAATAACTGGCAGGATGTACGCCGAGGGTTGGGGTAAACTGCATTTCTGGTTGACCTTTATTCCTGCCAATATCACCTTTTTCTCCATGCACCCGTTAGGTTTGCAGGGGATGCTGCGGCGAATTTCTTCCTACGATCCTCAGTATCAAGGATGGAATGTCATTGCTAGCCTGGGATCATTCTTGCTGGGAGCATCTACGCTGCCCTTTATTGCTAACATCGTCGGTTCCTGGCTATATGGAGCGAAGGCAGTTGATAATCCCTGGCACGCTACAGGATTGGAATGGACAACTTCTTCACCACCTCCGCGAGATAACTTTGAAGAGATTCCTATTGTTAAAAGACCTCCTTACGATTATGGCGATCCAAAATATTCATTCGTGGAAAATTCTGATGATGATGAGTGATTTCGTTTCTTGATAAAGCTGCGCTAAATTTGAGCTTTTTTTTAACGCAAAGGGACGCGGAGGTTAGCGCATAGGCGCTTCTCTACGAGACGCTACGCGTAGCTTGCTTCCACGAAGTGGTACGCCTTCCCGCAGGGTAGGTACGCAGAGGTTTTTTAAAGATAATTCGCTATGTCCGAAAAATCAGATGGAACCTGAATTTATTAATTACGAATTATGCAACATCGCACCATCCATTTAGATGAAAGTCCGATCCGTTTCGACCGATGGCGGCGACGCTTACCGAATTGGTTACAGCGCTTTTTGCCGAGTGGTGGCGGGAGTCATGAAGATCATCATGGCAAAGGAATGTTTGGGTTTTCTGTGTTTCTCTTGTCAGAAAGTATCATTTTTTTGAGTTTTATCTTTACTTATGTTGCTCTGCGACTGAATACTAGTAACTGGCTACCACCCGGTGTTTCTGGGCCAGAATTGTCTAAGCTCGTGATTATTAATACAGTAGTATTGCTTTCTAGTAGCTTTGTTATTCAACCAGCAGAAAATGCTCTCAAACGAAATCAACTCAGGAAATTTCGCAGGCTATGGCTAATAACGATCGCAATGGGAATCTACTTTCTAATTGGTCTATTAATTGAGTGGAAAAATCTCGATTTTAAGCTCACTACAGGATTAGTTGGTTCCACATTCTATTTGCTGACAGGTTTCCACGGTTTACACGTTTTGGCTGGTGTTGTGCTTCAGATAATTATGCTGATTCGCTCATTCATTCCCGGCAATTATCATAAGACTCACTTCGGTGCAAGTGCGACGACTCTATTTTGGCACTTTGTTGATGTAGTTTGGGTCTTCCTATTCTCGCTTCTCTACCTTTGGCGAGCATAAAAATTTTCAGTTCACCAAGTATTTTCAGGAGTAACTTTATGAATTTATTCATCCAAGAACTACCAACTTCAGAACTCGCGCCAAAAGCAGTTCAAGAAACTCCCGCACCAGGTAAAGATCCGCTAATTGCAGAAGGTTTACAAAAAGAGCAATACATTGGCATTATTGGGCTTGCGATCGCTCTAATTGCGGCTGTCGGATTTTTTAGTCGCAGAGTCGAATATGCTATTGGGTTTGCTATTATCCTCAGCGTCTTTTTAATTGCGTTATTTTTATTCATCTGAACCTCCATTTTTCCCACCACCAAATCTGTACTTAGATTGGTGGCTGGAATTTCTTCAGATGCGATCGCGCTGATTAAAAGGCATTAGCCTCGATCGTCACTTCTGGGAGTGGAATAAACTCTGTTTCATCTGACACAGTAGCAAAGTGGTTGTTGCGCCAATCGGCTTTTGCTTGCTCTATTCGCTCTGGTCGGCTAGAAACAAAATTCCACCATTTGTAGCGTGTACCCAATGGTTCACCACCAATAACAATACATCTAGCCGCAGCAGTAGCAGAAACTTTTATTTCATCGTCTGGCTTTAGGATAGCAAGGCGATATGGCTCTAGCGGTTGCTCATTAATGCTCAAACCTTCTGTGACGCTGTATACTGCCCTCTCTGAATAACCTATGGGGATAGTAAAGTGAGCATTGGCAGACAGCACCACATCTAAATAGAGAATAGGTGAGAAAACTTTGACAGGTGAGGTGTAGGAGTGTGCAACTCCTGCAATGAGTTTGATGAGGGCGCCATTTTCTTCCCAAGTCGGAAGAGTTTCAGCAGGATAGTGAGTAAAGCTGGGATCGGTTTCTTCGTATTCTACAGGCAAGGCAACCCAGGTTTGAATGCCATGAATGGTAGCTTCTTTTTGACGATCAATATCGGGCGATCGCTCTGAATGTACAATCCCCTTTCCCGATGTCATCCAGTTAACAGCACCCTGTTGAATTTCCTGCACAGTACCTAAACTATCGCGGTGTATCAAAGCACCCTCAAATAAGTAAGTTACGGTGGCGAGATTGATATGAGGATGTGGTCGGACATCGATACCTTTGTGGGGTGGCAAAACAGACGGGCCAACATGATCGAAGAAGATAAACGGCCCAACCATTTGACGATGAGGATATGGCAAGCTGCGGCGGGCAACAAACCCACCCAAATCTTTAACTTCAGGTTCAATCAGTTGAAGTATTGCCATAAGTGATGCGGGTGATTGGTAAATGCTGGAATCATTGTGACATTTCTCTGACCTGAAGTGCAGAAGCTTTCTAAAAATCACTTCTTAGATTTCCTAATTATTCCCTCGCGGGGTTTTAACACCAACTTTCTGATAAATAGAAGGAATAAAAGAGCAAAATATCCCCAGTGGAAGATTGCGATTATAGATAGGAAGTTGGTTAATTGGGAGAGTTAGCGCACCCGCATTAGCTAGTAGTTCGCCAAGTGAACTTGGCGGGGTAAAGGGTAAGGGGGAAGGGGGAAGGGGTTTAAATCTCTTTCCCTTTCCCCTTTCCCCAGTCCTCACTTAGCATTTTTGGGTTGGCAGACTACTAGTGGTCTGTCCCAATTAAATATAATGGGTGAGATCAGTACAGCGATTTTGATTCGTTTATCAGCGATCTGCTGGGTCGATCGAGACGTAAAACCTCCTTATTATCTTTACCTTGAATAATAGAAGATAAAACTTCCGCTTCGCGCTGACTTAGCCCCAATAATTCGAGGGCTGCTAACCAAGAGAGCATTTGCTCTTCTGGTAGCAACAATAGATATTGTTTTCCGGGTCGATGATCGCATCGGCTCATCTTCAAATTACCCAAATGGTTGGAGGATAAGGCAATGCTGCAAAATCTGATTACTCAACAACATTATTTCGTGTTGAAGCTTTTCTCAGCACTGGGATGTGGCTTAATAGCTGGAGTATTCTTCGCCTTCTCGTCCTTTGTGATGAGTGGCCTTGGCAGACTTCAGCCAGCACAAGGCATTGCTGCCATGCAATCTATCAATATCACAGTAATCAATCCATTGTTCATGGTAGTGTTCTTGGGAACAGCTGCGGCCTGCATCTTTCTGGCTATCTCCTCGCTATTAAAGTGGCATCAACCTGATGCCGTCTACTTGCTGCTTGGCAGCTTGCTGTACCTCATTGGTACTTTTGGGGTGACAATCGTTTTCAATGTGCCACTCAACGAAGCGCTGGCGAAAGTCGAGCCTGACACTGCCATAGGTGCAAGCCTATGGTCTAGCTATCTTAGCAACTGGACAATCTGGAACCACATTCGGACAGCAACAGCCGTTGCAGCAGCGGCATTAATCACCATCGCGCTTTGTTACCCTGCGGCGAAATCGTAATATTTTACCGAAACATAATTCAGGAGTCAGGAGCCAGAATGGGTTAAACCTTAGCTATCCGCTAACACAATGAATTTTGTGCGACTGGTGGATAGCGCAGCGTAAAGCCTTCTCTACGAGAGGCTCCGCCAACGGCATGGCTTCTCTACGAGACGCTGCGTGTAGCTTGCTTCTCCGTAGGAGTACGCTTAGAGCGAGTATTTTCGAGTCGCATCTTCATTCTGAATTCTTCTTCACCGATAACTAAATCGGTTTTCTAGTATTATTTAATTTTGTGCCAATAATTGATTGCTCTTTATCCTTTATAAAAAATTTAGAATTATTAATTCTAATAACGTCATAATTTTCTGGTATAAATACAGAAGCTAAAGTAGCTGCGATATCTGCAAGAGAAATCTTAAAAGCTAATGGTATCTTGAAATTAAAAAACGATCTTGGCATTGTTCTAACATTTAAATGCAATTTTTTTTGACTTACATACCATACCCCAGTAAATTTATTACCTGTTATGAGTTCTTTTGGTTTAGAGAAAAGAAGTATTTGAACTCTGGTTTGTTCATAAGTCATATCATCTCTAAATTCAACAGTGATTTTTTCCGAAGACGTATCAAAACGCCATTTTCCCAAAAGCAAAATTTCTATTTCTATATCAGAATGCTTACTATTATCCATATTTATCCTCAAAGTTAGCTTTCTCTCTAATTTTTGCTATAAATTATCGGAAAGTTTCGTTACAAGTTTTTGTACGAGAAAAGAATAAGTGCATTTGCCAAATCAACCAAGATTTTACCCGCCAAGCTCCCATTGAAAGGTGTTCTGTAGATGATGATTTTGAGGATAATTCCAAGCTATCTTGGTCATAGTGTAACCATTTGGCTGGTAAGTGCCCCATTGGTGTCATCGGAGACAATTTAAAAGTTAGTTGCTCATAATCTAACCAGTTTCCCTCTTTTCGCCAACCAAGGCGATCGCCAAGTCTCTTTTCTGTTTCATAATCTACTTGGCCACCCATTTCGCTCCAAATAGTTTGCTGAATACTGAAGCCAAAATAACCATAACTGTATTCTTCCCAAAGTCGATCGATGGTATGGATATCTTGACAAGAAAAGTTCTCAATATCTTCCTTATAAACTTCATCCCAATAATTCTTATTCATGACTTTTAGCATTAATTTAGTGGTTTCAATATCAGCTTCTTTCCATTTATGCTGTGCGAGGAGATCCTGCAATTGGGTATAATCAATATTTTGATTGTCAATAAATTCTTTTGCTAAAATAACATTGTGATTACTCAATCCCATCAATTCTGTTTCTTCAACAGCAGATATAGGTGTTGTAGAGACAAAATTTACTCCTGCTATGCCTAGCACTTTTCTTTGATCGGTGAGTTCCTTGGATATATAGTTAGATATTAAATCAATACTCTTATCTAAAAATACGCCATTTCTGCTCAAATCAAAATTATGGATTTGCCAATCTAATAATTGAGATTGAATAAAAGCATCCTTTAATCTGGCTTTTTTCTCATAGCTTGTCACCATAAAATCGAGAAAAGTTTCAGAAATTGCCTCGTTATCTTCAAGATTAAATAAATTGGACTGATATTTTAAAACATTATCCCCTAGATTTTTAATATCTGCGACAGTTGCATAAAAATATTCATCTACTTTTACAACTTCATCTATTAAAGATTGAAAGGGACTAAAGTAATCTTGTAAAGAATTTTCAAAATTGATTGCGGTGTGGGCAATTTTTGCTATTTCTTGACGAATCTTATAGGCTTTTCTTTGATATTCATAAATCTCTTGATAAACTTCTAAATCTTTAACTATTTGCTGAACGATTTTTTTTTGATTTTTGGTATCTTCTGCAAGCTTCTTAAGTCCTTCACCAATCAAATTTATTTTCTCTAACATTAAGAAATAAGCATTGCTCAACAATAAAACTGCTTTAAAGTTTTCTTGTTTTTCCCATTTTAGCTCATCAAGTATTTTGGGATTTTTGTGATTTTTTAGCTCTAATTCTATTCTTTCATCTTCTAAACTTTTTATTTCTAAATATTTTTCTTTGAATAATTTTTTTAATTCGTCTGCAAGGCTTAATAAAAAATTATCATAACTATCCTTATAACTTTCTAGAAAATCAATAATATGACTGTAGTCTTTAATAAATAATTGGATTTCCTCAAAAACTTCTCCCTGGCTAATTTTTTCTTTTCGTTTAATTATGCCCCCAAGCTGATGATGATATCTAACACCTTCCTTAATTAATTTTTGGCGTTCTCTAATATTTTGTTGAATTTTTTTTACGGACTTAGTTTTCAGAACGGGTAATTGATAGGTTCGTTCGTAAATTGAAATAGCTTCATAAGTAATTAGTTGTCTTTGTTGTTTAGTTAGCATAATTCTGATTTGCAAAAGTGTGAGCAAACACATTTCTAGATGAATGAGTAGCAGTTGCTTTTTGAAGTTAATAATCTTATACAGTCACAAGTAGTTAATACCATTGAAATTGAATAATCACCGCTACTATTTCAATTGTTTTGAGAGTCTTAGCCTCTTCATAATAAGTAATGCTTTCAGGGCAAAGTTGACTTTTCAGTTTGAGTTTTAGATCCTCTGTAATGGGTAAATCTTTGATTTCTTTGAGGAGAAGTTTCACAGATTCGGTTTTCCTACGTTCTGCATAGATGGCCTGAAGAATAGCTTCAATTCCATATCCCGCGATCGTATCCCCCACAACAGTTATTAGACCAAGTAAGGCTATACTTCCTAAAATGCCAAAGGGCCCTCCTAACATTGTGAGAGTAGCAGCAACGGCGGCGGAACTACCCCCTGATGCGGCTGTTAGAACTACCAGAATTACGCCAGGAAGACCTAAACTAGCCAGTTTTTTCACAATTTCGTCCATTGTAATCACCTCAAATCCTGAAACTTTTGATTAAATTTTCTTAACCCAAGTGTATTGAGCGATCAACAATCGCTTATCCACCCTTTAAACCCTTATCCATTTCAATACCTCCGGGTCTTTGTCGTAGCGGTAGGTAAAGCCATCATTGCTAGTAATGGACTTTTCAAGGCTAGCCTTGCTTCTGATAGTGTTAATACTAAAATCTGTTAATGTCTGCATTTCCTTATGAGAAAGACCTACGATTGTGTCTATCTCTGGCGATACTTTTGGTTGAGTTTTATATTCATTATTGGGTAAAATATCTATTGTGGTTTCAGGATTTTCAGGAGAATTATTAATAACAATTTCTCTTGCTTTTTGCTGTCGATAATCCTGTACGGTTAAAAGTTGCCAACTGGAATCTTGTGATAGTTCCAAAACCCATTGATGATAATTAAATAAGCTTTCTCTATGTCCAACACTGATAAATGTTGTTTTCGTCTCTTGTAATTGTTGATATAAATTTCTTTCATTGATTAAATCTAAAGCACTCGTTGCTTCATCTAATATAGTGAATCTCGGATGAGTAACTAGCAATCGTGCAAATGCAAGGCGTTGCTGTTCTCCCAGTGATAATATGTTCTCCCAAGGAACTTCAGTATCAAAGCCATCTATTCGACTCAACAAGTTTTGTAGATTGACTTGTTGCAAAACTCCTTTGAGTTCTGCATCACTAATTTGACGAGTTGTATTTGGATAGAGTAACTGTTCGCGTAAAGTTCCCAAAATTATATAAGGGCGTTGGGGCAAAAACAATACTTCTTCTAAGGGAGGTCGCACCAGACGACCAGTCCCAGCATTCCATAAACCTGCGATCGCTCTCAACAGAGAACTTTTACCTCGACCACTGGGGCCAACAATCAATAAACCTTCTCCTACTTGGACAGAAAGTGACAAATCTTCAACAATTATCTGCTCATAGTTAGGCGTTTGTAAAGTGAGATTCTCAAAGGTAAGATGGTTGTCTTCTATGGTTTTAATAGTACTTACATTCTCTGCTTCTTTGGTAACAAATTCTAACGAATTTGAAAACTCACTCAAACGCTCAACGTAAGTCGAAAATCGTCCAGAAGTTCCAAGTTCATTGATTATTTCGGCCAAAGCATTAGCAAACAGATTGCAAGCTAAACTGGCTTGGCCAACTTGTCCAAAATCAATGTCATCTCTAATATGTAAAGGGCCGAGTGCTATAAATGGGAATATTTGGATAACAGCCTGATATCCTCGGTTAAAAATATCCTTATTTCTCTCCCAATCAATTTTGCGTTTAGCACTTTTTAGAAGATTACTAAATCTTCGTTGAATTATATTTAATTCTTGGTTCTCTCCCCGAAAAAAAGCTATTGATTCAGCGTGATTCCGAACATGAGTTAGTGCATAATTATAGTCAGCTTTATATTCCAATTCCTCTTGAGTAATTTTATTCAATTCTTGGGTTAAGTAAACAGCAATTATATTACCTACGATTGTATAAGCAACCAGACAAACTGCAACCAATTGGGAAATTGACCAGACAATGATTAAAAAAACCGTCATTTCCAGCACTTTTTCAAATAAAGTAGCTGAAAAACTGAGAGCATTTCTGGGAATGGGTTCAATTTCTTGGGCTAGACGTTGATCTGGGTTATCAATATCAGATTTAAAGTTAATTTTATAATAAGCACGATTGCCAAAATATTTTGCTAAAATACGATTGTTTAGCCATTCATACCAATCAAGAGCAATTTTTTTTCTGACAAATTTAGAAATTCCTACTAAAAGTGTGACACAGATCAGGGCAGCGCCATAAACTAATAACGTATCAATAAATTGAGTAAAATCTTTTTCTTCAACGATCGCATCGACTAAATAACGACTAACGAAGCTATTAAAGGCAGTTACAGCCACGAGCGTGATAATTAATAATATCAGCAGAAAGAGCATTGCCCATGCACGAATCACGTCTGAAAATGCCCTACCCCGTGCCTCTGTGGGATACCAATAAGGCCCTGCGATCGCTTTGACATCCTCCCAGAATCGAGTAAAAGCTGAAGGAGTATTCATTATGTTTTTATTAAGAACAGTTTGAGATTGCATTTTATAAAAATAAGTTGAGGCTTTTGAGGCTGACTGAATAGCTTTTGTATTTTACATTAAAGCTTGTAGTTGTGTGGCTAATAGTTTGACATTAGGTTCATAAAGCATAAGACCGTGGTTTCCCGGTACAAAAATTACCTTTACAGGCTTTTTAGTATAGGTTTGCCATCCCCAATCGGGTAAATTGTAATCAGAAAAACCTTGGAGTTCTTGCAAAACAATCTCCTGAACTTCTTGAGCGCGGAATAAAACAATAGGGGCGGAAATTGAATAATTTGGCTGATAATTTGCGTAATTTAGCGTTAGCACTTTCATTACTTTCAGATTGTTTTTGAGCAAAGATATAGTTGAGTGTTCCGGGAGGATATTATATTGGTACAAATATTCTGCGGCCAGATCCCACCTGGCTTGGTCATTGCTTTGATCGGCTAAATCTGAATATTTCAAACCTAAAGAGACTCCCTTTAAGGCTTGAATACGTTGAATCGATTGCCAAATCCAATCAATATCTGTTCTATTAGTTAAATACTTAGGTTGAGAAACTAGTCCAGCATCCAAGATAGCTAGTAAACTCACCGTTTCACCTTGCTGTTCCAGTTGAGAAGCCATTTCAAAAGCAACAGCACAACCTGAAGAGTATCCTACTAATATGTATGGACTTTTGGTTTGCTGTTGACGTAATATATCAATCAGTTGACTCGTATGGGCTACTACTGATTCAGGAAGTGGGCTAAGTCCATCTCGTCCTGGAGTTTCGAGTGCATACACTGGACGTTCAATTCCTAAATTGATTGCCAAATCTCGAAAATAAAAACCGTGTCCGTTTGCGCCAGGTAGAAGAAATATAGGAGTTGCTTTTCCCTGAGGTTGAAATAAAAGTAAATCGGAATTTAACTGTTGAACCTCAGTATTACAAAGTTTTTCTGATAATTGAGCAATAGTAGGATTTTGAAATAAACTACTTAAAGAAAGTTGTTGACTAAATACCTGTTGAATATTGTTGAGTAGTTTAATTGCTAATAAAGAATGACCGCCTAAGTCAAAAAAATTATCATGAATTCCAATATTCTGACGTTCGAGTACAGTAGACCATACTCGCATTAGTTGTTGTTCAACTTCATTACGCGGGGCTTCATATAAACATTCAATTACAGCATTTGGAACAGGTAAAGCTCTACGGTCAATTTTTCCATTGGGAGTTAAAGGTAACTCATCCAGTACGATGATCTGAGCAGGGATCATATAATCGGGCAGACGGGATTTCAGTTGATTCTTCAATTGGGTAGAAAAATCATTGGTGATTCCCGTTATGTAGGCAATTAAACTCTGGTTACTCTCAGTTTTATATAAGGTGATAATTGCTTCTTTAACTGATGGATGTTGCAACAAAATCGATTCAATTTCACCAAGTTCAATTCTAAAACCCCGTAATTTAATCTGCTCGTCAATGCGGCCTAGATACTCAAGATTTCCATTAAACCCCCATCTTGCTAAGTCGCCAGTTTTGTAAATTCGCTCAGTTTTACCGAATAAATCAATTTTGATAAATTTCTCGGCGGTTAAATCAGGACGGTTAAGATAACCTCGTGCCAAACCCACACCAGCGATGCACAATTCTCCAGGTATACCAGGCGCTAAGGGTTGATTGTGGGCATCTAAAATGTAGATGCGGATATTAGATAATGGTTGGCCAATGGGCAGTTTTTTCCCATTAGGATGACAGAGTGCGATCGCAGCACAAACTGTAGATTCTGTAGGGCCGTAGCCATTGAAAAAACTTCGTCCAGTTGCCCATTGGGTAACTAATTCTGTTGGGCAAGTTTCACCAGCAACAACTATAGTTTGGCAATTGGGTAAAGCAGCTTGAGGTAATAGGGATAAGACTGAAGGGGGTAAGGTGATATGGGAAATTTTATGATTTGCTAAGAAGTTAACCAAAGCTTGACTTGGTAATAAGGTTTCTTTCTTTGCTAAATACAAACAAGCACCTGTGGTAATCGCAGTAGCAATTTCCCAAATTGAAGCATCGAAGCTGAAAGAAGAAAACTGAAGCAATCGGCTTTGAGGTTGAATTTGCAAAATGGTGGCGATCGCCACAATCAAATTCACCAGTCCCCCATGTTCAATCATCACCCCTTTGGGTCGTCCCGTTGAACCAGAAGTATAAATCACATAAGCCAAATCATTAGGCGCACTTCGAGGATCGGGATTATCTGTTAATTCTTCGGCGAAAGTTTCCCGATCTAAACAAATTACCTGAGAGGGGTTTTCGAGGTTAACTAAGGGTAATTGATCTACTAAAAAACTTTGAGTCAGTAACACCGATGTCCTACAGTCTTGTAGCATGAACTCAATTCGTTCTTTAGGATAATTAGGATCAATCGGCACATAAGCCGCACCTGCTTTCAGGACACCGAGTACACCAATAATCATTTCTAAAGACCGTTCAACGCAGATACCGATTAAAGTATCTGGCTGAATTTGGTGATTTTGAATTAAATAATGAGCCAGTTGGTTGGCTTTTTGATTGAGTTGCTGATAAGTTAACTGTTGAGATTCAAAGACTAAAACGATATTATGAGGATTTTTTTCAACTTGTTGTTCAAATATTTCAACTAAAGTTTTATCGTGGGGATAGTCAGTTTGAGTTTGATTCCAGCATTGCAATTGTAAAAGTTCATGCGCTGTCATCAAAGGCAAGGTCTTGATAGGTTGGTTCGGGTTATCAACAATTCCCCTAAGCAAAACTTCAAACTGTTCCGCCATCCTTTGTATAGTACTTTTATCAAAAAGATCGGTCGCATATTCCCAAGTTAAATTTAACTGGTTATCAGATTCTATGACCAGAAGTGTTAGGTCAAACTTAGCAAATGGATAGGTTAATGGGAGCCATTCAATCTCTAACCCTGGTAAACTTAAGTCGGTACTTTCATTATTTTCCAGTGCTAACATGACCTGGAATAAGGGGTTGTAGCTCAGACTGCGTTCTGGTTGCAACTGTTCTACCAGATACTCAAAGGGAATGTCTTGATGAGAGTAGGCATCTAAACAAGTTTGACGAGTTTGTTGCAATAAATCGATAAAGCTTTCTTCCGGCTTGATTTGGTTACGCAGTATCAAGGTATTGACAAAAAAGCCGATTAACCCTTCCGTTTGGCTATGGGTGCGGTTAGCGATCGCAGAACCAATACATAAATCTTCTTGGCGACTATAACGAGAAAGCAGAATGCTGAAAGCCGCCAACAAAGTCATAAATAAACTTGCGCCTTGCTGTTGACTAAAAGTTGTAATGGCAAGAGTTAAGTCAGGTGATAGGGAATAGCGATCGCGATCGCCTCGGTAGCTTTGCAGTGCTGGACGGGGATAATCGGTAGGTAACTCAAGTAATGGGGGAGCATCCTGAAGTTGATTTTTCCAGTAGTTGATCTGGGTTTCTAATACTTCCCCTTGTAACCAATTTCGTTGCCAGTTTGCGTAATCGCTGTATTGAATTGGCAATGGTGAAAGATTTGGGATTTGACCCTGGGAAAAGGCGGTATAAACTTGTCTTAACTCACGGAAAAACACCCCCATTGACCAGCCATCACTAATAATGTGGTGCATATTGATGAGTAGCACATATTTCTGCTCCTTGAGTTGCAGCAGCTTTGCTTTAAACAAAGGGCCAGTACTCAAATCAAACGGTTCTTGAGCATGAGCATCAATAAAATGCTTGATGGTTGGAGATTGGGGATGTTCATCAAGGTTTCGCCCGTCTTGTATAGTTAAAACTTCGATGTCGTCTAAATTTTGGATCGCAATTTGAGGTTGTCCCGCCACTGTGGGAAAATACATCCTGAGACTGTCATGGCGGTTCAGCAGGTAAACCAAACTAGAATGCAGAGCATCAATATTGAGGTTTCCATCTAGTTGTAAAGCGATCGGCATATTGTAACTAGCTGATGGCCCTTGAAGTTGCGCTAACAGCCAGATGCGTTGTTGAGCAAAAGAAAGAGGCTTTGGGGCATCATCTGGTAAAGTCGGAATTTCCTCTGCTATGACAGTTGTGGCTTTGACAGAATTTAAGAATGCTAATATATCTGTTTTGTTGGCTTGAATTTCCTGCTTTAGTTCAGAAGTTAAGGCATTTTTACTAGTACGAATTCGTAACTTATCATCTTCAGCCCAAATTCGACAGCCCATATTCTGCAAACGAAGCATTAAAGAAACCAATTGCTCATTTTTTGTCATAATTTCGGGACAATGTAGAGTATTCACCAATTCAGAATTCTGAATTCTTAAAATTCTGGCTTCTGGGCGATCGCTTCCAATTCTACATCCTGGTAAAGGTCAGTAAAGGAAGCAGTTAGGTTAATACTTTGAAGTTCAAAAGTTTGGTTATCAGGTGTATAGGTTTGTAACACCCATAAGCCTTGTTCATTACGGCGGAAGGTTTCAACTCGTTGGTGTTTAGTGTTAACTAAAACGTATTCCTCTACACTATCAAGGGTTTGATAGTCGTTGAATTTGTCACCTCGATCAAAGGCTTCAGTAGAATCGGATAGAACTTCGATAATAAGTTTAGAAAAGCGTTTATAGGTAGGAGTTTCTCGGTCTTGAGGGTCGCAGGTTACGAAAATATCAGGGTAATAAAAGCGGTTACGCTTTTCAATCCTGGCTTTAATATCGGCAAAATAAACTCGACAGTCTGACCCTCGAAAGTGGTTACGAATCAAAATAAATAGGTTTCCGACAATGGTGTTATGAGTGTCAGTTGTTCCCGCCATTGCGTAAACTTGACCATCAATATATTCATGTTTTATATTGCTTTTTTCTTCTAGTTGGAGGTATTCTTCGGGAGTGATAAAAACTGAATCAGATAGAGCAATCATGGGTTAAGTTAAAGGTAAAGTTTACTTGAGGACGTGTTTTAAACCGTAGTACTTTAAAATTCTATTTCCTCTTCATCTGAGTTGAGAGACTGCATACTTTCATCGGTGGAATTAACCCAAATACAGGTATCAATATAAGTCGCTAATTCTGTGAGAGTGGGAAATTCAAATATCTTTCGCAGAGGCAGTTCTACCTTGAATTTATCACGGATACGGGCAATCAGTTGGGTTGCTAATAAAGAATGACCTCCCAAGTTAAAGAAGTTATCATGACAGGCGTAGGCGTAGCCCGCCGCAGGCATCGCTTCATATTTAAGCAGCTTCGCCCACAATTCGGCAAGCAATTTTTCTGTCGCTGTTAGAGGTAATTCAATGTCTGTTGATGAAACTGTTGTATTTGGTGCAGGTAAAGCTTTACTGTCTACTTTTCCATTTGGTGTCAGTGGTAGTTTTTCTAACACGGTGAAATGGCTAGGAATCATATAATCAGGCAGAGTTTTTCCTAGAAAATCCCGCCATTCTTCTAATAATGCTGAGTCAACTTGATTAGTGCGATATTGTAACGGTTGATTGGCATAATGTTGACAAGGTTTTATCTGCAAATTTTTACCCTGAGAAAATATTGGCAATATCGCCTTTCCGGGAATTTTTCGTTGAAAAACAACATCGTAATCAGCAAACCCTGTGGGGCTATATTGGATGAAAGTAATATAGGGCAAATATCGCGCGAAAGTTCGGAATAATTCGGGTTCGATTCCTAATTTAGCTTGGGCAACTACCGCTTTTAAATCTGAAACATTACTATCTAATTTCGCAATTTCTTCTAATAGTAGCATTTCTGAAGTGAGGCGAGCATTTGGAACACTTTTAATGCATAATAAATCTGGTTGCTGAGTTGTTAAAATTTTCTCAATTTTCTCTAAATTCAGTTGCTCAATTTGCCAATCTAAGCATTGTGCTTCTGCAATGGTAGTATTTATTTGATCTAAATGTAAAACAACGTCGTAACGAAAACGACTCATTTCCGTGTGAGCATAACCCCGTTTCAATTGAATCTGTACGTGACTAATGCGAGGAAAGCGTTGTTTGAGAGCGATAAAGAAATCAGGTTCAATAAGTAATTCGCTTTCGGTGTCAATGCTTTTTTGAATCTGTTGACGCAAGTCTTTAATTGATAACTCATTGGGAGCGCGATAAAACTCAACGGCGGTGTAGAAAGCTTCTAATAGTTGAAGATTACGCACATCACCAATAAAGATTGTTCCCTGAGTTTTCACAGCTTTGATAGCCCTCTCCAAGACTTGCAAAAAGTAATCCAGAGAGGGAAAATACTGGATAACAGAATTGATGATTACCAAGTCATAAGCATTTATCTCAATATTATCAAACTGGTTAGCTGCACTCGTTTTTAAAGTAACTTTCTCATTGAGAGACTGCTGTTTGAGATGTTGTTCAATATACTGCAATGCTTCCGATGAAAAATCTGTACCCAAATAATGTTGACAATGGGGTGCAACTTTAAACAACAACATTCCTGTACCACAACCTATTTCCCAGACCCGTTTTGGTGCAAGTTCTAAAATTTGGGCAACTGTTGTATCTCGCCATTCCTGCATCGCTGCTTGGGAAATGGGTTCTCCTGTGTAGCTATCATTCCAACCGGCTAGATTCAGAGTTGGATCATCAGTTGGGGTTTGTTGCTGAGAATAGCTATTATTGAAAACTTGCTGCCACAGTTCTACCTGTTCAGATGTTGCATCCAACGTCTCTACATCTGTTGGCGTAGGTACAATGTAAGCTAGCAAGCGTTGATTAATTGCATCTTCTCCTTGTAAAATCACTACTACTTGCTGAATTTTCGAGTGTTTGGCTAACAAGGCTTCAATTTCACCCAATTCGATCCGAAAGCCACGCAGTTTTACTTGGTTGTCATTCCGCCCCAAGTATTGTATGTTACCGTCTGGCAACCATCTGGCTAAATCTCCGGTTTTATAAACTCGCTCTTGTTCGCCAAATAAGTCGAGTTCGATAAATTTTTCTGCTGTGAGTTCGGGACGGTTGAGATAGCCACGGGCTAAACCATCACCCGCAATACAAAGTTCGCCAGAAATGCCAGGAGGTAGGGGTTGGTTTTGGTCGTCTAAAATGTAGATACGCGCATTAGCAATTGGTCTTCCGATTAATAAATCGCCAACTAAATCCATTTTTCCAGTTGCTTCGTAGACACAACACCCCACAACCGCTTCTGTCGGCCCATATTCGTTGATCAGGCGGGTATCAGGAGCATGAGTCAGCCACGGGATTATTTGGTTAGCGCGTAATGCCTCGCCGCCTAAAACCAAGGCATTAACTCGATTTTGCATAGCATTAGCATCAATAAGTTGCTGATTGAGTATTTCCAGATGGGAGGGGGTGATTTTGATAAGGGAGAGATGATTGTTCTGTTTGATGATGTTTGCTAAAGCTTCAATTTCTTGTTTTTCTCTTACCAAGATAGTGGTGCGCCCACAAATTAGAGGTAGGTAAAGAGAGGTAATGGTTGCATCAAAGCTTAGGGAAGACTGGACGGGTGTACCTTGTCCTGGCGCTACTACATAGAAGTCTTTTGCCCAGTGCAAATAGTTAGTTAAACCACGGTGCAGTACTTGTACGCCTTTGGGTTTCCCAGCAGAGCCTGATGTGTAAATCACATAAGCTAAATCATCTTGATTTTGGATTTTGGATTTTGGATTTTGGATTTTGGATTTTTCTGGAAATTGGTTGGTAAATTTATCCTCATCTAAATATAGAATTTTTCGGGAGTGAGGAGTGGTCAGTGGGGAATGGAAAAGAGTTTCTTTATTCCCAGTCCCTAATCCCCAATCCCCAATCCCCAATCTATCTTTAACTAGACTATGGGTGAGCAAAACTCTTGCCCCACAGTCTTCGAGCATAAAACGAATCCGCTCCTGTGGGTAGTTAGGGTCAATTGGTACATAAGCGCCACCCGCTTTCAGAATACCAAACAAGCCAATAACCATTGATAGCGATCGCTCCACACAAATCGCAATCAATGGATTATCAGGCGATTGTTGCTCTGTTTGGAGTTCTAATAGAGAATACGCTAACTGATTAGCTTTCTGGTTCAATTCTTGATAACTCAGGCTTTGATTTTCAAACACCACCGCAATGTTATCGGGTGTTTGTGCTACCTGTTGTTCAAACAGAGTTACCAACGTTTGATCTTGAGGATAATTGATGCTAGTTTGATTCCAAAGTTGCAGTTGTTGGATTTCTGCTGTTGTCATCAAGGGCAGCTTACCGATTGGCTGTTGGGGGTTTTTGGCAACAGCTTCGAGCAATACTTCAAAGTGTCCCGCCATACGCCCAATTGTCTCTGCCTCAAATAAATCGGTGGCATATTCCCACATACAGCGTAGTTGACCATCCCTTTCGCAAAGGTCAAGGGTCAAATCAAACTTAGCAAATGGATAGTTTTGATCCAACCAGTGAATATCAAGCTCTGGTAAACTAACATTCCTCCCTGCTCCTTCGGTGTTTTGCAACACCATCATCACTTGGAATAAGGGATTATGGCTGAGACTGCGCTCTGGTTGCAGTTGTTCTACCAAATACTCAAAGGGAATATCTTGATGAGCATAAGCATCTAAGCAAGTTTGGCGAGTTTGTTGCAGTAACTCACTAAAACTTTGCTCCGGCTTGATTTTGCTCCGCAACACCAAAGTATTGACAAAAAAGCCAATTAATGATTCTGTATTGCTATGGGTGCGGTTAGCGATCGCAGAACCAACACATAAATCCTCTTGACGGCTGTAGCGGTATAACAGAATATTAAAAGCCGCCAACAGAGTCATAAACAAACTAACCCCGTGTTTTTGACTAATAGCTTTAAGTCTTTGAGTCAGTTCATTACTTAAAAGATATTCCTCACGCCCACCTTGGTAACTTTGTTGGGCTGGACGGGGATAATCGGTAGGCAAATCCAGCAATCGGGGAGCATCGCCTAGTTGTTGTTTCCAGTAATTTTCCTGATTTTCTAAAATTTTCCCTTGTAGCCAACTGCGCTGCCAAGCTGCATAATCACTATATTGAATTGGCAAGGGTGACAAATTCGGAATATCCCCCGCAGCTAAAGCAGAATAAGCCTGTTCCCATTCACGTTTAAATACTCCCATTGACCAGCCATCACTAATAATATGGTGCATATTAATCAGCAGGACATTTTTCTGTTGGCTCAGTTGCAGTAATTTAGCTTTAAATAAGGGGCCAGTATTTAAATCAAATGGTTCTTGGGCGTGGTTATCTGATAACCGTTGTATGGTTTCTGCTTGAGTTTGGGGGGAAAGTTCTCGTAAATCTGCGATAGTCAGTACTTCTATATCCTCTAGATTTTGGACGACTATTTGTGCCTCTCCCGACCGGGCGGGGAAATATGTGCGTAGAATAGAATGGCGATCGAGGAGATAATCAAAACTTGCACGCAACGCATCTATATTCAACTTGCCGTCAAGTTGCAGCGCTGTTGACATATTATAGGTAGCGGAGGTTCCAGTGCCTTCAAGTTGGGCTAAAAACCAGAGTCTTGATTGGGCAAAGGACAGAGTTTTCGGAGCATTTGCAGGTTGTGGTGTGATGAGAGGTAAAGTAATTACTGAAGCGGCTTTGTCAATTTCTGTTGCCAACTCAAACAAAATACTCTGCTCAAATACCTTGCGAACAGGTATTTCCACTCCAAAAGTGTCACGAATACGGGCAACCAATTGAGTAGCTAATAAGGAATGTCCACTCAATTCAAAGAAGTTATCTTGGCGACCAACAGACCTAGCTTTCAGAATAGTTTGCCATAAGGTAGCCAATAGTTCTTCAGTTGCTGTCACTGGTATTTCAAAATCAGTGGAAGTGGCTGGTTCTGGCGTTGGTAATGCTCTACGATCTAGTTTACCGTTAGGGGTAATGGGCAACTGAGCCAATACTATAATCTGGCTAGGAATCATATAATTCGGTAGGTGAATTTTCAGGTAGTCTTTGAGTTGACCACCTAAATTGCTGGATTCTCCTGCCGCCGTGAGATATGCTACTAACCTGGAATTATTATCAGTTTCAGATAAAATAACAACCGCTTCTTTAACTAAATAGTGTTGTAATAATAGCGATTCAATTTCACCAAGTTCAATGCGAAAGCCCCGTAATTTAACTTGAGCATCAATGCGACCTAGATATTCAAGGTTGCCATCATCTCTCCATTTTGCTAAGTCCCCAGTTTTGTAAATTCGCTCAGTTTTGCCAAATAATTCAACTTCAATAAATTTTTCGGCAGTTAAATCGGGACGGTTGAGATAACCTCGTGCTAAACCCACTCCCGCGATGCACAATTCTCCAGGTAGGCCAGGTGGTAAGGGCTGATTGTGAACATCTAAAATATAGATGCGGATATTAGATAAAGGTTGACCAATTGGTGGTTTTTTGCCATTGGGTTGACAAATTGCTATCGCTGCACCAACTGTAGATTCTGTAGGGCCATAGCCATTCAAGAAACGTCGCCCTGTTGCCCATTTTGTCACTAATTCAGCTGGGCAAGCTTCACCACCAACAACTATGGTTTGCAAATCTGCTAAAGTCGCTGGCGGTAACACCGATAAGGCCGAAGGGGGTACAATAATGTGGGAGATTTTGCGATCGCTCAAAAAATCGACCAAGCCTTGACCGGATAGCAAAGTCTCTTGTTTCGCCAAATATAAACAAGCACCTGTGGCTAGAGTAGGAGCAATTTCAGCAACAGAACTATCAAAACTAAAAGAAGCAAACTGAAGAAAACGGCTTTGGGGTTGAATTTGAAAAGTGTTAACCAGTGCTAAAGTCAAATTGGTCAACCCTCGATGCTCAATCATCACTCCTTTGGGTCGTCCCGTCGAACCAGATGTATAAATTACATAAGCTAAATTATCAGGTGTAGTTTTTGGACTGGGATTTTTTGTGAACTCTTCCGCAAAAGTTTCGTCATCCAAACAAATTAATTGCAGAGAGTTTTTCAGTTTTTTTATGGGTAATTGGTCTATGAGAAAACTTTGGGTTAGTAACACTGATGTTCCAGAATCTTCTAACATCAACCCAATCCGTTCTTGAGGATAATTGGGATCAATTGGCAGGTATGCACCACCCGCTTTCAAGACACCGAGTACACCAATAATCATCTCCAAAGACCGTTCAACGCAGATACCAATTAAGCTTTCTGGCTGAATTTGGTGATTTTGAATTAAATAATGAGCCAGTTGGTTAGCTTTTTGATTAAGTTGTTGATAAGTTAGGCATTGGGATTCAAACACCAAAGCGAGATTATTAGGGTTTTTGGCAACTTGAGTTTCAAACAGTTCCACCAAAGTTTGATTCAGGGGATAATCAGTTTGAGTTTGATTCCAAATTTGCAATTGCTGACATTCGTCCTCTGCAATTAATGGCAGAGTATTAATGGTTTGGTGAGGATTATCAACAATTCCCTGAAGTAAAACTGCAAAATTTCCCGCCATCCGTTGAATGGTTTTAGCCTCAAATAAATCGGTTCCATATTCCCATTCTCCTGTCAACCCTTGGGGAGTTTCTCGAAAAATCAGCGACAAATCAAACAGAGTTGTGGTGTTTTCCCATGTAAAACGGGTAAGGGTTAATCCATTGATTTCTAGTTGCTGCTGGGTTTGAGTTTGCACGCCAAAAGCCACTTGAAATAGGGGATGATGAGAAAGCGATCGCTCTAATCCCAATTCATCGACTAGCTTCTCAAAGGGTAAATCTTGATGGTCATAAGCATCTAGAGTTACTTGCTTGACTCGTTCAAGTAACTCTAAGAAAGTTGGATTCCCTTGCAGATTGGTACGTAATGCTAGGGTATTGACAAAAAAACCAATTAATGTTTCAGTTTCACGACGATTGCGATTAGCGATCGCAGAACCAACAATAATATCTTCTTGACCACTGTAGCGCGAAAGTAACAGCGTAAATGCTGCAAGCAAAGTCATAAACAAGGTTGTTCCAGACTCTTGACTCAAACGCTTCAACTTCTGGGTTAAATCCTGATTGAGTTTCAAAAACTCGCTACGCCCTCTGAAACTTTGAACTGATGGGCGGGTTCTATCTGTGGGCAATTCCAACAGAGGCGGGACTGCGGCTAATTGTTTTTGCCAGTAATTGAGTTGGGTTTCGAGTACCTTTCCCTGTAGCCATTGTCTTTGCCAGTGGGCGAAATCGGCATATTGCAGCGTTAATTCGGTTAAGGGAGAAGGTTCGCCGGTGCAAAATGCAGTATAAAGGCTGAACAATTCACGGCGGAATATATCAATTGACCAGCCATCACAAACGATATGATGAATAACGAGCAACAGTAAATTAGATTGGTCACTCAGTTGCAACAATTTTACCCGTAGCAAAGGTGGGTTTGATAAGTTAAAGGGTTGTTGCAATTCTTCTTTTGCTAACTGCTGCGCTTTGCTTAACTGGTTTTCTTCAGTTAATTGTCGCCAATCTAGCACTTGCATTGTCAGTTGAAGATGAGGGTGAATTACCTGTATCGGTGACTCATCAACAATACAAACGCTGGTGCGTAAGACTTCATGACGTTGAACAATTTCTTTAATAGCTTGTTCTAAAGCACTTATATTTAGAAATCCTTTAATCTGCCAGAAAAAGGGGACATTATAAACACAATTTTCGCCTTCTAGTTGATCGAGAAACCATAGTCTTTGTTGGGCAAAGGAGAGGGGAAGAGGTTGTTCTCTCGATACAGATGTAAGAAGGGTAGATTGCTGTTGCTTTTTCAGTTTTTGTAAGACTAATTCTCGCTTTTCTGGTGAAAGGGCTTCTAGGCGTTTTAATAAATCGCTCATAATAATTATCGAAAATTAGTTTTTTTCATCGAATCAAAGAGACTTAACTCGTAGCAAATTCTCTCTCAAAAAACTCTGCGTATCTTTGCGTTTACTTTACGTTCCTCTGAGTTTAAAAACTCTAAAATCTTATACTCACAAAAGCAATTGTTGTGTAATTTCTTGGTCTGATAACTGATCAACTTCTCCTATAATCTCTGCAATTGCATCATTTTCTGCTTTTTCAATTTCTTGACCGAGTTCAGCAATCGTCGGATTTTCAAATAAATAACGCAGAGAAAAATCCAAACAAAATGCTTCTCTTAATCGAGAGATAACTTGGGTAGCTAGTAAAGAATGTCCCCCTAACTCAAAAAAGTTATCGTGAATTCCAACCTGTTTTAATTTGAGAACTTCAACCCAAATCGTGACTAATTCTTGTTCGGTAGGCGTGCGAGGAGCAACAAAATCAACCTCTAGATTTCTTTGTTCCGCATTTGGGACAGGTAAAGCACGGCGATTAATTTTACCATTAGGTGTTAGGGGTAATGCCTCTAGAAATACGAATACTGTGGGAATCATGTAGTCAGGTAGCTTTGTCTTGAGGAAGTTTCGCAGGGTATGAGGCGTTGGTTGATTATTCTTGGTAAGGAGATAGGCTAATAAATACTTGTTTCCATGTTCATTTTCATGTGCAATAACTACGACTTGTTTTATGTCAAGATGTTGATTTAAAACTGCTTCAATTTCTCCTAATTCAATGCGGAAACCGCGAATTTTAACCTGTGTATCAATTCGCCCGACAAATTCCAGATTTCCATCAGGGAGACGGCGAATTAAATCTCCGGTTTTGTAAAGTGTATCGCCCTCAAGAAAAGGATTGGCAATAAATTTTTCACTGGTTAATATTGGTTGATTTAAGTAACCTCTAGCAACACTCGCCCCACCGATATAAAGTTCCCCAGGAACGCCAATCGGGACTCTGTGTAAATCTTTATCTAGTAGGTAAACTTGTCTATCACCGATAGGTTTTCCAATGGGAATTGAATGTACATTTTCAGCAAGTTGTTGAGGAATCGGATAACAACAGGTAAAAACGGTACATTCTGAAGGGCCGTAAGCATGAATTAATTGTGTTTCAGGCAATAATTCTAAGGCGCGACGAACATGAGGTACAGAAACAGATTCTCCTCCAAACAGAAGTTGTTTAATCCCTAACAACCCTTGTGGCATCGTGTCAATCATAAGATTAAATAAAGCGGTAGTCAGAAACATAGTGTTAACCCCTTGCTCTTGGATAATCTTGCTTAAGTCTTCAGGTGTGAGGATTGTGTCTGGGTAAAGCACACAACACCCACCATAAAGCAAGGGCGGCCAAAGTTCTAGAGTTAGTCCATCCCAAGAAATCGATGAATGTTGCAGCCAAATCTGTTCTGCATCAAGGTGAATATAATCAACCCCAAACATAAAACCAATGATGCTACGATGAGTAATTTCTGTTCCCTTTGGTGTTCCAGTTGAGCCAGAGGTATAGATGATATAAGCTAAGTTTTCTGGATTAACTTCACTGTGTAAATTATCTTCTTTATATTGAGAAATTATTTCCCAATCTGAGTCAAGATTCACTACAGTTTGATTATAGATTGGAAGTTTATCTTGCAAATGAGTTTGCGTTAATAAAATCGGTGTCTGCACATCTTCCATCATGAATACTAGTCGATCTGTTGGATAAGCCGGATCTAGCGGAATGTATGCCCCACCCGCTTTGAGGATAGCTAGTATTCCTATAACCATTTCTAGCGATCGCTCGACACAAATTCCCACTCGTACTTCAGGTTTAACTCCCAGCACTTGTAAATAATGGGCTAATTGATTGGCGCGGTTATTCAACTCCCGATAAGTTAAATATTCCTTTTCATATACAAGTGCTATCGCATCAGGGTTCTTTTCTACTTGTTCTTCAAATAAAATATGAATACATTTGTAATGAATAGAATCTATACTTTGATTATTCTCTTGTAGAATTAATTTTTCTTCTTCAGCTTCACTGAGCAGAGACAATTGGGAAATATCTTGTTGTATATTGTCTGCTATTCCTGCTAGTAGCGTTTGGAAATGTCCAATTATTCTGACAATTGTTTCTTGCTCAAAGCGACTGGTCTCATAGATAATCCTGCCAGACAATTGTGATTCAGGATTAACTACTATAGTTAGCGGATAATTGGTACGTTCAAAACAACGGATATTACTAATTCCTAAAGTTTTTTTGATATCCTGTTCAGCAGAATCTAGCGGATAATTTTCAAACACTAAAAGGCTGTCGAATAGTCGCATTCCTGGTGGAAAATCACTCAATCGCTGAATTTCTGCTAGAGAATAATAAGCATATTCTTCCTGTTCAAATGCTTGGCTTTGTAATTGCTTGAGCCAGGGTAATAATTCGGCTTTTGGTGTAATTTGTACCCGTATAGGGAGTGTATTTATTAATAACCCAACCATAGAATTCACTCCTGCAAGCGTTGGTGGACGGCCGGATACAGTTGCACCAAAGACCACATCGTTTTCACCACTGTAGCGGGAAAGTAGCAACGCATAAGCTCCCTGCACCAAATTATTCAGAGTTAAATGATGCTGTCCTGCCGCATATTGCAGTTTCTCAGTTACCGTTTGAGATAATTCAAAAGTTTGCTCGTTGTATGTTTGCTGTTTCCCGTCCCCAGTCCCCAGTCCCCAGTCCCCTATTAATGTAGGAGTTTCAAATCCCTGGAGTTTTTTTTGCCAGAAGTTTTTTGCTTGAGTAATATTCTGTTGCTGTAACCAATTAATATATTCTCGATAGGGGGGAGAGGATATCAGGCGTAAATGTTCACCTCGCTGATGAGCCTCATAAAAAGCTAAAACTTCTTTGAGGATAATTTGCATCGACCAGCCATCAAAGAGGATATGATGATGACTCCAAATAAATTGGTAAGTATACTCCTTTAGATGGATGACGGTGAAGCGCATCAGGGAAGCTTGAGATAGATCAAATTGTTTTTGGCGATCGCATTTCAAAAAATCCTCTAAATACTGTTGTTGTTCATCGGGAGTAAAATTCCGCCAGTCCAGTTGTTCCCACGAGAGATCCACTTGCTTACTCACCATTTGCAAGGGCTTTTCTATCTCCTCCCAATAAAAGGAACTGCGTAAAACTGGGTGTCGCGCTACAACCTGTTGCCAAGCTTGCTTAAAGGCAGAAAAATTTAATTCTCCAGAGAGGATGCAAAGCAACTGCTCAAAATAAACTTCCGATTCTGGCGCATAAAGAGTATGAAACAGCATCCCCTGCTGCATGGGCGAAAGTTCATAGAGGTCTTCGATATTGTTCATGACAATGGGGATTGGGAACTGGGAACTGGGAACTGGGGAAATGACCAATGACTATTTATTTTTGTTGATTTTGGCGAGGAATTTATCAAGCTGTTTTTGGCTAAGTTTGGCTGCTGAGAAGTCCGAAGGTGTATAACCGATCGCATCAACAGATTGACAGTGGGTAATGAGCGATCGCAATTTCTCCATGAACCCAAAGGCTAAACTCTCGATGGTGTCTCGTTTATGAATTTTATTGCTGTAATTCCAAATCATTTCCAGTCTTCCTGCATGAATAAAGCCGCCTACTCCTAATAGATGGCTGCGCTGATTAAGTAAACTCTGTTCAGCTTTAAATTCTTCAACTAAACCCAACACATCAGATGCCTTAAGCACTTGATCGAACTGACCAAGGTAGTTAAAACTTACTTCCGCTTGGGGTAGTGCTTGTAGTTGTTTGCGTGTACTTTCATCCTGCTGCAAATATCGCAACACGCCATAACCGATGCCTCGGTTGGGAATACGCCGTAGTTGTTCTTTAATTAACTTTAAAGCCTCTCCTGGATGGTCAATTTCTTCTAGCTGTAAATGAACGGGGAATAAGGTAGTAAACCAACCCACAGTGCGCGACAAATCTACATCTTCAAATAAATCTTCCCGTCCATGTCCCTCTAAATCAAGCAGTAGAGAAGGTTGTCCCGTCCATTGGGCAAAGCTTTGCACTAAGGCTGTCAACAGCACATCGTTAATTTGAGTGTTGTAGGCAGAGGGTACATCCTGCAAGAGGGCGCGGGTGTGTTCTTCAGTTAAAGAAAGTGATACAGAATCGGTTGAGGCTAAAGTGTTATTTTCTTTATCTGAAGGATAATCTACTGGCAAGGCGGTAACTTTCAAACTAGACTCACTAAGCCAGTAATTCAACTCATCAGATGATTGGGCGTATTCTGTAAGGCGATCGCTCCAATATTGCCAGGAAGTTGTTTTAGGTGGTAATTTAATAGCCTCGCCACAACTGATTTGCTGATAACCAGTAGCCAAATCTTCAAGCAAAATCCGCCACGAAATTCCATCTACTACTAAATGATGGATGATGAATAGTAACCGACCTGGTTGATTGTTGCCTAATTGAAACAGTGCTACTCGTGCGATGCCGGCGGCGGGCGTAGCCATCGCTCCAGTAGATAGATTCAAACTAGCTTGAAGTTCCGCATCCGCCGTTTTTATTGCTGTTTGTTGTCCTTCTGCCGACAGGTGCGACAAATCGATGACGCTAAATGGTATCGATTCTTGAGTAGGGGCGTTAAACTGCTGCCAGTTTTCCTCTTCTTGCTGAAACTGCGATTCTCCCAAAGGGAGACGTGCAAAGCGCGATCGCAAAGCATCATGATGCACTAACAATTGTTGCACAACTTGCTGTAATAGCTCTGGTTGCAAGTCTGGCGACACTTTCAGCAGAACTGATTGGTTAAAGTAATCAGGTTCCGACAATTTCTGCTCGAAAAACCAATGTTGGATGGGTGTCAGCGCCACCTTGCCAGTCACTAACCCTTGTTCGGCTTTAACTTGGCGAGTAATTCCTGCCACAGCAGCTAACTCAGCAATGGTTTGGTATTGAAATAGCTGTTTAGGAGCAATTTGGATACCCGCTTGATTGGCGCGGGAAATTACCTGGATGCTGAGGATGGAATCTCCGCCCAATTCAAAGAAGTTATCGTGGATGCCGACTTGTTTTAATCTTAAGATTTCCGCCCAAATCGCCGCTAATCTCTCTTCTGTAGGAGTTTGAAGTGCAACAAAGTTAGGTTCTGCGCTGCGGGATATTTCGGGTGCTGGTAGGACACGGTAATCTACCTTCTGGTTGAGAGTCATCGGCAGCGCTTTCAACAGCACAAAAGCCGAGGGAACCATATAATTAGGCAACTTCTGCTTGAGAAAATGCCGCAGTTCATCGGTGGTTAGTTGCGATTTAGGTACAACATAAGCCACTAGCCGTTTTTGTCCGGGAATATCTTCACGAGCAATAACGACAGCTTGCAAAACCTCTGGATGTTGACTCAACACCGTTTCGATTTCTCCCAACTCGATGCGGAAACCCCGAATCTTCACCTGATTATCAACACGACCGAGATATTCTAGGTTGCCATCTGGGCGAAATCGTGCTGTGTCCCCTGTTTTATAAAGGCGCTCCAATTTTGGATTTTGGATTTTGGATTTTGGATTGTAAAACGGATTCTCGATAAATTTAAGAGCCGTAAGTTCAGGACGTTGCCAATATCCTCTGGCTAATCCATCTCCAGCAATGTACAGTTCTCCGGTAACTCCTATAGGGACAGGTTGCAGATATCGATCCAGAATATAAACCTGAGCATTGCTTATAGGTCGTCCAATGCTAACAGAGGTGGCTGCCGGGGTTAAGCAATTTAAAGTAGTTATAACCGTTGCTTCGGTTGGGCCATAACTATTAAGTAATTGGGGTGGATTCGAGAGGTGGGCAATACTACTATGCCAATGCTTCACTTTTTCGAGTTGAGCTTCTTCTCCACCAATAATCACCATTCTCAGACTTTCGGCAACTCGGGAGTCTTCAGGGGTAAGTTCTGCTACTAACTGATGCCAGTAGGCTGTAGGAAGATCCAAAACAGTTAACTGCCATTCTTGGCAACACCGCCAAAATTCATCGCTGGAGTGCAACATTTCTTCGGTTCGTAATACTAATGTTGCGCCAACTAAAAGACAAGGAAAGATTTCTTCTACTGAGGCATCAAAACAGATAGATGCAAATTGCAGAATATTATCGCTTGCATTAATTCCATATTCATGTGTAGCGGTGAGGGTAAAATTTGTTAGCGATCGCTGTTCAATCATCACCCCTTTAGGTTTACCCGTAGAACCAGAGGTATAAATCATGTAGGCGAGATTATGGAGTTGAACTTCGTTAATCGGATTTGCTGTACTGTGTTGAGCAATTTCTAACCAGTCCGTATCTAAACAGATGATTTTGCCGGCATAATTTGGTAGTCTGTCCTGGAATCTTTCTTGAGTTAGCAGAATGCTCAGTTGCGTATCTTCGAGAATATCAGTCAGTCGCTCTTGGGGATAAGCTGGGTCAAGGGGAATGTATGCACCCCCGGCTTTGAGAATGCCGAGTAAACCGACAATCATCTCTAAAGAACGCTCAACGCAGATACCAACTAAGGTTTCTGGTTTGACTCCCAAACTTTGCAGATGGTGGGCTAATTGATTGGCGCGATCGCTCAATTCGCGGTAAGTTAATTGTTCATCTGCTTGCTGAATAGCTACAGCATAGGGTGTTAAGTCCACCTGAGCCGCAAATAATTTATGGATACACTCTTTATTGAGATACTCCCGATGAGTTTGATTCCACTCCCTCAGCAATTGCTGCTGAGTCTGCGTTAGTAGTGGTAATTCCGAAATTCGCTGCTCCGGATTATCGACAATACTTTCTAGTAAAGTTTGATACTGTTCTAACATTCGTTGGATTGTGTCAGCATCAAAGAGGTCACTATTATATTCCAAGACTAGTGTGATTCCCTTTGCTCCGGTTTTAGAACCGTTCTGCACACGTTGCTCAGAACGCGGTATCACCAAGAAATCTAAATCAAACTTTGCTGATTTATTGCTGATCGGTTCATACAAGCTAATGTCCAAACCTGGCAGAATCAAATCCGGCATCGGGGAATCATGGAAGCTGAACATCACTTGAAATAGAGGATTGTGACTCAAATTCCGTATTGGCTTGAGAACCTCTACCACCTGATCGAAGGGTAAATCTTCGTTGGCGTATGCTTCTAACGTCACTTGACGAACTCGACCGAGTAATTCTCTAAATGTGGGATTGCCAGACAAATAAGTGCGTAGAACTAGGTTATTGACAATCATGCCAATTAACTTTTCTACCTCCTGTATCCGCCGATTGGCAACGGCAGTCCCTACGCTCAGGTCATCTTGCCCAGTATATCGATGCAATATTACCAAGAAAGCTCCCAGCATCGTCATAAATAAGGTGACACCCTCCTGACGACTCAGAACTCGCAGAGATTCGCACAAGTCGATAGGAAGTTCTACCCTAATTTGATCGCCATTGTAAGTTTGCTCTGTCGGTCGCGGGCGATCATAAGGTAATGCTAACAACGGTGAACTACCAGATAACTTCTGCTGCCAATAGGCTTTTTGTACCTCCGCTTCTTGGCTTTTGACCCACTGTCGCTGCCAATGGGCAAAATCCACAAATTGAAGCAATGGTTGAGGAAGCGGGGAAGGATTACCCAAACAGAAGGCTTGATAAAGTTCGAGCAATTCACCCAGAAATATATTGAATGACCAACCATCATGAGTTATATGATGCTCAATGTGGATTAACAGATGTTCTTGTTCGCTCAACTTGAACAAAACCCATCTGACCAACGGTAGTTGATTCAGGTCAAAGGGTTTTTGCAATTCTGCCTCAATCAGACATTGAGCTTCTAGTTCCCGCTCAGATTCAGGAAATGTCTGGAGGTCAATTACTCTGAAGCTGATTGGTTGTGCTGGGTGAATTACCTGAAATAGTCGTCCATTCACCGCCGGGTAAGTTGTGCGAAAGATTTCATGACGTAGTACAATCTCGTTGAGGCACTGTTGTAATATCGGCACATTGAGTTGACCCTGAAATCGCATAGTTGCCTGGAATTGGTAGGCAATACTTTCAGGAGCCAATTGTTGAATAAAGTACACTCGCTCTTGAGCAAAGGAAACTGGTAAAAGTCCTTCACGCTCAATTCGTTGTATGGTAGGACACTGTAACTGCTGTTCTCGCTGGCTGTGCAGTGCGATTATTTGAGCTAAACCAGCGATGGTAGGTTTATCAAAGATGTGATGAAAGGACAACTCAACTTGGAAAACTTCGCGCACACGAGAAAGGATCTGAGTGGCAATGAGGGAATGACCACCTAATTGGAAAAAATTATCATTGACTCCAATTTGCTCAAGTGCCAGTAACGCAGCCCAGATGACCGCTAATTTCTCCTCAATTGGGTTGCGAGGTGCGACAAAGATTTCTTCGAGATTCGGGCGGGTGCGATCGCAACCTGGAAGATTTCGACGATCCACTTTACCATTAGGGGTGAGTGGCAGCGAGTCTAGAATTACAAAGACTGCCGGTATCATATAGTCGGGCAGCTTCTCCTGGAGGAAGCATTTTAGGTTAGCGGTACTCACCTCAAGTTTTTGCTTAGGGACAATATAGGCGACAAGACGCTTATCACCAGGAATGTCTTCACGGACGATTACCACTGCCTGCTGTACATCCGAATGTTGACTTAAAAGTGCCTCAATTTCTCCTAATTCAATGCGGAAGCCGCGAATCTTCACCTGATTATCGATTCGCCCAATAAACTCAATGTTGCCGTCTGCCAAGAAACGGGCTAAATCACCAGTTTTGTAAAGCCGGGGATTGGGGATTGGGGATTGGCGATTGATATGGGGGACTGGGGAAAAGAAAGAGCTATCTGTTTGCCCTTTCCCCCTCTGCTCCCCTGCTCCCCTTCCCTCTGCCCCCTCAAAGGGATTAGGAATAAATTTTTCCTTGGTTAATTCTGGACGGTTTAGGTAGCCTCGTGCCAAACCATCGCCGCCAATATATAGTTCGCCAGGAGTACCAATCGGAACTGGTTGAAGTTGGGAGTCGAGTATATAAATTTGTGTATTGGAGAGTGGGCGACCAATGGGTATGTTTGTAGCCCCTTCAGGAATATCTTGCACTAGATACCAACAAGCAAATGTTGTACTCTCAGTTGGGCCATAAACATGCAGTAATTGCTGTGGCGCTCCATTGCTCAAAATCAATTTGACTGACTTGGGATCTACAGCCTCGCCTCCAAATAGCAAGTGTCGTAGGTGTTTAAATGCTTCAGGGACAACGCTAGCTAACTGATTAAATAAAGCTGTCGTCAAAAATAATATACTAATTCTTTGTTCGCGGATGTACGTTGCGAAATGCTGGGGTGAAAGCACAACATTCTGAGGAATTACCACCAGCCTAGCCCCGTGCAAAAGAGATCCCCATATCTCGAAAGTGGCTGCATCAAATGAAGTATTTGAGGCTTGAGCAACGAGTAGTTGACAGCCGTAGGCATCGCCCGGCATAAACTGTATGTAGTTGGTGTTGCATACTAGTCGATTCACAGCCCGATGTGGCACAGCTACTCCCTTTGGTGTTCCTGTAGAACCAGAGGTGTAGATAACGTAAGCCAGATTTTCAGCCGTAACGTTGCTAGCAAGATTTTCTTGACTGTGTTTGTTAATTGATTCCCAATCAGTATCTAAGCAAACTCCCTTCGCCCTGCTACCAGCAAATTCTTCAGCGAACTTCTGCTGTGTCAACAGCACCGACACTTGTGAATCTGCAAGCATGAAACTGAGACGCTCTTGGGGATAGGTTGGGTCTAAGGGGACATAAGCTCCTCCAGCTTTGAGAATTCCCAATAGCCCTACGATCATCTCTAGGGAACGCTCCATGCAAATGCCTACTAGAATTTCTGGCCCTACACCTAGCGAATCGGAATGTAGATAATGTGCTACTTTATTTGCTTGGTGGTTCAACTCTTGGTAAGTTAGTTGTTCCTCATTGAAGACAACAGCGATACTGTCTGGAGTTTTTTCTACTTGCGCTTCAAATAATTGATGTATACATAAATGCTGAGGATAATCTACTGTTGTATCGTTCCATTCCACTAAGATTTTATGTTGTTGCTGCTCAGTTAAAGTTGAATAATTATCAATAGACTGAGTAGGGCTAATTCTAATTTCTGACATACAGGTAATATATAAGCTGAGAATTTTATTAAAGTCATTATTATGGCTATAGTCGGAATTCACTAATATAATTTAAGTCTTGAGCCTCGTTCCCAGCCTAAAGGCTGGGAATGTATTCTCAGAGGCAGAGCCTCTGGTCAACAGTCTAGGCGGAGCCTCCCAGAACGAGTTCCCAGCCTGGAGGCTGGGAACCAGTTACCAGTCAGGGTAAAGGCTGTGTCTTAGATGAGTACTATTCAACTCAGAGGCTATCTTATGCGTTGACAACAATTAAGCGCGATCGCAACAATGGGAAATCGAGATTTTTTAGATTTGTGTGTACACCATAGCCCCTAGAATCACAGCCAAATACTTTTCAAATATCCTCTAAAAGTGAAATTATTCCTCGACGATTTCAATTGTTTTTGGCGCCTGAACTTCGTCAGTATCAATAATGACTTCTGGGCTAAGTTCATTTTTCAGTTTGAGTTTTAGCTCCTCTGAAATGGGTAAATCTTTAATTTCTTTCAGGAGGAATCTCACAGATTCGGTTTTACTACGTTCTGTATAGATGGCTTTGAGAACAGCTTCAATTCCATATCCCGCTACAGTATCCCCTACAACCGTTATCAGACCGAGTATTCCTATCCCTCCAACAATGCCAAATGGCCCTCCTAAGGCTGTGAGGGCAGCAACAACAGCAACATTACTACCTGCTGATGTAACTGTTAAAATCACGAGAATTATGCCAGGAAGACCCAGACCAGCAAGTTTTTTAACGATTTCGTCCATTTTAATTACCTAAAATCCTTTTTTTCTTGGTTAAAACAATTAGTCATTGGTCATTGCTCATTAGTCATTAGTCATTGGTCATTGCCCCAATCCCCAGTCCCCATTTCGACCTATTGAAAATTACTGGTTTCACTCCATTATCATTCAGAAAAGCTCAGAATTTAGGCTAATAAAATACTAATCAACTCATCTATCTCTTTACTTTTTTCTTGAATGAGTGTGTTAGCTAAAGTTTGTAACTGCCTCAGATTTTCTGGTTTGGCATTATCTATAGCTTCGAGTTCAGTTTTTAAGAACGTTTGGAATCGATAATAAGAAGTTTGCTTACCTTTATTATTAGCCTCAAACAACCGTTCTAATTCTCCAGCTACTACTTCACTGCCACCGTCAAGCACAATATTTAACAACGGTTTTGCCCATTGCAATAGTCCCCATTTTTTAACTTCGTCATAAGGGTAGATACTCGTCAGGGAACCAGTACCAAGGGATACTACCAAGATATCTTCTGTATTCAGAACTTGTTTGTTTTCTTGTCTACTAATTTGTGCCTCTAAAATAGCCAAATTAGCGGGATTATTCGCAACTACTCCACCATCGACTAAAGTATAGAAACCATTGCTATTATGAGAACTTGCAACACGATAGGGAGCAAAATAAGTCGGAGTTGCACTGGTTGCCAATGCCGCATCTGTGAGGGTAAAACCTGAAGATAACTTGCGAAATCTTTTCGATTCTGTCTCTTGTTTTTCGATTTTGTTGGTAAAGAATATGGGAATTCGCTGCTCGATATCGTAGCTAGTTACGAAAACTTCTTTGAGATTATTTTCTAGAGGAGTGTCGCCAAAATATTGTCTGATGATTTCTTCTCTGCCTTCAGAAGAATATTTTGGTTGGATAAATATATCTTCTAGCTGACCGAGTATTTGTTCCCAGAATGGCTCGTAAAATATCTCAGCCCCATACTCAAGATATATTTGGACGAGATCCTCGGCGCTGTATTGGGCGGTAGGTGGGCTATCAGTGGAATCTAAATTCAATCGGGGTTTGGTTAATCCGAGTGCCAGAATTCCGCCGCTAGAAGTGCCAGCAATTAAATCGAACAAACTAAAAATCGGCTTTTGTGTCCGCTTTTCAATTTCTGCTAGTACCAGGGCTGGAATAATGCCCCGAATACCGCCGCCATCAATAGCAAGGATTTTATATTTGGGATTAGCTTTCGTAGTCATAGTTTTTTGCGATCGCTCCTGAGTTGATATTTGTGGTTGTTCTTGCTGTTGGATATTTACTGCGACTGTTTCAGATTTCTCTTCTTTTGGCTTCGTAGTTTGAATATTTGCAGATTTTTCGCTCTGTCTTTTCGTCCCTTTTTTAGCCTTTGGGTTTACAGTTGTGGCTTGGATTGGGACACCAGTTTCTAAAATTAGCGGAACTTCAAAGGGTGCTTGCTGCAACTCAGCTTCACTGACAGCAATTACTTCAACGGGCTGACTTTCTTCCTCCAGCACGACAGTTTCCGTAGCGTTTCCCTCCTCGGCACTACTCGCTGACTGATCTTGTCTCTCACTCTCGTTCGATGATTGTGTAATCCCAAATGGAAGTTGTGCTAAATCCCAATTCGGATTCCCACGCAAGTTTCCATCATGGCCATTTACAGTCTGATCTTTTACAGTTTTTCCTTGTCCTTCATTTAATGCCCAGTAAGCGACTAATCCTTGTTCGTTTCCAACTAGAGGCTGATAACGATGCCTCTGGATTTCCACTGGAGGGCAGGGATAATTCCAGATGCTAATGTTAGCTAATTGGCCTGTGAAATATACGTTGTTGTGTAAAGTCGCGCCTAGAGTCACAGAACTAGTTGCTTTGTTTAGAGAGTCACCTGTAAAATGGCTAAAATATTCATGATCGTCAAGATATATGCTCAGTTGACCTTTATTAAAAACAATGGCAAAAAAGTGCCATTGCCCAACAGTTAATTCTTCAGTACCAAAAGTTTTAATTTTCTTCTCAATAGTTTCATCAATAAATACATCTAGGTTCCCTGATTCACTGATGCCGAACTCAAAATTATCACTATATCGATCTGAAGAACGGGCAAAAAAAACATTGCGCGTTCCATAAGTAGTAGCTTTATCTGTTAGCTGATGAGGATTTATCCATCCTGAAATCGTAAAGGCTGAACTTCCCTGAGCAAAAACACCAGCAAAATCGTTTTTGCCAAAATCTATGTAATCATTTTGACCATCAAATGTTAGAACTGATTGGCTATAGACCTGGTTTGTCACAAGATTTTAATCTCCAAAGTAAGATAATTTTTAATGACGCTCAATAACTCGCTAACGTAATTCGTAATTAATAAATGCAATAGATAGAAGATAAGTTTTTTATAAAAACTATAGCTGGTTACTAAACCTGTTGAACGACCTCTGTTAAACGGATTTTTGTGTCAATTAAGCAATTTATAGGAATTTAGTAATTTTTGTAGAGCCAAAGATTATTTTTTGCATTAAATAAACTAGCTTTTTTTTTAACATTTAAACAACATACTTCAATACTTGTCGGTTAAGGAGAAAAGGGAAATAAAACCTTTAACCTATAAGATAAACTCAATTACGAGTTAAAAACGCACAAAACGAGTAGTATTGCAATTTGCTTAATCTAGACTCTCAAATAATCTCAGCTTTATCAAGAAAATGCAATAGCAGGTAAAACAATCTAAATAGACAGTTAAGACAGTTAAATGGACAGTTAAGACAGTTAAATGGACAGTTAAGACAGTTAAGACAGTTAAATGGACAAAATCTCCTTTACAAAACTTAATTACGAATTATTTTAATATTCCCCCTGTTTGTACAACAACGCTAAAAATAGGGGGAAACCCATTATTGCAACTGTGCCCAAATTCCTTGACAGCGTTCCATAACTAGCCCCTGAAAAACTGATTGAGTTGATGGGTGAATGTCTATTTTGTATAGATAGAAAATACCTGTAGGACTTTTAAGGTTTAACTCTCTTCGGGTAAGAGATAATGCTTGTGCGCGATGGAGTTCCACAGCTTGAAGTAAACCTGGATAACTCAAATTACGCAAAGCTAATTGACCCTTTTTAGTGATGTATATGGCATCATTTTGAAAAAGATATTCTAAGCTGATCAGGCTAGCATATACATCCGTATCTTTTTCTATGCCTCCTAAGCGGTGAGCATCTAAACCAAAGCGAATACAGAAATTGACAGCTACCAACTTCCCAGCTTCTTGGGCAGGTAAAATGCAGGCTGCAAACTCAAACCCTAGACTATCAGCTCGCCATTCCTCTACACCACCATAGGCATAGTTTTGGAAAAGATTTTGCTTTACCTTGAAGTCAAATCCTAAACCGCTTGCATGTCCGGCTTCATGAACTTGAGTGTCTATATGACGATAGCGTTCACTATTGATTTCGTCTTCTAAAGGGCCTAATAGTAAATTAGCTGTTTCATGTTCAAATACTTTTTGAATGCATTCGCGGCTAGAACCTAAAAAACGTCGTCGCTGTTCGCTTGCATTGTTTAATGCTGGGCCACAAACACTGTTAGGAAAAAACCATCCATTCGGGACGATGAAGGCTTCGCTAGTTTCACCACTGACATTACCACAACTAGCAATCTCAGTAAAGGAAAGATTTCTGGGAATTGCTTGGCCTAGTGTTCCAAATTTTTCACGACTCAAATTTTCTAATTGTTCAATAGATGGCTGAGAGTTATCGTGCATTTTCCCATAAATTGCGCTTAAAGCAACCTTATGTTGGCATTGTCGATTTATTTGGTAAGGTGCAACAATCAAAAAATAGCCATTTTTACCAATAAAATCCATATTGATAAAGCCTTCAGACAAGATACTCCAGTCGTTATTTTCTAAAGCATCTGCTGTGTTGAGTAGCCAATTTGGAGGAAGTTCACAAGAGTTTGTTGCCTGTTGACGCAGTTTTTTGACAGCAATGGCAATTTCATCTTGCTCAATATTTTGGACTATTTGTTTGGCTAATTCTTGTTTATCTACAAAGATTATTGTCATTTTCTATACCTAATAATGAAAATATTTGAAAGTACGAAATTGCATTAACTTTTGCTCTATTTATGGTTAAAGATTCTGCTGATTTTTTAGGTAAAATCATTAGATTCTTTACCTAAAAAACATGAGTCATTAACTTTTAAATTCTCACCCATTTCAACACATTAGGGTCTTTGTTATAGAGGTAGGTAAAGCCATCCTTGCCAGTAATGGATTTACCAAGACTTCCTCTGCTTCTGATACTGGCAGGTGAATAGTCTGTTAATATCTGCATTTCTTTATGAGAAAATCCTTCAATTGTGACTGTTGCTACGCCTGTTTCTAGTTGAGCTTTGGATTCATTGTTCGGAAAATTATCTATTGTAATTTGATAATTTTTAGAGGGAGTAGTGACAATTTCTTTGGTTTTTTGTAGGCGATAATCCTGCACGGTTACAAGTTGCCAACTAGAATCTTGTGATAGTTCTAAAACCCATTGATGATAATTAAATAAACTTTCTCTATGTCCAACACTGATAAATGTTGTTTTGGTTTCTTGTAACTGTTGATATAAACTCTCTTCATTATTCAAATCTAAAGCACTGGTTGCTTCATCTAATATAGTGAAGCTAGGATGAGTAACTAATAGTCGTGCGAATGCAAGGCGTTGTTGTTCTCCCAACGAGAGTATATTTTCCCAAGGAACTTCTGTATCAAAACCATCGACTCTACTGAGCAAGTTTTGCAGATTAACTTGTTGTAAAACTGCTTCAAGTTCTCGATCGCTCATTTCACGATTTGTATGGGGATAGAGTAATTGTTCGCGCAGAGTTCCTAAAATTATGTAAGGACGTTGGGGCAAAAATAAGACTTCTTCTAAGGGAGGTCGCACCAGACGACCAGTCCCCGCATTCCACAAACCTGCGATCGCTCTCAACAGAGAACTTTTACCTCGACCACTAGGGCCAACTATCAATAAACCTTCTCCTTTCTGAACAGAAAGTGATAAGTCTTCGACGATCACCTGCTCATAGTTGGGCGTTTGTAAAGTGACATGCTCAAAAGCGAGATGGTTTTCTTCTATTGTTTTAATCGTACTCACTTTTTCGGGTTGCTTAGTCACTTCTTCTAAAGCATCCGAAAATTCAGCTAGACGCTCAGTGTAGCTAGAAAATCGTCCAGAAGTCGCAAATTCATTTATTAATTGTCCAAGAGCGCTAGCAAATAAATTACAAGCTAAAGCAGCTTGTCCAAGTTGTCCAAAATCAATTTCATCTCTAATATATAACGGTGCAAGTACTAAAAAGGGGAATATTTGGATAACTGCTTGATATCCTCGACTAAAAATTTCTTTACCTCTCTCCCAATTAATCTTGCGTTCAGCATTTTTGATAATATTACTAAATCGGCGCTGAATTATATTTGATTCTTGCTTTTCTCCCTGAAAAAAAGCTATTGATTCGGCGTGATTGCGAACATGAGTTAGTGCATAATTGTAATCAGCTTTAAATTCGAGTTCCTCTTGATTAATTTTATTTAATCCTTGATTTAAGTAGACAGCAATAAAATTGCCTACAATCGTATAAGCAAGCAGAATTAAAGCGATTTCTTGGGAAATTACCCAGACAATTATTAAAAAAGTCGTCATTTCCAGCACTTTTTCCAGGAAAGTAGCTGAAAAGCTCAAAGCACTACTGGTAATAGGTTCAATTTCTTGGGATAGGCGTTGATCTGGATTATCAACATCGGATCTAAAGTTAATTCTATAATAAGCACGATTGCTCAAATATTTATCTAAAATTTGATTGTTTAGCCATTTGTACCAATCAAGAGCGATTTTTTTTCTGACAAATTTAGAAAATCCTACTAAAAGTGTGACTAAGACAAGCCCAACAATATTGATTGATAAAGTGTTAATGAACTTAGAATAATCTTTTTCTTGAATAAGAGTATCGACCAAATAGCGACTAACAAAACTATCAAAAGCAGTCATACCGACAAGGGCAATGATTAGTAATATTAGGAGAATCAGCATTCCCCATGAACGAATCACGTCTGAGAATGCTCTTTCACCTGCCTTTGTTGGATACCAGTAAGGCCCTGCGATCGCTCTGACATCCTCCCAAAATTGAATAAAACCTGAAAAAGCATTGGTTGCGGGTTGAGCTTGAACAACTTGGGTTGGCATATTTTAGAAATAAACTGAAATTTTTATCCGTCTAGCTAAACCAATTAGTATTGTGATTACAGTAAGAGAACTCCACCATCCACAGGCAAAATCACCCCTGTGATATAGGGATTCGTGAGCAAACTTAATATTGCTTGGGCCACTTCTTCTGGTTTTCCAAGATGTTGTACAGGCAATGCAGTTTCAGCCCACTTTGTCAAGTCCGATCGTTCCGACTCACTTTGATGGCTCAATACACTTGTATCCTCCACTAATCCAGGGGCAATGACGTTGACTCGAATTGGTGCGAGTTCTAACGCCAGCGATCGCCCAAACACCGCGACGGCAGCATTGGCGGCTGATACCACTGAAATACCACCCAGTTTTGAAGTTTTGAAGATAGAGACACTGGAAGTTAGGGTAATCGAGCCGTCAGCCGCGATATTTTTCAGCGATGCACGGACAGCAAAAAACGCTCTCCAGAATTTCTCTAGTGCGCCTTGAGCCGTTTCTATTGTCATCTCAGAAAAAAGCGATCGCGGCAGATTTCTGTCTCCCACAGATGTGACAACTAAATGATCGAAGTTTCCGACTTTCTCAAATAGAGCATTGACTGAATCCTCATTCAAAATATCAACTGCGATCGCTGCAATCTCTCCAGAAAGCGGCTCTATTGCTTGGTTCAACTTGTCTTGTGAGGGAGTTGATATCACCACCGATGCCCCTAGTTCTGCTGTTGCTTTAGCGATCGCCAGATCAAGCCCTGAGCTTTCGCCAATAATCACCACTTTCTTACCTGATAGCGACTTAACCATTGTTTTGCCTCGTGAAGTATGAAATATATATCAACAGATTTTAAATTTTTGATTTTGGATTTAAGATTCAAAATTTAAACGCGAGAATTAATTCAAAATCTAAAATCAAAAATTGTGTGATGGTACTTTTGTCGGCTTCTTGGCTGAAACCAAAAAATAATCTATCGATGAAGAATCTAGCAAGCCATCTATGCCAACCACGTTTGTCTGATAGATTTGTTCATCAATCTTTCCGGCTTTAAATTCCTCTTCAATCGAAGATTTTAAATATCGATAGTGTTTGAGCCAGCATTCATCAGTCACGCCCACAAATTCTACCTGCTGGAATCCTACTTGTTGATAAAGATTTTTATACTCCTGAATATCTCTGACATTATTACTTTCAGGAATAATCCAATCACCGAAATGCTGTGTATTTTCAAAGATGATATCAGAGAGGATCAGATTGCCTCCTGGCTTCAATACTCGCCAAGCTTCTTTGAGAAACTTTGCTCTTGTATCAAAGTAGAAAGCTGCCTCAACACAGATAATGTTATCAAACAAATCATCTTCAAATTCCATCTGCACAGCATCCATACAAATGAATTTGCAACCTGGGGCATTAACTGTACTTCTTTCGATTTGTCTGGCAGAAATATTAATGCCTAGAACGTCAGCAGGCGAGTAATATTTGAGTAGATAACTAGTAGTTGCTCCTAAACCACAGCCAACATCAAGGATATTTCCCTGCTTTTCTGGAATAAAGTCTAAAAGCTTTTCCATCAAATTAAAACAGGCTTCCTCTTGATTATGAGTCTCTGATTGCCAATAGCCAACATTGAAAAACTCTTTTTGACCGTAGAACTCTCTAATCGGAGGATTTAGAATTAAACTGTCAAACTTACTGATATATTCGCTTCTATCCATTTTTAATCTGATGTTTTTATTAGTCATTGATCATTGCTCATTGCGAAAGAGGAGACAGGAGTTTTTTAATTTTTAATTGATTTCTCCCGCACTTTTTCGATGCAAACTTTCAACTCTTCGGCTAAAACTTGGACATGAGGTTCAGCCATAATCGTAATATGGTTGCCTAATACAAAATGGATATCTACTGGTTCCTTAGAAAAATTGCTCCAGCCTAAGTCTGAATCCTGAAAACTTGCATCATATAACTCACTATCAGGGTTTTCTGGAAGATCCTCGTTACCGCGTAAAAGTGTAATTTGCTCTGGATAAATCTGTTGTGGTACATAATCAACTAGACATAGACAGCTAGCTTTATAAGCTTGTACCATATTTTTAAGCTGCGTAGTTTCAGCATTTGGAGGCATCATATTAACCGTTTTTAAATGCTGTAAAACGTATTTTAGTCGCTCCTCCACAGCCAAAGATTGGAGGGTATCATAAGAAAGATCGATATTCTTTTCCAAAAAAACTTCTACTCCCTTGATTACCTCAGCTAGCCACCTAGCATCATCCCAATTAATATAATCAATCAGCATCAGCTTATCTTTATAAGTTGGCGCTGAAGCATCAATCACGACAAGTAGAGCTACCTTATACCCCTGATTAACCAACTGCTGGGCCATTTCAAAAGCTACGTTACCTCCATAAGAATGCCCTCCCAAAAAGTATGGCCCTTGCGGTTGAACAACTTGCATTGCTTTAATGTAATTACTAGCAATATCCTCAATTCGGGTAACTGGCTCTGATTCTCCAAATAGATATAGCTCATTTTGAAAACTATATAATGGTTGGTCTGCTCCTAAATGACGCCCTAAATGATAGAAATAGAAAGGTTTGCCACCGGCTCCGGGAACACAGAAGAAAGGTAAGTTTGAACCATAAGGTTGAATTGCTACCAAACAAGATGAACTCGAATAATCTGAGTCTTTCTGTACAATTGTTGCCAATTGTTCAATAGTTGGATTTTGAAAAAGAGTGATTAAAGGAATATCTTTACCAAAGTGCTGCTTAATTTGAGACATTACATAGGAAGCTAAAAGGGAATGACCACCAAGATCAAAAAAGTTATCTTGTACTCCTACCTTGTCAACCTTAAGAATCTTTGACCAGATTTGTACGAGTTGCAGTTCTAATTGGTTACGAGGTTCAACAAATTTGTCTGAGTTACTGGTGTTAGAAGGTGCTTTCAAGGCGCGACGGTCTACTTTACCATTAGGTGTTAGTGGCAAGGAATCCAACATCACAAAAGCATAAGGAACCATGTATGCAGGTAGTTTATTGCTAAGAAACTGGCGCAGAACGCTTACTGTGGGTTTCACCTCTTTTTGCGGCACTATGTATGCGACTAACTGCTTTTCACCTGGGATATCTTCGCGGGCAATGACGCAAGATACTTGCACATCATCATGTTGGCTCAGAACGGCTTCAATTTCTCCCAACTCGATGCGGAAGCCGCGTATTTTCACCTGATTGTCGATGCGTCCTAAGTATTCTATATTGCCATCAGGTAAATAGCGTGCTAAATCCCCAGTTTTATAAAGTCGGGGACTGGGGACTGGGAAGAATTTCTGCCCCTCTGTTCCCCTGCCTTGAGCGAAGGGATTAGAAATGAATTTCTTATTAGTCAACTCTGGACGGTTGAGATAGCCTCGTGCTAATCCTGCACCACCAATATACAGTTCTCCTGGCATACCCATAGGAACCGGTTGCAGATATTTGTCTAAGATGTAGGTTTGCGTGTTGGCGATCGTTCGACCAATAGGAATTGACTCTATAGTTGCGTCAATCTGTCTAGGGATAGGGTGACAACAAGTAAAAGTTGTGCCTTCTGTTGGCCCATACCCATTAATGATTTGCGTAAATGGCAGAGTTTCTAAAGCTCTCTGAACGTGAGCAACCGAAAGTGCTTCCCCACCAATTAGTAGCTGTTCAATTCCTGATAAGGCTTGTGGGTCATCATCAATTATGGAGTTAAATAAAGCAGCCGTTAGCCATAAAATATTAATCCCATGTTTGTAGATTTCATGCCTGAGACTTTTAGCAGTAGGAATACTTTCGGGGAAAAGAACGCATCTGCCACCATGCAACAAAGCTCCCCAAATCTCGAACGTGGAAGCATCAAAAGAAATTGGGGCTATCTGTAGAAATCTTTGGGTTGCATCAAGATGAACGTAATTCACTCCAAACAAAAGACGATTAACGCCACGGTGAATAACTTCAACTCCTTTAGGCTGACCAGTTGAACCAGAGGTATAAATTACATAAGCCAAATTAGTTGCTTGCACATCAGCAATCGCATTATCCTGATTTGATTGAGCAATCAACTGCCAGTCAGTATCTAAATAAACAAGCTGTGCTTGATGCTGTGGAAGCTTTTCAGCGAGTTGCTGCTGGGTCAATATGACTGAAACTTGAGCATCTTGGAGCATAAAGCTTAAACGCTCAGTCGGATACTCTGGGTCAAGTGGCAGATATGCCCCACCCGCCTTGAGAATTCCCAGTAGGCCCACAATCATTAAAGGCGATCGCTCTACACATAACCCAACTAGTACATCTGCTCCCACACCCAAGGATTGCAAGTAATGCGCCAACTGGTTAGCGCGACTATTCAACTCACCATAAGTTAGTTGTTGATTTACTCTGCGAGAAGCATCGCTGCGCTCGTCTACAAATACCACTGCCACGGCATCGGGTGTACGCTTTACCTGTTCCTCAAACAACTGATGAATACACAAATCATAAGGATAATCGACTTGAGTATTGTTCCACTCCACCAACAATTGATGACGTTCTGCTTGATTCAACAGTGTTAATTCCGAAATTCGCGCTTTGGGATTAGCGACAATTGCTTTGAGTAAAGTTTGAAAATGTTGGCCGATGCGAGTAATTGTAGTGGCATCAAATAAATCAGTGTTATAACACCAAACGCCCTCCAAACCTCCTGGAACTTCCCAGTAGTTTACTTCCAGGTCAAATCTGACTTTTACATCAAGTGGTAACGGCACATTCTGAATAGTTAAACCTGGCAAATTAGCAGCAGATTGTGGAGCATTCTGGAGGGAAAACATCACCTGTACCAGAGGATTACGACTCAAATCTCGGTCTGGCTGTAATTTTTCTACCAACATCTCAAAGGGCAAGTCCTGATGAGAGTATGCTGATAATGTGGTTTGCCGCACTTGCGCTAAAAAGTCTGCAAAACTGGGATTTCCAGAAAGATCACCCCTTAATGCTAGGGTATTCGCAAAAAATCCCATCAGCTGCTCGATGGCGGGACTGTTACGATTAGCGATCGGGGAGCCAACAACAATATCTGACTGACCACTGTAACGAGAGAGTAAGACCAAAAAAGCTGCCAGTAGGGTCATAAACAGGGTTGTGTCTGACTCCTGGCTCAATTGTTTCAGGCGTTGCGTGAGGTCGCGATCCAGTTGAAAACACTCAACTCCACCCTGGAAGGTCTGAACTGGGGAACGTTGTCGATCTGTAGGTAGTTCTAGTACACCAGGCGCACCCACTAACTGTTTTTGCCAGTAATTGAGTTGGCGATCGAGGACTTCGCCAGTTAGCCATTGGCGTTGCCAAACTGCAAAGTCGGCGTACTGGATGGGTAATTCAGCTAGTGGGTTGGGTAATCCTTGGCTGAAAGCTTTGTATAGTTGAGATAATTCTTGGAAAAAGATGTTCAAAGACCAACCATCGTAGATGATGTGGTGCATCTTCAACAGCAGTACATACTCCTGGTTACTCAGTTGCAGTAGGGTGAATTGCACTAATGGCCCAACAGCTAGATCGAAGGGTGCGGATGCAACAGACTTCGCTATTTGTCGAATTTGCTCAGTTTGTTCTTCAATGGATAACCCCTGCAAATCATGGATTGGCAAAGTTAAGGCAGTGTTTGGGGCAATTCGCTGGATTGGTTTTCCGTCTACCGTAGGGAAAGTGGTTCTTAAGACCTCGTGGCGGCGAATAAGTTCACTGAGGCTCTGTTCTAATGCAACTATATTGGGTGAACCATCTAGCCGCAAAGCCTCCAGCATATTGTAAGCAGTACTATCGGGTGATATCTGGTGGATAAACCAGAGTCGTTGTTGGGCAAAAGATAGCGGTAGCTCACCATCGCGTGGTACGGGTTGAATTGACAACTGCTCGGAGGTTTTAAGCTGCTTTGCCTCTTGTAATAATAAAATCAGGTCTGTTTTACGTTGGGCGATTTCCTGGCGTAGCGTTGGAGTTAACGCCCCTTCCGGTGCCTGACAGCGCAAGCGATCGCCATCAGTTTCTAAGTTAATCCTCAAACTTCTTAGTTGATAAAGGAATTCAAATGTGCTGCTAGTCATTCTCAAAACTCCACTATTTCGTCACTGACTTCTGTAACCGCTAAATCTTCTGCTGCCCAATCCATGATTTCCACGTATGAAGCAATACCAGCTACCGTGGGAAACTCAAACATCTTCTGTACAGATAGGTCAAATCCCAAAGCTGAGTTAATCCGTGAAATTACTTGAGTCGCTAGCAGGGAATGTCCCCCTAGTTCAAAGAAGTTGTCTTTAACGCCAATGCGTTCCAGTCCCAGGACTTCACCCCAGATTTGCACCAGTTGAGCTTCAACGGGGGTTCGAGGTGAAACAAAGCCAGTTGAGAGATTTCTGGAGGCTGTATCTAGCATTGGCAGCGCTCGACGATCCACCTTACCATTGGGTGTTAAGGGCAGAGCATTGAGGAGGACAAAAGCTTGGGGCACCATGTAACTGGGTAGCTTTTGTTGAATAAATTCGCGTACTTGCGGTACTAGCTTTTGGACTAACTTGCCGTGTAGGGGATTGTTAGTGTAATCAGTCCAAGATTTGGTAGCGTAGTTTACCGCCGTAGGCATCGCTGAATTATCCCAAAAAGCGATTGTTTGGTGGGCTGGCGTTGAACTATTGCGACAGAATACCACATCGAATGAACCATCCTGACTACTGCTCCACCAACTGAGGTGAACAGTGTAGCCGAGATGCTGCCCCAGTTCCCAAAACTGCTCTGGATTGATAGTGGTTACTGGCTGTTGTGCTAGTAGTTCTCGCATTTGCCCGACTGTTTCAACATCTGGGGGATTTTCCAACCATTCCCAAATTTGTAATGCTTGTTGCACCCGTTGATTCGGCACGCGCCTGATGCCCAACAGTTCCGGTTGCTCTTCAACCAGTTGATTTTGAATCTGAGTAAAGGAAAGTTGGTCTAGTTGCCAATTTAACCAAGGAACTACTGTTGTTTGGACATCAGCACCCAGATGCAGGATGACATCATAGCGGAATTGAGTTAACTCATTTTGAGAATGACCCCGTTTAGGTTGAATTTCCACCCAACTAATCTGGGGAAAGCGTTGTTTGAGGGCAATGAAAAACCTGGGATCGATGACCAATTCTTCTTCCCCAGCGATACTTTGGTGTACCTGCTGCTGCCATTGCTCAATACTTCTTGACTCAGAGGCTTGGGATAGCTGCACGGCGGCATGGTATGGCTCCAGTAACGGCAAACTGCGGACATCACCGATAAAGATTCTGCCCTTTTTGCTAATTGTTGCAATCGCACCTTCGAGAACTTGCAACAAATACTCAGTACTGGGGAAATATTGCACTACTGAGTTGATAACTACAGTGTCAAATTCTCCTTGGGGGATATCTGTAAAGTTATCCGCCATTTGGTGCAGCAGTCGCACATGTTCTAGACCTTCAACGGTGCTGCATACTTGCTCAACATGCTTGATCGCAGCGATGGAATAATCACATCCCCAATACTGTTTGCAGTTCTTAGCAATGCGAGATAGCAACAATCCTGTTCCGCAACCAATTTCTAAGACTCGTTGCGGTTCAACTGCCAGAATTCGGCTGACCGTATTCTCAACCCACTCCCGCATCTCCCAATCTGGGATGGCTTGCCTGGTGTAACTACTGTTCCAACCAGTAATATTGAACGTCAGATCCTCTGTAGGTGCTTGAGGTTGATCGTAAGCTTGTTCATAGAGCCTTTGCCAGTCAGTCACGTACTCGCTTTGCCATTGAGCAAGCTGCTGGGGTAATACTTGAGTTTTGAAACCAGGCACTAAGTAAGCCACCAAAGTTTGATCCCCAGATGTATCAACTCTAGTGACAACAACACTCTCCTGTACCAAGGAATGTTGACTCAAAACTGCTTCGATTTCCCCGAGTTCAATGCGGAAGCCGCGTACCTTAACTTGATTGTCAATGCGTCCTAAGTACTCAATATTACCGTCACTTAAGTAACGCGCCTTATCGCCAGTTTTATAGAGTCGGGGACTGGGAAGAATTTCTGCTCCCCTGCTTCGACTGAAGGGATTAGGAATGAATTTCTCTTGTGTTAACTCTGGTCGGTTGAGATAACCTCTTGCCAATCCCACGCCACCAATGTGCAGTTCTCCTGGTACACCAATGGGCACTGGCTGTAAGCGCGAGTCTAAAATGTAGATTTGGGTGTTGTCAATTGGACGACCAATGGAAATTTTTTGGTCATCAGGGGTGCATTTGGCGATCGTGGCACAGACACTAGCTTCTGTTGGCCCGTAAGCGTTGAAGAAGTTTCTTCCAGCAGACCATTGCTTCATCAGTTCAACTGAACAAGCTTCGCCAGCTACAATCAATGTTTGCAGTGCCGGAAGTTTTTCAACTGGCAGAACGGCTAGGGCTGATGGTGGTAGGGTAACATGGGTAATGCCGTAATCGCCTAATCGCTCAATTAACGGCGTACCCGGCATGAGAGAATCTTTGGTTCCCAGGTAAAGGGCTGCCCCAGATCCCAGAGTCATCAATATTTCCGATATACAAGCATCAAAACTAAAGGAGGCAAACTGAAGGACTCGACTTGAATTTTGCAAGCCAAAAGCCTGAATCTGAGCTTGAGCTAGGTTACACAATCCGCTATGCTCAACCATCACCCCTTTGGGTTTACCAGTAGAGCCAGAAGTGTAAATCACATTCGCAAGATCAAAAGCTGACGCGACCCCAGTCAGATTATCCTGGCTATTTTGGGAAATTTCTGACCATATTTCATCTAAAAAGACTCGGTTTGCTTGGTTTGGCGGTAGTTTCTCAACAAGTCGCTGTTGAGTCAGCAGTACCCAAACTTGAGTATCCTCTAGCATAAAGCTCAGACGGTCTTGAGGATATTCTGGGTCAAGGGGTACGTAAGCACCACCCGCTTTCAGGATTCCCAGAAGTCCAATCACCGTTAAGAGCGATCGCTCCACACATAACCCCACTAGTACATCGGTTCCCACACCTAAAGAGCGCAAGTGATGAGCTAATTGGTTAGCGCGACAATTCAACTCGTGGTAAGTCAGTTGTTCGTTGACTCTGCGAGAAGCCTCGCTGCGCTCGTCTACAAACACCACCGCCACTGCATCAGGTGTCCGCTCTACTTGTGCTTCAAATAACTGATGAATACACATGTTTTGCGGATAATCTATTTGAGTATCATTCCACTCTAGTAATAGTTGATGGCGATCGCGCTGTGTGAGCAAGGGGAGTAATGTTACTGGCTGCTGGGGATTATCAACAATTGCCCCTAACAAAGTCACAAAATTTTGCATCATTCGGGCAATAGTCGCCCCATCAAATAAGTCTCTGTTATACGAGCAGAAGCCCCCCAGACCTTCTGGCGTATCCCATAAGTAAACTTCTAGGTCAAGCCGGACTGAGTCAAGTCCCGAAGGCATTTCCTCGACCTTTAAATCAGGCAAATCCCAAGGGGAGGAAGGAGCATTCTGGAGGGCAAACACCACCTGCACCAGGGGATTACGATCTAGGTTCCGCTCCAGTTGCAACTCTTCGACTAACATCTCGAAAGGCAAGTCCTGATGATCGTAAGCGTTTTGGGTAACTTGTCGCACTTGCGCCAGCAAAGCTTCAAAGGTCGGTTCTTGGGATAAATCAAATCTTAGTGCCAGACTATTGACAAAAAAGCCAATTAACCCTTCGATTTCTGTACGGTTGCGATTAGCGATCGGAGAGCCAACCACCAAATCTGTTTGTCCACTGTAGCGAGACAGTAACACCACAAAACCCGCCAGCAATGTCATAAACAGGGTGGTTCCAGATTCTTGACTAAGCTTTTTCAGCTGTTGTGTTAGCAAGCCATCTAGTTTAAGGCGCTCTGTACCGCCTCGAAAAGTCTGTACAGCTGGGCGGGGGCGGTCTGTGGGTAGTTCTAATAGAGGTGGCGCGCCCTTTAACTGTTGCTTCCAGTAGCTTAACTGACGCTCTAATACCTGATTTGTCAACCACTGACGTTGCCACACAGCGAAGTCGGCATATTGTATGGGTAACTCTGGCAACACAGCAGAACTACCTGTTGCAATGGCTCGATAAAAGGCTGACAGTTCACTGATTAAAACGCCAATCGACCAACCATCAGCAGCAATATGGTGAATTGCGAATACCAATACATATTCATCAGTTGCAACTTGCCAAAGCTTGACTCGCAGCACAGGGCCATTAGCTAGATCGAATGGTTTGCAAACTTCTACTGTTGCCAGTTGCTCCACTTGTTTGGTGGGGTCTGGCACATTCTGGAGATCCACCACTGGTAAAGTGATGCTTAGGTGGGGAGCAATTATCTGTACCGGCTTGTCATCCTTGATTGCAAAGCGAGTCCGCAAAACTTCATGGCGCTGTACTATCTCCCCAAAGGCTTGTTCCAAAGCTTTGACATTGAGATTCCCCATCAAACGCAAGGTGAAATCTATTGTGTAGGCACCACTTTCGCCTTCTAACTGATTTACAAACCACAGGCGTTCCTGTGCCCAAGATAGCGGTATATCAAGTCTAGTGGAAACGGGTAGAATTGCTGGTACAGCCAATCTTGAACCAGCTTCAAGTTGAGCTAATATTGCTTCACTTAACTGGGCAACTGTTGGTGATTCAAAAATATAGCGTAATGGCAACGAAGTTCCAAAGGCTGACTGCAAGCGAGAAATTACCTGAGTAGCTAGTAGGGAATGTCCCCCAAGTTCAAAGAAATTATCGTAAAGACCTACCTTTTCTACCTGTAGTACTGTTTGCCAAATACCAGCAATGATTTTTTCTGCTTCTGTATTTGGCATGACATAATCAGCTTCATTTAGAATAGTCAGTTCTGGTTTTGGTAGGGCACGGTAGTCTATCTTGCCGTTTGGTGTTAAGGGTAGATTCTCTAGCACCACAAAGTTGGAGGGAATCATGTAGTCGGGCAAGAGTTTCTTGAGATTCGCTCTTAAAGATTGAGCTAAATTATTGGGATAATTATTTTTTGCATTGCCATAACTAGCAAATAATCTTTGGTAGAAAGGTGTCTCTTGGAAATTATTTCTATAGTGATAGGAGACATATTCAAAGTTAATATTTTCTCCATTCTTTTTCAATAGACTACCTTGAATTGCATAATCTGGATTGAGATTATTTTCGCAAAGTTTTCTAGAACAAACGGCTTGAATGACATCGCCAGACTCAACTTCAATCCCCGGCTCAAATAACGGGAAATAAACCGGAAGCCAGCAATACTCATGTTCGAGAATATCTATTTCTTCTCCAGCAATGGTATGCAAGTTTAGCCAGACTAGAAAGCCATCCATTCGCCCAGGTTTTTGAATTTCCAATTTCACTTCATGAGAGAATTCTGGGCTAAGAGATTCATTGAAGTTTAAATCTTCTAAAACATCCACAGTGGATAGTACATTTGCTTGGGGAAATCTTCTCAGACATACCCTTAAGTCAAATGGATATCCAACTTGCTTAAAGATTTCTTTGGTATAATATGCGGGAATTTCATCAAATTTGGGATCGTGTAATATTTCATCTGGGAGCGTAACAACTGCCATCTTAGTAACGCTTCTTTCAGGAATCATCAAACCATCAGGCTTGAGAAATCTTCTTGCGTTATTAATAATTACTGCTGCTCCTTCAGAGCCACCAATTGCACCGACAATTTCTGAAACGCAGACATCAGCCAGTTCTGGGAGATCAACTTTCGTTGCATCTCCATGAATGACAGTGATTTTATCTGCTAACCCTAACTTTTGAATAGAAGCTCTTGCTTTGCGGCAGGTTTCTTCACTTCTTTCAATTGCATAAATTTTCTTGGCACCGCCTTGGACACAAAATCTGGATAAGATTGCATCTTTACCTGTGCCAATTTCAACGACTATTTTATCTTTGACCAACTGATTAATTGCAACTTTATAACTATTGTTGCGTCGCTGGTCATTGGTCATAGCGTAATACAAAAAGTCGTCATAAACATAGTATTCAGCTATAGATGGCCATAGCTCCACTTTGTCTGTTGATAAATTTTCTGGTTTCTTTGATGATGATTCGAGATTTTTTTGTTGGGGTACAACATAAGCTATTAGGCGTTTGTTATTCGGTTGGTCTTCCCGTGCTACAACTACTGCTTCCCGTACTTCGTTTAGCTGGGATAGCACTGCTTCAATTTCTCCAAGTTCTATGCGATAGCCGCGAATCTTTACTTGATTATCAATTCGCCCTAAGTATTCAATATTACCATCCGGTAAATAGCGTACTAAGTCCCCAGTTTTATACAATCTACTCCCTTCTGCCTTCTCCCAAGGGGAGACGCTAAAAGCGATCTGCCTCCTGCCTCCTGCCGACGCTCGCAGACTCGCTAACGCTGTGCTATCCTCAAACGGATTGGGAATGAATTTCTCTTGTGTTAACTCAGGGCGGTTGAAGTAGCCTCGTGCTAATCCTGCTCCACCAATATGCAGTTCTCCTGGTACACCAACGGGAACGGGTTGTAAGTGCGAGTCTAAGATATAGGTTTGGGCGTTAGCGATTGGGCGGCCAATGGAGATTTTGCGATCGCTATCAGTGCATTTGGCGATCGTGGTACAGACGCTAGCTTCTGTTGGCCCATAAGCGTTGAAGAAGTTTCTACCAACAGACCATTGTTTTATCAGTTCGGCAGAACAAGCTTCTCCACCAACAATTATTGTTTGCAATGCTGGGAGTTCCACTGTCGGGAGAACTGCTAGTGCTGACGGTGGTAGGGTGATATGGGTAATGCGATGATCTCTTAATAGCTGAATTAACGGCGTACCAGGTAGTAAAGAGTCTTTTTTTCCTAAGTAAAGTGCTGCCCCTGATCCTAGAGCCAGGATGATTTCCCAGATAGAAGCATCAAAATTGAAGGAGGCGAACTGGAGGACGCGACTATCAGAATCTAAGTTAAAAGTTTGAATTTGAGCTTGAGCTAAGTTAACAAGTCCGGTATGCTCAACCATCACACCTTTAGGTTTGCCTGTGGAGCCGGAAGTATAAATTAGATTAGCTAGATGAAAAGCCGTCACCCTACTCGTAGGGTTATCTTGATTATTTTGGACAATTTTTTCCCAGATTTCATCCAAACAGACAAGCTGCGCTTGATTTGAGGGTAGTCGATCAAGGACTCGCTTTTGGGTTAGCAGTACAGAAACTAAAGCATCGTCGAGAATATATTGTAAGCGTTCTTGGGGATACTCAGGGTCGAGAGGGACATAAGCCCCACCTGCCTTGAGAATGGCAAGTAGTCCAACGATCATTTCTAGCGATCGCTCTACACAAATGCCCACCAGTACATCTGCTCCCACACCCAAAGACTGCAAGTAATGCGCCAACTGGTTTGCACGACAATTCAACTCGTGATATGTCAGTTGTTGATTTACTCTGCGAGAAACCTCGCTGCGCTCGTCTACAAACACCACCGCCACTGCATCGGGTGTACGCTGAACCTGCTCCTCAAACAACTGATGAATGCATTTATCGAAGGCGTAGTCTACCTGAGTATCATTCCACTCAATTAATAATTGCTGTTGCTCAACTTCTGTTAATATTGGCAACTGGGAAATTCGCTGCTGTGGATTCGCCACAATGGATTCTAGCATTGTCACAAAATGACCTACCATCCGCTCAATAGTGCCTGCATCAAACAAGTTAGTATTGTATTCCCACACTCCCACCAGTCCGGTATCTATGTTGCCCATTGCCAAGGTAAGATCAAACTTTGCAGTGACATTTTCTATTGGCAAATCACTGATAGTTAACCCAGTCAATTCGACTTGAGACATGGGCGCATTCTGGATCATAAACGCTACCTGGAATAGCGGTGTATGGCTGAGATTTCGTTGTGGTTGCAATGCTTCCACCAACATTTCAAAGGGCAAATCCTGATGAGCATAAGCGGACACAGCCATTTCCCGAACACGAGTGAGTAACTCGCAGAAACTAGGATTTTCAGATAAATCAGTCCGCATCACTAAAGTGTTGACAAAAAAGCCAATCAACCCTTCTATTTCACTGCGATTCCGGTTAGCAATTGGTGTCCCCACCAAAATATCTGCTTGTCCTGTGTAGCGGTAAAGCAATGTATCATACGCCGCTAACAGCGTCATGAACAAAGTTACCCCTTGTTGCTGACTTAGTTGTGTCAGCTTTTGGGTTAACTCAAGTGAAAGTGCAAACTTTTGATGTGCGCCAGCGAAGGTTTGTACAGCAGGTCTGGGTCGGTCTGTGGGTAGTGACAATAAAGCTGGTGCGTTTGCTAATTGTTTTTGCCAATAACTCAATTGGCTTTGCAGCACCTCACCTTGCAACCACTGTCTTTGCCATAGTGCAAAGTCGGCGTACTGAATCGGTAGTGGCGCAGCATTAGAAGGCTGACCTTGAGCATAAGCTTTATACAGCGTTGTTAGTTCCTGAACTAATACACCTATTGACCAACCATCACTAACAATGTGATGCATACACACTAATAAGATGTGTTCTGTCTCAGACAACACTACTAATGTTGCTCTCACTAATGCTTGTTTTGCCAAGTCAAAGGGTTGAATAGCTTGTGTAATTGCTAATTGCTGTGAAGCTATTTCTTGTTCGCTTGTGGGTAAATGCTGCAAGTCAACAACTGATACTATCCTCTGTTCCCTTCTCGCTTGAATAATTTGTGTTGGTTGTCCATCAATTGTGATGAAGTTGGTGCGTAACGCTTCGTGGCGATCAATGATTTCTTCTAAGCTTTGTTCTAAGGCGGCTTGATTGAGATTTCCGACGAGATGCAAAGCTAAGGGTATGTTGTATAAGGCGCTGTTTGGCTGTAACTGGTCTAAAAACCATAAACGTTGTTGAGAGTATGACAGTGGTAATTCTGCATTCTTTGCCCTTGGTAAGATTGGTGGTACTGTTAGTTCTAAGTTTTCTTGCTGCAACTGCCCAATCAGATAGGCTAATTCGCCAACTGTCGCGGCTGCAAACAAACTCCGCAATGGTAGTTCGACTTTGAAGATATTGCGGATACGTGAAACGAGTTGAGTTGCTAGCAGCGAGTGTCCGCCAATTTCAAAGAAGTTATCATGAATGCCCACTTGCTCTAGTTTTAAGACTTGTGCCCAAATTTGTGCCAGCATTTCTTCGCTGGGGGTGCGTGGGGCAACATATTTGTCTCTGCGTAGGCGGCCGTAGGCATCGCTATATAAATCTGGTGCAGGTAAAGCGCGGCGATCGACTTTACGGTTTGGTGTTAGCGGTAGAGACTCCAAAATCACGAAAGCCTGGGGCACCATGTAAAGAGGCAGATTCTTAGAAAGGAACTGACGCAGTTCGCTAATCGTGGTTATCTGTTCATCATGGAGTACTACGTAGGCGACTAAATACTTATCACCTGGGGTATCTTCACGGACGATCGCACACGATGTCTGCACATTAATATGTTGGTTCAGTACTGCTTCAATTTCTCCCAACTCAATGCGGAATCCCCGGATTTTTACTTGATTGTCGATGCGTCCAAAGCACTCAATGTTACCATCAGGTAGATAACGGGCTAAGTCTCCAGTCTTATACAATTTTGGATTTTGGATTTTGGATTTTGGATTATTGGATTTGTTTTCTGATTCTGTAGTTTGAGAAGACTCTAAATTCTCATTCCTATTCCCTAATCCCAAATCTAAAATCGGCAATCCAAAATCGCCAAATGGATTAGGAATAAATTTTTCCTCTGTCAATTCTGGGCGATTTAGATAACCTCGTGCTAAACGAACACCACTTATGTGTAGTTCGCCTCTGACTCCAACAGGTACGGGTTGGAGATGACGGTCGAGGATGTAAGCTTGTGTATTGGCAATGGGACGACCAATTAGCACAGAATTAGTTTTTTCTGATTGGGGATGAAGCAGGTCATGGACGATCGCAGTCACCGACGCTTCAGTGGGGCCGTAGACATTTAGACAATTGACGCGATCGCCTACTAATTGCTGCCAGATTGTGACTGTTTCCGGTAAAACTGCATCCCCACCTACAGCTACTAAGCGGAGACTTGGCGGTACAGTTGCATCAGATTGGGATACTGCGATCGCCCATTCATGCCAATAGGCTGGAGTGATATTTAAGACACTCAGTTTTTGTTGTTCAATAAATTGGGCAAAGCTGGTAAAGTCCGGGAACATTTGCGCGGGTCTAATGACCACAGTTGCGCCTTTGTACCAAGTGGGGAAGATTTCTTCCGCAGCCACATCAAAGCTAAAGGAAGCAAACTGCAAAACGCGATCGCTGCTAGTTAGACCAAATACTTCACTAATTGCACTGCTATGGTTAACTAAAGCCGCGTGAGTCAGCATCACGCCTTTGGGTTTACCGGTAGAACCAGAAGTATACAATATACAAGCTAAGTTTTCTGGCTCTACTCCACTAACGAGATTTTCTTGACTTTGATTCGTCAGTATCTCAGACTCTCTATCTAAGACGATGACTTTCACCTCTTCCACTGGCAAAGAATTGAGTAATTTCTGCTGGGTGATCAGCACGGAAATTTGTGAATCTTGGCAGATGTCTGCTAAACGCTGCTGGGGATAATCAGGGTCTAGAGGGACATAAGCACCACCAGCTTTTAAGACAGCTAACAATCCTACAATTATAGATAGCGAACGCTCCAAATAAATTCCCACCAAAACCTCTGGCCCCACACCAAGAGATTGTAGATAGTGTGCTAATTGATTAGCTTGAGTGTTCAACTGTTGATAAGTTAACTGTTGATTGTCAAATATGACTGCGATCGCATCTGGGGTATACTCTACTTGGCGCTCAAATAATTGATGGATACACTGATCCCAAGGATAATCCGCCTGAGTATCGTTCCATTCGACAAATAACTGTTGTTGCTCAACTTCTGTTAGCATTGGCAACTGGGAAATTCGCTCTTGAGGATTGGCCACAATTGCCTCAAGCAGCGTCACAAAATGACCGGTCATGCGTGCGATCGTGCTGTCATCAAACAAGTCTGTGTTGTACTCCCACGCACCCACCAATCCAGTAGCAGTATTCTCCATTCCCAAAGTAAGATCGAATTTTGACGTTGCATTTTCTATTGGCAATGGATTGACAGTTAACCTAGTTAATTCCAATTGAGATGTTGGCGCATTCTCAAGCACAAACATTACTTGAAACAGTGGCGTATGACTGAGATCCCGTTCTGGTTGCAAGGCCTCTACTAGCATTTCAAACGGCAAATCCTGATGAGAATATGCAGACAAAGCCGTTTCTCGAATGCGAGTGAGTAATTCGTTAAAGCTGGGATCGCCTGAGATATCTGTACGCAAAACTAAAGTGTTGATGAAAAAGCCAATTAACCCTTCTATTTCACTGCGATTCCGGTTAGCAATTGGTGTCCCCACCAAAATGTCTGATTGTTCTGTGTAACGGTAAAGTAAGGTATCATAAGCTCCCAGCAGGGTCATGAACAAGGTGACTCCTTGCTCTTGGCTGAGTTTTGTCAGTTTTTGAGTTAACTCAACAGAAAGTGCAAACTTTTGACGCGCCCCTGCGAAAGTCTGTACAGCAGGTCTAGGTCGGTCTGTGGGTAATACTAATAAAGCTGGTGCGTCTTTTAGTTGTTCTTGCCAGTAGTTCAGTTGAGTTTGCAGTACATCCCCTTGTAACCAATTTCTCTGCCATAAGGCAAAATCTGCATACTGAATCGGCAGTGGGGTTAAGGATGAAGGTTTACCTTGAGAATAAGCATTGTACAGCGCCGCTAGTTCTTGGACAAATACACCTATTGACCAGCCATCAGAGACAACGTGATGCATACACACTAGTAAAATGTGTTCTGTTTCAGACAGCACTACTAATGTTGCTCTAACTAACGTTTGTTTTGCTAAATCAAAGGGTTGAATAGCTTGTTGTTGCACCAATTGTTGTGAAGCAATTTCTTGTTCGCTTGTAGATAAATGCTGCAAGTCAACAACTGATACTGTCCAAGCTGTTTCTAAGTGAATGATTTGAGAAGCTTGTCCGTCGACTGTAATTATATTAGTGCGTAAGGCTTCGTGGCGATGAATAATTTCTTCTAAGCTTTGTTCTAAGGCAACTTTATTGAGAGTTCCTACTAAATGCAAAGCTAAAGGTATGTTGTAGAAAGAACTATTCGGCTCAAACTGATCTAAAAACCATAGCCGTGTTTGGGCAAAAGATAGGGGTAATTCTGCATTCTTTACCCTTGGTAAAATGGGTGGAGAAGTAAGTTCTAAATCTTGCTGCTGCAACTGTCCAATTGAATGCGCTAATTCGGCTACTGTCGGTGCAGCAAATAACTCACGCAATGGTAATTCCACTTTCAAAATATTGCGGATGCGTGAAACCAATTGCGTTGCTAATAGTGAGTGTCCCCCAAGTTCAAAGAAGTTATCATGAATACCCACTTGCTCTACTTTTAGAACTAGTGCCCAAATTTGCGCCAGCATTTCTTCGACAGGGGTACGTGGGGCTACATATCTGTCTAAGAATTCATGTAAATCTGGTGCGGGTAAAGCGCGGTGGTCTACTTTACCATTGGGGGTGAGGGGCAGCGCTTCTAAAATGACGAAAGCATTGGGCACCATATATTCTGGTAGCTTGGCTTTTAGGTATTGCCGCAGAACGCTGACTGTGGGTGTCACCTCTTTTTGTGGCACAATGTAAGCAACTAGGCGTTTATCCCCGGTTATATCTTCGCGGGCAATGACTACAACTGTATTGACTTCGCTGTGTTGGCTCAATACTGTTTCTATCTCGCCCAACTCAATGCGGAAACCCCTAACTTTGACTTGATTACCGATGCGTCCCAGGTATTCGATGTTGCCATCGGGCAAATAGCGTGCTAAATCTCCTGTCTTATAAAGTCGGGGGCTGGGGACTGGGAAGATTTTCTGCTCCTCTGCCTCCCTGCTTCCACCGAAGGGATTGGGAATGAATTTTTCTTGTGTTAATTCTGCTTGGTTGAGGTAACCTCTAGCTAAAGGGACACCCCCAATATGTAATTCTCCAGCTACGCCAATGGGAACTGGTTGCAGATAAGGATCGAGGATGTAAATCTGGGTATTGGCAATGGGGCGACCAATGGGAATTACTTGATAATTAGACTGTGGTGTACACTGCCAGGAAGTTGCATCAACTGCTGCTTCTGTTGGGCCGTAAAGATTATGCAATTCACTATCGAACTGCTCAAAAAATCGTTGAGTCAGTTCATAAGATAGTGCTTCTCCACCACAAAACACTCGCTTTAAACAACGGCAATTTTCTAAGTTTGGCTCTTGCAGAAAAGCTTGCAGCAGTGAGGGAACAAAAACTACTTGAGTAACTTGGTGCTGGGCGATCAAATTGCTTAAATAAGTAGTATCTTTATTACCTTCAGGTTTAACTACTACTAAAGTTGTTCCAGATGTTAAAGACCAGAAAATTTCAAAGACTGAAGGATCAAAACTAAAAGGAGATATTTGTAAGATGCGATCGCTCGCTGTGAGTGGATAATCATCACTAGTCCGCAATAAATTATTGCAAATGCTCTGATGAAGATTCATCACCCCTTTCGGTTTGCCCGTAGAGCCAGAGGTATAAATTACATAAGCCAAATTTTCTGGTTTTACCTGGCTAAGGGCATTCTGCTGGCTATAGTTAGCAATGACTTGCCAATCACTATCTAAAGACAGTACCTCAGCTTGATTTTCTGGTAAAAATTCTACCAAGGATTGCTGAGTCAGTAATATTGACACCCCTGTATCCGAGAGCATATAAGCCAATCGCTCTGTTGGATAGTTAGGATCTAAAGGTACATAAGCTCCCCCTGCCTTTAAAATTCCTAACAGTCCTACTATCATCTCAATAGAACGCTCAACAAAAATTCCTACCAATACTTCTGGGTTTACACCTTTTTCTTGCAAATAGTGAGCTAACTGATTTGCACGCTCGTTTAACTGTTGATAGGTTAATTGCTGATTTTCAAATATGACTGCGATCGCATCCGGTCTAAGCTTCACTTGCTGCTCGAACAACTTATGGATGCACAATTCTTGATGATAATCTACTTGTGTATCATTCCACTCAATTAACAGTTGATGTCGCTCAACTGCTGTCAGCAAGGGCAATTGAGCAATTTGCTCGCTGGGATTGGCCACAATTGCTTCTAGCATTGTCACAAAATGACCCGCCATCCGTGCGATCGTACCTGCATCAAACAAATCAGTATTGTACTGCCACACTCCCACCAATCCAGTAGCAGTATTCTCCATTGCCAAGGTAAGATCAAACTTGGCAGTTGTACTTTCTAGCTTGAGTGGACTGACATTTAACCCAGTTAACTCTAATTGAGATATAGGCGCATTCTCAAGCACAAACATCACTTGAAACAGTGGTGTATAACTGAGATCCCGTTCTGGCTGCAACGCCTCTACTAGCATTTCAAAAGGCAAGTCCTGATGAGAGTATGCTCCCAGAGCCGTTTCCCGGACACGAGTGAGTAATTCGCTAAAGCTAGGATTGCCGGATAAGTCTGTACGCAAAACTAAAGTATTGACAAAAAAGCCAATTAACCCTTCTATTTCACTGTTATTTCGGTTAGCAATTGGTGTCCCCACCAAAATGTCTGATTGTTCTGTGTAACGGTAAAGTAAGGTATCATAAGCTCCCAGCAGGGTCATGAACAAGGTGACTCCTTGCTCTTGGCTGAGTTTTGTCAGTTTTTGAGTTAACTCAATAGAAAGGGCAAACTTTTGATGTGCCCCTGCAAAGGTTTGCACCGCAGGTCTGGGTCGGTCTGTGCGTAGCGATAACAAAGCTGGTGCGTCTGCTAGCTGTTGTTGCCAGTAACTCAATTGAGTTTGCAGTACATCCCCTTGCAACCAGTTTCTCTGCCAAATAGCGAAATCTGCATACTGAATTGGCAGTGGTGCTAACGGTGACGGCTGACCTTGAGAATAAGCATTGTACAGCGCCGCTAGTTCTTGGACAAATACATCCATTGACCAGCCATCGGAGACAACGTGGTGCATACACACTAGTAAAATGTGTTCTGTTTCAGACAGCACTACTAATGTTGCTCTTACTAATGCTTGTCTTGCTAAATCAAAGGGTTGAATAGCTTGTTGTTGTAACAATTGTTGTGAAGCGATTTCTTGTTCGCTTGTAGATAAATGCTGCAAATTAACAACTGATACAGTCCCCTGTTCCCTTCTTGCTTGAATGATTTGAGTCGGTTGTCCATCAACTGTAATAAAGTTGGTGCGTAATGCTTCGTGGCGATGAATAATTTCTTCTAAGCTTTGTTCTAAAGCAACTTGATTGAGAGTTCCTACTAAATGCAAAGCTATAGGAATGTTGTAAAAAGCACTATTCGGCTCAAATTGATCTAAAAACCACAGCCGTGTTTGGGCAAAAGATAGGGGTAATTCTGCATTCTTTGCCCTTGGTAAAATGGGTGGAGAAGTAAATTCTAAGTCTTGTTGCTGCAACTGCCCAATCTCTTGTACCAATTCCGCTACTGTCGCTGCAATAAACAAGCTACGCAACGGTAGTTCTATTTTGAAAACTTTGCGAATGCGTGAGAGTAATTGGGTTGCGAGTAGAGAATGTCCCCCAAGTTCAAAGAAGTTATCGTAAATGCCTACTTGCTCTACTTTCAGGACTTGTGCCCAAATTAGCGCTAGCATTTCTTCGATTGGAGTGCGGGGGGCGATAAATTTGTTTGTAAGTTGACTGTGTAACTCTGGAGCCGGTAGGGCACGGCGGTCTACTTTACCGTTGGAAGTAAGCGGTATGGCTTCTAGAATGACGAAAGCGTTGGGCAGCATATACTCTGGTAGCTTTGACTTCAGGAAGCGACGCAGTTCTCCTACTTGAAGAGATTGTTCTATCTTCAGTGTCACGTAAGCTACTAAACGTTTATCACTTGGTTCATCCTCCCGAACCACCACCACGCTCTCCCGCACATCTGGGTGTTGCGCCAGTAATGCTTCAATTTCTCCCAACTCAATGCGGAAGCCACGAATCTTCACTTGCTGGTCAATTCGCCCTAAATACTCCAACTCGCCATTAGGTAGATAACGAGCTAAGTCACCTGTTTTGTAAAGGCGATTCAATTTTGGATTTTGGATTTTGGATTTTGGATTATTGGATTGGTTTTCTGATTCAATAGTTTGAGAAGATTCTAAATCCTCACTCCTATTCCCTAATCCAAAATCGCTAAAGCAAGTATAGATAAACCGTTGTGCTGTCAGTTCGGGACGATTGAGATAGCCACGAGTTACTCCAGCACCACCGATGTGCATCTCGCCTGGAACTCCAATGGGAACTGGCTGTAAATGTTCATCTAGCAGATATACCTGTAAGTCTGGAATCGGACGACCAATTACACTTACGGTGTTATTCAAATCGCCTTTGCTCAATGGACGATAAGTTACATGTACAGTGGTTTCTGTAATCCCGTACATATTAACTAACTGGGGTTGCTGGTCGCCGTGGCGCTCAAACCAAGGCTGTAAACTCGATAGTTCTAAGGCTTCTCCACCGAAAATAATCAGGCGTAAGTTCAAGTCGTCAATATTTGTTATTGACTGTTCTGCTTGAATTAACTGGCGGAAGGCGGAAGGTGTCTGATTGAGGATTGTGACTTGCTCTTGACACAGCAAATTATAGAAGGATTCGGGCGATCGCGTCACCAAATACGGCACTACTACCAATCGTCCACCATACAACAATGCACCCCAAATTTCCCACACGGAAAAATCGAATGCATAAGAGTGGAATAATGTCCACACATCTTGTTCATCAAAGTGATACCAAGGCTCGGTCGCTGCAAACAGACGCGTCACATTTGAGTGATTAACTAAAACGCCTTTGGGTTTACCTGTAGAACCAGATGTGTAGATGACATAAGCTAAGTTATCGGGTGTGGCGGTATCAGAAGGGTTTGACTCGCTATTTTGGGCAATTTTTTCCCAATCGCTATCTAAGTAAACGACACGCGCCTGATGTTTGGGAACAGACTCTACTAATTGCTGTTGGGTTAACAGTATCGAAACTTGAGCATCTTCTAAGATAAAGCTCAAACGCTCTTGGGGATACTCAGGGTCAAGAGGCAGATATGCACCACCCGCTTTGAGAATGCCCAATAGTCCCACCAGCATTTCTAAAGAACGCTCCACACAAATACCCACCAGCATATCGGCTCTTACACCCAATGACTGCAAGTAATGCGCCAATTGGTTAGCACGATTATTCAACTGACTATAGGTAAGTTGTTGATTTTCAAATATTACTGCGATCGCATCTGGTGTACTCAAACACTGCGACTCAAATAACTGATGAATACACAAATCTTGAGGATAATCTATTTGTGTATCGTTCCATTCAACTAATAGCTGTCGTTGCTCAACTTCTGTCAGCAAGGGCAATTGGTCAATTTGCTCGCTGGGATTTGCTACAATTGCTTCCAGCATTGTCACAAAATGACCCGTCATGCGTGCGATCGTGCTGCTATCAAACAAATCAGTATTGTATTCCCACACTCCCACCAGTCCGGTAGCAGTGTTCTCCATTGTTAAGGTCAAATCAAATTTTGCCGTTGCACTTTGTACCTTGGCAGCACTAACAGTTAACCCAGCAAGTTCTACTTTCGACCTCGGCGCATTCTGGAGGACAAACATCACCTGAAACAGCGGTGTATGGCTGAGATTCCGTTCTGGCTGCAATACTTCCACCAGCATTTCAAATGGTAAATCCTGATGAGAGTAAGCATCCATTGCCATTTCGCGAATGCGAGTGAGTAACTCACTAAAGCTCGGATTACCTGATAGGTCAGTACGCATGACTAAAGTATTGACAAAAACGCCAATTAACCCTTCTATTTCACTGCGATTCCGGTTAGCAATGGGAGACCCCACCAAAATGTCTGATTGTCCGGTGTAGCGATAAAGTAGGGTGTCATAAGCTGCTAGCAGGGTCATAAAGAGAGTACAACCTTGCTCTTGACTGAGTTTTGTCAGTTTTTGAGTTAACTCAATAGAAAGAGCAAACTTTTGATGTGCCCCTGCAAAAGTCTGCACAGCAGGTCTGGGTCGGTCAGATGGTAGCGACAATAAAGCTGGTGCATCTTTTAGCTGTTGTTGCCAGTAGTTCAGTTGAGTTTGCAGTACATCCCCTTGCAGCCAGTTTCTCTGCCATAAGGCGAAATCTGCGTACTGAATCAGCAGTGGCGCTAACGATGACGCCTGACCTTGAGAATAAGCATTGTATAGCGCCGTTAATTCTTGGACAAATATACCCATTGACCAAGCATCAGAGACAATATGATGCATACACACTAGTAAAATCTGTTCTGTTTCGGACAGCACTACTAGTGTTGCTCTCACTAACGTTTCGCTTGCTAAATCAAAGGGTTGAATAGCTTGTTGTTGTACCAATTGTTGTGAAGCAATTTCTTGTTCGGTTAGGGATAAATGCTGCAAGTCAACAACTGATAATGTCCAAGGCGTTTCTAAGTTAATGATTTGAGAAGCTTTGCCATCAACTGTAATGAAATTAGTGCGTAAGGCTTCGTGGCGATTGATGATTTCTTGTAAGCCTTGTTTTAAGGCTGCTAGATTGAGATTTCCTTGCAAATGCAAAGTGATGGGAATATTGTAGAATGCACTGTTTGGCTCTAACTGGTCTAAAAACCATAAACGCTGTTGAGCGTAAGACAGTGGTAGTTCTGTATTTTTTGCCCTTGGTAAGATGGGTGGTGCGATGAGTTCTAAGTTTTGTTGCTGCAATTGCTCAATCAGATGCCCTAATTCGGCAACTGTCGCGGCTGCAAATAGGCTCCGCAATGGTAGTTCCACTCTGAAAATATTGCGAATGCGTGAAACCAATTGCGTTGCTAGCAGCGAGTGTCCTCCAAGTTCAAAGAAGTTATTATGTATACCTACTTGTTCTACTTTTAGGACTTGTGCCCAAATTTGTGCCAGCATTTCTTCCACGGGTGTGCGTGGGGCAACATATTTGTCTAATATTTGTTGATGTAACTCAGATTTTGGTAGGGCACGGCGGTCTATCTTCCGGTTAGGAGTTAGGGGTAAGCTATCTAGGAAGACAAAGCTTGTAGGTACCATATAATCGGGCAATTTCTGCTTGAGTATATGGCGTAGTTCATCAGATGTAACTATTTCGGTGGCGACAACGTAGGCTACTAGATATTTTTCGCCTGGAATATCTGCGATCGCAATTACCACAGTTTCGCGTACACTGGGATGTTGTGCGATCGCAGCCTCAATCTCTCCTAACTCAATCCGAAAACCCCGAATTTTGACTTGAAAATCTTTTCGTCCTAAAAATTCGATACTCCCATCTCGTCTTAAACGCCCCAAGTCTCCAGTGCGGTAAATTCGTCTGGAACTAAATTCTGGGTCTGGGAGAAAGCTAACTTGTGTCAGGTCAGGTTGATGCCAATAACCCAAAGCAACATAGGGACTTCTAATCGCAATTTCACCGTAGATATCAGTTTTATCCCCAGCTTCATTGAGCAATAAAATTTCAGTTTCCTCAATTGGATAACCAACTGGTACAGTATTTCGGGTAATTTCTGTTTGCTGATTAATAAAATATTGTAAGGTTACAGTTGATTCTGTTGGCCCTAAACCGTTGACAAAAATACATTCATCGGAGAAATGTTTTTTATATAAATCAACATCTGTTTTAATAACTTCCTCTCCCCCTAAAACGACTAAGCGAATCTGGGGTAACTTCTCATCTTTACTCAGAGTGCTAACAAAGTGCCGATATAAAGTTGGTGTTGAGTGATAAATTGTAATCTTTTGTTGTTGCAACACCTCAAATAGATGTGTTAAACCTTCCTCTTTAATATTGATTGGGTATAAAGTTGCCCCATTTAAGACAGCGGCAAAGATATCCATGAGCGCAGCATCAAAGCTATAGGATGATAGCAACGTTAAGCCATCCTGCTCATTGATATGAAGATTATTAGTATAGTTTCTGATAAAATGCAGCACATTGCGATGATTTTGAATCACCCCTTTCGGCTGTCCTGTGGAACCTGATGTATATAGAATGTAAGCAATAGTATTAGGTGAGATTTCTGGCGTTACTGGATGAGAAGTGCTAGTAAAATTTATTTTATCTATATTAATATTAATAACTGAAATAACACCTCTAGCTAATTCTTGAGCATAAGCTAAATTATTGTTGTTAGTAATAACAGTATTAGCTTGGGAATCTTCTAGAATGGAAACAACCCTTTCAAGGGGATAACTAGGATCTAAAGGAACATAAGTTTTGCCAGCCTTTAAAGCCCCTAAAATCCCCGCAATCATTGGTGCATCATGTTCAAACAATAGAGCAACTCTTGCTTCTGCAAATGTGGATTGTTGCAGAATTGCTTGTGCCACTTGATTAGCACGAGAGTTCAATTCACTATATGTCCAATTATAATTCTTTGTGTGAACAGCGATATTCTGAGGATATTTCCTAACTTGCTCTTGAAACCTAGCTGGAATTGATTGTTCAATATCTTGTTTGTGAAACTCAATGAAGGGATTGGATGGATGAACAATGTTACCACAGTTTTTTAAATAGTCATGTTCGGTTTCTGTTAACAGAGGTAAAGTAGAAATTTTCTGTTCTGGGTTAGCAACAATACTTTCGAGCAAACTTTGGTAATGCGAAAGCATCCGAGCGATTGTATCTGCATTAAACAAATCGGTATTGTAAACTAATTCCAGTTGAATATTTTGTTTTTGTTCTGTGACATATAGGTTTAAATCAAACTTGGAAGCAGCTTGCGGTCTTGATAGAGGTTCTACAGACAGCCCAGATAGTTCCAGCTGCATATCCCCAAGATTAAGCAAATTAAACCACACTTGAAACAAGGGATTGTAGCTCGGAGAACGCTCTGGCTGCAAAGCTTCTACCACTTGCTCAAATGGGACATCTTGATGAGCATAAGCATCTAGAAAAACAGAATGGGCGTTGGTGAGCAACTCTTGAAAACTAGGATTATCTTTAATTTGAGTCCGCAGTACCAAGGTGTTAATAAAAAAGCCAATTAAAGGTTGAATTTCTGTCCGGTTGCGGTTAGCAAAAGGGGAACCAATAGAAATATCATCCTGTCCGCTATAACGATGCAGCAATAATGAAAAACTTGCCAGAAGGGTTACAAACAGGGTAGTTCCTGACTGTTGACTCAAGGCTTTGATTTGTGCAGTTAAATTTGAGTTCAGTTTCCATTCTTGAACCGCGCTAGAGATAGTCTGAACCGAGGGGCGAGGATAATCTGTTGGCAATTCCAATAACGGCGGCGCATCAGCTAACTGTTGTTTCCAGTAATCAAGTTGCTTTTGTTGTACTTCTTCAGTGAACCATTTCCGCTGCCAAACAACAAAGTCACCATATTGGATAGTTAATTCTGGTAATTGAGTTGGAGAACCAGTAGAAAATGCTTGATAAATATCTGACAATTCTTGCAGGAATATTTTAATTGACCAGCCATCCATAATGATGTGGTGCATGGTCAATATGAATAAGTGGGATTCTACTTCTTGGCGCAGTAAAGTAGCTCGTAATAACGGACTAATACCTAAATCAAAAGGTTGCTGAACTTCTTTAGTAACTAGCTGTTGAATTTCAGCTTCTTCTAATCCTTGCAAATCCACCACTGATATATTTATAGCCAAGGTAGGGACAATGCGTTGTACTGCCAATCCATCTACCGTAGTAAAAATAGTGCGTAAAGCTTCGTGGCGACGAATAATTTCGTTGATACTCTGTTCTAATGCTGCTACATTCAGCGCACCGAAAATCTGAAATTGGAAACTTTCATTATAAGATGAATCTTGACTATCTAACTGATTGAGAAACCACATCCTTTGTTGACTAAAAGACAAAGGTAACTCTTGATTTCGCTCAATGGATAATATCGGGTTATTAGCTAATTCTTTTGCAGTTATTGCTTTTTTCAAAAAACTAAATATTTCTGTTTTCCGCTCCTTCAATTCCTGCTTGATTGCTGATGTTATAACTCCGTTGGGAGCGCGATAGCGTAGCTGCTCATCTTCAATCCAGATGTTGATTCCCAAACTGTTTAGTGAAGATAAAAATTCCGAGATTGTCACTTTATAAATAGCCTTCTTCATATTCTTCTGCTTTTGTATTATTAATAAATGTGTCGCTATCTTCTGCTGCAATTCGCAACGCTTCCAGGTCGCAAGCCAACTGAGCTACAGTAGGAGATGTAAATAAATCGTGTAAAGACAATTCAATAGAAAAAGCATCGCGTAACTGAGAAATTAATTGTGTCCCTAAGAGAGAATTTCCTCCCAATTCAAAGAAGTTGTCGTGAATGCTAGGAAGCGGTATGCCTAAGACTTGCTGCCAAATTTGAGCAATTTTTTGTTCTCCCTCGTTTCGGGGTTCTACACTGTCGTCTGTTTCCTGACGGGTAAAACGTTGAACCAATTTGTTTTTGTCAATTGCACCACTTAGAGTTAAGGGTATTTCTTTAAGCTGTACTAAGTTACAGATGCAAGAAGTTCCAAAGCGGTCTTGTATCCGAAAGTCTGTTAATTTAACAATATCATCACTGTTAGTAGTAGTAAAATAGGCGGTTAAATTCTGCAAACTAAAGGTTTGAGATTGCCAACGTTGAATGTTTTGATTACTGCCATCTAAACCTATCAATAAATGTGTTTGTTGATGTTGTAAGCTGGCAAGCATTGAAGATATTGCTTGAGAAGAAGACATCACATAGAAACCTTTAGCACGAATCAGATTCTTCATCTGATATCCCTGGCTCATCCCGGTATCATCCCACATACTCCAAGCAAAACAATAGCTATCTAATTTACTATTGGAATTCTGGTAATAACAAAAGCTGTCGAGAAAACTATTTGCAGCAGCATAAGCGCCGACAACAGTGCTACCAAAAAAACCGTGTGCTGAGGAAAAGTTGATAAAAATGCTGTCGTTATTATTTTTTACTAACTGATGCAGCGCCCAAGTACCCAACACCTTAGGATGCAGTACTGCTGCTAAGTTTTCCTGAGTTTCTTCAAGTAAAAGTTGCTCATGAAAAGTTCCCGCTAAATGGATTATCCCATCCAAATTATTCTCCCATCGGGATTTAGCTTTTTCAACTACTATCTGCAATTGTTTTAAGTCACAAATATCAACAGCTTCGTAAATTATCTCTCCTCCAAGTTTTTCTAGTTCTTGATAGGCTTTAATACGTTGTTCAATAAAATTTGCCTTTTCTAAATCGACATTATCAGTACTTTTATTGGGTATTGGAGTTCTACCAACCAACAGTAATTTAGTTTGGTAATTTTTCAGCAAATACCGAGCAATTTCAATACCTATACCACCAAGTCCTCCGGTAATTAAATAAGTTCCTCCTTGCTTAAAGGGGATTGGCGATTTCGGTCCTCCTGCAAAATCTACTTTTTCTAAACGAGGAACTAAACGCTGCCCATTTCTATAAGCTACTTCTCGTTCTTTTGAGGAAGTTTGCAGTTCTTGTAAAATATATGTCCCATTCTTTTCAACTTGAGTAAAAGGTAAATCGATGTGACGACAGTTTAAATTTGGTAATTCTTGGGGAATAGTTTTTAACAACCCCAATACTGTTGATTTTTCGTAAGCTATTGGGTCACTTGAAGAAATAGACTGGATATGACTGGAAATAAATAGCAATTGCACTGCATGGTCTAAACCCTGAACTTTAGCTAATGCTTGAACTAGAAATAATAAACTATATATTCCTTTGTTTTGTGCTTGTTCGAGAACCTCTTGGCTTTTGACTTGGCCCTGATATTTGTCATAAGTCCATAGGTGAAGTATCTGTCCAATAATAATATTATCTGCGGCTAGAGATTTGAGTAATAGTTCATAGTGTTCAGGTTTATCTGGAGTGATTGTATAGTGTGAACGATTTATTTTCAGAAAATCTTCTGCGGGTGAAACGGTTATATATGGCAGATTATTTTCTGACAATATTTGACATAAATATCTCCCCAGTCCTTCAGGTTCGAGAAAGACTAAGGTAGGATTAGTAAGAGTTAGATAAGAATTAATAGTAATGGGATTTTTGGGTTTCCAGATAGTTTTGTAGAACCAATCAGGAATAGTATTGATATTACCCAGTAAGATATCAACCTGTTTAATAATTGGTTTAAACTCGCCGGAATTGAAACGCTGGCTAAGTTGCGATCGCTGAATTTTACCGATGGAAGTTTTAGGAATAATTTCTTTATCTACTGGAATTAAATAATCGGGATTTATCCCCACTTTGTTGACAACTTTATTCCGAATTTCTTTGAGGAGACTTACTAAATTACCATCAAGGGAGGGACTGAAAAATATCGCTAGTTTATCGGTATTTATTCTAGGTTGCTTCACTGCACAGGCAGCTGTATAAGAGACTTCTACTGCTGCCAATTCTTCAATAGCGGCTTCGATTTCATGACAGTAGTAGTTGAGTCCATTGATAATGATTATATCTTTCTGCCGTCCAGTAATCGTTAAACGTCCTTGGTAGAGAAATCCTAAATCTCCCGTATTAAACCAACCATCTTCTGTAAAAACTTCTTGGTTTGCCTGGGGATTCTGATAGTAACCACTAGTAACAGATGCACCTTTTATCTGTAATCGCCCAATGGTACTTTCTGTAACTATTTGTTCATTATCATCAACAATACGCAGTGAAGCGCCAGCAATTGGATGGCCAAGTTCTACAAATGAAGTGTCATCTGATGAAGATTCTAAAGAAAAACTGTCAGACCAGGTAATTCCAGAACAAGTTTCGCACATTCCAAAGGCTGGGTGAATGGCATTAGTCCGTAAACCGTAGGGGTGAAGCAGCTTTAAGAAATTTCTGGCTATCTTAGCTTGAATAGCTTCCCCAGCGTTGACTAGAAACTGCATCGAAGATAAATCCCAATGCTTTTGGTTGATCTCCAAAGCGCGATATCGCAGTTCGCCAAAGGCATCGCAAATCAGGGAAAATGCAAAATTAGGTGCCCAACTAATCGTAGCTTGATGTGAGTCAATTAAATCTAGCCACAATAGCGGATTTTGCACAATTAAGTTAGTAGGTACGTGGATTTGTTGGCAACCTAAGTCAACAGCCATAATACTGAGAAAAACAAGGGCACCGACATGATCCAGAGGCATCCAGTTTAAAGTACTGTCCTCACTGGAAAAATCATTCATTAAAATTGTGCCAGCTGTCATACTCAATAAATTGCGATGATTTAACATCACACACTTGGGTATACCAGTACTTCCAGAGGTCAAAAATAATATTGCTAAATCCTCTGGCTGACTTTGATGTAAGTTTAAATCCGGTTCACACTCACGCAACCGATCAATAGTTGCAAATTGCAAGTTTTCTAAATCTAAAAGCCTTGACAAACTATCAATCTTGGGAGCTAAAGAAGCGCTTGTCAGTACAAGAGGTTTCCCCAGCATTTGCCAAGTATTTTGAACTTTACGCGTGGTAGTGTTAACTTGCTCGTAAGTTGGGGCAATGGATATTGGTACTGGAACAAAACCCCCTAGTACACAAGCCCAAAAACTAGAGATAAAATCTTGATTATCTTCTAGTTGAAAAATTACTTGATCTTGGGGTTTTAGCCCTAGCTTTTTTAATCCAAATAGAATCCGTTGGGCATCCTGCAATAATTCTGCATAAGATTGATTTTTTTCACTACCATCAGACTGAACATAGATAATACTTTTAGTTGAATTTTGAGCAGTTCGTTGCAGTACTTCTGCTAAAGTTCGGGGAACATTTTGGTTTTTTTGTAGCGATTCCCCATGACTAATAGCTAGCTTTTTTAATGAGGACGAACTCTTATCTATCTTTTGAATAGGTGTGGTTGCTTGTGCTTTTTGCTGGCTATATTCTGAAGCTAACTCTTGAGTATCGGATAGTAAATCTTCTAAATGAAGAGGAGGAATAATTTTAACCTGAGACTCAACAACCACTGCAACACGCTCAACTTCTGACAATGATTCTAGTTGTTCTTCTATACGAAGCATTAAGTCAGAGTCAATAACTTCTAAATTGGCTAGAGTTTCTTCGTCTAACTCTCCTGTATCTGTCAACGGTAGAGTTGATACTGGCACGATTGCCTTTGGTATCGATTCGCTAGGTAGAATTCCTTGCAGGTGAGATAACAATTGCTCTACTATAAATAAACCTGATGGAACTACATAAGCAACTAACTCCTGTTTTAACTTTTCTGTCTGTCTTGATATGACTACACAATCATCTACAGTCAAACTAGACCTGATAGCAATTTCTATTTCTCTATATGAAAAACTTATATTACTTGAATTGGCTAAAAGCTGATTATAATTTTCTAATTGCATTAGCTTTTATATCCTTCTGAAAGTCAGCTTTTTGAGAATTAAAATTACTTAACTGTATTTTTTTTTGAAGAAATGTAGATTTACATTAGGTAACAGCTAGTCATCAAAATTACTCCTCAACGATTTTAACTATTTTTAGAATCTAAACCTCTTGGGCATTAGTAATATTATGTACTTGGTTCATAGTAGGTCTTTTTTGGCTTTGCTAATAAAGCGAGATTTTGAAAAGTATTCAAGATCAGCATTATATTTTACCCTCAGAGAAATAAAATAACGCTACTTAGAACTTCAACTAACAGATAATCTCAGTTTTATTAAGAAAATGCAATAGCAACTTTAAGACTATTATTGTCTTAACCCTCCAGCGAACTAGAGATTTCAGGCAATTAAGAGGACAGTTAAGACAGTTAAGACAGTTAAGGGGACAGTTAAGACAGTTAAGGGTATAGTTAAAATATTTAAATTAATAAAAGAATAATTAGCAGCAATTAATTTTTTAGTAGATGCACAGAGAAGCCAGTGCGTTTCGTCGGTTCTCACGACATTCTCGTTATGGCAAATTGGTCAGACTCCTATCTCGGCAAGTTACGACAAGTTGTAGGCGATCGCTTACTTTTATTATTTGGCTCACGTGTGATTATTGAGGATAGCTTGGGGCGCGTTTTGTTGCAAAAGCGGAGTGATTTTAAGCTTTGGGGGCTACCTGGTGGCTGTCCTGAGGTAGGCGAATCTGCCGAAGAATGTTCCGCACGAGAGGTTTTTGAGGAAACTGGTTTAACGGTTAAGGGTTTTGAAGCTGTGGGGTTGTCTTCCAACCCAGCCCATGAAACTGTAACTTATCCCAATGGCGATCGCGTGCAAAACTTCATTTTGATTTTGCGAGCCGTTGAATGGGAAGGAAACCTCGCTTGTCTAGATGGAGAATCGCTGGCGCTGGAATTTTTTGATTTGGCTGAGTTACCTGCATTAATGCCAAATGACCAGCCTGTTTTAGAAAAGTTTCAGGAATACAAGAAAAGCGGCAAATTTCTATTGTTCTAAAAATCTAGTGATTGAGATTTAAAATAGTACATTGTAGAGTCACATATCTATGATCTCTACACATTTTTTTACGTTCCATAAGGGACTTCCAAATCAAAAAAATACCGACAAGATTGGATAATTTGTTTGTTGTAAATCCCGAAAAATGTTAAAATACAGTAACTTGCTAAATTTACCGTACTTTGTGCAAAAACCTATAAAAAATACTTGATATTATGAATATCAATACCCAGTGGATCAAAACAGATGTACTCGTCATTGGCGGTGGTACAGCAGGAACAATGGCAGGCATCAAGGCAAGACAAGCCAATCCTGATGCGGATGTGCTGATTTTAGAAAAGGCTAACATCCGTCGCAGTGGTGCGATCGCAATGGGTATGGATGGCGTTAATACCGCAGTCATTCCCGGACATTCCACACCAGAACAATACGTGCGTGAAATCACCCTGGCTAACGATGGCATTGTCAACCAAAAAGCCGTTTATCAAACAGGCAAATTAGGTTATGAAGTCATCCAAGAATTAGAAAGCTGGGGTGTGAAATTTCAAAAAGATGCTCAAGGCAACTATGACTTAAAACAAGTGCATCGTGTGGGTAAATATGTCTTACCTATGCCAGAAGGTAAAGACCTCAAAACAATTCTTACCCGCCAAGTTAAACGCCACAAAGTCAAAGTGACAAATCGCGTCATGGCAACCCGCGTCTTAGTTAAAGAAGGACGTGCTATTGGGGCGGTGGGATTTGATGTCAGAAGCGGAGATTATATTGTTATTCAAGCTAAAGCAGTCATTTTGTGTACAGGTGCTTGTGGCAGATTAGGATTACCTGCTTCCGGCTATCTCTACGGCACTTATGAAAATCCTACTAATGCCGGAGATGGCTATTCAATGGCTTATCATGCCGGTGCAGAACTTAGCAATATTGAATGCTTTCAAGTTAATCCTTTAATCAAAGATTATAACGGCCCCGCCTGTGCTTATGTCGCCGGGCCTTTTGGCGCACATACAGCCAACGCCGAAGGAAATCGCTTCATTAGTTGTGACTATTGGAGTGGTCAGATGATGTTGGAAATCTGGAAAGAATTAAATTCTGGAAAAGGGCCAGTCCAACTCAAAATGACCCATCTTGATGAAGATACAATCGCTGAAATTGAATCCATATTGTGGGCGAATGAACGACCAAGTAGAGAACGCTTTCATCAAGGCAGAAATGAAGATTATCGCACCCAGGGCGTCGAGATGCACATTTCCGAAATTGGCTTATGTAGTGGTCATAGTGCCTCTGGTGTATGGGTAAATGAAAATGCTCAAACAACTGTCCCTGGTTTGTATGCAGCCGGAGACATGGCTAGCGTTCCTCATAATTACATGATTGGGGCATTTGTTTTCGGTCGCATAGCCGGAACTCATGCCATTGAATATATCCAAGATTTAGATTTTACCGAACCAGATCCAGATTTTTTAGAAACTGAAAAATCCAGAATTTATGCACCTTTAACTCGCCCAAATGGTGTACCTCACACCCAGGTAGAATATAAATTAAGACGCTTAGTTAATGATTATCTGCAACCACCAAAATCAGGCAATAAAATCGAGATTGGGTTAAAACATTTTGTCCAATATCAAGAAACATTAGATTTAATGGGCGCTCGTGATCCCCATGAATTGATGCGTAGTCTAGAAGTGCATTTTATTCGTGACTGTGCAGAAATGGCAGCCAGAGCATCATTATATCGTCAAGAGACTCGTTGGGGTCTTTATCATTACCGCTTAGATTATCCCGAAAAGAATGATGAAGAGTGGTTTTGTCATGTCAATTTAAAGAAAGATGAATTAGAGCAAATGGTATTGTTTAAGCGTTCTGTAGATCCTTACATTGTGGAAGTAGATGCAGTCAAAGAAGTCTATAATGTTGCCGTTAAGTAAGAGGATGTTTTAAAAGTTTTGGGAGAAATGTAGGGTGTGTTGTCGCGGAGCACAACGCACCATCAACAATTCAATAACTTTTCTAGAATACAGCCTAAGATCATAAAAATGGGTTATGAAGCAATAATTTTCGATCTCGATAATACACTGTTGAATTTTGAGATATGTGAACTGCAAGCTATTCTGATAGCGCTGAAAAATTGTGCAGTATCTTTAGATTTAAATGGAGTCAGTGAGACTAATTTTCTTCAAGTCTTTGAAACTTATAATTCCCAGTATTGGAGACAGCGAGAAACTTTTTCTCCTAGTGAATTAGCTTACCCTATTTGTTTAACCCTTTAACAGTTTCAATACAAAATCATGGAGTTGTTTTATGGCTTTAATCAATCAAAGAATAGATGTTCCTGTGATAGTTGATGAATCAAAATGTCTAGAAAAATGCACAGCCTGTATTGAAGTTTGTCCCTTGGATGTATTGGCAAAAAATCCAGAGACGGGGAAAGCTTATATGAAATATGATGAGTGTTGGTTTTGTCTACCTTGTGAAAAAGAATGTCCAACGAATGCAATTACTGTACAAATTCCGTTTTTGTTGCGCTAGTTGTGTGCAGTGGCAGAAGAAGTAATTATTTCTAGAGGATTCAAAATGTCTGCAAGTAATAATTTGGAATTAAAGCAATGGTTGGAAATGTTGCGATCGCCTGACGTAAACGATCGGATAGTAGCTATCAAAACCTTGCAACATCTAGGCGATGACGAAACAATCGACGCTTTAATTATCGCTTTGAAAGATGAAAATGTTATTGTTCAGAAAATAGCAATATCTGCTCTTTGGGAAATTGCTAATCCTGTTGCCATCCCTGCTTTAATTGAAAGCCTCGGTTCAGCAGATACAGAGATTCGCACTGAAGCCGCATCAGCATTAAATGAGTTAATTACACAAGACGAATTGTTACTTTTACTAGATAAACTTCAAAGTAATGATGTAAATCTTCAATTAAATATTTTGGTGCTTTTGCGGAAGATACATGATATTCAATCTTTGCCATATATTTTCCCATTTTTAGAATCAAAAAATCCTGAGTTAAGAGAAGCAGCCGTTACAACACTGCGATATATCAATCAACTAGAAAAATGTCCGCAAGCTTTAAATTTAATATTTGATGAGGAAGCAAGTGTACGTCGTGCTGCGGCTTTAACTTTAGAACATTTACAAGATATAGAAGTGATTACAATACTTGCTCAAGCACTTACAAATGATAGTGACTGGCAAGTTCGCCGAAATGCAGCTAAATCTCTGACTATTCATGCAAATAATCAAGCAATTTCAGCATTAGAAATAGCCTTAAATGATGAACATTGGCAAGTGCGGAAATCAGCAGCACAAGCTTTGCAAAAAATTCCAGATATTCAAGTTATGCCGAGGTTAATTCAAGCATTAACAGATGAATATGCAGATGTCCGCAAAGAAGCTGCGATCGCACTTGGGAATTTAGCTCATCCCGACGTTATTAACCCCCTGCAACAAGCCTTAGATGACCCTGACAAAGAAGTATCCATCCAAGCGCAACGGGCAATTCAGAAGATTCAAAGCAATAGTCTTAAGGGAGCAATAAATAACCTAGAGAAAGGCTTCTCCTAACTATGTCTGACCACCAATCCCCCTTTCAGCATTCGGAACAAGAAGTAAAACCAGATACTAATCCCCATCAGCAAGAAGTCATCCAACTTCTGAAACAGGTCATCGAGCCTACCTTAAAAAATGATATCGTTAGTTTGGGAATGGTACGAAACTTACGCATAGTTGATGACTATGTTTACTTGCGTTTATATATTGGTTCCCATCAGCAGCAATTACAGACAGAGATTCAATCTAAATTATCATTTATAACTTGGTGTAAAAAAACTTATATTCAAATTTGTACAATTCCTGGCGTTAAAATAACCTTAGCAGTTTCTAGCGGCAAAGGTGGTGTGGGCAAATCAACAACAGCCGTAAATATAGCCGCCGCTTTAAAATTGCAAGGGGCAAAGGTTGGGCTACTAGATGCTGATATTTATGGCCCTAACGTGCCTCAAATGTTGGGTTTAGGACAAGCTGAGATTCAAGTAATTCATACTCCTACAGGTGATAAGTTTTTACCTCTAGAAGTTCAGGGAATTAAACTGATGTCAGTTGGTTTACTTGTAGAAGAAAATCGTCCTTTGGCATGGCGTGGCCCTGTGTTGCATAAAATTATCACTCAATTTTTGCAAGATGTGGAATGGGGCGAATTGGATTATTTATTAATAGATTTACCTCCCGGTACAGGTGATGCTCAAATCACAATTATCCAAGAAAGCCCTGTTTGTGGAGTAATTCTCGTGACCACTCCTCAGCAAGTAGCGATCGCAGATGTCCGACGTAACATATATATGTTTCGCCAAGTTGGTGTTCCCGTCCTTGGGATCGTAGAAAACATGAGCTATTTAATTTGTGGTGATTGTGGCGCACGCACGCCAATTTTTGGCAGTGGTGGCGGCGAACAACTCGCAGCAGAATTACAAGCGCCACTGCTGGGGCAAATTCCTATTGATCCTGATATTTGTAGCGGTGGTGATACTGGAAATCCGATTGCAATTAGGGATCGCACTTCGCCTGCAAGCGAGGTTTTTGTCCAAATTGCCACTGCGCTGAACGCAACTTTTATCAATTGCAGACAACCTCAATAAAAGCTCAGGGAGCATCAAATCTTGACTTTGGTTGCCTCCAGCAGCTTGACGCTGGCATAAATAGCATCAATATAAGGTGTGGGAATTTGAGTGAGTTTTCCCAATTCTGCCACCGCGCCTACAATAGCGTCTATCTCCGTAGCGCGTCTGGCTTCAATATCTTGTAGCATTGAGGTTTTGTGGGCACCAACATTTTCTGCCCCATTAATTCGTTGTTCCAAAGTAATGCCAAACTTTATACCCAAATTTTCTGCGATCGCTTGAGTTTCTGTCATCATTTGCCGCGCTAGTTCACGGGTGAGGGGATAGCGACAAATATCCTCTAAAGTCGCACCAGTCAAGGCGCTGATGGGATTAAATGCCACATTCCCCCACAACTTGATCCAGATTTCCGTGCGAATTTGATTGCGGATTGGGGCTTTGAATCCTGCCTGTTTTAAAGTCTGTGCTAATAATTGGATGCGTTCTGTTTTAGTGCCGTCGATTTCACCGAGAGTAAAGCGATCGCCTTCAATATGTTTAATTACACCTGGTTCAATTATCTCAGTTGCCGGGTAAACCACACAACCGATGGCACGTTCAGCACCAATACTAGCTTCAATAATCCCATCTGGATCAACAGATTGAATCCGCGTACCTTCATACTCACCGCCATGCTGACGAAAATACCACCAAGGAACGCCATTTTGGGCTGTCACCACCATTGTGTGAGAATTGTAGAGTGCAGGTAGAAAAGGTGCGATCGCAGGTACGCTATGAGCCTTGACAGTTAAAATTACTACATCCTGTGGCCCTGCTGACTGAATATCGCTAGTTGCCAAATTCGGAGTAGCAATTTGGCTAGAACCGTCTGACATGAGCAACTTCAGCCCATTTTTTTGAATTGCCTCCAAATGAGAACCACGCGCAATCAGCGTCACTGTTTCACCAGCCAGGGCCAGTTTTGCCCCTAAATATCCACCAATTGCACCCGCGCCAACAATACAGATTTTCATTTTGTCAAAAGCTTATGAGTCGTGGAAGATAGTATCCAGTTGCTTTTACCTCAAACAGCTACACTTTAGACATCTGGTGAAATTAAATAGGCATCATCCATAACCCTTGTAGAGACGTAGCACTGCTACGTCTCTACATTCATTTTCGGAGATGTCTTTTGCAGCGCTGACAGTAGGTCTTGATGAACAGATTTTGAGGCAGCTACGATTAATCCAGGCAGACTATAGTTTTTACAAGTATGCAGTGGTGGTAAAGTCGAACCGTCGAGAGTAGTTACAATCCAGCCAGCCTCTTTCGCAATAAAAGCGAGTGCAGCACTATCAAGAAATTTGCCCGATTTGATGACTGCTCCACTCAAGTCGCCACTAAGAATACCATTAAGATTGGGAATCTGAATATCACTAGAGTAATCGGTCGCTATATCGATTACTTTATATCGATCTTTTAGTAAATGAGCAATAGAATTCATTCCCCATCCCAACAAAATAGCAGGTTGGGCGGATGTTATATGTAATGGGGCACAGCCTTCTAAGCTCATCTCCAACGTCCCTTTAAAAGCACCTTCACCTCGAAGGGCATAAAAATAAATGTTTTGGGCGGGAGAAATAGCAATTACTGCTTCAAAGTCATCCGAATTTAGAATACTGAGAATAATTTGGTAATTAGAATGTCCATCCATATAAAACTTCGTGCCATCAATCGGGTCGAGTGTGACTAAGTAATCACCTTCTGAACCGAGTTCGGTAGCCCGAAAATACTTGGTATTATTAGAACTTTCATATTCTTCACCATAAAAGCGAATATCTGGGAAAGTGGCTAGTAATACTACTTCTATTAGATTTTGAATAGCCACATCTGCATCAGTAAGGGCGGCAGCAAAAAAGTTTTTTGCTTGTTCTTTGGCAGGAAGTGCAGCAATTTTTGGTTGCAGAAAATTGGCATAAGCTGCTGCTACTTTGAGATGGGGGAGTAAAGTCTCTAAAATTAATCGAGTAGTTGGTGTTGTAGACATTGCAGCAAACTCCTTTTAGAAATAATCTACCGTTGGCAAGGCGATAGAATTCTATATCTAGACAAAATTACGGTATCATTTGGATGTAATGATACCACCGTTGCTGCTATATTACTCTAATCTGTATGTCTCAAAGAACCTATAGAGACATAGCAATTTTTCTTGCAAATTCAAGGGTTTAAATTTCTATCTGAAACTCTCTTCTCTACGAGACACTGCGCGTAGATTGCTTCCCTGTAGGGGTTTTTCAATTATTATTGATGGTTTTAGGAAACTTTTTCGGGCTTCTTCTGAGTAAATTTGAATAGCTTATGACGTTTGAGTACTGAAGATGTACCCAGAGTGCCAAGGATGAGTAAGCTAAAAATAGAAGTGGATTCAGGGATGGTGATGATGCTTGCAGAAAAACTAATGGGTAACTCACTATCTTCCAATCCCAAATTTTCAAAACCTGGTATGATTGGCGGCGCAGAAAAAACCTCTAAATAACCTGGTGTCGGCAAAAAACTCGCGAAAAATGGACTAGAATAGCTTCCTCCCGAAGTGGAATACCCAAAACCATCACCTGTTAACTGCTGAGTATTAAGACTAATTAAATTATCAATATTAAAAGGTTCGTTGCCTGGTATGGGAGTCCCAGCGGGTTGTAGACCAGTAATTGTTTCACCATTTCGTGTACCAGTAATTCCAGATATCAGGTAAAAACCTAAATCGTTAGGGGTGTCATTAGTGGTCAGAGTACCGTTTGCTGCTATGCCAGTACCAGAATAATTCCAGTTCCAATTTAAAGCAGAGGCGGTTTGCATTTTCCCGAAAGCTAATCCAGATACGGTGGTGAGAGCTATGGCAGATAGAGCTAGATTTTTCATGGAAGTTGTTAGTGCGATCGCGGATCTTCTAAAATTTTCCCATGTCATTGTACAGAATCCCCAGTGACTAAAACTGCCACCCAAAGTCGTTGAGGCAGAGTGCCCAGATTTTTGATCAAAATGCTACTCAAAAACAGTCATAACTAAAGCAGGAAGTCCTTTGTAACTGGAGTTAAGAAGCTAATGCCGTGGTTTGTAAAAATTGAAGAAGGGAAAGTTGATAAACCTACCTTTGACCAATATGTACCTGCTCACAAAGCCTACATTCAGGACTTAATTGCTAAAGGACACAAAGCGCGAACAGGTTATTGGGCGGAGCAAAGAGGCGGCATGTTGCTGTTTGAGGCAGCTTCCAAGCAGGAAGCAGAAGCGATTGTGGCTGACGATCCTTTGGTGCAACACGGTTGCGTCAACTATCAGCTTTATGAATGGCGAATTGTTATGGAATGACACACACTTACTGACTTTTCATGTTATGCTTTTAGAAGACCTGGATCTATGCGATCGCAACACCCAAATCTTGTCAGAACCGGAAGGTAGCAGCAACACGGGAGGCTTGTGGTAGGCGTAGTCTCCGGGTCGCCCTATTTTTAGGAGCCTTTAGCAACAATGCCTGGTTTTGGAGATATTGTTCAAAAAGCTTTTTACCTCGGTGTTGGATTAGCTTCTTACGCAGGTGAGAAAGCAGGGGGAAAATTAGCCGAAGTGCGATCGCAAGTCCAAAAACTGGCAGACGAAATGGTGGCCAAGGGCGAAATGAACACAGAAGAAGCCCGCCGCTTCGTTGAAGAGATGATGAAGCAAGCCCAACAGCCCCAAACATCTGGTGAAGCCTCTGAAAAAACACCCCCTTCTGAACCTCGTCGCATTGAAATTTTAGAGGATGACGAAGAACTAACGGTGAAAGAGGTATCAAATGATGAGAATGTAGATAAATTACGCCAAGAAGTACTAAATCTACAAGACGAGTTAAAACGATTGCAACGCGACCAATAGCATTCTTTGCTCAGAATATCATTAATAAGTGGCATTTTGACATGACACTTCGGATAGAAACTTGATAAAATACATTGCCTAGTGTGTATTTTAGTGCTTCAAGCCAGATAACATAAAGCGTCCTGTTTATAGCCTGCAAAGGTGTCAAGTTTATGGAACAGTGGCAAAAAGATTTAGCAGAAATCGTTGAAATAGTGGCTGAAGAAGTAGAGCGTTTCTTCCTGGGAATGAGTGAAGTGGTAGACGCATTTTTTGAGCTAACGGAAGAAGTGACCGAGCAAGTACACAATAACATTGTTACTGAAGTCGATCAGTATTTACAGGATTTTGCTGAACCAATGATGGAAGCTTACTGGGAATTGGAAGACATTGTTGCAGATGTAGATCCGGGTTTTCCTTATTTAGTCGAACCCACAGCCGAAAAAAATCCTGCCTGCATCGGTTGTAGTCATTACCACGGGCAAGTATATGGTGGTAATTTGTTAGTTTGTGGTATGCATCCCCACGGTTGTGAAGATGAGAATTGTCCAGATTGGGAGAAGGAAGAGTATTGAGAGGGAGTTAGGAGTTAGGAGTTAAGTAGGTAGGTGGGAAAATTTACAAGTATGTCATTGCGAGTGAAACGGAGTGTAACGAAGCAATCACAAGGACTTTGACGATTTTACATTTGGTTACATAGTTAGGTTAATTTATGCCTACCTACTTATAAAATTACTAAAAGGACGTAAAGATCAGTAAAATAACTAATAACAAATGACTAATGACAAATGACAAATGACAAATGATAGTGTATCCCAGGCAAGCCAAGAAATGAAATATGGCGAACGCGACATTGCGGAAGGTAAATTAATTACCTTTCCGAATCCGCGTGTGGGGAGGCGATATGACATTAGCATCACTTTGCCGGAATTTACTTGTAAATGTCCGTTTTCCGGTTATCCTGACTTTGCGACAATTTACGTTACATATATTCCTGATGAACGGGTAGTGGAATTGAAGGCGCTCAAACTTTATATTAATAGTTATCGCGATCGCTACATTTCCCACGAAGAATCTGCCAATCAAATTTTGGATGATTTTGTGGCTGCTTGCGATCCCTTGGAAGTTACGGTGAAAGCAGATTTCACCCCTCGCGGTAATGTGCATACCGTGGTTGAAGTGCGTCACCAAAAGTAAATATCATCAATGATTAGCCTTGATGGCTTTATTCAGCAATTTTATTGATGGCAGATTGCACTTGAACCACAACTTTTTTAGACAAAGGAATATACCCAAGTTCCAAACTGGATTTTTGCCCATCAATCACCGCCCAATCAACAAAGTTTTTCAGCGCTTGAGCTTTGACTCGGTTTGGATATTGCTGATAAGTTAAAAGCCAGCTGTAAGTAACGATGGGATAAGATTGGGCATCGGTAGGATCGGTGATAAAAGCAATTAAGTTATCATCTGGTAACTTCACTGCTTCTAAAGTTTGTGCTACAGATTTTGGTGTTGGCGTAATATAATTACCAGATTTATTTTCTATTGCAGCCACAGGAAGTTTATTTTGTTTGGCGTAAATGTACTCTACATAGCCAATAGCTCCTGGTATTTGCTGAATTAGGGCGGTAACACCTTCGTTACCCTTTCCACCAATTCCTACTCGCCATGCTACAGATTTGCCAGCCCCAACTTTGCTTTTCCATTCTGGACTGATGGCGCTTAGGTGTTGCGTTAACACGCTTGTAGTCCCACTACCATCTGTTCGGTGTACAACCTGAATTGGTAAATCGGGTAAACTTACTGCTGGATTAGCTGCGGCTATTCTAGGATGATTCCAATTTGTAATTTTTCCGAGAAAGATATCTACATAAACTTGTCGTGGTAGCCTCAGAGCAGTTGGCACATTGACTTGAGGCGACTGCTGTGCAACTGGTTTGAGGTTATAAGCCAACACAATAGAACCGGCAGTTAAAGGTAAAGCAATTACTCCCCGTTTGATTTTGCCTGCTTGTTCATTTGTAATTCCCACATCACTAGCTGCAAAGTCCACAGTACCTTCAATGAGTTGTTGCACTCCAGCACTGCTCCCTATAGCTTGATAGTTAATTTGTACATCAGGATGTTGCTGGTTATAATCTGCAAGCCATCGCTCATACAAAGGTGCAGGAAAACTCGCCCCAGCACCAACGAGAGAAATATGTTTGATGTTTTGATTATTAGCAGTACAAGAAGTGATATTTAATAAAACAGCGATTAGGGGTAGAAGGTAAACGCGTCCCTTAAATTGAAGTTGAGCAGATATAGAAATCTTTTGTTCCAATGTTGAATAAATACCTCTAGAAATTTTCTAATTAATTGTAAATAACTTTGAAATGCAAAGGAGCGCAGAGTAACGCAAAGTCATCCTCGACGTTACTCAGCGATTTCCTTCTCTACGAGACGCTGCGCGAACGCTAATGCGAATGCGCCCCTGGAGCGTTTCAAGCTTCAATCGCGGCCTCTTTCTCCTCACCTTTTGGCTGTGAACTCAGCCGATCTAAAATATCTAAAACCTCTTGTTCAAAAGCAACTTGGGCGCGATTAGTTTTGCCACCAATATACAAGCGATCGCCTTTTTGCAATGCCCAGATTTGCGAGTGGGAAAAGTAACTCATCACTACACCCAGCATCAGCAAACCAAACCCTGAATAAACAATTGGAATGCCTGGATCGGCTTTAATTTGTAAGCCAGTGCTACCAATGACATCCAAAATTTTCAGCTTCACACCATTTATTTCGGTGTACATACCAGCGCGGACTGTATCAACAAGTTTGCCAGTGGCATCATAAATTAATACCATCCCTTGCAAGTCTTTGGCTAACAGAGAGACACCCTCACTCAAATCCGGTTTAGTAGGAACCCAGGTTCCCCAAATGCGCCCGCCTTTCCCATTGGTGTTCAATTGCGCCATCGGTAGCTGAAAAACGGGGCTGTTGTTAAATTGGACGCGAACGCCTGCAATTCCCCAATCAGTTTGATAGAAAGTTATGCCATGATAGCGCAGAGGTTCGTTGACAAAAATCTTCTTGTGGTCAATTTCCTTTCCTTGATTATTCAAGACAGACATATCTGAATAAAATTGATCGATGCCACCAGATGGAGTGTAATCAATCCAAAAACGATTGACTCGCACAGACCAATCTTTGGGGATTTTTGCGGCTATTGGGCCAGCATCGACAATATTTGTCACTTGAAATGTATCGCCACTAGCAACCATTTCCTGAGCGAGAAACCCAGTCATCGCGCCCCAAATTCCCCCTAGCAGAATAGCGACGATGCCAATATGAACAATAATTGGGCCGATGCGTCCGACTATTCCCTTGCGGGCGTAAAGGAGATTTTGTTTTTCTGGATCTTGAAAAATTTTATAGCGGTGTTTCTGTAATATTTGGCTGAGAGAATCTAGCGAACCAGTATCTAGTTCTGTACTTAAAGCTAATTTTTGAAATTGTCGTGGTTCTTCGTAATATTTCCAGCGCTGGGCAGCTTTTAAGGCTGGTAACTGTCGGGTAAATGAACAAGCAGTTAAGCTAGTGCCAAATAAGATGAGTAATGACAGAAACCACCAGGTACGATATACATGGTCTAATCCAACTACTTGAATTACCTTCCAAGTTAAGAAACCAAATAAAGCTGGATGTTCAGGATAATTGGCTTGGTAAAATGCGGGTGACTGACCTTGCTCAATGACAGTACCAGTAGAGCTAAAGATTGCAATCAATAGCAATAGTGCGATCGCTAGTCGTAAGTTGGTCAGTACAGGCAAAAGCTCTTGCCGTAAGAACTGCCCAGGTATCGCCCACCATTTTAATTCTTTTGCAGCTGAATCTTCTAAAGTCATTACGTGTAAAATCTAACAAAGGTATTGATATTAAAGACTACCAAGGGGAATCCGAGAAATTAAGGAAAATACACCGAATCCTACCAATAGTGCCCCGCTAACTGGGTTAATCCAACCAGACCAGCGACGCAATTCTAGTAATTTTTTAATTGAAGCTGTAAAAGTACCCGCCAAAATCAACGGTGCTACATAACCGGCCGTGTAAGAAAGTAGCAAAACAGCACCTAAAATTAAGTCTTGTGTACTAGCAATCCAACTTAACAAACTCGCTAAAACAGGGGTGCTACAAGGGGATGCCACTAAGCCGAAAGTCAGTCCCAGCAAATAAGAACGCAATCCTGTTGGCAAATCTGGCGAAATCCAATTCGTTTCATTCAAGGATGGAAATTGTATAGGCAGTGCTTCTAATAAGTTCAGCCCCATGAGAATGGCGATAATGCTGACAATAATCGGCAAACCAATTCCCACTTGACCGTAGACTTTTCCAACTAAACCTGCTATAATCCCCAGCCCTGCCAATGTAGTTGCTAAACCTAAAGCAAACCAAGTTGATTGGGCAGCGGCTTGCAGGCGGCTTTTGGCTTCATAACCGCCGATGTAACCAATGGTAATTGGCAGCATAGAAAGCATACAGGGTGTGAGACTGGTGAGCAAGCCAGCAGCAAAGATAATACCAACGCTTACTACACTAAGATGTGTCAGTTGGTTAGAAACGAGGCTGTTGGCAAATTGTTCTAGTTGGTAAATTTGGGTTTGCAGGTTATCAAACATGGGGAGTTTATGAGCGGGAAATGCTTACTCTGCTTGAATTGTAGCTTATTTTTATCTGTAGAGTCAGCAGAAGTGATTATCCGCATCTGATATTATCTAAATTTTATCTGCCCAAGGAAATGTATCTAAAATACAATTAGGCTGGGATTATCCCTGAAGAAACACGGCTGGAGTATTTGGCATGATGATTGCATTACCCGGATTTAAAATTGCGACTTTGTTAAAAGCAGGGGTAAAAGCAGTCATATACCGTGGAATTAAGGTTGAAGACCAGTGTCCAGTAATTATCAAAGGACTACGACCAGAACAGTGTACACCCAATAATATTGAACAACTCAAACATGAGTATGCGATCGCACAAAGGTTAAATACCACCGCCGCAGTCAAAGCCTACGCCTTAGAGATGCACCAGGGAATCCCTTATTTAATTATGGAGGATTTTCAGGCGCGATCGCTCGACCAATTTCTAGACCAATTTCAACAACCTGTGCCGTTTCTGAAGATTGCTATTGAAATCACCAGTAAACTCGCACAAATTCACACTTGTAACATTGTCCACAAGGATATTAAGCCGCAAAATATTTTAATCAACCTCGAAACTAATCAGGTAAAAATTGCCGATTTTGGAATTGCTGCTTTCATTCCCTACCAGCAGCAAATAGTTAGCAGTTCCAGTCGCATTGAAGGCAGTTTACCTTATCTTTCACCTGAGCAAACTGGGCGGATGAATCGAGGGATTGACCATCGCAGCGATTTGTATTCACTAGGAGTCACCTTTTATGAAATGCTCACAGGTCAGCTACCATTTCAAGGTAAAGACCCCTTAGAGTGGGTACATTGTCATATTGCTAAATCTCCGTTAGATCCACATAAACTGAACTCTAATATTCCTCAAATTTTCTGTGACATCATCATAAAATTGTTATCAAAAGTTGCAGAAGAGAGATATCAGAGCGCTTTCGGTTTACAATTCGATTTAGAAAAGTGTTTGCAGCAATTAGAGACAACTGGAGAAATTCAATCCTTTGTTTTAGGTGAGCAAGATATCTCAGAACGCTTTCAAATTCCCCAAAAATTGTATGGGCGAGAAGCAGAAATTGCCAAGCTTTTGCAAGTATTTGAGCGAGTTGTTAGCCAAGGAAAACCAGAACTTGTGTTAGTTTATGGCTATGCTGGCGTTGGTAAATCTTCTCTGGTGAAGGAGATTCACAAACCCATTGTTAGAGAACGTGGGCTTTTTATCTCTGGCAAATTTGATCACTACAAACGAGATATTCCTTATTCCACTATTGTGCAAGCTTTTAAAACACTTGCTCGACAAATTTTAACTGAACCAGAAGATAAACTTTCTACCTGGAAACAGGAAATAAAAGCAGCTTTAGGGAACAATGGTAAGCTAATCACAGATGTAATTTCAGAAGTTGAACTAATTGTTGGAGAACAGCCTCCTATCCCAGAGTTGGGGCCTGCTGAATCTCAAAATCGATTCAACTTGGTGTTTCAGAACTTTATAAGCGTCTTTGCTAAAAAAGAACATCCTCTCACTGTTTTTTTAGATGATATGCAGTGGGCAGACACCGCTACTTTGAATTTAATTGAAACTATTATTACTGGTTCTAGTATTCAGTATCTCTGCTTCATTTTGGCGTATCGAGATAACGAAGTGGATGTTGTACATCCCTTTAATTTGATGATAGATAAGGTTCGGCAGTATGGGGCAAGAACGACCGAAATTCTGCTGACACCGCTAAATCTTGTCTATGTCAATCAGTTAATTGCTGATACCTTGCATAGTTCAGCAGAACAAGTAGAACCCCTTGCTCAATTAATTATCCAAAAAACTGATGGTAATCCTTTCTTTGTTAATGAATTTCTCAAAACACTGCATCAAGAGAATCTACTGAATTTTGACCCTCCTCAATCCCTACTTGCTCAGGGGGGACAGAGGGGGGTAAAAGGTGGGTGGCAATGGAATCTAGCTGATATTGAAGCTCAAGGGATTACAGATAATATTGTCAGTCTGATGATTGGGCGGATGCAAAAACTGCCACTTGCAACTCAACAGGTGCTTAAATTAGCCTCCTGCATCGGGAATCGTTTTGATTTAGAAGTTTTGGCATTGGTTGGGGAACAATCTATTGAAGAAACGGCAAATGCACTTCTTGAAGCAATTTTAAGAGGATTAATTATTGCCATTGAATCAGATGAAAGTGTTGATAAAAACTATCGTTTCTACCATGACAGAGTTCAACAGGCTGCATACTCTTTAATTGCTGATGAATCAAAGTCGGCTGTTCACCTGAAAATTGGGCAGCTTTTACTGAAAAATGCTAAACCTGAACAAGTAAATGAGCAAATTTTTGATCTAGTCAATCAACTTAATCTCGCGGTGGATCTAATTATTGAACAAACAGAAAAAGATGAATTGGTGCGATTGAATTTAATCGCTGGTAAAAAAGCAAAAGCTTCTACAGCCTATACTCCTGCCAAAAGATTTTTTAGTGTTGCGATGAATCTTTTGGCTGAAAATGCCTGGTTTCAACAATACGAACAAACATTTACTTTGTTTAGAGAACAAGCTGAGTGTGAATTCTTAACTGGAAATTTAGAGCAAGCGGAAGAATTATTTGATCTATTATTGCTGAAAGCAAAATCTCATGTAGATAAATCTAATATTTATATGCTGCAAATCAGACTCTATCAAGTTGCAGGTAGATATGAAAAAGCACTGACATTAGGATTAGAAGCTTTAAAACTTTTTGGGGTGAGATTACCTGATACAAATGAGGAAGTAGAAGGTGCGATCGCAATTGAAAAAAACCAGGTATTAATAAATTTAGGTAATAGACAAATCTCTGATTTAATTAATGCTCCGGTAATCCAAGATCCAAATATTAAGACACTGATTAGTTTGTTGACCACTTTGGGGCCACCTACTTATTTAGCTAGACCCAATCTCTTTCCCTTAGTTGTACTTCAAGCTGTTAACTACTCCCTCAAGTTTGGTAATACGGAAGATTCTTGTTTTGCTTACAGTATGTACGCAATGCTGTTGGTTTCCATCTTCCATGATATTCCCACAGGCTATGCATTTTCTGAGATGACCATTCAATTGAATGAAAAGTTTCATGACTTGAAACTTAGAGGAGTTGTTCTACACATTCATGGAAGTCATATTAACGTTTGGTGTAACCATATTGCCAGTGATATTCCTTTTTTGGAGCGGGGATTTATTGGTTGTGTGGAAGCAGGTGATATAACGATGGCAAACTACAACGGCTATCAAGGCTCATGGCAAATTATTCAATTAGGATATCCACTTGGAGATACATACAAATCTCTAGATAAATACACTACATTTGCCCGTCAGTCGAAACATGAAGCTGTCTATCAGACAATCAGATTACAGCAGATGTTCCTGATGAATCTGTGCGGACTTACTCATCACAATCTGACTCTAAGTGATGATAATTTTGATGAATCACAGGCTTTATCTGTAATTACAGATGCAGGTTTTGTCAGTGGAATTATTTTTTATCACATTATCAAATTAATTATCTTTTTTACATATCAACAATATACAGAAGCATTAAAATTTGCCTTAGAATTATCTAAATTTCCAGTTACGACACTGGCATTACCAATTGAAACAGATTACATTTTATATTACTCGCTGACTCTCACGGCTCTTTATCCAACAGTATCTAATCAAGAGCAAGAACAGTTTTTGCAAACTTTAGAATTCCATCAGCAACAATTGCAATATTGGGCTAACCACTGCTCTGCTAACTTCTTACACAAGTCTCAATTAGTAGCTGCGGAAATAGCTCGGATTGAAAGTCGAGATTTGGAAGCAATGCGCCTATATGAGCAATCAATTGCTTCAGCCAGTGAGCAGGGATTTGGGCAATATGAAGCTTTGGCTAATGAGCTAGCGGCTAAGTTCTACTTGGAGCGAGAGTTTGAATTAATTGGTAAAACTTATTTGGAAGCAGCTAAAAATGGTTACATTCGCTGGGAGGCATTTGCTAAAGTTAAGCACCTAGAAGAATCCTATCCTCAGCTATTGCCACAACAACAGCTTGTCTCTAATGGCACGTTTATCACCACAGGTGAGCATTTAGATTTTTTGTCAGTAGTTAAAGCCTCTCAAACTATCAGTAGTGAGATTGTTTTTTCACGGTTGTTGAAGACATTAATGCAAATTGTGATCGAGCAAGCAGGAGCAGAAATCGGTTATTTGTTGCTTGAACATGAGCAAAATTTGGTGATTGAAGTAGAGGCTAAGGTTAATCCCCAAGTAGAAAAGCTCAATGTTTCTCGACCTATATTAGAGGGTGAAATTTCTCAGCTTATTCCGCAATCAATGTTGAATTATGTTCAGCGAACTCAGGAAACAGTGATTTTGCAAAATGCCACTGAACATAATTTGTTTTCCAAGGATGAGTATGTAATTCAAAAGCAACCTAAATCTGTACTTTGTTTGCCGATCGCCCGTCAGTCAAAATTACTTGGTATTTTATATTTAGAAAATAATCTGATTTCCAGTGCTTTTACACAAGACAAACTTTCTGTATTAGAAATTTTGACAGTTCAAATTGCTATTTCTCTAGAAAATGCTCGTCTTTATCAAGGTTTAGAAGACAGCAAAGCACAACTAAATTTGGCATTAAAATCTGCCAAAATCGGTGTTTGGAGTTGGGATATTAGCAGCGATCGCTTTGATTGGGATGAGCAAATTTATCAACTATTTGGGTTAACACCGGAAACCTTTGCTGGCACTTCTGAGGCAATTTTAGCTCGTCTGCATCCAAGCGATCGCGGATTGCTGGCTCAATCGTTGAGTCGAGCTATTAACGAAGGTGTGGAGCATAATTTAGAATATCGAATTATTTGGGATGACGGCAGTATCCGCTACGCAGTCTGTCGGGGAAAAGCCTTTTTCAACGAAGCGGGTATTGCCACACACATGAGTGGTGTTGTGCTTGATATCACAGATCGCAAACAATCTGAAGCCGAACGAATCCAACTGATTCAAGAGCAAACCGCACGACTGGAAGCAGAAGCCGATCAGCAACGAGCAGCATTTTTGGCTCAAGTAAGTGCAACCCTCGCATCTTCCCTCAATTACCAAAGCACGCTAGCAAGTGTGGCAAACTTAGTTGTGCCTTACTTCGCCGATTGGTGCAGCGTTGATCTGCTACAAGACAACCAATCAATTAATCGGGTAGCAGTTGCTCACCGAGATCCAGAGAAAGTTAAACTCGGTTGGGAACTTCATCAGCATTATCCGAGAAAATTGGATGAACCTGGAGGTGTCCCTAAGGTGCTGCGTACAGGAATTCCTGAAATGGTAACTGAAATCTCAGATGCACTATTAGTAAAAGGCATCCCAGATGCAGAACATCTCAGGATTATACGTGAAATCGGTTTGAAATCCTGTATAATTTTACCGTTGACTGCACGTGAAAAAGTTTTTGGTGCAATTTCCTTTTTTAGTGCTGAATCAGAGCGTCGTTACAACACAACTGACTTGTCATTAGCGGAAGATATTGCCCATCGAGCGGCGATCGCGATCGATAATGCCCGTCTTTACCAAGAAGCGCAGCAGGCACAAAAAACAGCAGAAAGAGCATTGGAGCGGATTGCCCGTCTTCAATCTATTACGGCTGCTCTCTCAGAATCTCTAACACCAGCCCAAGTATCTGAAGTTATTGTCGAGCAAAGCATGGCTGCCTTAGGAGCAAATTGTGCCCTCGTCGCCTTGGTGAATGAAAGTAAAACGGAACTGGAAATTGTGCGTGCAGTTGGCTATAACCAGGATTTGGTGAATACTTGGCGTATTTTTGCCATCGATTCACCCTCTCCCTTAGCAGAAGCGGTGCGAACTGGGAAACCTATTTGGGCTGAAGCAACAAAAAATCGGGCAGATCGTTACCCCCATTTAGCAGAGATTTATGCCCAATATGATTTTAATGCCTGGATTTCTATTCCATTGATGGTAGAAGGTTGGGCAGTTGGCGGTATAAGTTTGGGATTTGCCCAGCCTCAACAACTTAGTGGAGAAGATCAAGCATTTCTCTTGGCTGTTGCTCAACAATGCGCCCAAGCGATCGCTCGTGCCCATCTCTACGAAGCCGAACGAACAGCAAGAAGCGCTGCTGAAAGCGCAAATCGCGTCAAAGATGAATTTTTAGCTGTGCTGTCTCATGAATTGAGAACACCACTCAACCCGATTTTGGGTTGGGCAAAACTGATGCGGAGTCGCAAACTTGACCAAGCAACCAGCGATCGCGCCCTAGAAACTATTGAGCGCAATGCCAAGTTACAAACTCAATTAATTGAAGATTTGCTGGATGTCTCCCGCATCCTTCAGGGTAAACTTAACCTCAACTTCGGCCGGATTAATTTAGTATCAGTGATTGAAGCTGCGATCGAGACAGTGCGTTTATCGGCAGAGGCTAAATCTATCCAAATTCAGACAATTTTTGAATCTGGTATCGGAGAAGTTTTAGGCGATGCCAATCGATTACAACAAGTTATTTGGAATATTCTTTCTAATGCCATTAAGTTTACTGCCATCGGTGGACAGGTAAAAATTAAATTAGAGCAAGTTGGCTTACAGGTACAAATCCGTGTCACTGATACAGGGAAGGGAATTGAACCTGAGTTCTTACCTTATGTCTTTGATTATTTTCGTCAAGCAGATGGTGCGACAACTCGCAAATTTGGCGGTTTAGGTTTAGGATTAGCGATCGTCCGTCATCTCGTAGAACTTCATGGGGGAACTGTGCAAGCAGAAAGTCTGGGCGAAGCTAAAGGAGCAACTTTCACCGTCAGACTTCCGTGTTTACAGGATAAAAATAAAGGAATTAAGGATGTAGAAGATAACTCTTCACTGGTGGCGAATCAGTCTTTGCCCTTATCTGCCTTAGAGATTCTAGTGGTGGATGATGATGCAGATATGCGAGAGTTTTTGCCTTTTATGTTGCAACAGTATGGTGCAACTGTTATCGTTGCCGCCTCAGCCATTGAGGCTTTAACAGCATTGAGTCAATCCCAGCCAAATCTGATCATCAGCGATATTGGGATGCCGGAAATGGATGGCTATATGCTGATGCGACAGATCAGAAGTCTGGAACCAGAGCAAGGCGGGACAATTCCCGCGATCGCTTTAACTGCCTATGCTGGTGAGATGAATCAGCAACAAGCGATCGCTGCGGGATTTCAACAGCATATTTCTAAGCCTGTAGATCCAGAAGAATTGGTGAAGGCGATCGCGTCATTGGTTCCCGATTTGGGATGATGGTGGAATATAAGCAGGTGAATACTGTTCGGTTAAGACAAGAGACGCGATGAATCGCCGTCTCTACAAAAGATTGATTATTGTAGAGACGGCGATTTATCGCGTCTTTATTCTGACCGTTGGTTGTTAATTCAAAAATGCACTAAAGGTTTTACAGTAGTATCAACGATATAGCCAAACACGCAACAGCGACAGCAATTGTTCGGTATCTACGGGTTTAGTAATATAGTCTGATGCACCGGCTTCAATACACTTCTCGCGATCGCCTTGCATGGCTTTAGCGGTCAGTGCAATAATCGGCAAAGATTTAAATTGCTCGTTTTGGCGGATTATGCGTGTTGTTTCATAACCATCCATTTCTGGCATCATCACATCCATCAACACTACATCAATATCTGGTGTATTTTGTAACGTGGCAATTCCCTCTCTGCCATTTTCAGCATATAAAACCTGGATTTGATAACGCTCCAGCATACTGGTAAGAGCGAAGATATTCCGCATATCGTCGTCTATAATTAGCGCTTTTTTGCCAGTGAGTAAGTAGTCTTGTGAATGCAGTTGTTCAAGTATTTGGCGCTTCGGTTCAGGTAAATTTGCTTGGACTCGGTGTAAAAATAATGCTGTTTCATCAAACAAACGTTCGGGCGATCGCACATCTTTAATAATGATTGTCTCGGCAATCCGTCTGAGTTCTGTTTCTTGAGCTTTGCTAATTTCTCTACCTGTGTAGACAATAATTGGTAAAGTTTTACCGTGAGGTAAAAGCTTTATCTGCTCAATCAATTCAAAGCCGGTCATATCGGGTAGCCCTAAATCGAGGACGAGGCAATCAAAATGCTGGGTGCGAATTGCTTCTAGGGCTGCTGTACCATTAGCCACTGCTGTGGTTGAAACATCGCTGTTGCCAATTAACTCAACAATACTCAGCCGTTGAGTGTCATCGTCTTCGACTACTAATAAATTTTTCACCTGGCGTTCAACAAAACCTTTAATTTTGGTCAACGCCTCAGATATTGTCTCGCTGGTTAAGGGTTTTTGTAGATATGCGATCGCACCTAGTTGTAACCCGCGCTGTTTACCTTCTTCAACGCTCATGATATGTACGGGAATGTGACGGGTATTTGGGTCATGTTTTAGACGATCCAATACCGTCCAACCATCCATTTCTGGCAACCTGATATCTAGCAAAATGGCTGAAGGTAGAAATTGCTGCGCTAACATCAAACCTGTACTACCTGTTTGGGCAGCTATTACCTTGAATCCTTGCTGTTGCGCCATATCTAGAAGGATACGCGCAAAATTAACGTCATCTTCGACAATTAATAACACGCGATCGCCTCTTTCAATGGTGGTGCGATCGTCAGTGATGAGTGCTGAGTGGGGAGTGAGGAGTGGGGAGTGGGGAGTAGGGAGTAGGGAGTAGGGAGTAGGGAGTGTCGATCTAGACTCAGCATTCAGCACTCGGAACGGGCTAAACGCCCCGCTATCGCTAACAGTACTAAATTGTGGTAAGTAGAATGTAAAGGTGCTACCTTCACCGGGTTGACTGATGAGTTTAATTTCGCCGCCGAAGAGACGGGCGATTTCGCGGCTAATTGATAAGCCCAATCCGGTGCCGCCGTATCTGCGACTGGTGGAGCCATCAGCTTGTTGGAATGCTTCAAAAATCACTTTTTGTTTTTCGGGGGCAATGCCAATGCCTGTATCGCTAACTGAGAAGGCAATTACAAGCTGGGCACAATTTAAAGTTTCGTGATCGTTACTCCACCCTAGCTTTGCTACCGCAATCCGTAAGCGTACCTCCCCTTGCTCTGTAAATTTAAAAGCGTTGGAGAGAAGATTTTTCAATACCTGTTGTAAGCGTTTGACATCTGAATAGATGGTGTTTGGCAATTCGGGAGTGAATTCAATTGTAAAGGCAAGTCCTTTGCTCTGAGCAATTTGCCGGAAGGTGCGCTCAATCACATCACCCAACTCTGCCAATGGCATTGGGATCATGTCAATGGACATCGTTCCAGATTCAATTTTAGCGAGATCCAGAATGTCATTGATTAACGTCAACAAATCAGTACCGGCTGAGTAAATTGTCTGGCTGTATTCGACTTGCTTGGCGGTGAGATTGCGATCGATATTATCTGTTAACAATTTTGCCAAAATCAACAAGCTATTTAGCGGTGTCCGCAGTTCATGGGACATGTTGGCAAGAAATTCTGATTTGTATTTTGAGGAAAGGGCGAGTTGTTCAGCTTTATCTTCTAAAGAAAGTCTTGCTTGTTCAATTTCCCGATTTTTGCGCTCGACTTCTTTTTTCTGCATCGCCAACAACTCTGCCTTTTCTTCTAACTCGGCGTTGGTTTGTTGCAGTTCTTCTTGCTGTCCTTTGAGTAAATCTTCAGAGGTTTTGAGTGATTGGGCTTGTTGTTCTAAACGCTTGTTGGTTTCGCGGAGTTCGCTTTGCTGGGTTTGGAGTTCTTCAGCTAAAGATTGCGATTGTTTGAGTAATTCTTCAGTTCGCATTGATGCTGCGATCGTGTTGAGGACGATCGCAATACTTTCGGTAAGCTGGTCAAAGAATGTCAGATGAATTTCGCTAAAGCGGCGGAAGGATGCCAATTCAATCACTGCTGTTACTTGTCCTTCAAAGAGTACAGGTAACACCACGGCATTCAGGGGCGTGGCTTCTCCTAAACCAGAGGTAATTCTGACATAATCACTTGGCACATCTGTCAGCAAAATTCGCTCTTTTTCTAAGGCGCATTGTCCCACCAAACCTTCACCCAATTGGAAGCGGTTAGCTAGATGTCTGCGTTCGCGGTAAGCGTAGCTACTAATTAGTTTTAAATATGGTGTATTTTCCGCAGACTCCATCAGGAAGAATACGCCGTGTTGCGCTCCTACCAAGGGTGCTAATTCTGAGAGAATGAGTTTAGATACGGTTTCTAAGTCTCGCTGCCCTTGGAGCATTCGGGTAAACTTGGCTAAGTTAGTTTTCAACCAATCTTGTTCGGTGTTTTTCTGCGTTGTCTCCCGCAGGTTGGCAATCATCTGGTTGATGTTGTCTTTGAGGATTGCTACTTCCCCTAATGCTTCGACGGCAATTGAACGAGTTAAATCACCTTTAGTTACAGCTGTAGCAACTTCGGCGATCGCTCGCAACTGAGTTGTCAATGTAGCAGCGAGTTCATTTACATTATCCGTCAAATCTTTCCAAGTTCCAGCCGCCCCAGGGACTCTCGCTTGTCCGCCTAACTTCCCTTCAATTCCCACTTCCCGCGCTACTGTAGTTACCTGATTGGCAAATGTCGCTAGAGTATCAATCATCTCGTTGATTGTCTCTGCCAAGGTTTCAATTTCTCCCTTAGCATCTAACATTAGTTTTCGTTTCAAGTCGCCGTTAGCAACTGCGGTGACAACTCTGGCAATACCGCGCACTTGTGCCGTTAAGTTACCCGCCATCGAGTTCACGTTATCAGTTAAATCTTTCCAAGTACCCGCAACACCTTGGACTTGTGCTTGTCCGCCCAACTTCCCTTCCGTTCCCACTTCCCGCGCCACCCGCGTTACTTCACTGGCAAAGGAACTGAGTTGATCTACCATCGTGTTGGTGGTGTTTTTCAAGTCTAAAATTTCACCTTTGGCATCGACGGTAATTTTCTTAGAAAGGTCGCCATTTGCCACCGCTTTCGTAACTTCCGCGATGTTGCGGACTTGTCCGGTGAGGTTCCCCGCCATCGAGTTCACGTTGTCTGTTAAATCTTTCCAAGTGCCAGCTACGCCTCTGACGTAAGCTTGCACGCCCAATTTACCTTCCGTTCCTACCTCACGGGCAACCCTGGTAACTTCCGATGCAAAGGAATTTAACTGATCCACCATTGTATTAATGGTGTTTTTAAGCTCCTGAATTTCACCTTTCACATCGACGGTGATTTTTTTAGATAAGTCGCCGTTAGCTACCGCCGTCGTAACTTCGGCAATGTTCCGCACTTGCGCCGTCAAACTTCCCGCCATGAAGTTTACGCTGTCGGTTAAATCTTTCCAAGTGCCGGCTACACCTTTAACTTCGGCTTGTACGCCCAGTTTACCTTCAGTTCCCACCTCACGGGCAACCCTGGTAACTTCCGATGCAAAGGAATTGAGTTGATCTACCATCGTGTTGACGGTGTTTTTCAACTCTAAAATTTCACCTTTAACATCAACGGAGATTTTCTTAGATAAGTCGCCATTAGCTACGGCGGTGGTGACGGCGGCAATGTTTCGCACCTGTGCCGTTAAGCTTCCCGCCATGAAGTTTACGCTGTCAGTTAAATCTTTCCAAGTTCCAGCTACACCGCGCACATCTGCTTGGACGCCGAGTTTCCCCTCACTTCCCACCTCACGGGCAACTCTTGTAACTTCACTTGCAAAGGAATTAAGTTGATCCACCATGATATTGATGGTATTTTTGAGTTCCAGAATTTCGCCTTTGACAGCAACAGTGATTTTTTTGGATAAATCACCATTGGCGATCGCAGTTGTCACTTCAGCAATGTTCCGCACCTGTGCCGTCAAGCTTCCCGCCATGAAATTTACGCTGTCGGTTAAATCTTTCCAAGTCCCAGCAACGTCTTTCACTTCCGCTTGTACACCCAATTTACCTTCAGTTCCCACTTCACGAGCAACTCTTGTAACTTCACTTGCAAAGGAACTAAGTTGATCCACCATTGTATTAATGGTATTTTTCAACTCCAGAATCTCACCTTTCACATCGACGGTGATTTTCTTGGATAAATCGCCTGTTGCAACCGCCGTAGTCACTTCGGCAATGTTCCGCACCTGCGCCGTCAAGCTTCCCGCCATGAAGTTCACGCTGTCGGTAAGGTCTTTCCACGTACCAGCCACGCCGCGCACTTCTGCTTGCACACCCAATTTACCTTCGCTTCCCACCTCACGGGCAACTCTGGTAACTTCTGATGCAAAAGAATTGAGTTGATCCACCATTGTGTTAATGGTATTTTTCAACTCCAGAATTTCACCTTTGACATCGACAGTGATTTTTTTGGATAAGTCGCCTGTTGCAACCGCCGTAGTTACTTCCGCAATATTCCGCACCTGTGCCGTTAAACTTCCCGCCATGAAGTTCACGCTGTCAGTTAAATCTTTCCAAGTTCCCGCGACGCCGCGCACATCGGCTTGGACTCCCAGTTTTCCTTCACTTCCCACCTCACGCGCAACTCTTGTGACTTCCGATGCAAAGGAACTGAGTTGATCCACCATGATATTGATAGTATTCTTGAGTTCGAGAATTTCACCTCTGACATCGACGGTGATTTTCTTAGATAGATCACCATTGGCGATCGCAGTGGCAACCTCGGCAATATTTCGCACCTGTCCGGTGAGATTACCCGCCATTAAGTTAACGTTATCAGTTAAATCTTTCCAAGTACCTGCTACTCCCTGCACTTGCGCTTGCACACCCAACTTACCTTCAGTTCCCACTTCCCGCGCTACCCGCGTCACTTCACTTGCAAAGGAATTAAGTTGATCCACCATTGTATTAATGGTGTTTTTCAACTCCAGAATTTCGCCTTTGACATCCACAGTGATTTTCTTAGATAAGTCGCCATTTGCCACAGCGGTAGTAACTTCGGCAATATTCCGCACCTGTGCCGTCAAGCTTCCCGCCATGAAATTCACACTATCGGTAAGGTCTTTCCACGTACCCGCTACGCCGCGAACTTCTGCTTGACCGCCTAATTTTCCTTCTGCACCCACCTCACGCGCAACTCTTGTTACTTCTGATGCAAAAGAATTAAGCTGATCCACCATGATGTTAACGGTGTTTTTCAACTCTAAAATTTCGCCTTTGACATCTACAGTGATTTTCTTAGACAGGTCGCCATTAGCTACCGCCGTTGTAACTTCCGCAATGTTACGGACTTGAGCAGTTAAATTTCCTGCCATTAAATTAACGTTGTCAGTTAAATCCTTCCAAGTACCTGCCACTCCTTTAACTTCTGCTTGTACGCCCAACTTTCCTTCAGTTCCAACTTCACGGGCAACTCGCGTTACTTCACTCGCAAAAGAATTAAGCTGATCCACCATCGTGTTGACGGTGTTTTTTAGTTCGAGAATTTCGCCTTTAACATTGACAGTGATTTTTTTGGATAAGTCGCCATTGGCGATCGCGGTGGCAACTTCGGCAATGTTGCGAACTTGTCCGGTGAGATTACCCGCCATTAAGTTAACGTTATCAGTCAAATCTTTCCAAGTGCCTGCCACACCTTGCACTTCGGCTTGAACGCCCAACTTCCCTTCAGTTCCCACCTCACGGGCAACCCTGGTAACTTCACTGGCAAAGGAACCAAGCCGTTCTACCATTGTGTTGACAATATTAGCAGTTTGGAGAAACTCACCTTGCAGGGGTCTGCCATCGATTTCTGTAGCGATCGTTTGGGATAAATCACCATTAGCTACCGACCGAATTACACGGGTAGTTTCAGCTGTTGGTTGAACTAAATCTGTAATTAGAGTATTGACAGAAGTCACACAATCTGACCAAGAACCCCGAACATCTCCGAGAGAGGCGCGATCGGCAATTTTGCCTTCTTTGCCGACAACGTTACCAATCCGTTGTAGTTCCGCCGCCATCCGTTCATTTTGATCGATAATATCATTGAGCGTATCAGCAATTTTCCCCGCCACACCAGTATGGTCTATGGGCATCCGAGTCGAAAAGTCACCGTTTTTAACAGCATTCAGCGTTCTTAGTAGCTGATTTAAATCTAAATTGTCGCTGTCTCTAGTTAACTGTTCGGTTGCCATAGCCTTATCCTTAATCTTGAATCTTGAACAATCTTTTGTATTTTTTGTATCCCGTACCTAGTTAGAGAACTGTTAGGTAATGGTTATCAAAATAGAGAGTAGAAAATAAAAAGTAAATCAAACTAATTTTTATGGGTGCGAGTGTAAGCAGTTGATAAAGACTGCAAACTAAATGGTATTGCCGTCGTATCTGATATACCACTTAGGGAACTCCAAAAAATAAATTATCCAATATTGTGGGGTGGGCAACATGAGCGCCCAGTCTGTATGGCGGGCGAGACGCCCACCCCACAAGAGTTAATTGAAGATTTTTTTATTTGGAAGTCCCTTAGCTAATAATAGCTAGTTGGACTCTGTTATGCAGCATCAACTGTGGGCGATGCCTACCTGGGCGAATACAGCATCGCACAGGAAAACACAAGATGACAATTAACATTACGTTTTATGATTTTTGGAATTTGAGGAAAGTAGCAAATCAACAAATTTTAACTGATAACTGAAGTTTTGCTAAAGTCAGAAATAAGCTGTTGCGCCTACAAATTGCATCACAAGCATGATTAGGCAAAACCTGTAAATCTTTTCCCTTGATCCCAGCAAGAACTGCTCCCGTGCCACCTCAATGTGCAAACTATAATCACAACAGCTTATCCGGCAACTCCAAGGATTGGCAAATGGTTAGAGAGTACTCAGCCCTTTCAACCTCAACCAACTGACTCAAACCTACTTCAGTTTCATTGAGTAGTAATTGTTCAACTGCATCGCTTAAAGCTTCTCTCCAATACAAAGGAGCGATAACGCTTGTATCTAAATAAATCAATGACGTTCCTCTGTACGTGCATTTATGACAGTTGCACTCAATGATTCACCCTTAATCGTAAGAGAATCACGAAATTGTTTTATACTTGCTAATCGTTCTTTCTTTTGTAGCGGAGGAACTAAACGAGCTACAGCCTTATCTTGCTCTAGCAAAATTACTTCTTCTCCCCTAGCTACTCGTTCTAAGAGAGATTTAAAATTTATAAGCTGTTGCGCCTGCAAATTGCATCACAAGCATGATTAGGCAAAACCTGTAAATCTTCTCCCTTGCTCCCAGCAAGAACTGCTCCCCTGCCGCCTCAATGTGCAAACTATAATCACAACAGCTAGCTGCTTGTTCAACGCTAATTCTCAACACTTCATTACTCCTCTAGTTAGGCTTAACCAGTCCGCGTGCAGAAAACATAAGATTGGGTGACTACTGACCAATCTCAGTAGCTTGGTTTACTTGGCATTGACTGCACAACCCAAAAAACTCTAGGGTGTGGTAAAAAACTTTAAACTTATGGCTGGTTTCTAACTGGTTTTCTAAGTCATGAACGGGGCATTGATGAATCGGAATTGAGATACCACATTGCAAGCAAGTAAGGTGGTGTTTGTCTTGCTGCGCTAGGCTATAGAGGGCTTCACCGTTAGCCAAATTCCGCACTTGTACCATGCCTTCAAGTTTCAAGGCATCTAGGGAACGGTAAACTGTTGCTAAACCCATGCTCTGATTAGTGTTACGTAGTTCTACGTAAATGTCCTGAGCGGAAATGCCTTTTTTAATGGTTTTCAGTAGGTTGAAAATACGCTCTTGACTGCGGGTGCGTATGGCTCTCATAGACAATTATTTAAATATGCCACTGTAGTTGAAGCTGTTAGATGGGCTAATCGATCGATTAACTTTAACCGCTTCGTAATCTTATTTTCACTCAGTTAGAGCATAAAGTTATAGTATAGCGATCGCAGCATTCAGAAAAAGCCCGTGCAAACCAAGTATCTAGCCAAAATTTTCGTGACCCTTCGTCCTTCAGTTTTAGACCCCGCTGGTGTCGCTGTACAATCTGGTCTTAAGCAACTGGGATACGAGAACGTTGACCAGGTGCGGATTGGCAAGTACATTGAACTCACCATCACCTCTACTGATGAAAAGAAAGCGCGTCAAGACCTCGATAACATTTGCGACCAAATGCTATCAAATCCTGTAATTGAAAATTACCGCTTTGAATTAATTGAGGTCGAAACACAAACTGGGGTATTTTAGGGACTGGCAATTGGGGAGTGGGGATTGAGCATTGCTTCTCCCTCATCCCCACTCCCAATGATTAATGACTAATGACCAATGACTAATGACTAATGACTAATGACTAAATTCGGTGTTGTTGTTTTTCCCGGTTCTAATTGCGATCGCGATGTTGCTTATGTAACTAGAGATTTGCTCTCACAACCGACTCGCATGGTTTGGCATCAAGAAACAGACATTACTGATTTGGATGTCGTGATTATCCCTGGTGGCTTTAGTTACGGTGATTATTTACGCTGCGGTGCGATCGCGCGTTTTTCACCCGTGATGCAGCAGGTTGTGGAACACGCCCAAAAAGGTAAGTTTGTCCTCGGTATTTGTAATGGTTTTCAGGTATTAACTGAAGTCGGACTTTTGCCGGGGGTGTTAACCAGAAATCGGGATTTGCATTTTATTTGCGATCGCGTCCCTTTGAAAGTTGAGCGGACTAATCTCTCATGGACACAAGCTTATAGCAGTGGTGAAGTGATCACTTTGCCCATAGCCCACGGAGAGGGGCGATTCTACGCTGATGCAGCCACTCTCGCAGAAATTGAAGATAACGGGCAAGTCTTGTTTCGCTATGAAGGCGAAAATCCCAACGGTTCACTGAACAACATCGCTGGGATTTGCGATCGTCGGGGCAATGTGTTGGGGATGATGCCGCATCCAGAAAGGGCATCAGACGCAATGCTAGGGGGTAGTGATGGTTTGAGGTTGTTTCAAGGCTTACTAGAGAAGGTAGCAGCATTAGCGTAGAGGAAATATCAGGCAACAAGGGACTTCCAAATAAAAAAATATTCAATTAAGTCTTGTGGGGTGGGCGACACGATAGCCCAGGCTATATGGCGCTCATGTTGCCCACCCCACAATATTGGATAATTTATTTCTTGGAGTTCCCTAAATTGGGTTAAAGAGCGATCGCTGTCTGAAAGATAGATGAACATTCTTCTACAGACGGCGATTTAGGGACTTCCCAATTGATCTCGAAGTTCTGCCCATTTAATGCCTGCGAGGCTGGGTAAAACAACATGAGCGGCTCCAACTCGTTCAACGGGGCCAAGTCCTACAGCCCATATACCAGCAGCTAGGGCTGCATCAATACCGGCTGCGGCATCTTCTACAACGACAGATTGCTCTGGTTTAATTCCTAGTTGCTTGGCTGCGTACAGAAATAAGTCTGGTGCTGGCTTTGGTTCCTGTACACTATAACCGTCAGCGATCGCATCTACTTTGTCCACAATGCCTAATCGTTCTAGCACTGTCCGGGCATTTTTGCTGGCTGAACCAATACCAATTTTAATCCCAGCTTGCCGCAGTTCATCCAAAAGAGCGATCGCACCTGGTAGCAAATCCTTGGGTGTCATATTTTGGATTAATTCTACATAATAGCGATTTTTACGCTCCATCATCTCCTGGATTTGGGCTTCCGAATACGGTCTATCGCCAATAATCAGCATCAGGGAAGCGCGACGGGATACACCCCGCAGGGCTTCGTTAGCTTCCCGATTAAACGGTATACCCTCTTCATCTGCTAGCTTTTTCCAAGCTAAGTAGTGAATTTCTGCTGTATCTGTTAGCACACCATCTAAATCGAAGATGAATCCTTGAATATTGGGTATTGGGGGGGATGAAAAGGCAAGGGAGCGGGGTGCAGGGTGCAAGGGGGATGAAGAAAAATCTCCTCTTTCTCCTTTTTTCCCAATTTCCTCTTCTCCCTGCCCCCTGCTCCCTACCCCCTGCTCCCTGCCTCCTGCTTCCCCTTGTCCCCCAGTCCCCAATCCCTTCAAATCAAACTCGTGCCATTTCCCTTGCCAGTGCAGTTTAAACTTCAGGCGCGTCCAGCCTGGGGGGAGGTGAGGATTGGCTACGGGGCCATTTTCGGTGAGTTGGATGCCGCCGAATCCAAAAATTACAGCTTGCCAAATACCACCAGCACTAGCGCCGTGAATTCCATCTCTGGTGTTACCTCGGTTGTCTTCAAGATCAACCATTAATGCTCGCATAAACTGTTCGTAAGCTTCGGTTGATTTGCCCAAGTCGGAAGCTAAGATCGCCTGAACTGATGGGCCAAGAGAGGAACCATAGGTAATATCAGTGCGGGGTGCGTAGTATTCCCAGTTTGTCTGCAATGCTTTTTCGTTATAGGGAAAATCTGCTGATTCCCGCATTAAATATAGGAGCATTAATATATCTGGCTGTTTGATTACTTGATATTTATTGATTTGATCGACACCTAAAATAGCCTGCATGGAGCGATCGCGTGGTTCATAATCTGCTAAGTTGATATCTTCGGATTGAAAAAATCCCTCGAATTGCTCAATTAGTTCTGTTGATGGGTCATAGAGAAACAAAATTTTAGCGATGATGTCTTGCCAGTGCGATGTCTCTTGGGAGGTGAGTTGCAGTTTCGCCTCTAGTTCAGTCGCTCGTTCGGGGAATTTGTGAACTAACCAATCATAGACTGCGATCGCTTTCTCTAGATGCCATTGCGCCATACGGTTTGTAAAGGCGTTATTGTGGACTAATTCATGATATTCATCCGCTCCAATCACTCCCCGAATTTCATACTTTTCACGCTCAGGATTGAATTCTACCCGGCTACTCCAAAAGATTGCGGCATCCAAGATTACCTCTGCACCGTACTTTTGCATCCACTCATCATCAGCAGTAGCTTGCCAGTAATTCCAAATCGCGTAGGGGATATCTGCATTAATATGAATTTCGCGATCGCGGCACCAAATTCGCACATCTTCACCGTAAAAATCACTGCCGATAGCCCAACGGGGTGTAACTTCATCCCCAGTTTCAGCACTTTCCCAGGCAAACATTGCCCCTTTATAGCCGTAATGAATTGCTTTGCGTCTAGCTCCGGCTAAGGTGTGCCAACGGTAACTGAGTAAGTTCCGGGCGATCGCTGGCTGGGTAAACAGAAACAAGGGATGCATAAAAATTTCTGTATCCCAAAAGATATGACCACGATAGCCAAACCCAGAAAGGGTTTTAGCGGGAATGCTCACTCTATCATCATTCCAGGGAGCAGCAATCAGCAATTGAAACAGATTGTAGCGAACTGCAAAAGTAGCTGTGCTATCTCCCTCAATCAGGATGTCACTTTGCTGCCAAACCTCATTCCATGCTTGCTCATTGGCTTTTAGTAATGTTGTGTAATCTGACAGGTGCGCGAGTTTTTCTTGAGCGGCTTTGACTGGTGTTTCTATCTCCCGTGAGGTAAAAACTGTCACGATTTTTTCCACCGTTACAGTCTGCTGTGCTTTCGCAACGAAAGATGTGCTTAAGGTGGGATAACCAGGTGCAGTATTGACTTGCAAAGATGCTTCACTACCTAATATTTTCACCTTAGCTGCCATACCGAGTTCAATTCGGGAGCTGCGGGTGCGGCGTTGCAACCAGATTCCTTGGTCGATTTTGCCCTGATCTAATCCTTCCCAGTGATTAAAACCTTGATTTTCGGGATAGCCATTGATACTAGCTTGAACTTCAATTAACCCCTCAAAATCTACTGGCGTTAAATGGCAGCGTAACGCCAACACGTGCGGATCTGCCAGACTAGCAAAGCGTTCAAAGCTGATATCTATAGTATTCCCACTGGGAGAGCGCCAACGTAAAGCACGGATAAGTTGTCCTTGGCGTAAATCAAGCTGTCGCTCATAGTGTAATATTTCACCTTGATCGAGACGGAAGCGATCGCCATTCACAATTACTATCAAGGGTAGCCAGTCAGGGCAATTTACCAGCTCAGTGTATACTACTGGCACATCATCGTAGACACCGTTTATAAAAGTAGCTGGCGATGCATGAGGATAACCCTCTTCAAAACTGCCTCTTGTTCCCAGATATCCATTGCCGATTGTAAAGACAGTTTCTTTGGACTGTAATTGCTCAGGATCAAACTGGGTTTCGATTAATATCCAATCTGTGTAAGTAAATTGGGGCATGGGACATTGGGCATTGGACATGGGAATTAGGGATTGAGGATTTTAAGGTAGATGAATAAGTCTTTTAACTCCGTTAATGAGTCTTTGAGGTAGATGAACGGAGTTCTGAGGTAGATGAACGGAGTTCTAAGATAGATGAACGGAGTTCTGAGATAGATGAACGGAGTTCTGAGATAGATGAACGGAGTTCTGAGATAGATGAACGGAGTTCTGAGATAGATGAACGGAGTTCTGAGATAGATGAACGGAGTTCTGAGATAGATGAACGGAGTTCTAATTTTCCCCTGCCCCCTGCTCCTCTGCCTCCCTCACCCCCCCTTATGCTTTTCTAAAATCTTCTCAACTCTGGGCTTATAAATAAGATGAAATAAGGTTTCCATGTACCGATCTCTGGCTTCGTTATTTTCTGGAGCAACAAAGTTCCAAAAACTAAACATTTTATTCAGCAGTAGTAATTGATTGCTATGTAAATGCCAATTATATTTATGATGAATTCGCTGACTCATCCATTCTGAAACTTCTTGCCAGTGTTCAGCATGAGTATCACATTTCTCAAGGAAGTCTAAAATTTTCTTTGCTGTTCCTTCTAAGTCTGTAGGATTAATATGAAATCCGTTTTCTTGGTTATCGATAATTTCTGAAGAACCGCCAAACTGAGTAGTGAAAGTTGGCAAGCCGGAAATCATTGCTTCCAAAATACTCCGTCCGAAGGATTCAAAGCGGGCAAAATGGATATAGATCCCTTGAGAATCTGCAACTACTCGGTAGGCTTCACCAAGTTCAGTGCTAGGAATACGCATCCCCACCCAGCGAATTTTACCATCGAGATGATATTGATTAATAATCTCGTGGAGTTTTTGAATTTCTTCTACTTCTTGTGAGTTGATAGCTTCATCTGGATGCAGTTTACTGGTTAAGATAATCAGATTACAATGCTCTTGCAATGCCTGACTCTTACCAAAACATTCAGCTAACCCAGTGAGATTATTGATTGAAGTGACGGTATCAACGGCAAAGATTGGTCGCTTATTGGGGTGAGCTAAATGACCTAAGATTTGGGAGTCTTCGCGGCTAAAGAGTAAGTCGTGAACTTGTTTACGCAGGTGAGAATCTCGGTTTTCTTTTTGGCTATAGGGAAAGAAAATATTTTCATTTACCCCCGGCGGCACTAAGTTGAATTTAGGACTAAACAAATCAATGCCATCAACTACATGATACAACTGCGGCATCGTAAACCATTTATACGATTCGTATTGACCGATGGTGTCAGGTGTGCCGACAATTTCTTGATAGGACGATGTGATGATAAAGTCGGCTGCATTCATGCTAATCAAATCGGCGGTGAATTGTACCGAGAAGTGATATTGCTCTTCTAAATCCTGCCAGTATAAATTGCTAAATAGATATTTAGGCTTTGCCAAGGAATGGGCAATGTTGCACTGCGTAACTTTCATCCGGCGAGAGAGGAGAAAGGCTACTAAGTTACCGTCGCTGTAGTTACCAACAATCAGATTAGGTTTGACTTTAAATTGAGCTAGTAATTCTTTTTCTGCATCGATGGCAAATTGTTCTAAATAAGGCCAAATCTCAAATTTAGAAATCCAATTGTTGGTAATTTCGGGATTGAATTCACCAAAAGGAACGCGCAATATCCAAGCATTTTCAGTATCTTGAACTTTTTCTAAGTGCAGGTTACAAAATGTCCCTTCACAGTTAGGAATTAGTCGGGTGAGAATAATAATATGGGGTTTAATGCCTAGTCGGTCGAGTCCAGCGAGTTTGATTTGTTCGCTTAGTTCGTTTTCTAAACTGCGTGCTTGTTCGAGGACATAGATAACTTGACCGAGTGTTTCATCTCTTCCTAAAACATCTTCTTGTCCCACCCAGCCGTGAACAGAAACGAGAACGACGCGAAAGACGGCGGGGACACGGGCCACAAAGGCTTCTAAAATGCCGGGTTCTGGGGAGTAAATGAGTCGGTCGAGGAGTTCTAAGGTTTCGGAGACTCGCGCCGCAGTGTTACCCCAACCTGGCTCAAAACCGAGTTCTTGGAGATCAGAGCTAAATTTTTCATAAGGTTCATGAGGCGATCGCTCACTCAGCAATTTGAGCGCTGGCTTAATTTGTTTGGCTAACTGAATACCGGAGTCAATGCGATCGCTCAACAACAGGCGAATGCCATTACATTGCAGTCCGTGTAATGCTTTAAATAACATTTCTACCCAATATTCAGGGTCAGTCAACAATTGATTGCACAGATAACGATTGAGGAAGGCTAAACCTTGACCGATATTTCTGGCGTCATCGATTCTTGGGGAATTCTCATAAAAGGGGTGAAGGTCGATTTCGAGGATGTCGGGTTGGTAGCGGTTGACTAGGCGATCTCTCACGTCTAACAGCGCTTGAGGCGTCATCTGCTCAAATTTGCTAAAATCGGCTGTCAGTTTCCAAACTTCTTGGTTAGCAATCTTCGGTCGAATTACAAACCAAGTACTTTCCTCTTCAAGAATTATTTCGTGGGTATATTGTATCAGTTTGCCAACAGAAGAAGAGTAGTAAAAATAGGCTGGCTTTTGAGATTGATCGCAGTAATCAGCAAAAGCTTGCAAAATCTCATTTCTCAGAAAGTAACGCTTACCTGAAGCACTCAACGCATAAAGAAACTGATTCGCATCAGTTTTTTCATCACCGTTGATGACAGCTTGAACTAGTTCATACATGATGACGAATTCCAGAAATTTAGTTAGGTTACGACCTCATTTTTCTCTCTAGTTTTCGGTTCTCTGAGGTACATTTCCCTCGCTATTTTAAATAACTATAAAAATCTTCGCGTCTAGCTTTGGGGTGAAACGCGGCGAGTCGATAGGATTAGGGATTGGGCAATACAGTTTGGTTAAAGGGGAAAGGGGAAAGGGGAAAGGGGAATAAAAAACCCTTTAACTCTTACCCTTTTCCCTTTTCCCAAAACCTTATTATGAGTTCAAAATGCTTATCCGAAACATATTGAGGGACTGGGGACTGGGGAATAACTAATATCCCATAACCAACAATAGACATCTGGTGAAAAAGATTGTAGAGACGTAGCACTGCTACGTCTCTACAATGGTTATAGATAACATATATTTAATTTCTGGATATGTTTAATTAATTTAGGTAAAAATGTCCACTAGTTTATGATCTTAAATTATCAGTGGACAGCTATATTAAGCCTATATTAATAACTTTTTGCAATGCTTTTTCAAATGCCATACCTTGTTTGAGGGCGATATACAACAATGCGATCGCGGCTGAACGAATTGAATTATCACAATGTATCAGTATTGGTTTGGGTAATTCAGTGATGGTCTGATATATCTGAAGCGTACTTTGATGATTAATGTCTTCAGGTCTAGTTGGGAAGTTAACGTAGTACAATCCCAAAAGCTCAGTCTTCTCTTGTTCATTAGCCACCAAGCCTGTTTCGTCGGGCAAACGGAGGTTGACTACAGACCTATAGCCCTCATCACCTATTTCTTGTAGCTGATCTAGTGTAATTTGACCTGCGATCGCTAACTCATCATTAATTTTTCTAACAATATTCATTAGCCTGATTAACCTAATTTTGCTAACTTTACCCACACTCTAAATTTAGTAAAAAAATCTGAGGATCTTGTGAGGGATTGGGCAGGGGGAAGGGGAAAGGGGGAAGGGGCAAAACAGTTCCGTTAGCAGTAACAGGGCGTTGAGTTAGTTCCCAGTCCTGAGTAGAGAAGCGAGATTCCCCACTCAGCACTCAGCACTCATTACTCAGCACTCCTGAACAGGTGATGTAAACTGTTCAATAATTCTCTAGCGGTGTAGGGTTTTAATAAAACTGCTTGCACATTAACATCAGCAGATTTAGTAAACACCTCCATTGAGTTCAACCCGCTACAGGCAATAATTTGAACCTGCTTGTTCATTTTTTGCAAGGTGCGAATGGCGGTAATTCCATCCATTTCCGGCATCATTATATCCATTAATACAGCATTGATTTGATGCTTGTGTTGAGCATAAAGTGCGATCGCCTCGATGCCATTGCTAGCAGTGAGTATTTTATAGTTATGGTTTTCTAGGATGATTGTGGCAATCTCCCGAATTTGGGCTTCATCATCTACAACTAAAATCAATTCTCCCTTTCCTGGAAGCAAATCTACGTCTTCTATCCTGAATGCTTGGGTTGCTTCTACTGCTGGTAAAAAAAGGTCAAATTTGCTGCCTCTACCAAGATTACTAGACACTTTGATAAAACCATCGTGGCTTCTAATGATGCCCAGCACTGTTGAAAGTCCAAGTCCAGTACCTACGTTGACCTCTTTGGTGGTGAAAAATGGCTCAAAAATTCTATCTAATACTTCTGGCGGTATCCCAATTCCATTATCGGCAACGGTAATTACAACATAATGCCCAACTTTGGTATCAAGATTCATTCTGGTATAAGCTTCATCAATAAACTTATTCTCCGCAGAAATTTTGATATTGCCGCCATGAGGCAAAGCATCGCGAGCATTTACTACCAAATTCATCAACACTTGATGTAGTTGTGTGGTGTCTCCCGAGATCGCCCAAATATCTTCTGGTATAACCGTGGAAAATTCAATAGATTTGGGAAATGTATGTTTAGCAATTTCGATAATTTCTGAAATCAGGTACTTGACTTGGATAATTGTCGGCTCTCCTTTAAATCCCCGCGCAAAGGACAAGACTTGCTTCACTAAAGCTGCTCCCCGTCTGGCGTTGGCTTCTACAAGTGCCATTAATTGCCCAGAACGCTCCTCGTCTTGAAAAAATTTTCCCTGTAACAATTGAGCCGCTGCCAAAATTGGTGTCAATATATTGTTCAAGTCGTGGGCAATGCCACCTGCAAGTGTACCAAGGCTTTCCAAGCGCTGGGTGCGAAAAAACTGCTCTTCGAGTTGTTTCTTTTCGGTGATGTCAGTGTCAACAGTCAAAATAGATTTGGGTTTTCCCTCAGAATCGCGCATCAATGTCCAGCGGCTTTCCACAACAATTTTCTCACCGGATTTTGTCACTTTATGTAACTCACCTTGCCATGAGCCACTCGCAATTACGCTTTTTAGTGGTTTTTCTAGTTGGTGCTGAGTTCCTGCTGGGTACAAAATCTCGTGAGTTTGTTTTCCCATAACCTCTGTAGAAAGCCAACCGTACATCCGCTCTGCACCTTGATTCCAGAATAAGATTTGAGACTGGAAATCTCGAACTAATATAGCGTCGGTGGCAATATCAAGTAAAGCAGCTTGCTCAGAGATTTTTTGTTCCGCCAACTTGCGCTCGGTGATATCTTCGGCAATGCCACCATAGTAGTTAACTTTTCCTTGGTCATCATAGACAGCAAAACCCCGATTCCAAATCCAGCGCACCGAGCCATCAGGTCGCAAAATCCGATATTCTGCTGAAATAGATTGACTACCACTCAGCAGTTGCTCGATTGATTGGGCGGCGCGATCGCGATCGTCTGGATGAACGGTGTCTAGCCAAGATGTTGGCTGTTCAAATAAACCCTGAGAAGATCGACCCCAAATCTTCTCATAAGCAGGACTAATATACAAAGGATGGAATGAATCTGCGCTACCAATCCAGATCGTGGCGTGGGTGTTTTCGGCAAAAGTGCGAAATTTCTCCTCGCTTTCAGACAATGCTGCTTCGGCAAGTTGGCGTTCGTGTAGTGCAGCTTTCTGTTCGGTGATATCTCTGGCTACCCCTTGTATTTCAATAACCTCTCCTTTGTCATCATGAATTGCGATCGCATTCCATTGAAACCAGCGCATACCATTAACTGTCAATGAACGTCGCTCACAATCAGTCAAGAGATGGGATGAAGATTCTAAAACTGTCATACTTTCCACTACTAGAGGCAAGTCATCTGAGTGAAAAAACTGGAGAAATGACTGACCAAGAAACTCATCTTGTTTCCAGCCGAAGGTTTGACAAGCAGCCATATTGGCAAAGGTAATCTGCCCTTGCAAATCAATGCGAATAATTATGTCAGTTTGGCTTTCTACAAGTTGGCGATAGAGGTTTTCGCTTTGCCGTAATGCAACTTCTGCACGTTGACGTTCAATAATTTCTTGTTGCAATAGAACGTTAGACATCACAAGTTCTGCTGTTCTTTCTGCCACTCGTTGTTCTAACTTTTCGTAAGCTTGGCGTAGTTCTTCTTTCAGGACTTGCTCTATCTCAATTGGCTGATTAACCCGCCTGAATTCATCTGTGGGTTTTTGTAAAAATTTCTGTAAGCCTTCGAAGATACCCAGCCTTTTTATCAGGTCAAAGGCATGTAGCAAGGTAGTTTCAGTGATGACTCCTAATAATTGCCCGCGATCGTCTAAAACGGGCAAATGGCAAATACGATACTGATTCAATAACGACAAGGCTATAAAAATATCCTGAGAATCTGATTTTCTCAGGGTAAATACTGGCTGTACCATTACTTCAGCCATTGTCACCGTTGATAAATCTATTTCAGAAGCTATCAATCTCAGGACATCTTTTTCTGTAAAAATACCTAATAAATCTGCTCCCTCTATAACCAAGATACAACTAGTTAACGGTTGATTTGCGGGGTTTAAATCTAATGAAACATTTAAGTTACTAGGTGCATAATTACTACATCTTTCCTGACTCATTAAGACAATAGCTTCGACTACAAAACTATCAGGACTGATCGTTAATGGAGAACGATTAATAACATGATTTAAGCTAAGTAAGTTAAGCAGCTTATCGTTGAATTGCATGGCTAATTTGTCAATTCTAATGATCTTTTTTATATGAAGACGAACTAGTAGAAGCTAGCGCCAGCTAAAAAAAGTAAATTTTTGAAAATTAGGAATTATTTGTCTCCAATAAATAGTCAATCAAATACATTGATCAAGGCATTCTATAAATCTTACAAGACCAAATACAAAATATGTAGTGCGAGTTAGTAACTAAGCCAGGAAGTAGATAGACTTTTAGAGTCGTTAAACTCATTCTATTGTCAAATTAGAAATAGATGATCTATTATCTTTAGGACTTACGCAAAACTACTCGCTGTACGGGTAATTCATGTAGACGCATACTCTTGGGTCGAAGTAAGCTATGCGGAGCATCTGTCTGCGACATGCTGCGCGAACGTCGAGAAACAGCTTCCCGCAGGATATTACCCCTATAAAAAATCAGGGTTTCGGTTATTGTTTTCGTAAGTCCCGCTCTTAGAGATCGTCTTATATAGATAGTCTTGGTAATCTTGTTAGTGTTCAATATTTGAAATCAATTAATCGATGAGTGGAGATACGAAGGGAACTCCAATAATCGAAAAAGAATTCATAAGTCAGAATTCAAAATAAATTAGTGGGGGATACCCGCAGGGTATCTTGCTATAGACCTGCCACTTTCTTGTTGACCACTAAGGGAACTCCAAGAAACTCGTTTCCAGCCGGAGGCTGGAAATGCAACTCAAAAGCGGCTCTATCGTGAGTCTTGAGGCGGAGCCTCAACGACGGGCATTCCCAGTCTGAGACTGGGAACGAGACAACGAGACAATATCTAAAAGCTGGTTCTAGCTTGCTTTCACGTTAAGTTGACACAAATGAATTTATCCATCAATTATTTATTGACAGACTAGTACAACACGGCGTAAATAAACCACCGATTTAAAATAGCCAAAAAGCATACAAAAGAAGCATTCTTTCTTTTTACTTTTGCCTTTTTGCACTAGTAACGGGGCATTGAGCCAGTGCGATTATTACTTTTGTTGCTCTAAGCCGAGTTACGGGCTAAATGCCCTGCTATCGCTAACAGCACTGTTTCGGTCACACAGAATTTATACGCTCATTCTGGCTCCTGAGTTCTAAATTATTCTTAATAAATGTTTTTATTTTGAGTATAAATAAATTTATTTGCTCTGTATCTCTATCCCGATCCAGGGGAATTCAAATTATTGCTCCAGACCTATGTACAAGGAGTTATTGTGTAATCTTACTTTTAAGTCCCACATTTATAGCTAAATAAGTCTGATAGCATTACTTAAGAAATATGTATAAGTTTTGCGATACTATTAAGTATTCTAACTTTACTCACAAGTTCCTCATATTTAAAGACTATAGTCAAAATATAGACAGACTTGTTTTAAATATTTACGGGCTTCTCAACTGGCTGCCCTGATTTGCAATAACACTTTTATTAACAGGATTTGAGAAAAATATGAATTACTGTCCGTGCTGCTCAAGTTTACTTTTAGAACATATACGTGGTGCAGAGACTTACTGGTTCTGTCGCCACTGCTGGCAAGAAATGCCTATTTATAATTGGAACGAATCCAATTTATTCGCCGATGCCGTCATAGGACAACTACCGAGAAAAACTCAAAAACAAAAACGTAGGAGTACTACTACTTACGCAAGTCAATGGCAATCCATTACTGAATGGATTGGGCTAGAAGAATTGTCTACGTAACACTAATGGACTGTGTGAGAACTCTCAAAGATTTGTATGTACACCGTAGTGGCGTGGCAAGCTTAGGGACATCCAAAAATTAAGTTACTCAATTTTTGCATCCAATAGGAGTAGGGGCAATACTGCTCGTTTTGTGGATTTTTAACTCGGAATTGGGTTTGGGGTAAAGGTTAAAGGGTAAAGGTTAAAGGGTAAAGGTTAAAGGTTTTTTCTTTCCCCTTCCCCCTTCCCCTTTTCCCCAAAACCCGACAAGTATTGATTGGGAGCAGGGGGACAAGGTAGACAAAGGGGACAAGGTAGCAATATCTCTCCCAAGTCTCCCCAAAGCGATTGATTATTTTTTATTTGGAAGTCTCTTAAAATAGTGCATTAGACTTAGACGTAGATTGGGGAGCCACTGCGTTGCGCGGGTTCCCCGCGTTGTAGTCAAGTGGCGTTGGAGGCTTTGCGTAACCCAACCTGCGAATGACTGAATTCTGAATATCTCTAAGTTTCAATCTCAGATACATTCAAACCTGTTAACCTAGCTACCTGTTCTATTGTCATCCCCGACTCAAGTAGGTTGCGTGCAGTTTGTAATAACTGCGATTCTGCTTTGTCTGCCCTTTGGCGTTCCTTTTCTTCAGGAGTTGGTAGTAATTCCCCTGCCAAAATTGCCCAGCGTAACCAAGTAGCATTAATACCTTTATAACTTCCTTGCCACAACTGCAATGCTAACCCTAAAGATTGACTCACCAATTGATTTTGAGCATTGATTAAGATGGGTTGATAAGCTCCTTTTTCATTAGAGAAACCAGCCAAATCATTAGGGTTAAAAGGGTCATACCAGAAATATTCTGGGACACGCATTTGATTTTGATAAATTAGCTTTATCTCATTTTTGTCTGCTTGGGCTGTGCTGTCAGAAAGCAACTCAATAACTACATCTGGTGCTTTCCCCTCTTCCCAAACCACCCAACTGCGACGTTCTCCTTTTGGGACTCCCAACACAGCAAAAAAGTCTGGGCCTTTAAAGTCTTTGTTTCGCACCTGGGCCAGACTGTAGTAAACGAACATATTACCGCCAATAAACCCATCCTCTCGTTCTTCCAACCAAGGTATCAGGGCATCTATGAGCAAATCCATCTGGGCTTTGTGTCGTGGACTTTCCATCGGGATACCGTCATCGTCGGGTAATTCTGCTTGGGTGGGTGGGAGTTGAATATCTGGTGCAGCTAGGGTAGTTTCTGACATAGCTTTTCACCTTTTGGGTAAGCGTGACGGGTATTTTTATGTTAAGCGATCGCAGGAATTTCAGTTAAAAATTTGTTTTCGATAGTTTTTCAATTTGTTCAGTAAAGTATGCTTCTTCATGTTTGAGTTGTTGCGCTAGTTTTAACCCTTTTTGAAAAGCTGTTAGCGCTTGAGGAAACTCTTTGCGTTCTAAATACAATTGTCCAATTTGGTCATAAGCTTGCATCATTCCGTAAAAGTTGGCGGCTTGCGCCTGTGTCTGTACAAGAATTTGGCTAGCCTGCAAAGCTTCGTCTGTTTGTCCTTGAGAACGATATAGCGCAATTAATTTCTGCAAAGCTTCACCAGCAGGAACAAACTGCTGTAATTGCCAAGCAGTAGTATAAGCTTCTTGATAATTTTTAAAAGCTTCTAGCAGCAACTTAGGATCTTTCTTGGCAAGAGACTCATAATCTGAAGCGATCGCTAGTTTTAATTGTGGTATTTTAGTAAGATTATTATCATTGACGTAAATTTCTGCTAGCTTATTCAGTACATTCAATGACTGCTGCGGTTGGTTTGTCTGCTCGTAAATGTAAGCCAGTCGTTGCAGATATATTACCTCGTTTGCACGATCGCTAAGGGATGTCGCTAAACTCAACAATTCTTCGTAGATTGGGGCAGCTTTGGGATAATCAAACCAACTCAAATGCAGTTCTCCAATTGTCTGGAGAGTTTCTACAAGTGCGATTGGATCTTTTTGCTGTCGCACTACTAACAAAACTTGGTTGTAAGCTTCTATGGCTGGTTTAGACGATCGCACGTTTTGGTAAGCTTGACCTAGCGATCGCCACAATTCTAAATCTATTGGGGCAGTTTTTTTCTCAGATTGCGTCTGTTTCTGAATTGCTTGCAATCGTTGCGTAATATATTGTACTTCTTCGCCGTTGTTTTGATTCCAAGCGATCGCCCCGACTCGTGATAATGCTTGTACCTCTGCTAACGAACCGAAAAAGCGCCGCAAACGCAATTCTCGGTTCCAAATTTCAAAGGCTGCTTCTGGTTCACCTGCTTGCAGTTTCGCCGCCGCTTCTTGATTTAGCGCATCCAACGCCGGTTCTAACTTTTGTCGTTCTTGGAGAGTTAACGGCTGTTGATCTTTAGGCGATCGTGGTGACAGGGGATCGGGTGTGGTAATCTCTAGAGGATTGGGAGGAAATTTGTCCGGTGGTTTGGGCTTCTTACTCTGTGCCAGCGTTAAGGAACTGCTAAAGAGTATAGTGGCAGTAGCGATCGCAATTAAACGCCTGAGCATAGGTACTTTACTTTGTCTTGAGTTGGTTGTATAAGCTAATTCTACGATTCATCTAAAGCATCCTGATTTTCTACAATCAAAGCATCCATCTTATATCCAATTTAAAAATTGAGTAGGCAAAGCCCATTAAAGGTATGGCAACCAGGATTTTTGAGTCTAGAAAGTGTCAAAATAATCCTAGATAATTTTTAAGCAACTAGTCGATCGTTTTGTAATGACTCATTCTACTGATATCGCCACCTTAGCCCGCTGGATGGCAGCTGACTTTAGCAATCAAGAACAAGCTTTTGAAAATCCGCCTTTTTATGCTCATATCCGCGTGTGTATCCGTCCCCTTCCCTTAGAATTATTCTCAGGAGTAAGTTTGTTTCTCGAACAAGCTTATGATTTTATGCTCAATCAACCCTACCGGATGCGGGTAATGAAGTTGATTCCGGCAGAAAACCACATTGCTATTGAACACTACACCGTTAAAGAAGAACAAAAATTTTACGGTGCATCTCGTGAACCCGAACGCCTCAAAGAATTGTCTGTTGACCAATTGGAAAAAATGTCAGGTTGCAACATGATTGTAGAGTGGACAGGTAAGAGCTTCAAAGGCAGAGTTGAACCTGGTAAAGCCTGCATAGTTGTACGTGACGGCAAAAATACTTATTTGGATAACGAATTTGAGATTGATGCTAAAGAATTTTTCAGCCTTGACCGAGGAAGAGATTTAGACACCGATGAACGTCTTTGGGGTTCTATCGCCGGCCCATTTCACTTTGTCCGCTGGGGTAGTTTTGCTGATGAAGTAAAGGTGTAACAGGTGAAGAGTGAAAACTTCTAACTCAGCGATCGCCTAAAGACTACCAGAAACATCCAGTTAACCCACTATCTCTACGTTAGAATCCTATGCTATCATGGTTAGACTAGCATCCTATGGCTACTAAGACATCTTAGAAAGATTAAAGTAGTTCATGGAATCTTGCTGTGGCGGCATAGCCAAGTGGTAAGGCAGAGGTCTGCAAAACCTCCACCCCCGGTTCAAATCCGGGTGCCGCCTTTAAAGAAATATAAGCACTACAGGGTTTTCAAGCCCTTTTTTATTGGGCGTTAAAGGCTTGCTTTCAAAGCCTTCAGAGATTTTTGGGGTTATTTTGGCTAGTTTGGGTAAAGAACTGGGGTAAAACTGGGGTAAAAATGTAAGGTAGAGGTTTTTACCCCAATAAGTATTTCTGGGGTAAAACTGGGGTAAAGCGGAAGGGTAAAGGTCTTTACCCCACTTAATTACCCTTATGGAATCTCAAAAATCTCAAAGTATTGCCCGTCGAGGTTCAGTGCAGATTAAGAACTCTAACGGCAGTCTTCAATTGGTTTTTTCTCATCCTATTATTACGCCCACTGGAGAGCTAAAAACCAAGCGTTTCTATCTTTCGACAAGGCACGATGATATACCTTTTGGAAGACATCAAGCATCGGCTTTGGCGACAAAAATCCAGAGGGATATTGACTATGGAGAGTTTGATGCCAGTTTAGTTAAGTACAAACCAGCAGCGTCATTAAGCACCGTTACCCCAATTACCCCAACTACACCTTCACCTAAACCCCAACCAGACTTGGGAGAATTATGGGAAAAATACACTGAATTTAAAAAACCACAGGTTAGTCCTTCTACTTATGCAGTTGACTACCGCAAATATCGCAATCACATTGCTAAGTTACCAACTAAAACTTTAGATGATGCGATCGCAATTCGAGACTATTTACTTGCAAATCTCAGTGCTAATGCCGCCAAACGTACTTTGACAAATATAAATGCTTGCTGTGATTGGGCACTTAAAAGTCAGCTAATTGAATCCAATCCCTTTCAAAGTATGGCAAAAGATATTCAAATACCGAAATCAGAATCGGCAGAATATGAAATAAATCCCTTTACGAAGGAAGAACGGGATAGCATAATTCAAGCGTTCGAGGAGAGTAAGCTCTACAGCTACTATGCTCCTTTAGTAAAATTATTATTTTTTACTGGATGCAGACCATCCGAAGCGATCGCTCTACAATGGAAGCATATCAGTGATAAATACATTACCTTTGAGCAAGCAATTACCATCAGTACTAAAGGGTTAGCTCTGAAAGATGGATTAAAAACCCAAAGCCAAAGACGTTTTCCGATTAATAATCAGCAACGTGAAATTTTAAACTCTATCAAACCTGAGAACTCTAACCCAGATGATTTTATCTTTAGAAGCAAGAAAGGTGGCATAGTAGACTTTGGAGATTTTCTCAATCATGCCTGGAAAGGTTACAAAAATCATCGTGGTACACATATAGATGGAATTGTAACTCAACTTGTAAAACAACGTGTAGTAAGCGAATATCGCAAACCTTACCAATGCAGGCATACTTTTATTACTCTTTGTCTGGAAGCTGATATTGATGCAAAGGATGTAGGAAGGTGGGTTGGTAACTCTCCAGAAATTATTTACAAGCATTACGCAGGTAATAAACGTAATCTACAGGTGCCAGAACTATAAATTTGTTGAATTAAAATATAGGCGATCGCCTACAAAGCAATTGTGTTAATCAGAAAATACGGTGATTTGATAAAAGTAGCTTTTGCATCGAATGCTGCTACTTATGATCACCTTGTCCATTAACTCTTAGCATTTGTGTAAATAACACAAAGACGCGATCGCGCTTTATTCGGTGTCTGCCTTTATACTGCCACCCAAATCAACGAAAGCTGCACTTTGCTCAAAAGAGATGTTATTGGCACTAGGGGTTCGTCCCAAGCTGATCATCAGGGCATACAACACTAAAGGTGGCAAAGATACCAGAGAAATTCAGGTTCACCCCAGGCTCATTGGTAACAAGTTAAGTAAGTGTTAAATGTGATACAAAACCTATATCTGTGATGCTCCCAGAAGATTTAGATGCCTACGTGCGAAACAAGCCCAATCGTTCCGAGTGGTTACGGCAGGTTATTGCTGATGCTGTCGCCAAGGAACAAGCTGAAGCTTCCCAGGAAGATTGATTGGGAATTTTGCCAAGCGATCGCTGGTATATTTGTAATTGAGGTAAAAGTAGCGATTAATGCCAGCTTGTCCACTTTTACCCCTAGTTAACCAATGGATCTGTATTCCCCTGACAAATCCATGCTCCCCAGTAAAAAGGATGTTCTAATGGTGTGTCTTTTTCTTGACAATCAATTTTACTATTTACTGATAACTCTTTGACCGCTAAAAGTTCCTTTAGCACTTCCAGACCCAAAGCTGATTCTCGCAATTGCTTAACTGTAATTCTACGTATATAATTCTGAGCAGAATGTAACGCTTCAGACCGACTCATGCCAGACTGCAAGTGATCAAAAAAACGCTCCATCAGTAAGGCAGTTACTTTGTCAGGAACAGACCATAGGCTCATCACTAGAGTTTTTGTACCTGCCACTGCAAAAGCACGCCACAACCCAAATACACCTTCGCCAATTTTAATATCACCTCTGGCAGTATCGCAGGCAGAAAGAACCGTCAATTCATTCGCCCACAAATCTAAACTGGCAATATCTTGGGCAAAAACAAAGCCTTTACCTGCTGCTTGAGGAAGTCTCCCACCAGCAAGCCAAGTATTAGCACCTGCTAACGCCAGCCCAGAACGCAACATAGGATTTTCTACCTTGGTTGTTCGCAGACCTTCCATGTTTAGTAGGTTGCGCCTGTTAGTGACTGGTTGCGCCTGGGAATCGCTTTGGAATAAGCCATGAGTTGCAATTAGCATGATACTAGGACACTCGCTACTTGTCAGGCGGGTTTCTAGTGCTTCTGCGCCTAAGTATAATTTGGCATCAGGCAGTTTTTTCGCCACACTTTCCCCCAAAAACCTTGTCCCTGGAGCGCGGAACAAGCCTTTTGTGGTGAGAGTAGTAAGTAATTCTGGTATTTTTGGTGCTAATGCATTGCCAGTTTCTTGATCTGTGGCTGCATCTGCTGTTAAATCAAAATCAGGATCGGCAATGATTAATGGTGTCGAAATAAAACCTGTTGGTAGCTGAACTTTGCTACGGAGAATTTCTCGCCCGACACCCAGATAACTGATGGTATACTCATCCATTAATAGACGTGAGCCTGTGGCATCAATCGGCAATATCTGAAACGGCACTAAGTTTAAATTACCATCGGGTGCAACAATTAGATGGCTGCAATCTTTCACTAAGTCCCGGATGGGGTCGAACACTGCTTGACTCAGTTGCATCGCATCTGTGGGATTGTATGATTTGATGTGCAGCTTTGGTGCGTCACTACCTTTACCCCAAGCTAATGTCGGGTGGGTGTAGTCAGATGCTTGTAAGCGAAAGGCTTGAATCAGTTCATCGATAGATGCGCTTGCCCCCAAATCTACCATCTGCACGGCATCTGATTGTCCGGCTGTTAAAATAAATGCTAAATACCGAGCTGGATGCCATTGTGTTTCTCCATTGGCCGAAATTGCCTGAAAATCGAATACGTCAAAGCGGACAAACTCGACCAAAATAGAATCAGAAGGTAATGCTGCGACAATCGCCTCACGGTCGAAAGTTTGTTGTGATAGCTGAATTTCTGGAACTTGTGCCGCTAATTGTTTTTGTAAGTTGTGATGTCTGTTTTGCAGTTGTCTCAAATTATCTTGGTATGTAGCTAAGTCATCTGTTTTGGGAACTGCAAAAGTCAGATGGATAATTTGATTGCTCAAATCGCGCAGTTGACGGAATTTTTCTTTCAGTTGCGGGTAGCGGCCATTGTAAAACGCTTCATTTTGAGCCGCCAGCGCTGAGGCGGTTAAGGCTTTACGTTTGAGAACAAAATCTAAGGCTGCAAGTTTTGCTTTATCTGAGTCAGCAAGATGGTTGCAGACTAGGGAAAGAAATAAGTCAAAGTTATTGCGAATTTTCTGGAGGAAGGACAGGCGATCGCTTTCGGAACTAAAAGCGAATATATTACGAATAATCTTGTCATTAATGTTACTGGCTTGGATGCGATGAGATAAAGCTTCATCTGGGCGGTTAGTCGCAGCTAACACTGTTGCGAGATTATTTAAGCTAAATGCAACATCAGGATGTTCATCTCCCAACAGGCGTTTTCTCATTGCCAAAGTTTCTGCATACTTCTGTTGTGCTTCTTCATAGCGCCCCAGCGAAAAGTATAACTCTCCCAGATTATTCAGACTATTAGCGATTTGTGGGTGTTCTTCTCCTAGTAATGACTTTCTCAGTCTCAATGTTTCTAAGTGGAGTTCTTCTGCTTCTTGATAACGCCCTTGAAAATCATAAATAACCGCTAAGTTATTCATCGTACTTGCCACTTGTGGGTGTTCGTCACCAAAGGCGCTTTTAACGATAGCTAAGGCTGATAAAAGTAATGATTCTGCTTCTTGATATTTAAATTGAGCATGATATAATGCTGCTAAATTATTGAGAATAGCTGCTACGAATGGATGTCGTTCTCCTAAAAGATTTTTGGTCATTGCCAAAGATTCTAGATGCAGTTCTTCCGATTCAGAATATCGTCCTTGTAACCGATAAATAACTGCTATCTGGTTGAAAGTCAAGGCAATATCAGGATGCTCGTTACCTAAGAGATTTTTTTGAATTTCTAGAGCTGACAAATATTTTTGTTCGGCTTGAGAATAATTGCCTTGTTCTTCATAAAGTCCTGCCAGATTGTTTAAAGCACCGGCAATTATGGGATGCTCTTTCCCTAATGAGCTTTCTAGTATTGGGAATACTTCTAAATATAGTTTTTCAGCTTCTAAGTATCGCCCTTGGTATGTGTAAATTACTGCCAGGATTTTTAAGCTATCAACAATATCGAACTCGTCAGAACTGAACAGTTGTTTTCTCAAAGAATAAGCTTCCAGAGCCTTTTGTTCAGCTGATAAATAACGCCCTTGAATCAGATAAAGTTCTGCTAAATTATCCAAACTGCTAGCGATATCAGGATGTTCATCACCTAGCAAGCGTTTTCTCATCGCTAAGGCTTCTAGATATTTTTGCTCTGATTCTAGGTAACGCCCCTGTTCTTGATAAGTTCCCCCCAGATTACTGAAGGTAGATGCTATGTATGGATGTTCTGAACCTAATATTTCTTTCCATCTGTCTAAAACAGCTAAATGCAGTTGTTCCGCTTCGAGATAACGTCCTTGAACATCGTACAATCTTGCTAAATTATTCAGGCTAATAGTCATATCAGGATGTAACTCTTCAAACAAGCGTCTTTTCATCGCCAAGGTTTCTAAGTGCATTTTTTCTGCTTCTTTATAGCGTCCAAGGGATGTGTAAATCGCTCCTAAATTAGTCAAAGTTTGAGCAATGTCTGGATGTTCATCGCCAAACAGACGTTTTCGCATTCCTAAAACTTCTAAATGCACTTGTTCAGCTTTGAGATATTTTCCTTGTTCTCGATAAATCTCTGCCAGATTATTTAAATTAGTCGCAATTTGAAAATGTTCTGCTCCAAAAATACTTTTCCAAAGTTCCAGGGATTCTAAAAAATATTTTTCGGCTTGTGAGTAATTCCCTTGTGAATGGTAGAGTACTGCCAGATTATTTAAAGATTGTGCAACATCAGGATGTTCTGAACCTAAGAGACTTTTTCTAATAGTTAACGCTTGTAAATACAAGGGATTGGCTTCTAAATAACATCCTTGTATTCGATATAATTCTGCTAAGTTATTCAAGCTATCACAATATTCTGAATGCTCTGTTAGCTGCTGGCTTGACCCTAAGTTGACAGCTTCTTGGGCAATAATTATTGCTTGCTTGAAGTTTCCTTGTCCAGCAAGTTGCACAACCTGTAAGTTAAGTTGATTTAATTTTTCTAAGAGTTTTTTCATCTGCTAGTTCCAGATGCTTGTATATTTTTTAGTTTTGACTTTTCAATCAATTATTTATTTTACCTAAAATTGTTCATCATCAGTTTCCATCCCCGTGAGGGGTAAAGGAATTAAAACAGGAGCAACAGAATGGGGTTAGATCTTCAGTTTCGGTTTCCATCCCCGTGAGGGGTAAAGGAATTAAAACTAATTAATTACAGACAAAGTTACCTGTCTAACCAAAAGTTTCCATCCCCGTGAGGGGTAAAGGAATTAAAACTATTACCAAGTGTGTGAAGAAATTAAAGCAGATGACAGTTTCCATCCCCGTGAGGGGTAAAGGAATTAAAACACTTTGGAAATGAGGTGAACTGCTTCAGCAGTTTCATTTCATGTTTCCATCCCCGTGAGGGGTAAAGGAATTAAAACACTGGGAGGTATAGGAATTTTTCTAGGATTCCTAGGAGTTTCCATCCCCGTGAGGGGTAAAGGAATTAAAACCAGCTTCCTAAGCTTGGTATCATGGGGGATGATAAGCGTTTCCATCCCCGTGAGGGGTAAAGGAATTAAAACTACTGTCATGGATACGACTGTCGGTTTTGTTTTTTGTTAAGTTTCCATCCCCGTGAGGGGTAAAGGAATTAAAACCCTACCCTTTTAGAAGCCTTGTCCAGAGAGGGTTACAGATACCCATTTTCGCGGGGGGTCTAATTTACCTGTCAATAAGTATAGTTTATTGACAATTAGATACAGGTTAAGGCATCTCAAAATCATACCCAGCAAGCTTTTCGCGGGGGTCAACGAAATCATAAGGGTTTCAGGGAACGCTCTACCCCCGCGAAAAACTTACGTATGAAAAGTCAAACTAAGCACTTTTACTTTTATTTTGAAACCTGATATTAAGTTTTCAAGGTTCTGTGGCTATGAGCAGTAGTATAACAAACTACTTCAAGTTTTGAACGCCTAAACTATTAACTTTTTTATCGTACAGTAATCATGTAATCTGTATACCAAAGTTGATAGTCTCCGCATTCAGTCACATATTTTAGTAACTCTATAAGATGACTTGCTTCTAGTGACAAAACCTTATCATTCTCTTGCCGTAACCAGTCTAATGTAGGTACTTCCTTGGTAAGGACTGCGATAATTTCCTCCTTACCTGGTTCGCCTTCTATTGGGAAAGATGTCATTGGCGAACCTTCTTGAGGCAGAGTTGTCTTACCTGTATTCAAGTGCGGCTGGGGAGCAAAACACGACGGACAAAAACACGATAGTTGTCCAGATGTATCTTTTTGCAACAGTAGTAAATATCCAGGAGTCTCTAAGTTGATTTCAAAACGAATAAAGCTACCTACCTGGACTGACTTTTCATAACGACTCGGTAAATTCTTCCCCCAACCTAGTGTTTCCTCTTTTACTAAGACTAGCCCCATTTGTTCAGTAGGAGAGCTTAATGATTGAAGTTGCTGCCAAAGCTTATCGAGGGGTGTGAGTTCTTGGGTTTCGGCTTCTTCACCAAATACAGCGATATCTTTCCAGTCTAAGTCCAGGAAAACACAAATCTCTTGGAAGTTTGTGCGATATATCGGTTTACTGTTGAGGAAATTATTAACAGTTGTGTAACCTAATCCTACCTCCATAGCAAAATCTGTTTGAGTTAAATTTCTGGCTTTTAAGGCTTTTCTTGCCAGCTTCACACCTTCATCTGATGCAGCCAGAGTCCTGCTCATAATAAGTAAAAAGGTAAAAATAAAAGAATTTTATATAAGTCATATACGAAGTCATATACAAGAGTCAATAACTCATACACGAACTCATATATGGCACTGCAACAATTAAATCAAAGGTACTGTAAGGGATTCGACACCTTTTAAAACACATATTACATTTTCAGTCCATTTTAACGGACTTTCGCTACTCGCCCTTGAGATCATAAACCCCAAGCAGGTTGAAAGCGTGTCGATAATCTTACGTTTACCTTTTTACTTTTACCTTTTTAGTTTTGATTATGTTCACTAAAGAACACCTCCATTTCGCATGGTTACAAGTCCGTGCGGGAAGTAAGGCTGCGGGGATTGATGGTATTTCTGTTGACTTATTTGAGTCAATGGCTACCGAACAATTACAGAAGCTCGAATATCAACTACACCACGAAACTTACACTCCAAGCCCTGCTAAAGGGTTTTACATCCCCAAAAAAAACGGCAGTAAGCGGTTAATTGGTATCCCTACTGTGCGGGATAGAATTATCCAGCGTTTACTACTCGATGAATTGTATTTCCCCTTAGAAGATACGTTTATTGATTGCAGCTATGCCTATCGTCCTGGACACAGTATTCACCAAGCAGTACAACATTTATATGGATACTATCAGTATCAACCAAAATGGATTATCAAAGCCGATATTGCTGATTTCTTTGACAATCTTTCTTGGTCATTATTGTTAACTGCATTGGAGGAATTATCACTTGAACCAATTGTATTACAGTTACTAGAACAACAGTTGAAGTCAGGAATTATCGTTGCTGGACAATATCGTAACTTTGGTAAAGGAGTATTACAAGGTGGGGGACTTTCTGGTGCTTTAGCAAATTTATACCTGACTAATTTTGATCGAAAATGTCTCAGTCAAGGTATTAATTTGGTGCGGTACGGGGATGATTTTGTCATCGCCTGTAAGAGTTGGCAAGAAGCAAACCGTATCCTTGACAAAATTACTGTTTGGTTAGGAGAAGTTTATTTAACTCTACAACCAGAGAAGACACAGATTTTTACTCCCAAGGATGAGTTTACTTTTTTAGGTTATCGCTTTGCTGGCGGTGAAGTTTATGCACCACCGCCACCCAAACCTGTACTCGCTGGGGAATGGGTAATTAATGATTCGGGTACACCTTATTTTCGCAGAAAACCAAGACCAGCGAAACCAGTTTCTCGTCCTCCCAAAGCTTGCAGTATTGACAAGCCGAGCAATTTTCCGAAAGCATCAATTTCTCATTATTGGCAGGAAACCATGACTACTTTATATATAACCGACCAAGGTGCTTATTTGAGCATCAAAAATCAACAATTTCAAGTTTATCATCAAGGTGAATTGCGGATTAAGGTTCCAGTTAGTCGAGTCAGCAATGTTGTGCTGTTTGGTTGTTGTAATGTATCACATGGTGCGGTGAGTATGGCGTTGCGGCGACGGATTCCGATTATGTATTTGTCACAAAAGGGCAGGTACTTTGGTAGGTTGCAAACAGAAGGTGATGCTAAGGTTGAATATTTGATGTTACAGGTTGAGCGTTGTCAAAATACCGAGTTTACCAGAAAGCAAGCTGAAGCGATAGTTCGGGCAAAGTTGCATAATTCCCGGATATTATTGATGCGGTTAAACCGTCGTCAAAAATCTAAAAATGTAGATGAAACAATCATCAAAAAGGCATCTAATGAATTAGAGATTTTGATGAGCAAACTACCTTTTGCAGATAATATGGATATGCTGCGGGGATATGAAGGAAGGGCGGCGACAATTTATTTTCAAGCACTGGGAAGTTTATTTTCTGGTTCGTTTACGTTTGAAAAGCGCACCAAGCGTCCACCCACTGATCCCATTAATAGTATGCTCAGTTTGGGGTACACTCTATTAAGCCAAAATGTTTATTCGTTCATCCAATCTGTAGGATTGCATACTCATTTTGGGAATTTACACGTCCCCCGCGATAATCATCCAGCGCTAGTTTCTGATTTGATGGAAGAATGGAGGGCTGGTTTGGTCGATTCTTTAGCAGTTTATTTAGTCAATTCAGAAGTTTTTACAATTGATGATTTTACGCTACCCGACGAACGAGAAGGGGTGTATTTTCAAGCTCATGCACTCAAGAAGTTTCTGAAACATTGGGAAGAGAAATTGCAATCAGAAATGACGCACCCTCATACTGGACAAAAAGTAGTGTACCGTCGCGCTCTTGAGTTGCAGGTACGAGAATATATTTCATGCTTGAAGGGTGAAGTGGAAGTGTATCGACCAATGATTTGGGAGAAATAAGCTGTTCCACAAATAACCTTGCATAACCGAGGCGGTAGTAGAGAAAACTTATGTTAAGTTCGTGTTTGATGCTGTGAAAAGTCAGAGTACTTTGTGATACTATCTAAAACAACAGACAGAACCTTGAAAACTTAATCTGACGTTTCCAAGTGAATCTCAAAGTACTTGTTTTTACTTTGTGTACGTAAATTTTTCGCGGGGGTCAGGCGATTGCCAAAACCCTTATGATTTCGTTGACCCCCGCGAAAAGCTTTCTGAGTAAGCTTTTGAGAAGGGTCTACTAGGACTAAATTCTCAATAGATGTAGCTTATTGACAGGTAAATTAGACCCCCCGCGAAAATGGGTATCTGTAACCCTGTCTGCATAAGGCTTCTAAATGGGTAGGGTTTTAATTCCTTTACCCCTCACGGGGATGGAAACTGATTTGATCCGCCAGCTACCCAACCAGCAAGGTTAGCAGTTTTAATTCCTTTACCCCTCACGGGGATGGGTGCGACTATCGGTTGCACGTAGAGAGTGAGTTCCTCAGAAAAACTCGTGGCAAGTGTCAAAAGCCAGTACCCGCCCGAAGGGGCATTGCGGGTAACTGCGATGTTTCAGAGCTAGGGCTATATAATAACGATACTTGCCTTTTAGATGAACTCGTGGGAAAGTACTTTTTAGAAAATATCTAAAATCTATCGACTTACCGTAGTTAAATCAGTAACATCAACTTACTGGTCGAACTATTGCCCACAGAGACATCAAATTAAAATCATGAGTCAAGTTTTAACAGAAGTCCTATCAGCTAACCACGCTTACGTCGAAAATTTTGGTGACAAAGGCGACCTCACTATCCCGCCGGCTCGTCGATTTGCTATTCTCACCTGTATGGACGCTAGACTTGATCCAGCAAAATTTGCTGGATTGGCTGAAGGAGACGCCCATGTAATTCGGAATGCAGGTGGACGCGCTAGTGATGATGCAATTCGCTCTTTAGTAATCTCTTACAAGTTACTTGGCACTCGTGAGTGGTTCGTGATTCACCACACAAATTGTGGTATGGAAACCTTCACAGACCAAGTTATCCGAAATTTACTGGCGAATAGTTTGAAAACCGCCAAAATAGACGAAACGGGTTGGCATGATGTTAGTTCTGGAGGAGGTTCAAGCGAAGCCGAGTTTATTGACTGGTTGACTATCACTGAACAGGTACAAAGCGTCTATGCAGACGTGAAACGGATTCGCTTTCATCCATTAGTACCGTCAGAAATTCCAATTTATGGCTATCTATATGATGTCAAAACTGGGAAATTGATTGAAATTCCAGAAGCTACACAAGTTGGTCAGGCTAGCTAGTACCGCAAGTCAGAATTAAAAATTAAAAATTAAAAATTAATACAGGTTTTTATCAGGCTGCGGCATACCATCAGAATTACATAGCACGTCATCCGAGCGATCGCATTGCTCCCGTGAATGATTTGCCGAAGCCGATCAAACCTAAGTAAAAATCTGCTAAAGTTTCAATTACCCGGAATAGGGTGTATTTAAATCTGTAACAAATATTTATGCCTCCTCGTTGGCCTCGCAAACCTGATCGCAAAGACCCTGATTACCGCAAGATCGATGACCGGATGAATTTTGCCGTGCATGTGGCGATCGCTGCTACGATTAATTCTGGGTTATGGTTTTTTCACATCTTGAAAGCCACTACCTGGGAGTGGCTGCCGTTATTGACTGTAAGTTGGACAGGAATAGTATTGGTGCATCTAATCTATATTAGTGCGATCGCTAATTACAGCGAAACTCCACCTAAATCCACCTGAAGACGGACTGCTAATGCTAGGGCGATTGTAACCTGTGGTAGTGGAATCAGCCTGTTAATTGAGCAATAATGTAAAAAAGCCTGAGATTTCGCACTCTTTCTTAATGTAGGGTTATTTTTATGGCAAAGACTAACACCACAGAATTACTGGAAGCCCTAGCAGCTGAAATTGGCGAAAATGTCTACATAGACATTGCCAAATGGCATCTTTATTTATCTAATGCCAAGCTGCATACCCTTGTTGCTGAACAATTGTATCCCTTAATTACTTCCAATAATGTAAGTGAAGACCAAGTTTTAAAGGTCTTGAAATCAATTACGGTAAAAATTGGTGGCGGTAGAAGTGAACTTCCTTTAATCGATTTACTACCGCTACAATGCCAAGTTACTTTAGTAGATATTTTGGAAAAATATCAACGCGAAATCTAATCTCTACAACGAAGATTATTTGAATTAGACAATTTTCTCGGTCAGTATTTCCTGATTTGATTTGAAATGCTAGATTGAGGATTAAATTTTCATGTCAATTTTATAAAGATGAAAACCACAGAGACACATAGATAAATTTTGTGTAATTCATTTATGTGTCTCTGGTAAAAATTTCCTTTAACAATTAAGGAATCTCGACCTTCTAAATTGGTTGAGAGGCGAGTGAGTATATTTTGAGACTCACTCCTAACTTTCATGCAAACTTATTGAGGCAATCTCTATGCTTTTACAAATCAAAAACTCTGGTGAATTGGTAAAAATTCTGGAAATTCAAGAATTGCTTGACCCGAATAATGATGTCGTTCACGGACGAGAACAACAAGGTGAAGAAGAACAGCCACCTGATACTTTTAAGAAAGAAAATCTTGTTTTTCCTTCTGGTGAAGTTCTCCCACGCTGTTGGTTAGATGCCGATTATAGACACGATAACGGTTAATGATTTGAAAATCAGATAATTGGTAATCGGAATAAAAGGGAAAAGGTTAAAGGTTAAAGGTTAAAGGAGAAAGGGATGAACAGGTCGCGCCACTTGCAGGCAAGGTTTTTACCTTCCTCATAAAATTTGGATTATTTCGCGCCACTTGCGGGCGTTAGCGGAGCGGGACGCAGTACGGTTTTTACCTTTTCCCCTTCCCCTTTCCCCCTTCCCCTGCTTCATAAACTATTACCAATTATCAATAATAGGGTGGCAAATCTGTACCACCCTACTATGTGCCAGTTGATGATACTTCTGGTTCTGCTAACGTCGCCGTTTCATTCTGCTGAAACTTGGGGAAAAATGTCTTAGTAATCCAGTCAGTCAAGATGTGAGATAGTAATCCTAAAGGCCCAGCGAACAAAGACAAAGCCAAAGAGTGAATTGTCCAAATACCTGTTTTCTGTCCTTCCCAATAAATCCACCGACCGACGAATAAATCCATCACTAAAAAATGAATCCAACCTGTTGCCGCAGCTGTTTCATCTCCAAGGAATCGCGCAATATCAGCTAATTGAGGATTCGATAAAGCTTGGGCATTTTCTGGCGTAATGCTGTTAATAAACAAATATAAATATGTCCCTGCTAAAAGCACAAAGGGTAGATATGATGACATTATTTGACGTGTGACTTTCCAGTTTGGCAATAAAATCATCAACGCCCAAAATGGTAATACGAAAAGATTGGCAACGTTAAATAGTTGAGAAATCGTCATATTTTTGTCAAGTGAAAAGTGAAGAATTTTTGTTTTGAATTAACTAGTTATTTATAGGGACTTCCAAATAAAAAAATATTTAATTAACTCTTGTGGGGTGGGCATCTTGCCCGCTCAATCGATATGGCGGGCGAGACGCCCACCCCACAAGATTGGATAATTTATTTCTTGGAGTTCCCATAACTCTTAACTCTCAGGAGAAAGATTCTCGACTTATTTAAGAAGTCGGGGGTCTGGGTATAATTATAAAGCTACAAGTTGTGATTCAATTTCCGAAGACTTCAAATCACGCCCGATGAAAACTAAGCGCGTTTGCCTAGCCTCTTCTGGTTTCCAGGGGCGATCGTAAAATTTATCAAATCGGGTTCCCACGCCTTGCATGACTAAGCGCATGGATTTATTTGGCACTGCGACAAAGCCTTTAATCCGGTAAATTTCTTGTTGTTGTGCTAATTTTTCTAACTGCTGTTGCAGCTTTTCTGGGTCAAAGGTACGATCCAAAATTAAATTAGTTGAGGTAATTTCTTCGTCGTGATTGTGGTCTTCTTCGGTATCGTGATGACTAGGACGAGAATCTAAATTGTCTTCAACTGCGGCTTGGAATCCTAATAATATAGATGCATCAAGTTGAGAATGCCCGCCGTAGGCATCGGTCTCGACAATCTTCACCACTCTGGGCAACTCTTGCTTAATCAATTCCTCAACTCTGGCTTTTGTCTCGGCATCTACCAAATCAATTTTATTTAATACCACCAAGTCTGCACAAGCAAGTTGGTCTTCAAACAGTTCTTGCAAGGGTGTTTCGTGTTCTAGATTATCATCAGCTTGGCGCTGGGCTGCGATCGCCTCTAGATCGCTAGCAAATGTCCCCGCTGCTACCGCCGCACAATCTACCACCGTAATCACCGCATCTACAGTGGCAGCATTACGAATTTCTTGCCAACGAAAAGCCTTTACCAGCGGTTTTGGTAAGGCTAAACCAGAGGTTTCAATCAAAATGCAGTCGATGCTATCTCGCCGCTTGATTAACTCTTGCATCATCGGGTAAAACTCTTCTTGCACGGTGCAGCATAAGCAGCCGTTAGTTAATTCAAAGATATTAGTATTGATATCGCCCTCACCATCTTCGGGGCAAATTTGACAGGATTTTAACAATTCGCCATCAATACCGAGTTCGCCAAATTCATTGACTAAAACGGCAATGCGGCGTCCTTGGTTGTTTTGTAGTAGGTGGCGAATTAGGCTGGTTTTTCCACTACCCAAGAAGCCTGTAATCACTGTGACAGGAATTTTCGTAGCCATATTTTTGCCTGATTTACCCAGTATGGTAAGTTTTACGGGTTACAAACTTAAATACTGAGATTAAGCTTGGTTTGAAGATTGACTTAGTTATTTTAAGCTGAAAGTCTATGGCAAACCGGAAAACATTGCCGTTTTTGTGGAGTTTCGGTTTGGTTTTGATTCCTCAAATCACTGTGGCACAAACGGTTGAGGAGTTGGAACAAAAAGCGACATCTGCCGAAGAAGTGAAAAATTATGAAGAAGCCACTCATATTTGGCGAATAGCTCCAGAAAACGCTGATGCTAAAGATGCTCTCAAAAATTTAATCGCCTACTAAACATAATTGAGGGGCAATTTCCCCATGCTTGCTTTCACGAATCAAAAGCAGTCACAGGGCTATTGCCCCTAAATATTTTGAGCGTTTTTTAGCTATCGCTCTTTCTCCAAAAACACCTATGAATTATTTTTCATCAGGCTATCTGGAATTACAGCAGTTTGCAAGTAAATGAGATACAGAATCATCTGCCTCCTGCCTCAAAACCTGCTGCATGACTCTACACACAGCACTTATTACTCAGCAGTGACGAGTTCAGTACTACCGCGTGTACGACGCCGTGTGAGGCTGTTGTAAAGCATTACACCAATCGCCTTAATTAAATTGCCTTCCAATTCCTGGAACATTTTCATATTCGTGCCAAAAGCGGCATTAGCTTCATCAACGATGCGATCGGTTGTAGCATCATCAAGGGGTAATTCATCCAAAATTTGCCGATATTTGGCTTTGAATGCCTTCTCATCAGTAATTTCTGGAAACTCATAAAAAGCTGTTCCTTGCCCTTCCGACAAATTCATCGCTGTTACAGCAATATTTTTAAGAATTTGTCCCCCGGATAAGTCACCCAAGTAACGAGTATATGAATGAGCGATTAACAGTTCTGGTTCGGTTTGAGATATTTCTCGAATGCGCTTGACATAAGCTTCACCTGCGGGAGATAGTTTGATTTGCTCTCTCCAGTTAGCACCAAAGTAATAACTCAAGTCTTGCTCTAGGGTATGTTTACGATTTAGCTGAGGAAAGTTAATTTTAGAAACAATGGGGTGCTGGCGATGCTTTTCCATTTCCTCTTCCATCGCTGAGTAGACGAAGTAGAAGTTAGCAACTAGTTTCCGGTAGGAGTTTTTTTCCACTACTCCTTTTAAAAAGCACTTGACAAAACCTACATTCTCTGCCATCGTGTGGGCTTTCTTAGTGCCTACACGTAATTTGGTTGCTAAATTGCTGCTCATACTAAATTTCTCAACTTTAAAAAGTTAACTGCCGGAGTTTCGATTCACTAACGGCTAAAAAAGCCATTAAAACGTTACCTTAAAACTATTTGATGAGAATTTATATTAAAATTTTTTAAGCTCCAATAAATATGTAGCTTTTAATACATTGATGAACCTAAGAGAATATAACTTTACATTTCGGTGGCAGGACTACCGCGATACGTTCAAAAATCAAATGGGATTTCTATGTCATTGCAAAGTCTCAAATAATACAAATAAAAATCAATCCAAAAATTGAGGGCATAAAAGGAATAATTAGCTAAAATGTGGAAACTTTATTGATAATGTAAAAACCAATACTTACTTCATGAAATATTTACAATTTCAGAGACATAAAGTCAGTATTATTACGGAAATAAGCCTTGAACTAGAATGAATTTCTAAAGAGAAAAAGCATGTCAGAATTGCTGAATAAAGTCTTAAGTGCTATTTTTCAGTGTGATTGTGTGGAGTGTTTAAAAATATGGTTTCATCTATAACTCGAACATCAGGCATTCCTGGGGGTTCTGCTTCCGAAGCTGAGGGATTGGTCAAAGGGATTGAGAGCAGTTTTGGACAGAATTTAATCCCACTACCAGCAAATCCTTTATTTGGCACAGATGGGATTCGCGGACGAGTGGGAGAATTATTGAGTGCGCCCCTAGCATTACAAGTTGGTTTTTGGACGGGGATTGTTTTACGTAACCATGCGACTCAAGTAGGGCCAGTCATCCTCGGACAGGACTCTAGAAACTCCAGCGATATGCTGGCAATGGCTTTGAGTGCAGGGTTAACAGCAGCAGGGTTAGAAGTTTGGTATTTGGGGTTATGTCCCACTCCTTGCATTGCCTATCTTACCAGCATTACTGATGCCATCGGTGGAGTGATGATTTCTGCCAGCCACAATCCCCCAGAAGATAATGGGATTAAGATTTTTGGTGCTAATGGTGGGAAGTTATCGCAAACATTGCAGGCAGAAATAGAAGCGGGACTGCGTGGCAAGATATCACCTATTACTAGAGTCAGTAATTGTGGGCGGCATTACTCACGTTTTGAGTTAGTGGGACATTATAGCGAGGCGTTGAAAAACCCCTTAAACGGTTCCCTAAATCTTCAGGGAATGAAGATTGTTTTAGACTTGGCATGGGGAGCAGCAGTTGGGTTAGCACCATCAGTTTTTACAGAAATGGGGGCAGAGGTAATCTGCCTGCATAACGAAGCAGATGGCGATCGCATTAATGTTAACTGTGGTTCCACACACCTAGATATTCTGGCAGCAACAGTACAAGAACACAACGCCGACATCGGCTTTGCCTTCGATGGCGACGCCGATCGCGTCTTAGCAGTAGACAATACAGGCAGGCAAGTTAACGGCGATTACATTCTCTACCTGTGGGGACGGCACTTGCAACAAAACCAACAATTGCCAGACAATCTGATTGTATCTACAGTCATGGCCAACTTAGGCTTTGAAAAAGCTTGGCAGCAAATTGGTGGTAATTTAATTCGTACCGCAGTTGGCGACCAATACGTGCAAGCCGAAATGCAGCGCACTGGGGGAATGCTAGGTGGTGAACAATCAGGTCATATTCTTTGCCGTCACTATGCTGTAACTGGGGATGGCTTATTAACAGCATTACACATAGCAGCTTTGGTGAGAGAGGCTGGCGTTTCCTTAAGCGAATTAGTAGATCAAAGCTTCCAAACCTATCCCCAATTGTTGCGGAACGTGCGAGTCGTCGATCGCGATCGCCGCTTAGGATGGCAAGATTGCCAACCTCTGCAACAAGCGATCGCACTTGCTGAAGCTGCAATGGGAGATTCCGGCAGAATTTTGGTTCGTGCCTCTGGCACAGAACCAGTGATCAGAGTTATGGTAGAAGCTGCAAATGCCGACCTTGCAAACCACTGGACAAATGAATTAGTTTCGCAAGTCCAGCAACACATATAGGCATTTCCTACTCCCTTCCCACAATCAGATTACCTATCTATATTTTTCTTTTTTCTTGATGTCCTTCTCTTCTCTAGCAGACGCGTCCCTTGCGCGTCTTCACAGTTTATTAAATTAGGTATTCTTTGGGAGAAGGGAGTAGCTGCTATCTCACCTTTCACAAGTGCAAATTTTTCGTAATCATAGTTTCTGCAAATTAACCAGCCTTGGTCATCTGTGGAAAATTTACTATTTACAGCAGATTTCAAGTTGAGTGAAGTACACAAGCTAAGTCTCAAAGCCAGAGATTACGACTGTTTTACTTCTGGGGCGTAGCCCATTCTGACTCGAATGGCACTAAGAAAAGCTATAAGCTTTGCCCTAACTAGTTCCCAGCCTCCAGGCTGGGAACCCATTCTCGGAGGCTCCGCCTCCAGTGGGCTGATCAGAGGCAGAGCCTTTTGGAATACATTCCCAGTCTTCAGACTGGGAACGAGTTGACACAAGCCTTCACGTTTTCTTAGTGCCATTCCATTCTGACCGGAGGCGGAGTGTCTCCGGCTCCGCTCCTGAATTCTGCTGTATATTTGCACTTTGACGTATATTTTAAACCTCTTTTATAACAAGAAAAGAGGTCTGTGTGTATTCATTGATTATCTTCTACAAGGTAATAAAATGCTAGTTTTTGTTATCCCACTTAAAAGTCCACAAGTTTCCAATTCTTGGGAGCGTGTCACCCAATCCTTTGAAAGATGCATCAAATCAATTTGTAATCAAACCTCTACTGATTTTCACGCTATTGTCGTTTGCCATGAACAGCCAAAAATAGAATTTAATCATCCCCAGATTACTTACATTACAGTTGATTTTCCTTCTCCCAACGAGACAAACCCTATAGCTAGAGGAGACACAGATAAAGGGCGAAAAATCTTGAAGGGATTAATGTATGCTCATCAATTTTCTCCAACTCATACTATGGCAGTTGATGCAGATGATTGCATCAGCAAAAACTTAGCCGCATTTATTAAGCAACATCCTAACTCTAATGGATGGTTTATCGACAAGGGTTATAAATATAAAGAAGGTAGTAAATATATATATATTAAAAGAAAAGATTTTTATTCAATGTGTGGTACATCCAATATTCTCCGATATGACTTAAATTTCTTACCAGAAAATGCAGAATATAATCGGGGTTATGGATACTATAAATATTATATAGACCACGGTAAAATCAAAGGCGTATTAGAAAGCAAAGATAAACCTATTGAACAATTACCATTTCCGGGAGCAGTTTACATTGTAGAAACAGGAGAAAATCTTTTTTACGGTTCAATGAAGTTAAACTTTAATATTTTTGATCGAAAATCTCTAACTCAATCAATTAAAGATGAATTTGGCTTGTACATACTATAGCCATTGCAATCCATTTATATGTAAGCTATAGATTGTTTTTAAGGCTGATAGGCTACAGCGCCACTATGCCAAAATCTAAGTCAAAAAATCAAAAATCCAAAAAACAGGCTGTAAAAGAAACTCCTACTCTTAGCCTTAAAGAACAGTTAGCCCAAAAGCGCAAAGCAGCCCAAGCACGTAAAGAATTTATTAGCTTAGTCACCAGCGCTACCTTTGGCAGTGCGTTCTTTGGCATTCTACTTTTTTTTGTAGGTGGAATTAAAGCAGCAGTCCCAGGCGTTTTAGGGATATTCGTCATATCCCTTTCCTACAAATACCCGCGCCAAGCCCTATATGCCTTCATCATTTACGTACCCATTGGGGGTACTATCACCTACTACTTGGGCAATAGTCCCATACTCCAATTAGCTAAAGATGCCTTTTATGTTCCAGCGCTAATTGGACTTTGGCAGACTTGTCGCAAGCAGGGACTACCCATAATTATTCCCCAAGGTATTAAAATCCCACTTTATATAGTCTTTGCTTGCAGTCTGCTAACACTATTGTTTATCAATGGTGGACAGCAGTTTAACCCGCCTAGACTGGGACTATTGGAAAAAGCAACCCAAGAAATACCTTTAGGCATGGGTATTTTGGGACTGAAAGTATTTTTAGGCTATGTCCCCCTGATTGGTTGTGCCTACTATCTAATTCGAGATAAGCGGGATTTTCTATTTTTATCACGCCTCCAGATTTCTCTCATACTGATTTGCTGTGTGCTGGGATTTATTCAATACTTTTTACTACTAACTGGTGTATGTAAAGGCACTAGAGGTCTTGAAGGAAATGCCCTATTTGTCACATCACTAGAAGCTCGGTGTTATTTTGGTGGAGCGCTCTTATATAGTCCCGAAGAAGGGGTTATTCGCTTACCAGGGACATTTGTAGCCCCTTGGCAATGGGCATGGTTCTTAATTTCCAGCACCTTTTTTACCTTTGCCACTGGCTTCACCGATCCCTCCCCAATATGGCGGTTGATTGGTTTAGGTTCTTTAGTGACAGTATTTATCAATGCTGTAATCTCTGGACAGAGAATTGCCTTAGCTTTAGTACCAATCTGCTTTGGGATTTTGTTATTACTCACCGGACAACTTGGCAACCTGAAACGATTTATCCCCATAGGCATAGGATTGGTTCTAGTTCTGGGAATAGCAATGGTGACTAACCCTGAAGTCGTGCAACAGAGAACCGAGAGTTTTACAGGTAGATGGGAAGCTTCACCACCTCAAGATTTCATCGTCCAGCAATTTGAAGAGAATTGGAAAAACGTAGACGGCCCCTTGGGAAGTGGTTTAGGTCGAGCAACTAACTCTGCCCGAGTAATGGGTAAAACTAAGCTCGTAGAAACCTATTACCCCAAAGTACTTTTTGAAGTTGGAATTTTTGGAGTACTAGCCTTTCTGGGTTTGGTAACAAGTTTAACCATTATTGCCTTTAAAACCTATCGCTCCATAAAAAACCGTAATTTCCGCAGTTACGGAGCAGCTTTGTGGGTGTTTATATTGTTTATTAGCTACAACACCTACTACTATCCTTTGGATGTCGATCCGGTTGCTGTTTATTATTGGTTTTTTGCGGGAGTTCTTTTTAAATTGCCAGAACTGGAGAAACAAGATAAAGAAGAGGCCGATCCTCAGCAAAAAAACAAGAAAAAACGTCTCAAAACAATTTAAATGAAATAAAAATGGCAAAAATTATCGTATGCGGTCAGAACCACATCAGAACTCCTAACTTACCGCGTAATTCTAGGCATACACTACTCCAACTCAAATCTTTTCCTACAGGCAGATATCCGATCGAAAAACTTTGGTATCCTTTAGCAAGCTTTCTGCCTTGGCAACCTTTATGGGGAAAATACCACGCTATTCATTCTTTCAACAGAATTGTATATACAAATAAGCCTTGGTTTCTCACATTTGAAGATCATCGGGTTTTATATAGGAATCCTAAAAATAAACAAGAGGCAATAGTTTATGACTTATTAAACAATCGTTTAGCGCTAGACAATTGTCAAAAACTGATAGCTATATCAGATTATGCAAAGCTGAGATTTATTAACCGGATAAAAGGCTGGAAAACGGAAGAAAAATTAACTGATAAATTGGATGTAATTCATCCAAATTTTACTACTAGAGTCGATCAACCGAAAGCTTATCAACCAGACCAAAATTTACAGCTTGTTTTCGTCGGGCATCACATTGCTAGAAAAGGTGGAGTTGTCGCTTTAAGGCTAGCAAAGAAAGCTGAAAAACTAGGTTTACCTCTTACCATCCATATCATATCAGGACTGGGACATGGTTCAGGAGTACCTACAGATTTCCCCGATACCACCAAATATCTGGAAGATTTAAAGCTACTAAATTTAAATAACGTTGTTTTTCACAAATATATTCCTAATGATAAAGTTATTGAGTTACTATTGCAAAGCCATTTTCAATTAATGGCTACGCTACACGATACTTATGGCTTTAGCATCATCGAAGGATTTTCTGTTGCCACCCCTGTAATTACAACAAATGTATGTGCCTTACCAGAGTTTGTCCGTCACGGTGAAAATGGCTATATTTTAGAATTGCCAATTAATGAAATTAGGCACTGGAGTGATTGGATGTATGGGGAGAAAACCAAAAGTAATGAATATTGGGAAATTCTTGATAGTACTTATGACTATTTAGCAGAGAAAGCATTGGAACAAATCATCCAATTTCTTGATAGAACCGATAAACAAGAACACTATGAATTTTTAAGTGCAGGAGCATTAGCTCAAGCCCAAATTGTGCATAACTCTGAAAAGCAAAATGAGTTATTTGATAATCTCTATGCCGCAGCAGTATGAAAAGTGCTGAGTTCCTAGTGCTGAGATGAAAGACATTACTCACCGGAGCTATACAAACCAAACCCACCTCCGTAGGTTAAAAACTCTTGATTTTCTCTTAGTCCACGGAGGTGGACTAAGTTTTGTGTAGTAGCGCATTCTATTCGCCTAATACTTTTCAAACATCCTCTAATGCACTATTTTAAGCTCGCCACGCCACTACAAAACTAGAAAATTAATTTTTACAAGGCTATTATAGAAGTAGTAAAATTACTTAAAAAAACTCATGAATAATTGGCCATTAATTACTGTAGTCATTCCGACTTACGGGCGGGAGGAAGCGCTACGAGATAGCATTGTGGATGTATTAAAACAGGATTATCCCAATTTTGAAGTTTTAGTTGTAGACCAAACTCCAAAGCATCAACCAGAAATTCAAGCCTACCTAGAAGAGATGGCGGATGCAGCTAAAATTAAATGGTTGCGCTTAGATTGGGCGAGTTTGCCAGGGGCGCGAAATTATGCTGTTCGCCGCTCATCTGGTGAAATAATATTATTTATTGATGATGACGTTCAGCTAACCCCTGGATTGTTAGCAGCCCATGCGAAAAATTATTTGCAAAATCCAGAAGTGGGGGCTGTTGCTGGACGGGTATTTGACAGAATGAAATTAGGTGATTCTGGAGGAGATTTAGAGATTGAATATCTGCCTCCCGAAGCTATGGACCCAGGAATTGCCTGGTATCATATTGATTTAGTACATACCACCAAACCCCAGCAAGTTTTGACAACAAGGGGTTGCAATATGTCATTTCGCCGCGAAATCTTTACTAAGTACGGACTAAGGTTTGATGAAAGGTTTCGTGGTAGTGCAGTACGCGAAGAGTCAGATTTTTGTTTGCGGGTGCGACAAACAGGGTATAAAATTTGGTACGACCCAGAAGCCCATTTAGTACATTTAGGCGAAGAAACAGGGGGTTGTCATGATATTAGTATGCGATCGCTCAAATATCAACTCACCTTTTATCACAACCATTTCCTACTAGGGCTGAAAAACCTGACTGCAACTCAAGCTTTACGCCTATACGCCCGTTTATTTGACTGTCACGTTCTAGGACGACCACCTTGCCATAAAAGCGGTTCACCTATCAAAATTGCTACTCGCGCTATTTTCTACACTTTGGGTTTTTTCAAAGCCTTGGGTACTGTCATCCAATCAATATGGAACGATGGTCAAGTTTACAGTCGATTAGATGAACAAGTTTAGGCATTAGTCATTAGTGAATAACAAAGGATAAATGAAAATTTTAGTTGCTAGTCATACTTATATCGTAGACCTCAACTGTGAAAAATTACGCACTTTATCTCAATTAGAACCCGATATTGAAGTGACAGTTGTAGTTCCAAAGCGCTGGAAACCAGGTGGCGTCCAAAACAGAATTATTGAAACTGAATACCGTGATGAAGGCACATTTAAAATAGTTCCAGTTTCTAACTTTAGTCAAAATCACCAAGGACTTCTGACCTTTGGTGCTGACTTGATATCTTTATTAAAACAATTTCGTCCCCAAATCATCCAGGTAGAGCAAGGGTCTAGAGCCTTAGCCTATACTCAAATGATTGCCTTAAATCAGCTATTAGGACTGAAGGCAAAAAATTTATTTTTTACCTGGTGGAATCTTCCATATAATCTCAAACCACCAATTGCTTTATTAGAAAAATATAACCTCAATCACAGCCACGGCATTATTTCTGGCAATCAGGATGGCGCAGAAGTTTTGCGAGAACGGGGATATCAAGGAGCAATTAAAGTTATGCCACAACTGGGCGTAGATGAAAGTCTATTTACTCCCAAAAACCAACCAGAGTTGGCAGCTAAATTTGGCATTGAAAAAGAAGATTTTGTGGTGGGTTTTGTTGGACGATTTGTGCAAGAAAAGGGTTTATTGACACTTTTACAAGCCTTAATCACCTTGAAAAATAAACCTTGGAAATTACTCTTGCTGGGTCGGGGAGAGTTGCAAAGTGAATTAATTAAGATAGCAGCAGAAAACAATATTAAAGAACGGTTTATTTTGATAGAAAGTGTTCCTCATGACGAGGTGACAAATTATATCAATTTAATGAGTACTTTAGTATTACCTTCAGAAACAACTTACAAGTTTAAAACCTTAACTTCTGTTGGCTGGAAAGAACAATTTGGTCATGTGCTAATTGAAGCGATGGCTTGCCAAGTACCTGTAATTGGTTCTGATTCTGGTGAAATTCCCTATGTAATTGGCGATGCTGGTTTAGTGTTTCCTGAAGGTGATGTTCAAGCTCTTGCTAATTGCTTAGTTCAATTAATGGATCAACCAGATTTTGCTCATAATCTTGGTGAAATGGGTTATCAAAAAGCAATGATTAAATATACAAATAAAGCTTTGGCTAAACAGCAATTAGAGTTTTATCAAGAGTTGGTCATTGGTCATTAGTCATTGATCATTAGCAAATAAAAAATGAAAATATTACAAATTGTTCCCTCAATTTCTTTGATTTACGGCGGCCCCAGTCAAATGGTACTAGGGCTAGCGCCAGCATTGGTAAAAGAGGGAGTGGAAGTTACAATTCTGACAACTGATAGTAATGGCGATAATGGTCAAAGACCTCTGGATGTTCCTTTAAATCGCCCAATTAAACAAGATGGCTATGAAATAATTTACTTTCGTTGCGCCCCGTTTCGTCGCTACAAATTTTCCCTAGATTTATTAAACTGGCTAAAACGTCATGCTCACGAGTTTGACATCGCACATATTCATGCTTTATTCTCGCCTATAATTAGTGCTGCTGCTATTGTGTGTCGTCAGCAGAAGCTACCTTATATTTTCCGCCCTTTGGGTACTCTCGATCCGGCTGATTTACGGAAGAAAAAGCAATTAAAACAGCTTTATGTGGCAATTATAGAACGTCAAAATTTAGCTAGTGCCGCAGCAATTCATTTTACCAGCGATCAAGAAGCTAAAATATCAGAACGATTTGGAGTCTCTACGCCAGATTTGGTAATTCCTTTAGGTGTAATTCCCCCGCAATCTCGTCTGACAAATATATGTAGTCAATTAGAAATACCAAAAGACGTACCTTTAGTACTGTTTATGTCACGCATTGACCCAAAAAAGGGGTTAAATTTGTTGATTCCAGCGCTAGAAAAACTATTAGGGGTTGGTTATAAGTTTCATTTTGTCTTAGCTGGGACAAATCCTCAAGATCCAGATTACGAACAAAAGATAATTTCCCAAATTCAAAATTCACCACTGCGATCGCACACTACAATTACGGGCTTTGTCACTGGTGAACTTAAAGTTAGTTTACTACAAGCTGCCGATTTATTTGTCTTGCCTTCCTACTACGAAAATTTTGGGATTGCTGTAGCTGAAGCGATGGTAGCAGGTGTACCCGTAGTCATTTCTGACCAAGTGCATATTTGTCAACAGATACGTGATAGTGAGTCGGGTTGGGTAGGTGCAACAGATGTGCAAGTATTGGTAGAGTTACTGCAAGAAGCTTTGCAAAATCCCGCAGAACGCCAACGACGGGGATTAAACGCCCAAAAATATGCCTTAGAAAATTTTAGCTGGGATGCGATCGCAAAGCAAACAATCCAAGCTTACGAGAAAATTCTGACGAATAAATGAATTTAACCCAACGCAGACAATAGCAGTTTTTGCCAAATAGGTGCTAGAACTGCTTTGACAACAATATCCGCAATCACAAAACCAATCCCAATCAACATATAAGTTTTCGGAAAGGGAGATTTCGGAACTTCGCCTCTGATGCGAGTTAATAGATTTAATCCTAATGCAGCTAAAGCCACCCCAGTGGCAATAAACCCGATTATCCGCAAAATTGACCACGGATACCACCCTAAAATAGCTGCTAACCAAGGTTTAACACTCATTTTCACTAATTCAGCAACATAAAAATTCATGTAGTTCAGCATCCAAGTGCCGAATATCAATGCCGCACTACTTAAGGTGACAACGCAGAGAATACAAAAAATTCCGTATTGCCATAAATGGTCTGGTAAAAATAAACTGATTGTTCCTTCCATACCTTCTCCTGTGCGAATCCAGTGGAACATCTCTGTAGTGTATGACTGTCCACGGAGGATGACTTTTGCGGCTGTTTCTGGTGCGATCGCTGTTGCTACAATTACGGCAATACTCTGCAATACTCCCCAAAGTAACATCCACCAAAAAGCACTTTTATATTGTTGACGACGCACTTGTAAAAAGAAAATAGGATACGGGACAGCAGCACCCAAAATCGGCATTAACCAGGGAACTCCAAAAACAAAGCTTGCAAATGTACTGAGAATAACACCACTAAGTAAAAAGATTACTATCATCATCAGTAAAAGGGAATGGGAATTGGGGACTGGGAATTGGGAAAGAAGACACTATCTTCTTCATCGGTCTGATAAAGAGTCTCATTACCCCAATACTTAGTCCCTTTTATTAATTTTTACTTCTCTCTTGTACTTTATCTGAGAGTGCTGACAACCTAAAATTTTGTTTCAAACCGCTAAAGCCCGATTGGGGAATGGGGGTTTTATGGGATGATAGCATACTAGAATATATATGCCTTTCTAACTACAGGGAATCTCACATGGTTCGTCTAGGTGACACAGTACCAAACTTTACGCAAGCCTCAACATACGGCGACATCGATTTTTACGAATGGGCAGGTGACAGCTGGGTTGTGCTGTTTTCTCACCCTGCTGATTTTACACCTGTTTGTACAACAGAACTCGGCACAGTTGCCAAGCTAAAACCAGAATTTGACAAGCGCAATGTCAAAGCGATCGCACTTAGCGTTGATAACGTTGAATCTCACAAAGGCTGGGTGGGAGACATTGAAGAAACTCAAAGCACCACCCTTAACTACCCAATTTTGGCGGATGCAGATCGCAAAGTTTCCGATCTGTACGACATGATCCACCCCAATGCTAATGCGGCGGTGACAGTGCGATCGGTGTTCGTGATTGACCCTAACAAGAAACTCCGTCTCACTTTCACCTATCCTCCCAGTACGGGACGCAACTTTGATGAACTTTTGCGGGTGATTGATTCTCTGCAATTGACTGATAATTACAGTGTGGCGACACCAGCTGACTGGAAAGATGGAGAGGATGTTGTAATTGTCCCCTCACTGAAAGATCCAGAAGTACTCAAACAGAAATTCCCCAAAGGTTACGAGGAAGTAAAACCCTATCTGCGTCTAACTCCTCAGCCTAACAAGTAAATCTGAAAATGATTTCGTGCATTAGACGCAAAGTTATATCTTGGCGTCTTTTCTTATTTGCGTGAGAATATAGTCAGTTGGCTAGGCATCCGAACCTGGAGGAAATCCCGATGTTTTCATCTCCTTTGGTTTTGCAAATTCCGTCATCAATGCAAATGACAGACGAACAATTTTTTGAGTTCTGTCAGGTGAATCGTGATTTACGCATTGAGCGAAATAAATTTGGAGAGATATCAATTATGCCGCCTACAGGTGGAACAACAGGCAACCGTGGAGGCAACATCTTTGGGCAACTGTGGGTGTGGTCGGAACAAGATAGTACAGGTATAACTTTTGACTCTAGTACTGGATTTAAACTATCAACAGGTGCAAACAGATCGCCAGATGCTTCTTGGATTAAACTAGAACGGTGGAATTCTCTGTCTCCAAAACAACAAGAAAAGTTTGTACCCATTTGTCCAGATTTTGTAGTCGAACTCAAATCTCCTAGCGACAACCTCCAAACTTTGAAAGAAAAAATGGAGGAATATATGAATGAGCCAGGAATACAGTTAGGCTGGTTGATCGACCGTAAGCAGCGTAAAGTTTATATTTATCGTCCTGGATTGCCAGAGGAATGTTTAGATAATCCTGCGACTGTTGGCGGCGAGTCGGTATTGCCTGGGTTTATTTTGAATATGAGTAAAGTTTGGTAAAATAATTTTTATTTAAATTTACGCTGGCGACGATACAGCAATTTAAATTGGGAAATTGGCGTGACATCTAAGGGTAATTGAATAGTAAAAGTGCTGCCTTTACCTAACTGACTCTGCACATTTAAACTACCTTGGTGTGACTGAATAATTGCCTGAGCGATCGCTAATCCTAATCCAGAACCGCCAGTTTTACGAGAGCGATCGCTATTTACTCGGTAAAAGCGATCAAAAATCCGAGTCAGTTCTTGGTGAGGAATACCAATACCTGTATCTTGAACCTGAATCACAGCATAATTTTCACTGCGATCTAAGACAACAGTCACCTTTCCAGATTGTGGCGTGTATTGAATTGCATTGATAATTAAATTAGAAACCAGACGATAAAGCTGGTCAGAATCACCTATGATATTCAGAGGTTGTTCGACTTGGATTGCAGATATGAGGGTTACTTTAGCCGAAAAGGCGATCGCTGCAAATTCCTCTATTAAGTCGTTGACAATATCATTTAAGCAACAGAGTTCATGTCGTAATGGGATATTTTGCCGATCTAAACGAGCTAACAGGAGTAAATCAACAACTAAAGAAGTAAGTCGATGATTCTGACGGTTTATAGTTTGTAGAATGTCCTGCGCTTCGATTTCATCCAATTTCGGCATTAACAATGCTGATTCCACCGTTGCTTGTGTTGCAGCTAAAGGTGTTCGCAACTCATGTGCAACATCGGCTGTAAATTGTTGGATTTGTCTATAAGATTGATAAATAGGTTGCATTGCTAATCCTGCTAACCACCAACTAGCAAAACTAACTACAACCATCGTTGTAGGTAATCCCACGACTAAAATTAATTTCACAGCATCCAGATAACTATTGAAATCTTCCAGACTTCGCCCGACTTGGATGTATCCCCAATCACGATTGTCTTGAGTGTGCAGTCCAAAGGAAATTTGGTGGTATGGCTTGCCTTTGCTATCTTTTATCGTTTGCCAAAGTTCCTTGTTAAAGACTAGAGAAAGTTCATCTGGATGAGAACCTGCGATCGCAATCAAGCGTCCTGAATTATCAAAAAAACGTACATAGTAGTAGCCTTGATGGATGGCGCTGAGAATATGCTTTTTAGAACTTGACTGCTGTTGAATGCAGCTTTCTCCAATTACACAAATATTTGGTAACAGCTGCTGTACAACTGGTTCAATGTGTCCAGGTTGCTTTAGTTTCAGTTCGATACTGTCGTGTATTGTTCCCGCAACAGATTCCAATTCTCGGTCTAATGCTACCCAATGAGCATGGGATACAGCTTTGTAGACACCGAATCCGCATAGGCTTAAAATCACAGCCATAACAACCGCATACCACAGAGCCAAACGAATGCGGGTTAGGTTAAAGAGTTTATTTTGATTCATCGGCGAGATTAAGACGATATCCCACACCATGCATAGTTTCAATGGGGTTCCCACAGCCACTATTAGCTAATCTGCGGCGCAGCAAACGTATTTGAGCCGCCACCACATTACTAACGGGTTCTGCACTCACCTCCCAAAGCTGATTGCGAATCTGTTCAGTTGTGACAATTTGGTGCGGGTGCTTCATAAAATACTCTAGTAGCTGGAATTCTTTATTAGTTAAAGGAATAACCTGTTTATCCCCTTGATGGTTGTGACTGACAACCATGCTGTTACTGTAATCAAGAGTCAGGTTGCCAACAGTTAATTCCTTGGATTGAAATTGGGGCGATCGCCTCTGCAAAGCGCGCAACCGCGCCAACAATTCCGCCATACCAAAGGGCTTCACGAGATAATCATCAGCACCCGCATCCAGCCCAGCAACTTTATCTTCCATCCGATCTTTAGCTGTCAGCATCAAAACTGGCAGAGGATTACGTCGTATTCGTAGGCGACTACACAGTTCTAGCCCAGACAATCCTGGCAACATCCAATCGATAATAGCCAAAGTATACTGCGTCCACTGGTTTTCTAGATAATCCCATGCTTCATCACCATCTAAAACCCAGTCAACTACATATTTTTCCAGATTCAAGGTACGCTTAATTGCCGAACCCAAATCAGGCTCATCTTCGACTAGCAGGACTCTCATATAATTTACCAGCCAACGATTAATTAATATCTCTTAAATTGATATTCTGAGAACCGCCTTTACCTCATCAAGGTTTAAAAATCTATCAAAAGTAGATTCGAAACTGGGCTACACCTACAGGAATTTCTGCATCACTACCAACAAATTTAGCAGAAACTCGGTAGAGCCAAGCATTTGAAGTTCCTTTTCGGTTTACTCTATTCAGATCAATATTGAGTATATTCGCAGGGGCAACAACTTGGGCGAAAGCGATCGCAATCTTGTTACCGTTAACAGTGGTATTTGCCTGAATCTTTCGACCAGATTGATCAGAAATACTGAAATCATTTTTTACAGTTAAACCCGGTGGAACATCGATATTTATTTGGGTAATAGCACTACTATTTTGAGGATTTTCCAATTTGAAAGTATGCCGAATAATTCCCCATTTAGTCTGAGGAAATTGCACTGTGCTAAGAATATGAGGAAAACTCTTGGTATCTGGTATTTGACTGGCATAGACAGCAGAAAATGAAGCTGTAAGTGTCAAACTAACCGCAGCTGTGAAAATGAATCTTTTCAGCATTTCAAATCTCTCATAAATCAATCTTGTTAATCTAGTCTCAGACTCATTTTTAAAAATAAATCTTCTATTAACTAGCTTGACAGAGACAGATGAAATCAAGATGAAATTTGGGTACGTCCTAATACGGTTTAGTTCAGGTTGAAACTTTTTGTGAAAGTGAATTTTCATTAACGAACCGCATTCGCGTTAGCGTCTCGTAGAGAAGGGAGAAGGACGCAAAGAGAAACAAGCAAATGCTTACAGATTTACTTATTAAAACTAAAACGACCGTCTACTTTTTTGCCATCAACATCCACAAGTATCTTCACTTGATATTGACCAGAAGATTTTTCTGGCAGCAAAACATTATAGTGTTTACCTTCTTTGTCATAAGTAAGGTTTAAAGTTTTCTGACCTCCATCAGGTGTTTGAACTTTTGCCTTCACTTTAGCATTAGATATTGCTTCGTGATTGTCGCCTTTTAGCAAATATAAATCTATATGAGTTCCATTAGCTTCTTTCTCAGGGACAAACTCTAAATGATAGGCTCCTTTCTCTACAACTTGACCTCCTTTAGATTCACCATGCTGGGTAGATGTTTTGGCAACAGGTGAAGCTGGAGAATTGGCACTTGAGGTAGAAATAGCTGGACTTTTTTCTGTATTAGCTGCTTGATTACTATTACTACAAGCTCCCAAAAAAAACAGCCCTACACTTCCTATAATAATTAAGCTTGATTTTAGTGAAATCATTGATTTACTCCGTATTGAAACAATTAATAGCTAAGACGTAAAAAATAGAAAATCTTATTCATTATACTGGGTATTTGGCTACATCAAGATTTTGTAAAAGCATAGTATTTTTAGGAACCAAAAACTTCCTAAACTGAGAATACAAAGCTGGAATAACTAACAGAGTTAATGCTGTAGAGGTAAATAAGCCGCCCAAAACTACTATCGAAAGGGGTTGCAAAATTTCTTTACCAGGCCCACTGTCAACTACTAATGGTGCTAACCCCAAAGCTGAGGTGAAAGCTGTCATCAAAATAGCGTTAAGCCGTTCCATTGAACCTTTAATAAGCACTTCTTTAAGAGGCATCCTTTCAGTAAATTTGGTATTGTAATTATCTACGAGTAGTAAACCGTTACGAGTGGCAACTCCAAATAGAGTGATAAAGCCAACTAAGGAAGCAATAGAAATCACTCCGTTTGTTAAAGCTACTGAAAATACTCCTCCCACCAATGCCAAAGGTAAGTTAATCATAATCATGATGGTAGAAGGGATAGATTTGACTGAAAGATACATAATTACTGTAATGACAACAAAGGCGATCGCACTGGAAATCAAGATATTCTGAGTGGCTCGTTCTTGCGCCTCAAATTGCCCTGCATATTGAATATAGTAACCAGACGGAGGATGCACTTGTTGGTTAACTTTGTCTCGAATTTCGTTGACAATGGAACGCAAATCTCTACCGTTAGCATTAGCAGAAACAACAATCAAGCGGGAAACATTTTCCCGGTTAATCGTATTTGAACCTGTGCCATTGTTAATTATGGCAACTTGTGATAGAGGAATTTTTTGACCACTAGGAGTATCAACTAATAAATTGCCAATGGTATCCAAACTTTGACGTGCATCTGGTTTTAACCACACAACTAAGTCAAAAGTTTGTTGTTTCTCCAAAACTTGAGAAACTACTTTTCCGTTGAGAGCAGTTTCAATAATTTTAGAAAGTTTTCCTGCTGTTAAACCATATCGAGAAGCAGCTTGACGGTTGAGCTTAATTTGTATTTGTTCGACTGGTATTTGAGGCTCAAGTTGTAAATCAACAATCCCATTAACGGTTTTCATTACTTCATTTACTTGGCTGCCAATGATGCGGAGTTGTTCTAATTCTGAACCGAAAATTTTAACAGCGATCGCACTTCTCACACCAGACAAAACTTCATCCATTTGGTGAGAGATAAAACCACCAATATTCGGTGCTACCCCTGGTAATTTAGCAAACTCTTCCCGCAGCTTTTTAATAGTTTTCTCCCTATCTTCCATCGCTGCTTTGCTCAACTCGATATCCAAATGTCCGAAATTTACCCCTGCTGCATCTGCATCACCAGGCGCACGTCCAGAACGCAACTGTACATAAGGAAATCTAGAGTCTCCCTTCAGCGCGTCTTGAATTGCTTCTCCCGCTGCATTGGTAGCTTCCAAAGATACACCAGGATAAAGAGTGAGGGTATTCACTAAAGTCTGTTCTTGAAATTCTGGTAAAAATACTCTTCCAAAAGAGGGAGCAATCACAGCAGCCGCTACTAAACTGGCAGCAGCTAAGGTTAAAATAATTGCAGAATGTCGTATAGAAAATGCTAAGAGAGGATGATAAAGCTTCTTAAAAAATCTTGCAATCCAAGGCTCCTTTTCTGGCAAGTTACCATAAGGTAATAAGATTGCACATAATGCCGGAGTTACTGTCAACGCTGTGATACTAGAACCGATAACTGCCGCTATATAGCCTAATCCCATTGGGATAAAAATACTACCTTCTACACCAGCTAAAGCAAAAACTGGAGAGAAGACAACTAGGGTGATTATAGTACCTCCAAAAAGTGAATCACGCACCTCTTGACAACCGTAAAATACCACATCTAAAACTGGGGATGGGTTGGAAGAGTATTTATTCTCTCGCAGGTTACGATAGACGTTTTCGGCATCGACAATGGCATCATCAACGGCTGAACCAATTGATACTGCTAATCCTCCTAAGGTCATAGTATTTAAACCTTGTCCTAGCCAATTTAGCAATAGTAATCCTATTAATAAAGATAAGGGTAGGGTAGTTAAGCAAACAGCTAGATTCCGCCAATTCATCAAAAATGGAATCAGGATAAGTGCAACAATAATACTGCCTTCAGTCAAAGCTTCTCGAACATTGTCAATTGAAGAATCAATATAGTTTTCTTGTCGGAATGTAGGAGTTATATTAATATCTTTGGGTAAGCCAGATTTTACTTCTGACATCGCCGCTTCTATGGCACGGGTAACAGTAGGAGTATCGGCTTGAGACTGTTTATTAATCATCACAATAATTGCCTTTTGACCGTTAAAACTGCCATCACCCCGTTTGATAGCTGCACCAATTTGGACATCAGCGACATCAGATATTTTTACAGGTGTACCATTGCGGGCAGTAATTACTGACTGTTGTAAGTCTTCAATAGATTCAATCCGTCCAATACCTCGAATTAATTTTTCGCGATCGCGGGTAATTAAATAACCGCCCGGTGCATTAACATTGGCAGCAGATACGGCTTCCTGCACATCTTCTAAAGTGACATTAAAGGCTTGTAACTTATCTGGATCAATTAATACTTGATATTGGCGAGTATCGCCACCATAGGCTACAACCTGGCTAACACCTGGAACAGCTAAAAGGTGATTTGTTACTTGCCAATCGACAATGCGCCGTACTTCCATCAAAGGAGTGTTTTCAGAAGTAAAGGCGTATTCCAGTACAGTACCGATGGGGGAACTGGTAGGGGAAATTTGCGGCGTTTCCACTCCTTCAGGAAGCTTACCAGAACTTTGTTGTAATCGCTCTGTTACCAATTGGCGAGCTTGATAGATATCGCTTCCCCAATTAAAAATTACTTTAACAACGGAGACTCCTGACGCACTAGAAGAACGTACTGCTGTTACTCCTGGAGTACCGTTAATTGCGCTTTCAATTGGTAAAGTTACTAAAGATTCAACTTCTTCTGGTGCTAATCCTGGTGCTTCAGTTTGAATTTCAACTTGGGGTGGTGCAAAGGTAGGGAAAACATCCAACGGCATTTGAATAATTGTCCGAAATATCCAAAGTGTTAGGACAACTGCACCCAGGATAACTAACCAACGACGGGCGATCGCCCATTTAATAATCGCACTCAGCATTATTCTTTCTGAATCTTAATTTCTGAATCTTCACTCGCTGTCCGATGATTATCAACCCATTCTTCTGATGGATCTACTTGTATAGAACTGGCTAGTTGAAGTTGATTGGTGCGACGACTAGACCAAAAAGCACCTGCGATAAAAGCGATCGCGGCTAATGCTGCTCCTGCTGCCAGTAATGCTGGCTCTCTTGTAGCCTGTATAGGGGTTTCCGGGTGTTCGTCTACTTTTGGCTTAGTATTACCACGCAAAGACTGAGCATAAAGTTGAGGCGATCGCACTGTCACGATCAAATCGTCCTCGAATAAGCCAGTTTTGACCTCAACCATATCCCCAAAGGTTTGACCTAAAGTAACTTCAATAGGCTGATAGGCGTTGCCATTTTGTACATAAACCTGTTGTTTGCCATTGGCTTCAACTACAGCCGCGCTCTTAATTGCTAATATGGCTGGTGATACTTGGTTTGTAACAACTTCTAATTCTGCAAACATTCCTGGTTTTAGCACTCCACCAGAATTCTTTAGTTCAGCTTGCACCGGTACGACTCGCGTTTCCCCTTCCACCACAGAACCAATTCGGGTAATTCGTCCGATGAAGGTACTCTTAGGTATGGAAGCAACTTTGACCCTTACCTGTTGACCATTTCTTACCTGATTCAAATCTTTTTCATAAATATTCGCGGTGGCAAAAACGCGACTGTCATTGATAATTGTCATCAACTTCCCACCTGCATCCTCAAATGATTGACCGAGGGTAACTTCCCTGTCGGCAACTTTGCCGGAAATTGGAGATGTCACGGTAACAAGTCCTTGAGTATTGGCGCGGGTTCCCAATTGAGAAAGCCGAGTTTGATAAATACTATTACTTAGTCGGATACGAGATTTTGCGACCTGAACGGCGGAATCAGCGCGTTTTAGCTGATTTTCTGCCTCAATAACGTCCCGACGACTAGCAGCTTTCGCAAGGTCTGCTTTGGCTTGAGCTAACTGAGTTTCGGATTCAAGAGCATTACGACGTGGTAAAGCGCCAGCATTAACTAACCGTTGATCTTGGTTAAACTTTTCTTCAGCATAAGCCACTTGACTCTGTGCTTGAGCTATTTCAGCTGCGGCTATTTGTTGATAGCGATCGCGGTTTTGTTCAGCTAGCCTTAAATCAGCCTGCGCTTGCTGTAAATCAGCCTGACCTTGAGCAAGCTTTTCCTGAGAATTAACCCGCATTTCCACTAGTTCAGGACTGAATAAAATAGCAACTGGTTGACCTTTTTTGACCATAACACCAGGTTCCACCAATAACTCAACCACTTTTGCTTTAGAAATTGGCGTATTTACTTCCACTTTTTGGCTAGGTAGAGTTTCAATCTGTCCAGTAGTTTTAATCCCAACAGCTAGCTGCTGGCGTTTGACAGGTTCAACTTTAATTCCTAGCCGTTTAGATGTTTCGGCATCAACTTGAATAGAATTAGTAGCACCTGTTGTTTCACTTCCTCCTTGAAACTCATTTCCGTGTCCGGCGTGAGCTAAAACAACTGCGGGACTAGCAAGTAACAAAACACTGAAAAATGTCCCAGAAACACAGCGAATAGCTGTAAATGCCTGGGAATAGGAGTTAGGCATCGCTATCACAAATTCTTTGGATACAGAAGCAGAGAAAATACAATGGTTCGGTTTCACTACCCAGTCTTTCATTGAGAAATGAAATTAGGATGAAATTGGGTTGCATAGGTGTAGCCCCAATACGGTTCGGTTAAAGGGGAAAGGTTTTGAATACATCCTTTAACCCTTCCCCATTCCCCAGACCACAAGGAAAGTGAAAAATGCTTATCCGAACCGTATTGGGTGTAGCCCGTCGTAAACATCGCTCCTGAAATAACCAAACACCTATCCCGAATTACGAATTACTTGTTGTACCAAGCTTTTCGCCATTGTTGCATTTCTTTAATTTCTATCTCTTGAGCTTTAACAATTTCTTGGGCTAATTTCTTGATTTCAGGGCGCTTAGACTTACTCAAGGCATCTTGCCCCATTGTTACAGCCCCTTGGTGGTGAGGAATCATCGCATTGATAAAGCGCAAATCAAACTCAGCATCAGCCGCACCTAAATCTTGACTCATCATCATGGCTTTCATTTGGTCAGATGACATTTCCATCATGTGCCCCATTTGGCTGTTATAAGCCATTGGTTTATCTCCCGCCTTGGGATACCAAGCTTGTCGCCACTGCTTCATCTGAGTGATTTCTTGGTTTTGTGATTTGATGATGTTGTCTGCTAATTTTTTGATTTCAGGACGTTTTGATTTCTGCTGTGCAACATTCGCCATTTCCACAGCCCCTTGATGGTGGGGTATCATGGCGTCGATAAATCTTAAATCAAAATTAGCATCGGCTGGGCCTAAATCCATTCTCATGCTGTGATTCATCATGCCACTACCGTGGTTCATCATCTGCTTATCGTTAGCATTGGTGGTGTTTCCCTCTGGCGCTTGGCTTTGGATCTGGGAAGCAGCACTAGTACAACCTGTCATTAACCCACCAGTTGAAGCGATCGCACTAAAGGTTAATGCTAAAAAGCCATTCCTCAAAGATAGCAGTTGCATAAGTCTCATATAATAGTTTCCTAATTCTATATTTACTTCTTAGCTTGGCAGCCAGAAGTGAAATTAGGATGAAATCTCAAGATGAAAAGTTGGGTATCTAGTAGTCTGTCAGGCAGGGAAGCATCTCAACGAAAGCAAATATACCAGGCGATTAGAAATCGCGGCTACGCGGACTTAAAGAATTTGAAACCCACCTCCTTGGATTTTGTCTGTATAGGCCAGGGCATGGTGTGTTTTTGCTTAAAAATTATCTTTTTGATACCTCAAAAGATAGAGAACATAACATTATATTTAATTTTAAATCACTTCTAAAGATAGTAGTTCGGAGATAAAAAACAACCTAATCTAGTTGTTGAACTTATTTAATAGATTCTTTAACGAGGACATAAATTATGGCTAATGAAGCAGTTAAGAAAGGTATAGATTCGTCTGATCGGGCTGAAGTAGATACTTACGATCGCGGTATTATTCCAGCAGAAACAGCCGCTCGCATTGAAAGAGAAGGAAATAAGTATAAAACACTCCCCACAGAAGAAGGGGAGGCAGATGCCTCAACCGATGACCAAACCGATCCAGAAAGTATACGCACAACTGATGGCTATACTGTGGACAAAGAAGGTTTGTTGAACAACTATGCAGTTGAACCAGAAATTTACTACGAACAGCCAGGCGATGCACGCCAACAAGCAGCAGAAGAGAGAGCAGAACGTATTGAAGAACTCGGAGAAATTAATCAGGACGAGGAAGGCAAGTTAACAGAAAATAGTGACAATCGGGGTAGAGGGCCAGGAGTAATTTAATTAGGGAACTCCAAGAAATAAATCATCCAATATTGTGGGGTGGGCATCTTGCCCGCCATACCACCCCACGTAGTAGGGGCACAGCATTGCTCATTGGTGTCAATTTAAGCTAAAACTCCTCTAAAACCTCGTTTCCAGCCTCCGGCTGGAAATGCAACTCAAAAGCGGCTCTGCCGCGAGTTCGAGAGGCGGAGCCTCGAAGACGAGCATTCCCAGTCTCCGACTGGGAACGAGGCAATCTAAAAGCTAGTTCTAGACTTGCTTTAAGTTCAAATACATGAAAACCACTGTAATTGGATATTTTTTATTTGTCAGTCCCTCATGTATTAGCTCTATTTACTACTTTATCGGCAATTACAAATAAATAATCTCCGTGATTGTTTTCATATTTATTGACAATCTCAGTAATGCGTCCTGTATTAATATCTGCTGCGAGCTTTTGACACCCGGTGGCGATTTCATCCGCAGAAGCTAGCAAAGCAAACGTCGAAATTCCAGATCGGACATTTTTATCTAAATATATTTCAGGACGATATTTACCACTATATAAGAATAGGTCTTGTAAGTTTTCTGAAATAGAATAAGGTTTGATATTTACTGAATTAAAACCTGCCTCATTGAGAGTAAATCTGATATTTTCTAAACTTGGCATCTGTTCAGCAGATTTATATATAGCCTCTGGAAAATATTCGACTAACCAATATTGGCTCATTTGCTCTGGTGTAGCAGTAAACAATACCAAATTACCACCCATCAACACACGGTAAATCTCCTGAAAAACAGGAGTTAATGCAGCAAAATGATGTATTGCTAGAGTGCATAGCACACCTGAAAAAATCTCATCAGCATAAGGTAAAGTTTCAGCTTCGGCAACTTGCCAAGCTACAAATTTACTCTTATTCATAGCAACATCAATCATCTGCTTTGACTGGTCTATTCCATGCCAAATACCACCATGTTTTGCTAAAGCTAGCGTGTAATTTCCTGTGCCACATCCCACATCGAGATATGAGGAATTTGATTTGATTTGGAGGTGAACAGCTAATTGGTCAGCAATGTCAGGGTCAGCCCGACGAGTCAAATCATAGCCTTTGCCAATTTGCTCATAAACAGCCATTTGTTTAAGTTTTTCATTAATTCTTCAAACAGTGAATATATTATGTAGAAATCGTATCTGATTTTTGAAAAAACTCAGTACACATCTATTTGCTTCTGTTCCCTGTTCCTTTACACACTAAACTTCAATCATGAACTGTACCATCGGGCATAATCGCTCCCTGGAAATCAACGTCAGTGAGAATTGCTCCAGTTAAGTCTGCTCCTTGCAGATTAGCCTTTCGCAAAATAGCGCTATTTAGATTTGTATAGCTCAAATCTGCTCCTTGCAAGCTAGCTCCACTTAAATCCGTTGCTAAATCTCCCCATTGTATTGTCAGACTCAGATTTGCCCGACATAGCTTTGCTCCATCTAAATTTGCATGATGCAATGAAGCAGCTCTGAGATCGGCGTAGCTTAAATCTGCTCCAGTTAAAGCTGCATATCCCAAATCTGTGCGTTGATTGGAACTGGGACGTAAATCTGCTTCAAATAGTAGGGAACCAGAGAGGTTTGCACTATTTAAATTAGCACCACATAAACTAGCTTTGATTAAGTTGGCTTTTTCTAGACGTGTCTGAACTAGCTTTGCACCGGTCAAATCAGCCTCACGAAGAATAGCACCATACAAGTCTGCCTCACTTAAGTCTATTCCCCACAGAATTGCTTCACTTAGGTTTGCTTCTCGCAGACATGCTTGGTTAAAGTTGGTTTTACCCAGCCGTGTCTGACGTAAATCGGCATTGCTAAAATCCGCACCTCTGAGGTTTGCATTGGTTAGCTCTGCTTCTTGCAGATTTACTCCCTGAAAGTTTCTTTCTCCGGCATCATAGCGTTTGAGAATTTCATCTACATCCATAATGTGTTTTAGCCTTGTTGATATTTCCTTAATTAACTAAATAACAGTGGAGTAATTTTAGCACTTGCTCGTCAAAGATAAATAAATTGCTTTCCTCACAAGTTCCTCAAATTCTTTTGTTATAAAGATAAATATGAGGCGAAAAAATTTAATAAATTTGAAATTCAAAAATCGCTAAACATAGTTGAGGGATTGATCGTTCTTGACAATCCGGCATCTGGAAAACCGAAACCGTAAAGACCAATTATCAATAAAATCGGAGGTCTATTATGATGTTTAAAAAGATTCTAGTTGCATTAGATCGCTCAGAAGTAGGGCAACAGGTTTTTGATGAAGCGTTGGGTTTAGCAAAGTTAACACAAGCTAGTTTAATGCTACTGCATGTCCTATCTCCTGAAGAAGAGGGTAGTCCTTACGTACCGATGTTGTCTAATATGGACTACTATCCAGGATTGAGTAGTCAAAGCTTTGAGTTATACCAAAAGCAGTGGGATACCTTTAAAAATCTAGGAATCCAGATGTTGCAATCTTTCTGTGCCCAAGCTAACACAGCAGGTATCACTACAGAATTTACGCAAAATGTTGGTAATCCTGGCCGGGTTGTTTGTGATTTAGCCCATAGTTATGGTGCTGATCTAATTGTTATGGGGCGTCGGGGTCGTTCTGGGCTGATGGAACTATTTCTCGGTAGTGTAAGTAACTACGTTCTTCACCATGCTCCTTGTTCAGTGCATATTGTACATCTTTCAGTTACTCCTAAAATAGATGAGGTTGTCAAAGAAACTACAAGCGCTTTCAGCGTCAACTAAATACTACTTTGTCAGCCTAATAGTCTGTCTCAAAAGTTTTGAGAGGTTAGTGGTGTTCAGATCCCCGACTTATTGAAGAAGTCGGGGATCTAGCAGCCCATCAAAACTAATGACATAAACTACTAGTTACCTCAATCGATAACCTCTGTGAGTCCAATTTCCACAATCTATCTTTAACTGCACGGTATTGGGATAGAATTGATTGATCGCTTTTTCAGTAAGAAAGAAAAAGTCCACTACCCAAAATTTAGAATTGAGAGCGAAAAGTGGATCTATGAAAGAAGATACTATAGAGATCGCTGGTTTTCACGCTCATGTTTACTTCGATACTGCAAGTCAGGATGTAGCTGCGCGTGTACGTGAAGGATTGGGCGCTAGGTTTGATGTGCAACTCGGACGCTGGTTTGACCACCCCATCGGGCCTCACCCACAAGGGATGTATCAAGTTGCTTTCTTACCGAATCAATTCGATCGAGTCGTTCCTTGGTTAATGCTCAATCGTGAGGGATTGGATATTCTTGTCCACCCAAATACAGGCGATGCTGTCTCAGATCATACGGAGCATTCTTTATGGTTAGGAAAAAAGCTAGATTTGAATATTGAGTTTCTTCGACAGGTTAGTTTAACTTCATCTAATTAAGAGAACTTAAGAGAACTAACCTACTTTATTGAGTAAAAGTTCTGGACTGGGGCGTGAAACTTTTTCTATTGTGATTAATAAAGTCCAATTTCAGGGTAAATATAAGTTTCAGCCTATACTTAGAAATAAGAATTAAATAACATACAATTTATGTCAACTGGTTTACCTTACCCTCAATCCCTCTCCTTATAAAGGAGAAGGAGGCTAGAAGACAGGATGAGGTTTTCCATCTTATTTAATTCACTTTCCTTAAGCTAAGTCTAGCAGAAAATGACTCCTCTTGTAGAGATTGCAAGAGGAGTCATTTTCTAAGAGATATGTAGTATTGTCGTGTTCTACATACGCAATAAATAGTTATTCTTGCTATTCTTGCCTACTTACTTGCTTGAGTAAAGCTATCCACATATCAGATGGATCGGAATAGTAATCAATTTCTTCAACTTGATATTGATAAGATTCACAACCTTCTCGTAAGATAATACGATCGCAAGGTTTGATGCCTGTCCCTACTCCAGTCATGTAGCCAATCATTCCTTCGTTGAGGCGCTCAAATACGTAGTCGCTTCCCCAAATTTGTTGACTGTAATCGTGTATTCTATTCTTCTGTTTTAATTTTGCAACTGAAGAGATAACCAAAGATAATTTATTTAAAAAACTAAAACTTAAGTTCATACCTATCCTAATTGAAGAGAAGGCACTTAATAAAAATTAAAAAGTAGAACTGATAATTCATCAAGTTAACTCACTTAAACTTACGGTAATTTTAACCGTAAATTCAACTGTAAAACCACTTAATTCTTGGATAAAGTGTTGTGAGATATGAGTGTTTATTACTTAACCTGAGTTCGGGATAAGAAATCCTCAAAAGCCTTGAATTATCGTTGTTCGGTCTAAAGCTCTGTTTTCATCTATTGTCAATAACACATATTGCTGAGATTAGTTTCATTTGTAAACCTTATTGACAAAATGATTCCACTTTTATCCCTGCTTTGATCAATTCCAGTTTTATTCAATCCTGACAGAATAAGCTTTTTAGCTTCTGGCTTAACCCGAACTCAGGTTACTTAACTATATTATAAAATTTTTGTCTCTTGAAAATGTCGTTTATGTATATTTTTTAATATAAATAGTATTTAGTATCTACTTGTGGGTTTGTAGGGCTACATCTACCTGCTTCAGTAATACTTCTAGGGTGGAGGAGTTATCTAAAACGACATCTGCATGAGCCACTTTTTCTTCGATAGATAATTGGCTATTAATCCTAGCTTGTGCCTGCTGTCTATTTAAATGGTTTCGCTGTATCAATCTTTGTAATTGTTGCTCTTGAGAACAACGCACTACCCAGATTTCTGTAACTAAATCAGTCATCCCAGCTTCAAATAATAGAGGCACTACTAACACCAATATTTGTGAGGAAGACTGGGCAATTGCTTTGAGGAAGCGATCGCGCACGTCAGGGTGAATCAAATTGTCTATCCAGTTGCGTTCATCTTGACGATTAAAGATAATTTCGCCTAGCTTTTGGCGGTTGAGGCTGCCATCGGGTAGTAAAATTTGTTCGCCGTAACGCCCGGCGATCGCACCCAGAATCGGCGAACCTAAAGATACTGCTTCTCTAGCATAAATATCTGCATCCAAAATAGGCAGATTATAAACGCTAGCTAAATAATTGGTGACAGTGGTTTTGCCTGTGGCAATACCTCCAGTTAAGCCGATTAGACGTTTAGGCATTGGGGATTGCCTCATCTAAGAATTTGTCGCCCATCTGATCAGTGCTTGGGTTAAACCATCTAAAGTATATTCTTCAGCTTCTACATCCACACGTCCGAATAAAGTATGGCAAGTTTTGGAGGTTTGGGGGCCGATAGAGGCAATACAAACGCCCTCTAAGAATTGGCTAGCATCAGAGTTGTGGGAAAATATATTGTTAGTAAGCTCACAGAAAAATTGCACAGTTTTAGAACTGGCAAAGGTAATCACGTCTACCTTGCGGTTTTGCAGAGCTAACTCTGCGGCACGTGGAATACTACTAGGACAACAAGATTGATATGCAGCAACTTCTATTACCTTTGCTCCCTTGATGGTTAATTCTTTAACTAAAACTTCCCTTCCACCGCTTTCAACTCTGGGAAATAAAACCGTTTTACCATCCAGTTGCTCTGGGAAATTTTCTACTAAAGAATCGGCAACAAAATTGGGGGGAATAAAATCTGCTTGCAGAGAGCGTTGTTTGAGACTTTGGGCTGTTTTCTCACCAACAACGGCAATTTTGACACCTGCTAAGGCACGGGTATCTTTACCTTGGGCATTTAGCCTTTCAAAAAAGTAGTCTATGCCATTGGTAGAAGTGAGAATTAACCAGTCGAAGTCAGATAAATGAGCGATCGCACGATCCAAAGCTTCCCAAGTGGAAGGCGGGCCGATTTCTAAGGTAGGCATTTCGATGACTGTTGCACCTAATGCGATCAGGCGATCGCTAAATTGACTCGACTGGCTAACTGAACGTGTCACTAAGATTATTTTACCAGTAAGGGGAGATCGGGAGAAGTTGCTTGACATAGCAGGGGGGCTAAAAGTTTTGGCTGTAGTCGAATCCTGACAATCTATTTTCTCAGGTTGTAAGTACTTGCGTAGCCCAACAACTTCGCCAATCACAATTACCGCCGGAGAAAGTGATAATCCGATGGTTTGTTCCCAAATATTGCCTAGTTGCGCTGTCCAAATTTGTTGATTAGGAGTTCCCGCCCAACGGATGATGGCAATGGGTGTTAAGTGCGATCGCCCGTGCCGCATCAGTTGATCTACAATCTCTGCTAGATGCTGCCCTCCCATCAAAATTACCAGTGTCTCTAAGCGTGAGAGTGCCTCCCAATCTAAAACCTCTGGTTCGTGCGCTGTCAATACTGCAAAAGCGCGGCTTAAAACCGGATCTGTCAGGGGAATTCCTGCTAACAAAGGTGCTGCAAGGGCTGAAGAAATTCCTGGTATTAGTTCAAAATCACAATCGGATGCTGTCAACGCTTCAATTTCAGAAGTGGAACGCCCAAAAATTAATGGATCGCCTGATTTGAGCCGTACAACTTGTTTACCTTGCTGACAGTGCGTTACAAGTAACTTATTAATCTCTGCTTGGCTTGTACTGGGTTTACCACCGCGTTTACCAACATCCAACTTCAGACAATCATCTGGTACGCACTGCAATAATTGAGCATCTACTAAAGCATCGTAGACTAACACCTGAGCAGCAGCTAAAAGATTGTAAGCCTTTACTGTCAGGTATGCCACATCTCCAGGCCCAGCACCTACAAGGTAGACTTTCCCCTTTTCTTGATTCACAATCATTTGTCATTTGTCAATAGTTCTTCTTCCCCAATCCCCTTTATTCAATTCGTTCGCGTATTAATTTTTTGAATGAGCTGATCGACTTGCTCAACCATCTCCTTATTTTCTTCTGCTTGGAATAACTCTCTGGCTTTTTTGAAATTTAAAATCGCTTCTTCTAGCTGTTTTTCTCTGCCCAAAGTTATGGCTAAATTATAGTAAGCATAAGCATAGTTGGGTACGAGACTAATAGCTTTTTTGTAATGTGCGATCGCTTCTTGTGGCTTACCTTGATCGTCCATCGCATTTCCCAAACCCGTGTAAGCTTGTGCATGTTTCGGATCGAGCCGAATCGCTTGAGTATATTCGGCGATAGCTTCGGGTAACTGTTCTTGAGCGTATAAAGCACTTGCTAAATTATAATGAGCGTCTGCATACTTGGGATTGAAACTTATAGCTTTTTTGTATTGTGCGATCGCATCTTCTAGCTTGCCTTGATCGTATAGAGCATTTCCCAAAGCGTTATAACCTGCTGGATTTTTCGGATCGAAGCTAATGGCTGCTGTATATTCTGCCACTGCTTCTGTTGGTTTTCCCTGAGCGTACAAAGCGTTCCCTAAGTAATAGTGAGCGTCTGCATACTTGGGATCAAGGCTAATGGCTTTTTTGTATTGTGCGATCGCTTCTTCTAGTTTGCCTTGATCGTATAAAACAGTTCCCAAACGTGCGTAAGTTGGGGCATAATCTGGTTTGAGGCTAATGGCTTGGGTATATTCGGTAATTGCTTCTGTGAGCTTACCTTGAGCGTAGAGAGCATTTCCTAAGTTATAGTGAGCTTCAGGATACTTGGGTTCGATGCTAATGGCTTTTTTGTATTGTGCGATCGCTGCTTCTAATTGATCCACTCTCGCTAAAGTCAAACCCAAATTAAAGTATGCTCCAGAATCTTGAGGATCGAGGCTAATGGCTTTTTTGTATTGTGCGATCGCTTCTTGTGGTTTACCTTGATCGTCGAGAGTATTTCCTAAACCAATATAAGCTTGTGCAAAGTTTGGTTGTAGTTCAATTGCCTTCCGAAAAGCCGCCTCTGCTCCTTTTAAATCTCCTTGTTTATAAAGATTATTTCCTTGCTCAAAGCTAGCCGCTGCGTTTTTGTTCTGAGGAAGTGCTGCTCGATCTGAGTCTGAAATTTTTGCTAAAACAACGCCAACATCTTTACCAAAGGCAGTATTTCCATTACTCAAACACAAGCAGATAATAGCTGCTACCAGTAGATTGTTGTTTTTCAGCATTTTTCTTACCTTACCTGCTTGCTTTACATTTAATATCAAGTTCGGCTAATTGCCATCACAAAATACCCTAGTACAACACGGCGTAAATAAACCACCCATTTAAAGTAGCCAGAAAGCTTACAAAATAAGCATTCTTTCTTTTTACTTTTGCCTTCTTGTACTAGCCCCTCTTTGCTTGGCAAAAGCGTAGCTTTGGCGGGGTTATAGCACAAATTATAAGTGATTAGGCTAACTTGATACAAGTGTACTCTCATATAATTGTTTATTTGTACACAATAGATGGAGCTTTATTAAGAGTAAAAAATCGTTTTTTAGGAAGTTGCTGAAACTTTATTTTTCCATAAGTTTAATAATAGCTGCAATTAATTCTTCTGGATTAAGAGGCTTAGGTACATGCATCTGAAACCCAGCGTTTAACGCTTTCTGCTGGTCATCATTTCTTGCAAAGGCAGTCAAGGCAATTGCTGGAATTTGTCCACCTTGTTCTGGGGTTAAAGTTCTCACTTTATTTATTAACATATAGCCATCTATATCTGGCATACTAATATCGCTGACTAACACATCTAGCTTGATCTCTGCTAAGGTTTTTAATGCCTCATCAGCCGAAGATACTGCAATGACAAAAGCCCCATCTTGCTCTAATACAAAAGCAACAAAATCTCGTGAATCAGTATCATCATCGACAACTAAAACCCGGATATCACTTAGGGGTAAGGAGTTAGGAGCTAATAATGTCGAGCCATTTTGCTCATCAATTAGCTTTGGTATTGCATCTGGCAGAAGCGGCAAGCTAACAGTAAATATTGCCCCTTTACCCTCACCTTGACTATCTGCTTGGACGATGCCGCCATGCATTTCGATAATATTACGCACAATTGCCAATCCTAATCCCAATCCCCCAAAATTTCTTGTAGAGGTGCTATCTGCTTGGCGGAAGTAATCAAACACATAAGGCAAAAAGTCAGCGTTAATTCCCTTACCTGTATCGCTAACAATTATTTGAGCATAGCCATCAGCTTCCTCTAATCGCACTTCTACTTTTCCTCCCCTGGGTGTAAATTTGATCGCATTAGAAAGGAGATTCCAGACGACTTGTTGCAAACGAGTCGAGTCGCCCATAATTTGTCCCACATCTGGTTCAAATTTTGTATTCACCTCAATCAACTTTGTTTCTGCTGCTAAACGCATTGTCTCTAGTGCCGACAATATTGTAGATTCTAAGTTAATCTTCGTAATATTCAGCGTCAGTTTGCCCTGTAAAATTCTGGAAATATCCAGCAAGTCTTCAATGAGTTGCACCTGTAAGTTGGCATTCCGTTCAATTGTGGCTAGTGCTTCCGATATTTTTGTTTGGTCTAACCTGCGGCTTTGCAATAACTTTGACCAGCCGAGAATTGCGTTTAGTGGAGTGCGTAATTCGTGAGAAAGGACGGCTAAAAATTCATCTTTAATTCGGTTGGCTGTTTCTGCTTTTGCTCGTGCGATTTGTTCTAATTCCAGCAGGTGTGCCCGTTCTTCAAGTATTTGTTTTTGTTCGTGGATATCTGTACATGTTCCAAACCACTTGACTACAAAACCTTGCTCATCTTTGAGTGGTAAACCTCGCGCTAGTTGCCAACGATAGGAACCATCCGAAGCCCGTTTAAAGCGATATTCATTGTTATATATAGTGCTATTTTTGACAGCATCAGACCACACCTTATCAGCCCTTTGGACATCATCTGGATGCAGTGCCGCTAACCAACCAGAACCTAAGGATTGCTCTAATGTTAGTCCTGTGTAATCGCACCAATTTTGATTAAAAAAATCACATTCACCGTTAGGTTTAGTTGTCCATACAAGTTGAGGAATTGCCTCAGCTAAGTAACGATAGCGTTCTTCGCTTTGTCGGAGAATTTCTAAGATGCGTTGGCGTTCAAGAATTTCTTGTTGTAATTGCTCGTTAGTTTTAGTAATTTCATTGGTGCGAACAGCAACCATTTCTTCTAGATGATTCTGGTATTTTCGCAGTTCTTTCTCTACCCGTAAGCGTTCGGCTATTTGGGTTTGAAGTTCTTGATTTGCTTGTTCTAGTTGAGCAGGGCTAGGAAATGCCAATGCTTGGGGAACTAGATACACAAGATTTATTGCTGTAATAAAAGATATTATGGCTGTTACTGCTTTCACAAACCCCGAAACCCAATAGATGGGATGCCAAAGTGTCCAAATATCTATTAAATGAGTAGTGCCACAAGCTACAATAAATGCAATAAATAGCAGAAAAATCCAATCAAAGGGCAAATCCTCTCGCTTACGGACAAAGTAGAATAGTGTAGCTGGAATCGAGTAATAAGCTAGTGCAATAAGCGAGTCAGATAATATGTGTAACCAAACTAAATTTGTTTGCCATAGATAGCAGTGTCCATGTGGAATAAATGATTCTGATGTAAAAAGATTAGTCCACAATTCTGATATTATGTTTGGCATAAATGCTTGATTTTTGGGAATCTATAAAATTTAATAATATCCTGTCTGAAGATAGGAATGAGAAGGGAGCATCTCACTTTTGTAAAAACACGTTTGATCTAGCGAATGGAATTCGCGACTATACAGACAAAACCCACGCAGGTGGGTTTCAAATCTTTTGAGTCCGCGTAGCCGCGATTTCTAATCGCCTGGTATATTTGCTTTCGTTGAGATGCTCCCAATGATAGAATAGGTAGACATTAATCTGAATGCGGTTCGTTAAAAAAAATGACTTTAAATAAAGAGTTAAACTTTAACTTACCTCTATTGGAACATAATTACGGTAGACACTAGGAAATTCCCAAATAAAAACCATTCTCACCATAATGATGAGAATGGCAAAAAAATTAGGAGACAGAACAGGAAATTTTAATCTTCGCAATTCTCATTCAACTTAAGATTCACTTGACTTAACACTCATTTTATCTAACAGTTTAGTGATTTTTTGGGCTTTTTCAGGTTGTCGCTGTTTTTGTAATAAATCTTTAGCTTGTATCAGGTTAGTTTTCGCTTCTTCTTCTCGCTCTTGCTGCATGAGAATGTTTGCCAGACGCAAGTAAGCATCAGGATTTTTCGGACTGCGGCGAATTACTTCTTGGAATAATTCTGTTGCTTCCTCTACTTGTCCTTGCTGGTTTAAAACATCTCCCAAAAACAAGCGCACGACATCATTTGTAGAGTTGATAGAAATCACTTTGCGAAAGGCTGCTTCTGCACCTTGGTAATCTTTTGCTTGAGCAAGATTGATGCCTTTTTGAAACAAGTCTGAGGTTATCAAAGTTTTCCAAGCGAAATAACCAAGGATTGACAGACTGAGAACAACTACAACAGCAGCGATAATCGAATTAGTGGGAAAGGTTTCTAGCATTGTCTAAGCCAAAAGACAGGCGATAGGAAAAATCAGATATTCCATAAAAAAGAGTTTCCAGATAAATTGGTAGAATTGAGCGATCGCACTTTTATCTTGTAAGTCTACCGTCAAACTCCGCACCCACAACCAACCCAACAGCCCCAAATGAGTAACTATCAAGAATATGGGGTTAACTGAGGCGACACGTAGCACTCCTGCCAGAATTATTCCCAAATAGCAAGCAGTTATTACCCAAAGAGACAGATTAAACACAGCTTGCGAGCCGAGTTTGATGGTGAAAGTAGTAATATTGTAGAGGCGATCGCCTTCCATATCGGGGATATCTTTAAAGATCGCGATCGCAAAAGTAAACACCAAAATAAATAACGTCAGCACCCACACCACAGGCGGAATCGTTTGGCTTTGGTGCAACGCCCAACTATAATGCAGATATAACCCTAAATTCACAATCGTACCGCGCACCGAAAAAATACACAGCGCTGCCCAAACGGGAAACTGTTTCAAGCGAATTGGCGGTAAAGAATAAGCAGTACCAATAGCCAAACTAATGGCCACCATACCCAATAAGAACGGGCCAGTTAGCCACGCCACAACTAGCGCCAAAATCCCAGTAGAAGCAACAATCAATTGCCCTGTTTGCTGAGAAAACTCACCAGATGCTAGGGGTAAATGAGGCTTATTAATCTTGTCAATTTCCACATCTTCTAATTGATTCAGCCCCACAATATAGACATTGCCACACAGACAAGCAATCCATGCGCCCAACAAAGGGAGTAGGGAATACCTTGTATAGACGCGATGAATCGCGTCTATATTTATCGTGTGTGTATTTATCGCGCCTGTACTAATGGCAACGGCAATTAAATATAAACCCAAAACACTCAGACTTGTACCAATAATTGTGTGCGGGCGAGAGAATTTCCAGAAAGCGTATAACCACTGGAAATATGATTGAACGGGTTTGCCTGGTAAAGGGCTGTTTTGAGAACTCTGACTCATGAGTAGCTTAAATACTGTATTCTGGCTAGTTGTTAATCATTGTTACAGAATTTGGCCATTAACAAGAGCCAAAGACCTACACTTCATGAGTAAGTACGACTGTGGTACTTTTACGATGCATACGGTGAGCGTACCCCTTTAAGCAAGCTACGCCTACGCAACATAGATATTTGCTCTCAAAATCCAAGCAACTTCTTGCATAGTGCGGGGATGTGTTTGTTTGCCTTGTGCCTTCTTTCACGATGAAAGAAAGCAAATGTGGAGGCATAACAGCTTATTAATACCTGAGTTCGATATAACAGAAACGCTTCAAAATCAATGATAATCAATACTCTATCAATTAGAAATCCTGGTTCTTCGGCTTCTTTTATGGAATAAATTAAATTAATTAAAATTTAATGCCTATATTTTTAAATTATTTTAGCCTAAAACTGCTACCCTGCAAAGCTTTACAAGTCTGCGTAAGCATTATCCCACTGTCAAAAAACACGCATCTAAAAAACCTAAAACCGAAAAATCACTTAAGAACGCTGATCTAACTGCTGCTTAGTTTCTGCTTCTTTTTCAACGATTCAACTTAACTCAGCCTCTAAAAGAAGTTGGGTAACTTTTTCTTGCTTCTATTCATTGCTGCTAAATGCCAATTAGTCCAAACTCAAATTGGACATAGAAAGGTATTATGTCAAGAATGTTTTGATATCTTGATGCAGAGTTATGAAGAAGTCCCGACTTCCTAAAGAAGTCGGGGATCTTTTTGTTCATAACTACTTTTTAAATGTTGTATCAGCACCTACTAATTATCATCTTTACGCTTATCGTAAGGCTCACCTGTAAAAGGTTGTACCCCAATAACAGGATAAGCATCATCCGTAGGGCCAAAAATCCGCATCGCAGCTTCAGAAATATACTGGGTTATGTTAGCAATGATTTTGGAAATAGCCATAATATTTGACTCCTCTTTTCGAGTCACTTTAATGGTGATTCCTATACTGTAATGCTAATATTCAAAGCTGGCTCTAATTCTCAATATATTGAGAACTTATGCAATGTTTATTTAGACAACTTCGCAATACTTTAGCTTCTCAAAACGCCAAACTTTTCTCTTCGATTTTAATTGTAACATAGTTATTTCTTCAACCCTAGTCGGGGTAAGAGGCTGGCAAGTAAACTTTCTCTGACAAAATCTTGTTTCTTTTCATTAGCCGCCCGATCCAATTAACATTATTGCTAGCTATTACTATTAAAAAATATTAAGTATTTGATGAAGTTAGTATTAATTTGACTATGAACCTGCCTTTTGACAGCGATCTCAGAAAATATACTTGCTGGGAGTTGACATTATTTATGGTAAATATTACCATAAATAAAAGAAGCATCTTGTAAGGAAGCTCTTGCATGACAACTTTGCCAGATTTGAATTATGTACATAAACAGCAAAGCCAGCAGAACCAGGAATTGAACCTTTCTGTGGATGACTACAGCTTGCTGACCGATCTTTATCAGTTGACGATGGCAGCTTGTTACACAGGCGAAGGTATAGAACAACGGCGGGCAAGTTTTGAATTGTCTGTCAGGCGATTGCCAGAGGGTTTTGGTTATTTAATTGCAATGGGGCTAACGCAGGCATTGGAATATTTAGCCAAAATCCGCTTTAGTTTGGCGCAAATTGCGGCATTACAAGCAACGGGAATTTTCGCTCACGCAGGTGATCGCTTTTGGTCACTTTTAGCTGAGGGAAAGTTTACGGGTGATGTTTGGGCAGTACCAGAAGGGACAGCTGTGTTTGCCAATCAACCACTGTTGCGGGTGGAAGCACCCCTGTGGCAAGCGCAACTAGTGGAAACTTACCTTTTAAATACGATTAATTACCAGACTTTGATTGCCACAAAAGCAGCCCGGTTGCGGGATATTGCGGGGGAATCAGCAACACTTTTAGAATTTGGCACAAGACGAGCATTTAGTCCCCAAGGGTCTTTGTGGGCGGCGCGGGCGGCTTTGGCAGGTGGTTTAGATTCCACCTCCAATGTGTTAGCAGCGCTACAACTAGGACAACAACCAAGTGGTACGATGGCACACGCCCTGGTGATGGCGTTGTCAGCAATAGAAGGCACTGAAGAACAAGCCTTTAGTGCATTTCATCGATATTTTCCGGGTGCGCCGTTGCTGATTGATACTTATGATACCGTTGCTGCTGCCGAGCGCTTGGCCGAAAAAGTAAATTCCGGCGAAATGCAATTAACAGGTGTGCGATTGGACTCAGGAGATTTAGTTACCTTATCAAAACAGGTGCGATCGCTCCTTCCCGGTGTGCCAATTTTTGCCAGTGGCGACTTGGATGAGTGGGAAATTGCCAGATTAAAAGCTGCTGGGGCGCAAATTGATGGTTACGGACTGGGAACGCGATTAGTTACAGGTTCGCCTGTAAATGGAGTCTATAAACTTGTAGACATTGATGGCATCCCAGTGATGAAGCAGTCTAGTGGTAAGCTTACTTATCCAGGACGCAAGCAGATTTTTCGCTCGTTTAGGGGAGGTAAGGTAAAAGCAGACAGGTTGGGACTCTTAGGTGAAATTCCTTTGAACGAAGAACCTTTGTTGCAGTTAGTAGTGCAAGAAGGTGAACGGGTGCAGCCGTTGGAGTCGTTGGCAACAATTCGTCAGCGTACAGCAGCCTCAGTTGCCAGTTTGCCACAGGAAACACGGCGTTTGGATCATCCTGTCGCCATGCAAGTGGAAATTTCTGCTGCACTGCAAGAGTTAACGGAGGAAACTAAGAAACGAACCGCAGAGGCGCTAAGTACACAGAGGTAATAATTACTCTTTCGGTATGTCTTAATTACGAACTACGAATTACGAATTACGAATTATTATGAGAGTTGCTTTGTTTGGTACTAGTGCCGATCCACCAACTGCGGGACATCAAAAAATTCTGAGTTGGTTGTCTGAGCGTTATGATTGGGTAGCGGTTTGGGCGGCGGATAATCCGTTTAAGTCTCATCAAACACCCTTAGAACATCGGGCGGCAATGTTACGATTGTTGATTGCGGATATAGACGCGCCAAGGCACAATATTGCTTTGGAACAAGAATTGAGTAGCTTCCGAACGCTGGAAACAGTCGAAAAAGCGAAGGTTATTTGGGGTGAGGATGCTGAATTAACAATGATCATTGGTTCAGATTTACTGAGTCAGCTACCACGTTGGTATCGCATTGAAGATTTGTTACAGGAAGTGCAACTACTGATTGTACCGCGACCCGGATATGCAATAGATGAATCTAGTTCAGAGGTAGTGCAAAAGCTGGGAGGGAAAATTGCGATCGCTAGTCTGACCGGTCTAGATGTTTCCTCAACAGCGTACCGCGAACATGGAGATTCTCAAGCCCTCATAGCCCCTGTAGTTGCCTATATTAATCGAGAGCATTTGTACGAATGCCAGGACGTTCACAAAAAAAGATACCAACTCCGTTAAACCAACAACCTTTGGCCGATTTCAAGGTTGGTGTTGATAATGTAATTTTTTCTGTAGATACTGTACAAAATCGGCTGTTAGTTCTCCTAGTAATGCGACAGCAAGAACCATTTTTAAATCATTGGAGTCTTCCTGGTACTTTAGTGCGTCCAGGAGAGTCTTTAGAAGATGCTGCCTATCGCATTATGGCAGAGAAAATTAAGGTCAATAATCTTTACTTAGAACAACTGTATACATTTGGCGGGCCGAATCGCGATCCACGGGAAGCAACTGATAGTTATGGTGTGCGTTATCTATCAGTTAGTTACTTTGCCCTAGTGCGATTTGAAGAAGCCGAATTAATTGCCGATCGCATGACTGGTATAGCTTGGTATCCAGTAAAACAAGTGCCGCAACTAGCTTTTGACCATAATGAAATCCTGGCTTATGGACATAGGCGGTTGCGAAATAAATTAGAGTATAGCCCAGTGGCTTTTGAAGTCTTGCCAGAAATGTTCACCTTGAATGATTTATATCAGTTATACGCCACAGTTTTAGGTGACAATTTTTCCGATTATTCTAATTTTCGGGCGCGTCTACTCAAGTTAGGTTTTTTATGCGATACCGGAATTAAGGTATCGCGGGGTGCTGGTCGTCCGGCTAGCTTGTATAAGTTTGACGCGGAAGCATTTGCTCCCTTAAAAGATAAACCCTTGGTGTTTATTTAATGCACTGTTACGTAGAGTTTAAGGTTCAAAGTCAAAGCAATTAATTTTAACTCTTGACCTTAAACTCCAAACTCCAAACTCCAAACTCTTAACTAAAATGAAGATTGCGATCGCTCAAATTAATCCTACTATCGGTGATTTGCTTTTAAATGCCCAAAAAATCCTGGAGGCGGCACAACGAGCAGCATCTAGCGGTGCGCGTTTGTTGTTGACACCAGAACTTTCTTTGTGTGGCTATCCACCAAGAGATTTATTACTAAATCCTAGTTTTGTGGAAGCGATGGGCATTACTTTACAAAACTTGGCTCAAGATTTACCACCAAATTTAGCTGTGTTGGTAGGAACTGTTGAACCGAATATCAAAGCACATATTAGTGGCGGCAAAAGTTTATTTAACAGCATAGCTTTGTTAGAGAATGGCCAGATTAAGCAAGTTTTTCACAAGCGACTTTTACCTACTTACGATGTATTTGATGAACGCCGCTATTTTGAAGAAGGCTTGCAAGCTAATTATTTCACTCTTGATGATCTCCATATTGGCGTAACCATTTGTGAAGATTTATGGAACGATGAGGAGTTTTGGGGCAAACGGAGTTATGCAGCAAATCCAATTGCTGACTTAGCAATTTTGGGTGTAGATTTGATTGTAAATTTGTCTGCTTCACCCTACACGGCCGGCAAGCAGCAGTTTCGTGAAACTATGCTCAAGCATAGTGCAGTACGTTTTCAACAACCATTTATTTATGCTAATCAGGTCGGAGGAAATGATGATCTAATTTTTGATGGGCGTAGTTTTGCCTTAAATCGTCAAGGTGAAATTATGTGTCGCGCCCGTGGTTTTGATACTGATTTATTAGTAGTGGAATTTGACGAGGCGCAACGTGATTTGCAGTTGGGTTCTGTAGAACCAATATATGAATCGGAAGATGAAGAAATTTGGCAAGCTTTAGTTTTGGGAGTGCGAGATTACGCTCGTAAGTGTCGCTTTTCTAAAGTAGTGTTGGGTTTAAGTGGCGGGATTGACTCTGCAATAGTAGCTGCGATCGCCACGGCTGCACTTGGTAAAGAAAATGTCCTCGGTGTTCTCATGCCTTCCCCTTATAGTTCCGAGCATTCCATCAGTGATGCTGTGGCATTAGCCGATAATTTGGGGATTAAGACTAATCTTTTACCAATTGGCGAGTTAATGCAAGGCTTCGATCAAACATTAGGTGAATTGTTTGCGGGTACTGAGTTTGGACTGGCTGAAGAGAATATCCAATCACGGATTCGCGGTAATTTATTAATGGCGATCGCTAATAAATTTGGCTATCTGCTTTTATCTACCGGTAACAAGTCAGAAATGGCAGTTGGTTACTGTACTCTCTACGGCGATATGAATGGCGGGTTAGCAGTGATTGCAGATGTTCCGAAAACCCGCGTGTATTCACTTTGCCATTGGTTAAATCGTAATAATGAAATTATCCCGCAAAACGTCTTGACTAAACCACCCAGCGCTGAACTCAAACCAGGTCAAGTGGATCAAGACTCTCTACCACCTTACGAAGTTTTGGACGATATTTTGCAACGTCTGGTTCACAACCACCAATCAGCAGCGCAAATTGTCGCAGCCGGTCACGATGCAGTGATTGTAGATCGAGTAATCCAAATGGTAGCGCGGGCTGAATTTAAACGGCGACAAGCACCCCCCGGCTTAAAAATCACCGATCGCGCCTTTGGAACTGGTTGGCGAATGCCAATCGCTAGTAACTGGGTTGGCGTTAAAAAGGCTTACCAGGCTAAAACTACAGCTACACCTACCTTAGTCTATCGGGATGGACAAGATGCCCATCCGCAAATCAATCTTGGTTAAGACAAGAAACGCCATGAATCGCCGTCTTTACAATAATCAATCTTTTGTAGAGACGGCAATTTATCGTGTCTTTGTGATGATTTATCGGATCTTAGCGATCTATAATTCCCATCAAAAAACCTTAACCAAACCGTATTCCTATATAATCCGTCTTTAATATTCTTGTGTGATGGTATCTTAACTTGATGGCTGTAGCTTTCCACATGTGTAGAAATATGCTAGAAACTAAATCAAGTCCTCATACACACATAGACACATCAACAGAATCCGATACATTAGCTGGCTCTGTTATCTCCTCTTCTGCTCCTCAAGAAATCTATGATGTTGTTGTAGTTGGTGCTGGGCCTATTGGGTTAGCAACTGCTATTGGCTTACGTAAGCGTGGTATTGAAAATATCCTTGTCATCGACCAAACTCGCGCCTTTCGTGAAGTTGGACAAACATTGGATCTTCTTCCCAATGGATTACAAGCCCTCAAATATTTAGATCCTAACGCTTATGAAGAAGTCAAAAAAACTGGACTTGGTTTATTGAATTCCAAGCAGTCTAAGAGCCAAAAAACTGTCGAACCTACTCAAGAACAAGAACCGATAAAGACTCCACCCCAATGGGCTTATAAAGATTTACAGGGAAAGATAATTCGGTCAATCTCGCTTAGTTTCGATGATTGGTTCAAAGATTATGGCGAGGGTCGAGTGTCTATTTCTTGGTACAATTTGCAGACAACTCTCAGACAACTACTTCCCCAAGACCGAGTTAAAGCTAATCACCGTTGTATTAATGTTGTGAATGAGCCGGAAAACGGTTGTGTTCGGATAGATTGTGTAGCTGATACACCGATAGAAACCAACCCCTATTCGTTTTGGACAGATGGGCAGAAATATCATGACACACAGCCCCAAAACTCAGATATTTCCCCCCAAGAAATCGTAACAAAATCGATTAGAGCTAAACTAATTGTTGCAGCAGACGGGATTAATTCTACAGTTCGTAAGATACTTTATACAGATAGTCAATACCGTAATTTTGCTAGACCTGAATACTCTGGGTTTGCAGCTATATTGTGTAGAGAAATAGCTGAGATAACAAAGGAACTAGAAACGAAATTAGAAGCAGATTTCTTTCAAGGCTCACCAGTTGTAACAATTACTAATGATGAAATATCGGAAAATTCTGTTTGTATAAATAACATCAGGATCATTTTATTTCGTAGACCAACTGGTGAACTAGGGTACATAATACATCTTGCTTTGCCTTTAGACTCATTGCAAGAAAAGTCTGAAAGTTCTTTAATTGAGTTAGCTTTGCAGGAGTTGGAGAAAGCAAGCTTTCCTGATGCACTGAAGCAATTAGTAAGTATATCTCCTCCTGCCAAGATGCAGCAACGCCCATACTATATTCACCGCGCTACTATTTCAGATTCTCTACAAGTTTCTAACACAACTGACCCCAATACTGAAGCAAAAATTCCACCAGCCTGGAGTCTAGGGCGAATCGTATTAGTTGGTGATGCCGCACATGGAATGCCTCCCTTCATGGGTCAAGGAGCTAATCAAGGATTTGAAGATGCACTCTTCATTGCAACACTAATCGCTAAAATTGCCGAGGAAAATAACTGGGATAATACGCAAGCTATAGCCAAAGCCTTCGAGAAATATGAATGTCTTCGTCGCCCATTGATGGCATACGTCCAACAGGCAACATTAGAACGATCGCCCTACTCGTCAGACAAAAAGTGGCAGGAATACACCAAACAGGTATATCGCCGCAATTTCGCTCAATTGATAGAGGCGCTGTTGTAGATACATAGAATCGCCCTCTTTAAATCACTGTTAGATAAAAATCTGAGTCCCTAACGCAACTTAAAAGCGAGATAGGATGATTTATATTAAGTTTTAGCACCCCGCCACTCATGCAAGATTGGCATAGTAAACAATCCCCACGCCAAACCCGTAATTAACCCAAAAGGCGTAACCAGATAATTATTAAAATTCCACAAACCAAAAACTTGCGCTGCCAATTCCAAAGGATAAGCCATCATCAGCACACTTGCTAAAGCCACACCACTCCAGCCATATTGACTCAACCAGTAAAATCCCTTACCACCAGTTATTCCGTACAACAGACGAGTAATCAGCAAACCCGTGACAGTGCCATAGCAGCGCATACACACAGCCATAATAAACGGTGGTGCTAAATCTAACCCCATATCTGGTTGCGGACAGACATGATTACCCATGAAATAAATGATGTCCGCAATCCCAGGAAGCAAAGACACTCCAGACGCAGCCAAAAAGGGAGCAATAGGCGGGCCAAAAACCATTCCTACCAACAAGAAATCAGCGATAAAACTGACCCAATTAATCTGCAACTCTTCACTAAAAGCTACTCTTATCATCTTCCTTTCTTCGCGTCCTTTGCGTCTTCGCGGTACCCTACGGGAAGCCCTTTCAGGTCTACGTTTTCTTAACCTACCTTATTTACATAAGGACTTGTCAACTTATCCAACTGCTGAATCAACAGACTGAGGAATAATCCCACATCCGTCACCACACCCACCGATTCTACAGAACCGCGATCGCTTAACTTAGTCACCACAGCTGGATTAATATCTACACACACCATCTTCACACCCGCCGGAGTCATATTCCCCACGCCAATGGAGTGCAGCATCGATGACAACATCAAAATCATCTCTGCACCTTCTAAATGTTTGGCATATTCTTCCTGTGCTTGAATCAAATCCATTACGGTATCAGGTAAAGGCCCGTCATCCCGAATCGATCCCGCAAGCACAAAAGGTACATTATTGTGGACACATTCATACATCACGCCACTTTTAATTGCTCCCGCCTCCACAGCTTTGGGGATGCTGCCATAACGGCGGATACTATTAATTACCTTCAGGTGATGGCGGTGTCCACCACGGACGGCGATACCCCGCTTCATGTCCACACCCAAGGAAGTGCCCATGATATTTTGCTCGATGTCGTGAACTGCGATCGCATTTCCACCCAGCAACGCCTGTACATATCCTTCTCGAATTAGTTGCGCCAAGTGTTCGCCGCCACCAGTGTGAATCACCACTGGGCCAGCCGTGACAACTACTTTACCACCAGCATCGCGGATTTTACGTAATTCCCAAGCCACTTGCTCAACAACCAATTCCACACGCCGTTCGCTGGAAACCCCCGCCGACATAAAGCTGAATTCTTGAGTGCTGCGGAGTTCGCGCGATTCAGTTTTGCGGATGGTGCGGATACCTAATACATCTACAATTACCTGCTCGCCTACTTTTAAATCGCGGAGTATTTTACACCGAGCAACTAAACCTGTGGGAGATTGAGTAATGGCGATCGCGCCATCCATCCGCTGATTTTCTACCTTCACCCACTGACCACTAATGCGTACTTCCGTGGGATAAATGGTACTGACGTAGAAATCATCAGGCGCAACACCATCTTGGATTACCGGCTCCAGCTTGGCATCTCGCTCATCATGGGGTAAATCTACAGCACCCAAATCAATCAACATTGAGATGATTTCTTCCATCACCTCATGAGATGGTGCTGATACCTTCACCTCTGCGGCTGAGGTACTTTGTCGTTGTTCTCCCAAGTTGAAATTTAAGACTTGGAAGCTTCCCCCGGCATCTATAATCAAATCCAAAGCACGGTTAATTAAGCCAGCATCTAGCAAATGTCCTTCCATGCGAATGACGCGGCTTTCTACCGAGACATTGGCATGAATTTCATCTCTAACTGGTTCTGTCACCCGGAGAGTTAAGCATTTAGCCGCACCACCAGCTTTGAGAAATTCCGTCAGCGGTGTTTCCAGCACTTGGAAACCTACATCTGCAAGGCGGGTTTTCAAAGCATCACTCGCCTTGTTCATGATGACGATGTTATCCACATTCACTGTATTACAAGCGAAGTTGACTGCATCGGCTTCAGCAATGGCGATACGCTTTTCTGGGGCGACTCGCATTTCAATTAAGCGGTTGGAGTAAGAATCAAAAGCACCGGGATAGTAAAGCAAATAGCCATTTGTTAAAGGACAAAAGCAGGTATCCAGGTGATAGAAACGTTCGTCTATTAATCGTAGGGATAGCACCTCAATATCCAGCCATTTAGCTAGATAAGGGTGAGAATCTAATTCCGAGCGGAAACCGTATCCCGCCCATAACCAGCGTCCTTCTCGATCCAGCAGTGCGTCTCCTGCTCCCTCAAAGGGTAAATCTTTGGGAAGTTCATTGACTTTATAACCATTTGCCTCAAACCATTGTTTGAAGAAAGGCTCCTCGCCCTGACGTTCTTTGTGCAAAAAGCGGCTGAGAACGACATTATCACCTAGAACTAAGCCAGCGTTGGCAGTAAAAACCAAATCAGGCCAGCCTTTTTCAGGTGGTACTAAGTCTACAATGGCGTGTTGTTTGAGGATTTGATGTAGTCCCTGCCACTGTTCCACGGCGCGATCGCGCGATGACTTGTGAATATTCCCTTCCATCCAAGGATTAATCACATAGTCCACATCGTAGTGGTCAGGAGGGCACATTAAAAAGCGAATCCGGGAAGTCATAAAAATCTTAGCGTTTTATATGCTACAAGCTTACTTTGAATACAGATTTCCTTTCTCTACAGGTAAAATCTGCTACTAGAGCTTCTATCTTTTGATAGACTTTACAAAGCCTTCGTGATCAATTCTATTACTGGAAGATGGTAATAATACTAATTCAAAATTCAAAATTCAAAATTCAAAATTCATAAAGCCTGATTTAATCTGGGTTTCCAGGAAAGTGGGCAGGTAAAAACACCGTTAAAAGCAGCAAATATTGGTAGCGATCGCTCTTTTCCTCTTCCTTATCCTTTATATGACAAGGGATTGGGAAGGGGACAAGTTTTACCCTTGTCCCTTTCCTAATCCCCAATACTGAGTTCAAGCAGTTACTACCAATACCGAGTTCAAGCAGCTACTATATAAGGCGAGTTGATCGCTGCTACACGCCCAGCATCCACCAAAGCTTGATACACTATCGCCGCTACCTCACCGCGCGTAGCATCGCGGGTAGGATTAAGTTGTTTCAGGTTTGGGTAATTGACGATAATTTCCTTGTCTATAGCTTTTACTACCTCATCCTTGGCATATTCAGGAATTTTGGCTTGGTCATCGAAAACTTTGATAGTTGCCGTACCATCGCTAGATAGCCCCAATCCATTCACCAGGGAGACAATCACTTGCACGCGCTGGATGTTTTTGTTGGGGCCAAAGGTATTATCGGGAAACCCAGAGAGAAATAAACCTTGATATGCCTGCTGTATTACCTTGGATGCCCAGAAGTCTGCTGGTACATCTTTGAATTTGCTTGCTGCACGATTGGGCGATGGGTTGAAAGCTTTTACCAATAATGCCGCATATTGTGCCCGTGTCATGGTTGCATCGGGCTTAAATGTGCGATCGGGAAAACCATTAATTATCCCCAATTTGACTAATTCCCGAATAAATCCACCCGCCCAATGATTCGCAATATCAGTTAATTCGATTGTAGGTGTTGGAGTTGGGGTTGTTGGGGTTGGGGTTGTTGGGGTTGGAGTTGTCGGGGTTGTTGGAGTTGTTGGGGTTGGGGTTGTTGGGGTTGTTGGAGTTGTTGGGGTTGGAGTTGTCGGGGTTGTTGGAGTTGTTGGGGTTGGAGTTGTCGGGGTTGGCGTTGGAGTTGTCGGGGTTGGAGTTGTTGGTGTTGGGGTTTGAGTTGTTGGCGTTGGCGTTGGAACCGGACTATCTGCAAACTCTATGTTTCCGGTGACTTTAGACGAATCTATTTTATTTCCTAGAGAAACCAGCTTGTTAGAACTGGCATTTTGCAAATCAAATTTACCGTTATTGCGTAGAGTATTACCCCCTGGATTATTGTTACTACCGATATCCGGGAGAGCAGTTCCAATTACTGTGATACCATCATCAGTGTTATTTTCACTGACATTATTACGTAATACGGGACGAGCGCTACCAGAGATGACAATCCCAGAACGGTTTTCATAAATTCTGTTATCTCGAAGGATAGGTGATGCAGTATCACTAATGGCAATGCCAAAACCTGTTTTCGAGTAGGTGTTATTTTCAATTTGACCTTTAGAATTTTTAGCGATCGCAATTCCATTAGCTGCATTATCACTGAACACATTACCTAGAACAACTGGATTAGCATCGCCTGTAGCAAATACTCCCTCCCGCTTATTATTGATGAAGGTGCTATTAGCAACAGTCGGGGCAGTTGATTCAATCCAGACACCACTACCACGGCTAGCCAAATTTGTTACAGTCACTCCCCGCAGTTCGGCTTTGTCCAGCAACACAAATGTGACATTCTGACCAGCAAAAGTACGGCTTAGGTAGTTACCACTTCCTTCAATCAAAATACCATTACCTTTGTTAGTTTCATTTCCCACCACTGTCACACCAGATGGAACCGTTAGCGGAAACACTTCACCGCTAGCAGCATTGTAATTACCATCTGCCAGCTGAATCTTAGTATCAACAGTAGCTACCTTGAGGGCCTGGGTAATGGTTTTGAAGGGAGCTTGTTGACTACCAGCGTTAGTATCGCTTCCTGATGCTGGATTTACGTAAAAAGTTTGAGCCATATTTATACTTTAATAAAATACATAGCTATCCTAGCGCTAACCGTGAAAGTGGGTAGCATCTAATGCGTTAAGTAACTTAAAGTACTTCTCACTGCAAAGTTAAAAACTTATGCAGATACTTTTGGGTTTCACTAGTACTTTATTAATTCAAAAGGGTGGGGAGTTAGAAGTTTGAGTATCTAAGGTCAATTGCAAAACACATAGTTTGATTTATTTTTGCTGACTTACTTAGGTGTTTTGCTTGCTTTTTCAAATTACTGTATTTTCTGTAGCTTTGGTAATAGATAGCAGGATTGACTCAAAATCTTGACGAATTCCAGTAAGTTGTTTTACCCAAGTGTTAGAAGCAGCGATCGCACTTTCTTCTTGTTGACGTGCGGCTGCAATTTGCTTATCAATCTCGCCGTAAACTTGTAATTCTACTTCTACAAGCAGATTTTCTATTTGATTTTCAAGATTCTTCGCAATGGCAACAAACTGGCTTGTAATATTTTGACGTTCTTCAGCCATTTTATCTTGTCTTTCTGCTTCTTGTTGCATGGAATGGGCATCTAAACCAGCACCAACTACTGACAGTATTGGCCCAAGAACTATAGTAAAATTAGCCAGATCCTTAGCAATACCAACGGCTTGCCAAGGTTTGAAATCCACACCAATAAATTTTCCTACACCATAAACTACATGATGGAGATTGCTACCTGCTACATTAGAGGCATTTAAAAAACCTTGACCACTAGCAGCAACTCTACCAGCAGTAAATTTATCCCAAGGGACTCCTAACACATCACCAATTTTTTGCAGTGCCTCAACTTGACCTTGCAGCCGTTCACTACTTATATTATTATCAATATTCTTAGCAGATACTTTTTGAGTATTTTCTAAACAAGTGATAAATGTTTTTGCAAGGTTGCTCTGCAACACTTTTTTAACTTCTTGGGTAATCTCCTCAACTGCCTTTTCTACAACTATTTTAAGTTCTTCTATAGCAGTCTCATAATGGTTTTGCACATTTAGAGCAATTTGCTTGTTCAGTGTTTCAAAATCTTCCTCAGTCGTAGTTCCTACAGAATTTGCTAGCTTAATTCCCTCTTTAGCGATCGCAGAGGACATTTCTAAGCCTATACTATTAAATTTTGTTCGCAAGCGTTCTCTTTCCTTACGCACTGTTCGAGATAATCGTGTGAGTACTTCTAAAAAAGTGGCATCTTGATCAGAATTGCGCGTAAAGCTTAATTGGGCTTCATCTACAGAAGCTAAAACAATTCGTACTGGTGTATCAAAACGAGCAAGTGCAGCGCGGCGTTCGACAAAATTATTTAAGGCATCAATAAAAGTTTGAAACCGACTGATTTCAATGAGAAAATCATCATTTTTATCCACACCGTCACAATAATCTTTTGCATCGATAAAGCAGACTGGAAATTCATCAAGACTGTAGGGCTTAAGTGCATCTGCTAAACTTTTGCGGTAATTAGCAATTTTTTGTGCTTCCTCTCCTGCTTCATCAGACATTTTATTGATGAGCAGCATCATTTTCCAGCGATAACCCTTATCATAAGCTAGCTTCTTGAAATTTTCTATTGTGATTGAATCAAAAAGCATATAAGTGAGGTTGAAAACTAATAAGTCAGCTTTGTTAATTGCCTCATAGGTAATTTCATCATGGTCTTGACGGTCTGTAAATAGTCCTGGCGTATCTATTACTTTGATACTATTCCAGTCATAGGTAGCAGTTACATCAGTTGCAATATCAGAATCGATTTTAATATCTCGTCGTTCTATAAGTGCAGAGATAGTTGTAGATTTACCCGCGTTATATTGACCAACAAAAGCTACCGTAAGAATTCCATTTTTACTATATTCTTTGACTTCATCACGTAGTTTATGACGAATAGCTACAAATTCAGGATGATTGGCTTGAGCTAAAATTTTATCAAACTTGATACAGATATTTTTGAATTTGGTAGCAATTTCAGCAGCCTTAAAGGTTTGTTCTTGAGTCATTTTTATTTGCCCCTAACTATTTTTATATTTAGCTTTCCAGGAACGTTTACTTAATCGATTTTTCTGGTGGAATGATAGAAACATCTTCTTGTAAAACTCTGTTAATTGTTTCCTGGGATTTTCTAAACTTCAATTCAGATTTAGTTTGAATTGTTATGCTTCGTCCAAAATCTCGTTCTACTTTATCAATAGTTTTGATAATCCCTTCATCTGTTAATGGTTCGTATTTATCAAAACACCAATCGATAATGCGCTTGGCATAAACATGATTAAGATGATCGGCAGAGTTATATAATCGACTTTCAGCTTTTACAAGTTGCTTATTTATTTTTTCTATACCCTGAATCAATTCATCAAAGTAATTATTAATATTAACGTTTATAGCATTACAATGCTTACTAAATTCTTCTTTGGCTTTTGCTAGAGTTTGTCGCTGATACTCTTCTAATTGATTGTTTAAAGATTGGTTAATCTTTTTTGCTGCTTCAAGTTGCTTCTCTTTTTTAGATTTAAAAAAATTAGTAAATGTACTAATAACAGTACCAATTGCCATAATAATCCCAAGTGGAGGTACTGCGAAAAGCATTGTAATACTTGTTGTAACGGCTATTACAGCAGAGCCAATGCGTAACATATCTTTAAAACTAATATTACTTTGCTTATTAAAATTGAAATTTCCTTCTCCCAACCTAGCAATCAATTGTAATTCATTACCAATTTCTTTTAGTAAGTGTTCAACTTCATCATTGAAATTTTTTCCACTTTTTTCAAAAGCATTATTTAATCTATCTTGAAATTTTAATATTTTTAGCCTATTTTCCCACCTTGATTTCAACTTGTTTTCATCAGTATCCCAATTTTCTTCTGCAAAATCTTGAATTGCATCGAATGCGTCTTTAAAAACTGCTTTAATTTGCTGTTGTAAATATTCTTGACTATTTCTAGATTCTTTTTTGATTCCCTCTCGAAATTTTTCATGCATATTTTTCAAGTGGTTAGTCAAGTTTTGATAAGCTTCTAATTCCTTAGTCACCCATTTGTTAGGTTCTTCAATTGCACCAACTGTAGAACCAAGTAAGGTTTGAGAACGTCTAATTACTCCATAATCAACTAAAGACACCCGAATAGCATCAAGAAAATCCTGTATGTGGCTTGCTTTAAATAGTTTATCTTTATGTTCTTGATGTTCAGCTTCCCGTGACATTTGTGCAGCCAAAAGCATCACAGGAATAACATCAAAGTAGTCGTTAGCATAATGCTGTTTGGCGTAGCGACGGATTCGTTCAATATGTCCACTTAAACCGTTTGTACTATTCATTACAAACAATTTCTCTGAGTCTTTTAAGAAATGTTCTAATCTTCGAGAGTCACGGAGATTATTTTTAACATTTAGTAATACAATCAGGGGTTTAGCTTTTTCTTTTAAAAGTTGTAAAAATTTAAATTCGGTTTCTTGAATGCTGTCATTTGTGACTACATAACAAATAACATCAGATTCTTCGATAATACTCTCAGCAATTTCTTCATCACTTTTACCACCAGGCGCACCAATCCCAGGAGTATCGATAATCCGAATATTTTTCCACTCATAAACCCGATTAAAACGAGTGGTACGCTGTTTACCTACACCAATAGCATCCCAGCCATCACCTGTAATAATCGCGTGAAGAGTGCTTTTTCCTGCTTTAGTTTTACCGATAAAAGCTATACTAAAATGCTTTAAAGCACGTTGTTTTGCACGCAGTGATTCACTTACCCTGTCAAGCTCTTCTAAAGCCTCAAACGTCAGATACTTTCTGGTACTATCAAGCTGTTTTGCTACTTCTTTCGCCGTCTTTGCTTGTCCTTTACTACTTGTTTTTTGCTGTATTTGCTCAGTATATATTTCAAGATTTTTAGCTAAATCTGCAAGAGTAGAACAAGCACTTTGAAGAGAATTTTCTGCATACTTGTAATCTTCATTTGCTATGACTGTACATCGCTGGATTGCATCGTCATACCCAGGCCCCGCTAGTAATATTTCTTTCCGTAGTTTATCAATTTTATGCCCAATATTTTCAGGGGCAACTTTTGCTAAATCTACTAATGCACGAGATAAAACTGAATCTATTCCCTTTAAAAGACGCGCACCAACAGAGAATTCTGATTTATCTTTATTGTGACTAGCGAATTTAACTGTGTTAAATTTTTCGGTTTCTTCAAGCAATGTTTCAATTTTTGAATTCGACCAGTTCCAAATTTTTGCAATATGCTTTACCATCTCCCGTTCTAATGGTGAAAAATAACCGTCAATATAGGCAATAGCTATCATCTGTCGCATTGCCTCACTTTGCTCACTCTGTTGGATTTTACGTGCTACATTCTCAACAGATACAAAGTTTTCATCTTGACTCAATATTTTCTCCATCTCTTCGATGGTGTATGTTCCCAAATTTGTTTTCTGTGCTAACTCCCGCAGCGCCTTTGCTTCTTCGCTGTGAATCTGTTCATCAGCACACATGATATGTGTAAGCAGTAAAAATTGGTAGTTTATTTGCTCAGAGGTTAGCTGCGACATTATTACCCTAAGTGCGAATTCTAGACTAAGGATAATAAGTAAAGATTACTGTAAACCTCAGAAAATATACTGAGATTATTTTTTAATACTTACACAAGTTACTTCTAAAAAACAAATTATCTAGTAGGGTAAGAGGGGATCTTAAATAGCTAAACTTTAAGTGACCTGGGGAATCTTTTCTAGCTATTTGTACAATTTCATACAGAAAACTTTATCAATAATTAATTACAAATTAATATCAAGAATACCCACTTTTTAAGTGAGTTAGAGAATCTCTTCTGTGTAAGTTATAAAAAAGGGAGAAGCAGGGAGAAAAATTTCCCCTCTGCCTCTTTCCCCTCATCTCCTTTTAATAAGGCCACTTCCAATCGCGGATTTCCGGCACATCATCGCCGTACTTCTGAATGTAATGCTTGTGTTCAATCAGCTTATCCTGCATCTGCTGTTTCACATAAGCTGCCCTAGATCCTAGTTTGGGGACGCGATCGATTACATCAATTACTAAATGGAAGCGATCTAAATCGTTGAGAACAACCATATCAAAGGGAGTGGTGGTAGTTCCCTCTTCCTTGTAGCCCCGCACATGGATATTTTGATGATTAGTGTGGCGGTAGGTTAAGCGATGAATCAGCCAGGGATAGCCATGAAAGGCAAAGATAACGGGTTTGTCGGTGGTGAAAAGCGTGTCAAAATCTTTTTCACTCAAGCCGTGGGGATGTTCGGTTTTTGGCTGGAGTGTCATCAAATCGACTACGTTCACTACCCGCACTTTTAAATCTGCGAAGTGCTGACGTAAGATGTCTACAGCCGCCAAGGTTTCTAAGGTGGGAATATCCCCAGCACAAGCTAGGACTACATCTGGATCGCCGCCTTCGTCGTTGCTTGCCCATTCCCAAATGCCGATGCCTTTGGTGCAGTGTTTGATGGCTGCATCTATGTTGAGATATTGCAATGCTGGCTGTTTTCCAGCAATGATGACGTTGACATAGTTGCGGCTTTTGAGACAATGGTCAGTTACCGACAGCAGAGTGTTGGCATCGGGCGGCAAATAGACGCGAACGATCTCGGCTTTTTTGTTAAGTACATGGTCGATAAAACCAGGGTCTTGGTGAGAAAAGCCGTTATGGTCTTGTCGCCAAACGTGAGAGGTGAGTAAGTAATTGAGGGAAGCAATTGGTCGACGCCAGGGAATATGTTTGGTAGTTTTCAACCATTTGGCGTGTTGGTTGAACATGGAATCAATGATGTGGATGAATGCCTCGTAGCAAGTGAAAAATCCGTGACGACCTGTGAGGAGGTAGCCTTCTAACCATCCTTGGCAAGAAGTTTCGCTGAGAATTTCCATCACCCGACCATCGGAGGAAAGGTGGTCATCTTCGGGGTAAATCTCGGCTTCCCAAACCCGATTTGTAACTTCTAATACAGGGTCTAGGCGATTGGATGCTAATTCGTCGGGCGCAAAGATGCGGAAATTGCTACTTTCTTGGTTAAGTCGCATGATATCCCGCAGGAATTTGCCGGTTACTTTGGTAGCTTCTGCGATCGCTTTCCCTGGTTCAAGAACATCTACAGCATAGTCTTGAAAGTTGGGCATCTTCAGGTCATGCAGCAAAATACCGCCGTTAGTGTGGGGATTGTCACCCATACGTCGATGCTTTTTGGGGGCTAGTTCTGCTAGTTCGGGAATCAGTGTGCCGTTAGCGTCGAAGAGTTCTTCTGGTTTGTAACTCTTCATCCAATCTTCTAGGAGTCTCAGGTGGTCTGGCTGTTTAGCTATATTACCAAAGGGAACTTGGTGCGATCGCCAGGAACCTTCGGTTTTTTTGCCATCCACTTCCTTAGGTCCTGTCCAACCTTTGGGGGTTCGCATAACAATCATCGGCCACTGGGGACGTTCCGTGAAACCATGTACACGGGCTTCTCTTTGGATACTTTGAATTTGGGCGATCGCTGTTTCTAGAGTCGCCGCCATCTGCTGGTGGACATCTGTGGGATCGTCACCTTCTACAAAGTATGGTTTGTAGCCGTAACCTACAAATAAACTCTCTAACTCCTCACGGCTAATTCGTGCCAATGTCGTTGGATTAGCAATTTTATACCCATTCAGGTGCAGGAGCGGCAGTACAGCACCATCACGTACAGGGTTAAGAAACTTGTTGGAATGCCAGCTAGTTGCTAAAGCACCTGTTTCCGCTTCGCCGTCACCGACAACAGCAGCAACGATTAAGTCAGGGTTATCAAAGGCAGCACCATAAGCGTGGACGAGGGCATAACCTAATTCCCCGCCTTCATGGATCGAACCAGGGGTTTCCGGTGCTACGTGACTGGGAATACCACCGGGAAAAGAGAACTGTTTAAAAAGTTTCTTCATTCCCTCAGCATCCTGGGAGATGTTGTGGTAATACTCGGTATAAGTGCCTTCTAAGTAAGTATTGGCTACTAGTCCAGGGCCTCCATGACCGGGGCCAGCAATGTAGATTGTATTTAGGTCATATTTCTTAATCAGCCGATTTAGGTGAACATAGATAAAGTTCAGCCCTGGTGTTGTTCCCCAGTGCCCTAAAAGTCTGGGTTTGACGTGTTCTAGCTTTAGGGGTTCTCTTAGTAGCGGATTGTCCAGTAGATATATCTGACCAACGGAAAGATAGTTAGCTGCACGCCAATAGGCGTTTATCTTTCGTAATTCTTCATCTGTTAAAGGCTTTGTTTGTGGAGTCGTTGCTAATGTCATTATCGACACTCCATTACAAAAAGGATTTTGGCGAACTCATTCAGTAAGCAATTATACTTGTTTTCTAGATTATGGGCATCTACCCACGATAAATTTTCCAGCCTTCTTGACCGAACAAGGCAAAAGTAAAAAGAAAAAGAAAAATGCTTACAAGCCTCTTGCTCTGAACCTCGACTCGGATTCAAGTCAGCTAAACAAACATCTCCTCACATCAAACTGCGTCCTCTTGTTGAAGTTGAGAGAGATAGTTAGTTAAAACGGATTCTGCAAAAGCTAAATCTTCATTAGCAAACTCAGTTTTTAATGCAGCAGCCTCAACATCAGAAATAGCATCCCACTGCTGAGTTAATTTTTTTTCTGGAGATAGATAGCAAAATCTAATACTTCTTCTTGACTAGACAAGGGCAATTGAGACAATATTTCCAGTAGTTGCCTGTGAATAGTTGCTGTTGGTTTTTCTGGCATTGCCACACTTCCTAGATTAATAGATAGAGTATGTAATCTAATGTTCTCATGCTTCAAGCTTTGCTTTTCCTTGAACTATCCATTACAGCGAAACTAGCTAGAGGCAGATCAAGGAATAACCTAATTATTAATTTCCAATAACCCAGGCGGTGGCGTGATTTCAATACGATTAGATTTCAAGTCTACTACTGGTGCGATCGCTTCCACAAATGGAATCAAAACAGTCTTTTGCTTTTTGTCGCCACCCAATGATTCATGCAACTTTACTTCTAACAAATCATTGCCCGCAGGGATGATATCTACCACCGTACCAACGAGTTCGCCAGATACTTGCATGAAAACTTCTAAGCCAATCAAATCGAGGACATGATATTCATCTTCGCCTAATTGGGGGCGATCGCTAGCTGGCACCATTAATGTACAACCGCGCAACGCATCAGCTTGATCGCAATTTTCCACACCAGCTAATTTGATTACATACAAGTTTTTGTTACTGATATAACGTCCTGTCAATAATTCGATTGGTTGCGGTTCTGTGTCACCTGAACGCAACAACCAACGTTTTCCCGGCACCTCAAATCTTTCGGGAAAGTCTGATACAGGATAAACCCGTAATTCTCCAGACAATCCTTGAGGGGAAACAATCTTACCAATTTCTAGCCAATTCTCGAGATTGGGGGCTGGGGATTGGGGATTGGGGATGGTGGGGCCCCCTCTGGGGATAAGGGGTAATGGGGATTGGGTATTGGGGATTTTTGAATTTCCCCCTACTCTCTTGCCCCTCTGCCCCTCTGCACCTCTGCCTCCAATCTCTTTATTAGCTTCTTCGTGTTTCATTTCCATTTTTCCTACTAGTACAACATGGCGGAAATAAACCACCCATTCCAAATCAATGAAACGCTTACGCTGTATTCATTTTTAATTTTTAATTTTTAATTCCGCCTTGCGGTACTAGGCAGTCACCGCCGCACCTTTATAAGCTTCTTCAGCTACTTTTGCTAAACGTTGCATGGCAGTGGCAATCTCCTCATCGCTGCCGGTGAGGCTGATGCGGAAACATTGGTGCTTGTGCGCCCATTCCTCCTCTAAACCGGGGAAGAAAGTACTTCCAGGGACAATAATCACACCTACTTGCTTTAATTGTTGGTAAAATTCCCAATCAGTGATGGGTAAATCCTCTAACCACAACCAAGCAAAAATTGCTCCTTCACCACGATGGAGATACCAAGGTAAATCTTTGGGCATCGCTTGTTCTAAGCTAGTTTCTAAAACGGTAAATTTATTTTGGTAAAAGGGACGGATGACAGTATGAGAAATTTCTACTAAAGCACCAGAATTGATTGCATAAGCTGCGATCGCTTGGCCGTAACGTGAAGAATGGAGACTCATATTTGCCTGAAAACACTCCAGCACCTCAATCCACTTTTCATCCCCAATCGCTATACCAATTCTTTCCCCTGGTAATCCTGCTTTCGATAAACTCATACAGTGGAGAATATTATCACCAAACACTGGTGTCATTTCGGTAAAGTTTAATGCTGGGAAGGGAGGTGCATAAGCCGAGTCAATTAACACGGGTAAATTGTAAGGTGCAGCTAGGGCGGCAATCTTTTTCACCTCATCATCGGTGAGGACGTTGCCAGTAGGATTACAGGGGCGAGAGAAAAGGACACAACCAGTATTTTCTGTAATCGTAAGTTTGCTGAAGTCGGGGCGATATTTAAATCGGTGGGCAGCTGCATCAATATCGAGAGTTGGTTTGTAGGCAGTTAAAGCTTTTGGAACTAAGCAGATACCGCCATAACCTGTGTAATCAGGGCTGAGGGGCAAAACGATTTTTTTTAACTCGCCGCTAGGGGTATAGCCACCGAAGGTATTGGCGGCGTAGAAGTAGAGAGTTTGACTGCCGGGGGTGATCAGGATATTGCGATCGCTTAAGTTTAACCCGTAGCGTTTGTTAAAATCATTAGCGATCGCTTCAATCAATGGTGCATAACCCTGACTTGAGCCGTAGCGGCAAACTACCTCACCATATTCTGGACTAGCCAAAAGCTGTGCAGTACAATCCCGCCATAATTGCTCTACCTCTGGCAAAATCAACGGATTACCAGCACTCAAATTAATAAACTGCTGCCCTGCACCCGCTCGTAATGTTTCGATAATATCCTTCATGATTGCTCTGACGCCAGTCAGGTTGGACATTTGAGCGCCGATTTGAGTTAGGGCAGGGTTCATAAGCTGTGACAGAATATATTAATTGAGGGGTGGACAAATTATTTGGGGGCTGCTGCTGACATCCAGTTTACATCGTTGTCAAAACAGCTGTTGCCGCCTTTAACCAATCTAGCTAGAGAATGATATTTTAACAAAGGTAATAATATTTATCGTTATAGCGGCGATCGTGCTGAGTAAATCCAATGAAGTAATACAAAAGTTTATCATGTGTTCAATATTTATGAGGGGACTGGATACTGGGTACTAAGGACTGGGGAATGGGGAGATGAGGGAGATGAGAATTTTGCTTCCCTTTCCTCCCACACCTCCCAATCCTCAATGCCCAATGCCCCATGCCCAATGAAAAAACGATATAGGAGCGCTGAAATTGCAAGTTAAAGCAGCAGTAGCTTACAGCGCAGGTAAGCTGTTGACGATTGAAACCGTTCAACTATCGGGGCCACAAGCCGGCGAAGTGTTAGTTGAAGTGAAAGCAAGCGGGGTTTGTCATACCGACGCTTTTACCTTATCTGGTGATGATCCCGAAGGTTTATTTCCGGCTATTTTGGGACATGAAGGTGCTGGTGTGGTAGTAGAGGTAGGTGCTGGTGTCACCAGTCTCAAACCAGGGGATCATGTGATTCCCCTCTACACTCCCGAATGTCGTCAGTGCGAATATTGTCTAAGTTTCAAAACTAATCTCTGTCAAGCCATTCGCCTAACTCAAGGACGCGGTGTGATGCCCGATGGCACTAGCCGTTTTAGTCTCGATGGACAAATGATTCATCATTATATGGGTACATCCACTTTTGCTAACTATACGGTTCTGCCGGAAATCGCTTTGGCAAAAATTCGCGAAGATGCCCCATTTGATAAGGTTTGTTACATTGGCTGCGGTGTGACTACTGGTATTGGTGCAGTCATCAATACTGCCAAGGTGGAACCTGGGGCAAATGTCGTGGTTTTTGGTTTGGGTGGTATTGGCTTAAATGTCATCCAAGGGGCGCGGATGGTAGGGGCAAATATGATTGTCGGGGTAGATATTAATCCCAACAAACGCGCCTTGGCAGAAAAATTTGGCATGACGCACTTTGTTAATCCTCAAGAAATAGAGGGTGATTTAGTTCCCTATTTGGTTGATTTAACAAAAGGCGGTGCTGATTACAGCTTTGAATGTATTGGTAATGTAAAATTGATGCGTCAAGCATTAGAATGCTGTCACAAAGGTTGGGGTGTCAGCGTGATTATTGGTGTTGCTGGTGCTGGACAAGAAATCAGTACTCGTCCGTTTCAACTAGTAACTGGTCGCGTTTGGAAAGGTTCAGCTTTCGGTGGTGCTAGAGGACGTACAGATGTGCCAAAAATTGTTGATTGGTATATGGAAGGTAAGATAAATATTGATGATTTAATTACCCATGTAATGCCCATTGAGCAAATTAATGATGCTTTTGAATTGATGCACAAGGGTGAATCAATTCGTAGTGTAGTGACTTTTTAATTCGTAATACTCGCCTCTGGTGAGAAGCAAGCTACATAATTCGTAATTTCTGACTGATGCTTACGCAGACACTCGTGTTTCAAATAAGGTTTAAATCTCTATTTGAAACACAATTATGAATTATGAGTTTTTAAATTATATAGACATTACAAATCTGAAAAAAGGCAAAAAAACTGATGCCAAATTTCTATGAAACAGACTTCTACACTTGGACTCAAGAACAGGCTAACTTTCTGCGTCATCACCAATGGAACCAGCTTGACCTACCTAATTTAATTGAGGAAATTGAATCTTTGGGAAGAAAGGAACGCCAAGAATTGAGAAATCGCCTTAGTGTGTTAATTAGACATTTACTCAAATGGGAATATCAACCAAAGGAACGCAGCCGTAGTTGGTTAGCAACAATTAGAGTACAACGACGGGAAATTATCAAGTTGTTGAGCGACAATCCTAGTCTGAAACCTTACCTTGAAGAGGCACTCCAGGAATCTTATGAAAATGGTAGGGATTTAGCATCAGGAGAAACAAATTTGCCACTCTCAACTTTTCCCCAGCAATGTTTATATCTTTTTGAGGAAATTCTGAGCGATCGCTTTTATCCAGGTGAGTCTACCACAGATGATTTAATGAATTGACACTCCTCAGTCAACTTGATAATACTCCATCAAAGTATCGATCAATTTCTGCTGTAAGTATTTCAAAGTCTACAGGCTTGGTTAAGTGGCATTTGAAACCGGCTTTCAGCGCGAGTTGCCGATCCTCTTGGCCACCGTAGCCGGTGAGTGCAATCAGAATTGAGCGATTAAATTTGGAATCTTTACTTAGTTCCTGTGCAACGGCGAATCCATCCATTTCAGGTAGTCCGATGTCACAAATAATCACATGAGGCTCAAGCTTCCTGGCAGTTTCTACCCCTAAAATTCCATTTTTGGCAATGGAAACTTCATGCCCAAAATACTCAAGTACTGCTTGTAATGATACGGCTGAATCCTCGTTATCTTCGATGACTAAAATCTTCAACGATTTTTGAGCCGCCTCTGTAATCTCCAGGTTGTTGTCCAAGGCTGTAATCTCTTCACATACAGGGAGAGTAACTTTGAATTCTGCTCCCAGATTAATCCCTCTACTTGATGCTTGAACATGACCACCATGAAGTTCCACAAGACTTTTTACTACCGAAAGTCCCAAGCCTAGTCCACCCCTTGAACGGTCTAAGCTGCGATCGGCCTGGGTAAACGGCTCGAAAAGTTCTGGTAATATTGTCGGGTCTATCCCTATGCCTGTATCTCTTACAGATAAGGCCGCTACACTACCTGAGCCATTTTCACTTGGAATAACTGAGAAATCAACCCAGATCGTCCCATCTGGCTTTGAGAATTTTAAGGCGTTATCAAGAAGGTTCCCAAAGACTTGGAAGAAGCGAGTGGAGTCAACATAAGCCCACACGGGCGTGTTTGGCAGGTCTTGGACTACGTTAAGATTCCATCTCTTGATTGCTTGTGCATGGTCATTGAGACTTTGGCGAACCAATTCCACCAGATTAACCTTCTCAAGGTTTAATGAAATCTTCCCATAAGTGATAGACGATACGTCAAGTAACTCATCGATCAATTTCGAGAGGTGCTTAATCTGGTGCTGCATCATTAAAACTGTTTCCCCGACTGCACCAGTCTCACCCAGCTTTAACTTGAGTAGCTGAACGCCGTTGGAAATAGGAGCAACAGGATTCCTCAACTCGTGAGCCAGCATCGCAATAAATTTGTCTTTCAGGGCGTTTTGGCTTGTAAGTTTCTGGAAAAGTTGCACGTTGGCGATCGCAACTGCTGTAGTATCTGTCAAAATCTCAAGCAGTCCGATTTCTTCGGGTGTGGCTAGGTGTCGTGTACTCCAGTAGGCTCCAATCGCACCCAATGGTTCAGAAACCCTGATCGGAACCATCACTAAACTCTTGACAAAAGTTACTTTATACGCATCGATAGGAATTCGCGCATCTTGGTAAATGTCCTCAATTACGGCTGCTTGTTTATTGAGCATTGCCCAACCGGAGATGCAAGACTTGAGGGGAAAACGCATACCTTTCCAAAGCGGCCCAATGGCATTTTCATCGACATAGTGACAACATTCACCATCCCGCAGTACAAAAGTGACTCCATCCGCATTTGTGAGATCGCGAGCTGCTAAACGCACAATCTCAATAATTTCCTCAATAGTCCGCACACACGCCAAATCCTTCACGACTGAAAGCAGCCTGTTGTAAGACGAAATGTTATAGCTTTGAGTTGAATTGTGTTCTTGAGAGATGGAGGTTTGTAATATATTTTTCATAAAAGACTCCAAACAACAGGGATGTCTGTATAAAAACTCAGGTAAAGCGGGTAGGTTTCAGCAGATACTTACTCTTAATCGTAATCTTAACTTTAGATATTGGGAGTACAATCTTTTAATGCATTTTTTCTCCTATTGTAGTATAAATATTTTTAAGTATGGCAGTGAATATTCGGAAAATTTTTGTGTATTCTAATGCAACTTCTGATGTTTGATGTACTGCCGTTACGTAGTTAGGAATAATAATTAAATAAAATACAATTTATGTCCCTGGTTTACCTCACCCTCAATCCCTCTCTTTATAAAGGGTGTATACATGTAGCTTTCCAAGGTGGGATTAAGGGGGGTAATTCGACTTGTCTGGTAGCTCTACAAGTAAAGAAGGACTGTGATTATTTATCTTCAGAACAGCGATGTTTAGGTAACAGGCTCTTTTTCTGCTTTTCTTGCAAACTGCTGGCTTGTTTCAGGACTGGGATACACTGGTTAATCATCCAGATTAAAACCTCGATTGTTGAGTCTCCTTGCTGAAGGCGGTTTGCGGCACTTACGCCAATAAACATTGTTTGCAAAATTAGCAAGATAGCGTAGGCGTAGCCCATCGTAGACATCGATCTTTGGCTTGCACTTTTACCAGGTTTTTTAGCTGACATCTGAATTCACCTTGTTTTTCGGTTTACAAGGTCAATTATTTTTTTGGGTATTTCCCCAGACACATCCCCCACGCAACGTCTATAATGCTTGTATGGTCAGGTTTTGCGGCTTGGGGAAGCTTGTTTGTTTGGGTAATTAAAAATTATTTGACTGATGTCAAGAAATATTCGTGGAGATGAATCAGTTTTAGAGAATGTACTCAGTCTGGTAGAAGCATTACTGCAACTGTCGGTAGAGCAAGATTGTGAATCAAAACTTCCACTTTGCGTTATCTGGAATGCTGATAAGTTGCGAATTACCGGATATAAAAGCCAACAAACGAAAGGAAACAGAAGTAAAACAACTGAAGTTGGTACAAAAAAGGAATATTTACTCAAACAGATTAAAGATGCTGGCAAAACTTTAAAACTTCCCCCACAAAAAGCAGAATCTAACGTTTCTCAGGAAAAAAGAGAATTAGACGAGCTGCAAACTGCACTTGACTGGTTAAAAGAGTTGGGAGTGCGAGAAGACCAAACATCTACAAAGAGTCAAGGTTATTGGAAATTTACCCTGGCGCTAAAACATCAGACAGCGACGATAAAAGAGAATCTGGAGGTGGTTAAGCAAAAGTGTAAGGAATACCAAAAGGCGAATTTAAAAGGAATATCCCAGGAACAAACAACAGATAATAGCTTCTATTGGCAAGAAATCTGCGGCGCTATGCTGGAAAAGCACAAGCGTCTCACCACAAATGAGTTGCTGTTTGCTGATGATGAGATGAAATTTGAGCTAGAGGCAATTCATGTCCCTTTAGCATTGGTGGAGCGTAACAAACCGAAGAAGTGCAGCGAGGATATTTCCGCAGAACAAGGTTCCCGACTTTACGAACCGAGTTATGAAGAGAAGCAGCGATTTGAACATCAGGCTTTTTTAGAGCAAATTATTCGTGATGGTGTTGGTAAAACTCAAGGACACCGCATCGCTTTAATTGGGGAACCGGGTGCGGGAAAAACTACTCAGTTGCAAACTATAGCTTTTTGGATATTAAACAACAATCTGGGTCTACCAATTTGGATTTCTTTGGCAGACTTGCAAGGAAAGAGTGTAGAAAATTATCTGCTGCAAGATTGGCTGAAGAATGCTTTAGAAGTGGTGCGTGTAAAAGAAGAACAGGAAAACGCTTTTGCAGATTTATTAAAGAATAATTCTGTGTTGTTGTTGTTGGATGCAGCAGATGAAATGTCTTCACTTCAACCATTAACTGAGATTTCCCAGCAGTTAACAGGATGGGTGAAAAATGCGCGGGTTGTGCTGACTTGTCGGGTGAATGTTTGGGAAGCAAACGCGGGCGCTTTAGAAAATTTTGAGACGTATCGGTTACTCAATTTTGAATATCCGCAACAAGTGCAAGAGTTTATTGAGCGTTGGTTTCAACCTCGGAACCTCACCCCCCAGCCCCCTCTCCTTATTAAGGAGAGGGGGAGTAACAAAGGGGAAAAATTATGGCAGGAATTAGATAAAGCTGAACGTCAGCGTATCCAAGATTTAGTTAAAAATCCTTTGCGGTTAGCGCTGTTGTGTAGCACTTGGCAAGGTTCCGATAAAGGTTTACCGGAAACTAAAGCCGGACTTTATCAGCAGTTTGTGGAAGAGGTTTACAAGTGGAAAGAAAACCGCTTCCCTACCACCGAACAGCAGCAAGAGGAATTAAACGCAGCGTTGGGACGTTTGGCAAAACGGGCAATTGATCGAGAAACGTCACGGTTTCGGCTAGAACATAAGTTTGTGCGTGAGGAATTAGGCGATCCAAAACAACAAAATTCTTTATTTTGGTTAGCGTTAAAGTTGGGATGGCTAAATGAAGTTGGACTAGCTGCGGAATCACCAAAAGAGAAAGTTTACGCTTTTTATCACACCACATTTGAGGAATATTTTGCAGCGTTGGCGGTTGATGATTGGCACGAGTTTCTGAATCATGTTCCCGACAACCCTGCGCTAGGCGTTTATCGTATTTTTGCCCCGCAGTGGAAAGAGGTGATTTTGCTGTGGTTGGGACGTGAGGATGTGGGAAAGCAGAAAAAGGAAGAGTTTATTCAGGCGTTGGTGGAATTTGATGATCGTTTCTGCAAACTTTATTGGTTTCAAGCCTACTTTTTGGCAGCAAATGGTATTGCAGAATTTAGGAATTGTAGTCGTGCTGATGAAATAGTAGCACAGATAGTTCAATGGGCTTTTGGTTGCTTTGATAGTACTAAACAAGGGTGGCAGTCTTTCTTTCCACTTGAGAAAAAAGCTCGAACAATAATTCGAGATACTGATCGCAGTAAAGTTGTGATTGAACTCGTTAAATTGTTGCACTTATGTCAAGATAAAGAAATCCGCAGACAAGTTGCTAATAAAAATCGTAATAAATTTGATGAAATAATTCTTGGTCGAATTGCATTAACTTTATTAGATTTTTCTCCTGAGAACTTTGAAGCTTGTAAAGTCCTGAAGGAATTAATTAATAATAGCGATAATTACTTTGTTCCACCTTTTTGGTTGAATAAGCTTCACTTTAAGGGACAAGTTGAAGCTATAAGACAGCATGTGTTTTGGGATTCACGACCTATTGAAATATCGTCTGAGGCATTCAAAGAACAAAATCATAGTAGTAGAGAAGAAGAAATAATAGATTTGATTTACTCCCTAAAGAATATTGAGGATAGTAATCCACAAAAGGTTGAGACGATGTTGAGATTAGAGAAAATAATTACTGGGAATCCAGAGGCTATTTCTCCTATTATTGAAGTTATTAAGCGATCGCTGCTTTCTAACGAAGATTTTGATCGCTACCTTTTGTATCAGGCTCTTGAATATGTAAAAAGAATTGGAAGTGGTAATCCAGAGTTAATAAGTATTTTGATTTTAATAATTAATAAGCATGGATATTATGAAGATTATGCAATTAAAGAACATGCTATTTGGGCTTTAACAGCTATTGGTATTGGTAATGAAAATGTCTTTAACTTTATTATTAATTTAATAGACAATGATGGCTTAGTTGGATTTGTTAGTCCTGTTGCATGTTTAGGAATAATCCTTAGAGATAATTTATTTTCTTTAGCAGTTGCCAAGTTAAGTTGCTACTTACAAGATTCAGTTTGTCAAAATAATCGTGCTTTCTACTTTGATTGCTATTGGACACTCTACCATTGCGCCGAAAATATGGCCTATCCGGCTTTTTATCAAGCTTGGCATCAACAAGAGAAAGTGAAAGATGGAGAGTAAGAAAGAAAAATACTTCCTCCAGCCAAAACATAAGGGAAATGTAGAAGCAGCAATCCCTTGTAAAGACGCGATTCATCGCATCTCGTAAGCGTCTCGTAAATCTATCGCGTCCGATATTTCAGTAATCTAGGGGATGCGTCGCCCCTAATAAAACAGATATTGTGAACAGAATGGGAATGCGTAGGCGTAGCCCGCCGCAGGCATCGTTTTTGCGATCGCCGCGATGAATTGATTAAGAGATCGCCTTTACGGTTTATATACCTCACTGCGATGAGCGATCCTTCAGGGCTTTAATGTTGGGGTGCGATCGAGGAGTTTGTTCTAGCTGCTGCAAACATCGGGCAATTTTCTTAGCAAAAGCTTTGTCAGCATTGACATAAACTTCTTGGACATCGGGATGAAGAATAACTTCATACATCAGAGCGAAGAGTTCTCCATGCGGTGTATTCGGCTTTAGGCGTTACTTGATTTTGCTTAACTCGCTCTAACAATCCAGGAATTGCCAAAAGCTCTTGGGTTGCAGCTTCGCTTTCAGCATTTGCCAAATAAGCAGCAAAATCAGTCAGCACCCGTAATCGTTCTGGAGATAATTGCTGGAGTAAGTCATTAAGCTGTTGCTGTAACTCTGCGACAGAAATCAATCTGCTGATGACCCATCATCCATCGGAGAATTATCGGTAGTATTCATTGCCTACTTCAGAATTTCAAGGTTTAGTTTTTATTATGCCGCGATCGCTGGAGATGATAAAAGCAACTAGCTTTTATACTTCACTTTTAACCTAGCCCCCTGCTATGACTGAAAACTATTTATTGTCCCATTCCCTATTTACGCGTATAACGATGTTTCACCCCAATCGGAAAATATTCAGCATCCCCCATTGAAGCTAACGTAACCTGTGGTGTTTGATATTCTGCGGGAACATAATTAGCAAACTCACTATTTAGCCGTAGCAGTTGTGAAAGAATAGAAGATGCGATCGCAACTCTTCGATCTTCACTACCCTCTACCCCTGCTCCTAACTCCACAACCACAGATAAAAATCGATTCTTGTCTGCATCTTCCTTCACTTGCAACACAAATTTACCCGTTACCCATTCTTGAATTACTGGTTGTTCTAATCCCACCGTCACATTTTCGGGATAGATATTTGCACCAAAGTAGGAAACCGTAAAGTTAGAACGGCCAAAGACATAAACAAAAGGTAACTGATGAATACCTCTAGCTGATTGTTGACTATCAGAACGGAGATTTTCAAGCGGGTTAAATCCCCATTCAGCTAAAAATTGCAGCATGGCATCATAACTAATTATCCCGCCAGTATCTAAAATGTCATAACGCACTAAGGGAATACCGTTATCTCCCGAAAACAGCAATCCGCCGTCTTGAACTTCAAAAAAGCGATTGCAAGGATCGTATTGTACTAGTGTGGGTAAACGCGATTCCCCAAATAAAGCTCTAGCAGCATCGGGATTTATTGCCAAAAAACGGCGAATGCAGATACTTAAAGGTGTTTCATTACCCAGAACTCCGGCATCCGCAGTGCCGTAGAGTGATGCAAAATCATAGCAAGGATTTTGTGAACCAATTCTTTCCCCAACTAAACTCCGCCATTCTTCGCTAAATACTTCTCCCGCCATCACTAATTTAATCTGATATTGCTGCCACTCTACACCACGGGCGATACCAGTATCTATAACATCTTTCAAAAATGGCGGGTATCCCAATAACACCACTTGTTCAAATTCTGAACCAAGTTCCTGCACAACTCGTAATATTTCTTCTTTATTGTTACCAGGAGTAATTACGGTGATGGGATAACCTTTGCTAGCAAGATAACGACAGCAATTAGTGGTAAACATCCCACCTACCCAAGTGCCTAAAGTGAAACAAATCACTGCTAGAGTGCGTCTGGTATCTGTATAGAAACTATCGTGAAAAATCTGTTCAAAGCGTGTGGCTATTTGGAGTTCATCTGTGAAAAAACGAGGCCAAAATGTCGGTTTACCACTGGAACCTGATGAAGCAGCTATCATGTCGCACGCTTCTAGTTGTCCGTTGTGGCACAAGTCAGCTAAGGGATAACGCAGGATATAATTTTGTTTAGCGATCGCTGGGAGTTTTTGAAACTCCTCTAAGGTTTGAATAGTGGCGGGATTAATTTCTCTTTCTGCTAAAAATGCCTTGTAGGCAGGGACATTAGCCGCTACATCGTGAAATAAATTCAAAACTGCCGAAGTTTGAGTGTTGAGATGCCGTTGCAGTAATGTTTCTAGGGGGGTAGACAAAAAATCTTCAAATGCTTTAATTACTTGCTGTTGTCTTGATTTCCGGTTCATGACCCTTGTTGTTTATCCTGAAGTAAAATCAACATCGTTAAAATAATTCGTAATTCGTAATTCGTAATTCGTAATTCGTAATTCGTAATTCGTAATGAAGCTCGTTCCTCTCTACGATATGCTGCGCGATCGCTGGCGTAATTCGTAGGATATCCGAAAATGAGGATAGGCGCGTTGTAGTTATTCAATAAAACCTTAATTTATCCTTCAGCACCATGCAGCTCTATTGCAGTAAACAACATACAAATAATGGTAGTAACCGCTTTTGTACCCATTGTGGTGAACCATTACCTCTGGCTGTGGGACAGGTTGTAGATAATCGCTATCAAATTATCCGTCAACTAGGACAAGGTGGCTTTGGACGTACCTATTTGGCGGAGGATAGAAAGAAATCCCATCAAACCTGTGTGCTGAAGGAATTTGCACCCCAAGTACAAGAACATCAAGATTTACAAAAAGCTAAAGAGTTATTTGAACGAGAAGCAAATGTTCTGAAAAAACTCCAGCATCCACAGATTCCGCGTTTTCACGCCTCGCTACAAGTGCAAATAGGCGCTAAAGATTTTTTCTTTCTCGTGCAAGATTATGTGGATGGGGATAATTACTACCAGTTATTAGAACAGCGTGAAAGTCAAGGCAAAACCTTTAGTGAAGCGGAAGTAATCACTCTCCTGCAACAAATTTTACCAGTCTTATCCTACATCCACTCGCAAGATGTCGTTCATCGTGATATTTCTCCTGATAACTTGATTTGCCGACGTTCTGATAATTTGCCAGTGCTGATTGATTTTGGCGGTGTCAAGCAATTGCCGGCTTCTCAAGGTTTTTGGCGCACCAAGTTGGTTGGAAATAACACTCTGCTGGGTAAAAAAGGCTACGCTCCAGAAGAACAACTACGGCAAGGACAAGCTTTTTTTAGTAGCGATTTATATTCTTTAGCTGTGACTGCATTAGTGTTGTTCACAGGTAAAGAACCACAAAAATTATACGACAGCTATCAGGGAATTTGGAGATGGGGAAAGGAAATCCAAGTTAGCTCGCACTTAGAAGCGGTGTTGAAAAAGATGCTAGCTTATAAACCGAGCGATCGCTATCAACGAGCCGAGCAAATCCTCAAAGATTTACCATCGTCAACTGCGACTAAATCCTCAGGTAATTATATTACTAGCAAGATTAAGACAATGGTAGTTGCTCCGGGAAGACAACGCGCTAGTGCGATTGTGAGTAGATTTCAGAGCAAAACGCAAGCAATTGCTAAACCGATGTCTTGGCCTGTTTGGATTCGACCTTTTGCGATCAGTTTAGGGGGGACGGCTTTAGTGGGATTAACTTTAGCGGCGGGAAATGCAGCCATTCGGGCTGTAACTTCAATCACCATCCCATCAATTTCATTACCTTCATTACCGCAAATTCCCCAATTTCCAAGTAGTAAGCCAGTCAGCGACAAAGGAAAAAATAGCAACCTCCAAGAAATTATCAGTCGTCGTCAACAGCTAGAAATTCCTGAAGGATTTTTTATTCGCTTTGTAGATGATTTATTTTATACAAAAAAACCTGAATTAAAGGGACGCAGCCTGACATCTAAACCTGAAGATGCTGGTTTACGAGACGAATGGTCTGGTGTCGCTGACGATTTATTGAATAAAATAGAACAGGCTGATATCAGTACAGCATCTCGGCGAAAACTGGGTAAATATACTGCACAAGATTACGAAACATGGAGACGACAAGCGCGATCGGGGCAGTTTGGAAATTATACAATCGATCAGCTGACCAAAGATACAAATGAAAAATTTGATCGGTTGTTTCCTGGTCAGCAGCGTGGGAAACTGAATCAACAGACTTTTGGTCAAATTTGGTATGCGATCGCAGCCGATCGAGTCAGTAAAGTACAATCTGGCAAGTAAGGGGACTGGCGACTGGGGAAGAGTCACAAATAACTAATGACTAATGAGTAATGAGTAATGACAAATGACTAATAACTAATGACTAAAATATATTGTTCTAAAGGACATGAAAATTCCCCAGGTAGTCGCTTTTGTCTCCAGTGTGGTGAAAAATTGTCGGGTGCGTCCATGAGTTATAGTATCCAACCGGGATTAACTTTAGGCGATCGCTATGTGATTGTGCGTCAAATCGGCCAAGGTGGCTTTGGACGCACTTATTTAGCTGAAGATGTTAACCGTTTCCGCGAACTTTGTGTTTTAAAAGAATTTTCTCCGCAAGTTCAAACCGCTTACGTTGTCCAAAAAGCTGAAGAACTGTTTGAGAGAGAGGCGAGTGTTCTTTATAAATTGCAACATCCCCAAATTCCCCGCTTCCGGGAACTGTTGCGGCTAAATTTAGGCGGCAAAGAATATCTGTTTTTGGTGCAAGATTATGTCGAAGGGGAAACTTATAACTCGTTGTTAAATGCCCGAATACAACAGGGTTTGCGCTTTACCGAGGCAGAAGTACGCCAATTGTTGCAGCAAATTTTGCCAGTGTTGGAATATATTCACTCCATTGGCGTTATTCATCGAGATATTTCTCCAGATAACTTAATGCTTCGCACTGTTGACAAACTGCCAGTGTTAATTGATTTTGGCGGTGTCAAACAAGTAGTAGCAACCGTTGCTTCCGAATATTACCAACCCGGTATGGTTGCATCTTCTCCATCACCAACCCTATTAGGTAAAATAGGTTTTGCTCCCCCAGAACAGATGCAAACTGGGTTAGTATCTCCCCACAGCGACTTGTATGCCTTGGCCGCATCAATGTTGGTTTTACTGACAGGAAAACAACCCCAAGAATTAATTGATACTTATACTCTCAGTTGGCAATGGCGGCGTGAAGTTAACCTAAGTCAAAGTTTGGCACAAGTATTAGATAAAATGCTATCTGCCAGACCAGGCGATCGCTTTCAATCAGCCCGTCAAGTACTCCAAGCTATCAACTCACCCCCAGCAAACTATCCCCCAACTCAATACCCCACTCCACCACAACCCACATCCGCCACCGTCGCCATCTCCCCACCTCCCCCATCCCCCTCATCCCCCTCATCTCCCCCCCCTCCCCCTTGGTGGACACCAACAAAAACCTTCCTCATAACGGTGCTAGCGGCTGGTAGTATTGGATTAATTTGGTGGGGAGTGACTGGCCGCCGCGATATCGGGGAAGTCAAACCTACTCCCACAGCCAGCCCAATTCCAACCAGTGAACAACCAACCGATCCCTTAGCGCAATATTCACCAGCAGAACGGCAGCGTAAAGAAAAATTAAGCGATCGCCGCCAACAATTGGGTATTGACTCTAACTTCTACGTGAACTTGGTGAATCAAGTTTTTTGGGATAAAAACCCCAGTTTACGAGGACGCACTCTCAGCAATGGTTCTGAAGATGAGAGTTTGCGCGCAGAATGGGATACAACCGCCTCAGAATTACTAGAAAAACTTGCGCCACTGAGTTCCAATGCCCGCCGACAACTGGGAAGTTACACAACTGCCGAACGCGATCGCTGGAAAGTGGAAGTCAATAAAATCAACGTTGGTAGTCGTTCTTTATATGATTTAGGAGATGCTGCTTTTTTCAGTGTATTTCCTGAACAGCGGGGTCAAAATTTCAAAGGTCAGCCCATTGGACAAGTTTGGTATGGTTTTGTTAGCGATCAACTCAGCGCTATCCTTGCCGGTAGCACTTTCCAGAAACTTGTCTTTGATCCAGGTGCGATCGGCAAAACCGTTAACGGTACTCTTCAACCTGGTGGTGGTAAGGTATTTATTGCTGGACTTGCCAAAGACCAATCTCTAGACTTGAAACTACAAGGAAATTCCCAAGTTTTATTATCAGTCTATTCACCCTCTGGTAAAATTCAATTTCTAGAAGATTCTACCAAGCGTAGTTTGTCAACTAAATTACCAGAAAGCGGATTTTATGAGTTTGTTGTGGTTTCCACAGCAACAAAACCAGTAGATTATCAACTCACCATCACAGCAGAAACTCCCACGCCAACGCCAACTTCCACCCCATCGCCCATACCAACGCCTACAGAAACTCCCACATCAACGCCTACAGAAACTCCCACACCAACACCCATAGAAACTGCCACTCCGACACCGACACCGACGCAGGAGACAAAACTCTAGTACAAGAAGGCAAAAGTAAAAAGAAAGAATGCTTATTTTGTAGGCTTTCTGACTATTTGAAATGGCTGGTTTATTGACGCCGTGTTGTACTAGCCCCAGGTGAGTTCCAATTTTGGCATAAGGCGCTGTAAATTTTTCAGCGATCGCTCTTGCCAAGGAATCGTGGTTGAACCTTGTACAATCAGTTGAATATCTTCTTGACGACGAACCTTCAAGACAAATTTTGACAAAACATTGATTCCAGAACTATTAAGAAATTCTAGCTCTCGCAGATTTAACATTAACTCAGATGGGCGATCTTCCAGCACATGATCGAGTAACTCCACAATTGGCGCATAATCTTCCATCCCCGCCAACCGCAAAGCACCTCGACAGGAAACAGTTTTTGCCATCTGATCGTAACGGACACTATATTTCTCACTTGTAATTTCCATTGCCTTTAGCCCCTTCCTGCTGAAAAATTCTGATTGAGCAAACTACATCATCAAGTACACCATCGTTGTAACAGTGATGATTTCTGGATCTTCCTGAACAGTTTCAAACTTCCATCCTATTTTTGCCAAATAGTCACTCATCATGGTTAATAGTCCCAGTCCAGAGCTAGTATGGTTATCGTCCTCAGCATTATTTTCTAACTGACGAACCAGTAGCTCACCGGGATCATCTGCAATAATTTCTTGGATAAATGCCTGAAAGTCATCAACTGCCTCAGCAGTAAGGCTATTTGATGCCAGAAAAACAAGGCTATCGGTATGCAGCTGTAGCGTAATGCTGATCGGATAATCAGTTTTCCAATTATTAAACTTCATTGAATTTTCTAAAAGTTCATTCGCAATGAAGCTAACAACACTTTTCACCTCAATCTTACTGTTAATTTTGGAAACGGTATCCTGATTTCTGGGAAAAAACGTTGCAAAATAATCTGCCATAAAATCAGCCGATAGACCATTATTATGCCAGCGCTGTTGGAGAGGGACTGAACTTGGTGATAAAACGACCGTCAAATATTCTCGACTTACAGGTAGGTAATCATTGAAATCTCCAAGAATTTTCATCATGCATGTAGCCCTCAATTGCTACCTACTTTAGGGTTTGACACTGGAGAAATCATATCATTATCCAATGTAATTTTAGCTTTGGCTTGGGTAGGAGAAGAAATGCCACCCATAGAGGAAGTTTGGCGACTTTACTTGCGTCGTTTTACCATTGCCGACTGGCATCGCTTTTTAATCTTCGTTTACATTAGACATCTCCAGTAATTAAAGATGCATTACCCAGAACCCTTGCAGAGAAGTAGCACTGCTACGTCAAAACAATTCTTTTTCACCAGATGTCTATTGGACTGTGCCCAAGTTAAGTACTCCCAAGCAGTGTGAGTGGTGGAGCGATCTGATGCACCTCATGACTTGGGAATTGTGGTTAGCCCAGGAGTTTAATTTCTGGGTCAATTTCTGCAAAAGTATAGTAGGGTTGACAATTAATCATCGATCGTTCAGATCGATCAATACCCTCAATGCTGTGGAGTGAGCATAACAATGGTAGATCAAGGACGCTTAAACAATCAGGTCGATCCACAGATACAGGAGCTAAACCACCAGATTGAGCAACTCCAGCAGCGGCTTAGGTTGGCGCTTCAAGAAAAAAACGATTTAGAAGCCATTCTAGCAACTGTTACCCACCACTCCGATCAGATTTTGGATAGCATCGAACGAGAGAAGACTGACTTAGAGATTCTGCTCGAAAACACAACTGAGCATTCCAGCCAGTTAGAGTCTGAGTTGCAACACCAGGTTGAAGAAGAACGACGACAGCGAGAAGAACAGTTTCAGTTAATTACTGCGGCCACACCTGTAGGACTACTGATCTCACAAATCGCTGATGGGCAGATTCTATACGCAAACCAAACGATAGGAGCGATATTAGAGCTTTCGCCACCAGAACTTCTCAACTACCACACCGTTGATTTTTATATGAATCCTATGGAGTGGCAGACCCAGTTGAATGAGATTGCCACCCAGCAGAAGTTTCAGGGCGAACTCCTGTTTAAACAGGTCAATGGCTCTCCCTTCTGGGTTCTCATCTCGATATGTCCCTTTGTGTTTCGGGGAGTCGAAGCACTGTTAATTGCAATTACGGATATCAACGATCGCAAACAAGCAGAAGAAGCACTGCGACTGACAGAAGCAAAATACCGCGGTATCTTTGAGAACGCCATCGAAGGCATTTTCCGCACTTCTCTAGAAGGACGTTATCTGGAGGTGAATCCAGCAATGGCAGCTATGTTTGGCTATGCCTTTCCAGACGAGATGACGGAGGCGATTACGGATATTGCTCTTCAGGTCTTTGTCAATCCCAATCGCCGCCAAGATTTTGAACTCGCGCTAGCCACTCAGGGTGAAATTAAAGATTTTGAGTATCAGGTGTATCACCGGGACGGTAGCACTTTTTGGGTTTCTGAATGGGCACGAGTTGTACAGAATGCTCAGGGAGCATCCCTCTATTATGAAGGAAGCTGTATTGATATTACCAAACGCAAACAGCAAGAAGACTCCTTGAGGCAACAAGTGCGAAAGCTACAGATTGAGATCGATCAGAGCAAACGGATCAAAACAGTTGCTGAAATCGAGCAGACCGATTATTTTCAATGGTTGATGCAGGAAGCTGATAATCTGCGCCATAAAGACAAATAAACAGTTAACAAGTATTATCACTCATTAATGAAGTGCAAAAACTGCAAAAGTATAGAACTCTAGAATCTTTTCTCACTGGGGTGAAAGAGAGTGCGATCGCAAATTGCTACAAGATGAGAATTATATAGTTTGCAGCGTATAATTTGCATAGTCTAACCATGAATAATATTCTCCAGCACTCCAATGATGGATTTCTCCTTAACGACTTTACTACTAGCATCTGGACAGATTGAGAGCAAAAATTATCCCATGTCTATTACAGTCGCGCTAGCAGTGATTTGTTTGCTCATCATTGCAGTTCTTTGGCTGCCTAGTATTTTGAGTAAAAACTAATCAAGTTGGCGAGCAGCGAGTCGAGCAAACAATCCCTCCTGATGGATCAACTCCTCAAACGTTCCAGTTTGCACAATTCGACCTGCCTCCATAACGTAAATGCGATCGGCATTGCGAATGGTACTGAGACGATGTGCAATCACAATCCGAGTGACGTTTAAGCGATCCAAGCTCTCAGATACAATTGCCTGGGTGCGATTGTCGAGCGCACTGGTTGCTTCATCAAATAAAATAATTTTGGGACGCAATACGATCGCCCGTGCAATTAACAATCGCTGCCGCTGTCCTCCAGAAAGATTCATTCCTCCTTCGCTAACCACTGTGTGCATTCCCATCGGCATTTGTTCAATATCCTCAGCAAAACCAGCCATCCGCGTAGCTTCCCAAGCTTGGCTCAAAGAGATTAATGCACCTCCTGTAATATTTTCAAACAGCGATCCGGCTCCGATCCGTCCGTTCTGCAAAACAACACCACATTGTCGTCGAACGGATTGAACATCTAGACCCGTCAAATCTTGACCATCGTAATACACAGTCCCGCTTAACGGCATTTCAAATCCCAGCAATAGGCGAAGCAACGTAGATTTGCCACTTCCAGAGGGACCGACCAATGCTACAAATTCCCCCGGATTTGCCATCAGGCTCACATCATCTAGGATGAGTGGGCCATCTTCCCTGTAGCGAAACACCACACGATCCATCTGAATCTCTCCCTGTAGACGACCTGGATCGGCTTGTTCTAAAGAGCTTTCAAGCGAAGTATGGAGAATCGGTTTAGCCCGCTCCCACAGAGGAATGATGTTGAGAAGGTTAGTTCCTGTATTACTGAGGCTAATGACTCCACCTTGAAAGGTGCCAAAAGCGGAACTAAACGCTAAAAGAGCGCCAATGCTAAAGGGTTTGCCGCCCTCCTGTTGTGCAGCTTCAGTGAGCATCATGATGAACCAGTAAATCATGACAGAGCTAAGAATCGGTAAAGCCTCACCGACGACGGCTACTCCGTTATCGATGTGTTGTATTCGAGCGTGTACCCGACTCCGCTGGCTAAACACTCTTGCCCATGCTCCGAATGCTCGATTTTCGGCAGCAGCAACTCGTAGCTTTGCGACCCCATTGATTAGCTCTACATTCAGTCCATTGAGTTTACCGCTCAATTCTTCTTGCCGACGATTCAGACCTAATAGTAGAGTGCTAGATACACCTGTGAGGATGACTGAAACTAAGGTAATGCCAACAGCGACAGCGGAGAGTGGAACGCTGTAGATCAGCATCAGACCTAGATTTAAGAGTGAAAAAATAGCATTGAGTAGGGTACGTTGAGTTGCACTACTGAGATGTTGGCGAATTTGATTCACCGCCATCATGCGAGTCAGCAGATCCCCCATGCTATATTTCCGAAAGAAGGTCGTTGGCAGTTGCAATAATCGATCCCAAACGGCTGGCTGGAGTGTGGAATCGGCTGCATTTTCGACCCGCAGACTCAGTAATCCTTGAGTTAAGCCAAAGGCAGTTTGACCACAGGCAGCAGCAAATAATGCCAGTCCTAGTTGCCATACGGCTGCACGATCGCCTTCAGGAATTGCCTGATTAATTAATATCTGAGTGACCTGGGGAACGACCATTCCCAATAGCGATCCCAATATCCCCATTAAAATAATCAAGAGAATCTCTTTGAGATATCCTCTGAGCGCGAACGTTAGAATACTGGGAATCCGCCCAACGACTTCTGGCAGGGGGCGGTAGAGCATGGACGCACTTTTGCTCAAAGTTTTTGCATAAGCAGCATTGACAGGAGTGCGACTGAGATCAATGGGATCAAAGGCAATGTAGTATTTACCGGATTGGAGGAGGGCGATGGGTTGTCCTTCTAGGGTGTAGGCGAGCAGTGGGCCGTGTTCTTCGTTCCACCATTCACCGACAAGCTGCACAATGCGGGTACGAAATTTAGAGGCGTGGGCGATCGCCTCTAATGGATCTTTCAACAGGTGAATATCTTCCGACTCAGCGGGAGGGCGTAAGGTGATTCCCATTGCATGAGCGACTGCTCCTGCTGCAACCAGTAGCGGCGAACCATCCTGAGATATCTCCACAGGGGTTGCTTGCAATGGCGATAGCAGGTCATTCATTGCATGATAGAAAATCTGCTGATTTAATCGTTCGCGTTCCTGAAAGCGGCGGAGTTCTTCTGCGTGATGTTGTTCTTCTAGGTGTTGTAAAAGATGCTGTAGAAAGCGATGAAATTGTTGCAGTCCAGATAGTAATTCGTTTGCTCCATCCCTTGCAGATTGAGAGAGCATTTCTGAGAAGGATAAATCGGTGAGGGAGACAATCTGGATCTCTGTGAGATGATCTGCGATCAGATAGGTATGGGGCGTGAGCGGAAAAATTGGACTGTTTGCATCAAGTGTGAATGCTTCGAGACCCAGCCAACGCACCTGCCCGTGCTGAATCTTAACCCATTGCACGGTTTGGCGATTGCCCTGCAAGACCTGCTGTTTCAACAGCGTATAGTATCTTGCAGAGGTTGCCGTGAGAATTTCACCTTCTGAACGATTTAGCAACGATTGATGACTTAGCCATTCGTCCCAGTGGCGAATCCAACCTTCGATACCATCTGCTAGGTGGGGCTCAATCGGCAATTTAGTAGACAGATCAGCGGCGATTGCTTGCACATTACTTTCTTCTAACGCGATCGCAACGACACTTTTTCGCTCCGATGTCATACCCCATAGTAGTTCACCCGCTTCAACGGTAAATAGATATTGGCGATCGCTTCTCAATTGAGCCTTCTCATCCAATTCTGTCGAAAAGACGACGAGCGTACCAGATTGCACCCACCAGATATCCTGTTCCTGAGTGAGCAACAGGGGAGTGTTCCCTTTGAGTAAGCGGGGATTTGAGGACAAATGAGACTGAAGCATAGAGGGTTATTCCTACGCGATCGCGTTTTCTTGTTCTTCTGTTTTGGTAGCTGTTGATAACAGGTCTTGATAAGTTCCAGGTTGCTGGCGAAGTTCATCGTGAGTGCCCCGCTGCACAACTTTTCCCTTGTTCAGCACGATGATTTCATCGCAATCGCGGATGGTACTAAGACGATGCGCTACCACAATGCAAGAGCATCCTCTGCGGCGCAAATTGCGATCGATGATCAATTCAGTCTCAGCGTCTAGGGCACTGGTTGCCTCATCTAGCACTAAAATTGAGGGATTCCACACCAAAGCACGCGCAATTTCAAGCCGCTGTCGTTGTCCACCGCTCAAGTTCATTCCCCCTTCAATCAAGGAGGACTCATATCCGCCTGGCATTGAGATAATCAAGTCATGAATGGCAGCATCCTGACAAGCTCGTACTATATCTTCCAAGGGAACCGTGGCATCCCACAGGGTCAAATTTTCACGCACCGTTCCAGCAAACAGAAAGATTTCCTGTTCGACCATTGCCAGCGAATTGGCTAAAACCGTCCGAGGAATGCGAGTGTACTCAATCCCATCCAATCGAATTTCACCCTGCCAGGGTTGGTACAATCCTGTGACTAACTTGGCAACAGTAGACTTTCCAGAACCGCTACCCCCGACCAAAGCGACTCGCTGACCTGGGTGAACAGTCAGACTAAAATCGTCAATCAAAGGAGCTGCCATTCGGCTATAGCCAAAGGTGAGATGACTCAATTCAACTGTGCCTTTTAAGCGAATATTTTGAGCAGTAGCTTGCGGAGTGGATGCGAACGACTGCTCACGAGTCACCATAGGATCAACTGGATTTTGCAAAACATCATCTAGACGATTCAAATCCGCTTCCAGGTCTTGAAGCGTAGTGCCAAAGTTCAGCAGAGAGTTTACAGGGCCCAGAAAGCTCTGCGTCAGTGATTGATAAGCCATCAGCATCCCAATACTCAGACTGCCACCCATAATCCGAAATCCACCGACAACTAGAATTGTGGTCGTCGCCATCGCTCCGAGCAAAGTCGGTAAAGTGGAGAGCATCTGGTTCGGCACAACCGCCTCTTTCTGTGCATTGATCGTCTTGGCGTAGGAACCTGCGAATTTAGCGAACACATCGGATTCTAGCCCTGACGCTTTTACGCTTTCGATCGAGAGCAAAGACCCCACAACCATCCCCAAAGCCTTACCGCCTTCCTGAGCCAGTTTGCTGTTTGCATCCTTACGACTGGTAGCTAGAAATCTAAGCAGCACCAAATTGAGAATGGCAAATGTAATAGCAACTAGCGTTAGCACCCAATCGTAGGCAAACATAATGACCGCATAAAACACAATCATCACCAAATCGATCGCGGTGGTTCCTAACTGCCCAGTAATTACCCCAGAAACTTTATCGTTCAAAGCACTGCGGTTGCTAATTTCTCCAGCATAACGCTGGGCATAGAAGCTAACAGGTAAGCGCAAAATATGCCAGAGAAAATTGCCTGCCATTGTCGTTGAGAGTTTAATCGACAGGCGAAGCAGATAGTTTAATCGCATCTGCGCTAATAGTCCCTGAAATAGTGCTGTCACGATCATGGCAATTAATAACGGACGTATCCATTCTTGACGACCTTGAACAAGCACTTCGTCAACAAAAACTTGGCTAAAAACAGGAATTGCTAGGCGGGGTAACGTCAGGAGTAATCCTGCAATCAGGCAAAACGCGATCGCCTGCTGAGAATGTTTCAATCGACCGATCAAGGCTGATAAAATTCCCGGTTTCTTTCCTCCTGGCTTAAACTCAGATCCCGGCTCTAGGACTAACACGATCCCGGTATAACTCTGGCTGAATTCTTCCTGCGAAACCTTTCTGCGTCCTGATGCTGGATCGTTCAGGTAAACCCAATTCTGCGTAAAACGCTCGACGACTAAAAAATGGTTAAAATTCCAGAATACGATACAGGGGAAGCGCACATCTACAAGCTTCTCGATCGGCAGCTTAAACCCCTTTGCTTCCAATCCATAAAGCCGGGCTGCCTTCACCATATTTGATGCTTTACTCCCATCTCTTGAAACTCCGCATTCGCGCCGTAGCTCTGATAGTGGCACGATCCGCTGATAGTAAGCTAAAATAATCCCCAATGCCGCTGCTCCACACTCAGCATTCTCCATCTGAATCAGCGTTGGCGTTCGACTGGTATCGAATCCAAATCGATTCCACCTGGATCTAATTCTGGATAAAAACTGGGTCATATTAGTAGATTCCTGTCCATGACCGAAACAACGGAATCACATACGCAATCGGAGCAATCTCACCCGTGCGAACCTGAACGCTGGCAGTGGTTCCTGACGATAGATTTTGTTGCGGCCCACGGGATGAACTCCATTGGTAACCGCTAAAGGTTGTACTATCGGGCGTAAGCTGAATGGCAACCTGTACTGGAGCGCTACTCCCTGCTAACTGTTGAGCTAGCTCGGTGTTCCCGACCATTGCTCGGACATTCTCTAACCCCACCGGATAAGGAGTCACATCACTCACCTTGCCAATGATGCCACCAAACTGCTCTCGCTTTGTTGTACTCGGCGTGATCTGTGCCGCCATTCCTGCCTGAATTTGCTTTCCATCGCGATCAGGAAAAAAAGCTAAACTTACCAGTGGCTCTGCTGGATTTTCTGCTTGAATCGAACCAATTAAACTCCCTGCCTGAATGATCTGTCCAGGAGTTGTCGTGACTTCCAGCACTCGACCATCATAAGGACTCACAATTTTACCCTGACTCGAAAGCTGCAACTCTAACTGAGCGATTTGCCGTTTCACTTCATCTACTTGATTTTTGTCCGTAAAAACTTGTTCCTTTTGTTGTTGTAATTGTTTAATCTCTTGCGATGTCAAATCTTCTAATTGTGCTTGATTTTGTTTAATAGAAGTTTGATTCTGTAGATATTGCTGTTGAGTTTCGAGTTCTTTTAATCGAAGCTGTTGCAGTTGCGCTTCTAGATCGGTTATCTGAGTGACTCGGTCGAAGTATTCCTGTTGAACTTGAAGCAAGGTATCTTGACTAATCGCTCCTGCTGCAAGTAATGACTGTCGTCGTGTCACTCGCTCTTGTGACACAGGTAATTGTTTCTGAAGTTGCGATAATCGTAAGGTTAGTCCAGCCCGATTCTTTTGAATCGAATTCAATCCCTGTTCTCGCAGGACAGGAGCGAGTGCTTGAGCATCACTTAAACTCTTTTCTAGAATTCGCCGCTGCTGTTGGAGATTTCGTTGTTGTAACCCTTGCTGCTGCTTTTGCAAAGTTGCTCGTTCGCGGGTTTGAGAGAGTAGTGCTGCTAACTTTTCTTTTTGTTGCCGCAACTGTCCCTGAAGTTGGGATTGATCGATCGTCCCGATCGCCTGCCCTCGTTTCACCTCCATCCCAGCCTGAATATTTAAAGTCTGAAGCTGTCCACTGCTAGGAGACTGGAACTGAACGACTCGACGGGGACGCAACAGAATTGCTTGCCCAGTCACCGTAATGGGCAGCCGCCCGAAGATGCTCCATACTAAAGTGACAACCAAAAATGTCCCGATCGTTGCTAAAGGTATCCAGGCTTTGGGGTTGACAACCTGGATCAGTTGATCGAGCTGCTCTGGGGATGAAATTCGATCGAGCGCTTCTTGTCGAAACAAGCTTTTTTTAGGATTGTCCTCTTTTTGAGTCTCCTGCATTATCTACCTCGTACTTTCAATTGTTGTAGCATCCAATCAAATCGCGCTCCCCCAACGTTAACGACATCGAGTGTATCGAGATTGAGTTCATCCTCATACTGCACTGTACTAGATAACGGCTGTCCAACCCGATAAGCAGTCGCAGTATAACCGAGGCGATCGATAAATGCTTCCAGTCGATCTGCATTCAAAATCGCTAGCACCCGATAGAAACGTGCCCCCATTGCTAGGTCTTGTTGAAGTTTGAGTGACAAGTGGGGTTGGGGAATTGACAATAATACTGAAGGCACGGTTGCCTTAACGATAAAATTAGATAGACGCGAGTTCAGAAGCGCAGTTTCTCCCGCGATCTCACCTCGACTCACCCGGAGAATTTGGCGACCGCTCGGTTCATTTTCGTCGCCTCGTAACTGGCTAAAAATCTCATTGAGGGCGCTACGTTTCTGTTCAGTTGCGGCAACAGCAAGTTCCCCACTCAGGACTACATAGAGCTTTTCGACTGCACGACCTGCCTGGATCAACACCTGATGAGCAATCGCTTCTTCCACAGTTCCCTGTTCAATCATCCAGTCCACATCACTATCGTGCAGTTCTCCCAAAAATACAGGAGCATCTTGCACTGTCGAGATTTGAAGTCCTCGACGACGAGAAAACTTACTAAGGACTTGCTCAAACCGCTGGAGTAGAAGGATCGCGATCGCTCGATAAAATCGGCTGGCAAAGGCTGGATCTTGACTCAGTCGAGCTTGCATTGCTGGGTAGGGCAACTCCAGTACTTCACAATCCTGCATCGCCCGAATGGTCATCGGAAAGGGAGTAGATCGAAAGAAAGCGGTTTCTCCTACAATCTCTCCAGGTGAGAATTGAATCAATGACTGTCCCATTTCTGGATCAGTCGCTAAACTATCGGCAACGGCAGCGACTAATGATCCCGTTAGCAAAATGTAGCAGGCATCCAAAGGTTGCCCCTGCTGAATAATCGATTGATTCGCAGAGAAATGACGTTTATGCCCTCTCTGAGCGATCCAGTTGATGTCACTGTCCAGCAGTTCTTCTAACAACACTTCGGTCATAGCTGCCGTTTCTCACCTCTTGCATAAAATCTGATCGACTGTGTGAGCAATGAATGTTTGTCCTGACTCTGAAGCAAGGTCAATTAAGGTGGATTGAGTGAGTGCGAGAACAATAGCAATCTCTTGTTGGGGGGTTAGATACGCTGTGCGATAGGCACGATCGAATTGCTCTAGATTTTCAGCCGATCGTTTAACGAGAGTTTGCAATCCTTGAAAGGCTCGATCTGAGAGACTGGGACTGCCTCGATAATTTTCTAATCGTCCTCCCAATCGATAGTTGGGGTACTGCTCTAATCCCATAAAGCGCAGAAACCAGTCTGCCCGGTAATATCCAATCGCAGCAACAATTCCACGGTAATCTGCAATGAGTTCATCAAGTAAATGATTTTTCATCGACTTCAAAAATCGCAGGGTGAAGTAGTGTGTACATTCGTGTTCCAAACGAATGATGAGAGAGTAAGCACTCCATTCGGCTTCTGTCAGATCTAGTTCAGCCGCAGTCACATGACTGTAGGGTGCTGTACTCAAGATCATGAATCGATCCTGATACAAATCCTTATGTGGAATCAGTTGCTTAAATTCTGCATTCCAATCGGACTCACTCGGACTTTTACCCTGTTGTTCAATCCACTGGTTTGTCCACTGGTGGCGATACCGAAAAACTCGCTCCCAATTATTATAGCCACTTACCATACAGGCTCCCATAGACAGCGGAATTGGAGTGGGTTCATTGCGTCGTGTCAGTGCTTGTATGAGCATCACAAAGTCTGCTCGACACCCTGCAATAATCACAGGGATTAACCCTGCGATGCTGGCATGGATTTTTAAACTGAGTTGATCGGGGGCTTGAAAGCAACACCCCTCAGAGCGTTCTATACCTAAATGACTTGTCTCATCAATATCATTTCTCGACCTGACAGCATTTGTGCTAGGGCGAACCCCCTGTCGAGTAGCAGCCTGATAGTGTGCTGTTTCACTCATACCGCTTTCAATCGGGAAATGAAGCTGAACTAAATATTGTTTTAGGACGGTTGCCACTCCTTGCGTTTGCGCTTCCTGTGCATATTGCTGCCAAGCTTCGAGGTACGGTTCTGAAGTCTGTGAGAGATCGGATTTAGAGAGTGCCTGAAGCGCATCTAGAGGAAGCTGAGTAAAAGTGTTTTGGTTATAGTTAAGCAATTCTTCAGACACCGCTTCAATTTCAGGATGACTCATTCTCTCCAGCAATTCCAAATTCGGAATGTATTGCGAGATACAGATGAATTCACAACAATCGGCATTATGATCCTTGCAATTTAAACTGAGATTTTGACGAATCATTTTCCGGACATACACATAATTCCTGTTTTGTCTATATCGAAAAAACAAGGACTATTACTGCAATTAATTCTGGCAAAAGAGGCTGAAATGCCCTTCTGTCCTTGAATTTGGAATTGCTGCATTCTCTGAAACTGAAGAACTTAAGTGCAAACTGGGCGTATATTTGAAGGCATCAGTCTTTCTTATGCAAAAGTAGTATGAACGGAGATAGCCCCATCCAATTGGTACTGTTGAAACCAGAGTTTAATTGAACGATGAAACCTGCACAAAGTTGAGCTTTGAGAATGACATCTTTCAGCAGTATCTATCGCTCTCAGAATATCACTAATCTCAAAAACCCTGGTACATTGCCTAACTATTTTTACTTAACTTTACGGTTCCATTGATAGTTGTTTTCCGATAGTTATCGCAATGGAGTGAAGGATCAGCGGTAGAATGAAGAAGCATTTGAGTTCATTCAATGAAGTAAGATTCACGGCGCTATACGATTTGGGACTGGACGTTGCGTGACTGATGAAAAGCAAGCAATACCTCTCGTTTACTAGCACCTCAGTTCAGTAGATCCAATGGGGATAACAATATATGGCTAAGATTATTGCGGTTCACTCATTTCGTGGAGGCACAGGCAAGTCAAATACAACAGCAAATTTAGCAGCGGCGATCGCTCTATCGGGTAAGCGTGTGGCTGTGATTGATACTGATATCCAGTCTCCTGGCATTCACGTTCTATTTGGATTAGAGCCAGATCGGCTCAAGTATACGCTGAATCACTATTTGTGGGGAAACTGCGAGATTGCCTCTGCTGCCTATGATGTCACCCCTACTGAAATTAAGCAGGCGAACGGCACGATGTTTCTCATTCCCTCCAGTACTGAAATCAGCAGTATTACTCGAATTTTGCAAGAGGGGTATGATGTGCGACTGCTCAAAAATGGATTCAGCGATCTGATGCAGACGCTAAAACTGGATTACCTCTTCATTGATACCCATCCTGGACTAAATGAGGAGACGTTACTTTGTATTGCGATTTCTAATATGCTGGTGGTGATTTTGCGCCCCGATCGTCAAGACTTCCAGGGTACTGCTGTTTTGGTCGATTTAGCTCGTAGACTGAAAGTGCCAAATCTCCTAATGGTGGTGAATCGAATTTTGCAACGCACCGATCTGGCTGCATTGAAACAGCAGGTGGAATCTACCTATGAAGTGGCTGTTGCTGGATTGTTTCCCAATAGTGATGAGATGATGCAGTTGGCGAGTAGCGATTTGTTCTATTTACGCCATCCAAATCATCCCTTGAGTCAGGAAATGCAAAAGGTTGCACAACAGGTGATGGTCTGATTGCAGGTTGTGTCGTAAATATTTTTTAGTCACAAACGAAGTATCTCTTTCGTATTCCGTTCCTTTTGGTTTTTTAATCGCTGTTTCACTCAATCGATGAATTTTAGTAATTCCTTGATAGCCTTTATCCGCTATGACTTTGATTAATTCTCCAAATTTTACTCCACTGCTTTTAAATAGTCTAAAATCATGAATTCTCCCCTTGCCATAAGCTTGAATCTCAAGCTCTTTCATCCCAATTAGACAGCTATGGAGTGGAGCCGATAGACCTGTACGAGTAAAAACCATCTTTTCAGCAGAACTTGCAGATTTTCGTCGCCATTGAATGTATTCGATAAAACTTGTAAAGATTGACAATCTCTCAACCAGTATCGATACAATTCACACCGCAACTCGATCTCACCCCGCTGCACTCGAATTAACCCCATCTGGTAGAGTTGACGTACCTCTAGAGAGTTTGCGTTGATGGGTTCGTTCATCAAGATTGAGAGCAGCACAGGAACCAACTTTGGGTTTTGCTCCAAAATCCTGAAGTGTTGCTGTAAGTGATGATAGAAGGGATTGGACTCTGTAAACTCATGATAGAGAAGCTGATCGAGAGATAGAGAGTTTTGAACAATATGATAAAGCGCGAGTCTGATCAGATGCGGATGACCACTGACTAGGGACATGAGTTGTTCTAATTGATGAGTTGTCCAAATGAGTCCGTGACGATCGACTAGAATACTGACCTGACCCATACTTAATTCGGGTAGCTCGACTGCTACTCCGATATTGAATGGAGATTGATATAGATTGAGCGGCACATAATGTTTCATGGAATAGACTAGAATCAGCCGCAACTTCTGCCACAATTCGTTGTATTTTGATTGTTCGTACCAGGAACATAAGAGCGCAAAAAAATCATCAGCAACATTTGGGTAGGCAAACAGTAAATCTAATTTGTCGATCGCAAGGATCAGTGGCGCTTGAAGTTGAGGCAGTAGAACATTTTTGAAATAATTTTGACAACTGATTTTGCTGCCGTAGGTGATATCCCAGTAGTCATTCAATTTTGTCGGCAACTGGAGACTACTCGCAATATGAGTGCAGAGCCACTGCAAAAAACGATCGAGATGTTGTAGTGTAGTCTGATCGACGAGTTGTATGTCAATTGAAACACAGAGATACCCCTGCTGTTTTGCCTGAAGCAAAATCCGATTCAGCAGAGTGGTCTTTCCCATCTGTGAGGGTGCTTGGAGCCGAACAAATCCGCCAGGTTGTTGGAGTACCTGATGGCACTTGGTTTCGATTGCAGGATGTTTGATATAGAATGGAGAGTCAAGTTTAACAGGACCATCAGGAAACTCTAGGAAGTCTTCAACATCAGGCACTCTAACTGTCGGTAAAGTCGCCTGAGCAACCCTTTTTAGAAGTTCACTACTACGTCGCTCCAAGATCGCTCTTAATGTTTTTTTACTCACAGGTTCTGCTAATACGGTAGAAAGGAGTTCCCAAAGTTCAGCGCCAACTTTTTTAATGTGGGTTTCCGAGCAGTGAGCAGTTTGAGCAATGTCCTGATAGCTTTGCTCCATCCAAACTCCGTGAAGAATCAGGGTTTGTAGTGTATTGAAGTGCTTACCAACTTGTAAATTAACTGCATCGTCAAGAATGTGGAGTAAGCGTTCCAGATCGATTGCGCGATGGGAGGAATGAGCAGAATATTGAGGAATCTTCATAGCATGTTATGGCAGTATAAATAGAGCAAATGTTAACTTAAGCAAATAGACAAGCTTCACCGATCGTTCCTCTGTCACCCTGATGGTATGAGAGCGGAAAGTATGGATGAAGTCTTTAAATCGTCGTGGCGTACCGATTCGCAAATCCGAAGACCTGCGAGAACTTGGACTTGATAGCAGGCAAATCTAACAATCCATTAGGGATTGCTTTAGGTCGCGATCGCATACCACCGTGAACAGAGGCAATGACTGAACCCCGATGAGAAAAAATATAGCAAGATTAGGATACTTTTTAATACTTTACACCTTATGTGAATTAAAAACGCCCAAGCTATAGCTTGGGTTTCAGGCTGTGGTTTAGTTGACGTATTTAAGCCTTTCCAGACTCCAACTCACATCAGCTGTACTTTTTGATTCCTGGCTGAAGTTCAAGTGATTCTGCTGAATGAGCGATCGCGCTTTATTGGAAGTCGGCGGGAAACTCCATCCCCAGTTGTCTGTAGAGAGATAGCCACCCGTCTGGAGCATTGGTGAATCTTTGCTATACTCTATCTCCTTGGAGATGGAGTATTTTATTGTTCGTGTTCTACGTCTTTACATATGTTTTTAATTTTCCGGTGCTTTTCGCCAAAGTGGATACCTGTTGATACCAGATTTCACTTTTGTTTTACTGGAGTCTCTGGTAAAAACAATACAGGGTTGGCGTAGAGGATGTTTTGTCCAAGGTCTTCAATCGTTCACCCTAAAATCTGGAATTCATAATGTTGATGACTCTGAGCGCCCTTGGAGTCGCTATCTGATTTGTGAAGGTTAAAGTATTCCACACCTTGAGGGGGCTTTCCCCCAAATATTAAGTGGAACTCCTTCATCTTCTATAGCTTTTGCTGTATTAGAGACAGAATCTATCCCTTCCCTTGAAGATGTCAATCTCATAATGCGCTAAGTCTATCGATTACGACGAATCATGCGATCGTAGTTGCTTTGATATGAGCAATTGCAAATTGTGGCACGGCTTAATTCAGTCAATTACTTGATTTTAAGGAGATTAAGGATGTCTAGTAGTGAGTCCGGACAAACGGTTGAGATGATTGCAACTGGGCATATACCTAATTTGGAAGCGCAGTTGATCACTCAAGCAGTTCAAGATCCAGCATTTCGGCAAAAGCTAATCGCTGATCCTAGAGCCGTGTTGTCCGAGCAAGGACTGGAAATTCCGGATGGCATACAAATTAATGTGTTGCAGGAAAGTCCTAGTCAATACTATCTCGTACTGCCTGCGCTGCACGGTTCTCCAACTGAAGGTGCCGCTGAGCTATCGGATGAGGAACTAGAAGCGGTCGCAGGTGGAAATCTAGATTCACAAAATTCAAACTGGACGGGCTGTGCCTCTGGACGGTCTGGTTGCGTTGCCACGAATGGTTGCAGTATTGCAGCGGTAATTGGGTCAGGCATTGCGGCTACTGCAATTGTCGCAGGTGGGGTTGCTGCGGCATCAGTAACAGCAGGTGCACTTACTGCGGCATCTCCCCTTGTTGCAGTTGCGGCAACAGGTACGGCTGCCGCTTGTGGTATTGGACAAGCGGCGGCGAGCAAGTACGGTTGATCGCTGTCAACTGGCGGATAGGAAGGGGAGATCAATAGACCTCTTGCAAAAGTGCCTTTTGCACTCTTGTCGGGAAAGGGAGAAAGGTTAAAGGGGAATGGCACTAAGAAAAGGCGAAAGGCTTGTGTCATCTCATTCCCAGTCTGAAGACTGGGAATGTATTCCAAGAGGCTCTGCCTCTGGTCAGCCCACTGGAGGCGGAGCCTCCGAGAATGGGTTCCCAGCCTCCAGGCTGGGAACCAGTTAGGGCAAAGCTTATAGCTTTTCTTAGTGCCATTCGGTTAAAGGGGAATGTTAATTCTATCCCTTTTCCCTTTAACCCTTACCCTTTACCCGACTTATGCAAGAAGTCTAATATCTCCTCCATCCCTCCCAACTCAAAGCGAGATCGCCCTCAAAATTTCTACTCTGATCGCTCTACAAATACCTGAGTTCGATATAAGAAATTAGCTTGAAAAGCTTGTACGATGAGCTTTTAGACCAAATGAGCTAGGCGCTTTTTCTTTGATTTATTGAGAATATAGTGTTTATTCTCATTGTGGGGGATTTGTTGAGAACAAAGTCCGAATACGTTTTTCAGTAAAAAGCTTTATTTATTAATGTTTTCGGGCATTTTTTACGTCGAACTCAGTGACAAATAATCGGAGTCACAATGTCTACAACCGAACCAACACCCACCCCAGAGATGAACTCCACTGGACGGATGCCAAATCTGGAAGCGCAGTTGATTACTCAAGCGATTCAAGATCCCGCATTTTGGCAACGCTTACTGAATAATCCCAAAGCTGTATTGGCAGAGCAGGGATTGAACGTTCCTGATGATGTGCAAATTAACGTCTTGCAGGAAAGTGCTACGCAATACTACCTGGTACTGCCTGCGCTGGAGCTTCCCACGGCATCGGGCGAAGTTGCCGAGTTGTCGGATGCAGAACTGGAAGCGGTCGCAGGGGGAGCTAACCTGGATTCGCAAAATGCAAACTGGACAGGGTGTGCATCAGGTCAATCGGGGTGTGTGGCGACTAATGGCTGTAACGCTGCCGCTCAAGTGGGTTTCGGTGTGGCATCTTTTGTCGGAGCGACAGCAACAGGTCTTGCGCTAGCAAGTGCTACTGCTGCCTTAGGGACTCCCGCAGCTATGGCGGCGGGAGGGGCAGTTGCAATTGCTTGTGCTGGAGCCGCTACTGCTACCAAGCTAGCGTGAATTTAAAGGGACGTTTGAGGAGTCCAGTTCATTGCACTCGCTTCAGGAGCGAGAATAACATCATCAACAGGTCAGCAAAATGTCTACAACCGAACCTACCCCCACTTCAGAAATGACCGCTACAGGTCGGATGCCGAATCTAGAAGCGCAATTGATTACCCAGGCGATTCAAGATCCCGCATTTCGGCAACGCCTACTGAATAATCCCAAAGCTGTATTGGCAGAGCAGGGATTGAATGTTCCAGATAACGTGCAAATCAACGTGATGCAGGAAAGCCCTACCCACTACTACCTGGTTCTTCCCGCGTTGGAAACTCCTGATGCAGCGACCACCGAATTATCGGAGGCTGAACTGGAAGCGGTGGCAGGCGGAGGAGGCACCCTTGATTCCCAGAATTCAAACTGGACGGGTTGTGCGTCGGGTCGATCGGGTTGTGTTGCCACCAATGGCTGCTCGGTAGCTGCTACGGCTACAGTGATGGTTGCCTCTGCGGTCGGAGCGGTTGGAGCGGGGATAGTCACCGGTGGCGTGGCAGCAGGTCTGACAGCCGGACTCTGTATTGTCGGGTCATCCGCTACCGGAGTCGGAACCCAAGCCAGATAAATCGAGCCAATATTTTGGGTAGAAACTAAGGTTCCTGACTGAATGGCACTAAGAAAAGCTCGAAAGCATGTGTAGCCTCGTTCCCAGCCTGGAGGCTGGAAATGTATTCCGAGGGGCTGCTGCCTCTGGTCAAGAAAGAGGAGGCGGAGCCAGGTATGCCAGGTCATCTAGCCTCAAAATTTCCACACAGTTCACTTTCAACCCCCATCCTCAAGAGGTCAAGTAGAGAACCCGCCATGCCTCAAGAAAACGTCGCTCGATTTTTTGCCGCTGTGCTGGAAGGCAAAGTGCCGATAGAGCCAGAGCAGGAGTCCTGTACCTCTAACCCAGAGCGGTTTGTACATCTATCCGAAAAATTTGGCTATCCCTTCAGCCTGACCGAATTGCAAGCCGAGATTGCTCGCCATATTCAAAAACCCCACATCTTGCAATTATTCGAGGCGGCGTTACACGATGAGGCTTTGAAACGAATGCTGAAACAGGCGAGCCAGCCTGCTCAACTGCAAGCCGCACTATTACCGCTGGGCTACTCACTCACCCCAGATGAACTCAATGCCGTAATCTACACCTGCTGTCACTGTGTTAGGGGATTGTTCTGTGAATGTCGAGCGGGCGGCATTGGCAAGCAGGTATTTGAGCGATCGCGCATCACTTCAACCGACTTATTATTGCCAGCGTTAGCGGAGGACTATGCGATCGCCCCCGACCAAATCCGCAGCTTTCATCAAGATGGGCATCTCCGGCTCCGCAATGTCCTTACGCCTGAAGAAATCGCTGTCTATCGACCTGCACTAGCGGCGGCTGTCGATCGCCATGACCTTGAACAAAAAGCGATGGAAAAATCGGTCAGTGGTCAAAGTCAGGGTTGGAAGTTTGTCGAAAATCTATGGAGACTTGACCCAGCGGCTCGAAAGTTTACCTTAGCAAAGCGATTTGGCAAAATTGCTGCCGATTTACTTAGAGTCGATGCGGTACGACTTTTTCGGGATCAGTCCTACTTCAAGAAACCCGGCGGCGGCAATACCCCTTGGCATCAGGATAGCTACTTCATGCCCCTCGATACCCATCAAGTTATCACGATGTGGGTTGCGCTCTCTGATGTCACTACCGAAATGTCGCCCATGATTTTTGTCTCTGCTGCTCACCGACGGGGGTATCAGGGGGCATCAATGCCGAACGATGAATCGATGGATGAGTTTGAACGGAATCTCGATGCTAAAGGCTGGCAACGCATGAGCTACGGAGCAATGGTTGCAGGAGATGCGAGTTTCCATACAGGCTGGACTCTTCATAGTTCACGTGAAAACACGAGCCAGCAAACTCGTGAAGCTATGGTGATTGTTTACTATGCAGATGGTGCGCGAGTTGCAATACCGCCGATGCCTCGCAACCCCACCCCCCCAGAAAACTTTGCAGCAATCATTCGTCAACACAATCTGTCCACCTGCTTACCGGGCTTGAAATCAGGTGATTTAGCAGAAACGTTGATGAACCCGATCGTCTATCAACGGCAGCCTTCTGAATCACTGTCTGGATATTAAGCACATGTGGCTATTTTCTTTAGAAAACTCACTTCAAGCGATCGCGCCCCACCTCTCGCCCCTGATCGCGCCAGATGCCTTGGAGCGACTTCAAGCGATCGGTCGTTGCTTCCCCGATGCACTGACCTACAGCTACGGCTTTGAAGCGCGTCTGCATCCAGCAGAGCCAACGGTCGATTTTGCCATTCATATCACTCCCACAGAGCGAGATATTTTAGCAGGCTTACATCCGACCATTAAACTACCCGATGTCTTTCAACAACATCCAGTATGGCAGCGGATTCGCCAGTTCTGTCTGGAGTGGGCAGATCCGTCTTCTGAATTGCACTATCAGGTCAACGATCTATGGCTGGAATTTGACGCACATCAGAGCCAAAATTCACCAGATGTTCCCGTTCCTGGGCTGTTTGTCAGTCCCGTCCCGCCTCAGGGAGGAATAGTTCCCGACTATACCTGGATTTGGAGAAAAGCACTACCCTTACTGTGTGATAATGATATGGCAGAGGGGGTAGAACTCAATGTCATCCAATGTATTCATAACCTTCCTACACAGGTCGGAATTTTTCAGTTTGGATTCATGTTTGGCAGAAAGATAGAAGCAGTTCGATTCTGTCTGTCAGGTTCACCGATTCAAATGATCCCCCATCTCAATCAGTTAGGATGGCAGGGATCGCTCCAGGAAATTGAGCGGCTCTTTGCCTTGCTCTATTCCTACTGCGATGGCGCAATTTTAGACATTGATGTTGGCTCCCTGATCTATCCCCGCATTGGTGTTGAAGGAATTTATATCAGCCGCTACCTGTCTTGTGTGAATGGACAATGGGCATCTCTTCTCAATCACCTCGTTGAGCAAAATTTGTGTGAACCTTTTATGCGGGATGCTTTGCTCAAGTATGCCGGCTACACGGTGAATAAGCCCCTGCATCAACGCATCTACATCAGAGGATTGAGTCACGTTAAATTGCTTTACCAACCCGGAAAGCCCTTAAGCAGCAAGGTTTACTTTGGCGTGATGCACAAACCCATTAGTGCGAGTCCTACACTTTCAGCAGGGTTACAAACCAGAGCAGGAACTAGCTTGGCGAATTCTGCTGCCGTTGCTTCTCCCCGCGCGACTGTCACTCAGAGTCTTCAGGCTGCAATCACCTTCCTTTTAACCTCCCGCGATTCTCAAGGCTGGTGGACAGACTTTCATCTTGGAGCAGGTTTAAGCGATGAATGGGTGACTGGTTATGTTGGGACAACCTTAGCGAGTGATTCCGCGATCGCAGTCGATCCCCAAGCCTTGGACGCAGCTCAAACTGCCTGGACGCTGCTTCAAGCTCGCCGTCACCGCATCACTGGACTTTGGGGCTTTAACCGATTTCCACCGGGGGATGCGGATAGCACAGGTTGGGTTCTCCAACTTGCCCATGCTCTCGGTGAGCCACAGTCAGAGCGAGTTCAGCAAGCTCTTCAATCCCTGAGAGAACACTGGCGCTCCAATGGCGGGGTTTCTACTTACGGATCGGCGGAAGCGATTCGATCGTTTATCTACGCGGCTCCAGAACAGAGTATGGAGGGTTGGTGTGGTTCTCATATCTGTGTGAGTGCGGCTCTAGCGGCTCTTCCAGAAGTACGCGACCAACTGCTCGATTATTTGCACTCGACTCAGAACAGTGAGGGTAGCTGGTCTGCTTATTGGTGGCACGATCTCGAATATTCTACTGCTTTAGCTGCTGAAGCTTTAGCTGTAAGTGATGATTCCTCTGAAGCGATTGCGAACGCCGTTCAATGGGCTTTGCAGCGCCTTAGTCCAACGGGTTTCATTGCGACTAACGATCATCCATTGGGATCGCCTTTTGCGACTGCTTGGGGTTTACGATTGTTATTGTTAGGCAAACCAGAGCAAACGGAAGCAGCGATCGCTGCTGTCATTCGATGGTTGCTTACTCAGCAACAGCTAGATGGCTCATGGGAATCTTCCGCCCGCCTGCGGGTTCCGTTCCCTGATGATTTAGATCCAAACCAGTTCGATCGATGGGTCTATCATGACAAGATTGAAGGAAGCCTGAATTTTGATCAACATCATGTCTTTACAACGGCGACGGTGCTACAAGCCCTCTTTAAGGCGAAATCTCATCTACCATTCAACGCCGATGCAGAAAGCGATCGTCCATTAACTGCTGTCGATTAAACCAAGTCATTCAAATTCGTCTTTCAGGAACATCCCTTCAAATGATAGCGATTTCAAAGATTGAACCTGCTTCCTCGCGATTACACGCCGCTGCGTTGCGTCGCATTGTTGCCCGTTCCAGTACGCTGTATGAACGACTTGAGGTGGCTCATGTTTTACCCACCTCTGAGCCGCTTGCTGAAGCTTTGCAACAATCCCGCATAGATGCTTGGTGTGATGCGATCGCGAAGGGAGATTTCGATCGATTTCAGCGCTGTTTGAGTTGGGATGGAATTACCTTAGACCAGGCAAAACAAGCAATTCAGACCGTCACCCTCAGAGAAGATGCGCCTTTACCTGATTGGGCAGAAATGCTGCATCAGGTGTTTCTGCTCATGACTGCACAAGCTTCTGAGCAATCTCCCACCTATCGCTTTTTCGATCCTCAAGCTCCACTGCCGTTTCAAGAACTCTTTGCTCCGTTTGTATTGATTGCTCAACAAGAACTGAGTAGACGTACAGGAGCGGCTGCTCGCAGACTTACAGAACCAGTTCACGCGCTGTTAGAGCGATCGTTGCTAGGTCAGTTAATTGATTTATCGGCACAATCCATCAGTCTTACGTTTACCAGCTGGCGCACTGGTCAACAATCTTCCTTTGGACGCTTCCTAAGCCAAATGGGAAGCATATCGGGTCGCAATCTCTATCTTCGCTTTGTCCAGGAAATGTTGCAAGGACAGTTTGTTTCATTCTTAGAGGAGTATGCGACGCTTGCCCGTCTACTAATAACTCTGACAAATCTGTGGATTGAAGCGCAGCAAGAATTTTTGCAGCGTTTGGATGCAGACTGGTTAATGATTGGAGAGCGCTTTGGTAAAGATATTTCTAATGCACAGGTTGTGGCAATTCAAGTAGAACTCTCCGATCGACATCGCGGAGGACGATCAGTGATTGCTTTTCGGATTGGAGATGATTTGCCTTTAGTCTACAAGCCTAAGTCTCTGGGAATCGATCGAGCCTACAACGATCTGCTGCTCTGGCTTAACGAACAAGGTTGTCTGCTGCCATTCAAAGCAGTAGAGGTCATCGATCGCGGTGACTATGGCTGGGTAGAATATGTGTTGTCCTGGCACTGTGCCGATGTTCATCAGGTTAAGCGTCATTACCAGCGGGCAGGAATGTTGTTATGTTTAACCTATGTGCTGGAAGCAACGGACTGTCACCACGAAAATTTGCTTGCCTGTGGAGAATATCCAGTTCTGATCGATCTAGAAACACTGTTGCAACCCCGTCCCGATCTTGAGTCAGCCGAATATCTGCAAACTGCTCATCGCATCGCGATCTATCAACTGTCTAACTCTGTTGCACGCACCGCTCTCTTACCTGTTTGGGAAGGTGAAGATGATGCCGATTCTTCGTTTGACTATAGTGGTCTAGGCAGCCAAGTTCAGCAGAACCGAACCTATAAAGGACTGCAATGGACAGCGGTGAATACAGATCAAATGGCGCTCACGCTACAGGATATTGCGATCGAACCCTCGTTCAGTCATATGCCAATGCTGGATGGCAAACCTGCGAATCTCATCAACTCAATTGAATCAGTAGCAGAAGGCTTCCAGCAGCTTTACTATTTCCTGTTAGAAAAGCGAGAGCTTTTACTAGCAGAAAATAGTCCGCTCAAGGCAATGGCAAACCAAACCATTCGCTTCTTGTTCCGTCGCACCAATATCTACGCTAAGATTCTCAAACAGCTTGCCCATCCCAATTATCTCAAAGATGGAGTCGATCGCAGTATTCGCCTAGAAGTTTTGAAGCGATCGGCAGCGATGGAAGCCAATCAACCTAAATTTTGGTCAATGATCGATGTCGAACGGCAGTCGATGGAGCAACTCGACATTCCAATGTTTACGCTTCAGTCCGATCGAGAGATTCTGACGCTTTCTTCGCAGCAGCAAGTTGAGCAATTCTTTGAAGGGTCTGGGTTTGACTTGATGTGGCAGCGCTTACAAAGCTTGAGTTTGGCAGATATGTCGATGCAGGTACAGTACATCAGAGCTATGCTGGGACTGCGCGGAATTGCACCTCACGAAATGAGCCTGCGCGAGCAAGATGGATCGGCAGAAGATAGCTTTTCTAGCGAAATTCTTGACGATACAGCCCTATTAGCAGAAGCGATCGCGATTACTCAACGCATCCAAGACAGAGCGATTCATGCTCCTGATGGCAGTGTAACTTGGCTCTCTCCTCAGTTCTCTCTCCAACATCAACGGTTCGAGCTTCAACCCACTAACACGAGTTTGTATGATGGTAAAGTTGGAATTGCACTATTCCTAGCGGCTCTAGCAAAAGTCACTGGTGAAACGTCCTACAAAGAGCTTTGTTTGCAAGCATTACAGGATTTTCAGCGATCAAAGGAAGCAGTCTTATTTTCAACGAAAGACCCCAATTTCAATTTGAATTTAGGGCTGTCTGCTGGGTTAGCAAGTTCTATGTATGGAATAACCTGTATCAGTCGGTTGCTGTCTGATTGCAACCTTCTAGAGATGGCATTGGACATGGTGTCTCTAGTAGAACCGGATGTGATTGCTCAGGACACGTATCTAGATATTTTGGGTGGAACAACGGGAATTCTCTTGAGTTTAATCACGCTATACGAAATGACTCAAGACTCGGCTGCACTGGAAGCTGCGATCGCTTGTGGTCAATCTTTATTAGCGCGGAGTGTCCCCACTGAAGGCGGTAGAGCTTGGAGAACATTAAGCGGTCGTCTGTTGACTGGGTTTTCTCACGGCGCAGCAGGAATTGCCTATGCCTTGTTGAAACTTGCACACATCACAGGCGATCGAGCCTATCAGCTTGCCGCAGAAGCGGGAATTGCCTACGAGCAAAGCTGCTTCTTACCCACTGTGAGCAACTGGTGCGATCTACGAGACTTCTCCCAATTCTTGCTGGCAACGGGCAGCACGGAAGCACCGCCTCTGATGTCAAGCTGGTGTCATGGAGCAACTGGAATCGGTCTTGGTCGATTGGGTGGACTGACCTTGCTCGATAATGCTGCAATTCGCCAGGATATCCAGTCTGCTCTCCAGACGACCTACGCCACACTGGAGCAAAAACGCGAAATGGTCGATCAACTTTGTTGTGGCAGCATGGGACGAGTTGATTTCCTGATTACTGCAAGCGATCGTCTAGGTCAACCAGAACTGCTAGCAAATGCCAGAGCGCAAGCATCTCAAGTCATCCATCTCGCGAGAAGCAAGGGAGGATACACCGCAGAACCCGGACTGCACCAAAGCATTTATGTTCCTGGGTTCTTCCGGGGTGAGGCAGGCATTGGTTATACGCTATTGCGTTTGATTGCACCTCAACAACTCCCATCGATTCTTCTCCTCGAATAATAGCAGATTCACCTCTCACATTAAATCCCTCTCCTGCTTTGGAAGAGAGATTTAATGTGTCAATTAATTATCATTATTGTTAATGGAATAGTTTATTTTCTGGAAGTCCCTAAGAGGATAACTTTATTGCTGATGGGGCGACAAATTACCCTGAAAAGCTTGTGAGTAAACCACATTCCGCACTTCAATATCTGAGTAAATTATCGACACTTTGAAAGTGTATTCTTAAATCCGTCCCAAATCTGTTGTTCCTGAACAGGAAAGTTCTTCTGTTTCACATTCAAATTAAGCGTTTGAGTGGATTGATCGTAGTTGAATTCCAAGAGTGCAACTTGTCCGACAACATCACTCTTGACGACAATTTCACCACTGGTATCGCCTCGATATTCTAGGGAACCGCCATTACTGGCATTATTTTTCTTTAAACAACTAAAAGCTTTTGGACTGACGCAGGGAAAAGGTGGAGTTGAGCGAGATAAATCTTTAGCAGAACAAGTGGATTGAGCAATCAGCGGCGTTGTATGGGAGTTGGATGTGGGATTAGCCTCACCAATCGGGGCATAAAAAATCGCACAAATCATGGACAAAGGAAGAGCAATCCATCGCTGATTCATAGCTAAAAAATGCATAGAAATCTCCTTATTTGACTGAAACTAGTTTGCGTCCACGCCATGTCCACCCCCAGCCTGTTTCGACTTTGATAATAGACGCGATCGCTAATACTGCTATTAACAATCCGCCCAGACTTTGCAACCACCAGTATTTGGTTGAAGTTCCCAGAGCGCGCGATCCTTGTCGCCTGACCTGATATTGCAACAGAATTGCTAACCCGGTTAAGCCCATCTCTGCAAAGTGAAAGAGGTTTGGGTGCTTAAGGACTTGAGCGATCGCTATGACAAAACCAATCCAAGGAATAGTATAAATCAGTAACATCACCCAGATCAAAAGCAGCATCAACATAACACTGCGTTGTGCGCCAACATATAGAATCTTTGTCCAGCCTTCCCACAGAGCAGACCAGTTACGATACATTCGCAATGAGGCCAGATTTGCTCCTAGATAGTGCTGGAGCTTAAAACCACTCTGTTTGAGCCTACGGGCAAAAGCAACATCTTCTGCTGGGTAACCAGCAACGGCTCTGTGCATTCCCACAGCATTGTAGGTAGAGGCTCGAAATAAGAGAAATGGCCCGAGAGCATAGGTCGTTTTTGTCTTTGGATTTTTGACCACTTTCGAGTTCAAGCTGATCGTCAAATTGATAAACATCAGCGGTTGCACTAACCACTCAACCAATGAGTCACAGACAATCGTGGGAATAGATGTGAGAAAATCAAGCTGTTGAGCGATCGCGGTTGCAACAACAGCCGAAATAGCATCGGGTTTTAAGCGAACATCAGCATCAATAAATAACAAAAAGTCTCCATTAGCGCGTTCTGCGCCTTGCTGACACGCCCAGTTCTTACCTGTCCAGAATTGGTCAGTTGGTCTGGGTTTCCCGGTGAGAATGTTCAATCTGGGATCAGCTAATTGTATATTTAGAGCTTGGAGAATTTCTGGGGTGCGATCGCTGGATTGATCGTCTACAATCCACACGTCCAATTGCTTTGCGGATAAGCGAGTGCTAGACACAACTGATTGCACACAATCTGCAATATTTTCTTCCTCATTAAAAGCTGGGATAATCACTGAAATTTTAGGCAATTCCACCTCAGAGAAAGTTCCTTCTGAGTGGGTTGTGATTTTAGGTAGCTGTTTTATTGCCTGATGCAGAGAAATTAGATAAGCAGTCAATGTCAAGATAGAAACTGATAAAACGGTGAGTAAAATCAAATCAACATCATTGAGAAACATTAGATGCGGTGGGTAAAGTGATAGTTGAAAAAGAGGCAAGGGAGTAAAGGGTTTCATTGGCTATGAGTAAGTAGGTCGGCGTAAATAATTATCGTTAGGATAAGGCAGGGAGCAGGGAGAGAAAGAGTTTGAGCCTTGTTTATTTTTCTTCACATAGTTTAGTTTTTTCACACCCACTTACTTAATAAGTAATGGGTATTTACTTATTACTTATTTAAAGAATGCGAAAAATAACTTTTCCCACTGCAAATTTTACTCAGAAAGGATTGTGCATGAATTTTTAACCCCTGAAAATGTACAAAATCAACACCTTAGCTTCTGTCCCCTGTCCTGTGCCTCTTCCAGTCAGTTATTTCTGCTTAATCACCAGCAATGTAATGTCATCAAATATTTTCTGCTCACCAATGTGATGACGCACATCTTCAATTACTGTATATCTAATTTCCTGAGCAGATTTCTGCCAATGCTGACTCACGACTTGGCATAATCGCTCTAATCCATAGAGTTCATCGAGCAGGTTGGCTGCTTCTGTAATCCCATCAGTATAAAGAATCATCCCGTCACCCGACTGTAACTCCACATCTAGATAAGAAACAAATTGACTGATGTCTTCGACTAGCCCGATGGGGAATCCTAAATCATTGGTTTTCACTAGTTCGATCGCACCATCGGCTCGCACAATCAGCACTTCCTCATGCTGTCCGCTCAATCTCAATCGACCAGCATGATAATCCATTAATGTCAATGTCAGATTGCGATCGGAGTTCATGCGTTGCACATTTTCATAAATCACGCGATTGAGTGTACTCAAAAATCGGACGGCATCGGTTTCCTGGTTGATTAACAGCGTTCGCACGGCAGTTTGCACCATGAGCATCAAGACACCGCTTTCTAGTCCATGCCCAGTCACGTCCCCGATGCCGATTTTCACCAAGCCCCGATCCTGTAGCACATCATAGTAGTCGCCTCCCACCTCATCGGCAGGTTCCATGAATCCAGCAATCTCTAAACCTGGAATTTGGCTGAGTTCTGACTCTTTCGGCAAAATCATCCGCTGAAGTTGGCGCGTTACATCTAGCTCGGTACTCATTCGCAGATTTTCCGATTGTAGCCGCTGATTGAGCAGGATAATTTCCTGGTTTGCCTGAGCTAAGTCAGCTGTGCGATCTTCGACTTTTTGCTCCAAGGTGCGGTAGAACGAAGCATTCTCTAGGGCGATCGCAGCTTGAGCCGATAATACATTCAGCACTGTTAACCTTGCAGAGGTGAAGGTATCGGTTGCGAGAGCGTTTTCTAAATAGAGAATACCGCTAAGATTGCCCTGGTTCAGAATGGGGGCACAAAGGATCGATCGCGGCTGGGTCTGGAAAATATAAGGATCAACCGTAAACAACCCCTCCTGAACGGCATCCCTCAAGACTAAATTTTCTCGGGTTCGTTGCACATAGTTAACGATCGAAATGGGGAGTTGTGTGTCTGTCAGGGGGCGAGTTTCTACTATAATTTCTATATCTCGATCAATGATGTGTCCTGCCGCTTCAATCCGTAGTTCACTGCTGTGGTTCAGGAGTAAGTAGCCTTTTTGAGCGCCTGCATTTTCGATCGCCAGTTGCAGCAGTTTTTCCAGCAAGCGATCGAGGACAATCTCGCCAGAAATTGCCTGTGCTGCCTGAATAACGGTTTCCAAGTCCAGGTCTTGACCTAGTGAGCGACTGCTGGTTTTGCTAGATATGGAGATGCCAGTCATCAGATCCAGGGTAGAGCGATCGCGCAACTGCTGATATTGGGCATCAATTTGCTCGACTTTAAATGTAGCTCCCCAACGCAGATAGTTATGACGAGCATCTAGCAGATATCCCTGCGCTACCCGCTCTTGACCCAAATTGAAATAGAACTTTGCTGCTAACTCATTGGCGAGGGCTTCTTCATGGGTATATTCCTGAGTTCTGGCGGCTTGAATGGCCCGCTCATAGGAACGCATGGCGTTGAGATTGTTTCCTAGCACCCGCAGCCGCTCTGCTTCCACCAGGTCATAGCGATGTTGGTAATTTTCTGGACAGTATTTTGCCCATTGTTTTGCCTGGCGTTGGTTGCTCTTTACCTGGCGCAAATATCGGCGACGATCTGCTTTGGTAGCGATCGCACACAATGCCAAACACGCTAGGGATTCATAGAAGTAGCGATTGGCGTATCCCGGTGTCACCGGGGCAGATTCTTCCCAGGGTTTCGCTAGTCTAGCAGCCTGTAGCGACCCGGCATAGTCCCCAGCGTAGTAAAGCCACATCGCTTTCGCAATGTAAGTGTAGAATATGGGAATTCCCAGCCGATTGTTGATAAAAACTGGGAGCATCTCATCTTCATTAAACGCTGACCCCACCAATCGAGTCGGCTCTGTGGCATCGCCTTGCAAGTTCAAGACCAGTTGGTGCCAGGGCTGCGTTTGATAGACGATCGCCTCCTGGTTAAATCGTCGGAATTGGGCGGTGTATTCCTGAAAAGCATTGGCTACGGTTGAGAGGGGTTCACCCAAAAAAAGCTGGTGAATGCAGTAAGCTGAAGCCGCGATCGAGGCATACTCTTGATTTCCCAGTTCTAGCCCTTCCTGGTAGGCATTGAGCAAAACTGCCAGGGATGGGCGTAGTGGCTCTTTCCAGTGACGAATGCAGGATTCATAGGCAACGATAGTCATTGTCCGGTAGATGCGATCGTTGAATCGAGCCAGTATTCGTAAGCTGACCTGGCTAAATCGGTAAGCCCCGTCAATATCTCCCAGACCTACCCGTAGCATCACCCCGTAGGCAACACCTTGCACCGAAGACGAGCTAGAACTGCCATAACGAACGACCAAATTCACCACTCGCAGCGCCAGAACTGCCACTAACAGAGGTGCAACATTCACCGAAGCCATCGCTGCCGATCCTAATAGTTGCACGGCTGCTAGTTTGTAAGGATCGGTCATGGGAGGGAGTGATTCTAGTTGCGCTAGCGAAAGCCTGCCCACAATCCAGAAGCGGGTGCGGAGCAATTCTAATCCCACTCGCAGCCGATTAGGATTCCGGGGCAGCGGTTCGCCTAAGCGCGCCATCGCACTCACAATGGTGTCCAAGGCTGCCTGTAAATTATTTTGAGCCGTGTAGGCTCCCACTCTGACCTGATAGGCTTTGACGCAATCAAGAATGGTTTTGGCATCGTGCAAAATCCGTTCTACCAGACGCTCTGTCTCTGCAAAATCTCCGTTTAAATAAGCCGATTCTGCGGCTTCTTCATGGAGTGCAAGAGTCAATGCATACTGCCGTTGCCAGCTTTGCTCTCCTAGTAAATCAATGCCAGTCAGCAAGTAGCGGATGGCAGTTTCGTAGGCGGCGGAGTCTTTGGCTTTCTTACCAGCGATCAGATTCAGTGTCGCCAATTCATTCCGTTGTGCCGAGTCGGTAATCAGGTTGATGCCAATATTGAGTTGATTGACGATATCAAAAATTCGCTCTTCTCGCTTTTCTGGGGGGGTGTGGTCGAGTAGCAGTTGTCCGATCTGACGGTGAATGGTCTGCTTTTCGGCATCTGGAATTAGGGAATAAGCAACCTGTTGGACGCGATCGTGGAGGAACTTGAACACCACAACTAAATCTGCGGAAGTTTGCTCCTCTATACTGGTAAACTTGTAATTCTCTCCCAGTGGTAGGATCAATCCTTCTTGCACCCCTTGCCAAAGGTCGCGTGCTAATGTAGCTGGAGAAGATTCAGAGATGATTGACAGGGTTTGAGAATCAAACTGATTCCCAATACACGCAGCTAGTTTCAGTGCTCGTTGGGTTTGGGGAGGCATTTTTTGCATCTTGCCCGTCATCAACTCTACAACGTTGTCGGGTACTGGAGCCGCTCGCAGTTGCACTAAATCCCATTGCCAGCGCCCCAATTGCTCATCGAAGTTGAGCAATCCATCTTCGTACAGGGACTTGAGAAACCTATTGGTAAAGAATGGATTGCCATCGGTGACTTGCAGGAGCAATTCTGCTAGGGGAGTTGCCTGTTCGGCAGTACAGTTAAATGTGTCAAGGATGAGTTGGGTAATGTTTGTCAGTGTCAGGGGCGAAAGTTCAATCTGGCTGACGATGACCTTGGCTTGGCGAATTTCCTCGATCGCCACCATCAAGGGATGAACTGGACTCACTTCATTGCTGCGATATGCCCCCACCAGAAACAAGAACTGACTATCAGCAGATGTCATCAACCGATTAATCAACTTGAGAGATGCAGAATCTACCCACTGTAAGTCATCCAGAAAAATTACTAGGGGATGTTCTGACTGAGTAAATACCTTAATGAAATTTTGGAATACTAAGTTGAAACGGTTTTGCGCCTCTCTCGATCCGAGTTCCGGCGGTGCAATCTGTTTGCCAATAATCAGTTCCACCTCTGGAATCACATCAATCACCACCTGACCATTGTTTCCCAAGGTGTTGAGTAGTTGCGATCGCCAGCGATCAATTTGTGCTGGGCTTTCTGTCAGCAGTTGGCGCAGTAGTTCTTGAAATGCCTGAATTAAACCAGAGTAGGGAATGTTGCGCTGAAACTGATCGTATTTCCCCGAAATGAAATATCCTTTTTTGCGTGTAATCGGTTTATGAATTTCATTCACTAGAGCCGACTTGCCAATGCCAGAATATCCAGCAACTAACATGAGTTCGCTTTTGTGATTCCCGCCAGTGACAACGCGATCGAATCCTGTTAGCAGTGTTTCCACTTCTAGCTCGCGGCCATAGAGCTTTTGGGGAATCTGAAACTTCCCTGATGCATCTTCTTGCCCCAATGTAAAGGATGCAATTTGATTTCCCTGCCGAATTTGCTGCCAACACTGTTGCAAATCGGCTCTAATCCCATAGGCGCTTTGATAGCGATCCTCGGCATTCTTGGCCAGCAGTTTTAAAACAATTTGAGACACCATCACGGGAATCTCAGGGTGAATTAGATGGGGCGGCTCCGGTTGTTTTGCCAGATGACAGTGGATCAATTCCATTGCGTCGGTGACGGCGAACACCGGAGTTCCCGTCAGCAATTCATAGAAGGTTGCCCCTAAGGAGTAAAAATCGGTGCGATAGTCTAGGGTACGGTTCATCCGACCTGTTTGCTCTGGGGATAAGTAGAGCAATGTTCCTTCTAAAACACTGGGGCTGCTCATAGAGGGATTTTCCCGCGATAGCACTGTCGCATTGCCAAAATCAATCAGCTTTACTTGTTTGGAAATTGGATGCAACAGAATATTGGCGGGGGTAATATCTTTGTGAATCACATTGGCAGCATGAACCTGACCGATAATTTCCGTTAAGGCGATCGCTAGTTCTAAAAATTCCTCCAGATCAAGGCGGCGCTGTTGTAAGACTTGATACAACGATTCGCCGCCAAAATCTTCTAATACCAGAGCCAACCCATGCCGATATTTGATCAAATCATAAGCAGCCGCCACGCCTGCGCCATGCAGCCGATTGATGATGTCATACTCCAGGCGATACCTGCTCAATTCTTCCAGGCTGGGATATTCTGCCTGCATCACCTTCAAAATCACAGATTGCGGTTGATGATTGCTGCGCCCCCGATAAACTAGCGAACGACTCCCCTCATAGAGGGTTGAAAGCACTTCATAACCTGCGATCGTGACCATAGAGCATAGCTACATTAAAACAAGAATTGCAGTCGGAGAACATTACCAAAGACAGTAGGATTGTCGCTAAAGTTATTGGCGTTAAAGGTGGCGAAAAAAGTCGGTACAATTGTCAGATTACTACTAATTGGGTAAGCATAGGTCGCTTCCAGATCAAATTCCGTGCCACCGTTGCCATTGCCTGCCACAAAGAATTGACGACCTGACAAAATATTAAACGGCACGACCAGCGATAGGGTTCCTAGCGCTCCTTTCCGTCCCAAGTCTGGTAGAGCTGCACCTAATTGAAACGCTTGTACATTGGCAGAGCCACTCTGAATTAGGGGGTTGACTGGATTGATACCTGCTTGGGTATAGGAATAGCGCCCAAATAGGGCGAACGTTGGGGCGATTTTCCAGTCGAAATTAAAGACGAAGTTGTCTGAATCAATATCATTTAAGCTGCCCCCAAATCCATCATCTACCACACCTCTGAGGGAGTTAGTCAGGAAAAAAGGGAAGTTGGGCTGAGAGGGTGGTGAGGCGGGAGGAGCCTGACTGTGGCTGCGCGTGTACAGGAAGCGGAGCGTTGTTTGCGGGGAGGGGGAGTAAGCAAGTTCCGCCAGCAACGAATAAGAGCCGTTAAACAGTCCGCGCTCTGGGTTAGCAGCACCATCTCCACCAAAGTACTGTAGTGAGGCATCATTGCGGTTCAGGTATCCTGCTTGAAACGCCAGCTTTGAGCTGATCTGCCAGTTGAGAATTGCTCCTGCACCAGACAAGCCACTGTTTGCCAAGGTACTTTGATAGGAATTGAGACCACTAGCTCCATTGACAACGTTTGTGTAGGGGTTTACATCAAAGTGACGAAATGTCAAGATGCGCGGCCCGACTACAGCATTGACTGAATTGCTGATAGGAAATTGATATTTCAACTCAAATAGGCCGATACTATTGGGTGCGAGGGGATTGACCGGATTAGAATCAGCGTAGGGTACACCAAAGGTACTGGCAAAGCCAGCTGAACTGTAGGTACTGCTGGGCGGACTGCCATTCCCGGCGGCCAAAATTGTCGTGAGAGTATCTCGACCGCTAAATGAAGACGACAAAATCAGATAGGTCGATTGACTGAAGGTTGTTGAGGCAGTGCGGCTAGTTGTGGTGACTATTGGCTCTAATTTACCAGTGGCAGGATTGGGAGATCGCAGCGCTAGTCTAGCAGCGGGAAGTGAGTTAGGGATTGGAACACCTTCTGCTTTCACATCTCCACTGGCAAATGCCTGACTGACATTGAAAGAAGACAGAACATTAAGGCGGGTTGTTGCAGAAAACTGTTGTGCCTTGAGCGTAGCAGTACGAGTCTCTAAGCTGTCTACTCGACCTCGCAGCGTCCCCAGTTCTGTGGCGAACTCTGCTTGCAGTTTTTGCAACGTTGCTAAGTCTTCTTTTGTCACCAGAGCGGTTGTTGCAGTGGCAATCAATTCGTTCACGCGATCGAGGCAGGCATTGATCCCTGCCGCAAATTCATAGCGGGTCAGCGATCGATTGCCACGATAAGTGTTGTTTGGGTATCCTGCAATACAGCCGTAGCGCTCAACCAGGGATTGTAGTGCCTGAAATGCCCAGTCTGTGGGCTTGACATCGGTCAATTGGGAAACTGAAGTCACTTGAGTCAGGGCATCCTCTGAGGGATTCAACGGTTCATCCAATCTGGTGGGTGATGCACCATCTTCGACTCTTGGGGGTGCTGCTAACCCCTTGGAGGTGGATAGGAGGATGACTGCCAACACCGCAGATTTCAGCCATGCTCGACCCATTCTGTTTGTTACAATCTCACTTATCAACAATTTACACTCCTCAAAACTTAAATTTTGGAAATTAGCGGTAATCCCTGATCAAAAGAGGCAGGCGAGAAAGATTCTGTAATTTCCCTGCCATAAGGGTTCAGAGCAACCAAATTTATGATATTTTTGTTTGATTTCTGATGGGTTCAACCCCAACCATTAAAACTTTACAATTTATAGTTCAACAGGTTAAAAATATTCTCAGCAATTGACAATTAAATTTTTGCGACAGTGCCTTCAGGTACAGGCAATATTTTTAGCTGTCTTTGTTCTCGTATCCCTTGCTCCCAATACGGTTCGGTTAAGGTTTTTTGATGAAAATTTTAGATCGCAAAGACGCGATGAATCGCCGTCAAGACAAAAGACTGATTATTGTAGAGACTGTGATTTATCGCGTCTCTTGCTTTCATCAAACCGTATTGCTCTCACTCGCCTCAGCTAGACATGATATGAGAAGCTTAACTCTTCCCTCGATTTCAGATATAACTCTTCCCTCGATTTCAGATATAAACTAACGGGGGAGGGATCGATAAGAACTAGGGGTATTTTTGTGCGCCTGCTGACAACAGTGGCAGCTTTACGCTGCTATTTAACTAAACGCTGCTTAGAAAACAAACAGATAGCGGTTACTGAGGATCTGAAACTAGATGATATTACTGGCTGGTATCAGACGGCAGTCGGTCTGGTGCCAACAATGGGGAATTTGCATCAAGGTCATTTAAGCTTGATCCAACGGGCGCGACAAGAAAATTCTACGGTGATTGTGAGTATTTTCGTTAATCCGCTGCAATTTGCTCCCAATGAGGATTATCAACGCTACCCCCGTACTTTAGAGCAAGACCAACAACTTTGCGAACAAGCTGGGGTAGATGCCATTTTTGCACCGACTCCGGAAGAGATGGCCGTTCCCCAGAAGAGTATACAAGAATCAAAAGTTACACAAGTTATCCCCCCATCTGCTATGATAACAGGCTTGTGTGGTCGTTCTCGCCAGGGTCACTTTCAGGGTGTAGCTACGATTGTTACCAAACTTTTCAATTTGGTGCAGCCTAATCGTGCCTACTTTGGTCAAAAAGATGGTCAGCAACTAGCAATTATTAAACGCTTAGTAGCTGATTTAAATTTGCCAGTAGAAATTGTTGCTTGTCCAATAGTGCGGGAAGCTTCGGGTCTTGCCTTCAGTTCTCGTAATCAATATTTGACTGCAACGGCAAAAGAGCAAGCAGCGATATTATATCGCGGCTTGCAACGGGCTGAAGCTGCGTTTCGGGCAGGCGATCGCAATAGCAACAAGTTAATAGCAGTGGTACAGCAAGAAGTGGCAATGGTCAGCACGGTTTTAGTGGAATATATTGAATTGGTTGAACCGACTACGTTAATGTCTTTAGAAAAAGTTGAGGAGGAAGGAATGTTGGCGATCGCAGCTCGTCTTGGTGCTACACGTTTGATTGACAATACGATATTGCGCGATCGTCAACCCATTATCGCCATTGATGGCCCAGCCGGTGCTGGAAAATCCACAGTGGCGCGGCAAGTGGCAGCAAATCTGAGTTTAGTGTATTTAGATACAGGAGCGATGTACCGTGCTGTGACTTGGTTAGTACTGCAAAAAGGGATTGCTATTGATGATGAGTGTGCGATCGCAGAATTAACTAATCAGTGCAAAATTGAACTTACTCCCACCCAAGACTTACAAGCGTCTGTGCGGGTTTGGATTGATGGTCTTGATGTTACCCAGGCAATTCGCACCATTGAGGTAACTTCTCTTGTATCGGCGATCGCAGCACAAAGCGCTGTCCGTCAAGCACTGGTTAAACAACAGCAAAACTGGGGTAAAAGAGGTGGTTTAGTCGCTGAAGGTCGGGATATCGGTACTCACGTGTTCCCCGATGCCGAAGTGAAAATCTTCTTAACCGCTTCAGTCAGCGAACGCGCCCGTCGTCGCCAGCAAGACTTTAACAAACAAGGTCAACCCGAAGTGAGTTTAGAGCAGCTAGAACACGATATCGCCGAACGTGACTGGAAAGATAGCACTCGCAAAGTTTCTCCTTTGCAAAAAGCAGCAGATGCGATCGAAGTTCAAACCGATGGTTTGGACGTGTCTGAAGTCACAGCACAAATCGTCGATTATTACCAGCAGCGTTTATCTGGGTGGTAATCACCTCTGTTTGCTGTTAGTTGTTTAATTTCAAAGGGTGGTCGGTGAATGATTATTCACTTACCATCCTCAAAACTGCATTTAGAGTACTCCAAGTAAAAAAATGCCCAATTGTCATCGCGATTGCTTCGCTTCACTCGCAATGACTGGGATTGCTCCGCTTCACTTGCAATGACGGGTTTTGGATCATTTATTTTTTGAAACACTCTTAAAAACAAAATAGCTAATTTGACTATTGGCTATCTTGATTGAAAATCAAGCTTTGAGCCTCGTACTAAAAATATTAGATCAATTAAGCATTAAATCATCTAGCTTTAGACTGATTTTTCACATTGCAATAATCGTACTCAAGATGGAAGTATGAAAGCCTGAATTGCTAAATGCTAATTACTTATTCGCCTCTGGAATTTGTGAAATATTAGCCATTTTTATTTATAGTCAGCGATTACTAGCGATTTAACTTATCAAAAAACTACTTTGTTTTCATCTTCACTTTGGTAGTAGAATAACGATGTTAAGTTTTATGTTTGATCATGAAAAGCATAAAACTGTCAAAAACAAAAGCTGCTAATTTCCTAAGCTTCTGCAATAGCTTTCAACTGGAAACCGGTAAAGAGAGGATTTCATAAAATGACATTTACACTACCCGCCCTACCTTACGAATTGAATGCTTTAGAGCCTTTTGGTATATCAGGTGAAACCTTAGAGTATCACTATGGCAAGCATCACAAAGCTTATGTAGACAACCTGAACAAGCTGGTTGAAGGTACAGAACTTGCCAATAAGTCTTTAGAAGAGGTAATCCAAATTTCCTTCAAAGACTCCTCTAAAGCGGGAATCTTCAACAACAGCGCCCAAGTTTGGAACCACACTTTCTTCTGGAATTCCTTAAAGCCAGGCGGTGGCGGCGAACCCACTGGTGAACTTGCAGCCAAGATCGATCAAGACTTCGGTAGCTTTGACAAATTCAAAGAAGAGTTCTCTAATGCTGCTGCAACTCAGTTCGGTAGCGGATGGTCTTGGTTAATTGATGATGGTGGTACGCTGAAAGTGATTAAAACACCAAATGCAGAAAATCCACTAGCTCATGGAAAGAAGGCACTCCTCACCTTGGATGTTTGGGAACATGCCTACTACATTGACTACAGAAATGCCCGTCCAGCGTTCATCAAGAATTTCCTAGACAAAGTGGCTAACTGGGACTTTGCTGCTGAAAACTTTGCTAAAGCTTAATCATCTGTCAATCTTAAATTGGTTGTAACAGTAGCTTTTAATAAATATGTAAAGCGGAGACAACCAGTTAATTTATTAATAATTACCAGCAGTCATGACTAGTGTTGTGGCTGCTTTTAATTATCTGGGTAAATGAGATAGGACGAGCGCAGAACATCTTAAATGGGGCATATCCGTAGCCTTACCAGATGAATTAGTAATTTATAATTTATCTCCAACCTCTTTCCATAAGCATTTGAGGTTCGACATTCTCAACATTAGCGATCGCTTCTAATTGCGAAATCCCAGCGATCGCATCAACAATATTACCTGATTTGGCACGCAACCAAGCGGCATGAGGCGCATAGGAAAGGCTTTGTGCTACTTCATAACCCGCTTGATTAATGACCTCGCGCTGCGACTCCACGTCAACGCCTTCAGCAAAGCGAATAAAAACTAGTCCAGTTGGTACTGCTAAGGAGGCATTTGCTTCTAGTGTATAAATTGGACTTAATATACCCTTTTCGGATTGATTGGGTTCGCCTGAAAAAACTGCGATCGCACCATTATTAAGTTGTAAAATAGCTCCTGCTGGGACGGTGCTGGGTTGATTGTAATGTCTTGCATAGTATCCAGACTTACGAGTGTAGGATACAGCAGTGCGACCGCTACCAACGCGAATTTGTTGGGGATACTCAGAAAAAGAGTCTTTTTGCAATCTCACTTCAGCACTCAGGGGTAAAGAGTAAACCTGTAGAAAATACTCGGCTGGAAAATAAAACATTTTTCTCAAGTTCTAATGATGTTATAGCGTTTTTCAGTGGTATGGAATACATTTTTTTTCATCGTGACGCACAGTTAGCGCCTACAGGTAGTGAAGATTCTTAAAACAACCTGATTTTGAATCTCCTCTTTTCTGGAAAGATGAATCGAAAGCTTGTATGAACTTAGATAGATTAAATTCTGTATCGTAATACACATATAACACATGAAATAAAAAATATCCATAAACTAAACGGCAGATCACTATGTATGCAGCAAGCCTTCAAATTAAGGCATAATACGGTTTCCCTATGCCCCTTGGGAGTGCTGAGTAATGAGTGAAATTCCCCACTTAGGACTGGGAAAGAAGCAAGGGGGCAGGGAGAAAGGGAGAAGAGTTTTCCCCTCTGCCCCCCTCTGCCCCCCCGCACCCCGCCCCTCTGCCTCTTTATCAATGCCCAATCCCCAATCCCCAATTTTCAAAACATTTAGGAGATTAAAAAATGGTTCAGGTTCGCTATGGTGGACAGAACGGCCAACAGTATGAATTTGCTATCAGCAACGAACATGTTGTAGTACGTACTGAAAGCCGCAGCACTATTGTGGGTGCAAGATCCTTTGAAGTCGCACCTGTATCACCCATAGCTCGTAGTATCCTCAATCAATTTGAGTTAACAACACGGTTTCGGCAAGCGGGTGTAGAAATTTTGCAAGCAAAAGTTCCGAATCAGGGTGTTGCTTTGCGCGATCGCGCCCGTGAAATTCTCAACAATGAGTCTGAAGTTCAATTTGCCGGACGTGTCCTAATCGATCCAATATCCCAACAACCTGTAGTTTACACCGAAAACCTTTTTGTCAAATTTGACAGCGAAGAAGAGTCAAGGGTCTGCCAAGAGGTTTTAAGACGTTACAGCTTAACAATTAAACGCCAACTTGAATACGCACGAAATGCTTATTTTGTCAGCGCGCCTGCAAATACTGGTATGGCCGTCTTTGACATTGCCGAGAGACTTCTGAATGAGGAATCAGTGGAACTGTGCCATCCTGAACTAGCGCGTGAATCACGCCAACGTCAGGTTTTCCCACAGCAGTGGCACTTAAAGCAAACAACAATTAATGGTAAGATAATCAATGCCCACGCCAACGTTGAAGCAGCTTGGAAGTTGAGCGATGGCACTGGGACAATTATTGCAATTATCGACGACGGTGTGGATCTCGATCATGAAGAATTCCGCTCCTCTGGCAAAATTGTTGCCCCGCGTGATGTTACACGTAAAACGAACAATCCCAGACCAGGAAACGACAATAACCACGGTACATCCTGTGCCGGCGTAGCTTGTGGAAACGGCAACTTTGGGGCATCTGGTGTCGCACCGGGTGCAAAACTCATGCCGATTCGTTTAGCTTCGGCGCTGGGGTCACAAGATGAAGCAGATGCTTTTATTTGGGCGGCTCAAAATGGTGCTGATGTGATTTCTTGTAGCTGGGGGCCAGCAGATGGTACTTGGTTTGAGCCAGACGATCCTGTACACAAGCAAAAAGTACCTCTGCCTGATTCCACACGACTTGCTATAGATTTTGCAATCAATAAGGGGCGCAACGGCAAGGGTTGTGTAGTTTTATTCGCCGCTGGCAATGGTAATGAAAGCGTGGATAATGATGGTTACGCCAGCTACCAAAAAGTGATTGCGGTGGCAGCTTGTAATGACTACGGTAAGAGAAGCGCTTACAGTGACTTTGGTCAAGCGGTCTGGTGCGCCTTCCCCAGCAACAATGGTGATAGTTCTCAAACCTCTGGAATTTGGACGACCGATCGCTCTGGTGTACTTGGTTATAATTCGGGTAATCAGAATTTAGGTGACGCCGCAGGCAACTACACAAACGAATTTGGTGGAACTTCCAGCGCTTGTCCGGGTGCTGCGGGTGTTGCAGCCTTAATTCTTGCCAGAAACCCAAATCTGCGTTGGGATGAAGTGCGAGATATTTTTAAACGTTCTAGCGATCGCATTGACCCCACTGGAGGTAAATACGATACCAATGGTCACAGCCCTTTCTACGGTTACGGTCGAATCAATGCTCTCAAAGCTGTAGAGTTAGCCAAGCCTGCTCAAACATCGCCCATTAGCATATTTAAAGCAGTCCAAGATATCCCAATTAACGACTTGCAAGTATCAACATTATCGTTGGCGATCGCTAATACCAGCCTTCTGAAATCCATCAAAGTTCTAGTAGATATCGAGCATACTTATATTGGGGATCTTGTAGTTACTCTCCTTCCCCCAGTGCAAATCGGTATATTGCCAATAGTTCTGCACGATCGCCAGGGCGGAGCTACAGATAATATCAAAACAACTTATGATGAGGTAAACACCCCTAAACTTGCTGCCTTCAAAGGTAAAAGTCCTCAAGGAACCTGGACTCTAGAAGTTGCAGATAAAGCTAACGCAGATATAGGAAAGATTCGGAGTTTGACCATTGAAATTGGATTTTAAGCCGATACGTTTGTGTTACAGCTATTTTCAGGTAAATAGACCACGCGGTAGGGGTACAGCAATGCTCATTGGTGTTAATTTAAGCTGGAAATATCTGTATCTGTTGGCTTCCATGCCCGCCCGGAAATAAATAAATGAGTAATGAGTAATAAGTAATAAGTAATGGGTATTACTTATTACTTCAAAAATAAATTTTCGGGCTAATAGCTTAAGTCTACTGAAGTAGACTGGAGATTTTTGACGATATTTAGTCATCTTCAGATGACTTTAGCTATGAGACGGGAGTTTCAATTCCCGGCGGACGAGCGGTTTCGCGTTAAGTTGACACCAATGGCGAGACGCCCACCCCACAAGAGTTAATTGAATATTTTTTTATTTGGAAGTCCCTTAACCCAAGCGTATTAGACATCTTGCAAAAGTGCCTTTTGCACTCTTGTCGGGAAAGGGGGAAAGGTTAAAGGGGAATGGCACTAAGAAAAGGCGAAAGGCTTGTGTCATCTCGTTCCCAGTCTGAAGACTGGGAATGTATTCCAAGAGGCTCTGCCTCTGGTCAGCCCACTGGAGGCGGAGCCTCCGAGAATGGGTTCCCAGCCTCCAGGCTGGGAACCAGTTAGGGCAAAGCTTATAGCTTTTCTTAGTGCCATTCGGTTAAAGGGAAATGTTAATTCTATCCCTTTTCCCTTTAACCCTTACCCTTTACCCGATTTATGCAAGAAGTCTATTGTACTATCCAATACTTCTCGGTTAAGGGGAAAGGGAAAGAAAAAACCTTTAACCCAAACCCAGTAACCTTTACCCCAAACCCGATTCCGAGTTAAAAATGCAAAACCCGAGAAGTATTGTTGTACTATCTAGTTCTCAACAACTGCACAAAAGTATTACTCACCGTATTGTCTTTGGTGTCGGCGGCGTATTGAATCAAATCTTCCCGCAGTTCTTTGGCTGCATCTAAAGGCAACAAGGTTGCTAGCAAGAAATAAACACCACGAAAACGAGGGTCGCCCATTCTATCAACTAATAGCCCTTCGGCGGCATCAGTTTCGCCGAGAAAGTTTTGCACCAAGAAGAAATCCATGATTTTATCGTGGCGGAAGTACCATTCTTTCTTGGCTTCGCCTTTTTCATCTTGCCACTGACGGCTGACTACCATCTTGTATTTCTCGTCTTCTAAAGACATGACAACTTGGTGAAATTCATCGGCGGGTAAGGCTTGTTTGTCTTCAAGTCGCATTCGGTAGACGGCGGCTGAGAATCTTTTAAGCGGAAATTCTTGTTTCCATTCTTGCAGGTATTCTGCCGCCATCAGGTTGTATTGCTGTTCTTGCAGGCGAAATAAGTTTGGCTGTTTACCTTGTGATAACATCAGCGCTACCACAGTTAAATCCATTGGATTGGAAAGAATTCGGCGGACAGCATCTAACTCTTCTTTGGCTTGCTGGTTATTGAGGACTTCTGTTAAATAGTTGGTGCTGGCTTGGGCGTAATCAGCACCTTGAATTTTGGCATCTTGGGGGAGTCGCGGCTGACGGGAGATTAAAAACTCTTGAATTTGTTGTTGTTCAAGGGGCTGCAAGTAGTATGTTTTGGCTGTTGAGGGGGGTGTCCACTCTAGGGGCTGGGTAGTCATGATAATGTTGCCCCGGAAATAGCTTTCGACAAACTGGCAGATTTTGGCGCGGGTTTCGGCGGTGACTTCGTTGAGTCCGTCGATGCAGATATCTATCGCGCCACTGTAAATTAGGTTTTTCAGGAAGCTGGCATCTTGGGCTTGGCCGTGTAGCTTGTCTTGGATGGCTTCTATTACGCCTTTATGACATTTCTGGGCGGGGAGATAAACAACGATGCGCTGGGAGTTTTGCAAGAGATGGCGGAGAAACATCGACTTGCCTAAGCCGGAATCTCCTTCTAAGATAATTTGTCCTTGAATACTGGGTAAGGCTGCGGTAATTGGCTGGATGTCTCCTGATGTGGGAACTTTGACTTTTGACTCTGGGAAGTATGATTGGTCATAAAAATTATCTAAGCCGGCATCGGCTAATAGGGAAGGTTTGAAGGGTTCAAATAATTTGCGGCGGAAGGGGGGAAACCAGGTGAGGAGAAAGCCGACATAGCCGATGCCGAGAATACGGCGTACCCAAGGGTTCCAGAAGAAGATGGCTTGGACTTGGGGGAATTTGGGGTAGGCAAAGATGAGGGCTAGCCAAAAGGCAATGTGAATGAGGATGGTGTTTCTGGCTTTGAAAAACCACTGCCAACCCTCAAGGTTATTTATCTGTGACTGCACCGCATAAGCTTTAGTAGGGTAGAAAGTTTTGAGGTTGTTGTAGTGGGACTGTAGCAAACCAATATCTTGCCATTTCCAATGAACTTTTTTATTCTCGGCAACTATGGAAATCTGTTCTGCTAAATCTTCTCTGAATCTGTCCAGCCCCTTACTAGGTTCCCAGGCTTTGAGAAAAACCTCCAGCGTTTTCTTGCCTTCATCATGGGTAAGTTGCTCAGGAATTGTTTTTCTCTCAGGTCTGCCCAGCCATGTGAGCAGAGTTTTTACTTCATCATTGCCGCCACTTAGGAAGTAAGACGAAAACCGCCAAAATTCAAACTTTCCATCTGACCCAAATATTCCCTGGTTTGGCTCATAGGCATAATTCAAAAATATAACAACTTCTTCCAACTTGAGTTGTTTTATCTTCCCCAATGCCGATGCCGCACCATAACGAACGTTGGCGTCCACCTTTTCATCCTTGAGGAAATTGAGGATGTCAGGGACATACTTGGCTGCGGCGTCTCCCAAGTTGCCCAATGCCGATGCCGCACCATAACGAACGGAGGCGTCCACCTTTTCATCCTTGAGGATATTAGCGATGTCAGGGACATACTTGGCTGCGGCGTCTCCCAAGTTGCCCAATGCCGATGCCGCACCATAACGAACGTTGGCGTCCACCTTTTCATCCTTGAGGAAATTGAGGATGTCAGGGACATACTTGGCTGCGGCGTCTCCCAAGTTGCCCAATGCCGATGCCGCACCATAACGAACGTTGGCGTCCACCTTTTCATCCTTGAGGAAATTGAGGATGTCAGGGACATACTTGGCTGCGGCGTCTCCCAAGTTGCCCAATGCCGATGCCGCACCATAACGAACGTTGGCGTCCACCTTTTCATCCTTGAGGAAATTGAGGATGTCAGGGACATACTTGGCTGCGGCGTCTCCCAAGTTGCCCAATGCCGATGCCGCACCTGAACGAACGGAGGCGTCCACCTTTTCATCCTTGAGGAAATTGAGGATGTCAGGGACATACTTGGCTGCGGCGTCTCCCAAGTTGCCCAATGCCGATGCCGCACCATAACGAACGGAGGCGGACACCTTTTCATCCTTGAGGAAATTGAGGATGTCAGGGACATACTTGGCTGCGGCGTCTCCCAAGTTGCCCAATGCCGATGCCGCACCTGAACGAACGGAGGCGGACACCTTTTCATCCTTGAGGATATTAGCGATGTCAGGGACATACTTGGCTGCGGCGTCTCCCAAGTTGCCCAATGCCGATGCCGCACCATAACGAACGTTGGCGTCCACCTTTTCATCCTTGAGGAAATTGAGGATGTCAGGGACATACTTGGCTGCGGCGTCTCCCAAGTTGCCCAATGCCGATGCCGCACCTGAACGAACGGAGGCGGACACCTTTTCATCCTTGAGGAAATTGAGGATGTCAGGGACATACTTGGCTGCGGCGTCTCCCAAGTTGCCCAATGCCGATGCCGCACCTGAACGAACGGAGGCGTCCACCTTTTCATCCTTGAGGATATTAGCGATGTCAGGGACATACTTGGCTGCGGCGTCTCCCAAGTTGCCCAATGCCGATGCCGCACCTGAACGAACGGAGGCGTCCACCTTTTCATCCTTGAGGATATTAGCGATGTCAGGGACATACTTGGCTGCGGCGTCTCCCAAGTTGCCCAATGCCTCTGCCGCACCTGAACGAACGTTGGCGGACACCTTTTCATCCTTGAGGATTTTGGCAGCTTTCTCGGCAATATCCTCTGGTTTCTTTACCAGGGATTTTAAATCTTTGAGATTATATTCAACTAATTGCTTGAGAGCATATCCCTTAACTTGGTCGTGTCCATCATCAAGGGCGGCTAATATACCGTTAATCTGCCAATCTTGGGGTTTGGGTTTGGGGGTTTCTTTGGCGTTTACCCAAGGTAGAGAGAGGAGGAAAGTCAAGAGTAGGGTAAAACAGAAAAGGAAAAAGACGGAGAGCTTGTTAGTGTGGCGGGGAGTTGTGGGCATAAATCAGGGCAAGGCGGCAGATTACACGCGGCTATCGGTATAATACCAAGCTTGCAATTCCTAATTCCTGATTTAGAAGGTCAGATTTTCTTTGGGTTTTTATTGTGGGAGCTTCCCAAATTTTGAAATTTACTATTATGGTGCGTTCAGATAGGAATAAGAGAATGAAGAAACGAACCGCAAAGGACGCAAAGGACGCAGAGTAAGAGAACAGATTTGATGTTGATCTTTGCTCATGAGTATAAAAGACTCGCTCACGAGTATCAAAGACTCATCCGCGAGTATAAAAGACTCGCTCACAAGTATCAAAGACTCATCCACGAGTATAAAAGACTCGCTCATGAGTATAAAAGACTCATCTACGAGTATCAAAGACTCGCCGACGAGTATCAAAGACTCACTCACGAGTATTAAAGACTCGCCGACGAGTATCAAAGACTCTCCCGCGAGTATTAAAGACTCGCTCACGAGTATCAAAGACTCATTCACGAGTATTAAAGAACTTTCAAATAAAAAAATACTCAAATAATTCTTGTGGGGTGGGTGTCTCACCCGCCCATAGCCAAAGGCGCTCATGTTGCCCGCCCCACAAGATTGAATAATTTATTTGTTGGAAATCCCTAAAGACTCTCCCGCGAAGTTTAAAGTTTATGAACCAGAAGCAGTTTTAGCAGGTTTACTTTTAATAGCTTTAAACCGTTCCCCTAACTGTTCGGCAATAGTTTTTAACCCTGGAGTTTTCTTAGCAGCAGTCTTGACGTAATCGTAAACTGTCAAACTGCTGCTCATTGTCTCACTACCGACAGCCATTAAGGTATCATCTACTTGTTCTGTCAGTTGTCGCAGTCCAATCAGAAGTTCGCTGAGAGTGGTGGCTAGTTGATAATCCCGCACAAATTCATCTACATCAAAGCTGGCTGGTAAAATATCTCGGTTAGATTGGGCAGCAGTCAGGCTAGTGTTGACAAAAGCTAGGCTTTTATCGCCCATCTTAAATAACTTGCGTCGTTCTTCTACACTCAGAGTCACCAGAAAAGGCAACTTTGCTTCGATAGTCGCAAAGGCTGCTTTAATTTCTTGGATATCTGCTGGGGTAAGGGAGCCTGTAATGTTTTGGTAAGCCATTGTTTATTTACTCAGGTAAATCTGTTTGTTATGATTCCCACTGGTAAATGCGATCGCACATGTCAACGTCAACCTGACTTTTCACGGTCTTTAACGCGATGTGCAACTTATTTTTGGAACCCCACCTCCATTTCTCTCCCCGAAAGATTCTTGCTTCCCAACGCTAGCAGGGAAGGGGCTGGAGGTTAGGTTTCTGAAGTGAAAAGTCAGTTTACCGAATAATTTCCTTAACAACAGCAATAAAGCGTTCCATATCAACGTGGGTAATAGCTCCCATTGTCGAGACTCGAAAGATTGATTGAGCTAAATTTCCCTGTCCAGAATAAATGATATAGTCCTGTGCTTTCAGTTGATCGTGAAATTCCTCATAGCTAAAACCTTCTGGCAAGTAGTAGGCATTCAAAACAACGGATGAACTGCCAAGAGGAAGTAGGGGTTTAATTCCAATTGAGGCTAACCCATCTCTGACTAAGCTGGCAAGTTGGTTGTAATGGCTGTATCTGGCACGCCAACCCCCTGCTTCTGCCATTTCTTGCAAAGCTTCTGTTAAGGCGTAAAATGTTTGTACTGATTGCGTAAAAGGTGTGCCGCCTCGTTCTTGCTGCTGGTAATAGGTTGCTAAATCTAAATATAAGGTGCGGGGGATTGTGTCTACTGACGGCAGTGCATCCCGTCGCAGGATCACAAAGGACACTCCTGGAACGCCATGCAGACATTTATTCGCTGTCGCAGCGCAAGCGGTGATTCCCCAATCTGCAAAATTTAGTTCTTCAGCACCAAAGCTGCTGACTGCATCCACTAACAGTTTGATGTGGCGTTCTTGGCAAATTGGCGCAAGTTCCGCCAAATTATTTAAGCGACCGGTAGTAGTTTCGTGATGGACGACAGCGAGGTGGGTGATGTCGGTGTTTTCATCCAAGAGTTTGATTAAAGCGTTGATATCTATTTCAGCATCCCAAGGATGGGAAAGTGTGATGTAATTAATGCCGTGGATTTTGGCGATTTTAGATAGTCGTTCGCCATATACACCGTTTTCAATTACTAGTAATTTCCCGTCTGTGGGTACTAAACTGCTGATCATCGCTTCCATCGCAGCTGTACCAGAACCAGTGAGGAGAACTGCTGCCCAGTCGCTCCCAAGACCATAAACTTGCAGTAATTGTTCGCGGATTCTGCTTTGAAGTTGGGAAAATTCCACCTCACGGTGACACAAATCGGGTCGCAACAGGGCATTTCTGACGCGATCGCTCAAATTAACGGGGCCGGGATTTAGTAAAATCATTTTTTCATTAGACTTATCCGCAAAATGTAAATGCTTACTGTGAATGGGTTTGAGCAATTCAGATTGAATAGGCGATCGCTATCTTACTCTACGAGAAAATAGGTGTTTGGCGGCATTCTGAGACAAAAAATTAAAATTAGAGTAAAAAGTACAAAACGATGAAATCAATTTCAGGATAAAAAATTAAGTATTAATGGTTAAGGATACTAAGCGATTAAGTCTTAACCTAATCAGCCCACAAACTGCCAGAATTACCTGACTATATCGATGACGAGCGAGACGGAATTTTTCCGAGGCTACTCGAAATATTTTTACCCGACATATCATGTGTTCAACGGCAATTCTGCGAGACGAAAGTTGTTTATTCTCTTGTTTTTGGAATTCCGAAATTTCTGTATTCTTTCGTTTCTTATGAGGTGTGGTAATGGCATCATCTCCAATATAGGCCTTATCACCTATAAACCTTTGTGAGTCAGCAAATTTATTCCGAGTATCTCGAAATAAATTAATATCACTTGTTTTTCCCAGCATTCCCACACAGATATCTACAATATCTTCACCACCTGGTAAGACAATAAACTGGTTTTTTAGAGTATGCATTTTTTTCTTACCAGAGTAATATCTTTTTTGTTCTTGATAGTCTACAGGTCTCGCTGTAGCCTGTTCTGCACTATCAACAATTAATTCATACTCGGACAGCATTTGCTGCAATTCTTGATATTTTTGACTATCTACTGACGCTTCTTCTATTTGAGATGCTGGTAAAATTTCTCTCAAAATATCTACCCAATAGTTAAAAGCATCATTCGCTTTTGTTTTGGAAATATCAAAGAGTAACCCTAAAATTTCAAAAATTGGTTTTTGTCTGAGGTAAACTAGACACAAGCATATTCCTTCTTTCGGTGACATCTCTGGTTTGCGTCCGCCTCCCTTGGCAATAATCCGAACTTTATTTTTTTCAATTTCTGCTTGTTTCTCTCTATGCCTTTTTTCCGCTAAGGATACCAATGCTAAAAACTGGTCATAATTAATCCCTATTAATCGTTTTGCTTCGTGGGGATGTGATTCAATTCTTGCTAAAGGGTTTGTCATATTATCTACATATAATTTTTACTCCGTTTTTTATTATCCCACTTTGTTTATATTAAGGATAAGTCTATTAGTCATTAGTCATTAGTCATTAGTCATTGGTTATTGGTCATTGGTCATTAATAAATAAAGAGTTTCTACTTTGAATTTATTAATGACGAATTACGAATTACCAATGTGTTTCATGAAGCGTTGTAAAACTTCTTCCGGGGTAAGGTTCGGTCTGGGTAGCTTTTCTAAAGTTCCAGGACGGATTTTTAAATGAGCGAATTTAGGTCTATTGTTAGCATCTGCGGTAAATAAGGCATCTAAAAGGGCTGGGTCATCTCCAGCTAATGTAACGCCGTAACCGCAGGCTTCGGCAATTCTGGCAAAGGAAATACCCGCAGAGACGGTGGCTTGTGCGCCTGTGGAATCGTGGACTTCGTTATCTAAAAGAATATGGGTCAAGTTAGCACCGCCATAAGTGCCGATGGTAGCAAAATTACCCATTCGCATTAATGCTGCCCCATCGCCATCAATGACCACTACCTTGAGGTCTGGACGTGCTAAAGATAATCCCAATGCCATTGAGGAAGCGCAACCCATCGACCCAACCATATAAAGATGATTGGCGCTGTCTTTGCTGGCAAATAGTTCGCGTCCTGTGTAACCAGTGGTGGCAATTACTACAGTATTTTTGGCATCAATCAGTTCCACAATCCTAGCTAATGCTTCGCTGCGAGAAATGCGTTGTTCTTTGCGATCGCGGAAAAAGCTTTGCTGAATATGAACGCTATTACTATTTTCTCGTTCTGGGATAGAAGAACGGGTGAGCGCATGGGGGGCAATTGTTCCCTTACGCATAATTAGAGCATAAGGACGGCGTTCTTGCTGCATATAGGCTGTGGCTCTTTGCAGAACGGGTTCTATTTCTGCTGCATCTGTGGGAAAAAATTCCCAAGGTATAGTCATTGTTTGCAGCAATTTTTCTGTAATTTGCCCCATTAATTCATGTTGCGGTTCATCTTGTAAATTGCGATCGCCCCGCAGGGTACAAATCAGCAGCAGTGGAATCCGAAAGATATAAGTAAGGGAGGTTAGCGGGTTAACTGCATTTCCCAAACCAGAGTTTTGCATCATTACCACAGCAGGTTTACCAGCAATTGCGGCTCCAGCTGCGATCGCTACAGCATCTCCCTCATTGGCTGCACAGATGTATTTAAGTTGAACGTCATTAATAACGTAGTTAATAAAAGGCGTGAGAAAAGAACAGGGTACGCCAGTGTACCACCCAAAGCCAAGATTACGCGCAGCTTCTACAAATTCTTCTGCCTGGATCATAATTAAGGGGGATGGGGAATGGGGATTGGGGACTGGGGAATGGGGATTGGGGAGTTGAGAAGAAAAATTATTAGGGACTTCCAAATAAAAAAATATTCAATTAACTCTTGTGGGGTGGGCGTCTCGCCCGCCCTATAGACTGGGCGCTCATGTTGCCCACCCCACAATATTGGATAATTTATTTCTTGGAGTTCCCTTACTTCAACCTCACAATTTCCAATGCCCAATACTCTATTGTTTCAATTGAAAAGCAAGGTCAAGATCATCTAAAGAATTAACATCTAACCAGTTACCGCGAATATAAAGCACCTTGATCGGTTTCCCTTGCTCGATTAAATAATTGCATAATTCTGGCAAACCCAAACTGTTGAATTCCGGTCGTTTTTGCAGTTCATTGAGTGCTTCACTTACCCACTGTCTACCTTGACTCCGCAAGCGCAACATCCCAATCCAGCGTCCGCTAGATTTTCCTAATTTGGTGTGTGTTGTTTTAGAAATGTCCAACAGGTTGACATCCTGTCCAAAGAGAGAAAGATCGTCTGGAATTGAGCAATAGGCGTAGTCAGGTGAACCACTAACAGACTTACTGTTTGCTACAGAATCAACTACAGCAACAATCTCTCCGGGACATTCTAATAAATCTCGCAGAATGTAGCTTCTAAATAGTAAATCGCCGTAAAGTACTAACATTTCTTCGCCAAAGCTGGCTTGAGCGCAAGCTAAGGATGCTAATTCTCCCGTTGTTTCATAATCTGGGTTGCGGATGACTTTAGTCCCCGGAACGTTAATAGTTTCTGCTTTGTAACCCGCGACAACGGTAATATCATTGATGGCAAGTTTCTTGAATTTGTCCACCAACAATCTAAGCAGTGGTTTACCTCCAAGGGGTAACATGACTTTGGGTTTATCTTGCGTCAAACCTGCTAACTCTTGTCCTCTGCTAGCAGCCAAAACGATCGCTTGAGTATGTTGTCGTCCGTTGTTAAAGTAGCGTTTTTCAGCTTCTATGAGTTCATCCGCCCCCTGTAGCCGGAAAATTTCTTTTACGGGAGCGATATCATCTTCAATGTTGATTAAAGTTTCGCTGGCTTTCACTTCACGCGCGATCGCCTGCATACTAGCAACAGCAGCTCGAATCAGATGGTTTGCCCAGATGACTAAATTAACTTCCGCTTTGCGAAAAACATCAGTAGCGGTGCTGTAATATTTAGTCGGTATAATCACTAAGGGAGAACGACCCGCCCATTCTTTGGCAAAGGCTAGCACTTGGTCAGGACGCGATGATTTACTGTGAATGAGAATGGCGTTTGCTCCGGCTGCGTGGTAAGCTTCAGCTCGGCGCAATGCCTCCGAAAGATCCCACCCAGCAATCAAAGCTTCCAGTCGGGCGACGATGCAAAAATCTGGGTCTGTTTGACTATCTTTACCCGCCTTAATTTTGCCGCAAAATTCATCAATATCAGCCAAAGCTTGGCGACTCCCGTTGATGAAACTATTGGTTTTGGGAAAAAGCTTATCTTCAATACAAACTCCAGCAATACCTCGCTGTTCTAATTTTTTGACAAGGCGACGCATGTTATTAAAGTTGCCATAACCAGTATCTCCGTCTAATAATATCGGGATGCTGGTGACATCAGACATGAACTCTAGCATCTCGACAACTTGAGTCCAACTGGCTTCATTATTATCTCGAACGCCATATTGAGCCGAAAGGGCTAGTCCACTCGCCCAAATTCCTTTAAATCCAGCCTCTTCAACAATTCGGGCGCTAATCCCGTTGTGAGCTTCCATAATGAAGTCGAGTTGAGGCGATTCTAGTAATAACCGTAATTGGGCACATTTATTTAAGTTTGCAGCGGTGTCAATGGGTGCAAATATTTGATGCATTGATTCTGCTTTTTTCAACCTATAAATTAAAGAAGAACTCAGAATTCAGAATTAAAAAGATGGGAGATTCAAACCTGCAACTTTCGTGTTGACCAATTGTCTCGTTTGTCTCGTTCCCAGTCTCCGACTGGGAATGCCCGTCGTTGAGGCTCCGCCTCCCTTACTGGCGGCAGAGCCACCAGGAGTAGCATTTCCAGCCTGGGCTGGAAACGAGGTTTTAAAGGAGTTTCAGCTTAAGTTGACACCAATGAGCATTGCTGTGCCCCTAACATGGTTCAAATACATAAAAACTGCTGTATTAAATATACTTTCAGACATTTTCTACTACTTCTATCTGAGGTAAAATCTCATTTTGGGCACGTTGAATATCCTGGGGAAAATCGATTTCTAGCCAAGGTAATCCAGTTATGTCTTCATAGCCAAATTCTTCTGGAGTTTCTAACAATAGATCCCGAATTACTTCTTCATAAGGTTCATTATCTCGTCCGTCTGCAACATACTTTTCTGTTCGATTAGCAAGACGTTGAGCAGCAGCACTTCCAAACCGAAAGAATCCCACTGACTCGCCAATCAAATCATAAACCAAACCAAGAGCTACTTGTTTGCGAAACTCTACTAGATAATTATCTTTAACACAAAGCTTTACTGGTTCATCTCCCGGTTCAAAATCCCGATCCAGTAAGAAGCTGTTGGGGATATTTGTCTTTACCAGTCGTTCAATGATGCGGCGATCGCACAACACATCTGCATCCATTAATAATATCTCATCGCCAGCAGCTAAATGCTGACGTACAGTCCAAAGGCTGATTACACTGCCTTTAGTATAATCAGGATTATAAACTGTACTGACCCAATTTTCGGCTCCTAATACTTTGATTTCATCCTGAATTCTTTGTGCTTGATAACCTACAGCAATTACCACTTGGTTAATCTGGTAATGACGGAGATAGTTCAAATGGCGCTCTAATAGAGATTTGCCGTTAAATTTCAGTAAGCATTTGGGTTGGATTTGCCCGTCTTTACCTAAGCGTCGTCCAACACCAGCAGCTAATATAATTGCCTTCATCGTCAAGTCACCAACAAAGCTATGACACCAGGAAATCTAAAAATTTCCCCAGTATTTCATAATGACTGTTTTTTGCTCAAGACAATATTTGTTAATTAATTCTTAACATGGAAGAAACAATAACTCTGTATCGCCCCACAGGCCCAAAAGAGCTAGAACTAGTTAAACAAAGCGACTACACCAAATGGCCGCCGAGACTACCTGAACAGCCAATTTTTTACCCAGTGACAAACGAGCAGTATGCCCAGGAAATTGCGACTAAATGGAATATTCGGGACAGTGGTGTGGGTTATGTGACACGGTTTGAGGTTAGAAAAATTTTCATGGATAAGTATGAAGTTCATCAAGTCGGGGCTTCATATCATACAGAGTGGTGGATTCCAGCCGAAGAACTAGAAGAGTTAAACAGCAACATTGTCGGTAAAATCGAGGTGATTGGAGAATACAGGTAGAAGCCAGATATTATTTACCTGAAGTGCGAAACACTTGGCGAAACCCGAAATAAGCGATCGCATCTTTCATATTTGAGACAAAACGTTTTAGCATACCCATACGGGTGTCGGTGACGTACTCCAAAGTCAAGACAATGCGCTGTTCATTGTCACCCAAAGGAGTAACTCTGTGGTAAAGCTTATCACCATTGAATAAAACTAGAGTACCAGGAGTTAAAGAGAGCGATCGCTTTTGCGTTTCCCGTTCAGGAATATCTTTGTAGAGTTGATATTCCAGCTTACTGGATGAATTATCAACTAAACCAAGCAACACTGTATAGCGTTTCCCGCGATAATAAGAGGTATCGTAATGATACTGGATATGATCCCCCGGCTCAGTGTAATAATACAGTGCGTAAGTATGGGGATCGGCATCAGGACAGGGAAGAAGTTTTTCTGCTGTAATTTGGTTGAGGAAGTCAAAAAAGGCACTGAGTTGATAAAACTCCCCGAAAATTGGAGCTAGGCTATCTAAACTATAGCGGCTGATACTACCGCCCTTTTTATGATTGGGAATATAGTTGCGGTTGATAGCAGGTTGCAAAGACGGCAACAGTGCCAAAAACTGCTCAATGATGGATTTCGGGAGAAAGTTCTCAATCACCAACAATTCATTCTGTGCTTGAAACTCAGCTTGAAGTTTCTGGTAATCAACAGCTGCGATCGCTTTATCAATTTCAGTTTGAAGCTCCATCGATCATTTGATTTTAATACAAGCTTGCAAAAACAAACATACCATTCTCTCTCAGGACTTACGCACGGACTAAGGGACTTCCAAAAAATATCCAATTAACTCTTGTGGGGTGGGTATCTTACCCACCCAGTCCATAACACAGATACAATTCTCGTTTGGTGAAAAAAACTTGACAGCAAAATACTTTAATAGTATATTTGTACTATTAAAGCACTTAAGTATTGTATAAAACTTTAACACTCCCGACTACGCCAATAGGAGAGCGCAAAATAAATGAAGCTATCTAAGGTAGATTTGAGCAGTTTAGTAGCGATCGCTCACTCTGATGGATATTTGCAGTTGTTGCTCGATCGAGGCGACGAATTAGAGTTTTTGGAAATTCCAGCGCCAATACAGGCTTATGAAGGATTGCAAGAACTCAACGAAGCGATCGCCGAAACAACTGCATTACCTTTTGAAGAAGAACCAATTTTGATGCTACCAGTCGTCTCCTCAATGGCTATGGCTGTAGGCTACGATCGCAACGAACAGATTTTGCAAGTTGAGTTTCAAAGTGGCGCTGTTTATCAATACTTAGGCGTAGACGAAGATACTTGGGAAGATTTACACTCCTCTGACTCCATTGGCAGCTTTTTCAATCAAGAGATTAAAGGTAGATATGATTGCGATCGTCTAGATTGTGCAGATTAAGTAGGTGGGTGAGAAAATTTATAACTATGTCATTGCGTTGGCGTAAGCCTTCCCGCAGGGTATGTAACGAAGTGGAGTGAAGCAATCGCAAGGTTTTCAACGCTTTTACTTTTCGTTACATAGTTAGATTTATTTATGCCTACCTACTAATGGCTAATAACTGCATGTAAAGTTTTCAATAATTCTTGCGTTGTATAAGGTTTAGGTAAAAAGGCTGTATATTCAGCCGTTTTATCAATTGGGACTTGCTCGCTTGTTGCCAGTCCACTAACAGCAATAATCGGCAATAGCGGATTTAGGCGTTGCAATGTGCGAATGGTAGTTGCTCCATCCATCTTGGACATCATCATATCAATAATTGCCGCACTAATTTTCTCTTTATGCTGGGCATAAATTGCTAATGCTTCCATGCCATCACTAGCAGTTATTGCTGTGTAATTATAATTTTCTAAAGATGTTTTAGTAATTTCCTGAATGGCAGTTTCATCATCTACAACCAAAATGCATTCTCCCGCTCCCGCCGGGATTTCTATATCTTGTAACGATTGGATTGGAACTTGATTAACTGCTGGCAAATACACCTGAAATTTTGTACCTTTGCCTACACAACTTGATACAGTAATAAAACCATCATGTTCCTTAATAATTTTCATTACTGTTGATAACCCCAGCCCTGTACCTTTCCCCAACTCTTTTGTGGTAAAAAATGGCTCAAAGATTTTATCTAAGATTTCTTGATTAATTCCAGATCCAGTATCAACAACTGTCAGGACAATGTAAGCACCAACTGTAGCCCCTATATGCATACTCGCATAAATTTCATCAATCCAAATATTCTCAGCAGATATTGTTAAAGTTCCACCTGTAAGCATGGCATCCCGCGCATTAAGACACAAATTAATTAGTACTTGATGCAGTTGGGTACTATCAGCACAAATAGGTAACAAATCCTCCTGAATTTCTGTGTGTACTGCGATTGATTTAGGAAATGTTTGTAAGATAATTTGCTGCATTTCTGAAATCAGGTGTTTGACTTGCAGTACAGTGTGCTGAGGCGTAAGGATTTGTCCTTGGATATCGCCTTCAATTCCCCTAGCAAATGACAGCACTTGCTTGACCAAATCAGCACCACGTTTGGCATTGCTTTCTATGATTGAGAGCATCTGACTAATCTGTTGATCGTGGTTTTTAGCTTTAAGCAAATGCACTGACATTAAAATTGGTGACAATACATTATTTAAATCGTGAGCAATACCACTAGCAAGAGTGCCGATACTTTCCATACGTTGAGTACGTAAAACTTGCTTTTCCAGTTGCTTATTCTGGGTAATATCAGTATCAACGGCGAGAATTGATTTGGCTTGAAAATATTCATCCTTGATTAGCATCCAGCGACTTTCAACGATAAGTTTCTTGCCCGATTTGCTAGTTTTGCGTAACTCACCTTGCCAAAAGCCATTCTTTAAGACAGTCTGATAAATTTCTAAGTGTTGCGCCAAAGGTTCAGTAGAGAAAAGTTCATTGAACTGCTTACCTATAACTTCTTCTGACTTCCAGGCATAAAGTTTTTCAGCATTTTTGTTCCATAATAAAATTTTGTTGGACAAATCTTGCACAACAATTGCATCACTAACAATATCCAGTAATGCTGCTTGTTCGCAGATTTTTTGTTCTATTTGTTTGCGTTCTGTAATATCCTCAGCTATATACACGAATTGCGGACGGCTACCAGAATTTGCTGTAATTGTTGCAACTGTGGCTGATACCCATGTTTGTCCTTGGGAAGTATTGTCAGAATATTCAAACTTGACGGGTGATTGAGTGCGTTCTGCTTGACGGTAATAATGTATCCATTGAGATATGCGCCAATCTGTTGCACCCATGTCTCGCGCTAGCCGATTTTGCATTGCTTCTGGCGTGAGTCCAAAGAATTTTGCTGTGGCGGGGTTATCCGAAATATGCAGGATGTCATTATCTACTAACTCGGCAATTCCCATCATCATTGGTGAACTGTTAAAGAAACTGCCAAAAATAGATTCGCTATGGTGTAATGCTTCTTGTACCTGCTTGTATTCCTGTTTTATGCTTGCTAGTTCAACTAAGTTCCGCCGATTCTCTAGTTGTCTAACTACCATACGGCTCAGAGTTTGCAGTGCTTCCACCTGTTGCAGACTAATTTGGTGTGGTACGCGATCGACTACACACAGAGTCCCGATCGCTTCTCCTCCCGATGCTAACAAAGGTACGCCAGCATAAAATCTCACAGCAAATTCAGCAGAGGTAACTAGGGGATTTGTCGCAAATCGTTCATCAGTCAAGGTGTCAGGAATAATCAAAACTTCGCCACTTTTCAGACAAATCGGGCAGAACCCCTTATTTAGTGGCATTTCTGGTATATCTAACCCCACCTTGGCTTTGAACCACTGACGGTTAGCGTCAATTAAATTAACCAAGGCGATCGGTGTGTTAAAAATCTGTGCGGCTAAAAACGCTAGATCGTCGAATGCTTCTTCTGGTGGAGTGTCGAGAATCTGGTACTGATACAGAGCCTCAAGCCTTGCTGATTCTTTGTTACACACGAAAGATGTCATTAAATTTTTCCTAACTATTGCCGAATGACCACTTGCCTCGTATTAATAAGAAACGTAGATTTATAGCGCTTTCTGTAGGTGAGAATTGTCATCAATGTCACACTTCTGTAGGCAATTCAGCCTTGACTGCACTTGATAGCCCAATCAAATTACTAAGTAAGTCGGCGTAAATAATTATTGTTGGGATAAGGCAGGGAGCAGGGGGCAGGGAGCAGGGTGAGAAAGGGTTTGAACCTTGTTTACTTTTCTTCACACAGTTTGGTTTTATTATGCCGACTTACTTATCTGATTATTTAAATAATTTAACAAGCAGATAACTTGATTACTTTAATTATAGTAATATGACTTAAAGGCAATAATAGTAAAGTTTGGTTATTTTAAATGGATTTTAGAAGATTTGGGTCATGATAATTTTTTGCTGACAAATAAAATTATTTTTACTATGGAAAGAGAATTTTAACCTTTAATTGCTATCCTGATGTGCAACAAAATTTATCAAATGCAAAAATCTGCTTTTGCCCACAAGCATTAACAAAAGCCACTAAACATAGACCATCAAAGCTTTTTTCAGAGACAATATAAAAAGCCCATACAATATCAAAGCTGTTATGACAATCACACTTGCCTCTGCTGTTAAACCAAGAGCCGAAGATAGTTTTGCCATTACCTTTGCACCATTATCTCTTGAAGAAATTTACAGCAAATCTGACGATCCAGCCAATGGTGCTGTGGTTGTGATGAGTGGCATGGTACGCAATCAAACCGATGGTAAACCTGTGATTGCTCTAGAGTATCAAGCTTATGAACCGATGGCATTGCGGATATTTTATCAAATTGCTGCTGATATTCGCTTATCTATGTCTGATGTGAATCGAGTCGCGATTCATCATCGCGTTGGACGTTTGCGAGTTGGAGAAATCAGCGTTTTAGTTGCAGTGGGTTGTCCCCATCGGAGTGAAGCGTTTGAAGCTTGTCAATATGCTATTGATACGCTCAAACACAATGCGCCTATATGGAAGAAAGAACATTGGCAAGATGGTTCTAGTCGCTGGGTGAGTATTGCTGCGTGTGAAACATCAGAAGAAAATTGTTAAGATTCCTAATTTACCGACATTTTCGCTCATAAATATTAAGGATTTTGAAAAAATATTGATAAAACTCTAGGATTTGCTAAAGTCGGATGCTTGATAACTGGCTTGTCCGGTTTGTCGGAGAGAAAAGGGTAGCAATATACCTGCCCTACCCATTAAACAGTTGGAGCTAGAGTTGGAACCGGATTCTTTTTCATAAACTTCCCCTAACGGGGATGGAAAAGTTGCGAATAGATTGCGATCGCATTTAGCAATAGACATCGAAAGAATTGGCGTAGCGCTCAAACACTTGCCCTAGTACAACACGGTGTAAATAAACCACCTACTTAGTCCCCAATCTTCACTACATAATATTTAAAGTTTTGCAAAATATATTCTGTCAATGTACCCTGGCGTACATGATTAGTATGTGCTATTGCCATGAGGAATGAGGATGAGTAATATGCTCTCTATAGCCGCCGTGACAGCAGTACTAAAAGTCTTGCTGGAAAATGGTTTAGTCAGCGATCCGATTGCTGCTAGTGTTGGTGATGTGATTGTAACGGCCCTACCACCTGATCGAATTTCAGTTGAAGCTGATGAGCGCGCTCAACTCAACCTATTTCTCTATCAAGTGACACAGAATCGCAATGTCGATTGGGTATCTCAAGAATTTCGGAGCAAGCACTCACGTATTAATGGAAACCCGTTTTCTTCAACTCCACCATTAGCGCTTGACCTCCATTATTTGCTAACAGCATACGGAGCTAAGGATTTTCAGGCGGAGCTTTTACTGGGCTACGCAATGCAGTTATTACACAAAACACCAGCTATCACATCTGATATTATTGAAAATACTTTGATAAATGCATCCACAACCAATACTTCAAGTGCTTTTTCGCAAGCTGTAGCAAATGTGTCTGTATCCGATTTAGCTGAACAAATTGGACAGATCAAACTGACTCCAGAGTTTTTTAACATGGAAGAAACTTCTAAGTTATGGTCTGCTTTACAAACGCACTATCGACCTTCAGCTAACTATCTGGCATCAATGGTATTGATTGAGAGTAGCAAATCTAACAACCCCGAAGGTTTTTACATAATGCCCTTGTCTCAGCCGATTATAGAGCAAGTGATGTCTCCGGCAAAGACCGAGCAAATGATTGTTGCAGGTACAACACTAGTAATTCGCGGTAAACGGTTACGTGGTGAAATCACACGAGTTCGTTTGGGTAATACGGAGACATTACTAGTACCTCAAGAAGTTAAAGAAACCCAAATCAGCTTGTTAGTTCCGCTAGATTTGTACCCAAGTGTGCAGGGTGTTCAAATCGTACACCTGACAATGGGCAATGGGGGGCAAATGGATCATCTCGTTGAATCAAACGTTGCGGCTTTTGTCCTCCATCCAACAATTACAGCATTCGTCAACCAAGTGGAAAATAGTGGCGACAATTTACGCACAGCGGAAATTAACGTTAAATTCCAGCCCAAGGTAGGTAAAGCACAGCGAGTAGTTTTGCTACTCAATGAAGTGTCAGATAATACTCCATCTGCTTACTCTTTCTTCGTGCCATCACGCCCTGAAGATACTGAGACAATTACTATTCCGATCAAAAATGTCAAGCCAGGAACTTATATTGTCCAGGTGCAGGTAGACGGCGCCCAAAGTCCACTGCACAAAAATCTGTCTGGGGCTTATGATTCGCCACAGGTAACTATTTTATGAATGCTACAACAATTAATCGCAATTGGGATGAGGCAAACTACTGCTATCTATCAGCAGCCATAGCTGTGGTGCGTGGTATTTTAGAAAATCACACGGCAAAAGAGCAAAATCAAGCTCCACAGAAAAACCAAGGGCTTTTACAGCAAGCTTTACAGGAAGCTGCTGCTGCAATGCCTGCACCATCGGCATTGGAGAGAGTAGGCAAAATGTTTAACCTCTCATCCTTTGAATGTGATTTGTTGCTGTTGTGTGCAGGCATGGAATTAAATGGAGATTTTGCTAAATTATGTGCTATAATCCACGGGGATTCGCAACGAGCTTACCCAACTTTGGGTTTAGCTCTGGCAGCTTTACCCGATGTCCACTGGGATGCGATCGCACCAAATGCTCCCTTACGCCATTGGCGATTAATTCAAATTGGCGATGGTCATGCCCTGACTCTCAGTCCCCTAAGAATTGACGAACGAATTTTACATTATCTCACGGGCATTCAATATCTTGACGAACGCTTGGCTGGCATCATTGAACCATTACCAGAAGCTAGTGATTTAGTACCTTCGCACCAAGATTTAGCAGAGCGAGTCGCAGCAATTTGGTCACAAGCTTCCAAGGTTAATAGCTTGCCAATTGTCCAGTTATGTAGTAAAGAAACTACTAGTAAACGTGCCATTGCCACCAAAATTTCTCAGCTTCATGGTTTAAATCTCTGGGTAATGGCTGCACAAGCCATTCCTTTAGCACCTGGCGAGTTGGATAATCTTATCCGCCTGTGGACTCGCGAGACGATTTTAAGTAATAGTGCCCTACTCATAGATTGTAACGAACTGGATACTAATGATATAGCGCGGCTAAATGCGATCGCTCATTTCATTGAACGCATAAAAGGCTTTTTAATAGTTACAAGTCGGGAACCCATAGGTTTATCACAACGCCTAGTAGTTACTTTTGATGTACATCAACCAACTAGCAAAGAACAAGGTGCAGTTTGGCAAGATGCGCTAAATGGGATTGCACCAACAATGAACGGGCAAGTTAAAACCCTAGTGGAGCAGTTTAACCTAAGTGCTGCAACCATTCGCGCTGCTTGTGCAGAAGCCGCAGGCCAGTTAGCACAAACGCCAGAAACCAATATTGGTGATATTTTATGGGATGCCTGCCGTGTGCAAGCACGTCCACGCTTGGATGAACTTGCCCAACGAATTGAGCCATCTGGTGATTGGGAAGACTTAGTATTACCAGAGGCACAGAAACAAATTCTTCGCGACATTGCGGCTCATGTGCGCCAACGTAGTACTGTATATCACAATTGGGGTTTTGGGGCCAAGAGTGCTAGAGGATTGGGAATCAGCGCTCTATTTGCAGGTAGTAGCGGCACTGGTAAAACTTTGGGGGCAGAAGTGCTGGCTCATAAATTACGCCTCGATCTTTATCGTATTGACCTATCATCGGTAGTCAGCAAATATATTGGCGAGACAGAGAAGAATTTGCGCCGGGTATTTGATGCCGCAGAACAAGGCGGGGTGATTTTGTTATTTGATGAAGCTGACGCTTTATTTGGTAAACGGAGTGAAGTTAAAGATGCCCGCGATCGCTATGCCAATATAGAAGTTAGCTACCTATTGCAACGGATGGAAAGTTACCCAGGTTTAGCAGTCCTGACTACCAACTTGAAAAGTGCAATTGATACAGCATTTTTGCGGCGGATTCGTTTCGTAGTCCAGTTTCCCTTCCCCGACACAACACAACGAGCCGAAATTTGGCGACGCGTTTTCCCAGATGATACACCAACCACAGGTTTAGATGCTCTGCAACTAGCACGGCTCAATGTCGCTGGGGGAAATATCCGTAACATCGCCTTAAATGCAGCTTTCCTCGCTGCCGATGCTGGAGAAGCAGTGCAGATGAAACACATATTGCGGGCTGCTCAGACAGAATATAGTAAGTTAGAGAAGCCTTTAACTGAGGCAGAAATTGGAGGATGGACGTAAGGATTCTAAGTAATCCAGACAGAATTAATTACACAATGTCATTGCGAATGGAGCAAAGCGGATGCGTAGCGTATATTTACAGCTATTTTCAGGTAAATAGACCACGCGGTAGGGGCACAGCATTGCTCATTGGTGTCAACTTAACGTGAAACCGCTTGTCCGCCGGGAATTGAAATTCCCATCTCATAGATAAAGTCATCTTCAGATGACTCAAAATCTCCAGTCTACTTCAGTAGACTTAAGCTATTAGCCAGAGAATTTATTCCCTGGCGGGCGACGAAGCCAACAGTTAAGCTATTTTTGGTAAAAGTAGACACCAACGAGCAATGCTGTGCCCTTACGACAGATGTGGTTCAAATACATGAGAACTGCTGTAATGTGTCCTTACTTCAATCCCCTAGATTTATCTATGGAGTTACTCAGCACTCAGTACTCCTGAATACTTCCCATTCCTTCAATTTTGCATTTGCTCTGGGGCTTGCGATCGCTTATGCTAAGTTGAGTTTGATTTGCATTATCTTCTGTGGACAGAAACCGCGAACCGTTTATCAGTCTGGCACTTTACCACGCCTTTAAATGGTCAGTCGTCAGCCCCATGTTTCACGCTTACTTTCGGGGCCAAATTTATGGTACGGAAAATGTCCCCCAATCAGGGCCGCTAGTGGTAGTGAGTAATCACGCGAGTTACTTTGACCCACCAATTGTCTCTAATTGTGTACGTCGTCCAGTGGCGTATATGGCTAAAGAAGAGTTATTTAGTATTCCCATTTTGGCGCAAGCGATTAAATTGTATGGCGCTTACCCAGTGAGTCGGGGAAATGCCGATCGCAATGCCATCCGTTCTGCCCTAGAATATCTCGATAACGGTTGGGCTGTCGGTGTTTTCTTGCAAGGTACTCGTACCCCAGATGGTCGGATTACAGACCCGAAAAGAGGTGCGCTGCTGCTGGCGGCGAAAGCAAAAGCCCCAATATTGCCGGTGAGTGTTTGGGGTACTGAGGGTATTTTAGACAAAGGCTCGAAAATCCCTCGCGCAGTTACCATCACTGTGAGAATTGGAAACTTGATTGATGCTCCCAGTTCCACAAATAAAGAAGAATTAGAAGCGTTGACACAAAAGTGTGCGACAGTAATTAACGAAATGCATGATTTAGGACGTTGAATTTAGGCAAATTAAGCGATCGCTCATTTAATCTACATTCCTTAATGGTCTTTTGATTCAGTTCAATTTAAATTCATCAAACTTCAATACTTCTGAATTAGGTTTGCGAGTATCAAAACGATAACTACTTATCGTACCTGTCCCCGTATCAAAGATACTGAAAACTGTAATATCATTACTTGCAATATAAGGTATCGGCTTTCCATCTTCGCCTAGCAAGGGGGCAATTGTTGGCACTATCGGTTCTAATCCATTGGGATCGCCAACCTTAACATAATCCTCTTGATATCCAATTGGTACTTCTCGTTTTCTGTCACCCCAGGCAGCACCGTAAGTATTACCCACATTAGATGTTTCTAGAAAGTGCATTCCACTTTGACTAACAAAGCGATTCCACAAATGGGAATGCCCATAAAATACTAATTGTACATTAGCGGCTTCAAGTATTGGGACAACATCACGAATAATATAATCTGCGTCTTTGGGATATTCGTAACGGACTGCTTTGATATTATTACCATCCCGTTCAATTATTTGTACTGGTTCTGTATAAGCAGGAACTATATTATCGCCTAATGTGTGGGGTGGATGATGGAACATCACAACTTTGTATTTCGCTTGTTTAAACTCTGCGCTGTTGAGTTCTGCCTCCAGCCAATTGTACTGTTTACTGCCTTTAACAATTGGCTCATAAATCAGTTGTCCATAGCCCCAATTTTCAGGATTATTTAAGTCTTTTTCGGCTTCTTGATATCTACCCCTACGCTTGACATCTAAGCTGGGAGTCCGCCACATATTCGTAATGTAGAGTACCACCAAACGCACATCACCAAAGCTGACTGCATAATACTTTTTTCCACCCTCTTTACTTTTTGGTAAAGAGAAAATCTCTTCGTAGGTATTAGTATTAAAAGAATTATCTATTAAAGATTTATCCTGGTAGATTTTTTGAGCGACAACACGAGGAATTGTATCATCAAATTCACTATCTAAACTTTCTGTTCTGGCAAAGCGCCCCATCACCTCATGATTGCCAATGCAAGTAAACATGGGTGCGTGTTGAATTATTTGTCCACCAACATAGGTTGTCTTAACACCATTGTGAGTCATGTCATAAGTAGCACGACCTTGTAAACCGGGAAACAATGCACCACCACTACTATCATCAAACCATTCTGAGGCGCGATCGCTGACATTAACCAAATCACCAGCAAACCACACCCCATCAACTCTGCCAACTGTTTCTACCACCTTTTGCAGATTTGCAGAGGTCATGGGCTTTAATTGATGATCTGAGGTGAGTAAAATTTTGAGTGGCGTATCGGGTTTGGGAGTAGCTGTAAGGGTAAAAACATCACTGTTAATGCTCTCGCCATCTTCTCGCACACTTGTAACGCGATAGTTTACCCGTAAACCAGGAGTTAACCCAGTTACCTCAGCTTCATGTCGCCAAATATCACGCTGGATGGGTTTTTGATTGATTTGGCTGTCTTTGGTTTGGTTAGCAACTCTTGACTTTTGGTCTTCGCGCGTGCGACTGAGTTTGGTAATATTTGCCTTAGCAGTTTGTTTGAGATTTTCTCCATAGAAGACTGTGTGATTAACACCAGCAAACTCAGTAAACCAGACTACTCGCACTGAGTTTTCAGTTGGCAGTTGCAAAAATGGATCGGTGAGCAGTTGGGGTGCTGATGTCATAATTGTTTGCCCAAATGAACGCACACTTATCAGAGTAAAGCATATAACAAGCACAAGCATAACCACTGAGGATATTTTACGGCTGCTTGTACGTCTGAGCATGAGTAACATACCAAATTTTTTCGGGTATTAACTTACTGAATACAATTTCATTGATTAGCCTTTAATCTCACACGAATTGTAAAACCTTCTGCCCCCTTCAATTTTTTGGTCGTCTTTAAGGCAATATGCTTGGATTAAGGGTTATTGGTCTTTGAAGACGTGATAAATCGCGTCTATACATCAGGGTTTTGGGCTTATCCAAGCAGAAAGTCACAGTAACAACTGCTACTATGACTTCTGCTGTGTTTAATTTATGCGCTTGCTGTTGAGTATTTCTGAGCCTTGACTTAAATTCCCAACTAAACCTTTGCTTCCAAAGATTTGAGTAACTCGGTATTGACGCCCGACTCACGAGTTAGGGCAATTTTGCCAGTGCGGGCGATTTCTTTCAAACCAAATTTTTGCAACACTTGCACGATCGCTACCATTTTACCTGGATCTCCCACAACTTCTAAGGTGAGAGAATCTTCTGCCACATCCACGACTCGCGCCCGGAAAATTTGAGACAGTTCAATGACTTCTGAGCGATTGCTGGTACTAGCATTCACCTTCAAAAGCATCAATTCCCGCTCGACACAAGGAATTTCGGTAATATCCTGGACTTTCAACACATTGACTAATTTGTACAGTTGCTTGGTGAGCTGCTCGATAATGCGATCGTCACCAGGGACAACCATTGTAATTCGAGAGACTCCTCCTTGTTCAGCAGGGCCAACAGCAAGGCTTTCAATATTAAAGCCGCGACGCGCAAATAAACCAGAAATGCGGGAAAGAACACCCGCCTCATCTTCTACGAGAACTGAAAGGGTATGTTTCATCTTCGCCAACAGAGGCTAGAGCAGGAATTGAGTAACGCAGACACTAGCAAAAGGCAACGCTAGACCTACTACCGCACTAAAAATTTAGTGCGACCTCCTATTGTAAACTTAAGAGATGCACTCATTGCATTCTCAATCGAAAAATTGTCTAGAAATCATACTGCAAGCAAGAATTTCATTGAATGTATATCTTTTCATTGGCAGATGCGGCATTTTTGTAAAGCTTTTATACTCAGGCTTGATAAGCCTCTAAATTAAGGAGAAAAGTTTTATGGGTTGGTTACAAAGATTGTTTGGAATGGAAAAACCTGAAAATGCAGAAGTAAACCCGGCTCCACAGGCTGTAGTGCAAGCTCCTAGTAGTGACGTTGCTACTGCTACGCAATCGATACCCCCAGAACGTCTAGGATTAAGCGGAGAATATGACCAAAGTGGTTTAGCAAAACGGGTAGCGTTGGCATTTGATGAAGACGCTCAACTTGACGACGTTAATACTCTTTGGGTGGCTCAAACGGGTAGTACTGTGGTGTTGAAAGGTAAAGTCCCCAGTCAAGAAATTCTTAACAAAATGGTTTCTGTGGCGCGTTCAGTGAATGGTGCTACAGATGTTGACACGAACCAAGCGACGATTGAGTAAGTACTGCTGATGCGATGCCTACGGCGGGCTACGCCTACGCACCCATTGCAATAACCATAACATTTAAGGAATAACCAATGGTTGGCGATGCCTGCGGCGGTCTTCGCCTACGCCAACCCATTTCTCAATCCAATCTAAAATCGCTTGGTTAACTAGTTCTGGACATTCATCATGGGGACAATGCCCGACATCCTCCAGATTCAGCACTTCCAATTTCTCGTTATATTGGGCGAACTGGTTAGCTAGGGCTGGCGGAACAAATCGGTCTTTTTGTCCCCAAATTAAAAGCATGGGAATTGTTAAGGTTGGTAATACTGTCTTGACACTGGGACTAAAATTAATTCCGATCGCAGCTTTAAATAAAGCACTAAACGCCCTCGCAGAACCCCGATCTTGGGGAGGCCCTGCTAGAATTTCAATGAGTTCATCAGTAATCGCCTCTGGATTAGCGTAGGCGATACTAGCCCAGCGACGCAGCACCCCAGGACGGCGCACGAAGTTAAATACAGGTTTAAGTATCAACGGCGAAGCAACAACATTTTTAATTGCTGTGACGAGTGGGCGCAACACAGGAGGAATTGCTTCTTGTTCTAATGAAGGGTCGGGTAAACTCATCATTACCATACCCATCACCATATCGGGGTGGGCTGCGGCCGCGGCCATCGAAATCAGTGAACCATTAGAATTGCCTATTAATATCGCTGGTTGAAGGATAAATGTTTTCCAGAAATCGTAAACTTGCTCAACCCAGAATTCGATGCTGTAATTAGCTGCGGCTTTTTCAGAAGCGCCAAAACCCAACATATCGATGGCGTAAACCGTGTGATGTTCACCCAAAACCTCTAAATTATGTCGCCAATGGCCAATGGAAGCGCCAAAGCCATGTAACAGAATTAGAGGTGTTGTATTGTGGTGATTTTGGCTAGGACGAATGTAAGTGTAGCGGGTTTGCCAGCCCCGCCAAATCCAATCTCTTTGATTACCAACCCGTTCCTGCCAATGTACCGTAGTGGTCACACTTACCTCCGATTTATTAGCACTGAAATTCTATTATAAGAATTGGGTAATGGGCATTGGGTATTGAGAAGAGGCAGAGGGGAAAACTCTTCTCCGTTGCTCCCCTGCTCCCTTGCTTCTTTCCCAGTCCCCATTCCCTATTTATCTAACAAATTGCGGCATAATTTCGGCGGCGGTGAATATTCCATAGATGCCGCGTTGGTGCAATTGTCTGCCAGCTTTGAGATAGCCGAAGGCAGGGCCGCAGACATTTGCTGCCATGCTGGTTTCATCTCCCAGAGTAAAGGTATGGGTGGAAATCTTGCCTTCAAAGGTACGTCCTGTTACCTTCACATTGGTGCTGAGGGGCTTTTTGGGATTGCGGGTATCGACGACACCACCAACTGTAACGCGATCGCGCCCCACTATCCCCGCTACTTCTAACATCACATCATCAGCGTGTTCCATATTTGTCAAGGTAAGCACGCCATTAGTTTTATCTAGTAGTGCTTCTACTTCGGCATCAGTCATCGCTCTAGCAGTTTCCACTGTATAACCAGGCATGTGGCCGATATCTTCCCGAACGGTGGCGCGGTAAGCTTCCCAGTTCGCAATTCCTACCCCAAAGGTAATTTCAACTTGATGAATTTCGGCGTAGCTTTGAGCGGCTAAAGCTGCTGCTGCTGTTAACAGTCCAGGTGTAGCACCACATCCTGTCATGTAGGTAATTCCAGCAGCTTCTAGTTCCTCTTTCATGGCGAGGAGTTGTTCTACAGCAGTGGTGCGTTTAATTGCATCTACTAGTACCCCACGCCAACCAGATTTGATAAATTCCTTAGCGACATTGGGAATAAAGTCATTTGGCAGGTTGGGTAAAGCCAAAAAATACCCATCTATTTCAGCTATTTCGATTAAATCCTGAATACTTTGATTTGTTAATGTACCAATTGGCTCTAAATAACCCACCGAACCTTGGGCTTGATAGGTTGCAACGGATTTTTCAGTATTTAAACCTTCAGCAGCGTAAGCGTAACCTTTTTGGTCTGCTGCTGCGACTAAAATCATTTCTCGTTTGCCAGCAAGTACCTTGGCGGCCGCTTGTCCGAGTCCGCCGAAACCCAGTACTCCCACACGTATCGCTGGCGAAATATTTAGAGAATTTTTGATTTTTTCAGAATTCATAGTCAATTCGTTAAGTTGAATCAAAAGCCTTAAGTATTCAGCATCTCAGCTTCCGGCTTGTAACTGGTGGCTGATGGCTGATAAATCAAAGCTATAGAGATTAATTATGATTCATTATCCTGGGTTCTTTGACCTGATATTGCAGATATTTATTTGTTAGCGATCGCTTTTAGCCCAACCCAGACATCACCTTAAGGCTTATTTAATCGGTGTTGCAAGAGTACATCTTACTTTTACAATTAGTCTTGATATTAGTAATAATACGTAAAAATTTATTCAAAAAAATATAAAACATAGACAAGTAAGTGAAGTATGGAAAATGCTATTCCAAGTAGTGACACTTAAATAAACAGACACTATAGTAATGAAATTAACTAATGCTCGTATGTAGCAGGTTAGCTGAATAATGCTTATCAGCCAGTAAAAAGCTGAAAAACACTGAAAAAACAGTGTTTTTAGGTCGGCATAAACTATACCGAAAGCGCTAAATTTCGGCTAATTTCTTGTGCCTTAAAACAGCAATGACCGCATAGTTAATATCTCAAGTTTCTCAAAAATTGATTTAGGTAGATAGAAGTTATGACAATTATCAACGGTACTAACGCTAATGACAGCCTCTATGGCTTTGGCGGCGGTGACAGCCTTTATGGCTTCGGGGGCGATGATATCCTCAATATTAGCAATTTTTCTGGCAAAAACCTCTTAGACGGCGACTCTGAGAGCGATAGACTTTATGCTACAGCTACCACTGGCAATAATACCCTCAAGGGTGGAAGTGGGGATGATTATTTAGATGTTTCTAATTCTTCAGGAAATAACCTTTTAGACGGCGGTTCTGAAAGCGATCAAATTTATGCTACAGCTACCACTGGCAATAATATCCTCAAGGGCGGAAGCGAGAATGATTATTTAGATGTTTCTAATTCTTCAGGAAATAACACCCTCTACGGGGATACCGGAAATGATGAAATTTCGATTCAGGATAGTTTTGGCAAAAATACTGTTTTTGGCGGAACTGGTTCTGATAAATTTTACGCCTATAGAGTCAATGGTGCTAACACCCTGAATGGGGGAGATGGCGATGACTCTTTCTATTTGAGCGCGCCATCTACTCCCCCTTCTGTTTTAGTGACTCAAACGGTAAATGGGGGTTCTGGTTCGGATTTTTTGGAAGTCAATTACAGTAACTACACTACCCAAGGAATCGCCTCGACTTTCAATGCAACCACTAACCAAGGCTCGATTACAGCTGGTACGAGTCGAGTTAACTACAACAATATTGAACGATTCAATATTACCGGTACAGCCTACGCTGACAATATTGTGGGAGGCAATAGCGAAGATGTACTCAATGGGGGTACTTCTGGCAATGATACGATTAGTGGCGGTGGAGGTAATGATTACCTCGATGTTTCTTACTCATCTGGCAATAACATCGTAAATGGAGGCGATGGTAACGATACCTTTTACGCATATTCAACCAAAGGTGCTAACACCCTGAATGGTGGAAATGGCGATGATTCTTTCTATTTAAGTGCCCCATCTACCGCCTCTTCTGTTTTGGTGACTCAAACGGTAAATGGGGGTACAGGTTCCGATCTTTTGGAAGTCAATTACAGTAACTATACTACCCAAGGAATCACCTCAACTTTCAATGCAACCACTAACCAAGGCTTGATTACATCTGGCACAAATCAAGTTAGCTACAAGAATATTCAACAATTAAATATCAGTGGTACAGCCTACGCTGACAAGATTGTAGGGGGTAATAGTGGCGATGTCCTCTATGGGTATAATGGCAACGATCTCCTGAGTGGAGGAAAAGGCAATGATGTTCTGTACGGGGGAGATGGCACTGATACTTTTGCGTTCAATAATTACAATGAAGGCATTGATACCCTTGCTGATTTCAACCCGACTGATGAAGTTATTCAGGTATCGGCTGCTGGTTTTGGCGGCTCTTTATCAATAGGGACACTCTCCGCTAGTAAGTTTACCATCGGTTCAACTGCGACTGCGATCGCTCAACGATTTATTTTCGACAATAATACAGGCGCACTATTCTTTGATCGAGATGGCAGTGGTAGTGCCTTTTCTCAGGTGCAATTCGCGCAAATCAGTATTGGACTGTCACTAAGCGCAACCAATATCGTTGTAGTCTAATTGGATGAGCCAATTGTACAAAATTAAGGCGATCGCATAATACCTGGTAGAAAAGCTTTTACTTGAAGGGTGTGAGGAAGTGCGATCGCTTTTTGTATAGCCATCAAGCTATGGCAAGAATTAAGCACTTCCCAGAAAATCTAAAAATCTTATCTAAGACTATTGGATTATTTAAGAATAAGAGTTACACTATTCCCATGAACCTTAGCCAAGGTTTTTGGGAATTAATTCATGTCAAAAATTATATACGATGTCATCCAGCGTTTCGAGGTAGAAAACGGCGTTCCCCGTTTGGTTTCAACAAATATCCAGGTGATTGAAGGTGGGGAAGATTTAATGTCTTTGGCTACCAGTCTGCTGGATAAACTTGGTTTTTATAACAAGTTTGAGGAAAAGCGAACATCTCAATATATAGGATATAAACTTAAAGATCCTGGAAAAGGAGCTAAACGTTATCAGCTTATTTTGGCTCAGAGAAAAGAAGGTTTATCCATTTCTATTCCTCAAGAGATATTAGAGCCATATTTACTAAAGTTAGACTTTTCAATTAATTTTTATACAAAAATGTCTGAATTTAAAAATTTATTAAAAGTTGCTCACGGAATATCAAAATCTTATTGGATCAGACCTAGTAAAAAGGATATCTTTTTTGATTTAAGTAAAGAATATAGAGAAACTTTTAAGAGCCAGATTGCAGGAGATTTTGAATTAAATTCTGACGATATAGCCTATAGAGAAGGAAAAAATGCTTATTCTGATTCTAAAATTCAGAAAGTAAACGATATGCAAATCATTGATATACATAATGAGTATATAAACGATCATCCACTTTCAAACTCTTTGGATAATAGTGACTGTTGCTTAAAAATTGGTAAGGGCGATATAGGTAAAGATAAACTTTTTAATTATGCCTATCAAGTAGCTATAAATTCAAGAGAAGTTTTAGAAGAATTTATTACTTTTTTCGCAAAAATACTCATGGAGCAACAGTAATGTCTGTCAAACTCAAAAGGCTAGTTAATGCATACGAGGAAAGGATGTTAGAGTTTCTGCAAACCTGTGTAGAGGAAGATTATAGAATTCATACGCAGGTGAGCTTATGTCAATTTTGTGAACTAGACAGCAACCTTGATATGGAACTAAGAAAGTTTTTCTTTAGCTCCAGTGTAGACGCTCTGATCACTAACTTTGACTATAAACCTTGTTTAGTTGTAGATTTTCAATCTTCATATCATGATTATCCTGAAGCAAGAGAGCGCGATCGCAAAAAAGCAACTATACTCGCTCTTGCAGAAGTTCCTTTACTTTATTCACGGATTAAAGACTTTGGATTATTGCATCTTTACTCTCAATCTGAAGAAGTATTATGTAATTTATTTACAGGAAACCGGCGAGAAAATGCTCAAGCCCTAATTAGAAAGTATTGCCAACAATCTTTATCTTCTGATGTTCGAGTTACAGCTTGCTAAACGACAAGATGTTTGTACGCCAATAACCATAAATCTCAGCAATGACTCCGGCTGTAAACTACACAAAAATAACAGACTATGACATCGCTTTGGCTCCATTAAATTACTCTAAAATATAAATAAGCTTTTATATCAAAGGAGTGGTTATCCTTCCAACAGCAGCACAAGCCCTAAAATGTGTCTACCTATGTCAATTATTGACGACTGCCTACAAACCAATTTACATGGTGCGTCTGGATGAACGCACTGGAAAAATATTCATCTTGGCTGGAGAAGATATAGAAATTCTGATTAGTCGTGATGGGAACTGGGAATATCCATGAGTAAACCAAACTTTGATGCTATGAGCAAGGCAGAATTACGCGCCTACGTCATTGCACACCAAGACGATCAAGAGGCTTTTTACGCACTTGCAGATCGTTTGACGGCAAAACCTCCCTCTGCGACTTATCCCGCTTCAATGACTCCAGAGGAAATCCACAAGGCAGTATTAGACATTATTGAACAAAAACAACGTAGGCGCAGCCCGTCATAGACATCGCCAGACTCCGAAAAAACAGCATAAATTTTTCACACCCTTGCCCCTAGATATGACCGAAGTGGTACACTACATCAATGCTAGGGGTGCCTACATAACCAGGCTGAGATCACACCCTTAACACCTGAGTCTGGGTAATACCAGCGGAGGGAAGCTGTTTATTGAGGAATGACAATATGCGGACAGAATGGGTTGCTAAACGGCGTGGGCAGGCTAATGTATCTCAAATGCACTACGCCCGCCAAGGTGTCATCACCGAAGAAATGCACTACGTCGCCCAACGGGAAAATCTCCCAGCCGATCTCATTCGTGAGGAAGTGGCGCGGGGAAGAATGATTATCCCAGCTAATATTAATCACACGAATTTAGAGCCGATGGCTATTGGCATCGCCTCTAAATGTAAAGTAAATGCTAATATCGGTGCTTCTCCCAATTCTTCTAATCTTCAGGAAGAAGTTGATAAGCTAAACCTAGCGGTGAAATATGGTGCTGATACCGTGATGGATTTATCCACAGGTGGCGGCAATTTGGATGAAATTCGCACCGCGATTATTAAAGCTTCACCTGTTCCCATTGGTACGGTGCCGGTGTACCAAGCTTTAGAAAGTGTCCACGGCACAATTGAGAACCTGACTGCTGATGACTTTCTCCATATCATCGAAAAGCACGCCCAGCAAGGAGTAGACTATCAAACTATCCACGCTGGGATTTTGATTGAACATTTGCCTTTGGTGAGAAATCGCATCACTGGGATTGTCTCTCGCGGCGGCGGCATTTTGGCGCGGTGGATGCTACATCACCACAAACAAAACCCACTTTATACCCACTTCCAAGACATTATTGAGATTTTCAAAAAATACGATGTCTCCTTCAGTTTAGGAGATTCTCTGCGTCCGGGCTGCACCCATGATGCCTCAGATGAAGCACAATTAGCTGAATTGAAAACCCTGGGACAGCTAACTCGCAAAGCCTGGGAAGATGATGTACAGGTGATGGTGGAAGGGCCTGGACATGTCCCAATGGATCAAATTGAGTTCAACGTCCGTAAGCAGATGGAAGAGTGTTCGGAAGCACCTTTCTATGTTTTGGGGCCTTTGGTGACAGATATTGCTCCTGGTTATGACCATATAACTTCAGCGATTGGGGCAGCAATGGCTGGATGGTACGGAACTGCAATGTTGTGCTATGTAACACCTAAAGAACATTTGGGTCTACCAAATGCCGAAGATGTCAGAAATGGGTTGATTGCTTATAAAATAGCAGCTCATGCGGCTGATATTGCTAGACATCGCCCTGGTGCAAGAGATAGAGATGATGAACTTTCTAAGGCGCGTTACAACTTCGATTGGAACCGTCAGTTTGAATTATCACTCGATCCAGAGAGAGCTAAGGAATATCACGATGAAACTCTACCAGCAGATATCTATAAAACTGCTGAGTTTTGTTCAATGTGTGGGCCTAAGTTCTGCCCAATGCAAACTAAGGTTGATGCTGATGCGCTGACAGAATTAGAGAAATTCTTGGCGAAAGAGGCTGTGACTCAAAGCTGATACCATTTTGGATTTTAGATTTTAGTTGCAAAAAAATTGTAGGTTGGGTGGAGGCTTTGCGTAACCCAACATCCTGATCCAACCTACGTCTAATGCACTATTTTAAGCTTGCTATGCCATTAATGTACGTTACGGATATTCGTCCTAACGCACCTAAAATTCGAGGTGATGTTGTTACACTGCGCGATAATTATCATTATGATTTACTGGTGATTTGATTTTTTGAAAGTCCTACTATAATCAGTAATTACCTATATATTCATTCAATCCAAATACCGTGAGATTTCTTTTTCCCAGTGATTACTTCAATCCTAAGAAAGCAAATGTAGGTATGTTTCCAATGGTGGTTCGTTACTTTCTAAATCCCCTGGTGGAAATATAACATCTTCTGGGGTTTCAAAATCTTTGGCGACAGACATGGCTGCAAGTTTTGGAGTGATGTTAAGTTGAGCGTAGCAGTTGGAAAGCGTTAATATTAGGTTTGCTTTTCTAAGCGTACTACTGCATTATAATCAGGTACACCTTCGAGCGATCGCTTACTTTTATCTAATAGCACATTCCCTTCTGGCCAATGTACTTGCAAGTTTCCTGACTGAATTGGCGCAATGTAGACTTGACAGAACAACTCGCCTAAATCATTCTTAAGAATGACGCGATCGCGATTTTTTAAACCCAACTTTGCTGCATCATCAGCATTCATTAGCACCGCCTCTCGCATCGCCCCAGTAATGGCATCCTTGCGTTCCTGCACCATACTATTAAATTGTTTACCTCGGCGCGTTGCTAATAAAAAATAACCTTCTGGTAATTCTCTCTGGCATGGCAATAATACGCCAAAATGTGCCTTTCCATCTGCTGTGGGAAAATTCCAGCCAAAGCATAAATGTGAGCCACCATATTGAAACTGATCGCCAGCTTGCTGTAAATGTTGAATACCCGCATATTGGGGGACAACTTGAGCAATTTCTTGACGAATAGCAGCTGTATCAGTAAAAGCCAACTTATCTGCCAAATCTGGTTTTACCCGCCTTGCCAATTCTAAAAACACTTCCCACTCAGGACGCGCTTCCCCAATCCGCGGCCCCGGAATTTCTGGACTGAAAATTACCCGACGTTCGGTGTTAGTTTCTGTAACTCCTCCTGGTATTTCGTAGCGAGTCGTCGCAGGTAAAAGCACCACAGTATCAGCAGGTTCGACCAACATTTGGCTGGAGAGAACAATATCGATATGTACCCGCAACGGTATTTGCTTCAGTGCTGCTTCCACATAATCTGGTTCTGGCAGCACTTCTAAAAAATTCCCGCCCACAGAAACCAACACATCCAAATCTCCCTGATGCGCGGCGCTAATCATTTCTGGGGCAATTAAACCTTTACTTGCTGGCACTTCAAAGCCCCAATGTTGACTCAATTGGGCAGCATTTTCTGGAGTGATAGATTTACCACCAGGAAATACTGTCGCGTAACATCCCATCTCTGCACCACCCTGTACCCCAGAGTGACCGCGAATTGGCATTAAACCGCAGCCTTCCCGACCGACAAAACCTTTGGTGAGAGCTAAGTTAATGATACTTCGCACATTATCTTCACCACACTCATGCTGAGTAATGCCCATACTCCAAACAAATACAGCTTTATTTGCTTCTTTGACCATTTTGGCAAAGGCGTACATTGACTCGCGGGATGTACCAGAAAGCCGCTCTAATTCTTCCCAAGATTGGCTTTCTAAAGATGTTTGGAGTTCGGCAAAGCCAACTGTGTGTAGATCTATAAATGACTGGTCTACCCAGTTGTTAGCAATAATATGTTTAATCGTACCATTTAAAAATGCTATATCCCCGCCCATGTTGATTAAGAAGAAGTCTTCGGCAAACTTTGTACCGAAAACGGCACTTTCGACAATTGAGGGAACCCAGTAGCGCTCCATCCCCGGCTCACGGTAAGTGTTAATAACTACAATTTTAGTGCCAGCTTTCTTAGCGTAATGGAGATACTTAACGGTGACAGGCTGATTATTAGCAACATTCGAGCCAATAAAGACTAATAAATCAGTACCAATCCAGTCTTTATAAGAACAAGTTGTAGCCGCAGCACCAAGAGCCGCTTTCAACCCTGCTGTACTGGGAGAATGGCAAATGCGGGCAGCGTTATCAATATTATTGCTTCCCATTGCCCGTACAGCTTTTTGGGTGGCGTAATAAGTTTCGTTGACAGTACCGCGACTGGTAACATAAAAACTCAGACGGTCTGGTGTAGTAGAGCGGATGCGATCGCTAATTACCTCTAAAGCTTCATCCCAGCTAACACGGCGAAACCCTTTTTCTCCTCGTTGACGAATCATCGGGTAAGGAAGCCGTCCTAAATCGCGTAATTGGGCACTTTTTTGCTTTTGTAACTGTGAAATATCCTCTAGTAGCACAGGGTCAAAAGCTGGCATCGTATTCATCCGCAACAGCCGTAACCGAACATTGCAGAGATGGATACCATCTAAAGTCCAATCTTTCATCCCGGTTGTTCCAAGAGCGCAACCATCGCAGACACCTTTATCGAGAATATTCCACGCATAAGGTAGTTTGTCACGAGACAGCCAAATTGCCCGAAATACCTCCCAGTAGTTATTGGGATACTGTTCGCCAATGCCAAAAGGCTTCCAACTTGCCCAGTGCTGGGGTGTCCAATATTTCTTGGGTTTTGGCAACATAAGGTTACAGCAAAATAAGACAAATCACCTCTTTAAGGCTACCGTCTTGAGTAGCATTTGAGTAGTAAGAGTGAACTCAATACTGCTCGGTTAAGGAATTTCTTGGTTGAGAGAAATGGAGGCTGGCGTTGAGTTTTGCCTCCCCTGCTTCCCCTGCCTCAAGAGCCTATGAATCGTGACCTTGATGCAAGACTCAAAGATGTGGAGGAGTTTCAGCGGAATTTTGAAAGCTGGCAAGCTGAACTTCGCTTGCGCGGCGAGTAACTCTCTGGGGATTTGCGCTACCCTAAGTCAGGAAGCCAAGGATCAATCATAATGAAAAAATGGATTTGGCTGATACTGTTAGCGCTGATGGCAGTTGTGGTGGTGGGTAGCAGAGGTAGCACGTTTTTTGAACAGCCTCCCTCACCGACGATTGTTGAGCGCATTCCAGTAGAAACACCCCAACTACAGCCAGAGTCGCAAGAAGTTGACAATATTTTACAAGTATCTACTGACAAGCTGTTAAGCCATATCCAAAAGTTAAATTTTCAGCGCTACACAACAACAGAGCGATCGCTTACTCGCACTTATATCACAACTGAACTAAAAAAATTAGGTTGGAAGCCTAAATTAGAAAAGTTCTCCGATGGTGTGAATATTTTTGCCGAACGTCCAGGAACTAACAAAGCTGCAAAAGCAATTCTGGTAGCAGCGCATTACGACACTGTTGCCTCATCCCCTGGTGCTGATGATAACGCCAGTGGTGTAGCTGTAGTGCTGGAAGTCTCCCGGTTGTTAGGTTCCCATCCCACTCCACGAACATTACAGCTAGCTTTTTTTGACCAAGAAGAAGCAGGACTTTTAGGTAGTCAGGCTTTCGTTAGCAAGAAAGCACGCTTACAAAACTTAGGCGGAGCGATCGTTATGGATATGGTAGGTTATGCTTGTTACACTGCTGGATGTCAGAAATACCCTACTGGATTGCCTGTTAAGCCACCTAGCGACAAAGGCGACTTTTTAGCAGTAATCGGTGATACAGAACATTTATCTTTACTGAGTGCCTTTCAAAACTCACAGAATATCCCATTAACTGCCCTGAATAAACAGGAATTAAATCTGCCAGCAGTGCTAACATTGCCGATTCCTTTTAAAGGTCTACTGACACCCGATACCCTACGCAGCGACCATGCACCATTTTGGTATCAGGGCGTGGGTGCTGTGCTAGTGACAGATACCGCAAATTTACGTACTCCGCACTATCATAAACCTAGCGATGTTCCAGCGACTATCGAGCGATCGTTCTTCACAGGAGCAGCACAGATTGTAGTCAATGCTACGACTACCTTGTTAGAAAAGACCAACTTTTGAAGGACGCAGGGCAATACTTTTCGGATAAACCCAACAATCTCTATTTTGATCTGGGGAAAGGTTAAAGGGGAAGGGGTAAGGGTTTGAATTTACCTTTACCCCTTCCCCTTTCTCCCAAAACCCGAAAAGTATTGGGAGGCAGGGGGCAAAACAGTTCCGTTAGCGGTAACGGGGCGTTGAGCTAGTTCCCAGTCCTGAATAAAGAAGCGAAATTCCCCACTCATTACCATTACTCATTACTCATTACTCAGCACTACTGAATAGTCTTTGCTTCAGGGAAAGTCAATGTCCAGTTCTGTTTATCATTGAGTTGAAAGTACAAACCTTGGAGAATTAGCCGCAGAGCTATTCGAGTTCTAATAAACTTTCTGACTAGATAAGTTCCTGGTTCAGCAAAGATATCATCAAAGTTTTTTTGATAACCAGATTGTTTGGAACAATAACTACCAGCACCTTGAACTGTCACCACAAAAAATGGAGCTTGTTTGTATTCATCAGGAATCATAAATATTCCATATACATGGTGACGACCACGCCACGGCTGAATAATAACTTTAGTAGCATGTACTTGGAATTTTGTAGTTTTTGATGCTAGAAAAGGCTCGAAATTGCAATCAGAATCATTCACAGTCCACCACAATGTAATAATACTCAGAGAGAGCAGCAAAAGTAAAAGATAGCGGAGTCTGCGACGCATAAAACTAAGAGAAATTGTTGATGCGGCTGGTAGAATTTGATGAGTAATGATAATGCAGCTACAGCAATAAGACTATCTACCTGCAACACCTCTGCAACACGCTCTAAAGGTCAAAAACAAAACATTAAGTTGTCTTTAAATTTTCGTGTTATCAAAACTTATACTCAGTTTTGGATTTTGGATTAATCCCATACATAAATTGCTCTGGATAAATAATTTTTAATTGTCGCTGTTACAGTATTAAACCTAGCGGAGAAACAATTAGGCTTTTGTGGCTATTAACACTGATTTATGCTCATTTTTTTAGCTGTGATGAATTCTACAATTTGTTGCTTTTTATCGGCTTTGTTGGCATCAGCAGATACTTTGAGGATATCTGGGCGTAGGCGTAGCCCATCGTAGACATCGCCATCAACTTCAGAAAAAAATTTACTTTTATTTCTCAGCCATTAATAGGGTAGTCAAATACACAAATATCCGTTATATTCCCGTAAGTAACACTTGGTATAAATATTTATGGGAAGAAATTGGGAAAGTCTTAAGACAGTTGCGGGTTTCTTAGGTGCGATTGTACTTACACAGTTCGGGGGAAATGCTTCGGCCATTGCGGCTGACACAGTGATCGTGCGTTTGGGCTTATTTACAGAGTCCATTTCTCTTACTGAGTTGCAAAAGGCTGCAAAAACTGGGGAATTGCCTGAGAGTTTGCAGCCTTACACTAAAGAATTATCTGAACAACAACGCCGCTTCTTCCTGGGGGCGTTGGGTATGAATATACCGATGAATATTGTCACCGTTGATAAGTTAGTTAATAGTCGAATTGGTACAACTATTCTCAATGATTTCGCTACGGCCTTAGCTAGAAAGGATAAAGCTGGGGTACAAGCACTGAGAGCCGGATTGGTATTAGGCTCTGCTGCACCGCAGGGTCTTTCTATATTAAGTTTTATCGCCGCTTATCCCAGTAAACGCCTAGAAATTGATTTGCCACAGGCTTTTTTAGTTGCAGGGAGTTTGAATACAGCTTTTTGGCGTACTCAACAATTTATGCTAGCGTTGACGCGTAGCGGCTTGTCGTCAGACATCGCTTTGCAACTTGACTCTAAAACACCACAGATTGCTTTCCCTTTTGATCCCAGCCAACCAGGAAGCGCTCAAGTAAAAATACTCAACTTCAGCCTGAATGACCAAAAGCGCGATCGCCAAATTCCAGTTGATATTTATTGGTCAACTGCTGCAACTCCCGACAAACCCGTAATTGTCCTTTCTCATGGCTTCGCGTCAGTCCGCACAGACTTGCGTTATCTAGCAGAACATTTAGCATCCCACGGTTATGTAGTCGCAGCTTTAGAACATCCCGGTAGTAATCAGGCAAATACTGACTTAGCATTCCAAGGCAAAACCAGAGTTATGAAGCCTCAGGAGTTTTTGGATCGCCCTCAAGATATTAGTTTTGTTCTCGACGAATTAGAAAAGCTCAACCAAACGGCTAATCATCCGCTGCAAGGGAAACTTGCAACCAATAAAGCGATGATTATTGGCTATTCTTTTGGCGGTGGTACAGCTTTAGCACTTGCTGGAGCCGAGTTACAACTAGAACATCTCAAACAACGCTGTCAAAAGAACTTGGCTGTCTTGAGTCTGGGAGAAGATATGCAGTGCATCGCTCAAGAATTGCCAGAAAATAGTTATCAGCTACGAGATGCCAGAATAAAACAGGCGATCGCTTTCGATCCGACAACTTCTCTGATTTTTGGTGAAACTGGGTTAACTAAGATACAAGTTCCTACCCTAGTGTTAGCAGGCTCCGCCGATAAAACCACCCCAGCTTTAACTGAACAGATTGTAGGATTTAACAAAATCCCATCCCCAAAATGGCTAGTTGGTATAGTTGGAGGCACTCATTTGAGCGTCAAAGACCCCAGCACCACTTTGGATCAGATAGGACAACCCAATACACCGATTAGTGGCGGTGAAGTTGTGGGTGAACAAGCAGCAGATGTTCGTAAGTACGTTAAAGCTATAGCTTTAGCCTTTGCTGCACAGATGACTCCAGAAGCTAAAAACTACGCTGTCTTTTTGACATCAGATTATGCTCAGTTTGCTTCAACTGCTGCATTTCCATTTCGTCTCATTACGGAGATTCCTCCTAATGCTATGGCAATAGTAAAAGAATTTGTTGACAAATAAGCTTTAAAGGACTTCCAAATAAACAATATCCAATACAAAGACGCGATAAATCACCCTCAAGACGAAAGACTGATTATTCTAAAGACGGCGATTCATCGCGTCTCTTGTCTTAACCGAAAAGTCTTGCCTCTCATCCTGCCTTCCCTAAGATTAATAGATATAGCAGTTTTCTCTTACATGAAGTATAAAGTTACAGATTTTGAGGCAGGAGGCAGGAGGTAGAAACTCTTTATATCTGATGCGTGAGTCTTACATTTTCTATCTCACTTACGTGCAAACTGTTGTAAATCAGTTTGCACAATAAAATTGGGCTGAATTTTGATGATTTTACTTAGATAAAAGTATACCAACCTGCTAATAAACTTATAGTTGCTATTAAAGCAATACTAAATTTTCACAGTAAAAATAACTATTTAGATATAAACTTCATAATATTTTCGTTAAAAATAATAGAAGCTTGAGAGTGTAAAAATGAGGAGCATCTGCTGGATAATACATTTGTATTCCAGCTAAAATGCCAAAAATCAATGAACACAAGTTGCTTAGTGCCAAATATGTTCATGCCTTTTGTAGTACAAAACTATTCAAATTTATCCACGAAAAACTACAGATGAACACAACAGAAAAACCTCAATTCTTGTTTTCATTTACTCAGGCAACAAAGAATTTTAGGCACATGATATAGCAAAACTAATTTCGGATTCAAAATTAAACAATTACTCAATTTCAGTCAAGCCTATGCAACTCTATACAACTCGTGAAATCGAACAGCTTCAACAGCACGAAGACCTTTCTCCCTTAATTGAAATTATGGAGTGGGTGAAAAATTTTTTAGGAAAACCTCATCCTAACTTAGGCAGACCCGGCGCAGTTTGCCCTTTTGTTCCTTACTCTCTCAAGTCAAATAGTATTCGTTTAGCAGTTATTCACACAGAAAATTTGTATCCAGAACAATTAGAAGAGGTTGTTGGACGCTACCGAGATATATTTCTAGAAATAGATAATAATGAGCAGGAATTAGCAATTAATAAAGCTTTTTTACTGATCTTGCCTGACATCCATATAGATGATGCTTCTAAAGTAGTAGATCGTATCCAACAAAAACTCAAACCTTTATTTGTTGAGTCAGGACTGATGATAGGGGAATTTCATAAACGTAATGAAAGTCCTGGTCTGCACAATCCAAATTTTCGTCCACTTCGTAGCCCTATACCTTTATTAGCTATCCGGTTTATGGTTGAAGCTGACCTCCCTTTTCTTGTGAGTCCAGCCGATCCACGCTTACGTATTCGGTATCTGGAAGCTTACTTACAGCGTTTTGGTCATAATTTTACAGATGCAACTAAGTTTAAAAATGCTCATCAAGCATTGGCTTTAGCGAAAGAACAGCTTAAAAAAGAAAATTTAGTGAGTTCCTGCATATAATTCAGTAATAACAGCTGCAAGAATTGATCGTTCAAAGCCCAAATGTGCATAAGATGAGGAAAGCGTTGGTAGTAAAGCTGGTTTATCAAGACTACCTATATGAGAAGATCCAGACAATTATGAGGCTGATTTGCAATCTTGGCGAGAAGGGCGAATAAATTAAACGACCTTTTGCTGCTTTTGAGTTAGATGCATCGCAATTCCTTTCTCGTAATAAGCTGCTTCATTAATAAAAATAGGATAAACAGTAGACGTTCCCTCATAGAAAATATCTTTGCCTTCAAAAGTCAGAAACATTGGATCGCCTGGATTCAAAGGTTCATAATCCCTAAATTGAAGCTGGGGGTGAATCATCGCTTGAATCTCCCCTCGTAGGTGCAACCCGCCGTAGGCATCGCTTCTCGGATAATCTACAGTTCTAATATATTTATAAAGTGTAAGCTGGTTGCTTGTCTGCGGAATATTCCCCTGGTTGCACCTTTCAAAATAGTCTAAAACCGCATAAATAAGCTGTTCTGTTTTCTGAAATAATTCGGCGTTTAATATATTCTGAGCCACAGCCCCAACTTCTATAACAAAACCCAATTCACACAAAGAACGGAGAAAACCATTTTCTTTGGATTCCTGATTAATATAGACTTTCACTAAAGGATTGATAGAACTTAAATAAGCACCTAAACGAAGCAATAAAGGATGCATATCGCAAAAAATCAGACTTAACCCCATGTTGGCAGTTGTGCTGTGCAAATCAATAATTACATCTACAAAAGGCTGATTTTGCGGTTGCAATATCTGTTGAATTACTTTTGCCCGCGTATCTTCATAACTTGAGAGTTGGGGATTTTGCAAGCCTTGATTAGTGAAGCAACGATTTAAATCTTTTTCAATGTATCGTTTGCCTTCTTCAATAGCTTTAAGATTGCCAAGTAATGCCAGAGTTTCAAAACTTGCTCTATTGATTAAATTAGGATACTGCTGAAACTTTTTGACTAAATGTACTCCTGTTAACTCATTACCGTGGTTTCCTCCAACGATCGCAACTCGTTCAATCTGACTCATAACCACCTCTGTCTAAAAACTACCCTACGGTTATTGAAAATGGTGCAAGATCCAAGATAGAAGTATAACTGCTGCTAACTAAATCTTGTAAAAAACTGACGCGAACGCTCCATGTTCGAGCCAAAATATGATAACTGTTAAGCTGTTGGTTTTGGTATAAAAGGGGAGCAAATTTATGGAGAAGGACTTTCAAGCGATGCCTCCAGCAGGCTACGCCTACGCTGAACTTTACAAAAACGCCCTCCTCAACGACGTACTCCCCTTTTGGGAAAAATATTCTCTCGATTGGCAGCAAGGCGGTTATTTTACCTGCCTCGATCGCGAAGGCAAAATTTATGATACAGACAAATTCATCTGGCTGCAAAACCGCCAGGTGTGGACTTTTTCGATACTTTACAACCAGCTAGAAAAGCGCGAAAATTGGCTAAAAATTGCCAGTAATGGCGCCAATTTTCTCGCCCAACATGGCAGAGATAGCGATGGTAACTGGTACTTTGCCCTCACCCGTGAAGGGAAACCACTGGTTCAGCCTTACAATATCTTTTCTGATTGCTTTGCGGCGATGGCATTTAGTCAATATGCACTCGCTGGCGGCGAAGAATGGGCAAAGGATGTGGCAATGCAGGCTTATAACAACGTATTACGCCGCAAAGACAACCCCAAGGGCAAATATAATAAAACCTATCCCGGCACACGTCCGATGAAATCATTGGCTGTACCGATGATTTTAGCCAACCTGACTCTAGAAATGGAATGGTTGCTGCCAAAGGAAACCTTAGAGAATGTCCTAGCTGAAACCGTCCGCGAAGTGATGACCGATTTTCTCGACCCAGAACGGGGGCTAATGTACGAAAACGTTGCCCCTGACGGTTCCCACATCGATTGTTTTGAGGGACGGCTGATTAATCCAGGTCACGGTATCGAAGCGATGTGGTTTATCATGGACATCGCGCGTCGCCAAAACGATACCAAAACTATTAACCAAGCCGTTGATGTGGTGCTAAACATCCTGAATTTTGCTTGGGATAACGAGTACGGCGGATTGTATTACTTTATGGATGCAGCCGGTCATCCCCCACAACAATTGGAATGGGATCAAAAGCTGTGGTGGGTTCACCTAGAATCTTTGGTTGCATTAGCGATGGGCTATCGCCTGACCGGGCGCGAGGTGTGTTGGGAATGGTATCAAAAGATGCACGATTACGCCTGGTCACACTTTGCTGATTCCGAGTACGGTGAGTGGTTCGGCTATCTGAATCGGCGTGGAGAAGTATTATTGAACCTCAAAGGCGGCAAATGGAAAGGATGTTTTCACGTACCGCGTGCATTGTACCTTTGTTGGCAGCAATTTGAGTCATTGCAACGCCTGGGGCAGTAAACAACGCAGTCAGTTTAATCTCTGCTAGTGTACAAATAGTATTGGAAAGATGTCTCATGAATGCTGTGACACCGAAACGATTTGCGATCGCAGAATACCATCGATTGATTGAACTCGGATTTCTCACAGAGGGCGATCGTATTGAATTGATTCGAGGAGAACTGATTCAAATGACAGCAAAGGGAACGCCTCATACAGTTTGTAGTTCTATCCTTTGCCGTCAATTGGCTCGGCTTTTAGGCGATAGAGCAGTCATTCGGGGACAAGATGCGATCGCCCTTCCTAATCAAAGTGAGCCTGAACTGGATGTTGTCATTGCAAGAGGAAGAGATGAAGATTATCTTGCTCATCATCCCTATCCCGAAGATATTTTGTTAGTAATTGAAATTTCGGATAAAACAATAGATTACGACCAAACAACCAAGTTGTCATTGTATGCAGAAGCCGGAATTTCTCATTACTGGATTGTGAATTTGCCGACTCGTGAACTTGAGCATCATAGCCAGCCATATCAAAATGCTCAAAGCAAGTTTAGCTATCTCAGCAAGCAGATTTATTTATCTAACCAGTCAGTGGCAATTCCTGGATTTGAAGATGCATTATTGGACTTGAGTCGGTTGTTTCCAGAGAGTGCGTTAGTGTAGCTCACAGCAGGCACCGTCCCCGTGGTTGGATACGATTGAACTTGATTCCGCCCCTATACTGTTCGGTTAAGCTTAAAAAATAACTCCAATGTAGGTCGGGTTTCGTTCCTCAACCCAACATTTTCACAGACGGCAAGTTAAGTAATTAGACAAACTAAACACGAAATGATTTAATTAAAGGTATTGCCCCAACAAAAAGTTTTTAATATGAGGAAACTGTCTCTGATTCTCCCCTTAGCTATCCTAGCTTTTGGTAGTGTAGTTGTTAAGAGCCAAGAAATCTCCTCACCCAATACATACACTCAATCTGTTACCCGTGAAGTTTTAGCGAGTGGTTATCCTACTCAAGATAAAAAGCAGATTCTTGAGCTTGTACGCTATACCATCGCACCAAGAACAAAACTCCCTACTCATACTCATCCGGGAATGCAGATTGAACGAGTAGAGGCGGGAACTTTAACTTATACTGTTGTGGAAGGGGAAGCTAAAGTAACGAAAGCTAACGGCACAGAATTGATTCTTCAAAAAGGGAAAACTATACAGCTTACAATTGGAGATTCTTTAGTTGAATCTGCGGGAATGGTTCATTATGGAAAAAACCAAACAAACAAACCGATTATTCTGTTGTCTGCTTCTCTATTTAATGCTAATCAACCAAAAGCTATTTTAACCAATCCCGAAAACAGATAAATTTGATGAGTGAATACTTTCCCTAATTGCTTATTGCTAACTTAAGTAATCTTACAGTGGGGCAGTAACAAGCATGAAAGCTATAAAAGCAACAAAGCTTTGGGATCACGAGCAAATGACAAGTCAAGAATCGCCAGATTTTCACCAAGAAATCCTGTTGGAAAGGTATCAAGTGCAACAGGAACTAGGCAAAAAAGCCGGACGGCGATCGCTGCTAACTCGTGACTTACAAACTCTAGAATTAGTAGTAGTCAAAATACTGTCCTTTGGTAATGAATTTGAATGGAACGATCTCAAATTGTTTGAACGGGAAGCTGAAACTCTCAAAGCACTTTCCCACCCAGCCATTCCCCGCTACCTTAACTACTTTGAGCTAGATTCACCCAACAGCAGAGGATTTGCACTCGTACAAAGTTATATCCCAGCCCAATCTCTAGAAGCACAACTTAAAGCTGGGCGTAGTTTCAGTGAAGAAGAAGTCAAAGAACTAGCAAAAGCGATTCTAGAAATTCTCAAATATCTGCATGGCCGTCAACCGCCCGTGATTCATCGTGACATCAAGCCAAGCAATATTCTATTAACAAATCGCTCTGGCAATAGTGTGGGTGAAGTGTACTTGGTAGATTTTGGTTCAGTGCAAACCATCGCCAGAAGAAGTAGCACTATGACAGTTGTGGGAAGTTACGGCTATATGCCACCAGAACAATTTAATGGTAGAGCTACTCGTGCTTCTGACCTTTACAGCTTGGGAGCAACTTTAATTTATTTAGTTACAGGTCAACATCCAGGCGATTTACCGCAAACAGACCTACGAATTGAATTTGAACAGGCTGCTAATATTAGCTTTAGCTTCAAGAATTGGTTAAGCCAGATGACAGAACCTATTGCGAGTCAACGTTTCGCCTCTGTTGAAAGCGCTTTGCAAGCTTTAGATCAACCTGGAAATGCAACCCAGACTCAGAGAAGAACTATTAATTCAAACCCAATAAAACCTCCTGGTTGTAAAGTTGTTTTAAATAAAAGTGCTGATTTTATAGAAGTTATTGTTCCAGGGAGCGGATTTTTTACCAAAAAAGTGTACGTATTATTACTTTTTATAATTTGTCTTCCTATTTTATCTATGCCTGCTATTATTACTTTTATAATTACTGCGATTGACACCTCTTATTCATCTAATTATTATATGCTATGCTTTTTCGCAGTTGTACTTATATTATCTACAATTATACTTGTTGCAAAATGGGTATGGGTTGTTTTACTGTTGTCATCAGGTAAATTGCGACTTCTTATCAATCAGCATCAGATTTCCTTGGCTTCTCATCTGTTTGGAATTGAGCTTCATAATCTACCTCCAAGTCCAAGAGAATATATTATTCGTTTAGAACGGATGAGAGAAAGTTACAATTCTGCTGGCTTGATAATCTGGGCAGGACTACGAAAGTATAGGTTTTTATATGAGGGAGAATTTTTTACTCTCACTCCTCCAGAACTTGACTGGCTAGCTTATGAACTTAGTGATTGGCTTGACTTAGCAATTACTAAAGAGTAAATTTCGTCAGGTGCATTGCACTTTATTGACGTACCGTTTTAACATTAATCACAAACTAAATTCTGCTGCGCCATCCTCATCGACATCTGCATCCTTACCCATAGCAGTAGGTTTAAATTTAGAACCATGAATTAATTCACCAAACGCAATTCCCGGATTTTGGTGAAGAATATTCAGCACACTCATAAAATCTCGCACAATTTCCCCTGGTGTCAGTAATGCTTCTGCACCCAAACGATTAATAATTTCTTGCACAAACTCTTTCAATTCACGATTTGTCAAAGTCTGTTCATACCCAAAATTGAGTGCATGAATCTCAGCTAAACGTTGCAGAAGCGTTAATATTTCTGCTTCACTTAACGGGTTCAACCGAATAACTGGCCCTAAATGTTCCTGAACATTAGCTTGGGCAACAAAACGACTTTCTTTTGTGCGTCTTTGCCAAGCTTGGTCTGCAAAAAGTCCGCGTTTGGGGTCTTCTAAAAATTTAGTTGTTCCACCAACAACAATGCCAAGATGTTCTGCTTTACACTGCATAGTATCGTTAAACATTGCCAGGAGTCGATTATAATTCTTTTCCCGCGTGACTGTAGTAGATATTTGATATAAATGTACGGCTTCATCAACTAAAATTAACAGTCCTTTATAACCAATTTCAGCTACAAATTTCGCAAACAGTTTTATATAGTCATACCAACTATCATCATCAATAATAACGCGCACTCCTAAAGCTGCTTTCGCCTCAACTTTAGTAGTAAATTCTCCCCGCAGCCAGCGCATTGCTGCATTTTTTAAATTATCATCATCCATTCGGTAGCCACGCCAATAAGCGATAATCACGCTACCAAAATCAAAACCGTGAACTAAATCTTCAATATACTGAACTACTTCCCTTATTTTCGATTCAACTTGGTCATCAAAACCATCGTCATTGGGACGCATTTCAGTTTCTTTAACCACATCTTGTTGAATTTTATTAATCCATCCTTCTAAAATCGAGACTAAAGCACCACCATCAGGACGAGTTTTTGTAGCTAGGTGGCTCATTAATTCTCGATAAGTCGCTACACCTTCATTGTTACTTCCAGCTAATCGGCGTTCCGGGGATAAATCAGCATCAGCTACTACAAAACCTTGTTCCATAGCGCGGTTGCGAATTAGTTGCAGTATAAAACTTTTCCCAGAACCGTAATTACCAATTATAAAGCGAAATGCTGCTACACCTTCTGCAATATCATCGAGATTTTGTAATAGGCTTTTTAGTTCTTTGTCTCGACCTACTGCGATATATTCAACTCCTACTCTTGGTACTACCCCCGCACCAAGGGAATTGATTAAAGCAGTGGAGATTTTTTTCGAGATTTTGAGCTTTGCCATGTATTACACTTCACTTTATTCTAAACACAGAAGCACACAGTAAAAATGTCCCTATACGTGGCGAATAGAATTTGCGGCTATACAAACAAAACCCACTTTTGTGGGTTTCAAATTTCCAAGAGTCCGCGCAGCCGCGATTTCTAATTGCCAGGTATATTTACAAAGGTGATATATTCGCGTAGGTTAAGGTACATATTCACATTACTACTAAATCTGACGATGGCAATAATAATTTAATTTGACGAAGCATGTCTAGCCATAAGGTCTTCATACGTTGCAATCATTTTCCTGATATGGGTTATATGCTCCTGATAAACTTTTGGATTTTCCGAATCTGTATTAATTATTAATTCACCAATAGTATCATTTGCTCGTTCATTTATAGAATCGATTAATAGATTCGGCATAGTGATGTTTGCTTCGGCAATTTTTTTAATATCACCATTGGGATTATCTTGTTCAACTATAGCTTTTAAGACTTGTAACTCATGTCCTGGGATATTTTCTAGAAAATCAGCCCATTCTTCGGGTATATTCTCCGATGTCTCAGCATCCGAAGTTTTAATGACGGCTGAAGTTTCAATTATTTCAGAAAAAGGAAACAATTCAATATCATCTTCTGGGGAATTTTCAGTAAAAGGCTCTGAATTAAATGTTTCTACTTGTTGTAGTAATTCCCATACTTGATTTTGCAATGAGTCTCGTTCTTCTTGCAATAACGAAACTTGCCCTTGCAACTGCTGTAATTCGGCTTTTTGTTCTGCTATTTGGGTTTGTGAAGAATTCAGGATAGCTTGGATATTTTCTCTTTCAGTTTTCGTTGCTACAAGCAATTGATTTTTTTGGGTTGTCTCAACTTCTAGCTCTTGAATTGCAATTCGCAATTCGTATAGTTTTTCTTCTAATTGGGGTTTGAGTCTGCCTAAAAGAGTTAAATTACTTTCAACTTCTTGTTTCTGCTGCTGGAGTTCAGAAATTTGACTTTGCAACTGAGTGATTTCAGCACGAGACACATTACAATTAGATTCTAGACGACGCTTCTCTGCTGTGAGGATAGAAAAAGCATTGTTCAATTCGGTTTGATTTTCCTGCAAGTTATCAATTTCAGTTTGCAGACTATTGATTTCATTTTCTAGCTGCTTTTTTTGTCCGGCAAATGTTCTTAACTCTCGATGTAGACTATCTCTTTGATTACGGCTTTCTGTAACTTGATTTTGCAGATGTTGTGATTCGGCATATAATAAATTATGATGTTCTTCGATTTGATTTATTTCTCTGACTACACGAGCTTTTAATCCCTCCATATCTTTAATTCGCTTGCGGAGAGAACCTAAAACAAACATTTCATAATTTCTGCGTCGCTTATCTACGAAGACTGCTGCTGCATAGATAGTTGCGGCAGTAATTACACTGGTGAGAAAGGCTTTATTAAAATCCCAGCTTGGGACAAGGCTAAGTCCAAAACTCACACTAAAGGCAACTATCACTAGTATAAATCGATTGCTGATCATTACTGATTGCATATTGCTGGTTTTTAGCGTAGTGAAATTATCAGAATAAGTAGTTCTTAAGGTCATTACCCCTCTCATAGTCATTCTTAAATATCTCGTTTGAGTTACTGGTACATAACCATAACATTGTTCTGTAAATAACCAAGAAGTGCAACGATCAATGAGTTAATTTTAATGTTAGATGTTGGGTGTATTTTTATTTGCATGAAAAAGTGTTAAATCTGCTTTGAGAAAATCAATAAACTGCCGTGCTGTACGTCCAGAACGACCATTATGGCGAGTTGCCCATTGTAATGCTTGAAATTCCAAATCTTCTTGGGTAATGTTAATTTCAGCTTGGGCGGCTAGATGTTGTACAATTTTCAAATAAGTTTTTTGATTGGCTGGTTCAAAGGTCAAGGTTAAACCAAAGCGATCGCTAAACGAAAGCTTCTCCTGCATCGTATCCCAAGCATGGATTTCTTCGTTATCCTTAGGTGCAGGTCTATCCACAAAAAACTCGCGAATCAGGTGGCGGCGATTGGAAGTAGCGTATACCACTACATTTTTAGGCCGTGCGGTTAAATTACCTTCTAAAACTACCTTGAGAGCTTTAAAAGCATCATCATCTTCTTCAAAGGAAAGGTCATCGACAAAAATAATAAATTTTTGTGACACATCTCGTAAATGTTCCACGATTTTTGGTAGGTCTTTTAAATCAGATTTTGCCACTTCCAACAAGCGGAGGCTGCGATTGCTATATTCATTCAACAAAGATTTCACCAAAGAAGATTTGCCAGAACCCCGACTACCGTAAAGTAATACGTGGAGTGCCATCTCTCCTGATAATAAAAACTCTGTATTTTTGAGCAAAGCATCTCTTTGAGACTCGTAACCGACAAGGGCACTCAGCTTAATTGGGTCAGAATACCGAATACCGATAAACTGACCAGCTTGCCAGCGTAAAGCGCGATATTCTGCAAATAAACCAGAGCCACATTGCCGATAATAAGCTGCTAACTCTTCTACAGCATCACCCCAATTATCTAACTCTTGTAGATATGTAGCGAACTTTGTCTCTACTCCTACCAATTCTTGCTCTTTATACCACACTACTGGTGAAATCGGCATGTGAGCAACGCCTTGTACCCACTCGCTTAAAGAAGCGCTGCTACATTCATAGAGACTTTGCAATACTTGTAAATCATGGTGAACTGCTGCAACTATTGCTGGGGGCAAATCTTCAAATCCTCGCTGTTGGGCCAACCTTGTAAAAGGATTCTCAGAGAAGAGAAGTTGAGTAATTAAATAATCTTCCCAGTTTTGATTTCTAGCAGCCAAAGCGTGGAAGTAACTGCCGTAGGCTTGGAGACAACCCCTTGCATCGGCTTCAGTGTAACGTATAGCTTGCAACAGTTCCAGAAATGCCATCCCCACTTCGCTTTGGAGAACAGACTGGTACAGTAAAAGTGAGGCTGCTTGGCGCTGGAGATGTTGAACCTTTGTATATGAGGAAGTACTTGCCATTGGCATCGCTTGATTATCTATCAATCAATTGTGTGGTATAGCTAAATAGCTATGGTAAATTGTCTGCTGACGCTGGTAGTAAAGTCAAAGTCTATAGATGTTTTAACAATGAATTTAGGTATAGTTGCTGCTTTTGCCTACGGCATTTTAGCGATTCTTGGTGGCATTATTGGCTACATTCAGGCTACAAGTATAGTTTCACTCCTAAGTGGTAGTATTAGTGGTTTATTACTAATAATTGCCGCTTTTTTTCAACTCCAAGGGCATACCTGGGGTTCGATTTTAGCAGTATTAGTTACTGCTATTTTAGTAGTCTTCTTTGCATTTCGATTGGCAAAAACACGCAAGTTTATGCCTGCGGGATTAATGACGATTTTGGGTATGCTGGCATTGGCGGTGATGGCGAATCAAATGGTGGAACGTTTGCCCAAAGGTGGGGGGAAGTTGGTTTTGTTCTTCAACCATCTTCAGGAATAAGCAGATAGGTAAGCTGTTCTACATAGTCACTGTAGCTAACCCCGTCATTGCAGAGGACGTTGCAGTAATTCCAGAGTTTTTGAACGATGGTTGAGGATTTGTTAGCTATTGAATGATGCTACAGGTAGTTTCGTAACGAAGAATTATATATTTTTGTGATGGCGATCGCGGTGAAGACAGTCTCAAATTAATATTCGGTTGCTCAATTCCAGCCTCACCTATTGTCTACCTGATGAATGCATCGCTGCGAAAAATCCCAAAGCTTGAGTATATTACAGTGATTAGGTGTATTTTTTCGAGAATGCTTGAGAAAGTATAAAATAAAACTTTTTTTGACGGTATATCATTTCTAATAGTGATTAACCCTTAGTTAGCAAGATAGCTCTGTGCTTTCGGAGTATCCTAATGAGTTTCATTAACCTGGATCTGGTCTTTAACGCCATTACTGGCATCGCCAAGCCTTTGATTAAAGAAAAAATTCTGCGTAGTGAGATTGTAATTAAGTTACTCCAGCAATTTAACCTAGATCCAGAACATCCACCTGCTGATTTTAGTGGTGTTTACGCTTACGCCTTAGTAGAATACGGCGTAGGCAAACCAAAACCATTGCTGGAATTATTCCGACAAGAAGCAATTAAACAAGCTTTTCGCACAGCATTAGGCCACAATAACCCCTCAATTTTGCTTTCTGAGGTTGATGCTTTTCTCGATGCCTATACATTGGGCGATGATATCAGAGGTTTGGAACTTGATGTCAGGCGAGAAGTAGCTGAATTTGCGACGGTATTTATCGAAGTTGCTAAACGCACTCGCACACCTGCTGATGTTCTGCTGAATCAGAAAATTGGTTCTCTACATAAAAGGATTGCCAGTATCCAAGAACAACTGGAAAGATTGCCGACGTTGGAGGGAATTCGGACAGAAATAGCAAGGTTGGCAGTAGATAATTATCCCACACTACCCCCAAGTTTAACTGAAAACCAATGTAGAGCGATCGCACTTGCCCAACAGATGCGAGGATGGTTTGAAACCTTGGGCTATGACTTTGAAAAGTACGAAATCTGGGCAGAGGAATATTTTGAATGGATAATTCAGATTCCGGTACGTCGCAGCTATGACCGCATTCTTATACGTGGCGTTGCTGGAGAAATTGGACTGAGTGATGTCATGGCGTTGCGTTCCTCAGTTGAGGCGCAAAAAACTGATGAAGGATGGTTAGTAACTACCCGCCGCATTTCCCGCGCAGCAAGGGATGAAGTTAAGAAAGAGGAAAATCGTCATCTTGATTGTTTCACTTTTGACGAACTAATTGACTTAGATGCAGACTTTAATGGGTATCTTGACTGGTTAGAATCCCAAATCAAACGCCGTAAAATTGATACCAAGTATGTGCCGCTTGCTTGTACAAAAGAAGAAATTGACCCGGTGACTAAGCAGCGAATTGGAGTAAGTCGTTATGAGGAAGAAGACGGCTGGATTGATGGCTATATTGACTTGTGGCTTGATGACCCTGCAAAAGAGCATATTTCCATTCTGGGAGAATTTGGTACAGGTAAAACTTGGTTTGTCTTTCACTATGCTTGGACTGCACTGCAACGCTACCGTGATGCCCAAAAACGTGGTGTTGAACGTCCCCGTCTTCCTTTAGTAATTACCTTGCGTGACTTTGCCAAAGCGCTAAATGTGGAGAATGTTTTGGCAGGTTTCTTTTTTACCCAACACAATATCCGCTTAAATAGCGAAGTTTTTGACCAACTCAATCGCATGGGTAAGTTGTTGCTAATTTTCGATGGCTTTGACGAAATGGCAGCAAAAGTTGATCGTCAACAGATGATTAACAACTTCTGGGAACTGGCAAAGGTGGTAGTTCCTGGCTCTAAAGTCATCCTTACCTGTCGTACTGAGCATTTCCCAGAGGCGAAAGAAGGACGTGCTTTACTAAATGCAGAATTGCAAGCTTCAACTAAAAAATTAACTGGCGAGACACCACAATTTGAAGTTTTGGAATTGGAGAAATTTAACGATGAGCAAATTCGGCAGGTGCTTTCATCCCAAGCTGAAGCCGCGACAGTTGAACAAGTAATCGGCAATCCGCAATTATTAGACTTAGCCCGTCGTCCAGTGATGACTGATTTAATCTTAGAAGCATTGCCAGATATTGAAGCAGGTAAACCTGTGGATATGTCACGGGTTTATCTGTATGCAGTGCGGCGCAAGATGGAACGGGATATCAAAGCAGAACGTACTTTTACTTCTTTGGCAGATAAACTGTACTTCTTGTGCGAACTTTCCTGGGAAATGCTATCTACTGACCAAATGAGTCTAAATTATCGACTGTTCCCAGAACGTATCCGCCGCTTATTTGGTTCTAGTGTTCAAGAAGAGAAGGATTTAGATCATTGGCATTATGACATGATGGCGCAGACAATGCTTGTCCGTAATGCTGATGGTGATTATACTCCCGCGCATAGATCGCTGTTAGAGTTTTTTGTGGCGTATAAATTCGCCGCCGAGTTGGGGGCATTAGCTAGCGATTTTACTGAATTAGCCCAAGCACAGCCAGGTTTGGATAACAGCGCAGCGCCTATTGACTATACTTGGTCTGATTATTTTTCGCGTTATGGAAGTAATGAGGCGATGCCTTCGGCAACCCCTTTGGGGAACGCACCACTAAAGACATTTACAAGTGAGTCTTTTGAGAAGTTGAGGCAGACTTTTGGGCGATCATTACTGACGAAAGCGGTAATTGATTTGCTTGTGCCGATGTTAAGTAATAAAGGCTCTCTGATTAGTGTTATTGAATTGACACGAGGTCAAAGTGAGGATGAAGTGGGTTATGTTGGCGGGAATGCGGCAACGTTGGCTGTGAAAGTTGATAAGTGGGCATTGGAAGGAAAAGATTTTAGTGGATCTGTGATTAAGGGGGCTGACTTTAGTAATGCTTTTTTGTGGCGGATCAAATTGCCTAAAGCAAATCTGGCTGAATGTGTTTTTACTCAAACCTTTGGTAGTATTCATTCAGTAGCATTTAGCCCCGATGGAAAAATTTTTGCAGCTAGTGACGATAATGGACAGATTCGTTTGTGGGCAGTGCTAGATGGGAAAGAAATATTAAGCTTTAAGGCACATACTTTCCGGGTCTTATCAGTTGTCTTTAGTTCCGATGGTACAACAGTAGCTAGTAGCAGCACAGACCGGACAGTACGTATATGGGATGTCAAAACTGGCAAATGCCTGAAAATTTTGCAGGGACACACGGGTTGGGTTCGTTCCGTTGTCTTTAATTCCAATGCACAAATCCTTGCTAGTGCCAGTAATGACCGAACAATACGGTTATGGGATATCAAAACTGGTGAGTGTCTAAAAATCTTAGAGGGACACACAAGTTGGATATTTTCGGTTGTCTTTAATCCCAATGCACAAATCCTTGCTAGTGCCAGTGATGATCAAACAATACGTTTATGGGATGTCAAAACTGGCGAATGCTTAAGAACTTTTCAAGGACATACTAAAAGGGTAATGTCAGTTGTTTGGAGTTTAAATACTGCTGTTTTTGCTAGTGGTAGCGATGATGATAGTATTCGTTTATGGTCTGTCAATACGGGCGAATGCCTGAGAACTTTACAAACTAATAGTAATGGAGTACGGTCAGTAACCTTCAGTCATGATGGTAAAATTCTTGCCAGCGCAGGTTATGATGCGACAGTAAAATTTTGGTATGTTCACACAGGTCAATGCTTAAAAATTTTACAAGGACATTCTCAATCGATTGAATCTATTGCTTTTAGTCCTGACAACCAGATACTTGTTAGTGGTGGCTATGACCAAACAGTTAGGTTATGGAATACTACTGATGGTAAGTGCCTCAAAACTTTGCAGGGATATAGTATCAATTGGGTATGGTCAGTCGCCTTTAGTCCTAGCGGTAAAATTCTTGCTAGCGGTAGCCAGGATAACGTTGTGAGATTATGGAATGTGACTACAGGCGAATGCCTTCAAACTTTACTGGGTCATACTAGTAGGGTATGGTCAGTTAGTTTCAATCCTCAAGGCAATATTCTTGCTAGTAATAGTGAGGATGAAAGTATTAAATTATGGAATGTGACCACAGGTGAATGCCTTCAAACATTTACAGGAGTTAATAGTTATAATCGTCGGGTTAGGTCAATTTGCTTCAGTCCTGATGGCAAAATCATTGCTAGTGGCAGTGCTAACAAAACAGTGAAATTATCGAATGTTACTGACGGTAATTGCTTGCAAACTCTGGACGGGCACACTAAAGCAGTACAATCATTAGCCTTCAGTCCTGATGGCAAAATACTTGTCAGCTGTAGTGATGATTCAACATTAAGAATATGGAATGTTAGTACATCTGAATGTATACAAACTTTGCAAGGTCATACAGATGAAGTACTTTCAGTTGCATTTAGCTCTAATGGGAAAATCGTTGCTAGTGGTAGCTATGAAGGAACAATAAAGCTATGGGATATCAGCACAGGTAATTGCATAAAAACTTTCCCACAAGACACTGGAGCTATCGAATCAATTGCTTTTAGCCCTAATGCTACAATTCTGCTTAGTTGCAGTACTGATCAAACTATCAAGTTATGGGATATCACTACAGGTAAGTGTTTGAAAACCTTACAAGGGCATCTTGGTGCAGTATGGTCAGTCGCCATCAGTCCACTAGGTACGACTATAGCTAGTTGTAGCCAAGATGAGACAATTAAGTTGTGGGATTTTGACACAGGTGAGTGCCTAAAAACTTTGAGGGTTGAAAGACCCTATGAAGATATGAACATCACAGGTGTTACAGGTTTAACCTCAACCGAAAAGGACTCGCTCAAAGCATTAGGTGCGGTGGAAGATAGAGAATAAATCTGGAACGATATGCAAGCTATGTTGAGGCGATCGCACTACCTATCCCTTTACACTAAATATAGTAATAGCAATCGCATTCCCAATTCTGGCACGTTTGTAATGTGCGCGCGATTAACTATTATTTGTATTGGACGACCAACTTTTGAAGTTAACTCCGAGATGATATCAGAGAATGTCTTCAGCTAGTTCATGATACTCGTATGCCACTGGAATTTTAAGAAAGTATTTGCTTGGCACAAATCATTGCACTTTTTTGATAGAAGGTGAACCAAAAGTTGTCAATCACTTTCGGGAACTAAGTAAGGTTACACTGGCCACCAGTACCGCAAGGCGGAATTCAAAATTCAAAATGAATGCAGCGTAAGCGTTTCATCGATTTTGAATGGGTGGTTTATTTACGCCGTGTTGTACTAGTCCTATTGTTGCAGGTGAACTCAGATTCAGTTTTAGCTTATAAGGTGTAAAATTGGCATTGTCCGCCTTACTTATAAAACTGTGAGGTTTTTCGTGCTGACACTTCATCACGCGTCCATTTCTCCCAACTCGCGTCGCGTCTGGATTACTCTACTGGAAAAAGGACTTGAATTTGAATTGGTAGAGATAAAGCTGGATGGAGATCAGTTTAAACCGGAGTTTTTGACAATTAACCCTTTCCATCATATTCCAGTGTTGGTGGATGATGGCTTTAATGTAGTGGAATCCTTAGCAATTTTGGACTATTTAGAGATAAGATATCCAACACCTGCGATGTTGCCTAAAGATGCCAAGGATTTAGCGATCGCACGTATGGTACAACTAGTAACTGTGAATGAGCTTTTGCCCGCAACCAGCACATTTTTACCTCAGTATCTAGGCTTGCCTGGAGGAGATCCAGAAAAAATCGAGAAGGCACTGCATAAAATTGCCACAGTGCTGAAGTTTTTTGAAAATTTATTAGACGATCGCCCTTACTTTGCTAGTCACAACCTCACTCTTGCTGAAATTGTGGCTGGAACTGTAGTAAATGTGCTGCCAAGTGTAGGCATTTCCTTAAGTGAATATCCAAAATTAAATGCTTGGTGCGATCGCTTAGTGGCACGTCCATCGTGGCAAGCTACCGAGGCTACACCGGAGGCAATAGAAGCGTTTAAGTCCATTTTGGTAGCGAGAATGGCGCAGTAAATTCATACCTAATGAATTTAGAGACGCGAAGTTGCACATTTATGCAGCTACGCTTACGCGTCTCTACAATCCAAAATATTCACAGCCTGACTTGATTCAAATGACTACGGGGATTATAAGTACGTATAGCCCGGATTTTTTCATAATATTCCCGCTCTTGTGGGTTGAGTTCTTTTGGTGGCACGATCGCCACTTTCACCAACTGATCGCCGCGTCCACCCTTAGCTAGAGGCCAACCTTTGCCACGCAAACGCAGAGATTGACCAGAACGTACTCCTGCTGGTAGCTTAACATTAACTGAACCATCGGGAGTGGGTACATCAATAGACGCTCCCAGAGTAGCTTCATCTGGTGTGATTGCCACTTCGCAAACCAAGTTATCGCCTTCCATTTGGAAAAACGAGTGCGGCTGAAGTTCGACTTTTAAGTATAAATCCCCGCGTTGCTTAGTCATGGGGTTAATTTGACCTTTCCCTCGCACGCGCAAGCGAGTACCAGTTTTAGCCCCAGATGGGATGCGGACATCTATTGTTTCGTTACCCAGACTAAAGCGTTTTTGCACACCATTAAATGCTTCAGCAAGAGTTAGAGCGATCGCAGCTTCACTATCTTGGCTAGTACCCGCACCTGCATCTTGAAACCCAAAATCGTTAAAACCGCCAAAACCACTTGGCGCGCCTGTAGGAGGGCGGTAAGAGTAACTTTGTTGCCCACCGCGAGGTGCAGCACCACCAAAACGTCCTAGCAACTCATTGATGAACTCATCAAAATTTCCGTATTGACTGAAGTCAAAGTTACCCATATCGGCACCAACACCGCCAGATGGGAAACCTTCACCAGCTTGTTTCCAATATTGACCGAATTGGTCGTATTTTTTGCGTTTATCTGGGTCTGACACAACCTCGTAGGCTTCACTAACTTCTTTGAAGCGTGCCTCTGCCTGTTTGTTGTTTGGGTTGACATCAGGATGATATTTGCGGGCTAATTTACGAAAGGCTTGTTTAATTTCCTCTGGACTAGCAGTCTTACTGACTCCCAAAATAGCGTAATAGTCCTTGAAGTCGGTTGCAGCCATCTACTAGCCTCCTATAGAAATTCCCATTATGTTTTTTTTTAAGATGTTTAATTTGCCTGGTTATAGTGCCAAGCAAAAATAATCTGATTTTAAGTTAACAAAAAATATATAAAATCAAGTGTGGTTCTCGCTCACCAAGCGATCGCAATTTCCGTACTCCGATTTTTCTGATCGGCGGATCAGGTTGTCTAGTCCTTCTTCCAGCCTTGGGGGAGCATCCCGGAGTTGACGGTGCATCCGCAAAATAACTTCTTCAGGAACCTGGCGCGATCGCCTTTTATTCCGTGCCAAACACAGCCAAACTGGTGTATCTACCCAAATTCCCGTAATGTGGGTAAAGCCCAAGTCACGAGCTAAGGCAATAACTTCACGGCGATGTTGGCGCTGGGCATTAGTGGCATCGAAAATAGCTCTATTTTCGGTGGAAAGAGCTTGCTGAAATTGCCGCTGAATTTCGCCCCAAATCAGCAGCCATGACCCCTGAATGGCTTGGGAACCGAACAATTGCCCCCGAATGGCATCTGTAGAAATCACGGGCATCTGGGGGCATTCTGCCAGTAATTGTTTTGCCAAAGTTGACTTACCGCTACCTGGAAGACCAATCAACAAAAAAAGTGAGGAGTGAGAAGTTAAGAGTGAGGAGTTAGAAGTTAAAAGTGAAGAGTGATTGGAAGTTTTATTCATAACTCATAACTCCTAACTCATAACTCCTAACTCTTAAATGATTGTTCCATCAGGAATTACAGCATTTTTCAACACGACAACGATGCCACTGCGGATGTAGAAACCTTGATTTTCCCGTTCAGCTTCTTGCACGTTATCTTTATTGATAATCTTGACATCATGACCAATGCTGGCGTTTTTATCGATGATGGCACCGCGAATAATCGAGTCAGTACCAATACCTACAGGAATGTTACCTTTTTCTACATTGCATAGGCGTTCCACAGAAGGTTGGTAAAAATCTGCACCCATGAGCAAAGATTCTTCGATGATACAGCCAGATTCAATCCGCGATCGCACTCCTAAGACTGAATGTTGAATGCGGCAATTTTTCAAAATACAACCTTCGCCGATAATTGATTCTGTGATGTGGCAATCTAAAAGTTTAGTTGGAGGTAAGTAACGAGCGCGGGTATAAATTGGTGCTTTTTCATCGTAGAAACTAAAAGGTGGCTGGGGCTGCTGAGTCAGAGCTAAATTGGCATGATAAAATGCCTCAATTGTTCCAATATCTTCCCAGTAGTCATCAAAAAGGTAAGCTTGAACGTTGTAATCTTTAGAGGCATCAGGAATAATTTCTTTACCGAAATCAGTCCTTTCTATACCTTCTCTTAATAACTTGAACAAAACCTCTTTTTTAAAGACATAAATCCCCATTGAGGCGATGTAAGGCTGTTGCTGGGCTTGTTCTTTTGATAATCCCAGTACGCTTGTATCAACACGCATTTGGATTAACGCTTCGCCTTTGGGTTTTTCGCTAAAATCGATTACTCTACCAGAATTGTCAATTTTCATCAAGCCAAAATCTGAAGCACGGCGCTCATCGATGGGGATGACTGAGAGAGTAATATCAGCCCCCGTGTCCCGATGGCGTTGAATAAACTGGCGATAATCCATGCGGTAGAGGTGATCGCCTGAGAGAATTAGATATTCTTCTACATCCCATTCTTCCATTAACCATAGATACTGACGTACAGCATCGGCTGTACCTTGGAACCAGTTAGGGTTTTCTGGTGTTTGTTGTGCCGCTAACACTTCTACAAAGCCTTCATTGAAGCCAGTAAAGTTGTAGGTACGGGCGATATGACGATTCAGGGAAGCCGAGTTGAATTGTGTCAGGACGTAGATTTTGAATATTTCGGAATTTATGCAGTTACTAACAGGGATATCGATTAGGCGGTACTTCCCCGCTACTGGTACTGCTGGTTTAGCACGGAGTTTGGTTAGGGGGTAAAGTCGAGTACCCGCGCCACCACCAAGAATGATTGATAAAACTTTTTTCACAAAATTTCTCCCGACTGCCTTTCAACTCTCATCTTCAGTTTAGGACTGTCTGCCACCACAAGTAAGGGGGATCATCTGATTCTTTGGGATGAATTTTACAGAATGCTGGTAGTATATGGATGGTGCGGCTGTTCAGTAGAAATATAGAACATTTGTATTAATTGAGTTAAAAGTGTAGGACGTTTCTACGAGACAACCCTCGCGTGGAATTTTATGTCTGTGAAAGACAGCTTGCAAGGGGAAGAGGTAAGTAGTCCATAACAAACCTTGTTAGAAAAATAAATCTAAAAAAGTTATAAGTGTAATCCGTAAAACATTATTTTTATAGTGTATTCACTTACAGTCATCTAAAAGTCACCTATTAAGGTAACTTTCTAATATTTTAAAAAAGGATAACAGACAAATGCCGAACTTTAGAATGGGTTGGTTGCCAGATCGTCCAGATTTTAGGGACTATTACATAAAGAACATCATTGATGACTTGCAAATTAAACCTATTACTACAGCCACTCTAAAAAGAGAGAACGGGAAACAAGATAATGATATAGAATCTCTATTGAAATCGGTTGATTTGCGGCAATGGTGTTCTCCAATTGAAGATCAAGGAAAACTGGATTCATGTACTGCACAGGCTGGCGTTGCCTTAGTAGAATATTTTGAAAGGAAGGTAATGGGCGAATACATAGATGCCTCAAGCCTCTTTCTCTACAAAGCTACACGCAAATTGATGCACCTAACTGGAGACACCGGAGCATCGATACGCTTCACAATGAAAGCAATGGCACTTTTTGGCATACCTCCAGAAGAATATTGGCCTTATGAAATTGAGAATTTTGACGCAGAACCATCGGCTTTTTGCTATGCCTATGCCCAAAATTATCAATCACTTCAATATTTTAGGCTCGACTTACCTCAATTTTCTAAAGAGGAAGTTTTAGTTCAAATCAAAGCTTTTTTAGATGCTGGCTTTCCTGCAATGTTTGGGTTTACAGCCTATAACTCTATTCATCATCAGAACACTAGCAAAACTGGCGAAATTCCTTATCCAACTCAGGGTGAAAAGGTAGTAGGTGGTCATGCAGTTGTTGCTGTTGGTTACGATGATAATAAGTCAATAGATAATCCTAACTATAAGTCAAGTATCAATTGCCCTCAATCTCACCCAAAAAAAGGAGCTTTCTTAATCAGAAACTGCTGGGGAGAACATTGGGGACAAGAAGGTTATGGCTGGCTACCCTATGAGTATCTTTTAAACGGATTAGCTACTGATTGGTGGTCATTACTGAAGAATGAGTGGGTTGAAGAAGGGCAGTTTAGTTCTCTAGCTAGAGATGGTATTCTCCTAAATGGAAGTTCTAAAACAAAGAATCAAAAAGAATCAAATGTTCCAGTAAATTCGCAAGAAGATACTATAGATGACGATCCTGCCATTCCTAAATTGGTATCAGCAGGGAATTAAACGAAGAAAAAAGTATCAAGTTTGGTACAAAAACAGCATTCTAAATAGTTGATTTGTTTCGTTTTTATTTAAAATAGCATATATCAGATTTCTTATTCAAAAAATCTGGTATATTTTTATGGGTTTGCAAATATTCTTCCAGAAATTTACAGCTATAATTTAACAAGTTTTCCACTTCGGGAGTAATATCTGTTTTATCACTGCTTTGCCACTTCCAGAGTCTTACGGTTTCATCATTACTGGAAGAGGCAATTATATTGCCATTACGACTAAACTCTAGCCGATTAACTTTGGCAGTATGTCCTTTGAGAGTTGCTATTAAAGCACTTTCTCCATTAATAACTTTATCTACATCCCACACCTTCACAGTTTCATCATTACTGCTAGAAGCAAGCATTTTACCATCAGGACTAAAATCTAAGCCGTATATTATACTTTGGTGAGCTTTGATTGTTGCTATCGGTTTTTTTTGTTGATTTTTAGTATTCCAAATATATATATTACCATCATTACCAGCAGAAGCCAGTAGGTTTTTTCTTTGTAAACTATATCTAACTATGTACAAACTTTCTGGACCATGTGTACCAATGTTTTCTGGAGGAGTATCCTTTTTTCGCCAATCCCAAATTCGGACACTACCATCATCATCGACGTAGGCGAGTTTTGAACTGTCGTTAGGGTCAATGTCTAGACTATTAACTCGATGTGTTGTATTTATATTAGTGTATCCCTCTCTTTCAAGTATTGTTTTGGTATCCAAAGTCTTAATGGGTTGAGGTAGATTGTCTTGAGTATCAGTATGCCAAACTTTTATAATTCCATCCCGATCGCCAGAAGCAATAATTTTATCATCTCGACTAAAGCTAACATCATAAACAGTATTATTATGACCTCTAAAAGTTTTTATCAGTTTATTGTTTTTCACATTTATATTCCAAATTTTGAACGTTTTATCTTGACTTGTAGAGGCTAGAAATTTTCCATTATGGCTAAATCTTACACTCCAAACTCCACTTGCATGTCCTGACAGATCATATAAAAACTTGCCATTCTTATCCCAAATCTTGATTTGGTTGTTGACACTAGAAGAGGCTATTGTACCGTCAGGACTAAAACTTACACCCCAAACTTTAGCTTTATGACCTTCTAATCGATTATGCTCTTTCACTGAATCAATTACTACTTTTAGTTGATTCAGTGATTGAGAATTATCTCCACCTAAATGCTGTAACTCCTTGAGCGCTTGGACACTTGAGATCATTGCCTCAAGCTGATTCCCTGTAGCTAAAAGTCGCTCAGATTTTTCAACTAATGCTCCAGAAGCGATCGCATCTGCTTGTTTTTTTTCTAATGTCCTTTGTTGTAGCAGTAATCCCAATCCCAGAGATAAGACTATAAGTGTTGCAGAAGCGATCGCAAATCTAGTTCTCTGTGATTCAGCTTTGGCTTTAGCTTCTGCTTCATACTGGAGGCTTTGTGCTTGCTCTATTTGTGCTTGAATGTCTTTGTCGCGTCTCTCCAAACTCTTGTGTAAAAACTCTTCTTCTAGTGGGGTAAGTCTTGGCTGAGTCCTATTCACCCACTCAGAAATTACAGCCAAATTTGCACCTGTCAACAGTGCATTATCTGATTTATTAAACCTTTGTTGCCATTTCTGAAAATCTTCCTCTAAAGAGCGACTGAGACGAATATTCTCAAGATTTTCAGTAATCCAATCACTGAGTAATTTCCACTCAGATAAAAGCGCTTCATGAGCAACTTCTATTGTCTTTTCATCGGTGATAATTAAGCGATGTTGGGAATCAGCTAATAATCTTATGACCCGTTGCAATTGTTGTGGAGAATCTGAAATTGCTTCTAATCTATCCCAGGTAGCACGCCGCCGCGTCACTTCCCCAGCTTCACCTAATTGCACCAATTCCATAAACAAGCGACGCGCAAAGGCTTGATCTTCTATAGTTGTTAAACTTTCATACAAAATTGTCGCTCGTTTGTCTAAAGCTCCTTTAACTCCGCCAATTTCCTCATAACCTTTACGAGTCAAAAGTGGTTCTGGTGATTCAGGTTCTTCAATGCAAACTCGCCACAACTCTTTGAGCGCGTATTGTAGTATAGGTAATGCACCTGGACGGTTGACTACATCAGTGGAAATTTGCGACACTAAACCACGCTCAAAAGTGACACCATGTAATTTTGCTGGTTTTTCTATTGCTTCTTCTAACTCAGTAAAAGACATTGGTGTGACGATAAACGATGTGGGAGGAATGCTATTGATGAGAGTAATAATTTCTAAATAATCAGCACAACGATTTAAGAAATCACCGCGAATTGTCAGAATTATCCGGGTTTCTCCCTCACCCTTTTTGACTTCCTGTGCTACTAAGTGGATAAAAGCTTTGCGTTCCTCATCGTCTTGACAAAGGGTAAATATTTCTTCAAATTGATCGATAAATAATAGATACGGTTTATTTTGCTGCTGTTGTCGAGTCAAAATATCAACAAGTTTACCTAAAGGGTGTTCTCCTGGTGTAAAAGATACGATTTTCCATTGACTGCTTCCAGGGAGGCGCTCGCCTTGCAGTTGTGGTAACAAACCCGCTTTTACTAAAGAAGATTTACCACTACCTGAATAACCAATTACAGCCAAAAATCGACTCTCTGCTAACCGCGAAATTAGTGTGCGAACTGCTGCATCTCGTCCACAAAAATATTCTGCTTGCTCTGATTCAAAAGCGGAAAGCCCCTGATAAGGATTTTCCTGATTGAAAGCAACTTTTTCTGTTGTGGGAACATCTGATTGGCTATAAGTTACTAAATTAATGGAACGTCCCCAACCCATACGAATCGGCTCCTGTATGGAACCTTTCAATTCGTTGCTGATATAATCAAACAAGCGATCGCCACTAATCAACCTATTGCTGCCTGCATTTTCTGCCGCCAATCCTCTAATAACTGCACCTGTAAAAATACTATATTCTTCACTCTTCATTGCTGCGGCACGTTCAAAACCACGAGAAGCTGTAATTAAGTAATAATCCTTTTGCGAACTGAAAGCGTTAAGAGTGTTTTGTATTAATTGTCTTTCTATGAAATAGCCGCTATGACAGCAATCGAGTAGCACTACCAAACTACTCAATTGAGAATCTCTGATTAATTTATTCAGGCTGTCGAGAGAAATACCAGATTCTTGGGCGACAATTTGGTTTCCTTCAACTTTAACCTTACAATCGTAAGTTGCTAAAAACCCTTCTTGTTGTCGTAAATTATCAGAAGTGATGAAACCGTGTCCGCTAAAATAAATAACCGCTTCATTATTAGCTGCTTGCTCTAGCAAAAATGTTCTGAGTTTTTCACCCATTTCAGCCCCAGTAACTTTTGTGTTCCGGCCTTGTGTTAGTCTTTGCACAGACTGGAAATCACCATATTGCTCTAAGAGTTGCGCGATCGCTTCAGCATCATTTGTAGTCTTCGACAAACGTGGTAATGATGGGCTGATATACTCGGCGATGCCAATAACAAGCGCGTATCGTGCCATTTAACACACCTTGGGTTGGTAAATGCGGGATAATCTTGACAGACACAATCAATGGCTGTGTTATTAGAAACAATACCATCTGTTATTTTTCTGCAAGCAAGCTGAAATTTATTCAGATACGTTACAAAACTTTAATCGAGGTAGCTTATGTCAGAAGTGCAGCAACTCTTTTTCCAAGCAGACGGGGAGATTGAGCAGATTGAGATTAACGTCACAGCTACCGAAATAACTCAGGAAATTGAGAAGGACGATGATGGCATAGAATACATGGATGTGCGAACAGATGCGATCGCTCGGATGCAACAAGCTCGGCAAATGATTCGCTCTTATACTATCTATGCTCTTAGTGCTTTTAAAGACTTCAATACTGCTGAGATTGAGGAGGTAAGTCTTAAATTTGGCATTAAGCTGGGTGGGAAGGCAGGCATTCCTTACATTACCGAAGGCTCTGCTGAAAGTAATCTGGAAATTCAAGTGAAGTGTAAGTTTCCAGAAAAACCAAAACCTGATTCACAGTAACAGCAAAATAATTATCTGTACCCATTAAACGCCCAACTTGCCTATATTGATTCTCTTATTAACCAAACGTAATTGGTGCGATCGCTTCAGACTCATCACCCAAGGTTGCTCTGATAACTGGGAAATGGCATTTGCTGACAGTGTTGCCGTGAAAATATCTTTGCCACTGCTAACATCACTGACACCTAAACTTTCTAAAACAGCAGTTGCAGCCGAGTCTAAAACTGGTTCAGTGTGGATAAAAACCGCCAAATTAGTTTCTTTTGAATCTTGAATGCCATTCAGGGCTGTAGCAAGAGCGGCATCTAGTTTCTGATAATTCATCAGCAACTCCTTGGTAACTTAGGGTAGATAATTTCTACCTACCCTAACTTATCAAATTTATCGGTTATTATTGCCTACCTTTGTACAGAAATAATATCCATTTTTCTCAGTCTAATTACAGATTTAAAGCATTAATCACTCCATAACCCCATTTTTCATCAAATGTGCCTGCATCTTTTCCAGGAATTGCACTATTTTTACGTAGGTAGTCTTTCACAGCAGCCGGATCGAGTTCAGGATTTCGCTGCAACAGCAGCGCCACTAACCCACTAACGAAGGGTGTCGCCATACTTGTACCAGCCTGCACCACAAACTTGGAATTAATCATCGATGAGCGGTCAAAACTGGCATCGGCGGAAAGGGTGGAAATAATCATTGCTCCGGGTGCTGCGACATCGGGCTTATGTCCATTATTACGTAGAGGCCCTTCACTACTGAATTCCGAAATAGTATTCAGTTCTAACCCCATTTCTCGCACTTGGTTATCAATATCTGTGTACTTGGTTTTAGTAGTATAGGCGGCAACTGTAATCGCACTGCTAGCTGCTCCCGGCGAACCAATTTTTACCGCATCCTTCACACTTTTACCTGTAAAAAACACTGATGAAGTGTCATCTAATGTCCACACATCTAAACGTGTGTCAGTTGAAGAAGTGTTGCGGACTCGCAGTTGCCAAACACCTCCCATGACTGGCGAGGGGTCAATACCACGTATTTGCACAAAGAAATTATGGTCGCCGTTGGCTTTATCTGGCGCTGGTGTCGCTAATTGAACCCGTGCATCTGGTAACTGGTAATCTTGGGCGGCATTACCGTCAGTAATGATTTTTTGGAAGGGGGTAACAAAACCGTTAGGACTCCGCACAGATACTTCTAATTCGCTGTCTTTGGAATACCAGGCGTTTAACCAAGCTATGCCTACTTGATTTAAAGGAACATTAAAGCGTATACCACGAGTGCGTCCACTGGGTATGATCGCTTGTCCATGAATGTTATCGTTTCCTTCGTTACCCGCAGCACAGCAAACAATTCTTCCGGGGCCAGTTTCGGCATCAATTACCTTTGATAAGGAGTCGCTACCATCATGGGCATCAGCGTGTCCACCCAAGCTGAGATTTACTACTGCTGGGCGTCCCAACTCTCTAGCAACTCGGAAAACATAACGCACACCATCGGCAATGTGGGCATCCTGTAAATCTGATCTGACAATAACTAATTCCGCTTCTGGCGCGACACCGCCATAGTTAGTATCAGCACCGGCAGCAATTCCAGCAACGTGAGTACCATGTCCGCCAGTATCCTGAGAAATTGTCAGTTGCGCTCCCGTCAATTCAGCCCCATAGCCGCCTTCTGTGACTCCTGGACCTGGCAGTGTTTGATCCCAAATGTGTAAAATTCTTCCAGCAAAGGCAGGGTGTTTCGGATCAATACCACTGTCTATAATGCCGATGATTACTCCTTTACCAGTCAATCCGGTTCGGTTTTTGAACTCTGGTAATTTGACTGTTCCCAGGGCAGTGTCCATCCTCAAATGAAGTTTGCGTGATGGCTTAATCCGCTGAATCACATCTTCTTCAGATAAGGCATCTAAACTCTCTATCGGTAAGAAAGCCGTCCGCACACTCCCAGAATTTTGATTGACTTCAATATTATATTGTGATAAGTAACTTAAGTCTGCATCAGGGTCGCAGTAAATAAAAACAACGCTTTTAGTGGGCTTGACTGGGCTTTTGTGGGCAATGATGCCAAGAGATTTTTTGTGTGTAATTAAAGCTTTATCTCCTTCATTTTGATAGTCTTGAAATGCTAACAGTAGTCCGGGAGAAAGTTTTTCGTGTCTCATTTGTACCTCAAGTTCAATTATTCGCCGCCAACAAAATCGTGATTTTAGCAAGATTCAGTCGCTCTAGCATTAACGCAGACTATGTAGTTTTTTAGCCTTGATTATTTGATGCGACTATAGTTATCTATTTTTTTCAGAGATAACATCAAATAAGCTTAGGATGCAGGAATTTATTCCTAAGACAATTGCTAATTTATAACTCATATTCCTGAATGAAGTCTCCCTCATAGTAATTTTCTCTAGTTCATGAGACATGTTTGAGCAACCGCATCTAAAAATTACCCAAGTTTGGGTAACAGGGAATTTTTATCAAACAGAATTCAGGAGTCAGGAGTCAGAATACAGAAAAGGTATTCCGTATGACTGGCGGTGCTTCGCAGCGTAAAGCCTTCTCTTTCAGAGACACTAACGCGAACGGTATGGCGCTTCAAGCGAGTCCGCTCAAGGATTCGCTTGAAGCGTCGCTATCAAGCGTCAAGATTGCTGACTCCTGTTAGCGCAGCGGGGCGTAGCCCATTCTGACTTCTGAATTCTTCTTCAAGAAGCTATTAAACTGATCCATTGTCTGCCTAAATCATTACGGACAAAGTGAATAAAATAAAATTAAGAATAATTAAGTAATAAATAAAAAAGATAATTTTTTTGAATAAGATTTAGGGGGCAGAATGTAATCAGTGGCGAGTCTGTTTTGTGGAACTATTAAAAACTAAAACAAATTACTGATAACATTTGTGTATAAAACAGCAGTAGAAAGTCTAAATTGCTAATGAACACTGACAAATTACAGATTCTCTATCATAAGTAAGAGACATAAAGAAGCTAATATTTGCAACGATCGCTTCTGAACGTACAAAGAGTTTTTCATGCAAATTCAAACACCAGACTGGGTAAAACACGCTGTTTTCTACCAAATTTTCCCAGACCGCTTTGCCAGAAGCAAACAGCCGCGCAAACGGTTGTTACACGAAGCCCGTTGGGAAGATTGGGATGCTATACCAACCCTTCAAGGTTATAAAGGCGGTGATTTATGGGGCATCTTGGAGGAATTAGACTACATCCAGGATTTGGGAATTAACGCGATTTACTTCACACCTATTTTTCAATCCGCCAGCAATCATCGCTATCATACCCACGATTATTACCAAGTTGACCCGATGTTAGGGGGCAACGAGGCTTTTAAGGAATTGCTAGACGCAGCCCATCAACGGAATATCAAAGTTGTTCTGGATGGGGTATTTAACCATTCCAGCCGTGGCTTTTTCTTTTTCCACGACGTTTTAGAAAATGGCCCCCATTCGCCTTGGGTAAATTGGTTCAAAATTGAAGGCTGGCCTCTAGCACCTTACAACGGGGAATTGCCTGCTAACTACGTGAGTTGGGTGGGAAATCGCGCTTTACCACAATTTAACCACGACAATCCAGAAGTGCGGGAATACATTATGGAGATTGCCGAATATTGGATTAAATTAGGCATCGATGGTTGGCGGTTGGATGTACCATTTGAAATAGAAACTCCTGGCTTTTGGCAGGAATTTCGCGATCGCGTCAAAGCCATCAATCCCGAAGCTTATATTGTGGGCGAAGTGTGGGGAGATTCCCGCCAGTGGTTGGATGGGACACAATTTGACGGCGTGATGAATTATCTATTTGCTGGGCCGACAATTGCCTTTGCAGCAGGCGATCGCGTAGTCTTAGAACAAGTCCAAAGCCGCGACTATCAACCCTATCCACCCTTATTTGCTGCTGAGTACGCCACCAAAATCCAAGAAGTACTGCAACTTTACCCTTGGGAAATTCAGCTAACTCAACTCAATTTACTTGCAAGTCACGATACAGCCCGATTGATGACTATTGCAGGTGGCGATATAGCCAGCGTAGAATTATCAACTCTACTACTACTCACCTTTCCCGGTGCGCCTAGCATCTACTATGGTGATGAAGTTGGTTTACCTGGTGGCATAGATCCCGACTCGCGTCGTGGTTTTCCTTTAGAGAGTAAATGGAATCAAGAAATTTTCAATATTCACCGTCAATTAATTGCCCTACGTCAAACTTACCCAGCCTTGCGTACAGGTGATTACCAAGTTCTCCATGCTCAAGGACAACTTTATATCTTTGCGCGAACTTTGGGTACAGAGGAATTGCTAATTGCCGTCAACGCTGGCACAAGTTCGGCAACAGCGAATGCAGATGTCCCCAGTTTGCGTACTCAACCCAACAAGTTGTTATATGGCACTGCTGAAATTGAGTGGAATGGTGATGGAGAAACTCAGCGGTTGTCATTGACTGTTCCCGAACGTAGTGGGTGCATTCTGGGGATTGGGGAGTAGGGACTGGGGACTGGGGATGAAGCAGGGGAGCAGGGGAGCTGGGGAGAAGTTGTAGTAGGTCTTTCCCCTCTGCCCCTCTGCCTCTCTGTCCCTCTGCCCTTACTTCCCTGCCACTATTGCAGGTATCAACACCGTATCAATAATATGGATTACGCCATTGTCTGTCAGAATATCTGTTTTGAGGACATTGGCGTTATTCACCTTAAATTTACCGTCGGCAGATTCAATGGCTACAATAGACCCCTCAAGCGTCTCTGCTTCATTAATCTCTAGCAAATCATCAGACCTGACATCTCCACTAGCGATATGATACGCCACAATTTTCTGGAGCTTGGGAATATCTTGTAATAACAAATCTAAAGTTCCCTCTGGCAGATTAGCAAAAGCTTCGTCAGTTGGTGCAAAGAGTGTGAAAGAACCAGGGCTTTTCAAAGTTTCTATGAAATTTACAGCTTCAGCAGCCTTTATTAGGGTATTGAAATTACCTGCGGCGATCGCAGTTTCCACAAGGTCAGCCATGAGGGTGCGTTATCTTATACTACAAGTTACTTATAAGTGATTAAAATACTTTTAGCTTCTATCAACAGAGAGGTTGCTGGCGATTAAACAGACAGCAGCAGACTGATTTACTACTGTTACACTGGAGAATGACCCCAAGAACCACTGATTATGCTAAAGCGTTCTAAGTTCGAGACAACTCAATCTCAGATTATGCACCGTGCTGAGGATCTAATTAGTGCAGCCTCAAATCGTTATCGTATTACGGTTCAGGTGGCAAATCGTGCTAAACGTCGGCGTTACGAAGACTTTGAAAGTAACGAAGATGCAATCATGAAGCCAGTGCTAAGGGCAATTATCGAAATGTCCGATGAATTGACTCAGCCAGAAATTATCGGCGAACTATAAGATTGAGTGCTGAGTGCTGAATTCTGAGTTCTAAAATTTTCACTCAGCAACGCCCAAAATATCGTTCTATGAAAAAGAAAAAACTTTTACCTAAATCAATCTTCTCAAAACTCGGAATTCAGCACTCGCTAAACCCTAGCTATCCGCTAACACAACTACTACTTGCCTTCATAGTAGTGGGTGTAATTGTTTTAAGTTTAGGGGCGGGCAAATCAATACAGACAAATTTACTTGGTATCCAACCAGCATACGCTCAGAGAATCACCCCTAGCGATGTTTGGCAGCAAGTATATCAGCAGTTGCCAGATTTCCCACTAGAAAATAAATATATCAGCAAAGAAAACGGGAAGGTTGCCGAAAACAACACCTTAGCAAATCGCCTAATTAGATATCATATTTATACTAAAGGTCGCGCCCCAATTTATCGCTTGGATTGGAAGCTGACTTTAGCTGATTACCTGGGTGCCAATGAAATTATGTATGATGCCAGTTATCCAGGGAATGATTCACTACGAGAAAATCCCATAGAAGGCGATCGCAAAGCCATCACCAATCTTACCCGCAGCCAGCGAGATGCCTTAGTACAAGTCTTAGTTAATATATTTAACCCCACTTCCCAAAATACCGTACCCCCTAATCCCAACACCACAACCAGTCCAGCTACATCCACACCCCCACAGCCACCGCAAGGAGGAGGGGCCGAACTACTGAAATGACCACCCAGAGTCAAAAATTTTCCTTTGCGTACCTCTGCGTTTCAAAAATTAAACTATGGAACGCGTGATTAAAACTGGATCAGGTTGGCGTATTGGCTGGAACCCCGACACACCTGAGTTTAAAGGTTTAGTCGGTACAGATGATTGGGCAATTGAGTTAACCGAAGCCGAGTTGAATGATTTTTGCCGTCTACTAGCACAGCTAGCAGACACCATGAAACAACTTGCAGATGAGTTAATGGAAGAGGAAAAAATTGCTTGTGAAGCCGAAAGCGATTTATTATGGATGGAGGTAGAAGGATATCCTTATGATTACAGTCTGCGCTTCATCTTGAATACAGGGCGATGTGTAGAAGGTAAATGGAGTGCTTCTGCTGTTCCCGATTTACTGCAAGCGACTGGGATGCTTAAGGTTTTTTAAATTTGCCTCTTGATTATCCTAGAATTTTGTTATATGATAGTAATTCTGACCGGGGCGTAGCGCAGCTTGGTAGCGCGCCACTTTGGGGTAGTGGAGGTCGTGGGTTCGAATCCCGCCGCTCCGATTGATGATAAGCCATACCTGCTAGTTTTTGCAAAATGATTAGCAGGTTTTTTCATGGATTTTTATCTGAAAAAATAACTATGTAGTCTGCACCACGATTTATCGTGTCTTTTTAATTCAGAGATGTATTAAATAAGTCATTATACTGAATTTTCAGGCAAGAACGAATGATGTTTTTAATGCGATCGCTAACCCGAAAATTATAACAAAGGGTTATTCGGCTTTTCTTCCTGCCATTTGGCTGTAACTGGATAGAAAATTACCTGACTGAATAATGCAAAAGTACGACAGAGCGATCGCAACCTCTGCGATGGAATTAGTATTTCTCAACAAATCTTGACTTTCTTCTAAGAGCATATCAGTGTTATCACTGAACTGTCATGGCTCAATATAAAGCTATTCTGTAGCGAGAATATACGGCAAATTGCGTATATTAGCTGATTTTTCGCAACAAGTAGTCAAGGAACACTTATGAGTTTTACAAAAATTAAGAATGCTTCAATTGCAGAACTTTTACAAACTGAAAGTGCAAAAAGAGATATTGACTGGCTCAAAGATAGTTTAAATGCAGCAGTAGAACTGGAGTTAGCTACTTTACCACCATATCTTTCTGCTTGGTTATCTATTAAAGATTTGAACTCACCTGCTGCTAAATTGATTCGTACTGTCCTAATTGAAGAAATGCTTCACATGGGATTAGTCGCTAATATGTTGACGGCTATTGGGGGAAAACCAAAAATCAGCACGGTTTTACCAACTTATCCAAGTCACTTACCAGGAGGTGTACGACCTGAGTTGACTGTATATTTGGCAGGTCTGAGTCAGACTTATTTAGATGAAGTTTGCAAGCAAATTGAATATCCTGAAAATGGGCCGATTGCTTTCTTTTTAGGTGAAACTTTTCCTACTATTGGTGCTTTCTACGATGCAATTCTTGAAGCATTTAAAGAATTGCAACCTAATCTAACTGAGACTAATCAGCTAGCTACAGGTTTTGGGCCAAACCATAACCTATACAAAATTAAGACACTTGCTGATGTAGAAAAAGCAATTAACGAAATCAAAGTGCAAGGAGAAGGAACTCCTTTATCACCAGATTCAGACGAATTTGGCACTGAACTAGCTCATTATTATAAATTCGATGAAATTTCTCATGGTCGGAAATTGATTAAAGTTGATGATGTCTGGAAATATGCAGGTGATGTTGTTCCATTCCCTGATACATATCCAATGGCAAAGGTTCCTCAAGGTGGTTGGAGTAATCCATCTCCAGAAGTTCAGCAGCTATTAGATACCTTTAACAATATTTTTAAATTAGTCTTAGATGAGCTTGAATCTGCTTGGATTAATGGCAATGAAGACATACTTGGCAGTGCAATTAATAATATGTTTGAGTTGAAAACATCTGCTATTCAACTCATGCAAATTCCATTACCTGATGGTAGTGGTAATTATGGCCCAGATTTTCTCATCAATGTTTAGGTAAAAGATTTCCAACAAATAAATTATCCAATCTTGTGGGGCGGACATCTTGTCCGCCCTTGACTACGGGCAGGCGAGACTCTATTGAATCTACAAATCTCCAGCTTTCATTGCTTGAGCAGGTGGTAAGTTCACATCTTTTGCCAAACTGACTGTTTTCAACAATCCAATTACCCACCAAGTCATATCAATTTCCCACCAGCGCCAACCACATTTGGCTACGTGAGGATAGGCATGATGATTATTATGCCATCCTTCTCCATAGGTGAGAATCGCTGCCCACCAAAGATTACGAGAATTATCATTGCAGGCAAAGCTACGATATCCCCATAGATGAGTGACTGAATTGATAAACCAAGTCGTATGCCAGAGAATCACAGTTCTCAAAAATACACCATAAATAATGAATGACCAACCGCCAAGTGCATAAAGCAACAATGCAACTGGAATTTGCAGCGATAGAAAGTAGCGATTGAGCCAACGATAAAAAGGATCTCGCACTAAATCGGGAGCAAATCGCTGATAGCGCTCATAATCGAAGAATTCTGGACGGGGATAAAAAATCCAAAGCATGTGACTCCACCAAAAACCTCTACGGGCAGAGTAGGGATTCGTCTTCAGTATGAGTATGATGCAAACGATGGTGCAGACTTGTCGCCGTCAAGGTAGGTCTGTCATTGATTTTTTTGCACAGGCTCTAATTGCTGATTCTAGTAACTCTCTGTCTCGCCCTTCTTTACTTCCTCAATATTAGACCTGAATCCTTACGGCGGGAGAAGTAAGAAGATGAAAATTACCAGCTTTTCAACTCAGACTTTCCCCATGACTAGCATAAACTTTGGAACATTAATCACAACAATCTTTTTCATAGTAGATGATTGGTATGACAAGCAAGTAAAAAAGACAACACTGTTAAAACCAGGGGTGAAAGCAAGCATGAGTGATAGTAAAATGTTTAATTAGATTCACCTAATTATCATCATCAATTGGTTGCTCATGATTAATATCAAGACTTTCTGTTGTCCAATTATCATTTGCTCCAGGAGATTCAGAAACTATTACAAACTCAGTCTCTTGTAGGCGATCATTTCCCCATTGATCCAAAACATCTTTAATTAACACTTCTTGCAGCCAAATTTTTGCGACAACAGTCAGAGGTAACGCCAGAAATAACCCTAGAAAGCCAAAGAAAGTGACGAAAAATAGTTGGGCAATTAAAGTTATAGCAGGTAGCAATGAGACTTGATGCGCCATCACAACAGGCGTGATGAAATTACTCTCAATCTGTTGAATAATAAAGTAAACAATCAAGACTGCGACAGCTTTCCAAGGTTCATCCAAGAAGGCGATCGCCATTGCTGGGATGACGCTCATGGTTGGGCCAAGGTTGGGAATCAAATTGAAAAATCCAGCTAAAACTGCTAAAGCTACTGCTGCTTTTACACCCAAAATTAATAAGCCAACAAAACTCATCACCCCTACGACACAAATGGCAATAAAAGCGCCTGTAATCCATCCTTCTAAAGAGACTTCACATTTATCTAAAATTCCATCTACCCGCCGCCGATAAAATGAGGGGAAAAGCTGCACAAATACTTTGCGATAAGCGAGGGGATCGGCTAATATCATTCCTGTTAAAACCAAGACTAGCAAAATCTTGAGAACAACTTCCAAAGAACCAGATACAAAAGCGAAGGAGTTTCCTAGCACCCGATTGACGAAGGGCTGTGCTTGTTGAATGAGGCTATTGATATCTGGAATGTAAGTAACTAATTGGTTAGGAATCCGAGTTCTCAGGGCATCAAGCCAATCATTAAAGCGCTCAAACCCTTTAGGAACCTGATTGGTTAATTCTTGAAATTGCTGTGCAAATGGTGGCACAATTAGCCAGAAAAAACCCACTATACCTGCAAAAAAGATAGCCACCGCTAAGAGTACAGCGAATCCACGTCTGATCCCAAAGCTTTGGAAGCGTTTTGCTAGCCGATTTAAAGTAGTGGCTAACACAACAGCGGCAAACATTAGCAAAAGCACTTCCCGAATTTGCCACAGGATGTATAAAGAAAGAACTATGGCGATTAAGCCGATCCATTGACCAAGTTTCACAGGCTGACTCCCAAGGGTTAGCAAGATGCAATTTTCTGGTAATTCAGCTAGGTTAACTGATTTTAGGAACTTGTAGTCGATGGTTTGAGCTAATTTTCTTTCTGTGCTTGGAATCGCCACAGGAGCGCGATCGCTATTATTACAATCGGTAACAATACTATAATTAGCGCGTTGGTTGCTGTCGCCGGAATTGATAGACTTGGCCCTGCATACTTAATTAATACCGATAATAAAGCCGAGAGTAAAAGCAGTTTCAGAACAAATCCTAGTTGATTTTCCATAGGAGCAAAGCAATACAAATTTTTATGGTACATACAAATTGGCGCTGTACCTCCAGTTTTTACAATAAACTTGCGATCGTAATGAAATGAAGAGAAGCAATCGCAAAGTATAGAGTTTGCGATTGCTTCTCTTTGCTATGCAACTGTCATAAAGCTAAGACTTGACAAAAAGAATATCGTTTTAAACTCTCACGACTGAACCTTTGGTGATGAATTTACCTACAAGATTATCAAGCTTGATAAACTTATTTGAATCCTCTTCGGGTGTCTCAAGGTTACAAGCTACGGTGCTGTAGTCTAATGTGGCCGTGGCATAGCTAAAGTTAGAGTTGTAAATTCCGCCACCCTTGCCAGACTCTTCTCCACCAGAACTGAGTTCGATCCCGAAAGCTTTATTGCGCCTGATAATGCTGTTGCCTACTGTTAAGATGCCATCATTGTAGATGCCACCGCCAAAGTGTGCCTGATTGCCACTAATGGTGCTATGGTTTACGGTTATGATGCCTAAGCCATTTAGTATATAAGCTAACCTACCGCCACCTGGGTAAAAAATAGATGAGCCAAAGTTTGTGTCCTTATCATTGTAGATGCCACCGCCGGCTGACCCTGCTGTATTGTAAATGATGTTGCTATTACTAACAGTAACAACACCAAATTTAATGTTGGGGTAAGGGTTCCCATTAGAGCTAGAATTATAGATGCCACCGCCGTGGTTAGTGGCATAATTATGACTAATAGTGCTGTTACTCACTGATAGGATGCCATTATTGTAGATGCCGCCTCCATCTGATGCATTATTATCAGTGATATTGCCACTGGTAATATTAAAGACACCATACTGTAGGACATCTGGTTCACGGTAGCCTAAAGAGAAATAGCCATAATTATAGATACCGCCACCTTGGATTCCCGTGTTGTGACTGATGGTGCTATTATTCACTGATAGGATGCCAAGATTGTAGATGCCGCCTCCATAGTAGCTGTTATTACCATTAATGGTGCTATGACTCACGGTTATAGTGGCGGAGATTGCAGAAGGACTCAAGTCAACGACATTAGAAATACCGCCGCCATAGCCCTGTGCCCCTGTCGAGTTGTCATTAATCTGGCTGTTAGTCACGGTTATATTTCCAGTGGCGTATATACCATAACCAACTACGTGGCCGCCGTCGTCGTGATGATCATAGATGCCGCCGCCTTGGGAAGTGGCTTTGTTGCCACTGATGATGCTGTTACTCACTATTAGGTCGTTAATAGTGGAGATGCCGCCGCCATCAAGCGCTGTGTTATTAATGATGGCGCTATTTTTTATTTTTATTACAAGAGCTATATCGTCTGAAGCAACATTGATCCCACCGCCATCTCCGTCTGTTGTGTTGCTACTAATAGTGCTGTTATTCACGATCAGGCTGCTTCGATCGTAAATGCCGCCGCCGCTATTGGCATTGATGAGGCTGTTATTCACAGTTATAGTCCCACTCCCAACAGGATAAACGCCTTCATCATAAATGCCGCCGCCTTGGTAAGTAGCTTTGTTAGCACTGATAGTGCTGTTATTTACTAATAGGTTGCTATTACCGTGTTGATAGATACCACCACCATCATATCCTGCTGTATTGCCAGTGATGGTACTGTCATTCAGGGTTATAGTGCCATAGCTGTAGACGCCGCCACCATATCCTGCTGTATTGCCAGTGATGGTACTGTCATTCAGGGTTATAGTGCCATAGCTGTAGACGCCGCCACCCCTACTATAGTCATTGGAATTATTATGATTATTATAACTAATAGTGGTGTGGTTCACTATGAGGCTTCCTTCATTGAAAATGCCACCGCCTTCGCTGACAATGTTTCTGACAATGTTTCCGTCACTATTTCTTACGTTGTTGTCTACTGTGTTGCCAGTAATGCTGCTGTAGTCCACTGTCAGAGTGCCAGTGTTGTAAATAGCACCCCCTTCGCTGGCAATATTTCCGTCATTATCTGTTGCGTTACTATTTACAGTGTTACCAGTGATGATGCTATTGCTCAAGGTAAGAACGCCTTCATTGGAGATCGCACCGCCTCCTCTTGCGCTATCGTATGTATTGGTAATAGTCAGCCCGTTGATTGCAGCTGTTACGCCACTAGCAATGTCAAAAATACGAGCAGCACTATCATCCTTAATAGTTAGTTTGCTCGGATTTGTACCTTGAATGGTCAGGTTGTCTGTGATGCTCAGACCACTACCAGTCAAATTAATCGTATGAGCCAGCCCATCATTAAATAGTCCAGCAAAATTGATGATATCTTTTCCTGAAAGAGCATTGGCATTTAGAACTGCCTGCCGCAGTGAACCTGCACCACTGTTATTGGTATTAGCGACGGTAAATGTAGACATTAATCTTTTCTTTTTATTTAAATATTGACAATTAAGCTAGTTATTTTTTTGACTTAATTGTGATGAATGTAAGTAGATTATTTTATTAACTCACACCTTTTTATTTATATTTATGTCAATGTTCTGTCATTAATATGTCAAATATGTATTTAAAAGTTAAGTTAAAAATATTTCTCAAGATAGATGAATTCTTCAATCAAAGGAGATCAAATCATCGTTAAAGAATAATATTTTACTTTGTTTAAAGAATATACAGCAGATTGTAGGTAGATAGAGAAGACTGGACGTTAGTGCATCAACCAGGTATATGAAAGCTTACTCTCAAGGCGATACATCAAGCTTGAAAAATAGCTTCTAGGTTCGATGTAAGTAAGGCTTTTTTACAAAGGCTCTTTGTACTTTAAAGAACTCAAGGTCATGTAGAGCCACAAAAACAAATTTATTTCCCCATTCTTATCTATCTGTACTTATTTCTTCCAAGGCAATTTAGTCCCCATTTCAGTTAATGCTGAGAAGATAAGATAGAGAATCAGGAACCCAGTACCTACAAAGAAAGCCAGTAAATCGTTATCCATAAATAGTGTTAATTCAAACTTCGCTAATCATAGCGGAATAACCTAATATGAAGCATTTTTCTGAGTCTACAATCTTTGGTCTTCTGGGTGCAAACTGTACCAGCCATACCAGTGACGAACTGCCAGCCAAACGGCTGAAAGCAAACCCGCTAAACTAAGGGTTAGTCCGCTAAACGGTACTAATAATCCAAAAATAGGTAATACTGCTCCAGCAATAGTGGCGACGATCGCAGCCAGAGAAGCTCTGCGGCTAGCTCCCAATCCCCATGTTAAAATTAGCAAAATAATGGAAATTAAAGTCCAAGCTAACTGAGGATTGATAACACGGGCTAGATAAGTCAAAGTCAATAGACAAGCAAAGAAAATACTAGCAGCGATCGCAATATTTCTGAAACTCATTGGTAGTGATAAATATAACAACAATATCCACCACAAAAATATTGCTGGTGCTAGCAATAAAAGACGCGGAATTACCCCCGTATGACGGATAGGTTCGGTGTTAGTAAACACTCCAAATGGATTTTTGACTGAAACATTATCGTCAAATTTCCAAGTAAATTGCGTACTGCGTCCGTTAACTTTAATCTCATTCGGTACAACACCACTAGCAAAATCAGCGGGAGCAAAGTTAGCAATTGCTGTGAGGCTAAAATTAGAAAGCAACTGTCCTGCGGCGTTATAAACCCAGCGCGGCCCTCCTTGAGCCTGATAGGTAACTCGAAAGGTGGTTTCTTCACCTGGTTGCAGCCGAAAGGGAAAGCCATAGTCTCCCGGATTGGTTTGTTGTAACCTAGTACTGTCACGCTCAACTTTGTAGCTAGCAAGCAGCGTGTAGCCGTTGGGTGGCGGTGCTTCAAAGAAAAAATTATTAATATCCTTGAGTTGGTTAATTACTTTATAATCAGCAGTGTAGTTTGCCTGATAAATTGAACTGCGACCTGGAACATCTACACTTTGGTCAAGCTTGACTTGAATTTGCGAACCCGCCAACGTTAAAAAGCGGTTAATTTCTCGTGTCTCGTTTACCTTGACTATTTTGCCACCGACTTGAGTGTTATATGAGTATGGCTCTTGAATCGAGTAGCGGACTTGAGGCGCAAATTGTTCGAGTTTTTCACCTGCGACACTTTCAGCTACTTGAGCCACCCTTGCTTGTTCCCAGTAGTGGTAACGATTGCTCAAAGTTGAACAGAGAAAAAATCCCGGTACTAATAAAACTAATATTAGAGTTAAATGCTGTAATCCCTGTAAAAGTTGGGAATAACGAATCGCCCATTCACCGATGAATATTACTTGTTCTGGTTGGCTGCGACGCAGAGAAAAACTGATCAGTGCGATCGCAATTCCTAAAGCTACAATCAAAAATACTAATAAAAGCGAAGCTTTGAGCGCTTGGGTTCCAAATTGGACAAGCTCAATTGGATGCGTCAAATCAGGTAATCCGGGAATACCTTGAGCAGAAGATGACATTGGTTGATTTTTGCAGAATTTGGAGAATCAGACCGATAAAATCCCTTAAAAGTTTCTGAAAAGAGGTATAAATTATTCTCCCATAAGGCTGTTTTGCCGAAGCAGGGTTGATATGGTGCTAAAAAGTGCCACGTCAACCCTGTTGTTTTTTATTAATTTATCAGGAGGAAAATATGGATACGAATCGTCACAGCTTTTTATTTCGTTTGACTTCCCGGTTCCTTAAATATTTTGCACTGGGATTATTTGGTCTAGCGATCGCTTACCTTATATCAGCGATTTTTGGAAGTTCACATATTGCGATGAGTCTACTACTCTTTGTTTTATATTTGGTTATTTTCCGGTGTGGGCTGATTCTTCTTTGCTTAATATTTACGACAGTAGTCTTTGAGTCTGTTCGCTAGATCCCCGACTTCTTCAAGAAGTCGGGGATCTGAACACCACTAACCTCTCAAAACTTTTGGGACAGACCACTAGTTAATAAAACTTAAAATAGAAGCAAAATCAAAACCCGGTCATGAAGACCGGGTTTTGGGCGGAAATAATGGGGATATATTCCCCGAAGGTTTGTTATAGAAGTTCAGTATAATATCGATGCTCTGATATGTACTACCACCCAGTTGCGATCGATTCCGGAAAATTAGCTAAGAATTTTTGACTACCCTTATTTTATCTCCTAAAATACAGCAACCAACTGGTCACATCAGCATGTAGGATTGAAAAATATTAATTTTCCGGCTTTTGCTGATGAACAATGCATTTAGTGCCTGGCAAGAATGGCTAACAGTATTTGCTTATCTAGGTTTTACCGTCTTCATTATCTGGCGTGTGTTTACCGCCGAGAAGAATTAAAAAAGCTACATATCATCTCACCAGGGCCTTTTTGCTCAAAGGGCAAAACAGTTCCACCCTGTTGAACCTTGAATCGCTCACGGCAATTGTAAACCTCGGTAGGTCTTTTTACTCCATCTACACTAATGGCTGCCTTGTATTCCCAATAATTTTTTGCACTTCGGCTGATACTGAGAATGCAAATTTGGTGGTGTAGTCGTAGCCCATCGTAGACATCGTAATTGCGGCATACATCTGCAAAAGCCGGATGTACTACGGAGGAAAATTGTAGTAATAGTAACACAAAAAATATTATGTATCTAATTCTGTCCATAAAAAATTATTTAATTACAGCTATTTTCAGGTAAATAGACCACGGGGTAGGGGCATAGCAATGCTCATTAGTGTCAACTTAACGTGAAACCGCTTGTCCGCCGGGAATTGAAATTCCCGTCTCATAGCTAAAGTCATCTGAAGATGACTAAATATCGCCAAAAATCTCCAGTCTACTTCAGTAGACTTAAGCTATTAGCCCGAAAATTTATTTTTGAAGTAATAAGTAATACTCATTACTTATTAAGTATTACTCATTTATTTATGTCCGGGCGGATATGGAAGCTAACAGATAAGCTATTTCCAGCTTAAGTTGACACCTATGAGCAATGCTGTGCCCTTAGGATTTTTCCTAATTTGATAGACCAGAGATTGTATGTTCCCTAGCACAAAAAATATGGCAAGCACTAGCAAAAAGGCTGATACTACCATAAATGCTATTTTTCGCTCAAGTTTACTAAGCTAAATTGAACCATGCTCAAACACCTCCTCTACTTTGAGGGTAGACATCTAGTGCATCTGTTCATGTACCATACCCTAATACCAATTCGTAATATCCTTCTCCTACAGGAGACGCTACGCGAACGGGAAGCCACATTTTGTGCATCTACGTAATTGAGAAAGTCAGATTACACCTAGCTAGGTTTTCGCCGTTTATATCTGTAGTCTTAGTTTGGAAAGTTGAAATAACAGAATGTGCAAAAAAAGTCAGTCGTAAGGACTATAAAATTGCAACCAAAAAGAAATTTTGAGCAATCTTGGATTACACGCTGTTTTGCAGCAATACTGCTCTTTGGTCAGGTGTGGCTACATTTACTCCAAGGAAAAACATACTATCGTAAAATTCTGCAACATCTCGTGACTGCTGGGCCAGGTTCTATCTATCCAGTTCTTCTTGTCAGTGGTTTTGCCGGAATGATTTTTACTATTCAGACGGCGAGGGAATTAGTCAGATTTGGGGCTGTCGATGCAGTGGGAGGTGCTTTTGCCTTAGCTTTTTGTAGAGAATTAGCTCCAATTTTGACCGCTAGTATTATGGCAGGACAAGTAGGTTCTGCTTTTGCAGCAGAAATAGGTGCAATGCGAGTTACCGAGCAAATTGATGCACTTTATATGCTCAAAACTGATCCAATTGATTATCTAGTACTTCCTAGAGTAATTGCTTGTTGTTTGATGGTGCCTTTGATGACGATTTTAGCTTTAGTTACAGGCATTATCGGTGGAATTTTTGCCGCCTCACAGTTTTACCAAATTATTCCCGAAACATTTTTAGAATCAGTCAGAAATTTTTTACAGCCGTCAGATTTGTTTATTATTTTACTAAAAGGGTTTATTTTTGGAGTACTGGTTGCTGTCATTGGCTGTAGTTGGGGTTTAACTACTAGAGGGGGAGCAAAAGAAGTAGGAGAATCGGCAACAAAAGCAGTTGTTACTAGTTGGGTGTCAATTTTTATCATGGATTTTTTCCTCTCTCTGTTGCTGTTTGAACAGCCTGCATTTTGAACCTAAGTATTGAACTGGGAATTGGGGATCGGAGTCTCTTAAGATAAGTACGTGGATTCAGACCCCAACCAAAATATTGAACCTCACACGACTCAAGATCGTGTGAGGTTCAAAAGTAATACTGATTCTGAATCGTTGGCACAGCCCGCAGCAGATATCGCTAGCTTTTTTGGGTAGACTTCATGACGTTAGGGAAATGTGGGAATATATTAACTTATAAATTAGCCCACCCAAAGCTAAACCTCCCAATGAAAAGATAGACGCAGTGGAAAAGGCTAACCCTTCCCTAAGACCGGCTCTTTGAAAGTCTATCCTGACTAATATAGTCGCTGAAATGATGAGTAAGGTATCAAGAAATACCCGAAACCAGGCAATCATGATAAAAAATAAAAAAGCTGCTAAGACGGCAACACCGAAAGTCCTGGTATTTGATTTAAGTAAAATACTGTAATAGTATGTCATCTTCGGCCAAGGAGCGGTCAAGGTTACGATTAAAAGCAAGATAGCAACTACAGTTACCACCCACACAAATAGAGGGGCACGAGTTTCAGATATTACCCAGCCCAAAGTACTATAACTAAGCAGTACTAGCGCCAGGGAGACCCAAGGAACTCTTTTCAAAATTGACATGGGTTAATATTCCTAGTACAGGGTCAAGATTTTATTCGATAACTAACAATAACTAAGTGTAGTAACTCAAGACTTGATTTTGCTTGAGGGCTTGCTCAGTTTATGATGGCTGTCCTTCCTCAAGGATATCCCAGTATAAAAGGAGTTTTTCAGGATGTGGGTATCAATGAGACAAGAAACCAGAAGTTTTTGCAGATGAAATTATGTAGATTTTGGTTATATAGCTTAAACTGGTAAGTCTATCATCATATTTTCTTATAGCTTCAATCAATAGGCTGTTATGCTCTTCCCAAGAAAGCCAAACAAGTTTGTCGATAATTGCGGTACAAAGTAGTTAAATATGTTGTTAAAGATTTGTAAACTGTTAGCAGCCGAGTAGCCGCGTGTCACATCTTGTTTAAGGAATTATCATGAGACAACTTGTTATTGCTGAACGCGTATGCCTCATTGGTCATATCGTGTCAAAAGCCTTTGGACTAGTAGGGATGCTACTGGTCGTACCTAATGCCGAAATAATTTTAAACTCATCGCAGGTTGGAGAAACTGCCATAGAGTTAAGTATGGCTGGCGGTGGTGTCGTGGATATCATCTTGGGGACAATAGCTGTCTCTATTTATGCTTACCGGACGTTGGGATTAGGAACTTGGCTAGCATTTATGTTGCCGGCTGTGTTTATCTCCTTGGGGAGTGAACTACTGGGAACTAGTACAGGATTTCCATTTGGTGATTATAGTTACTTGAGTGGTTTGGGTTATAAAATTGGGGGGCTAGTTCCTTTCACAATTCCTTTATCTTGGTTCTATGTTGGGCTGTCGTCTTACTTAATTGCTAGAACTGGTTTGAAAGTGGCTCAAAAACCCAGTTGGGGACGCCATATTGCTGCGATAGCTGTTGGTGCTTTACTCTTCACTTGCTGGGACTTTGCCCTTGAGCCAGCTATGAGTCAATCTTCTTTGCCCTTCTGGTATTGGGAAGAACCAGGAGCTTTTTTTGGGACACCTTACCAGAACTATGCAGGTTGGTTTGGTACTAGCGCCCTGTTTATGAGTGTGGCAGGATTATTGTGGAGAAATACCTCGATTAAATTAGAGCGATCGCAACTTAATCTGCCCTTAGTAGTTTATTTAACTAACTTTGGCTTCGCTGCCGGTCTTAGCTTGGCAGCTGGGTTCTCTATCCCTGTGTTACTCGGTTTATTGCTAGGTGTAACTCCTGCCGTAGCGCTGTGGTTCAGGAGTTCAACCACACTAACTGAAGTTACTTTTGAACCAGTAACCAAAGAAGTATCAGTAGCCAAGGTTGAAGTTGCCTTGAAATAAGTCTATTTGGGATTGGGGACTGGGGAGCGGGAAGAAGCAAGGGAGCAGGGAGCAAGGGAGAAGAGTTTTCTCTTCTGCACCCCCCCTCTGCCTCTTTTCAATGCCCCACGACCAATGCCCCACGACCAATGCCCAATGAATAATGAATAATAACACCGCTTTGATAGTAGAAAGCGCTATTTCCCTTTTTTTGCTACTTATCCAATTACCAGCAACGGCGATTCTGTTTTCGCGCCTATTAAAGGGGCCAAGACGGCATCCTCCAATAGAACCCCAACAGCCAACACCTGAGCTTTTGGGTAAGGTTAGCGTAGTTGTTCCTACACTCAACGAGGCACTTCGCATTAGCCCTCTGTTGGCTGGTTTAAGTCAGCAAAGCTATGAAGTTCGGGAAATTATGGTTGTAGACAGTAAGTCAAGTGATGGTACTCCTGACTTGGTAAAAACCTCACAGCAGAAAGATCCGCGCTTTCGCCTGATGACAGATGATCCCTTACCCTCTGGTTGGGTGGGGCGACCTTGGGCTTTGCATAACGGTTTTCTATATAGCTCAGAAGCGAGTCAGTGGTTTCTGGGGTTGGATGCTGATATCCAACCACATCCTGGTTTAGTGGCTGGTTTAGTGAAGACAGCCGAAGCACAAGGCTATGACCTTGTTTCCCTTTCACCCCAATTCATCCTCAAATATCCTGGGGAGTGCTGGCTACAACCGGCTTTGTTGATGACTCTACTTTACCGATTTGATCCAGCGGGGGTCAATACAGAGCAGCCAGAAAGGGTAATGGCAAATGGGCAATGTTTTTTGTGTCGTCGCTCCGTTTTAGCGGCTGTAGGTGGTTATAGCAGTGCGAAGAGTTCTTTTTGTGATGATGTTACCTTGGCACGAAATATTGCTGCTCAAGGGTATAAGGTAGGCTTTTTAGACGGCGCAAAGGTGCTAAAGGTAAGGATGTATGAAGGGGCAATGGAGACGTGGAAGGAATGGGGGCGGAGTCTCGATCTTAAGGATGCGACTTCTAGTTCTCAGTTGTGGGGAGATTTATGGCTACTCACATCTGTTCAAGGTCTACCCCTGTTAATTATTCTCACTTTTTTGTTGATTTCTCCCCCACTCTCACATTCGCCCACTCCCCCACTCCTGCTGCTGGGACTAAATTTATTCCTGCTGGTAATTCGCTTTGCTATGCTGATAGCGATCGCACCTTCCTACGATCGCACAAGCGCTAAAGGCGGCTGGTTGTTCTGGCTTTCCCCTTTTGCCGATCCCTTAGCTGTACTGCGAATCTTCTTATCTGCATTCCACACGCCGCGCGAGTGGCGAGGACGCAAGTATATATAGCGGGGCATTGGGCATTGAAAAGAGGCAGAGGGGCGGGGTGCGGAGGGGAAAACTCTTCTCTCTCCCTTGTCTCCCTTGTCTCCCTGCCCCCATCGGTGAGAGGTTAAGGTTATAGAGCTTTTGTCAATAAGCAATAGTACTTAAAATTTGGGGGAAAATGGGGCTAATCAACAGAATTTTTGGGCTAGCGATCGCGTCATATTTAAAAGGATCATTCGTTCTTGCATCCAAATTCAGTAGAAAGCTTTATTTAATACTCACTTTTTTAGCAAATTTTCCGCAGAGTTACTAATTGACAAAAATGATTTCGTCTTAACCTCTCACGAATGCCCTGCCCCCTACTCCTCTTCACCTCCTACTTGATCCCCGCGTTCCAACTCCCAAAGAATTTGATTTCCTTCACGGCGTACCCGTGACACTATCCAGTTTCGCCAGCGCCATTGATCTCCACGACTGGTGACAGCACTGGCATGGACATCCATCAAGTCTGCTAACTCAGAACTGGTGATTAAGTATCCTTTTTCAGAAATTTCGTCAGCTATACGCAGAGTTTCGACCAAGCTGCGGAGTTGCGAAACCCTCATTTCTGGCGGTTTTTCATCGGTTACGGCCGCAGTTGGCCCAGTTGATGGTTCCATAACGGTTATTTCTGGTGCAGAAGTACTGATTTTTTGCGGACTTTGGTTAATTATTCTAGAGTTTTTTTCATAATCAGCTACTTTTGCTACATTTAGTTCATTTGTGGAAGGTAAAGATTTATAAAAATCTGTAGAAGATAATTGTTGTAGGGAAGGGGTTTTGCCACTTGCATAGGTGCGAGCGATCGCATCACAACGTTCGTTACCTATGTTACCAGAATGTCCCCGGACGTGTTGCCATTTTACCTGTTGGGTATTGAGTTCATCTAAGATTTCTAAAAGGTCTTGGTTTTGGACGGGTTTACCATCTGATTTTTTCCAGCCTTTCTTTTTCCAGCCTTTCACCCACTTGGTAACGCAGTTAATCAGGTATTCGCTATCGGTATGAAGGGTGATGGGTTCTGCTTGTTGAGATGTTTGCAGGAATTGAAGTGCAGCGATCGCAGCCTGCATCTCCATTTTATTATTAGTGGTATGAGGGGATGCATCGCCTATTTCGTGGATTGAGCCATCGCTGAAGTAGATGACTACACCCCAACCGCCAGGGCCAGGATTACCAGTGCAAGCACCATCGGTGTATATACTTTGAATTTTGGGTTGGGTGGGCATGGTTTGGGTATCGAACCGCGAAGGACGCTAAGGACGCTAAGGAAAGAGTTATTAGCGGCATTTTGTTAATAATATCCAGGTTATTATACTGATAAACTTTTCCTTTAGTTCTAGAATCGCTTGCCCAAATAGCAATCTCTAAAACTGATATTCAATTGCGTTTTTTTGTAGTGCTTCTTTACGTTCACTCCGAACGATAGGCAAGGCGGAGACTTTGGATTAAAATCATCAAAGATGCGATCGCCATTAATCCGCCCCAAAACCAGTAAGGTAAAAGCAAATATCGCTGCATTTGCGCTGTATCAGAAATTCCAAGGGGGCCAGCAGAACTACTAAATAGATAATCAAGTTGATGGTACGTACTTACACAAGCTTGTACACCCAGAAATTGAATAGCAAAACCTTGCGCCCAACGAGGTGCTTTCAGGGCGATACCTAAGATTATTAAACCCAGCAAGGGAATTGCCACCAATCCAAACCAGGAACGCACCCAAATTAATGTCGAAAATAGCAGAAAACTCCCTAATATTTTTAAACTCAAGGAAGCTGCTGTAAAACTGCGGGAAGCCAGAATCAAAGCTGCACCAGCAATAGGTGGCCCCATTGGCCCTGCGGCTGCAATTATTGCCGGGCCAATTGGCCCCAATAACGACCGGATGCCATAAGTTGCAACACCGGAACCATTGCTAAAAATCTGCAATTTCTGGAACTGTCCCCCTAATAGCAGTGCCATTAAGCCGTGACCCATTTCATGAAACCAAGTTGCCAGAATGGTAAATGGGTATAAGATATAGTCACCTCCTGGTATTTGCCACAATAAAGCAGTTGCGATCGCTGCGGCAACTAGCCAGGTAAGTCCCATACGTTCAACAACTGGCGGGGCTTCTTTGGTAAGTAAGGTTTCAAAATTTTTACTTGATTCCCTCATAGGACACTTGATTTTAGATTTTAGATTTTAGATTTTAGATTTTAGATTATTCCCCCGATTAATTCGTGGGGCATTCAATTTTGGATTTTAGATTATTCCTTCAATCTAAAATCCAAAATTTAAAATTGACGGCGTATTTTCATCTATCCTAATGTAATTATTGAAGTATTAGAGTTGCTGAGGAATGCAACAATTCGCACATCGAAGCGACGGCTGTAAACTATGGCGCTATCAAGAACAACATAGCCATCCGTCGCTTGTCTGATGCAGTTTATTTGTTTCTCCTCCACAAGCGATGCTGGAGGATAGGCGGAAAATACTTAGACTGATATCACAATTGAGCGAAAATCAGTTAAGCAAGTTGAAAGAGAAATGTCATCAAGTCTCCTTTACCTAAGCTGATGCGATCGCCTGGTCGCAAGCGATGACGGTTGCCTGGTAAAAGTGGCAAATTATTAATATAAGTGCCATTAGAACTTCCCACATCCTCTACATAGTGAGCATCTCCCTCGACGCGAATATCTGCATGAATCCGCGAGACAATTTCTGAATTAGTAAATCCTGAAACATCTATATCAGGGGGAATCCGGTCATTGGGTTTACCGATATGAACCACAGAGAGATTTTGCGGCAATTCAATTAAGCGATCGCTTTGAACGTGGATTAACCGCGCTGTAACCTGCTGCAATTGCGTTCTAGCAGCAGTTGCAGTTGTTGCTGGTGGCGGGGATACTTCGGCTTCAGAGGTCGGTTCTGGTTCCAAAGGTGGTGGAGTAGGAATACTTTGTACAGAAACTACAGGTTGAATCGCGATGGTTGGCGCTGGTTCTGGCGGGCTGGTTGGTGTAACAGGTATCTGTGGCGCTGGTTCTGGGGGAACTGCTACCTCTGTTGGTGGTAAAGATGATTCGGGGGGACGGGAGTTAGTAGATTCGTCGATTCCCAAAGCATTTGGTTGTAAAAGTTCTAGCAGTGGATCGGGTGGTACTAACGGCGGTACTTCCACAGAAATATCTGGAGTGACTGTTGTAGCTACTGCTGTATGAACATGTGGAACTCCTGCTGAGTGAAGGTTATAGCCACACTGACCGCAAAATGCAGCATCTGCCTGCACAGTTGCCCCACAACTGGGACAATTAGTAGTCGCGGGTAACGGTGTATAACAAGCTTCACATTGGACAGCACCATCAGGGTTGGGATGATTGCAATTAGGGCAGACGATCATCGATATTTAGCCTTTGTTCAAGATCATCATAAATATAGGTAGGACTGGCAAGCAGAGGGCGGCCCTAACTTTAGATTCTAGCAATTACTGCTAATGAAACAATGAATTGGACACTGTTACGCAGGGGGCAAGGGGGCAGGGGGAAGGGGGAAGGGAGCAGAGGAGGCAGGGGAGCAGGGAAAGAAAAACTATTGATTATTGCCCAGTCCCCAATACCCAATACCCAATTATTGTTGGATTTCCAAACCTGCTGCTGCATCCAGCAGCCACCAAAGTTCTCCTTGGGGCCGAATTAAGCGGGATGGGTAAGTGAAATCATCGGCCACAGGTGCAAAGATTTGCGCTAAAGCTGGTCGTTTATTAGCACCAGCAACCAGAAAAATTACGCTGCGAGCAGAGTTGATGAAGGGGTAGGTGAAAGTGATCCTGGGGTTTCCGTCTTTGTTACCGACAGTAACTAGGCGATCGCGTACTTTGAGAGCCTCTGTGTGGGGAAACAAAGATGCAGTATGTGCATCATCACCCATTCCTAGTAATACTACATCCAACGCGGGAAACTCAACCCCAGGAGAATTGAAAAATTCTTTGAGATGTTGTTCATACTTGGCAGCAGCTAGCTCTGGATTGGCTTCTAAAGTCGATACGGGGTGAATGTTAGCTGCTGGGATATCAACACGATCTAGCCATGCACGACGCGTCATCAGTTCATTGCTATCGGGGTGATCTGGTGGTACGTAGCGCTCATCTCCCCAGAATATATGAATTTTATCCCAAGGTAATTTTTGAGTAGCGATCGCTTCGTATAACGGTTTAGGTGTACTGCCACCAGACAAGGCGATGGTAAACTGCCCACGCTGCTCAATGGCAGTTTCTAGCTTAGACAGAATTAATTTTAGCGCTCGTGCAACCAGCGCCGGCTGATCCGGTAGAACTTCAATGGTTTTGTTCATGGCTTCATCATCATATTGCTGGCTTCCAGCAATACCATACCGAACTTATTACAATCCCCCTTTTTAACTTTTGAAATATTTAACATAGTCCATATAAGTAGGCTAGAAAAATGTAGATGCTCATTATCACCTTCAACCCTAAGTTGTCAGTCGTCAGTCGTACTAACTACTAACCAGTCTGATGATTATTTTATTTACATCCAGTTACTTGATACTTGGTTGATTAACGCCACAAAGAATACATTTATTAATTCTTATTAAAAATTAATAAACCTAATTAATCACAAACAAACTTTCCCAGTCTGCGATCGCTTCGCGTTGGGCAATTAACAATTCCTGAATTCCTTTTTGGGCCACATCTAGCAATTTATCCAACTGAGTACGGCTAAAGCTGCCTTCTTCGGCTGTTCCTTGGACTTCAATGATTCCCAGATGTTGATTCATTACCACGTTAAAATCTACTGTTGCAGACACATCTTCTATGTAATTAAGATCCAAAAATGGCTCTTCCTCCAGTAATCCTACGGAAACTGCTGCAACCTGACCACACAGAGGCGATCGCTCCAACACGCCCTCTTGCAACAATTTAGAAACCGCATGAGCCAACGCCACAAATGAGCCTGTAATAGCTGTTGTCCGAGTTCCAGCGTCCGCTTGCAACACATCAGCATCAACAGTCAGCGTGCGTTCTCCCAGTGCCTCAAAATCCACTGCTGCGCGTAAGCTACGTCCAATTAAACGTTGAATTTCTTGCGTCCGTCCAGATAATTTCAATAATTCCCTTTCTTGCCGTTTTTGGGTAGCAGATGGTAGCATCCGGTACTCAGCAGTTAACCAGCCTTTACCAGTTCCTTCAAGAAACTTTGGAACTCCCTTATTAACGCTAACAGTACAAAGTACCTGAGTATCACCGCATCTTGCGAGAACAGAACCAGGGGCAAAGCGGGTGAAATTGGGGTAAAAGCTGATCGGACGTAGTTCGTAGGGAAGACGACCATCAGGACGCTGCCAAGCCATTGGAGTTGCCTCAAGTTTTACAGTACTGCCTTATAGATTACCTTAGTGTTGTAAATCTACTGGGGATTAGGGACTGGGGACTGGGGATGGTGAAGAATTTTTCCTAACTCCTAACTCTCTAAGGAATTGAAAGCAGAGTCAAAATATTTTGCTGCACCATTTCTGGTGATTGGTCGCCGTTGATGGTCAATAAGCAGCGACGGCGGTCGTAGTATTCTAAGATGGGAATGGTGCGATCGTAGAATAATTCTACACGGCGCTGCACGATTTCTGGTTGGTCATCTGGTAGCGATCGCCCCAAGGATCGACTAACCATTACCGCTTCTGGAACTTGGAGATAAATTGCCCAATCTAGCTTTTGCCCTAAATCATCCAATAAAAAATCTAATTCTTCAGCTTGGAAGGCAGTACGGGGATAACCTTCTAACACCCAATCGCAGTTAATATCTGGTTGTCTGAGGCGTATTCTGATTAATTCAACAATCATTTCGTCTGGAACTAACTCACCTTTCTGCATGTAGGGCTGTGCATGGTAACCTAGTTCACTCAAGCTAGCGTAAACCGAAAGAGAAGTTCGGGGATCGCCTTCCAACCATCGAAATTCCGGTAGGCGCTGATCTCCAGATATTGCTTCCCGTAAAATCTCGCCTGTAGAAATCAGAGGAATATCAAAGTGTCTGCAAAGCCTTTGTGCTTGAGTGCTTTTCCCCGATCCTGAACCTCCCAGAATCACCAATCTCACAACAATTTACTCCTCATCCTGTCAAATTCGCTACTAACTAAGTCTGTTTTGCCCAAATAAGTGGCAAATCTAACATTTAGCATTTAGCGATTTTCAGACGTTCTACCCAACTTGTTTAAAGAATTGGAACCGTACCTGTTATGTTTTCATTTTTACAGCGTCTTTCGGAGATAAAGACAAAAAAATTTAAATTAAAATAACTCTTGACTTCAACACAAACGTAATGTTTGACTAAGAATGCAATTTGCCAAATCCACCACACCTGTGAAAAACAGATTGATTATACACGCAAATTGACCAAAAGTTTTGTTAGTATAAACTCTTGAATTATTGTCTTTTTTAATACTTAATATTATGGTTGCCCAGCTAGAAACTCAAAGTATCAATTCAACTCTCACCCTAGCATATCCAGTTGAAGGGCTAGTACAAGTTTTCACTAGCTCTCATCGCAATTTTTTTACGAGCGTCATGGCTCAATCACTGAGAATAGCTGGACAAGGAACAACAGTATTAATAGTCCAGTTCCTCAAAGGAGGAATTCGTCAAGGACAGGATCGACCTGTACAACTAGGACAAAATTTAGATTGGATTCGCTGTGATTTGCCTCGTTGTATCGATACACCACATCTAGATGATACGGAAAACCAAGCTTTACAAAAGCTGTGGCAGTATACACAACAAGTAGTATGTGAGAGCAAGTATTCTCTCGTAGTATTAGATGAGTTAAGTTTAGCGATTAACTTTGGTTTAATTCCTGAAACGGAAGTTTTAGCATTTTTGGCAAAACGCCCTCCCCACGTCGATATTATTCTTACAGGGCCAGAGATGCCTAAGTCTCTCTTGGATGTGGCAGATCAAATTACAGAAATTCGCCGCAGTTATCGACCTTAAATCAAATAAGTGCGGATGTAAAAAGATTTATGTCATTACGTACTCCTTTCCTACGGAACGCTACGCGAACGGAGAACCCGTAGGGTACAAAGTGTTCGAGGAGCGTCTCTAAGAGTTGCAATCGCGAGAATTTGCGATTGCTGCGTTTCGCTGCGCTACACTCGCAATAACAATGGATTTTTAATTTTGTATGACTACTTAATTCAATTCAGGATATTCTAGTAATTCGGTTTGAATTAGCTGTGAAGTTGTGATTAAAAACGATATCTGGATTACTGAAATGTCTCAACAGGGTTTAATTTCGCCCTTTGAGCCAAGTTTAATCCGAAAAGTGCAAAAAGATGAGTCTGTAGCAGTTCAACCTGTAATTAGCTATGGTTTATCTTCTTATGGCTACGATATACGCCTTTCTTCGGCTGAGTTCCGCATTTTCCGCCACATTCCTGGAACTGTAGTTGATCCCAAAAACTTTAATCCCCAGAATCTAGAGCCAACAGCACTGCATACAGATCCCAGTGGCAGTTATTTTATTTTACCTGCCCATTCCTATGGTCTGGGGGTTGCTCTAGAAAAACTGGAGGTTCCTGAGAATATTACCGTAATCTGTATAGGTAAATCTACGTATGCGAGATGTGGGATAATTGCAAATTTAACACCTGCTGAAGCTGCATGGCGAGGTCATTTAACTTTAGAGTTTTCTAATTCTTCTAGTGCTGATTGTCGTATTTACGCTAATGAAGGCGTGGTGCAATTACTATTTTTAGAAGGTGAACCCTGCGCTATTAGTTATGAAACTCGTCAGGGAAAATATCAGGATCAGCTAGAAATTGTGACGTTAGCAAAGGTATAAATTAGTACTTTATTGATGAAATCACAGCAGTAAGATGGATTGTTAAGTCTCGATCGCAGGGTTATAATCATCTGGATTATCAAAGCCTGCAATCCAGGCGGCTGCCTGATGACAACTTTGCATATCAGGTGGAACGCGCAGGATATGAATATGTCCTGTAGAGGGACAAGTGACTTTCAAGACCATAAGCGGCTCGTCATCGTCAAAAGGAATGTAAACTAGTTGGCGTTCTCCACCAACGTCTCGATCGCGATCGCGGATCAATCCTCCCACTTGCTGCAAAAATGTTTCGTATCCCAAACGTTCAATCAGTACGCGGCGCAACTCAACATTCTCTATATTGAGAATATCCTGCCCGGTGATTGACTGGGATTCAAAGGCAACGCGTAGGCGCAGCCCGCCGAAGGCATCGTTTACCTGCACGCCTCGCCACCGTAAGACAAAACCATGCCCCGCAGATAGACTGGTAATTCCACTTCCCGCCAACTCGATCCAATAAGTAACATGGAGTCCTTTGGGAAGCGTAGTGAGGTTTACACAATCGCTGATATCAATACTTTCACAGGTTAGATTTTCAGGCAGATTGTAAAGAGCCAACGCACTGCTTAAATCTAGATGACCCAAAACACGCATACCATCCCAGGCGCGATGCTCAAGGATAAGTTTTCGAGCAACTTCAGCCGATACAGGCTCGTGACTTTCCTTGGGGCGCTGCAAAACTGGTTTATTTGGCACGCGTCCATTTGCCATCATCTTGAGCATTAATCCATCACCTCTACATAAGTATCAGGGCGATATTCACGTTGTTTCCAGACACGGTAAAGCCCTTGGGGTAATTCAATCGCCCGATGTTCTTCATGAACTAAAGTCGCACTCGGTTCTTTAACCTCAAGAAAAAGGTTACTACCATGCGCCCACAACTGAACAGCATTGGATTGCTGAATGCGATGGCTGTGTCCTGTAATTTCACCATGAGCGAGAGTAGCACCTACGCGCTTTTGAGCAGCGACAGGCAAGGTAACAATACGTTTGATCAAAACGTCGCCATGTCTGTAAAGAACACTACTTTGATTAGCTTGGGAGTTATTGCTGTTGTTAAACATTTTTCTATGATAACAATACCTTTCTCATGATATTAGGAGTAACCCTCAATACTGTTCGGTTAAGACAAGAGACGCGATGAATCGCCGTCTCTACAATAATTAGGGACTGACAAATAAAAAAATATCCAATTAACTCTTTAATCAGTCGAGGATTCAGACTCATTACTGCTTCAAGACTACTTAGAGAAATTTGCCTTTGAGGGAAAATTTTTCGATTTACTGAAATTATGTAGAAATTGGAGTTCAGATGCAGTGAGATCGCGCCATTGACCCAATTGTAGGTCATCTAATTTTAGGTGAGCTATGCTGACCCTGACCAGTCGCAAAGTCGGAAACCCTACAGCCGCAGTCATCCGACGTACTTGGCGGTTTTTTCCCTCTGTCAAAGTCATTTCTAGCCAAGCTGTCGGTATATTTTTGCGAAATCTAATCGGCGGTGTGCGTTCAGGTAACTGTGGTTCTTCGGGTAAAAGCATAACTTCTGCTGGTTGAGTGCGGTAATCTTGAATTTCCACACCTGTTTGCAACCTTTGGATAGCAGAAGCATCTGGAATTCGCTCTACCTGTACCCAGTAAGTACGTTTATGACCAAAACGCGGATGGGCAAGGCGATGTTGCAATTGTCCATCGTTTGTTAACAGTAGCAATCCTTCACTATCCCAGTCTAAACGTCCTACAGGATAGACATCAGGCACATCAATATAGTCTTTGAGGGTGCTGTGGGTGGGAGCATCTTTTGTAAATTGGCTAAGAACACCATAAGGTTTGTAAAAAATAATATATCGGTAATGATTAGTCATTAGTCATTTGTCAATAAACTTGTTCAAGGGACTTCCAGAATATTAAAGATGCGTTACCCAGAACCTTTGTAGAGACGTAGCACTGCTACGTCTCTACATTCTTTTTCGGAGATGTCTAATAGTTTTAACTTGTCTTCCTCATCTCCCCCTGCTCTCCACTCTCCATAACATGAGTTTTGCTGGGCAAAATTCTCCAAGGATTTGGGCATCCTAATAAAAACGATATAGTGAAGGGTTGATTATGCCAAGTTCTAAGATGTGCCGACGGTCTTTTTTGTTTTTAGGAGGTGCTGTCTTGGCACAAGGATTAACATTGGCACTCCCCGCAACCGCTCAAACTGTACAGGTGAAGAGGGGGAAGGTAAATGGTTTCTCTTTTTATCAAACTATTATTGACCTTACTGATCCCAAAACTTTCATTACTATTGGTTTAGCCAATAATGCAACTTTGGCTAATACTAATCAAAAAACTAGTGGTGATGAAGAATTTAACAACCTAGTGGCTCGTCATCGCGCTGCTGTCGTTGCTAATGGTACTTTTTTTGCCAAGAATTCTCAGAAAACAGTGATGGGTAATATGGTAGCGGCAGGGAGATTCCTGAAATACAGCCAGTGGGAAAATTTTGGCACTACTTTGGGGTTACGAGTTGGCAATAAACCGGAGATGGTGACAGCACGGGTTGATGGTAAACCGCAATGGAATCAACATTGGTTGTCTATCACCTGCGGGCCTCGGCTGTTGAGACAGGGACAAATTTGGCTGAAGCCGGATGTTGAGGGATTTAAAGATCCTCATGTTTTAGGTACTGGCGACCGAACTGCGATCGGGTTTCCTGCTGATGGTACAAAGCTATTTTTGATAAATTTTGATAGTGGTTTAACTTTACAGCAAGAAGCGCAAGTGATGAAAGCGATCGGCTGTTACGAAGCGATGAACTTAGATGGTGGTGCATCAAAAGCCTTTGCTGCTAGTGGTAAAATTTTAGTCCCCGCTGGACGCCCACTAACTAATGTGATTGTTGTTTATGATAGCAAGAATCCTGCTCCTGTTGATTTACAACAGTCATGGGTAAGGTTTCAAAAAGGCGATCGCCCCATAATACCTGGTGCTTAAAAAGTAGATAATATTACTTTGTGGAAGGCGCTCTTAGTGAGAAGCGATCGCCTCTACGATCTTTTAGTGCAGATTTGTTAATTATGTACCTACCTAATTTGCGTAAATAGTCATGTTTTTTACCGAGTCCCTTGTCTTTAAGCTGTGATGATGTTGGATGCTTCGGCAATAGGCTCAACTTGTATGGGTGCTACTTTCTCCTCAAAGGTAGCTAAATCAAACCAAAAGGTAGTACCAACGCCGACTTCACTCACTAGATGAACTTTACTACGATGTCTGTCAATGATGTTTCTGACAATCGATAAACCTAAACCAGTGCCTTCTAGAGTGTGAACTCGGTTTTCGACGCGAAAGAAGCGTTCAAAAATTGAGTGTTGATCTTCTGTGGCGATGCCAATTCCAGTATCAGAAATTTCAATCCGCACTGGAGCAGATTGGGTATGACTGGGCTTGAAATCTAGTTGGTAGGCACGGATTACTACTTTACCACTGGCTTTTGTGAATTTAAGGGCATTGCCAATCAGATTGCCAAACACTTGTACTAACAGATCGTAATTACCTAAAACTAGCGGTAAATTAGGGGCAACTTCCTGAAGCAGTTCAACACCTTTATCTTTTGCATTGAGTTGGTAAGTACGTAGGGTTTGCTCGATCGCTTGGGCTAAATCTACGCCGTCGAAGCTGTAGCTGCGACCAGATTCGAGTTTTGACAAATCCAAAACATCGTTAACTAGGCGGGTTAAGCGATCGGTTTCATGGTTCACGGTTTGCAAAAACTCTTGCCGTTCTTGTAAAGCTAAGTCTTCGCCGTAGTCATGCAGGGTTTCAATATAAGTTTTGATGTTAAATAGAGGCGTTCGCAGTTCGTGAGAAACGTTGCTGATAAATTGACTTTTTGCATCGTTTAGTTCTACTTCACGGGTTATATCTTGAATAGTAATCGCAATGCCTTTGATGCTTTCCCTTTGCAGGTTGAGTACTGTAGTCAAGAGAATGCGGATTGTTCGGGGGGTGGGTTGGTTAATAAAAATTCGGAATTCGGCGCTTTCGCATTCCCCTGCTGCCATTTCGTACAAGGGACGGGTGATTTCCATTTGTACAGATGGGGGTAAGTGATGTAAGACATTGTTACCTACTACATCAGCGGCTTCCCAGCCAAAAATCCGTTGTGCTGTGGGGTTGACTAAAATCACCTGCATGTTGTTATCAATCAACACAGCACCATCTGCGATTGTTGAAACTAGGGTTTCTAACTTGGCTTTTTCTGCGGTCAGTTCCTCAATATTCTGTTCTTCATAACGCTCTAATCGCTCTCCCATTTCGTTAAAGCTTAAAATTAATTCCCCCAGTTCGCCCCCTAAAGGTAAATCAATGCGTTGCTTAAAATTCCCGGTGGCAATTTGCTTTACTCCCACTAGCAGTTCTTTAATGGGCTTGGTGATGGTTAAGGCGTTAATCACTCCTGCCAAAATCACCATTACCCAAATCGTGATAAAAACAGCAATGGTGACATCGCGGGTAAAATTGGTGGAGATAACAGCAGTTTGATTGGGATTGATACCGATCGCTAATACACCTAAGTATTTCTGATTGACGATCAGAGGAATAAATACATCGGTGACTATCCCATCTGGGGTTGTGTGTTGCCGCACCATTGGTTTTTCGTCATTACCAGGGTAATCTTCTGGCAGTTGTATCCGCCGCTTAATGGTGAGGGAATTTTCTACCTCGGCTTCCCAAAAAGGAATGCCAAAAAATATTTCCCCAGTTTCATCGGCGTAAAGCATATAACGCACACTAGAGGTGCTGCTATAGAAACGTTGGGAAAATTGGGCAACCTCGGTGAGATTATTGTCAGCGACCAAGGGGGCAACGTTGGCAGCAAGCAGCAGTCCTAAGTCACGACCGAAGCGGGTGTCATTCATCCGCGCATCCTGCTGAATTGTATTCACAGCCCAGAAAGTCAAACCACTCATTACCAAGGAAACTACCATTGTGGCTACAGCCAGCAGTTTAGTCTGGAGTGTGAACTCAGACCACCAACTAGCGATCGCATCTCGAATTGTTTTTAACAGACTTAGCATCTTAAATAAAGTTGTTAGTAATCTTTGTTATAAAGCCCAACAACTAAAAAATTAACAGTTAATTCGACAAATATGTTAGGGATTGGGGATTGGGGATTGGGAATAACTATAAACTCCTAACTCCTAACTCCTAACTCCTAACTCCTAACTCTATGACCGATATCTCTCCGGTAATATATCCCCTCAAACTGAATATATTTGATACCTGCGTAGGCTTGGGCGATCGCTTGCTCAAAATTTTCTCCGATTCCAGTCACATTTAATACTCGACCTCCGTCTGTGACTATTTCTTGTTGCTGGTTTAATTTTGTACCTGCATGAAATACAGTTGCTCCTGTTGCTTCTGCTTCTTTAATGCCAGCAATCACCTGTCCCTTCTGATATTCTCCTGGATAACCACCGGAAGCGGCAACTACAGTGGCAGATGCTCCCCCTTTCCAAGCAATGGGCGGCAATTCACTCAATCGCTGTTGTACACAGGCTAGAATCAACTCTTCTAAGGGTGTTTCTAACAGTGGCAAAATTACCTGGGTTTCTGGATCGCCGAAGCGACAGTTAAATTCCAAAACTTTCAAGTCGCCATCGGGTGCAATCATTAATCCAGCATACAGCACGCCTCGGTAATCAATGCCTTTAGCTCGTAAGGTGGCGATCGCTCTTTCTAACACCTCTGTTTGAATACGTGCCATCAACTCTGTTGTCGCGATGGGTGCTGGGCTGTATGCTCCCATCCCGCCAGTATTTTCTCCTGTATCGCCGTCACAAATCCGCTTATGGTCTTGTGCTGGCAGCAAGGGTCTAATTGTCAACCCATCTGTTAACGCTAAAACTGATACCTCTTGACCAATCAAACATTCTTCAATGACGACAAATTCACCAGCACTACCAAATTGTCCCTGAAAAATCGCATCAATTGCACTTTCTGCCTCTGCAACGGTTTCAGCCACCGTTACACCCTTACCAGCCGCCAAACCATCAGCTTTTACAACAATTGGCGCTCCCTGTGATTTAACGTAAGATTTGGCTGCCGCCGCCTCCGTGAATACCGCAGCCCGTGCCGTCGGAATCCCTGCTTCTTGCATCAGGGCTTTTGCCCAAGCTTTACTCGCTTCAATTTGCGCTCCTGCTCTCACTGGGCCAAATACCATCAATCCTTTGTCTTGGAGGTAATCTGTGATTCCCTTAGAAAGGGGGACTTCTGGCCCAACAATTACCAGAGTTATGCCATGTTTGAGAGCATATTGGCTCATACCCTCGAAATCATCTACTGCTAGAGGCAAGTTCTGGCAACGTTCCATACTTGCTGTGCCCCCATTCCCTGGTACACAGATAACTTGCTCAATTTGCTTAGATTGCAACAGTTTCCATGCCAGAGCATGTTCGCGCCCCCCATTACCGACAACTAAAACTTTCACAGATTTCCTCGTGCGTTCCTTGCGAAACGAGAATGCCTTGGCGGCTCTCGCGGATCAATTTTTTCATCAATTCTCCCACTTGTGCAAGCCCCAAATACTAAAAAGGCTGAGGAGAAAGATGGAAGAAGAAATATTGATTCAAAGAGAAGGCTTTATACTGGTTTATTTACGCCGTGTTGTACTAAGGGACTTCCAAATAAAAAATATTCAATTAACTCTTGTGGGGTGGGCAACATGAGCGCCCAGTCTATAGGGCGGGCGAGACGCCCACCCCACAATATTGGATAATTTATTTCTTGGAGTTCCCTAATAATGGTGTACAAATCTAGATTTTTGCCACTTGGATTTTTTATGCTGTACTTAACCAGTTATGTATCGATGTAGCGTAGTAGTTCAAAGCAAATCTTAAATAAAAGGAAAGTAAAGGAGTGCCAAAAAAACGTCAAAAAAATGTATGGAGGAGTGAGATTAATGACATCATCAGAGGTACTTGTGGAGGTTTTTTATTTGGCATACCCTTGCTGTACACAATGGAAGTTTGGTGGATTGGATCGCGGGCCAAACCACAACTGATGATGATTGCGATCGCATTGATGTTTATTGTGGTTTACTTGCTCAATCAGATAGAAGGCTTTCGGAAACGCAGATATAGCTGGATAGCTCATCAAGCTGCAATGGATACCGTGGAAGCGATCGCGATCGGAATAGCTTGCTCTAGCTTTGTGCTGTTACTATTACGAGAATTGACACTAGAAACTTCCTTAAGGGAATCTTTAGGTAAAATCATCTTTGAAAGTGTGCCTTTCGCTATCGGTGTAGCATTAGCCAATCAGTTCTTGGGAGATACTGAAAATAGCAATGGAGAAGCACAAGCCACCGATCGAGGAAATAACCAAGGCGATGAGTTACATGCCACCTTCAGCGATTTGGGTGCAACCCTCATTGGTGCGACTGTAATTGCATTTAACATTGCTCCAACAGATGAAGTTACCATGCTCGCAGCCGCAGCCTCGCCACCTTGGGAGTTAGCAATGATCGCCACATCTTTGTTAATTTCTTATGGCATTGTATTTCAGGCAGGCTTTTCTGACCAGCAAAAACGCAAACAGCAAAAGGGAATTTTCCAACGACCATCTAGCGAAACCATTGTCTCGTACTTAGTATCATTGCTAGCAGGCGCTTTTATGCTATGGTTCTTTCAAAAGTTAACTTTTAGCGACCCTTGGACAATGTGGTTAGATCACACATTGATACTAGGTTTACCTGCAACTATTGGTGGTGCAGCTGGGAGGTTAGCAATATGACTAAAACAGAACAACAACCAGAGCGCTCAATAGCTGAGTGGGTAACATTCAGTATTGCCTCACTTATCCTAGCAATCATTGTGAGTCTAGTGGGCTACACTTGGCTGAACGAAAAAAATCAACCTCCCATCCTTTCTGTTACCAAAAAACAAACCATTCGGGAAATTGATGGTCAATTTTATGTTCCCTTTGAAGTTGTGAATACTGGAGGAGATACAGCTGAGTCAGTTCAGATTATGGCTGAGTTACTAATTGACGGCAAAATTACAGAAACAGGAGAGCAACAAATCGACTTTTTATCGAGTGGGGAAAGCGAAGAAGGCGCATTTATATTCAGCCAGAACCCGCGTCAAGGCCAGTTAAATCTGCGCGTTGGTAGCTATAAATTGCCATAATGGCGTGTGATTGAAATAAAGGTGTCGAGTAAATGGTCATTGAGTGCGCGTCGCTTAACACTCGCCATTGAAAAAACAAAGGGTTTTTGACTAAACTGGTGTCGATGAGCATCAAGCTTGGCAATATTGAGGGTAGTGAAACTAGCATTGAAATGAAAGTCAAGCTTTTTGACATCATGGGCTTGACTTTCACTTAGGCAAGTATTCTGTTTAGCATCGCGGAAGATAAATGCAAGAGTGAAAACGCAGTTTGTAAAAACGATAAATTTCGTCTACCGATTGATTAATATCTGTCGAGAATAAGACAGGGGAACTCGGTTTGTTAGGGTTACGGCAGTCGAGTAAATAGGCCAGACTAATCTTGCGTTTGAATGAAATGTGCCACACAACTGCTGTCTGGTCAAGTCCAAAGGTTTTTTCCCGCTTTTGGCAATGAATGAGCAATCCATCACGGCAATCATTGAGTGATTTTCAGATGTTGCTGCTTTGATTACTTCCGCGTTGAACTGAGTGAAATCAAACTGTTTTTTAAACTGTCGGTAATTTATATATAACAAGATATAACAAGATTCCCGACTTTTTAAATAAGTCGGGAATCTCAGCCAAGTAATTGGCAAAAAGTGTTAATTTAACGGGGTTTTACTTTACAGTAGTATTAATACTGGCGTAAAATTGCAGACAATGAACTATTTTTACGAAGATCCATCAAGTCTGCTAAAGGTTCTGTGGGCGTATCGAGGTGATGCTTGTGTTCTGCTGGTAAAACCGTCACCAGATGCTTTGTCTTGGGTTGCATCTGCATAAGGGGCATCAGTTGTGGCTGTGGCACAAAAATTGGTTGGTTCTTAGGAAGATGTGGTTCCAATTTTTGGTAATGGTTCTGTGCCAAACGTGCCTGATGGCGATTAACCTGTTTTTGGACTTTATTGCTAATCTTTGTTCGGTTGAGCATTCGGAAAATGAACAGGGAACCACTACCACAACTGAGGGCGATCGCAGCCACCATCCATAAAGGTGTAGGATTAGTGTTCTCAGAGGGCGCATTAATTGGTTCTTCAACTATAACTGGGATTTTTTCTGGTTCTTCCTGTGTTATCGGGCCGGCATTACCTAAGCTATACAGCGCAAAGGCACCACCTCCCATAAACATGGCTAAAAACCCAGTTAGCAATAGCCAAGGATGATGTACAACCAAATAGATCAGAACATTCGAGCTTTTTCTTAATCTCGATTTCCTGTTTGTCAGCTCTGGAGTAGCCCGTCTTAGTTGGGTTGGCTCGCGCTGTACATTCTGACTTTTTTCCATGATTACTTTCAGATTTGTACCCCTCTAGTCAATAAATTGTACTGGAGGAGTCAAGCATCAGGTATCCGTAACAAAAGTGTAGATTCAAGTAGCTTTTTTGTAAAATATAGGCTACCAAATCTGGCTGAATTTTGCCAAAATTCTGTATTTATTGTGACTTTTCACTGTAATAATCTGAAATCAATTCGCTTATTTTTTCCATCAACTAGGAGAATGTCTAGCGATCGCAAGTTGAATTAACCGATCAACTAATTCTGGAAAAGGAACTCCACTATGGGCCCATAGTTGAGGATACATACTAGTTGCAGTAAAGCCTGGCAACGTATTGATTTCGTTAATTAAAACTTCTTGTGTCGCTTCCACATAGAAAAAATCTACCCTTGCTAACCCCGCAGCATCAACAGCGGCAAAAGCCTGCAAAGCCATGTCTTGAACTTTACGAGCGATCGCATCTGGAATCGGTGCAGGTATCAGTAAATCTGCCCGGCCTTCAGTATATTTAGTTTCATAATCATAAAAATCGCTGTCATAAGTAATCTCTCCAACGATAGAGGCTTGGGGTTGATCATTACCTAAAACGGCACACTCAACTTCCCTGGCGACAACACCAGCTTCTACAACTAATCGGCGATCGTAACTGGCAGCACTATCTAAAGCTGCTTCTAATTCTTGGCGCGATCGGACTTTGGCAATACCCACTGATGAACCCAAATTCGCCGGCTTGACAAAAGCAGGATAACCTAATGCTGTCTCAATGTCATCACAAAGTTTCGGAAATACGCAAGGATTAGACCAAACCTGCGCTCTCGTAATCGCCTTATATTTTACCTGTGGTAGTCCCGCTTGCTCAAAGGCAATTTTCATGGCAATTTTATCCATCCCCATTGCCGAACCTAACACCCCAGAACCCACAAAGGGAACCTGCATCAAGGTAAGTAACCCTTGAATTGTTCCGTCTTCACCATTGGGGCCGTGGAGAATGGGAAACCAAATATCCACTTGGGCAACTTGAGAGGGAGATTGCCACTTACTCAGAGTTTGGGCTTGCGGGTTGGATATAAGATTTCCCTCAGAAGTTGATTCTTCCGATTCCAGTAGTGGACTACCGGTTGCTAAAACCTTTTGGGGTGCTTCTCCCGCAAGCCAACGGCCATTTTTTTGAATATAAAAAGGCAGGATTTCGTACTTGTTAGCATTTTCCTCTGCACTTAAGGCTTTAGCGATCGCCCGTGCTGAGTTGATTGAAACTTCATGTTCTCCCGAACGACCGCCAAACAGTAACCCCACGCGCAGCTTAGTCATTTTCGGTTCCTCGACACTTCTCCAGCAGATAGCGTATCATAACCTACAAAAGTTGCCATCTTTTTCTTTTATTTCTTTTACTGTTAAGACTAGTACCGCAAGGCGAAATTCAAAATTCAATGGATGTTGCCCAAGGCGATTGGATTGATTCAATTTGCCCAATTCCTAAAAATAATTTCATCTTTGCCCAACCATAGGGAACCTTGACCCGGAAAACATGGCAGATTACTTGAATAAGTACCAAAAGTCTGACATGAAAACCATAATAATGAGAATTTGGACTACTACTGCTGTGCTAGCTTCTTTTTGGCTAATATCTGGAGCCATCAGTTCTGAGCCAATCAGCGCTACTTCTGTTTTGGTAGAAAATGCTATATCATCTCCTGTACCAACGAATGTAAAACAGATTGTTGTCAGTAACACCGAGTTTGGGCTGAAGAGAGTTGACTCCAAAGGGAACGTTACCATTTTTCAGACAACAAGAGTACCACTTCAGGAAGGAAACACCTACGGATGGCGGATTAAACTCAAAGACTACCGAGGTGAAGTGAAATGGCGCGAAGTCTTACGTTTACCAAAACCTCCAGAAACTTGGGGTACAGATAACGGTGAAGACTTCTCAATATCAGCAGACGGCACTACATCTGTAACACGACGTACACAATCGGCTCCAGAAGGTGTAATTGAAAATTTTTGGACGATCGCTCCTGGCGATCCAGTTGGTAAGCATAGAATAGAAGTCTATATTGATGACCGTTTGATCAGTACTTTTGAGTTTGAACTGATTCCAGTTAAGTAGATCTAAATGGCATTGGGCATTGAAAAGAGGCAGAAGGGCAGGGTGCGGGGGGCGGATGGGAAAACTCTTCTCCCTTGCTTGCTGCTTTGCTGAACTTGAAGCTGAAGAATATCTTAGAGATAAAGAGAGGTCAACGCCACAGATGAATGCTGAAGAATTAAAAAGGCGTTTTGCCGCAGGAGAAAGATATTTTCCAGCCGTCAACTTGAGTAAGAACAAGTTGATTGGAGCCTATTTACCTGGAATCAATTTATGGGGGTCTGACTTGAGTGGAGCTAATCTAGCTAAAGCTAAACTCTGGGGAGCAGATTTAAGCAGAACTAACTTAGCCAATGCGAATTTGACCAGAGCTAATTTGAGTGGTGTCAAACTGAATGAAGCAAATCTTCGGGGAGCCAAACTCAATTATGCCAAGTTGTATGGAGCGAATCTGACTGGCGCTTACTACGATGAAAGCACACGATTTTCTAAAGGTTTTGACCCCATCAGTAGAAACATGCAGAAGGTGTAAGAGTGTTCCAAAAAATAAATGATCAAAACCCGTCATTGCCTTCGCGTAGCGTCTCTTCACTCGCAATGACAATTGGGCATTTTTTTACTTAAGCCCAAAACCTTCATGTAGAGACGCGATTTATCGCGTCTTCAAAAGACCAATAACCCTTAACCCAAGCGTATTGGGTTAAAAGCGAGTGGAATAGTGAGCGAAACTAGTATTAAGTATTCTCACTTAATACTCTATCCCTTTATGAGTGTAGTATTCTGAATACTGTATTCTGTATTCTGACTCCTGATTTATTCACTCACATATCAGAAGCGCATGACTACCAAACCGAAGATTTTCATCGATGGAGAATCGGGAACCACAGGCTTACAGATTTACTCACGTCTCAACCAACGGGATGACATTGAGTTAGTTAGCATTGAGGCATCTAAACATAGAGATGCAACTGAGCGAGCCAAACTAATTAATGCTGTTGATGTTGTCATTCTCTGCTTGCCTGATGATGCGGCCCGCGAAGCTGTGAGCTTAGTCAGTAATACTAGGGTTAAGATCCTGGATGCTAGTAGTGCCCATCGCACAGGTAAAAACTGGGTATATGGCTTCCCTGAACTAAATCCAGGACAGCGAGAAAAAATCGCCAGCGCCCAGTTTGTCAGCAATCCAGGCTGTTATCCTACAGGATTTTTAGCCTGTATCCGTCCGTTGATTGCTAAAGGACTTCTAAACAGTAACTTTCCCGTCACCATTAATGCAGTGTCAGGTTACTCAGGTGGCGGAAAGAATCTCATTAAACAATATCATAGCTTCCATGAACAGCAAGCTGGGGCAGAGTCACTCTATCCTTATGGCATCTACGGTTTGCAGTTTGGGCATAAGCACGTTAAGGAGATGCATCATTACTCAGGGTTAGCATCGCCGCCGCTATTCGTACCGGCAGTGGGAGATTTTGAACAGGGGATGCTAGTACAAGTGCCTTTGCCATTGGGTACTTTGGATAATCCGCCATCAGGTGAAGTTATTCATCAAGCGATCGCTAACTACTACAAAAGTGAAAAGTTTGTGCAGGTTGCTCCATTCCAAGATTCTACTCTACTACGAGACGGAACATTTCTAGATGCGATCGCACTAAACGGTACCAATATTGTTCAGGTTTTTGTATTTGCCAATGACACTACCAAAGAAGTGTTGTTAGTTGCTCGTCTTGACAACCTGGGTAAAGGTGCATCAGGAGCCGCCGTCCAAAACCTAAACATCATGCTCGGTTTTCCAGAAGAGTTGGGATTGTCATGAAATGGCGATGAAGTAGTAGTCTGTCAATAAATAATTGATGGATAAATTACTTGTAGAGACAGCGATTTATCGCTTCTCTCTAACTAGTAGTGTTAATTAATTACCCCAGTTAACAGTACCTAAAGCTATTTCACTTTAGCGCGGAAGCGCACAAAACCATAGGAATTAGCTGGTGTACCAGATCCAGTAGCAGCTGGCAGACTGGGAAAACTTGGGACTGTAATATTGACCACTACTGCCCCATTGGTGTTAATACCGCAGTATGATGGTGTGGCTGAGTCATTAGCTGTATAAAAACGCCCGCGATCGCTATCCGCTACATTAGTTAGATAAGCCGTAGGTGTAGTAGAACCAATAGCTAGGGCAATTCCTTGATCTGCTCCTGGCAAGCCGCCATCATTAGGAGTCATCCCATTAAAAGTATTAGGAATAAAAGTAACATTACCAGGTACTAAGTCACAAATGCGGACATTAGTAGCATTAGACAGACCATTAGAAAGAAAGTATATAGTATATTCTAATTCGTCCCCTAGTTTGACTATCCCAGCATTAATCAATCCTCGTAAATAACCAAGTGGCCAAGGTTTATCACTATCATCATCAGTCTCATAGAGAGGTGATACATAATTGGCAGCACTGGTAGAAACGTCACTGCGGCCATCCACAATATTGTTTAAATCCTGGTTATTGATGCGCGTGATCCGTTTAACTAAAAGTAGCTTAGGTTTACTAGTTGTAAATGGCATCGTCACAGTAGCAGGTGTGGGATCTTCTTTGCCTGCTGCATCCACACCTGCCACAGTAAATGTAACGGTTATCGTGCCATCATTTGGATCTAATGTCAGTTTAGTTGGGTCATAATTGCTTATAATTTGGTTCGCTGTCACAGCTACGTTGTTGTAATAAAGTATCCCATTTATTGGCAGACTAATAATCTTGAAACTTTTGCCAACACTAAAGTTGCCATCTTCAGGATCGGTAGCTGATAGGGTAGGTACTTGCGATTTATTGGTTCCCCCTGGATTCGTTTGCAGAGATGCCGTGACGTTATTAGTATCGGGTAACTGTTCAATCCCAAAATCCTTACTGGAGATGTTTGTGCCAGTATCAAAAGTAGCCGTCGTCAGTGGGCTAGTATTGACCCAGTTAGAGGGTAGAGATGGTGCAGGTGCAGTATTACCCACTGTGCCAGCAGTTGTACTTAAGATAATTTTAACGTTGCTTTGATTCAAGGGGACATCGAGAAAAGTGTAAGTACCATCTGCTGCGACAGGTATTGTTTTTAAAACCTTATTATTTACATCCACCAAAATTGCATTTAACAACCCACCTGCATTAGTACCTGTTTCCGAGCCATTATTGATATTAGTAAAAGTATTATTAGCGCTATTATCAGCATCATCCCAAACCTTGCCGCTTAGGAAATCATCATCATAAATCGTATAATTGGAAATGACTGTTGGGGAACCACCACAAGTTGTGGTTGAACTGGCGAAAAAACTAGATGAAGGTTGTATGGTGAATATAATCGTCCTCACACCTTGAGGAACGTTATTATTAATAACAGTAAAGGGAATGGTAAAAACACTAGTGGCATCACTACCGTCGTAGTTTCCCGCAGGGATAGTGATATTAAAGGTAGATGTGCCTGATGTTGTATTGTAATCTGTACCCAAAGTTGCTGTACCACTCACGGAGATAGGAACGCTTATCCCTCCAGTTGGCACTAAACCAACGATTCTGAGTTTTGGAGGATTAGTTGTAGGGTTAGTTTCTGATTCTGCTGCACCACCTGAACTTGCTGTAAACTCAACCACAGGTTTACCAGCAAATTGGACTTCATCAAGGAAGTTCCCTACAGTATTATTCCCACCCGCCGTCGAAACAGCCGCAAATCCTACAGGTTGATTAGCAGAAGCACCAGTGTAAGGAACAGTTCCAGTGTATCGTACCCAGCCATTTCCGGCGTTATTGTTAGTTACAGTAGGAATAGTTGCACCATTCTGCGCTACTGGTTGTGCTGTAACTGTTCCATCGCTAGTTGTTGAGAATCTGCCAAAAACAGTTGATGTTGGATTAGTATTTAGTCCAATCAGAAAATTCGCCACATCAGCAGTAGTTGTACTTGAACGCCCACGATGTAACAAAGAGAATGAGATCGTCTCATTTTGAATTAGGCATATATTCTGATACAACTCAGAAGCCTGTTCAGCATTTAACTCCGCAAATTGATTTCCTGCATTGGTTGCTGTACTAGCACCAAGAAATCCTGAAGTCCAAATCTCAATGAGCGGTACTAACCCTGGAGATGTATAACCAGTACAATTACCTGTTCCGGCTTTTACTGAGCCATGAGTCGTACTCCAACCAGGGATAAGGCTTTGATCCACTTGGACGTAACATTGTTGATTAGCAGAACCAAAAACAGGCGACTCAAAGCCGGGATTTAAGAACGATCGCTGGATATATTGAGCTTGTACTAATGTAGGTTGAAGTACTAATGTTGCACTCATCAGCCCCCAGCCCAACGCCTGAAAATTTTGCCTTAAGTTTTTCATTAGTAAATCACCATAAAATAACCTTTAAAAAATGCTAATTACCCTAACCCTAATTATTAATGATGCCTGATTCACCTCAAATAAATCTCCAGTCTCTAGCTTGCCCAAAATTGTAGATAATCTACCATCTGTATTCAGATTCAGTGTGGCGATCGCTTTTAAATAGTGAAACAAAGATTTGATTTTAAATTTAATAAATCTTGGCTATAAATTGACGATTTTTAGAGACGTTGCAATGCAACGTCTCTACATTGTGGGTATAAACATCACATCCATAAATTTGTAGGGTTATTTTTGTCTTTGTCCCATTTGATGGGATTATAAATGATGTATTCTCGAATTTGGTCTAAAGAACCATCGGCACGAATGATGTGGTCATAAAATCGAGGCTGCCAAGCAAAATTTTCATAACCATTTTCCCGACACCAACGGGTAACGGCAGATTTATACGATCGTGCGATCGCACTTAATGAACCTGGTTTTGGGAATATTTCAGACATGAATTGACGCTGGGTAACGTCGCATAAAGTTTCTTGTTGAATTCTGTCGTGTTGTATAGAGATGTTGCACTGCAACGTCTCTACATTTGGGGATAGGGGTTTATCAATAACTACAATTCTGTGGACATGATTGGGCATAATTACGTATGTATCAATTTGGATATCTTGAAAATGATTGAGAATTTGTACCCAATATTTTTGAGCAATTTCTCCTATTTCCGAAAGTTTTATCTGACCTGACACGACCTGACCAAAATGATCGAAGCAATCTTTAGTACAAATGGTGATGAAATACCAACCATTAGCAGCATAATTTCGATTTGGTAAACGGGTGGACTCTACGCGGTATTTGCCCTGAAATCTTGGTTTGATCATCGTCAAAATTTTCCATCCGTTGTTTACAACCCAATGTAGAGACGTAGCACTGCTACGTCTCTACAAATAACCGTTTTATATTTCACGCTTTTGCATCCCCCTGGTTGCAGCCTTGAGTTTATTCACCAAAGTTTTCATCGCAGATTCTTGTGGCTGGCGTGGCGGAATCTTTTGCTGTCCAAAACCGTCAAACAATTCGTTAAGCTTCACGGTGAAGCCTAAATATGCGCCTCCCGCAGAACGTGTGCCTGAGAAATCTCTGTCATCAACTTTACCAAACACATATCCAGCAGAGACGCGCAGGTTAGGCGTGAGGTAGTAGCCTGTTTCTACAACAAAGCCTGTTTCGCTATAGCTAGACTGACTAATCACACGAGCTTCACCTACCAAATCCCAGCTATATCCCAAACGATAAGTAGCTCGTAATTGCGCCAGATTTACTGTGCTAGTACCAGCTAAATCGTTAGCTAAATAAGAGGTGCTATTACGTAAAGCATACTTACCGTAGAATTCCCATTGCCAATTAGGAGCATAAATCGCTTCTAAAGCAAAGGTATGGTCTTGGGAACCAGTACCACTTCCTAACAGGATGGTGTCAGGGATGGATGAAGGATTTTGGCGATATTCATAACGCAATAAAGCATTAAATTTATCGTTATTGGGGTCGCGGTAGGCTAGACCCAGCTTGAGGTTAGCAGTATCTCCCAGTCCTGAAAGCTTTTGATTGGAAGAACCAGCTTGTTGATAACGTACTAAGGCTGTGAGAGCCGGAGAAATTTTACCCGCAGCAGCAGCAGTAATTACTGTATTCCCTCCACCAGAAGAAGAACGATGTTCATAACGGGCGCTGGCTTGAAACTGCGGATTATCACTGTATTCCAGCCCAATGCTGTAGCTATCACCACCATCAAATCCGATCGCAGATGCAGATTGACCAAAAGCGAAGGGTTGAGCATATTGTTGACCTGCCGCAGTCCGTCCGAAGAAGTTGCCAAATACGTGTTCGTAAGCAACATTCAGGCGCAATCCCGAAGCAATAGTCCAACGATTATTTAGACCAATTGCCCCTTGGGTAGTTATTTCGTTAGCACCACCCAAAATTGAGTAACGACCGGTCAAGGTAGTATCCGATCCGAGTTTGTGTTCGCCGTTGACACTCAAGCTAGTGATGGAGTTACCCGAATATTGACCGCTACTATAAAACTGTTGGGCTAAACTGACACTGACACCAGGAATTACTGCCCAATTCAACCCGAAGATAGTGCGGTCTGGGTAAATAGGATCTTTTTGGGAAGATAAACTTAGTTCATTTTGCGCCTGGAAAGTCAGGTTTTTAGCTAGGGGAATGGAAAAACGCGATCGCAATTGATCGGAATTACTACTCAAACTACTGTCGGGGATGCGGTCTTCCCGATGACGATGAATCCAATCCAGATCAATAATGGCACTACCTAAACGTTGTTGAATTCCAGCAGAAATTGTCGTCAGCGAATTATCAACCCTACTCCCAGGTATCGCATTAGAACTGGGTGCAAATAGTTCTTCAAAAGTATCTAGAGGTTGGGGAGCAATCCCAAAATTGTCTTCGTGGTCGTATTGCGCTCTGAGGTTGGTAGTTGAGGTCACTTTCGCTGTAACCTGCGCTCCATAACGAGTTTGTCCTGGGACAAAGCTGACAGTGGCATTATTAGCAAAGCCTGTATCAGCAAAGCGATAATAGGCACGACCTTGAATTCCGTTAGCAATTTGTCCCTCAGCTTCCAATCGGTAAGCGTCACCTCTGACTCTTCCCACAACATCAGAATCATTAGTGGAATGGGCGTATTCTGCGACTAACTTACCGTTCTCACCCAGAGCAATCAGCGCATCTACACCGTAGAGTTGAAAGTCGCGTACTCCGTGATTTTCTTGGATATAAGTTGCTCCAATCCAGCTTTCTTGATTAAGCTTGCGGGAAAGGTTATATTGCAAACGACCAGCATAGATATTGCCATCAGAGTTTTGATCGTCGTATTGGTAGCTAACAACAATCCGACGTACCAATACTTGTCCAGCCTGATCGACATCGGTACGAAGCATCGGTTCGCGGAATAATAATGTACCGCGATCATAGTCGATTTCGTAGTCTGGGCCTCGATTAAGCTGTTTACGTTCTAATACAGTTCCAGGACGATTGAGTTCTTCTAACTCGATAAAGACATTTTCACTACCTGCTTGTAGTAGTCTGCGAGAGAGAAAGTAATAACCACTAGTACCATCGGGAGCAATAGTATCCCGTTGAAACCCCTCTAAGTGGTCGCCATAGAAACCTGTAATTTGGAGATTTCCTAAGTTGTAGTTAGCTTTAAAACCGTGGAGTTGACGGGTAATCGCAGTAAATTGCTGAGATCCCCGCGCAAATTCTTCTGTGTTGTAGTCACCCCACATAGCATAATCAGGGGAAACTCCGGGGATACGAGATGAACGCTCGAAACGCAGAAATACACTGTCAATGGAAGGAGTAACGACATCAACTTTCGAGCTATCGCCATAAACAGGATAGTTTTGCTCGCTGGATTGGTAAGTTCTAAACAGCCGATTATTACAGTCACAATCTTCGTTGAGGCTACGAGAACTGTTGTATGCACCCGTAAACAACCATTCCCCGATCGCACCAGTGGCAAATACTGCGGAATGGAAATCTAATTGCGTGCCGTTGTTTTTGTCAGGAGGGAGGAAATCACGGAAACTGCCGTAATAATTTGTACCTCTAGCTCCCAAACGTAAATCTATGACTCCAGTAACTAAACTCGGACGCAATGCCGTTTCAAATTGCAGTTGAGTAAAGGCTTCTAGATTGTTAGTTATGGCTCGAATTCGGACAGTTTCGGCCTTCAGTTGCGATCGCAATATCGCTGTAAATTGTCCTCCTTTCGCCTCCACTTGAAATCCGGGTTCATCGGGCTTAAAGTCTTTCCCAACAAACTCCCCAGCACTGGGTATAAGAGTAACAACAGCATCACGATTAGAGCGATTGCCACCTGCATCGAGCAGTTGACCCCGGATTGTTGCTGTAGAACGTCCATCCGCTGGGATACGAGACTCAACTGTTTCTAAAGTTAGTTGCTGTGGCGCTCCCCGCACTGCGACTTGCACTGTTACAGGGGGTTCTGTTCCTCCAATAATTTTTGCAGAGATGGTGTTTACGCCTTCTTTTAACGAGACACCATACCATGTCTGCGTTACTAAGTTAGTGGTAGCATCACTTTCAGTTCGTCCTACTAAAGAAGGGTCTACCAAAGTGCCATTCACCCGCAATTCCACCTGACTACCAACAGGAAACTGCACAATCACCGTGCTAGCTTGGACATCTACAACACTGTCAGCCGTTGGAGTCAGGATTTTGATAGCTGTAGATATTGGGAGAGTGGGAGACACAGGAAGATTTTCATTCACCCCTTGTCCGTTCTCTACTCCTGCTATTTTGCGTAAGCCTCTAGGCAAACCTACCGAAGTTGCTGGTTGAAATGGTTGTATTGCCGTTGGAGAAGCTTGCAACTGTGTCTCGGTTTCTTTACCTTCATCATTTTTGTTCTTGATTTCGGCTACTTTATTTAAACCTGTGGGTAAATCAACAGAGTTTGCTGGCTGAAATGTTTGTACTTCCGTCTTTTCCTCAATTCCAGCTACTTTATTTAAGCCTGTGGGCAAATCAACAGAGTTTGCTGGTTGAAACGGTTGTATTTCCGTTTCACTTGCCTGGACATCTGGAATTGAGGTATCAGTAGTTAGTGCTAAAGAAGTAGAAGAAAATTCATCAGATGGAAACTGCTGCTTAGAACTTCCCAAAAGATGAGGAGACTTCAAAGCCTTTCCCCCGCTCCCTGCTCCCTGCTCCCTTGCCTCTTCTTCAACACCCTTGTCTGCTTGCGGAGGTGAATCAGAGAAAAGGAGATTTTCACTAGTAATTTCAGCTTTGACTATAGCAGGATACAAAACCAGGCAGAGAGCTATTGGCATTGCCCCCATCAATTTCAGGTTAAATATAGTTGCACAGTGCAGTCTGGGTTTCATTTCTTGACTGGCTCCTGAAATGTGGGGGTGACACCGAAGTTCATACGTACCAAGCCACCAGGCTCTAAATGCACCAAGCGAGATTGGCTATTTCGTTCGCGGAATTTTTCGTTATGAGCTAGGGTGTAACCAGGTAAACTGCTCAGGTCTAATACACCTGTGTGATATCCAGGTAAGGCATTAGCTAAGGAGAACAAACCATTAGGATCTGTAGTGATGCGGTTTCCGTCCTCCAGAAAAATCACTGCATTTGGTATCCCCGGCTCACCAGGTTGTTGTTCACCGTCAAAGTTTTTATCAACAAATACCCGACCGATAATCGTGCCACAGTCAGAAAGGATTCCTGAACTAATTTTCAACTGGTGTGTTGCAGGACCATCCTTGGTGCTAAAACGGTTATCGGCTCGTTGAGCATTAACGATCGCACTGTTGCGACCAGTCCCACGCAGCGCATCAGGTGTTAGTTGAGCAGCGTAGGCAATATTCAAGACTTTCTCTGTGGGAATGGTTACATCTGTGCGGAATGTCACTGTATTACCATTGCGTTCTGAAGTGATAGTGACGAGTTGACCATCTACCTCTCCCCGCACAGATTTCGGCAAAAAATCGAATCCTAAAGGTAAGTTGTCGGTGACAAATATATTATTCAAACCAGCATCAGCGAGATTTTTTACTGACAGGCGGTAGATGACTGTATCTCCAGGTTCAGCAGCAGCGCGATCGCTTGTTTTGATAATCTGTAACTGATTGGCTTGACACAGATTTGTAGTAAATTCAAAGGCTAATAAATCCAGTCCCACAACTTCTGCATTGGGAACTAAAACGACTGTTTGCTCTACCCTGGTTTGGCCTGTGAGACTGATTGGTTGACCATCCAGAGAACTAGCAACATATCGCACAATATTATTACCTTGTGTGCCAGTGCTACCAAGGATTTCAATCTTGATCCGCCTCTGTCTGTAGATAGAATTTGGTGGCGGATTAACTACAAAAATGTAGGTTCTACCTGGATCGGTTTGACCCTTATTGGGATCGAGTAGGAAATTGTAGACACCCGCAGGGTTATTCGTAACGAAGTAGGGGTTACTATTCTCGGTATTTGGCGATCTACCACCAGGAACATTGTTATTAGGAATATCTGGTAACTCTGTTCGAGTCAAAGCAACTAAGCTGCCTAATTCTGTCCCTGTTGGGTCGCTAGAGTTAGGTTCATATACCCCAACTGAAAAACCTGTATAGTCAGGTAAAATTGTGCCAGCGCAACCTAAGATCCGTCCTAAAGGATCAACTAATGGGGTAGGAGTGGCGTTGATCTGACTAGAACTTCCTTGATATTGATTATTATTAGCTGAATCTGTATAAGTGTAAGTAGCTTGATTTATTAATGGCGAAGACGCAACTAGATTATTAGTCTGTTGCGCGATCGTTGGTATAGATATAGTAGTATGCAAAAAACTTCCCAAAAGAACACTAGCTGTTAGCCGTCGCCACCAGCTACGGCTAGAAGTAATTTGCTTTTGGTTTTGAGGACGGCTCACTGAACACATCTCCTATGAAATGTCAAGCTTGTTGTTAATAAAAACACTTATTTATTTGTGGAAATCCAGTTAAGCTAAAACCCTTTAAAAATTTCGTTTCCAGTTTCCATCTCGAAATACAGTCAGAAAGACGGCGTATCTCCACGTTCCAATCAGCGCACTTGGGTTTGATAAGTCGCTTTCACTGTTGTCTTGGCTGCAAGTGAGGGAATCTGCAAACGGATATGGGTATAAGCACTGGCTGGTGCGGGCTTTGTTTCCACTTTGCCGTTAGGAAGAGTAACTTTCACAGTGGGATTTTCGACAAAGCTACGTCCGCCATCAATGCTGTAAATAACTTTGGCATTGTTGGCGACAGTAGTAGAATTCAGCACGTAAACCATTCCTTTCGGAATAGGTTGATTAAAAGTCAAATTCTTCACTGGGCGATCGCTCTTATTTTCACCAGTCAAGGTATATCGCAACACATCTCCAGGTTGCACCACAACTTGACCTTTCAAAGGTTCCCATTTCTGACTTTGCTTACCCTGCTGATCCTGTGCTACTACTTGCTTTTCTGCTTCTAAGCGCAATTGAATTTGCCCTTGAGTTTTGATATTCTGAGCAACAGCACTTTCTAAATGCCATACATTTGCGATTCCCGGAATTTGACCGAAAAATGGGACTGTAGCAATGAGAGCGACGGCTCCTAAACCTGCAAGAGAAACACGCTTCATAATAAATAACCTCAAAAAATTTCCAGAATCTTGATTGTTGACTTATCTTTCCCTGCTTTTGCGAAGAAAGAGTCACTCCCCTATTTGCTTCCTGTTTAGAGGTTGGGGATAAGGTTAACTGGCAATACTGCTTGCTTCGTGGATTTTTAACTCGGAATTGGGTTTTGGGAAAAGGTTAAAGGGTAAAGGGTAAAGGTTTTTTATTTCCCCTTTCCCCCCGCCCCTTATCCCCAGAGGGGGCCCCACCTTCCCCTTTTCCCCAAAACCCGACAAGTATTGGGTTAACTGGTTGCAGCGATCGCTCTCTTAGAATTTGCGAACGTCACAACCCCCAATCCCCAATCCCAAAGAATTAGTTCACCTTGCGTTGGAAGGTAAATGTTCTTTGAATGCCCGGTGCGATCGTGCCAGTTACGGTATTTATGTACTTAGCAACATCAGTACTTGCTGTAGTTCCAGTTTGATCGATACCAAGGTTACTAGCTGGATTACCATTGAAAAATTGGATAGTTGAAGCTCCAGAATCTTTAGCTGAACCAACAATGTTGCTAGTATCAATTTGAGTATTATTGTCGTTGTCTAGCGCCCAGTTGTTGGGAGTTTGCGTACCATCTTCAGTAATCACAACTTTGTTAGCATTCAAAATCACGTTACCGCTTCCAGCTTGAGGATCGGAAATATTACTGTACTGAATTTGGTACTCAATAATATTTCCTGGTGCAGGCTTCTTGGGAGTGGTACTGAATGTGCCATCAGTCCCTTGTACTGCTGGGCCAGTTCCTTGTAAGACTCGCGACACTTTCAGCAGTTTCAGGAAACCAGTGTATACGCGATCTATGGAGATGTTGTTAACCTCACCAGTATCAACTACACCATTATTATTAGTGTCAATAAAGGCAGTAATGGGTACTGGGAAACCCTTATTGATATCAGTCGATAGTTGCGTACCAGCTGGTAGGTCAACTTCTACGCCATAATTTACACTGCTTCCAGCAGCAACACCAGAGATTTTAATTGGTGTGTTATTGGCTGCCAGGGTGAAAGTGCCAACGTTATTGGTGATGCTGTAAGTATAGACAGCAGATTGACTGTTATAGCTAACAGTCACCTTTGTACCATTGGGCAAATCTGTAGCTGTAGCTGGTACTGTTGGTACTATTGTAATGTCATTAGGGTTAGTTCCACTGTTCTTAATTGTGTTAGTGAAACCAACTGATTGTGGGTCAAGTGTACTACCAGGTGATGTGTTAGGAGGAACAAAAGAGGATTTGTTTGTGAAGTCGTCGTTATTATCTGTTGGGCCAACAGCATCCGGTGCATTATTCGGCCCGTTTAAAACTGAGTTTGCTTGGGCGACTGAAACCGTGTAGACGTTGACATTTCCTGTAACAGAATTACTACCTTGGTTGTTATTACCTGTGTCAGTTTGATTGGCGGGAACTGTACCAGGATAATAGCCAGAGTCTACTGTAGTAGGAAAGACTCCATTGGTGGGGTTGACGTTATCTGGATTTTGATCGCCTGAATCGTCAAAGAGTAGAGGGCTATTTGGATCTCCAGCAGTTTTACCGAACACTTGAGCGATGTTGTTAACATTTGTCGCTGTCGTTCCTGTGATTCCAGTGGTCTTTACTTGTACTGTAAAACCTGTAACGGTTGTCCCTGTGGCAACTGAAGAGATAGAGTTAGGATCGTTAATAAAACCAACCCGTTTAACTACACCACCTGTTACATTCGCACTGTTAGTTTTCCATAGAGCCTGATCGGCAGTTGTAGTTGTAGGATCTTCACCAGCGTAAACCACTATCCACCCTGAAGGAGCGGTTGGGGTTCCATTAAGAGTTGTTAATGCTGGAAGTGCATCAGAAACTAAGATGCGAGTAACTGAATTACCGTCTACATTGATGGTTGTACCAGCTAAAGCTGCGGGTGTTAGCCCACGATTGGTTACGTCGTTACTCTCAACTCGCAAGCTTAAACCATAAGTCAGCACATCATCATTGAGTACGGAAGTGTTACCAGCGTTATAGCCTGTCCGAGTTTTGAGTATTGTGGCTAGAGCAACAGTTTTAGCTGTGTTGCCTACTTGAATTTGCTGGGTAATACTAGATTCTCGTGTACCGTTAACTGGTGTGCCAGGAACTTCCCCGCCACCTGCGTTATCAGCATTATCTACAGTATAAACGTCACCACCATCAGGACTCCGCAGTTGGTTTTGGGCATCACCTGGAGTGTTACCAAGAGTAACTTTAATTACGTCACCCGATTGAGCGCCAGTCTGTACAGTTACCGGCACACGCACCAACACAGTACCATTAACCGGAATTGAGGGTGTATCTACACCACCAGCTGTTACGTTTGTCCAAGTTGCACCACCATCAGTACTATATTGCAGGCTATTAGCTGTACCACCTGGTAATGTGCCGGAAACTGTACCCGGCCCAGTTGTTGTAGCCTGGTTAGGAATATGGAATTTGGTGGGGTCGTTACCTACGTTGGTTAGGGTATAGGTGTAGATGAGTAAGTCGCCAACCTGAACTGTTGTATTAGTAGGGCTAGTAGTGTTATCCGTTACACCCGACCCTGTGACAGTAATACCCGCAACCTCTGCTACAGTCACGGTAACAGTGTTAGAGGTGGAATTTATAGTTGTCCCTGGATTGTTGGGATCTTCGTAGGTTGCTGTCGCAGTGTTACTGATAGATGTACCCCCAGTAGTTCCGTCAGCTAATACAGGTGCGACAAATTGGAAAAGGCTACCAGTTAATAATGCTGTTGCTACTAGAGATTGGTAAACTTTATGCTGCTTGTTGACAGATTGATTTCGATTTACCATAGAAGTAGTTTGTTTGTTTGCTGAACTTGTATCTTGGATTTTGAGACAGGATAAAGTTCGGCAATTCCTTAAAGAATTGCCGATTATAGCTGCCCAAAGCTTCAATGTTTCGGGACTGTCTGTGTTAAGGAGTTAAATTATTGACACTCCTGAGGAACCGTATTGAGGCAATAACCAGAAATAATTTGTCTACTTGTTTTACGCTTACCTTTGAACATCAAGGCTGGCAATCGCAAATATGTGTAATTTATTACTGTGTTTTGCTAACTTATCGATGTATATAGCAATGTAGCTTTTAAAGCAAAAAAAATCTTCCGTGTAAATAAGTAACTTCTCTGGCTGTGAATGAGTGCATCAAAGCGGAGAAATTAGCTTTATTTTGGCAACACACATATAAATTTTAATGGTTGAACTCAGACTCCAGGAAGACTAAAACCTATATTTGAAAGCGCTTTTGAGTGTTGACTGTCAGAAATCTGTATTATTCTGTGGAGTTATTTAGATTAAAAAATTGAAAGTTAACTAAGCGATCTAGATCGCTTAAATGAGATGGCATTTTCAATAAATGCAATTTAATCATAACTACGATGCAATTTAATCATATTTTTTAACAGTATTAATCCTGAGTATTCTAGGCTATTTTCTTTTTTTTTAACATTGCTTGTGTAAGTATAAGTACCAAATACAGGGATTACTGATATTAAAGTTTTACAAGAATCATTCCGTTCAACACTAAACATACCCGACTATTTTTGTCGGGTATGTTTGACTGGTATTTTTGCTCGTGTTACTATCAGGCGACAGTCGACAGACAAACAGGGAAAGCTAGTTTATGACTCAGGCAATTACAACCCAAACCCAAACCAGCACTGCCTACTTTCAAGCCTTGAAGTGTAAGGAATGTGGTGCAGAATATGAACTCAAAGCCAGCAATGTTTGTGAGTTATGTTTTGGGCCATTAGAAGTTAAGTATGACTATAACGCCCTACGTCTGACTGTCACTCGTGAAACAATTCAAGCTGGACCCAATTCCATTTGGCGCTATCGTCCCTTTTTGCCTGTCGCAACTGACAATGTTATTGATGTGGGAACGGGGATGACTCCCTTGGTTCGTTCCCACCGTCTTGCCCGTCGCCTGGGTCTAAATAAGCTTTATATAAAAAATGATGCCGTTAATATGCCCACCCTGAGCTTTAAGGATCGGGTGGTGTCAGTTGCCCTATCGAGGGCGCGAGAGTTGGGTTTCACTACTGTTTCTTGCGCTAGCACTGGTAACTTAGCAAATTCTACAGCGGCGATCGCAGCTCACGCCGGTTTAGACTGCTGTGTGTTCATCCCCGCAGATTTAGAAGCCGGTAAAATTCTCGGTAGCCTGATTTACAGTCCCACCTTAATGGCAGTCAAGGGCAACTACGATCAAGTAAATCGTCTCTGTTCGGAAGTTGCTAATACACATGGCTGGGGTTTTGTCAACATTAATCTGCGTCCTTATTACTCTGAAGGTTCTAAGACACTAGGTTTTGAAGTTGCGGAACAACTAGGCTGGGAACTACCCGATCATGTTGTTGCTCCTTTAGCATCTGGTTCGCTCTTTACAAAAATTTATAAAGGATTCCAAGAATTTGTCGAAGTTGGTTTGGTAGAAAACAAGAGCGTTCGTTTCAGTGGCGCTCAAGCTGAAGGTTGTTCGCCCATTGCCCAAGCCTTCAAAGAAGGACGTGACTTTATTAAGCCAGTTAAACCGAATACAATTGCGAAATCGCTAGCGATCGGCAACCCAGCAGACGGCATTTATGCTGTGGAGTTAGCTCAGAAGACTGGTGGTAACATTGAATCAGTCAATGATGCCGAAATTATTGATGGCATCAAGTTGCTGGCAGAAACCGAAGGCATCTTCACAGAAACGGCTGGTGGTACAACCGTTGCCGTACTGAAAAAACTGGTAGAAGCTGGCAAAATTGATCCAGATGAAACTACTGTGATTTACATCACTGGTAATGGTCTGAAAACTCAAGAAGCAATCCAAGGCTACGTTGGCGAACCCTTGACTATTGATGCGAAACTCGATAGTTTTGAACGTGCCCTAGAGCGATCGCGTACTCTAGATCGCTTGGAATGGCAACAAGTTCTCGTTTAGTTATGAGTTAGGAGTTATGAGTTTTTTATATTCATAACTCTTTACCCTTAACTTTATTCCTAACTCTTCACTCTTCACTTTGTACTTCTATGGCTGTAAAAGTTTTAGTTCCTACAACTCTTCAGAGTTTTACTAATAATCAAGCTACTCTAGAATCCACCGGCAGCACTATTGCTGAATTGTTAGATTCTTTAGAACAAAGCTTTCCTGGTATTAAATCTCGGTTGTGCGATGAACAAGGTAAGCTACGTCGCTTTGTAAATTTTTACGTCGATAGCGAAGATATCCGTCATCTAGATGGTATTAACACAACTCTTAAAGATGGCGATGAAGTAAGTATTGTCCCAGCTGTCGCTGGTGGTTAATACAGAGAACCCCAAATCAGTAGAAACCTGACGATACAACTCTTTTAAAGATTACTCCATTCCCAGTCTCAGACTGGGAATTCTCATCAGTGGGCTGCCGTCTCTCTTACTCGCGGCAGAGACGCTTTTCATTTTCCTAACTATGCAGTAATTATCTGAGAAAGTCTTTGTTGCCAAGACTCATTGTCATCGATAGTTAAGATAATCCGTTTGTAGGATTCATCTCGCAATTGAATCGTTAAATAATTTGTCTCTCGATTTACATACCAAAACTCTTTACCACGGTTAGTGTAATAAGTTCCAGCCTTAATCACTCCAGGAATAAAGCTACCAGGGGCACGCAATTCTCGCCAATTACTTTGGGGTTCATCTGTCGTAACTTGTTCAATACGGGCTAGTGATATTTGCCAAAGTTTATTCAAGCGAACAGCTAGCAGTTGCTCTTGAAACGTAAATTCTATCTGCAATTTATCATCAACTATACTTAGGTTCATGATGAATTTCGTTGCCAGTAATTTTTTCTCTAGTATTACCTACAGACATCCGATCATAATCAGTATTTGATGGGGATTGGCAAGTGCCAAAATTATTCACTAGGACTGTAAAATCAACGGCAAGCATTCCCAGTTTTCGAATGGGAACGAGACAATATCTAAAAGCTTGTACTAGGCTAGTTTTCGCGTTAAGTTGACACCAATGACATCTTGCCCGCCCTGATAATGCAAGTTGTATACTTAACAGCTTAGGACACATTCGCGTAGCGTCTCGTCAGAGAAGGAAGAGAAGCTTAACCCAAGTGTATTGTTATATAGCTTGGGTTAAGGGCTACTGGCAACAATTTTGGGTTGTAGAGACGCGATAAATCGCCGTCTCTACAAGTGTTTTATTGCTCATTCTGAACTGTATTGATTTATATTCTTGTTTTATTGTTAAGCATTTGGCAATTTGGCAGATTGTAATTAGAGTATTTTGATATATTGCAGAAATTACCAAGATGTTTTTACTTATTATACATAGGACGGGCTAACCCCCGTCTTTTTTGTTACTGATTAGCATTTTGGGATTAAATTACAATCAAGTAGTTGTATGACTATCTTTAACATTAATATGCCCTGACTGATGGCAGATTAGTTTTATGTTCTAGGTATTCAGTTATACCGAGTAATCCATTATCAGGTTTCAAGATATTTGCACACATCCTATAGGAAGATGCCCTATGAATAGAATAATGGGTAAATTAACTTGGGATGTTGTTATGCACTGGATTTATATAAAGGTTTGGTGGTGAGCCAAACCTTTTTTATATCTATTTAAAATTGGGTATGAGGCATTACAAAATAGATTTTCATTGTTTTTTGTAAGCAATTAGGTATAAGCCTCTATCAAGACTTAAGTTCTATAATATTTATCTGCAAACAGAATTAAAAACTGAAAGTACTACGCAGAATGCCAATGGTAACTGAGTCACTATCTGGTGTGTTGCCAGGCTGGATAAGATGAATTATTCCTGGTGTAATGCTGATATTATCTGATAATTGGAAACGATAAAATGCTTCAATTTGAGTAGTTGTTCCTGGTTGTCCACCGGCACGTCCTAAACCTGTATTGATAAAATCAGGGACATTATTCCCTACAGGTAAGTCGCTACTAGTGATTTTCGGAGGTTGACCGACATAAATTCCCCCCAAATTTCCTTTAGCAAATAAATCAGGGAAATTCAAAAACACCATATAATTTGTTGTCTCTACATTTCCCGATTGCCCAGGAATATAAGATTTAGTATAACCACCCCATGCGCCTGCGCTAATGCGGGGAGAAATTTGCCAAGTTAAAGTCGCACCCACGGCGTTGGTTTGTAGGGGTGCTGATTTTCCAGTAGTCGTATTAACCGCAGTTAAGCATTCATCACCAACAAAGGTTAGCAAACAACCATCTGAAGCGTAATTATTAACGTAGTACAAACTTAAATCTAGAGTATCGGTTGGTGTCAGCAGCAATTGCACACCTGTAGTAGTGGTTCCATCAAATAAACCACTATCTTTACCGGGATTTCCTGGTTTGTAACTAGTATAAATTGCCTGCAAACTAGCACGTTTAGCAAATTGCCAATCAATAGCTATACCGCCGTGACCGTATCCCATATTTAAAATTGGGTTTCTTTGGGCAAAATAAGACAACGGCCCAGTTGCAGCACTTTCTACACGATTGGGACCTCGGAAAGCAGCTGGCATACTTACACCTTCTGTTCCCACCATTACTGCTAATGTATCTGTTATCAGCCAATGAAAATTGAGGTCACTTACAATTAAGTTACTTGTAGGAAATTCGTAGCCAAGTAAAACATCATTCCGAGAAACACTATTGGTAAATCTAGGTGTAGTTTTCCCTTTACCATCTATAAGACCTGTAAATAAGTAGCTAGTGGGAGTGATTTGACTAGTTAAATATAGCTGCGCCAGGGACATAACATTAATGTTTGTACCTGCATCATTTGTATCTTTTTGTCCATCTCTAGGATTAACATCACCACGATTGCTAGTCCGTCCTTGAATGCCAACTATCAGTAGTCCACTGAGTTTAGTTGTTGTTGAGAATTGGTTAGCTGCGATTTCGGTGGTTTTGGCTTCTAAACTATCGACACGACCCCGCAAAGTTGCTAATTCAGGGGCAAACTCTGATTGCAATTTTTGTAATGTTGCTAAATCTTCGCGGGTGACTAAATCGTTGGTGGCTGTAGTGATTAATTCGTTGACTCTATCTAAACAAGCATTCACACCGGCAGCAAATTCATAGCGAGTTAAGGCGCGATTACCGCGATAGCTGCTATCTGGATAGCCTGCTATACAACCATAGCGTTCTACCAAAGACTGTAATGCTTGGAATGCCCAATCGTTGGGTTGTACGTCTTTGAGTTGAGATACCGATGTAACTTGCGCCATCGGTTCTTCTTGAGAGAGAGAGGGAGACGAGGGAATAATATTATCATTCTTAACTCCTGACTCCTGAGTAGTTTCTGTATTTACGTACTCTTGTGCTAGTACTTTTTGTGCAACTCCATTTACTCCTGCAATAAGTAACCATGCAAGCATCCATGTTTTGCGATGACTGCGGCTAATAAGTCTACCTTTCAATTTTTTACACTCTGCTCACATACTTAAGTGAAGAGTGTATTCGCGATCATCTAGTGTTCACATGGGGACATTTACGGATTTTGTCCCAAATTAGACTTAATGCTTCTGGGCAACTTCTGAAAGGACGAGTATAACAGGGTATTGGGGACTGGGGACTGGGGACTGGAGACTGGGGACTGGGTACTTGGGATTGGGTACTGGGTACTGAGGACTAGGAAAGAGTTTTCTCAATCCCTAATCCCCAATCCCTAATCCCTAATCCCCAGTCCCCAATTTATGGCAAATCGCTCACGCAAGCTGACGCCAAAAGCCTCGAAACAAAATAAACCTCGTGCTGGTGCGATGAAACGTGTCGCTAAAAATCCCCAGAAAAAGCTAAAAGGGGGAAGTTGGTTGTCGTCAATGTTAGCGATGTCTACGACGGGCTGCGCCTACGCAATTCTGTTAATTAGTGCTAGTCTAATTATGGCTTTTGCCTGGATTAGCGTTCTCTTCATATTCAATCCAGATCGGGTAAGCTGGCTAAATAAAATTTTACCTGCATGGGCGCAAATCCCCCTTGGGAAGCACGAACGTCCTAAAACTCTCAAACAAATTCAACTCGATTTGAGTAAAAAAAACCAAATATTTGGGGAACCTCTGCCTTTAAATCAAAATACGGAAACCTCATTTTTACTGCCAGTTTTTCAACAGCGTGCTAATTGTCAATCTGATTGTAAAGAACTTGTGGAACTCAGAGTTTACGAGCTATCAGTTGAGTTAGAGTTTAAATCTCAGTCAGAAAATTACTACTATCTAGTAACTCAATTACCTGTAACTGGGTCAGAGGAATCTTTTGTAACTTCTCCCTGGCTTGATGAGACATCAGAGCCCCAGGATATCAGCATTCCTCTACCTTTAACTCAAGTGCAACGCTTTGAAGGTGGGACACCATCACCAGGAGTTTGGTTTAATTTGCGGGGTCAACGCCAACAAGAAACTGGTGCGTTCGCCTACGGTCAAATCGTATACTACAATCCAGAACGCAGAAATTTACTACAAATGTTGTCTTGGGCTAGTCCGAATGGACAATTGCCCAAATGGCAGCAGGTAACTGGTGATAGTACCAAAGAATTAGTTGTCGATCAAACAGTAGGTTTAGAACCGCACTTACAGGTTTACCAAGTTAAGTCTCTGAAATTATTCCTTAAACCAATTCAATTGGAGGCAATTACCCTCAAATCACCAGTCCTCAAGGATTATGGATACCAAAATGCCCTGTCAATTGCCCGTAGTGGACTGTGGACACCAGCTTTTGAATGGTTAAAATTTATCAAGAAACAGCGCAAAGGAATTTTGCCAGAGGCGGCGCAAGCGCAAATGGATTTGATTCGCTTGCATTCCCAATTGACTCAAACCCAAGCTCAGAAAATTTGGGCAAGTCCTAGTCAAGAGGTGTTGGCAGATTTGATTGATGGTCGGTGGGGGAAAGCTTTACAGGTGTTTGAAGCCTCGCCACATAATTCCCAAGAAATCGCGACTCTACTTAAAGCTGATAAAAAACGATTGTGGAATCGGACAGCGGCGGCGTTGCGGGTGAACCCAAATAGACGAGAGGTGCAAGCTTGGTTTGCTTTGATTTTAGCGGTTCAACAGGGAGAAGGACATGCTAATTCTTGGTTAAAGGCGCAACCAAAAATTACCAAAGAAAATCTTGATTATATTCAAGGTCTGTTAGCAAGACTTAATGGTGAGATTACAAAGTCGCAAATATCTAGTCAGATTGTTGGTACGGTGCAACCAATCACTCAAGTTACTAGCAGTGAGTGGCTAGCAAATTCTACCGCCGACCTGAAACTCACGGATAATCAAGTTTGGTATCAAGTGGAGGTGAGTGCATTTAATGACGGTAAACGCTGGCTAAATTACCCTTTTGAGAATTTGAACCCACCCAAGACTGACGCCGCAAAATTTTTTTGGAAAACTTTGGGAATCACTTCTGACTCTGAAATCCAGATTGTGGTCTGGTTGCCTAATGGAGAACAAAAAATTAGTATAGCCGCTATCAAGGCGGTGCAACTACGGGGTAAAGTTTTGCGCCTATTAGCTGCTAGCCCAAAAATCCCAGAGAATCAAAATGATGTTCTTCAACCCAAACCTTTAGCCCTGACCAATGCAGCACTGGAATGGGTGCAACCATCTCCCATTACTCTAAGAGAACTATATCAACAAAATCCCCAAGGGGTGAAGGTAATATTATCGAGTGTCTGGCAATCTTTGCAGGAATCTGGCGAAATTCTGGCTGGTGCTATTCCTACCTTTGAGGAGATGCAGGAAAAGTTGGGTGATTGGCCGGTTCAAGTAATTGATTTAACAAATAACGCTCAACCAGAAATAATACTGACTATCTCACCAGAAGCAATAGCATCTTTGAATCAGTCTAAACCGGGAATGCCGGCGGAAAACACAGAGCAACGCCGTGACCGAACTATAATTTTGTCTGATAGCAATGAAGTTATTTACACTGATTTTACAGGAAATGACTTACAAAGACTGTCTGCGATCGCCAAGCTTTCGGGCATGCAATCTCTAGCTTTACTGGTAGAAAATGCTCATAACTACAGTTTAAAGCGCTGGTCGGATAAAAATCAGCGCTTTGAATAGCACGCCCTCCATTCAAATTTAGACTAGAAATGGACAAGGCGATCGCTCCACAAAATAGACTTATTCTTTTTGGTTAGTTTCGGCTAGACGTTGGTGTTTTAGGTTTTCTAACTGCTGTAACAGGGAATCTACCTCTGCTTGTAAATGCAGCAATTTAGCTTGTTGATCGTCTTGGTAGTAAGACTTAGTTAACTTACTGACCCAGTTAGCCTGGGACTCGCAATCGGAAACACTAGATAAATAAGTAGGCATCGTTAATTAAATCCACAATTTAACTCACACCATTAGAAATATTATAATAATGCTCTTTTAAGCTTTATTAAATTATTGTATATTTTCAATCAATTACTCTAATGGATTTTCGGTTCAATCATAAGAGACGGTGATTAGAATGGCTGGGTTCCAAATAAAACATCGGCTAAAGCGTGCGAAGCTTCCGTCCACTCGAAGTTACTTAGAACTATTTAATTTGGTGGACTGTCAATTATGACTGTACTAATTATTATGACCGTTTTTAGGGAATTTACGCAAGAAATTATATGTAGACTACATCAAGAATTCCGCCAAATTATGAAAAAACGTACTTGCTGACGTGTCTCAACTTCAGCTAAAACTCCTTTAAAACATCGTTTCCAGTCTATAGAGTCGGAACTAGACAACCTCTAAAAACTTGAACAGAGACATCTATGTATATTTCCGCAGTGAAAAATAAGAGTTTCAGAGAGTTCTTGCGTAAGTATGAATACGTTTGCCGATGGTTTCTCACCCCGTCAGCATTCCTAAGCTAAATTTGTTGAACTGAAGGTTGCTATGGCGGTTATGATAAACTGACATTCTTAAATAAAAAATAAAAATACCAAATTTAACGCCTGCACCACAAAAAATAATATTCTTAATTGAATTAAGGGACTCATAACTGGGAACTGGCAAAGAAAAATTCACTTTCTTCCTCTTACCCATTCTGCACTTCCCGATTTTGCCCTCTCTAAATATCCAATCCTTACATTAATAAATTTTAAATCCCGTGACTTTGAGCCTGTCTGTTGCTACATCCCATCGCCAACCCTGGCCTGGACTGATAGAAGCCTATCGCGAATACTTGCCTGTCAGCGAAAACACACCGATTGTGACTCTGTTGGAGGGTAACACGCCTCTCATCCCAGCGCCAGCGATCGCAGAACGTATTGGCAGACAAGTACGGGTTTTTGTCAAATATGACGGTCTCAATCCCACCGGCAGTTTCAAAGACCGGGGAATGACTATGGCAATTTCCAAGGCCAAGGAAGCAGGGGCAAAAGCAGTAATTTGTGCCAGCACGGGCAACACCTCAGCCGCCGCCGCCGCTTATGCCAGACGTGGGGGGATGAATGCCTTTGTACTGATTCCTGACGGTTATGTGGCGTTGGGCAAGTTGGCACAAGCGTTGCTGTATGGAGCAGAAGTATTGGCAATTAAAGGTAATTTTGACCAAGCCCTAGAAATTGTCCGCGAGATGGCCGAAAGCTATCCAATCACTTTGGTGAATTCGGTCAATCCCTACCGCCTAGAAGGACAAAAAACAGCAGCCTTTGAAATTGTCGATGCTCTGGGTGATGCCCCAGACTGGTTATGTATTCCCGTAGGTAATGCGGGAAATATCACAGCATACTGGATGGGATTTTGTCAATATCATCAAGCCAGAAAGTGCGATCGCTTACCCCGAATGATGGGATTCCAAGCCGCAGGTGCAGCCCCTTTAGTGCATGGTAAGCCAGTGGCGCATCCCGAAACCCTAGCAACAGCAATTCGCATTGGCAACCCTGCTAGTTGGGAGTTAGCGATCGCAGCCCAAACCGCCAGTCAGGGAAATTTCCACGCCGTTACCGATGCCGAAATTCTCGATGCTTATCGACTTTTAGCAGCATCAGAAGGTATCTTCTGCGAACCTGCTAGCGCCGCTTCTGTTGCTGGCTTGTTACAGGTGAAAGACCAAATTCCTACAGGGGCGACAGTAGTTTGTGTCCTCACAGGTAATGGTCTAAAAGACCCAGATACGGCCATTAAACACAATCACAGTCAATTTCAACAGGGTATTGCAGCAGAATTGGGTGCAGTAGCCAAAGCAATGGGATTTTAGGGTATTGGGGACTGGGCAATAATCAATAGTTTTTCTTCCCTTTCTTCCCCTGCTTCCCCTGCTCCCCTGCCTCCCCTGCTCCCTTATCTCCCTACTCCCCCTTCTCCGCCGCCACTGCTCGTTCGCGTGTCAAGCTATCAATGGCATCCCCCAAAGCAGTAGTTAGGCTATTGCGGCTTTGGGCGTGGTTATCTTGCTCAGTTTTCAAAGCTTGCAAAAGGCGATCGCGTTCTTTGATTACAGCGATGAGTTTAGCTTGCAAGTCCTCGACAGATTTTAGCTGCTCTATTTCTTGTTGGATAGCTTTGACTGTTGTCCCAGCTTCCAGTGTCCCTGTTTCAAGACCTTGGAGTTTGTGCAAATCTGCCTTGAGAGATGCGATTGCCTGTTGGGAGAGTTGGGCATCTGTGCGGCGTTGTTCTGCTTCTGTGTTGTAAAGCTGACGCCATTTTTGGGCACTTTCCCAAGCAGCATCGCGCTCGTGTTGTAGGAATGCCATCTGCTCTTTGATTGTCTGGATTTCTGTCAACCACTGCTGTGTTAAATCTTGATTCATAAATTAATAGTCATCGGTCGAGAGTCAACAGTTATTATTCTGCTATCCCAGATTGCTTTATGTCTCTATATCTGATGAGCTTTCATGCTTAACGTTTATTTTGTAAACTTTGAATGGTAGCGATCGCATGTTTTGCCACAATATCAATCTCCTCTTCTGTATTAAACCTACCAATGCCAAACCGCACTGAGGCATAAGCTAGCTGTTGGGGATGTCCCAGTGCTGTGAGAACATGGGAAGGTGCAGTATTTGTCGATGAGCAAGCAGAACCAGAAGATATAGCCATTACTGGCTGTAATCCTAGCAAAAGTGCAGATCCATCCACTCCCTCAACACTGATATTCAAGTTTCCTGCCAATCGTTCTTGAGGGTGTCCGTTGAGATGAATTCCCTCAACTTGCTTCATCTGTTCCCACAATCTTTGTCTTAACTGGGTGAGGCGTTGGTTTTCTGTTGCTTGTTCAGCCAAAGCGATTTCTACAGCTTTCCCAAAGCCGACAATTTGCGGTGTATACAATGTACCAGAACGCATTCCCCGTTCATGTCCGCCGCCATGCTGCTGGGGAGCTAGTTGTACTCTGGGATTGCGTCTGCGGACGTACAAGGCTCCAATGCCTTTGGGCCCATATACTTTATGTGCTGTTAGTGACATCAAGTCAATTTTCATCGCTTGTACATCCAAGGGAATTTTACCAATAGCTTGAGCGGCATCGGTGTGGAAAATAATATTGCGATCGCCTCCAGTAGCGCTTAGTCCCTCGCGGCATATTTCTCCAATTTCTGCCAAAGGCTGTAACACGCCAATTTCGTTATTTGCAGCCATCACCGATACCAAAATCGTTTCAGGACGTAAAGCTTTTTTTAACTCAGTTAAATCAATCAATCCATCTTTTTTTACAGGGAGAATAGTAATTTCAAAACCGAGACTTTTTAAATAATTACAAGGATCAATAACTGCACCATGTTCAGTGGCGACAGTAATAATATGCTGACCTTTTTTAAAATAAGTTTCGGCAACACCTTTAATAGCTAAATTATTTGCTTCTGTTGCACCACTGGTAAAAACAATTTCTTCTGGAGTAGCATTGATTGCTGCCGCTAAAATTTCTCGCGTTTGCTTAACAGCGGCTTCTGCTTCCCAACCATAAACATGACTAATACTTGCTGGGTTGCCAAATTTTTCTGTGAAGTAGGGGAGCATTGCTGCGAGTACCCGTTCATCTATAGGTGTAGTAGCGTGACCATCAAGGTAGATAGGACGAATAGACATAATTATTAACTCAAACTTTGACTTAGTTTTCTTAAAATTCTGAGAACTTGATATACTTCATTTTCTCGCTTTAAAAGAGTGCACTCATCAGAAAGAGCATACTTGAATGTATTTTGCTTACTCAATTTAATGAAAAGAAAATGACTTCCATTAGTCACTAATCCAAACACAGGTTTGTCTGGATTATGATTGCCCAACATATAAGCCAGTGCTTGGGGTATAGCTGCTAAAAGGGAAAAGCTAGCCCTTTTTGATTCAATTACTAACAGCCACAATTTTTCTTGGATAACTAGAACATCAATGCACCCTCTGATAATTTCTTCTTCATCCTCTAAGGTAATTTCTAGAGATTCTTCAGTAGTCAGAAAAAATGGTTCACGATAGAATCCTGCCAAGTCTAATAAAGGAGACAAAACTACCATCTTAACTGCATTCTCTAAGATTGGTGGATGTTTAACCAATCTCATAAAATTAGCTTTAACTCTGTCTAGATATTGTTTTTCTATATCTGTGATTTCTGGCAGAGTGTCAAACCACTCTGTAAAAAAATCTTCACCTTCAGTTTGTTGTAGACCAAATCTTGCTTCTAAATAAGCAAGACTGGCATTATGAGCTTGGATGACTTCAACCATGATTATTTCAAGTTGCGAAAAGTCTAATTTCTTTTTTCAATAATCACATCAGCAGTTTCTAGAGCGATTTTATATAGGATTGCTCTCACTATACTTGTATCCAATTGCGTTACGTAGCAGCTAATTCCCGTAATTTAGTTAAAACTGCCTGAGCATGACCTTTGGTTTTTACATTAGGCCAAGCATAGACAATAATTTTATCAGGTGAAATTAAAAAAGTTGAGCGAGCAACACCCATATATTCTTTGCCCATAAATTTTTTCAAGCGCCAAGCGCCGTAGGCTTCTATCAGAAGATGTTCTGGGTCACTCAAGAGGGTGATTGACAAGTTATGTTTGCTGATAAATTTACAATGAGACTTACCCGAATCTGGACTTACACCTAAGATTTTCGCTCCTAATGCGCTGAAGTCTTGATACAAATCGGTGAAATCTTTCGCTTCGGTGGTACAGCCAGGGGTATCATCTTTGGGGTAAAAATAGAGAACAATCCACTGATTGCTGAGATCGTCGAGAGTGACTGAATTGCCATTTTGATCGGGAGTAAAGAAATCTGGTGCTGGTTGTCCGATTTGGGGAATGTTGCTCATGATGGGGGTGTGAGAGATTGTGTAAACGTAGCAGGTTATATCTTAGATACTGATGTCATAAAATTGAAGAAAATATAACAAAAAAAGTGAAAAATTCCGCATCAAAGCTATTGATAACATTGGCATTCAGTTGTATGAGTGTAATACTCAATACTGGTATAGCTCATCAAATAAGTTTAGCGAAATCAACTAATCCTCAAAAGTGTGATATTTTTGCCTACGTCATCGATACAGATCCACAAGGTTTAAATGTGCGGAGTGGCGCAAGTACAAACAACACAATTCTAGGGCAAATACCCATAAACGAGACAGTTCAGGTTATTAGTGCTACTGGAAATTGGGTGCAGATTACTAATGCTAGTGATGGTTTTCAAGGAACTGGATGGGTATTTGTGCCAAGGTTAGGTTTAACAACGCGGGGCTACGGCACTAATGGCGTGGATTTTTATGCTAGTACCAGTCAACAAAGCCAAAAAGTAGGAAGAATTCCTGCTAATACGGCTATCAAATTGCTAGGCTGTCAGGGAGATTGGGCACAGGTGGAATATCAAGGTGTGAAAGGATGGTTGGCAAGGGAAGATCAATGTGGTGCAGCCCTTACCAGTTGTTCTTAGTACAGCCCACGGGAGCATCTCAATGAGTGCAAAAACACACCTTGCCCTGGCGAATAGAATTCGCGGCTATACAGACAAAACCACCTCCGTGGGTTTCAAATTCTTTGAGTCCGCGTAGGCGGACTTGGTTTGTGTAGCCGCGATTTCTAATCGCCTGGTATATTTGCTTAAACCTCATCTATGTTGAAACCTAGAGTTTTTTAAAAGATATATTTATGTAGGTTGGGTGGAGTGAAACGCAACCCAACATTACCACCAAATTTTATGTTGGGTTACGCTATCGCTGCACCCAACCTACAAAACTACGGTTCTCAAGGTAGACGATATTTAGTTGAGCTTCAGCAATATTTTTGTTAAATTATCACCTAACTTTTCAATAGATTCTTGCTGTTTAGGATCTTTTAGTGTGCCATCAGGATTGAAGGCTTCGTAAGCTTTGGGTACGGCTATCTGGTCGGGAAGTACCAAAACTTTGATGTTTCCCAAAATAGACCGCAGGTGAACCAACCCCCGCAAACCACCAAGAGCGCCTGGAGAAGCGCTGAGAATGGCAGCAACCTTACCTGCAAAAGCCGCTAATGGTGCTTCATTTGGTGCGGGACGGGATGCCCAGTCGATGGCGTTCTTGAGAACTGCTGTGAGTGAACTGTTATATTCCGGCGAAGCAATCAGCAATCCTTGGTGAGAAATCAGCAAATCCTTCAAAATACGGGCGTTGGCAGGTAGTCCTTGTTCAGCTTCCAAGTCTTCATCAAACAGAGGTAAAGGCAAATCGCGGAGGTCTATATAAGTAACTTCCGCACCTGCTGCTTTAGCGCCAGCCGCCGCGATTTTTACCAATTTTTTGTTGTAAGAATCAATCCGGGTACTGCCAGCAAAGGCAAGGATTTTAGGTGTAGATGCCATAGTTTTAGGTTGAATGGGAAGGATTGGCCAGTTCAGCTGCATTATCCTGTTTTCAGGCGATCGCTATTTGCTACCTTTAGAGTTTCTTTAGAAACTTTCTCACTAGAAATTAGAAATAGGAGTGAGAATTAAATACGTATTACCTGAAACTCTTTATAGGGAGGATTCATGTAGACGCAACGCAGCTTTCCACAGGGTATTATCCCTACGCCAATTCTTTAGATGTCTACTTCCAATCTCCTACTCCCCAGTCCCCAATCCCCACAATCCCCGGTTTCTCAGTCGGGAATAGTGGCTTTTTAAATAAAAATTGGGTATACTCTTGTTAACAGTTAATTAGTCTTTTTGTCATGGCTAACCTACTACTTGACGACGGTACGATTGAGAGCGACTTAAGCGAAATAGCTCGTGAACTTGGGCCTCTCGGTATTGAACTTAGACACTACGACCCAGGAACATCGCTACTCTTCCCCGATCTGCTAGACCAGGACGTTTTAACTGAGGCTGAGAAACGTTATTGTGTAGAACTTCATAACAGCGTCTTTGAATTTATTCAGCAAGAAAATGGCGGTATCTGGTGTGACTTGCTAAATGTGCATCCAGGTTCTTGCAATCTTCACCACCTGATAGCAACCTACGGACGCTACCATACTCATCTTGCTGCTGAACCTCTCTACGTGCTGGCAGGAGAAATGATCTATGGCTTTGTGCGACCTGATGGTAGCCAAGTAAAGCTTTTAATTCAGGCACAAGATTATCTCTACATCCCCGCCGGCGTTGAGCATTGGTGCAGCCCAACTGCATCGTTGAATTTCAAAGGAATACGCTATTTTGCGATGCCTGCGGCGGGCTGCGCTAACGCCGAAGGCTGGGTTCCCAATTATACAGGTACTCAAGTGAGTGATTCACTCAACAAGCCCCATTAAAGCTGAATTTTATCATAGCGCGGCACTGTTAGATTTCTCTACATCGGCTGACTTGACAACATGGTTAAATAATGTATTGTAAGGCTGAAAAATTCACTCAGCTTCCTCACAGTGAATTAGCAGCGTTTCCATCGCTTCTGCTAAAGAAATCAACTCTATCCAAGAGGAACCACTAACTAAATTTTGGGCGTGAGCTAATCGGTTTCGCAACTGTTCAGCAGACTTGAGGAAGCGCTCGCCAAACCGTTTTGACTTTAGTCCTAGTTGCTGGAGAAGTTCTGGTTGATTTAAAATCAACTCTCGCTTGTCACAAAATTGCAGATAATCTAACAAATCAGTGGCTTCGTTTCTTTCTTGGCTCTCTCGCCATAGCCGTTGAGCAACTTCTAAGCGCTCAGGTTTAAGCACTTTTTGCCAAGAATCTTGAGGATAGTAAATCCGCACCAGCCGCAGCAAATTCATTTCTAGCAGCGTTACCAAGCCAAACAGTAGCATTCGCACAGGTGCTTTCTGCAAGTCACCACAGGTAACAATACCACTTACCTGATTGCAATCTAAGACAAACAATCGCGGAGTTTGTCGCAAAATGGGTAGCAACTTTATCAATGGGGTAGAAATAGCAATTAGTTCTTTGGGATGAAACACCCGTTGATAGTCGCTACATTTACCTTCTTTGCCTGGAATCAAACTAGAGCGTTCTACATAACCGCTAATAATATCTCCCGTCTCAACGCCGATAACATCAAAATTTTGTGCCTGCATCCAATGCAGCACTTCTTTTACCTCTGCATCAGCTGGCATAGCTTTCAGGGGTTCTGCCACGTATTCAATGGTAATATTGTTCTCAAATAAACTCCGCAGGTCTTGAGAACGCGATTTTAGGTGTTTCATCCCCTGGCTGTGAACTCACGATAAAACAGGAGTCAGAATACAGAATACTCTACCCATAAAGGGATAAAGTTTTAAGGCGAGGATATTTTAATTTTTTTCGCCCACCAGGGGCGAAAGCGCATACTGAAACGTACCCCTACGGGGATCTTGCTACGCGGTAGCGTCTCTAAGAGTTGTACGGTTTTAACCAATTTCAGACGCGACTCGAAAATACTCGCTACCGCTCCGCTATCACCCACTCGTACAGAATTCATACTGTTAGCGGATAGCTAAGGTTTAGCCCATTGTGACCGGAGGCGGAGCGTCTCCGGCTCCGCTCCTGAGTTCTGAATTCTTCTTATAAATACATTACCATCTTAGTTGGTAACAATTTAGTGATAATTGAGACAATTTCAAGTAACAAAATATTTCGTATTTAGAAAAAAATAAATATATATGTAGTTAACTATATGAGATTAGTTAATTAATTAATTTGCGATAAAAATGTCGAAAAGCCTGTCAAAAAAATGTTACTACTAAAACGATATGTCGAATTGATACTTGGTAGAATTTTACCAAGATAACCAAAACTGATAATATTATTATGCCAAGAAAAGAACAAGGATGGGTTACATTTCAAACCTCAGAGGACGAGCGCAAGATTCTAGAGGAGTTCTGTGAACAGTCTCAACGTACCAAGACTGAGATTCTGCGGGAACTCGTGCGTAGCCTTACTCAGCAATCTTCAGTACCAATATCACCATCAACTCAGCAAGAAGAACAGGAAAATATTTACACTCAAAAACCTGAGATAGAAAGTAATATTCAAAAGAAATCACTAAAAGTTAGCTCTCGCAATATTCTTAAAGGTGTCGTTAAACGAGTTGTTTATGGAGCAGTTAATAGTGAGGTAACTTTGGAGATTATTCATAGAGTAGAATTAACTTCAATTATCACCAGAGCTTCCGCAGAAGAGTTGGAACTATCTGAGGGAAAAGAAGCTTATGCAGTTATTAAGTCTAACGATATTGTCATTGCTAGAGAATAGAAATGTATTGATTTTGGGCTAATAAATTAGCCAATATTGTGGGATGGGCGGTCTCGCCCGCCATATAGCCTGGGCGCTCATGTTGCCCACCCCACAGGAGTTAATTAGATATTTTTTTATTTGTCACTCCCTAATCGCGTTTCTAATGTTTATGAAGAAGGGGAAGGGGAAAAGGTAAAAACCTCGCCCCTTGTGGGCGACCTGTTCATCCCTTTCCCCTTTAACCTTTAACCTTTTCCCTTTTCCCTTTTATGGGCGTAGTGGTTTCTTACCAAAGCCATAGCGCAATGTATCCTTAATCCAATTCTGGAAGTTATCAATATAGCTAAAGATGACTGGTACTACTACCAGTGTCAATAGAGTGGAAGTTGTGAAACCGCCCATAATCGCAATTCCCATTGGTTGGCGCACTTCAGAACCCGCACCAATTCCTAATGCTAGGGGCAGAATCCCGGCGATGGTTGCGAAAGAAGTCATTAAAATCGGCCGCAGACGTGACACGCCTGATTCTACGAGTGCCTGACGTTGGGTTTTACCTGCCTGCATATTGATGATGGTATAGTCAACCAACAGAATCGAGTTTTTAGTGACAATCCCCAAAAGCAACACGATACCAATCAAGGCATATATTCCCAATGGTTTTTGGGCAACCATTAACGCTACTAATGCGCCGCCTAAACAAAAAGGTAAGGCTGCCATAATTGATAATGGATGCAGGAAATTGTTATACAGCAGCACCAAAATTGCATAGATACACATTAATGCTAATCCTAATGCACCGCCAAAGCGACCAAAAATGTCTTGCATAATTTTGGCACTACCTGAAGGTTGCTGTATTACTCCTGACGGTAAGTTCTGCATTGCAGGTAGTTTGTTGATTGTTTGGACTGCTTCTCCTAAAGAAATCCCTTGCAAGTTGGCTTCTACGGCAACCTGACGGGCGCGATCGTAACGGTTGATGGTAGCAGGGCCGCTACCAAAGCGGATATCTGCCACTGCCACAAGGGGAACTAATCTACCATTTTGACTGGAGACTTGGAGATTGGTGATTGTGTTGATATCAGCCCTGGCTTTCGGGTCGATTTGGACACGAATGGGGATTTGCCGATCGCTTAAATTAAATTTCGCCAAGTTGGCATCATTGTCGCCAATGGTAGCTAGGGAAGCAGTACGAGCGATCGCTTGCACTGTCACCCCCAAATCTGCTGCCCGTTGCGGGTTAGGAATTACCAAAATCTCTGGTTTCACCAAACTTGCAGTTGAAGACACTTCTACCAATCCAGCGATGGATCGCATCTGCTTTTCTAAGGCATCAGCAGCTTGATTCAATGCTTGGGGATTTTCACTTCTGAGGACAATTGATAAACCTTTGCGACTGTCACCTGGCGATTGACTTTGAAAACTAATTCTTGCTCCTGGTATTTTTCCAAAGGAAGGGCGTACTTGTTCTTCAAACTGTTTTTGGGAAATATTTCGTTCCTCTCTGGGTTTGAGATTAATTGCAAGGGTTGCAGAATTGATCTGTTCCGTTGCTAGTACGCGTTCGACTACCGGATTTTGCCGGATGATATTAGTTGCTTGTGTGACTACCTTGTTAACGTCCTCTAGTGTGGAACCAGGAGGTAGTTCTATAGATACGTTAGAAATGCCAAAATCGCCATCGTCAACAAAACCCTTAGGAATCAAAGGCACTAGCATCAGACTGGCAATAAAAAAAGCTAAAGCGATCGCCATTGTTGTCAATCTATGGCGTAACGCCCACTGTAAAAGCGATTTATAAGGTTGAAACCCCTGAGGTTTTTCAGTTGTGAGTTTTCTACTTCCATTCCTGCCACCTGGAAGTGTAAATTTAAAATTAAATAATTTTATTACTCCCCTATTCCCCTGCCCTTCCGCCTCCTGTAAAAGATACGCCCCCATCATCGGCGTCACCATCCGTGCTACAAGGGTTGAGAAAATTGTGGAAACGGCAACGGTAACGCCAAATGGTTGAAAAAATTGCCCCGGAATCCCACCCATAAAGGCAACGGGCAGAAACACGGCAATAATCGTTGCGGAACTTGCGATTACCGCTAATCCTACTTCGTCGGAAGAGTCAAAAGCAGCTTCCCAAGCTGATTTACCCATAGCCATGTGTCGTTCCATATTTTCAATTTCGACGACGGCATCATCTACCAAGTTGCCCACCGCCAGCGCTAATGCCAACAAAGTCATGTTGTTGAGGGTGTAACCAAGGGCTTGCTGCACTGCAAAGGTGGGAATTATTGACAGGGGCAAGGTAATAGCTGTAATTAATGTTGCTCGCCAATCTCGTAAAAATACTAAAATAACAATGACCGCCAGCACTGAAGCTTGAATCAACTCATCAATGGTGCTTTGGTAGGATTGGCGGACAATATCGGCTCTAGTAAAAATTAAATCCAGTTTGACATCTGCGGGAAGGGTTTTTTCCAGTTCTTTGATTGCTGCTTTCACTCCCTGTTCCACCGTCACCAGAACGCTGCCAGTGCTACGTAAGACTTGAAAAGCTACTACAGGTTGATTGTTCAAGCGGGCGGCTTGGCGCACATCAGCAAATTTATCTTCTACAGTTCCCAAGCTGGATAAAGGTACAGAACCCCCTTGTGGTAGGAGGATTTCGTAGGTTTTCAAAATATCTACACTGGTGGCACTTCCTAAAGTACGAATACTTTGTTCGCTACCACCAACTTCAGCGCGTCCGCCAGGTAGGTTAATATTTAAAGCACGGATTTGGTCGTTTACCTGGGTGGCGGTAATTGCTAGAGATTGTAAGCGGTCAGGATTAAGATTAATGCGAATTTCTCGGTCAACCCCGCCCACACGCTGAATTTGGGCTACACCACGGACTCCCAATAAGGCGCGGCTAATGGTTTGGTCTACGAGGTTGCTTAATTCTTCTACAGAACGCCGATCTGATTTAACCGCGTAAGTAATCACCGGGCCACCGGAAAAATCTAAGCGTTCTACAATTGGGTCGTTGATATCTTGGGGTAAGTCTTGGCGAATTTGAGCGATCGCATTCCGAACATCGTTGGTGGCGCGATCACTATCTGTACCCAAAACAAAATTGATTGTCGTCTGAGAATTTCCATCGCTGACGGTAGAAACCATATAATCGATATTGCCCAATCCCGCGACGGCATCTTCAATTTTTTTCGTCACTTGAGATTCTAGTTCCGCTGGCCCTGCACCTGGTTGGGTGACTTTAATCGAAACTGTTGGCACATCAATATTGGGATTAATATCAATCCCCAAAGATATGAATGAGAACCAACCCACAACTGTCAAAATTAAAAATAAAACTATTGTGGGAACAGGTTTTTTGATCGACCAAGCTGAGATGTTAAAAGACATTGGGAGATTTTAGATTGGAGATTGGGGATTGGGCATGAAGAAGAGACAAGGGAGACAAGGGAGAGGGGGAGACAAGGAAGAGACTATTCAATAATTCCCCCTTGTCCCCCTTGTCCCCCTCATCTCCCATTCCCTTTTACTCTGCAACTCGAACTTTGTCGCCATCTTTGAGATATCCTGCACCATCAACGACGACGCGATCGCCTAACTGTAAACCACTCTTGATTTCTACTGTGTCGCCATTACCAGGATCTCCTAACTCTACTTTCTGGCTGTGGACTATATCTTGGCCGGATAAGATGAATACAATTACACTTGCGTCTGCTTGGGATTGCACTGCTTTTTGCGGTACTACCATCCTCATTCCTGAGTTAGTCGTAATTGCAGCACGAGCAAACATCCCTGGTTTAAGTAAAGTTGTTGGCGGTAAGTCAATTTTTACCGTCGCCTCACGCCTTTGATCGTTTATCTGTGGTTGTATGTCCCTGACTCGTCCTTGCGATCGCACGCGTTGATCGACATCAGAAGTAATTTGCACTGATGCGCCAATTTTCACCTGATTTAGTTGAGTTTCGGGCACTTTTGCCTGAAGTTCGAGCTTTTCATCTCGGATGATCGAAAATAGCTTTTGTGTACCACCAATCACAGTCCCTACCTGGGTTTGCGGTGGTATACCAGTAACATCACCAACTCTAGCTAGTTTTTCAGCAATTACTCCCGAAACCGGCGCACGCACTACCGTTTGTCCTAACTGAGTTTGTAGTTGTTGCACCTTAGCAGCACTGCTTTTGACATCAGCTTTAGCTCTGTTGATGATCGCTTGGGCGTTACCAATGTTGGCTTGGGCACTGCCGATATTAGCCTGGGCACTACGTATATTTTCTTGGGCCAGGTTGACAACTTCTATAGCAGTTTTCACCGCATAGGAACGAGTATCGAGTTCTTGCTTACTAATCGTTCCAGAGTCAGCAAGTTGTTGATAGCGCTGATAATTCTTGGCCGCTTCCTCTAACTTTGCCTTGGCTTGAGCTAAATCGGCTTGTTTTTGCTGGACTATTGCTTTATTTGATGCCAAATCCGCTTGCTTGGATGCTAAATCTGCTTGTTTAGATTCCACATCTGCTTGTTTGGATTCCACATCTGCTTTTGCTTGGCTAATTTGGCTTTGTAGTATGGAACCATCCAACACCGCCAACACTTGACCTTGTTTGACAAAAGCTCCTTCTTTGACATTTGCAGGGATGCTTTTAATTTGTAAGCCATTTGTCTGCGGTAGCACCGGAATTAAATCACTCGCTGCTACAGTCCCAGTAGTTTTGAGAGTACGGACAACACGGGCGGTTTCTACTGTGGCGATGGTGACTGTCATCGCTGGGTTAACTTTTTTATCTGCCACCACACTTTGTTGACGAGATGAAAGACGATTTAATATACCCATCCCAACCAAGGCGATCGCAATTCCTAAAGCAGCACCCAAGAATAAAGGCTTCAACCAGACCCTATTTGATTTCTGCTCTGATTTGCTCAAAAAGCTAGCATCTTCAGAGGTTAGAGGTTCTTCCACCCCGACTTCTGAAACACTTTCATCGCTCACAGTCTCACCTCCACTTTCTGTCTATGCATACCAACCTTGGTATTTCCTTAAGAAAACCTGAAATTTATTTATTTCACATCAACTATGACGCATTTTGTAATAAATGTCTTTTTTGGTAAAAAGTATACAATACGACCTTGTTACCAAGAGTAATTACTATCAGAATAATGCTAAAAACTGTTATGTAGATTATGATCCAAAAAATCATCTAATCTAATCTAGCTACTCTAAGTCACGTACTACAAGTGTTTAGATCACCGTCAACAAGGCTTAGATATGAAAAACTGATAAAACTAATCTAGACTTATCTAAATTAAAATCATAAATATTTATGTATCTTGGAACACTAACAAATCTTTTTTTCTACGCAACCCATAATTCCTCTAAAGCCTTTGCATTGTTAGGAAACCATGCAATACCATGTAATCCAGGCATAGATTAAGCTAGCGTCTACAGCTACACGTGAGTTACAAAGGAGCAAACTCCATTCCCCTAAATTCTAGGAAGGGTGGCCCAGATTAGGGAATTTTGAAATCAATCAAATCAATAAATAATTGGTATTTACCAGAGTAACCAAATATGTTCAATGCAACTGAAATTTTAATTGATGCCTTTGTCAATGAAATTCGAGAAGGCTACCGTCGCACTTATGGCTGCTTTAAAAATGATTATCAGGACATTATCGCCTGGGCTGGTAACATGGCTTTGGAAAATATTGCCAATAGCGATGCCCTGTACCACAATGTTGAACACACTGTCTTAGTCACCCTCGTAGGACAAGAAATCTTACGTGGCAAACACATCAGAGAAGGCGGTGTTTCTAGTGAAGATTGGTTGCATTGTATTATTTCCCTAGTGAGTCATGATATTGGCTACGTTAAGGGAGTTTGCCGACAAGACCGAGAAACAGCAGGCTTATATGCCACAGGTAAAAATGGCAGAATGATTTCTGTAGCTCCTGGCGCTTCTGATGCCAGTCTCACGCCGTATCATGTTGATCGAGCCAAGCTCTTTATTGATGAGCGTTTTGGAGGTCACAAGTTAATCGATGCTGAGGCAATTAAGAGCAATATTGAATTGACTAGATTTCCCGTACCTGCGGCAGAAGATCATCACGATACAAAGTGCTTTGCTGGTTTAGTCCGGGCTGCTGATTTGATTGGTCAGCTAAGTGACCCACGTTACCTGAAGAAAATTACTTCTTTATTTTACGAATTTGAAGAAACTGGTGTAAATAAAGTTTTGGGCTATCAAACCCCTGCCGATTTACGTAATAACTACGCTAAGTTTTACTGGAATGGCGTCTATCCCTATATTCAAGAAGGGCTGCATTACCTATCACTGACACAGCAGGGAAAACAAATTCTCGCTAATCTCTATTCAAACGTGTTTGTGGTAGAACATGAAAAACAGCAGGAAGAACAGCAGAGGTATTTAGAGAAGTTAGCCGTTGGGAGTTAGGAGTGAGGAGTGAGGAGTTAGGAGTCGAAAATTATTAATCATGAGTTATGAATTAAGATAAAAGCTTAATAACTCATAACTCCTAACTTATAACTCCTAACTACTATGGATTGGTGGCGAAGACTGAAGAAAAATCCTTTGGCACGATTTGGGGCAATTTTGCTGTTAATTTTCTATATAGGAGTAATTGCCGCTGATTTCGTAGCTCCTTATGATCCCTATGCTTCACAGCCTAATGGTTCACTACTGCCACCAACTAAGATACACTGGGTTTCTCAATCAGGACAGTTTGTCGGGCCTTATGTTTATCCGACAACTCAGGGAGATACGAATTTAGATACAGGCGATCGCAAACTCATTATAGACTCGACAAAGCCCTCACCCCTGCGTCTATTTGTCTCCGGGCCAGAATACCGATTGTTGCAGATGAGTTTGCCATTACCCCCAAAGTGGGATGAAGTCACAATCTTTGGTGGTATCCCCTTAAATTGGCATTTATTTGGCACAACAACTGGCGCAAAATTAAACATCTTCGGCACTGATGACCAAGGCCGCGACCAATTTAGTCGCCTGCTGCATGGCGGTCGCATCAGTATGTTTATCGGGATTTTTGGTATTATCATTACCTATCCCCTCGGTTTACTCATCGGGGGAATTTCTGGCTATTTCGGCGGTGTGACTGATAGCGTCATTATGCGCTTGGCAGAAGTGCTAATGACTTTCCCCAGTATTTATCTTTTGGTAACATTGGGCGCAGTCTTACCCGCAGGTTTAAGTAGTACCCAGCGCTTTTTGCTGATTGTGGTGATTACTTCGGTGATTAGCTGGGCTGGTTTAGCACGGGTCATTCGGGGACAGGTGCTATCACTTAAAGAGCGAGAATTTGTTCAAGCAGCGCGGGCAATGGGCGCGAACCCACTTTATATCATCCTCCGCCACGTTTTACCACAAACGGCTAGTTATGTCGTTATCTCTGCGACTCTTGCAATTCCCAGCTTTATTGGTTCAGAAGCGATATTGAGTCTCATCGGCTTGGGAATTCAACAACCAGACCCCTCTTGGGGCAATATGCTTTCTCTGGCTAGCAATGCTTCAATTTTGGTACTGCAACCTTGGTTAATCTGGCCGCCGGCTGTGCTGATTATCCTCACAGTGTTGGCATTCAACTTACTCGGTGATGGGCTGAGAGATGCACTCGACCCACGTAGTTTAAGAAGATAAGCCCTCAATAATAGCAAATGCGTACTCCGAAATAGCAAATGCGTACTCCGAAATAGCAAATGCGTACTCCGAAATAGCAAATGCGTACTCCGAAATAGCAAATGCGTACTCCGAAATAACAAATGCGTACTCCGAAATAGCAAATGCGTACTCCGAAATAACAAATGCGTACTCCGAAATAGCAAATGCGTACTCCGAAATAACAAATGCGTACTCCGAAATAGCAAATGCGATCGCTCTAATCTACTGTTGCAAAACCCAACGGCGGAACAGTTCTACCATAATCCGCCAGTTTCCCTGAGTTTCCTCAACTACATCATGACGCTTCAGAGTATTCAGCGCTTCCTGTAAATCGGCATCGTTCATACCTGTAGATTGAGCTAAGGCATCCAGACTTAGCCCTTCTGGGTGAGGTGCAAGCACTTGTACAATTGCTTGTTGACCCTCAGCACCCCGCGCCGCCTGACCCCAAACCCCATCAAAGTAGTAGCGTCCCCGCTTGAAAAACTCAGGGTCATTGATAACTGCTTCCACATCTTCTACAGTGAAAACTGGGTCACGCGATCGCCCTTGCTCAAAAACAAAGTCATTGTAGCCGCGCACTAGCTGAAAACCCAGCAGTTGCACTAAATATGGTTGACCATGCGTCAGAGCATAAATTTCATCTAAAGCTTCCGGGATGTAGTCGAGGAGGAAATCTTCATTACCTGGGTTAGCGAGAATTTGGCGAGTAGCTGCACGTTCTTGAAAGCCTACATGAATAGGAATAACGCTGGCAAAAAAGGGTTGAAAATAATCTGCTGTCATTTCCTCTAAGGTGTGTAAACCAGCAAAGGCAAAAGCGATTTTAGAACTCATTTGCACTAAACCGCGCAAAAAACCCATAAAGTCGATAGGGATTTTTTTCGCTTCAATTAAATCTTCAATTTTCTCAAACTCATCTAAGGCAATGATTAACCCACCATCTAGGTTTGCTTCAACCTGTTTTAAATAGCGTTCAAAAGTCCGGTAGGGGAGACTTAGTAAATCAGCGTCAGCTGGTGGTGGAAGTTTTACAGTTTGAGAAATTTCATCACAAATTGCCATTAGTACTTCACCCACACCTTGGGGGCTATCTCCCAAACGTAGCAAGTTGACGTATGCTAGCTGTATTTGTGAGCCTAGACAGTTAGCAGCGTTAAGCAGAATAGAGGTTTTACCCATTCGCCTGTGACCGTACAGAACTACAGACTGGAGTTGATTACCCATTACCCAGAGTTCTTCTAACTGTCTGATGATATCTTCTCGCCCAACAAAGAGATGACCTTGAACGGGGTCGCCTACCACATAGGGGTTAGCGACAGGCTTGGTGATGGAAATTTCTCCCACTTCACCAGTGATTTGTAAAAGACTTTCTTTCCAAGTTTGAGCGATATCTATGATTAAGCCTTGCTCTGCCTGCGGCAAGGTGTCGGCTTGATTTAGGATGCTTGTGAGTTCGCCTAATGCTCGATTGAGAGCTAAAGACCTGGCTGAACGTGAGACGCTGCGATTAACAAACTGGACATCTTCAACAACTCGACGCAGATTAGCAAGGATTTTCCAAGTAATTGGACGTAAAAGCGGTTCCTGGGGAAAAGGAGGAACTTGGATAGCTGCAATAGACGCTGATGTTTGAGCTTTTTGAAACGCTGTTAGAGTTTGGGCAAGGGTAAACATTTCCTCGCCGTAAAGTAGAGAACGCACTACCAAAAAAGCCTCTATTGCTTTCGCTGGCTCATATTCATACAGATGCCAAAAACCAGCCGCAGCAGCACGGGCAGGAGTATCTAAACGAGTGTCTGTGTTAAAAGGAGCCTGTAAACTTTCTCGCCAAGAACGAGGGAAGAAAAAGAACCACGAGAAGGAGAAGAACTCTTTGATAAACGTTGACTTTAGGGTTTCATCTAGAGAAGCTGAAGCAAAACGTACTATATTCCAATCAAAAGGATTTGCCGCCAGTCGAGAAACATTCCAAATAAGTTGCTCTGAGGAGATTTTGGCAAGTACTCTATTGACTGCTTGGAGAACGGGAACGAATTGTAAAGTATATGCCAGCAGTTCATTAGTATTATGTAGACCTGTTTCCCAATCATTTTGCAACCAATTTTGCAAGCGCCAAACAAGATTAGGAAGCGGAAGCGGAGTGATGCGGGGGAGTAGCCAACTACTGTTTTGGATGATTCGCAAGTTTAAAGGTGAGCCAATAAGCCAGGTTTCTGGACGCAGTACCGCCACGCCGAACGCCACGCCTACCGTTAAGCCTCCCGCGCCGAACGCCACGCCTACCGCCAAGCCTCCCGCGCCGAACGCCACGCCCAGCGCCACGCCTACCGCCACGCCTACCGCGCCTACCGCCACGCCTACCGCCACGCCTAACCCCACGCCTACCGCCACGCCTTCCGCCACACCTAGCGCCACGCCTAACCCCACGCCTAGCACCACGCCGAACGCCACGCCTAACGCCACGCCTAGCGCCACGCCTAACACCACGCCTACCGCCACGCCTAACCCCACGCCTACCGCCACGCCTAGCGCCACGCCAAACACCACGCCTAGCGCCACGCCTAACGCCACGCCTACCGCCACGCCTACCGCCACGCCGAACGCCACGCCTACCGCCACGCCGAACGCCACGCCGAACGCCACGCCGAACCAATAAACTGAAACATTTACAGTCTGAAAAAATAGACCTACAGCTAGAGGTGTAATTACTGTTAAAACTAATCCTTGGAAAAGTAACTGACGTTGAATAGCATTTTGACGCAATAACTCCCATCCCTTCCGCCAATTCATTTCCCCTTCAGGAATATACCCACCCCCGAACCTGTCCACATACCACCGCAAAGCTTGCGGAAAGAAAAACACCCAATACAAAAGGCGCAGATAATCTAAGGGGTTCCACAAAGAGAGGCGACGCTTCAACTTGGGCGCTAAGTCTAGGCGAGGTACTGGGGTCATTATTCAACCTCCATTATTACTAATGAATGAAGAACCTAACCCCCCAGCCCCTTCCAGGGAAGGTGGAATAGGAGTAATCTTGCTCTCCTCCACTTGTAGGCTACCGTGTACGCACAAATCGTAGTTACTTTGAGATCCGGGTTTTACCCCCCTTAATCCCCCCCCTTCGACAAGCTCAGGGCATCGCTTGGAAAGGGGGGAAACAAGAAAATCTAGTTCCCTCCCCTTGGAGAGGGGAGGGTTAGGGTGGGGTAATTCGATAACTTGTGTGTACACCGTAGCCCCTTTTAGGGGAGAGGTAAAAGCGGTGTCATTCATTGCAAACTCTCCACATACCGCGAATAAGTTTGATAACACAATTGCATGAGTTTTCGAGGATGTCCGCCACTTTCTTGGATGAGTTGGATGATTTCTTCTTTAGCAAAACTCACAGAAGTTCTAGCTAGACGTTTGGTAATAAAAGCACGCATAGTAGATTCATCCCAAGGATGAATGTGTTCCTCTTGGCAAATACCTGCCAATGGAGAAGTATTACCTTGCTCCTGACTATCCTTAAAAAGGTTGTTCAGAGGTTCGGTGGCAGCTAAAATCAGCTTCAACGGAGCATTACTTCCTTCGGCTAAACCGCGCAAATAATCCCTTATGTTGCGAGTAAAACCTTCGCCTGTAAGTTTTCCTACATTGTCTATAGCCAGTAGTATTTTACAACTTCGCAAATTGCGGGTTAATTGATAGTCTTTACTTTCAGCTATACCAATCTCGTAGCACAATTCACTATAAAATTGACTTTCATTATGAAGTAAATTCAAGTCTAAGAAAACTGGCTGACGTTCAGTTTTGAGAAAATTTTTAGCCTGTTGGTTAATCATCCATAGCAGCGAAGATTTGCCAATTCCCTCTTCCCCAATTAAAACAATACTACTACCGCTATTCAATACCTCAAATACTCGCCGGATTTCGCGCTCTCGGTCAAAAAATAGATACTTTTCTTCTACTCTGCCACTAAAAGGAATAAAGGGATTTTGATTTAGCTCAGATATAGGATTATTAGGTAAGTCTGGAGAACTAGTATAATCTGATTCTGGCGCAGTGCTATAAGATAGTTTTTTAGTATGGTAATTGTAATTTCTCTCAAAAAAGTTTTCAAGTTCTTCCCTAAAGTTTCTTTTATCAAGGTCGTCTATATTTAAAACTTTCTTAATTTTATCAATTAATTTTTTACCTATTTCTTTTAAATACTGCTCTGTATATGGTTTGGCAGTAGGATTAGGCTTCCCTATTTTAGAAGGCATTTGACTATAATTCATCCCTTGCCAACTTAGTAGAAAAACTTTTTCTTCTAACTTGCTTAGTAATACTACTTTTCCTTTCCTCTCCTCAAATATTTGCTTAATAGATTCTAATGCTTCTTCAGCTTCCATTTAACCTGATTGAGTTGGTAGAGTAAAGTTAATACTTGGATAGAAGTTTATTATCTTACAGCAAAACCTACATAATCCTACGTCTATGTAGATATTCTTTATATTTATGACCTAATCCTACATTTCCCTACATCCTACGTATAACTATGGACTACAGGCGAATATAGAGACATCGAAACAAAAAAAGAGTGCAAAACGATGTCTACTTACTATCCTGTAAATGAAAATTTAGCCACACAGCAACAGCCAATAGTTCAATCTCTAGATGTTCTCAGTCAGTCAAACAATACAGAACAACTTCTCGATATCGCTGAAAATATTACTGCTGCTTTAAGCAAATCAGATACAGTCGAATTAGTTCAAGCTGGAGGTCAGACAGCAGAAAATATTTTTAAGGTCTTAGTGCAATATGGTGGTAAACCAGTTGCAATTATCCTGGCTACTGCTGTTCTGATTGCAGCTACGGCTATACCGATCTTAGCCGTCAAAGTATCTCTGGGTCAGATAACTCAAATCGATAATATTTCACAGACAAAATGATAGTTTTGTGTTGGGTTGAGTTTTGCTTAACCCAACCGATATTTCACTGTTTCATCTAATACAAAAGGGCGGGCAAGATGCCTACCCTACAAGAAGGTTAGAAAGAATTAAGAACTTTTTGTTAGTAGCGAATTCGTGGATCTACATAAGCATTTAAAATATCAATTAAAATGCTGGCACTGACAACGATCGCACCAAAAAAGACTAGCACTCCCTGGACTGTGGGATAATCGCGATCGGCGATCGCTTGATACAATCGATTAGCTAACCCAGGCCAAGAAAATGTTACCTCTGTCAAAATTGCCCCACCCAACAGAGATGCAAAAGTTAATCCCAAAACTGTAATTACTGGGATTAGGGCATTCTTTAAGGCGTGAGAGGCTAAAATCTTATTTTCACCAATACCTCTAGCTCTAGCGGCTTCTACATAATCTGCTTGCAAGGTTTGCTTTAAATTAACTCGCACAATTCGCTCAAAAATTCCACTGAGCAAAATTCCTAGTGTGAGACTCGGTAAAGCCAGATGGTGTAAAGATGTAAAAAACTGGGTGAAGTTTCCACCGATTAAGCTATCAATTGTATACAATCCAGTGACAGTAGCAGGAGCCGGAAGATTGGGTGGAAAGCGGTTGGAATTAGGAAACCAACCCAGTTGGACTGAAAAAATCAACTGCAAAAGCATTCCCGCCCAAAACATGGGAAGTGCGTAAGTGATGATCCCAAATAAGCGCCCACCGACATCAAAATATGTTCCAGGACGGGAAGCCGAAAGAGTCCCAACTGCAATTCCGACGATGAGTGCAACCGCCATACTACATATTGCTAACTCCACTGTCGCCGGGAAATATTGCCCAATGATGTCCCAAACATTTTGTCCGCGACTCATTAAAGAGGTTCCCAAGTCAAAGCGCAGTATGCTTCCCAAATAATTTAGATACTGTAGCCACAGGGGAAGGTTTAAACCAAGTTGTTTTCGCAATTCTTCTTTAGCCGCTCCTGGCGCACGTCCACCAAGAATTGCATCTGCTGGATCTCCTGGTGTTGCTCTTAGTAAGAGAAATACAATGGTGATGATCGTTAATAGTTGAAGTGGCGCAAGAAGCAAACGGGAAACAATGTAATATTGTAAAGCTTTAGAACGAGACATAAGCAATTCAAAGTTTAAAATTAAAAATGCAGTTTTTGTAACTATCTTAGCTATTAACTAGATATATGTTGAACATGAAATGTTTTATTGAATAGTCAAAAGCCAATGGTCAACAGTTATTACTAATAGACTTCTCCAGAAATTAAATATCCGTCACCCGGAACCCTTGTAGAGACGTAGCAGTGCTACGTCTCTACATTCTTTTTTGGAGATGACCAATGACTAATGACTACTTTTTAAGTGTCTGGTAAACCAGAATTTGGGTAGGATTAAGTTGTACACTACTAACTCCTTTTTGGGCAAACACATAGTCTTTGTTTTGCCATAAGGGAACGTAAGGTACATCAGTAGTTACTTGTGTTTGAATTTCTGCAAAAATTTTCTGACGCGCTTCGGGGTTTAGTTCTTTGCGTTGTTGATCAATCAGTTTATTGATGGCTTCGCTATAGTAGAACGAACCCTGAGTTTGACTGCCTCCATCTTCGCATCCTTTAGCCACAGAACCTTTGTCACAAGCTAAAAATGGCTGAACGTAATTATCTGGATCTAAAAAGTCTGGATACCAATCTAGTAAAGCTGCTGGATACAAACCCTTAGCAATGTCTTTAAAGAAGGCTGGCCCTTCGGCGGGAGTGACTTCAAATTGGAGTATTCCATCCATTTTGACATCCACAAGGGATTTGAGTGTCTGTGCTGCCAAACTACGAGTCGGTGAACTAGAAGGATACCAAACTTGCACTTTGGCGGGATTTTCCTTGGAGAAACCAGCGATAGTTAGTAATTTTTTAGCTTGATCAAAGTTAGCATCGCCATATTTATCTTTGAATAATGGCACAGAAACTTTAAATGTGGTGGGAATCATGCTATATAGCGGATCTGCTTGACCAAGTAACACTCGCTCGTTTAAAAGTGGACGGTCAATGATGGATGCGATCGCTTGTCTTACCTCTAATTTATCTAAAGGCTTTTGATTCCGGTTCAATACCAGATAACTTACTACACTACCTTCAGCTGCGATCGCTTGCCAATCTCCTTTTTTACCACCTTCTTCTAAACTGCGATTTTGATCTGGTTGCAGCGACAAATAAGCTACATCCACCGCGCCTGTACGAAAAGCATTAAATAAATTAACCGGACTAGTTTGAATTTGGAGGTTAACACCCTTGTTAGCTGGTTTTTCTCCCCAATATTTATCAAACACATCAAATCGGATGGAATCAGTACCATACTGCGCTAATTTGTAAGGGCCGGTTCCCACAAAAATATTCGGCTTGAATTTACCAGCACCGAGTTCGTAAGCTTTTGGTGAAACTGCACACACCCCAGGAAATGCCAACAGTGAGGGAAACGCTGCAAAGGGCTTTTTCAGCTTAATTGTCAACTCATAGTCGCTTGTCGGTTTGATCGAATCTACTATATCAGCTAGTAAGAATGAGGGTTTTCCTTTATTTTGAATAAAGCGGTTGATGGTAAAGGCCATTGCTTGAGCGTTAAAGGGAGTCCCATCGTGAAAAACGACTCCCTGACGTAAGGGGATGGTATAAGTTAAACCGTCTTGACTGACTTTCGGTAATGCTGTAGCTAGCTGTGGCTTAATTTCGGTGCTTCCTGGTTCGTAGTTGTAGAGGCGATCGCTCATATTAAACACCAAGCCTAAAGATGCTAACTCATAAGCATCAGCCGGATCAAGGGTTCTGGGCTTGGCTGTTGTACCGATAGTAATCCGACCATCACCTGTAGGGGTATTTACAGAACCAGATGGCGGCGTAGTTTGCTGCGAACGAGGAGCGCAACTAACAACTAAAAATAAACATAGACAAAACAAAGATAGGAATTGTGTAATCCGACCCCACCGTTTCACGGACAAGGAAAACCAGGACATAGCAATAATATATTTGATATCAGCGGTCAGTAATCTTACTACATTTGTGACTATTGTGCTAAATCTTCATAAATATAGAAGATAGTGGTTCTTTTTGGATGCAGCACGCGCTTTAGTGAGCAATATCTACGCCTAAGGTTAAGTTTATTGCTACTGTGACGATACATACCAAGGGCTACACTTACACACTATATTTATTCGTTACAAAAATACATTCATAAAATACATTAGATTGGTTTCTTGCGTAATGAAAAATTTTTATTTAATTAAGATTTTCAAGATTGGCTGAATTTGTCGTAGATTCATAATTACGAGGAACTTAAGCTTTGACCTGAGCCTAAGTACTGTATGTAAAGACTTTGCCTGTTGCTGTTTGGGCACAGATACCGATAAAGCGTTTTATCGTTAAGCGCGGCTGTATTGTGAAAAATAAGAGTGTTTGAACATCAGCGACTAAAGCGATCGCGATATCGTTAACAGCAGATTGAAAGTCGAAATAGTGAGACTAAGACCGTGAAGTATTTCTTTCTATCTGAGGGATGGGCAGTTGCTAGAGTTTGGGCATCTGATGGACTCTGGCAAATAACTGCATGGCGACGCCAACCAGATATTCAGCGAATGAATATTTGTTTAGTCGAAGAAAATGAATTGCTCTGGCTTTATCGAGTTGAAGAAGCCGTTTTAACCGTAGAAGTGAAGCCAACAACACCAGTAATTGGCAGTCAGACCATCGGTCAAGTAGTACTCAAGCGCCTGATGAGCGCCGAACAGGTAATCGAACGCCTGGGTACAGCTGAGGCGAAGTGTCAACTGCAAAATATCCAGTTGGTAGTTCAGTAAATATGGGGCATGGGGCATGAGGCATGGAGCATTGGTTATTAATTATTCTTTCCCTGCTCCCTGCTCCCCTGCCTCCCCTTCTCCCCACTCCCCACATCAAGAAAAGATAAGCAAATTTCATCCCCAACGGGTATTGGTAGCGAAAAAACTTTGAGATGCTACGCGATCGCATCAATTTACACGCTTGCAAACAATTCCATCAATAGTTACACTTTTTAAAACATTCTCATTTTTGCTTGGCGATGGCTACCCTACATAGGTAAACCTCCCGAAGCGAGTAAGCATTGCCAAAGCACCCACGGTGTATGACTTTTTAAGACTAAACTGTGGTAATACTCTGGCTCTGGCAATAACAAAAAACAAGAGAGAGTTTTATGAGTGGCGTTTTTCGTCTCTCATAACCTCAGTAAGAAAATTGCTTTGTAAACTAACTCATCGAGGAGGAGCGTAGTCGATGGGACTACCCTGGTACCGAGTACATACAGTCGTTCTGAATGATCCAGGGCGACTGATTTCTGTACACCTAATGCACACAGCCTTAGTAGCAGGCTGGGCTGGTTCGATGGCACTCTACGAACTAGCTGTTTTTGATCCTAGCGATCCGATTCTCAACCCGATGTGGCGTCAAGGGATGTTCGTTTTGCCCTTCATGTCACGTTTGGGCGTTACTCAATCTTGGGGTGGTTGGAATGTTACTGGTGGCCCATCAACTGATCCTGGCTTCTGGTCATTTGAAGGCGTTGCTGCCGCTCACATTGTTCTTTCCGGTCTGCTATTCCTAGCTGCCGTATGGCACTGGGTTTACTGGGATTTGGAACTCTTTAGAGATCCCCGCACTGGTGAACCCGCCTTAGACTTGCCAAAGATGTTTGGCATTCACCTGTTCTTATCTGGTCTACTTTGTTTTGGATTTGGTGCTTTTCACGTCACCGGACTATTTGGGCCGGGGATATGGGTTTCTGACGCCTATGGTATAACTGGCGCTGCCCAGGCAGTAGCACCAGAATGGGGGCCAGATGGCTTTAACCCCTATAACCCTGGTGGCATTGCGGCTCACCATATTGCCGCTGGTGTTGTTGGTATTATTGCAGGCTTATTCCACCTCACAGTTAGACCCCCCGAACGGCTCTACAAAGCCCTGCGGATGGGGAACATTGAAACAGTACTTTCTAGCAGTATTGCAGCAGTCTTTTTCGCTGCTTTCGTTGTTGCTGGTACTATGTGGTACGGTAACGCCGCCACACCCATCGAATTGTTTGGCCCTACCCGCTATCAATGGGATCAAGGCTACTTCCGTCAAGAAATTCAGCGCCGCGTCCAAACAGGCGTTGCTCAAGGTGCAACCCTTGACCAAGCTTGGTCGCAGATTCCCGAAAAACTGGCTTTCTACGATTACGTCGGTAATAGCCCCGCGAAAGGCGGTCTATTCCGTACAGGGCCGATGGTGAAGGGTGATGGTATTGCCCAATCTTGGCAAGGTCACGCCGTATTCAAAGATTCTGAAGGACGGGAATTGACCGTGCGTCGTCTCCCCAACTTCTTTGAAACCTTCCCAGTAATTTTGACCGATGCAGATGGAATTGTCCGCGCTGACATTCCCTTCCGTCGGGCAGAATCTAAGTATAGCTTCGAGCAATCTGGTGTCACCGTTAGTTTCTACGGCGGCAATCTGAATGGTAAGACCTTTACAGAACCAGCTGATGTGAAGAAGTATGCCCGTAAGGCTCAAGGTGGTGAAATCTTTGAATTTGACCGAGAAACCTTGAACTCTGATGGTGTATTCCGCACCAGTCCTAGAGGTTGGTTTACCTTTGGACACGCCGTATTTGCTCTGCTGTTCTTCTTTGGTCATCTCTGGCATGGTTCTCGGACAATCTACCGAGACGTATTTGCCGGTGTTGATGCGGATCTAGAAGAGCAAGTTGAGTGGGGTCTATTCCAGAAAGTGGGTGACAAGTCAACCCGCCGAAAAGAAGCCCTTTAATTTCAGTGCTGAGTAAAGAAGTGCTGAGTTATGAGTTAAGGCTCTGACTCAGCACTCCGGTGACTCAGCATTAAAAACTTGAACTAATGGCTGGATAAAGAGGAAATCGTAATATGGAAAGCGTTGCGTACATCTTGATTTTTACTCTGTGTATAGGTACTCTCTTTTTTGCGATCGCATTTCGCGAACCCCCTCGCTTTGAGAAACCAAAAGATAAGTAGATCCTATTCCCAGATCAAGCAGATATAACGTTAATATCCGTTGCTACCATACTTAGTAGCAACGGATATTATTTTTTATCTCAATACAGTTCAGATAGAGCAACAAAACACTTGTAGAGACGGCGATTTATCGCCTCTAGAAAACCTCAATACAAAAAAAAAGTGACTCTGAATTTCAGAGTCACCTGTAATATTTATTCTGAAACAGTCTAAATTTTTCCCATCAATTGAGAATTTAGACCTGTGAAAGCTTACTTCTCGGCTTCAGCAATGGGAACCCATTCAGTATGGAAAGTCCCAGGCTTATCGAGACGTAGGTAAGTATGTGCGCCGAAGTAGTCACGTTGTGCTTGAGTTAAGTTTTGAGGCAAGCGATCGCGGCGATAGCTGTCAAAATAATCCAAGGAGGCGCTAAATGCGGGTACTGGAATTCCCACTGTTGCAGCGGTTGCAATCACTTCCCGCCAAGCTGTCTGTCTGTCAAGAATTGTCTGCTTAAATTCGGGAGCTAACAACAGGTTAGGTAATGCTGGATTTTCGCTAAAAGCCTTCTTAATTTTATTCAAAAAGCGAGCGCGAATAATACAACCACCTTTCCAAATCCGCGCCATTTCGCCCAGATTCAAATTCCAGTTATATGTTTTGGAAGCTGTGGATAGCAGCGCCATCCCTTGAGCATAAGAACAGATTTTTGAGCAATAGAGAGCATCGCGTACTTTATTGATAAAGTCCTTGGTTTGCCCGTCATACTTGACAGTGGGGCCTGTGAGGACTTTCGATGCTGCTACCCGCTCCTCTTTAATCGAAGAGATAATCCGGGCATTAACTGCTGCTGTAATTGTGGGAATAGAGACTCCTAATTCCAACGCAGTTTGTACAGTCCAGCGTCCAGTTCCCTTTTGACCTGCTGCGTCAACAATCAAATCCACCAGGGGTAGATTTGTGTCTGGATCAATATATGGGAAGATATTCTTCGTAATCTCAATCAAAAATGAATCGAGTTCATCGGTGGTGTTCCATTCAGCAAACACATCATGTAGCTGACTAGGATTTAACCCAGCGACATTTTTCAGCAAGTCGTAGGCTTCAGCAATTAGCTGCATATCACCGTACTCAATGCCGTTGTGTACCATTTTTACATAGTGGCCAGAACCACCAGGGCCAATGTAGGTTACACAAGGGCCATCATCGACTTGGGCAGCAATTTTGTTGAAAATTGGTGATAGAAACTCGTAAGAGCTTGTTGTACCTCCAGGCATCAGAGATGGGCCATTCAACGCCCCTTCTTCACCGCCACTGACACCCATACCAAGATACCGAAGCCCAGTAGGTTCTAATTCCTGAGTGCGGCGTTCCGTATCTTCAAACCAAGAGTTGCCACCGTCGATAATGATATCGCCTTCTTCTAACAAGGGTTTGAGTTGAGCAATCACCGCATCCACTGGCTTACCAGCTTGCACCATTACTAGAATTTTGCGGGGACGTTCCAATAAAGCAACGAATTCTTCTAGAGTAAAGGCGGCTTTGACGTTCCGTCCTGTAGCACGCTGCGCCATAAACGCATCCGTTTTTTCGCGGGAGCGGTTGTAAACTGCAATTGGGAAGCCATTGCGCTCCACGTTGAGAGCGATGTTCTCACCCATAACGGCTAATCCAATCACACCAAAGCTTTGTAGTGTCATAAAAAATTTCTGGCTAACTCTTGCAGATCCTTTACCTATAAGGGTAGTCCGATATTTTCCGTTCTCCCCTAAAGAAGACCTTAAGACTTGATATAAATGACAAAAATCCACAACTAACATGGATAATTAATTTTAAATTGTATCTAAATCAACAATTGACTGGCAAAATTTGCAAAATTGTTAGTTGAGGGACTGGGGATTGGGGACTGGGGACTGGGCATTAGGAAGGAATTTAATTCACTAAATTAGTTTTTCTTCCTAATACCTAATACCCAGTACCCGATCCCCAGTACCCGATCCCCAGTCCCCAATCTCTAGTCAAAGGAGTAACCAAATAATGCTGGCATTTGTCCTAGCTTTGGTGGTCGGTCTTGGTAGTTTAGCCATTTACATAGCAGCTTTCTTTTTTCCAGAAATCCACCGTAAGAATGACTTTATTTGGAGTGGCGTAGGATTGTTCTACGCTTTAGTCTTATGGGTGTTTGCACCACGCATTACTGGAGGCTTGTTGCTGGGTCATGTGGCTAGTGTGGCTCTTTTGGTCTGGTTTGGCTGGCAAACTCTATCATTACGTCGGCAATTGACCCCACAGGCACAACAAACCCAAGTACCCAGTGCTGAGACGGTAAAAACTGGCATTCAAGAACAGGTGAATAAGTTGTCCCTTCAGGAACGGCTGGGCCAGTTGCAAAAAGGTCTGGGTAGCACCTTCAGTGGCGCGAAAGACAAGGTGCAGCAGACTGTGAGTAAAAAGACACCCACAACCCCCAAACCTGAAGATATTACTTCTGTACTGTCAGAGAAACCTGCTATTGAGATTATTGACAAAACTATTGTCATACCAGAACCAGCAGCAGAAGAGACAGTTACTACCGACACCGAAGCAAAAACTGAGATTGTACCGGAAGCGATTCCCCCACATCCCCCATCTCCTGAATTGGTGGAAGCAGCGCAACCAGATTTTGAAATTGAGGATAAGCAACCGATTCCCGTAGAAGACGTTGTGCTAGATGCGTTACTCGCTCCCCCAGCGGAAACGCCACCTGAGCAAATACCGCCTAATCAAGGTAGTTAAATTCCGTGAAACCCACCGTTAACCTAATATAATGTTAGGTTTCACTTAACTTGTTTGAATGTTCTGCCACAAATCGGCTGCAACAAACCTAGATAAATGACCAACATTAGTTGCAATACTTGTCGGGTTTTGGGGAAAAGGGGAAGGTGGGGCCCCAAGAAGGGGATAAGGGGCGGGGGAAAAGGGAAAGAAAAAACCTTTAACCCTTCCCCTTTAACCTTTTCCCCAACCCAAATTCTGAGTTCAAAATGCAAAACCCGAGTAGTATTGACATTAGTTGTTGCGATGCCCACGGCGGCAAGCTACGCAACATCTGCACCGATAATGAGGTTTTATCGGATCTTTAAATTTTGTGAAGCTACTAAATAATTCCATGAATGAACCCTGTCTAGGGTGCGCTTATGCTGCCAGAAATCAAGAACGTAGACGCAAAGCGGCTTGCCGCAGGCTACCGCTAAGTGTGCCAAGTACGCCTTCTCTACGAGAGGCTTGTCTGCGACACCTCCGCGAACGCCAACGCGAAGTGTCTCCGACAGGAGAAGAGAAGAAATAAGAAATATAAGAGATTTGGCGCAGCTTGACAAAGAAACAGTATAAGTGACTCAACATCAAAATCTGAGATTCTTCAAGAAAAGCTTGACTTGCCTTATCTAGCCTTGTAGGATATTTTCTATCATCTCATTAACTCCCGTAAACCGATAGGCTTACAGTATTTTGTAACCTATCTTAGCTTTGGGAGTTTCTTCAATGGCTGTTTAATCAACGAAAACAGTATGTAAGTAAAGCATACTTTTTTGTTTTTGAACAGAATAGAGGCCTATTTAATTATAGGATTTTGTAGTCTCTTGAGAGTCTTTACACTTAGTCTCAAGCAGCGATCGCAGATATTTTGAATAACTATTTTGTAACCTTGATCTTTTTAAAACTGAATCAATTATTTGTTGCTTTCAAGTTAAAGATTTTATCAACGCTAGCTGCAAGATTAGCATCGTGCTTGCGTTCTGGTATCGATTTTCAACGCTATATATTTCAGAGAGAAAAACAATGATCAAGATTGAAGAAAAAGTTCTAGACTCCACATTCCAGTTTTCGGCTCCTGTCACCGCGAACTCTCCAGAACTCCAAACCCTTTTCGATTTTATTGCTTTGGGAGCTGCCGAACGCGATCGCGATCGCATCCTTCCTTATGATGTGGTCGAACTGATCCGGCGTTCGGGATTGGGTGCATTGCGAATCCCTGTTGCTGAGGGTGGCGGCGGTAGCAGCGCGCGCGAACTGTTCGAGGTCGCCATTCGGCTGGGAGATGCTGACCCAAACGTTGCTCACATTGTACGGAATCATTTCTCTGTGACAGAGCGGATTTTGCGCTCAGAACGCACTCCCCGGAATCGTCGATGGCTGAAAGCTGTTGTCGATGGTGCAATCATCGGCCTCGCTTCCACTGAACTGGAGGTTAAGCGAGCTGGTGGCGGCCAAGTTGCGAATACAAAATTGACACCTGACGACAATGGTTATCGTCTGAACGGGACGAAGTATTACAGCACTGGAAGCCTTTATGCAGATTTGATATTTGTGCGTCTATTAACACCCAATGACACCGTAGCGACAGCGCTTTTGCCAACCAAACGCGAGGGGATTGACCTTGTGGACGACTGGGATGGCTTTGGGCAAAGGCTGACTGGTACAGGAACGACTACATTCACAAATGTCCGCGTAGAAGCAGATGAAGTTATTCTTGAGACAGATACAGACAAGGACAACTTGCCATATAATATAGTTCCCCAATTATTTCTGACTGCAATTAACGCTGGCATTATTCGCAGCGTTCTCCGCGATGCAACGGCACTGATTCACAAACGACCCAGAACCTTTTACCATGCTACAACCGAGCAAGCCGCAGATGACCCAATTTTACAGCAGACCGTTGGTCAGATTGCCAGTAACGCTTTTGCCGCCGAAGCGATCGTTCTAGCCGCCGCCGAGGTTCTCGATCGCCTTCCTGCTGCTCAAGCTCAGGGTGAAGAATCTGAGACAGCTGTAGCGCTGGCAGCTTCTTTGAGTGCAGCCAAGGCAAAATTAATTGTTGATGAATTAGCGCTAAAATCAGCCACTTTGTTATTCGAGGTTGGCGGCGCTTCTACAACCAAGAAAAGCTCCAACTTTGATCGTCATTGGCGCAATGCACGCACCCTGGCATCTCATAATCCAGGTCACTTCAAAGCTCGTGCGATCGGGAACTACGAGATCAACGGTACACCACTGCCGACGCGAGGATTTTTCTAAAGCTAAGTTTTTAATGCAATACGGTGTTTTTAATGCAATACGGTTCGGTTAAAGCAAGAGACGCGATAAATCGCCGTCTCTACAATAATCAGGCTTGTCATCAAAAACCTTATCCGAACCATATTGAGGGTTTTGTTGCTCATTCTGAAGTGTATTGCTTTACTGGGTACTGGGCAAGAAAATATGAGTAAGATTTTCTTGGGGTTTGAATCCCCAGTCCCCAATCCCCAATCCCCAATCCCCAGTTCAATTATTTTGCTGATTCAACGGAATTACAATTACAAATTCTGTCCCTTGTCCAGGAGCAGAAATACATTGTAATTTTCCCTGATGTTTTTGGGTGATAATTTGATAACTAATAGATAAACCTAACCCAGTACCTTTACCAATTGGTTTAGTAGTAAAAAATGGTTCAAATAAGTGTTTTTGTACATTTTCTGGAATGCCTGTACCATTATCAGCAATGCAAATAACTACCTGATTTTCGCTAGTGAGTTGAGTATGAATACGTATCTGGGGAGTTGGGAGCGCTTTTTCTCCTACTCCCCACTCAATATTCTCTACCGACTCTTGCAAAGCATCGATCGCATTTGCAAGAAGATTCATAAATACTTGATTCAGTTGTCCAGCATAACATTCTACCAATGGCAGGTCGCCATACTCTTTAATCACTTCAATGGTGAGATGGTTAGATTTAGGTTTGAGGCGATGTTCCAGAATCATCAAGGTATTATCTATACCTTCATGGATATTCACTGCTTTCATCTCTGCTTCGTCTAAGCGGGAAAAGTTTCGCAAAGATAAGACAATTTCGGTGATTCGTTCGGCACCAACGGTCATCGAAGTTAGCAAGTTTGGCAAGTCTGCAATCAGGAAATTTAAATCAATGGCTTCTGTTTGTTGTTGAATTTCTGTAGCTGGATGAGGATAGTTTTGCTGGTATAGTTGCAGCAGTCTCAATAAATCTTGGATATATTGATTCGCATAGCCGATATTGCCAGAGATAAAATTGACTGGGTTGTTGATTTCGTGCGCTACACCTGCGACTAACTGCCCTAAACTGGACATTTTTTCACTATGCACCAGTTGAGATGCTAACTGCTTGGCCTCTTGGCGCAATTGTGCTTCTGAGTATCGCAATACTTGCTCTGCTTGTTTGCGCTGGGTAATGTCGTGAAGAATAACAACGTATTCCTGAAAATCCTGATGAGGTCGGTCTGAGATGGAAACTTCCAAAGTTCTGTTTTTCCCATGACCGAGTAGGGGTTGTTCGCTACGCTTTGTCCACTGGTCTGGATAGTAGACTAATGCGGGTAGCCATTTATTGAGGTGATTTCCCCGTAACTCAGATGGGTTGACACCAAAGAATGATTTGGTGGCTGGGTTAGCTTGCTGAATAATGCCTCGATCGTCTACGACTAAAATACCATCTTGGGCAACAGTAAACAGGTGTTCGGCAGATTCTCGTGCTTCTGCGATCGCCACCACTTGCGGTATAGTTGTCCAACAAGCGATCGCTACACCGACAAATGCCACGCTCATCAGCAACACCACAAATATATTCTCACCCCCCGCAGTTGCCACGTTATTAAGTTTGACGCCAAATAACCAACCAACTGCCACTGCGCTACACAATAAAAAAATCAGGATGCTCACCTGAAGAATTACTGAATCTTTGATGATTACCACAGAACGCGTGCGATATCGCTGCATCCACCAACTGGTATGGAAAGGAGCAAAATTCACACGGCGAATTACTGCATCAATTCCTAAGACACCAATGGGAAACAATAACCCAATCAGGAAGTTCAGCCAACCCCAGGCAAATCCACCCACTAACAGCACTACAACTTCTAATAGAAAAATGCCTAAAGAGATGCGAGGGAACAAAACTTCTGGGCGATCGCGCCCAAGCCAAAGCCCTAGATGCAGTAACATAAATGAGACAAACCAACCGACGTTACCAACAGCGACGATTCGCGCCACATCTCCCCAAATCAAATAGACTAAGCACAATAGCAGTGTCAATGTCAAAGCTGGGACAAACACACCCCGACGTGAGACAACGGAAAATACTGGTGAAAGATGGTTATCTAAAGACAATTGATACAGAATTCGTGGACAATTAGAAACCACCGTTGCCGAACCTAAAAGACAAGCAGCTACTAACAAAAAAGAAACACTTAAACCAGCAAATCTTCCCCAAAAGAGCTGGGAAGCCTCTACAAGATTCAGAAAAGCATTATCTTTCAGGTTGGGATTTGTTGCTAACCGCATGACTACCCAAGACCCACCCAAAAAGATGGGTGGCATCATCCAAGCGGCAACGTCTAGAAAGCGTAGCGTCTGAGTGGGTTGGCGGCTATCAGCGACAAAAGAAGAAGCCGTTTCACAACTATAGGTTGCATAAGTGACAAAAAAGAACCACTTTGCCCAATCTACAAAGCTCAACGCTGACCAATTGCTAGGAAAAAAACCAGGACTAACGGGAGAAAACGCTAACCAAGCCAGACCTTGCACACAGAAGGTTATTAGCAATCCAAAGGCTGGAATTACAAAAAACAAATGTAAAATACTCAGGGCGCGAGTCCCACTAAACGCCACGATAAAAGGCAACAGTGTAAAACTCAGATCCAAAAATATATCTGGACAGGTAATACCTAGCGCCTCCAAATTCACCTTAATTAAATCTCTAAGTACGATTGTATTAACTGATAGGTAAGAAACCCAGTTGAGAAGGTATCCAATTGCTGCATAACGAGCTAGTCCAGGGTAACGTTGCAGTAGCTTGGTAGTATAGTTAGGTGTTCCTCCAGCTACATTGATAAAATGTATACCTAAGCTTTTTACTTGATAGTTGAGTAGCATTCCGAAAATTACCGCAGGTATCCAAACAAAAATAGCTTGGAAACCGAGAGCAGCATGAATTGCTGGAACCAATGCTGTCCAAGAAATATGAGCCGTCAAACCAAAACCCCAACTTTCAACAGCACTTAAGCTTCTAGTTAAGCGAGGGTAAGAAGATTGGCCCAAAGTGGAATGAGCAAAATGGGACATGATTGGTAGTCTTGGGTGGGATACTGTATGTAATTAAGCTTATTAGCTAGAGTTCCCATCTGCTAAGTATTCTGAACAGAAATTTTCTGTATAGAGCGTGTTTTAAAATACTTTCATTCTCTCAGCGTCGCGCCAGTCGCAAGGGCACAGCAATGCTCATTGGTGTCTACTTTTGCCCTGGCGAATGGAATTGCCTGCGGCATACTGCGTGAACGCGGCCACGCTGGCATTGTCCGCCTCCTCGGACTAAAGTCCCATCAGTTAATTGTTACGTTAGGGGTACGCTTTGACTTTTATTTGCAGTGATTGCCTTTTTGTTAAAACTTACGACACTTCTACAAGTATAGGAATCGTATTTGATTGCGTGAAAAAACTCAGTACACATCTAAGTAAGTCGGCATAATAAAACTAAACTGTGTGAAGAAAAGTAAACAAGGCTCAAACCCTTTCTCACCCTGCTCCCTGCCTTATCCCAACAATAATTATTTACGCCGACTTACTTATTCGCTTCTGTTCTCTTCCCTGTTCCCTACTCCCTCTTCCCAGTTAAGGGTTAAGAGTTCCCTTCCTACGCAAGTAAGTTCAGGAATTAAATCGGATTCCCATAGCATCTTTGTGTTGCTTGCTACTCGCAGGCAGGTTGATAGTATTTTCATATAAACTTTATGAAATATTTTTATTTTCAACACAAGTATTTCATGTCTTGATTAATTTATACTATACGATGACAGGTAAACAATTATATTTATTATGGAATCTTGTTGTCAAAAGCTGCAAAATCCTTGAAACTCATTCTATAGACATAGGAGATTTTTATTTCTCTGGTGATAAAAAATAATCAAACTTTGCCACCGTTTATTCAGGCTTTGAGGATATTAAAAACTACATGAAAAAGCAATTGTCACAGAGATGGATGATTCCTAAAACTGGGTTACATTTTGTAATCATTATCCTATTAGTAATAGGCGTATTTTTTCGCTTCACTAATATTGACAAAAAACTTTATTGGGGTGATGAAGTTTTCTCGTCTTTACGCATATCTGGCTATATGCAGTCAGAAATGAAGGAGCAGTTAGACAATGGTCATTTGTTAAGCATAGAAGATTTGCATAAATATCAGTATCCCAATCCTGAAAAAAACGCAATTGATACACTTAAAGGGGTTGTTTTAGAAGACTCGCAGATTTTGCCGTTATACATCTTGCTGGCCCGATTTTGGGTAGAGTGCTTTGGCAATTCTGTAGCAGTGACAAGAAGTTTTTCGGCATTCCTGAGTCTGCTCACCTTTCCTTGTCTTTATTGGCTATGTCGAGAATTATTTAAGTCTTCACTAGTAGGGTGGGTAGCCATTGCATTGGTAGCTGTTTCACCTATTCATGTGGTGTATGCACAAGAAGCACGAGCATACAGTTTATGGATAGTAGCTATCTTAATATCGAGCGTAGCACTGTTGCGAGCTATACGCCTGAAAACAAAAGTTAGTTGGTGTATTTATACAGCAACATTGGTATTAGGGTTTTATTCTCATGTGTTTTTTACCTTGGTTGCTTTTGGCCAGGGAATTTATGTACTTACAATTGAACGCTTCCGATTGAGTAAAACATCAATTTATTACCTGATATCATCGCTGGCGGGTTTTATAACTTTTGTACCTTGGATTTGGATTATTTATACCAATCCTCAGCCAGCAGCAGTAGCTTGGACAAATGCTAAACAAACATTATTTGGGTCAGGGGAAAGGTGGGCTGGGATCTTTAGCCGGACGTTTCTTGATTTCGGTATTAGTCCTATCGATCTAGGAAAATTTAAGATTGTCTTGATTCCTTTTATTTTCATTATTTTAGCTCTGATCAGCTACTCAATTTATGTTCTCTGTCGAAGAACATCTAAAGAAGTTTGGTTATTTGTCTTAACCTTGATTGGGTCTGTAGTGCTTCCCCTACTAGTAACGGATTTCATCTTTCAAAAGCGATACGCTACTAGTCGATATACACTTCCCTCCGTTTTAGGTATACAGTTGGCTGTTGCTTACTTACTTACCACTAAAATCACGTCTATTTCTACTAAAGCTTGGAAAAAACAGCTCTGGTCATTTGTAGCGTTCATGGTAATTACGGGCGGAGTTGTCTCTTGTATATACCACTCTCAAGCCCGGATTTGGTGGAACCAATTTCCTGAAAAATACCAAGAATTTCCTAAAATTGCTAATATTATCAGTCAAAGTAATAAACCCCTGATAATTAGTGATGAGAAAAATATACTTCCACCAATACAAATACTTGGTCACTTAGTTGATTCAAAAGTGCAATTTCAAATTGTCAAAGAAAATCAGTTGCCAGAAATTACTGATGGCTTTACTGACATATTTGTATTCTTGTACGAGCCGTCTGATTTCTTAAAAGCTGGAATTGAAAAAGTTTATAATTCAAAGTTACAGCAGCTAGACAACTTTCTCTGGAAAATAATAAAGCCTAGTTAAACCTAAGAATTCAGCACTGGCTTAAGAGGCTGTTTGAAAAGTCTAATTTAATACCAGCCTTGGCGAATATAATCCGCGGCTACACAGACGAAACCCACCTCCGTGGGTTGAAGTCCGTGGAGGCGGACAATGCCAGTGTAGTAGCGAATTATATTCCCCCAAAACTTTTCAAACATCCTCTAACACCCTGCGACTGCTAACAAGAGTTGGCATTTTAATATCCCTCGTAGGTTAAAAATTAATATCAATTAGCCGAATAAGTGGCACAATCAGAGCCAAAATATACTTTAATTAAACAAATAATTTAAGTATATACTTGTACTCCCGTCGCTTATGTCATCGCCCCTTGAGCGTCCGCTGATAATTGAAGTCAGACTGCCATCTTCCCATCCTCATTTATTAGAAGGACTAGATATATGGCTGCGCTTAGGTTTAATATCCGATATCCAAGTTAAGCAGCTATGCCAAGAGTTTCTGGTGTGTGCGGTGGTGTTAAAACCCCAAGCTGAAGCGAAAACAAAGGTAGTATTTGCAACTTATGACCCCGTACAGCAGTTGTCTACAGCAGCTTTACAATCTAGTAGCCGTAGACAACCGCAACAAACACCATCTAAACCCAACTTTATCAGCACAATGTTGCAGTCTTTGGGGGCTGAACTGAGTGTACGTTGGCTGCTTTTTCTAGGCGTTTTCCTGGTAGTGGTATCCTCTGGGGTACTGGCTGCTAGTCAGTGGGAGAGGTTTCCGGCTTCTGGACAGTATGGGGTTTTATTTGCTTATACTTTAAGTTTTTGGGGGTTAAGCTTTTGGGCAACTAGGCAAAATAATCTCAGATTGACGGCTCAGACATTGCTGATTGTGACTCTTTTGTTAGTGCCAGTGAATTTTTGGGCAATTGATAGCTTTCAATTGTGGCGGAATCCTGTTGATTGGATTGTAGTTGCGATCGCCTGTCCTACCCTCACTGCTATAACTGTTTTACTCTCCAAAAATCGGACTATTTTTGCTAATTTACATCCTGGCAAATTACCTCTAGCAAATATTATTGGACTGAGTTATCTGCATTGGGGTTGGCAATTAAGAGGATTTCCCTTAATTGCTGTTTATGTGGCAATGATCGGCACAACTATTATTACTATCTATCACAATCTTTACCAACAGCCTCATACTGTCAGTGAGGAAGATCGAGGCAATCGCCGTAGGCTAAGTATTAGTTTAACTGCCGCTGTAATTATTTATGCTCTAGTAGTGCTGCTAGTGCGAGCAATTTTTGTTGCCAAGGTAGATATCACGCAGTTGGGGTTAGCGATTGGTATTTGCGGCTGGTTGGTGACTTGGTTAGTACAAAGGGCAAGGGGCAGAAGGCAGGGGGCAGGGGGAGCAGGGGAAGTAACATTAATATCCTCCTCATCTTCCTCATTTCTTTTACTCTGGGAAAGACTTGGTGGCATTTTAATTTTTCTGGGTTGGCTGGTATCGGTAGTAAATTATCCTTGGCAAGCGATCGCTGTCAGTGGTTTGGGTTTATGGTTTGTGGGGAGTCGCTTGTGGCAGTACAGTCTAAAGGTAGACTTGGCAGCGGTCTTCGTTATTGGCTTAGAGACGATTTGGCTAGGTTGGCGGTTAGTACCTGATAACTTACAGAAATTAGCGATCGCAACTAGTACTCAACTCACCAATTCTCAAAATGAACCCTGGGCTTTATTGGGTATAGCTTTATTTCCCTACGTAATTTTGATGGTGGCGCTCACAGATAGCTTGTATCGCAGTCAAAAGCGAGAATTAGCTAAATTTGGCGAACTACTCACCCTCTTATTAGGAGCTTTTTTAACAACGATTGCTCTGATAAATCCGACATTGCGATCGCTAAATCTATTATTTTCTACCACCACTCTGGCATTCGTCACTCAACGCCGTTCCCCTTCATCCCTTCCCTTGATATACCTAACTCACATCATGGGGGTGCTGGCATTTTGCTCTACAATTAATTGGCTATTACCAAACCTGAGTCCACAAGCCTGGGCAAGTATTTTATTGGCTCTGATGGTTGCAGAATGGGGATTTAGCCTCAGCAATGGACTATGGCGACGTAGTGCATGGGACATCGGTTTAGGACTAGCCGCAGCTAGTTTTTTAATCTTGTGGATGAATGCAGAATCATCTTGGTATGGCATAGTTGATAGTCAAGGCAATTGGGGAGTCTTATGGCTAGTTACGCCTTTAGCTCTCACGGGTGTTGCCAATGCCACAATTATCGAGCGTCGCATTACTAGCCGTTACTTGAGTGTCTTAACTGTGGTAGTTGCCCAGCTATTGACGTTACAGCTACCAGGAATCAGATTAATCGGTTTGGCTGTAGGTGCTGGGTTGATGTTTGCCAATACGCGCTATTTGCGAAACCAAGCATCTGCGCTAATTACAGAAGGATTTGTTTTAAGTTTCATTGGGGCGTTGCTGTGGACAGGTGTGCCTGGTTTACCTCGCCTAGCCGTAGGAGGTTGGTTTGTCGCAGGAGCGATCGCAACTTTAAGTTTATGGTTAGCACGGACTGTTTTAAGCCGACGCACTAACGAATTAGCAACGATCTATGGAGCCGCTAGCGATCGGTGGGCGATCGCCTTGTGTGGTTTTGAATTGTTGGGTTTGACGCTGCACTCAGTACTGATTTATCGGGGGTTTACCACTTCGGGATTTTTGTTCTTAATTGCCACTGCAATCACCTTAGCAGCCATTGTTTATCGCAGTTGGCGAGAACCGACAAATTGGGCATTTTATGGTATTGGTTGGTGTTTAGAATTGTTGATTGCCCAGATGTTGGGGTTGGGGGAACGCTCAATTGTTAAAATAGCGATCGCCAATATTGCCTTGGGTTTAATTGCTCAACTTGTTGGCGAGTGGTGGCGACGAAGGCATCAATTAGAAAAGCTTCCTAGCAGCCTTCACATTTTGCCATTAGTCTATGCTGCATTCAGTGTATTGCTGCGTTTGGACACCTTTACCGAGTGGACAGGGTTGTGTTCTTTGGGTGTAGCTTTAATTATTATTGGCGTGGGAAGACGGCGCGAGAACTTCAAACCGTTGTTGTACTTAGGAATTATTGGCATATCAATTTCTGCTTATGAACTTTTGTTCTATCAAATGTCACAAGCATCAGGAGGAGCATTAGGTGATGGATTGATTGCCATGTCTACCCTTGGTGCAAGTATCATGTATGCTTACCGCATTCTGTCCCCTTGGCTTGTCAGCTACTTACGTCTAACTCCCCAAGAACTGGAAGGAATTGCCCATATTCATTGGGCTTGGAGTAGCTGTTTATTAATGGCTGCCATTCCTCTTCCCATTGCAGTTAACCGTTTAGTGGGATTGGCAACGGGAGTATTTTTGATTCGTTATGCCATCTTTCAGGGACGAAATTCGCGCACTTCCCCCAGCATCTTCAGAGGAATTACAATCGCCGAGATGTGGGTTTACCTTGGCTTATTAGAGGTAGCCGGCATGAGGGTTTATTGGCGCGAGACAGCAGTCGGAAAATTTTGGGCTGGGCCATTAGTTCCTTGGAATGGTGCGATCGCTTGTGTCGTAGCCTACTTTCTCTACATCCTACCTTGGGAAAGGTGGGGTTGGTCTAAAAGACCTTGGCAACAAGCCGCTTACATCATACCGCTAATAATTTTATGGGAAACCAGACTGCAAACTTACCCAGTTACCTTAGTACTTGCAGCTGGATTCTACATCTTCCTCGCAAAAGTGGGTGAAAACATCCGTTTTACTTATGTTAGTGTGGCGTTGATTGATTGGGCGCTTTACCGTTGGTTTAATTCCTTACATCTAACTGATGCTTTGTGGTATGTCACACCAATTGGATTATCACTGCTTTATATTGCTCAAATAGATATCCAGCTGAAGCTACCAGAGTACAAAAAATCTCGTCATCTTCTGAGAGTGCTAGGGAGTGGTTTAATTTGTGGGTGGGCAATTTTATTTAATCAAGATACAGCCTGGATACCGGGAATTTTCAGTCTCATCGCTATTTTTGCTGGATTAGCTTTGCGAGTACGGGCTTTTCTCTACATTGGTACAGCCACTTTTTTAATTACTACAATCAATCAATCGGTAATTTTAAGTTCGCATTACTCTTTTTTAAAATGGGTTATTGGCTTACTAGTTGGCATCTTGCTAATTTACATCGCCGCCAACTTTGAAACCCGCCGCGCTCAAATAACATCTCTAATTCGTAGCGCCATTGATGAATTTCAATCATGGGAATAGCGATAGATATTTTAGAGGGATCGGCGGACTCCCTTTTTCTGCCTAGAGTTTATGGTCGCACCTTTAACCGCATCTGACCATCTGACATCTCTGACTCGCCATACCCACTCTAAACGCCTGCATGATTTGGGGCGATCGCGTAGTTCACATTGTTTGTCTGCCATTGGAGTGAAAAACGGTATTAGACGCGGAGCGGCTTCCCGCAGGGTATTGCCCCTACAGAGTTTGGTTTTGCGTAAGTCCTATGTAGTTTAGAGTAGTTTTATCTTGACTGAATAGACATTTCCAGAAATTAAATATGCGTTACCCATAACCCTTGTAGAGACGTAGCAGTGCTACGTCTCTACATTCTTTTTCGGAGATTTCTAATGTATAAACGAGAACTTTCCGGCAATAGTATTGGGATGATGTAGCTAAAAATTGATCTTGTCTATTTAAATGAACTGTGGTAGATTTATTGAGACTTAAACTACTGTAAATCGGTCAACTTTTAGTAGTTTACTCGATAGTATAACTACTCTAGTTAAGAAATTTGTTGTCGCTAGGTAGTTTAAAAGCTGACATCAGGTAATAAGTAACGTATTTACGGTTATTGTCAAAAATTATTTGTAGCATTGCCTACTGGAAATGATTGAACAATACGTATTTGCAGCGATAAAAACTGCGTAAGCGCAGCTCGTCGTAGACATCGCCACTAAACAATAACCATAAATCCTTTATTGTCTCGCTAGTTTAATGGTGAAGCCATGTCTATCGACAAACCTTGACACTTTCACCAGCAATGAGGTAGTAGCATCTAGCCAATCCATACGTAGGAGTTGAAAATTATGGTGCAAACTTCTTTCGTCCGCCCCAGTAATCCCTTCCAACCACCGACCTTCGTTTCTATTGAATCGGAGCGTCGTCATCGCCAAGAACGTTTGGCAGCAGCTTTTCGGGTATTTGCGCGTTTGGGTTTTGCTCAAGGATTGGCAGGACATATCACTGCCCGCGATCCTGAACTTACCGACCACTTTTGGGTAAATCCCTTTGGGATACATTTCAGTCGCATTCGCGCATCAGACCTGATATTGGTAAATAGTGAAGGTCAAGTAGTCCAAGGTGAAGGTAAAGTTAGTCAAGCAGCATTTGCCATACACTCTCAAATCCACGAAGCCCGCCCCGATGTTATAGCTGCGGCTCATGCCCATTCCTTCTATGGCAAAACTTGGTCATCTTTGGGTCGGTTGCTCGACCCGATTACCCAAGATTCCTGTGCTTTTTATCAAGATCATGCTCTATTTGATGATTTTACAGGCATTGTCTTGGAGACAAGTGAAGGAAAACGCATTGCTCAAGCACTAGGCAAGAACAAAGCTGCGATTTTACGCAACCACGGCATATTGACCGTGGGACACAGTGTAGATGAAGCCGCTTGGTGGTATATAAGGTTAGAGGATACTGCTAAAGCACAATTGCTAGCAGAAGCCGTAGGAAAACCTGTCCTGATTGACCATGACATCGCCTTAAATATCCAACAACGCGGCGGTACTCACCAAGCAGGCTGGGGTGGATTCCAGTATTTGTGGGATGAAATTACCCACGAGCAGCCAGATTTATTTGATTGATTGGGCATTGGGCATTGAAAAGAGGCAGAGGGGCGGGGTGCGGGGGGGCGGAGGGGAAGGACAAAGCCAGCTTCGGAATTAAATAGTATTCATTCGATCTCTTAGATATTTTGTCAAGAGTGTGAGTCAGAAACTTGCTTGATTTGGTCATTGAAAAGCTACCACCTCAACGAGTAAATTTCACTGCGTTGGCGATGCCTTGCTGGAGGCATCGCGATTTTCTTGCCCAATCAGATTTTTTAGTAACCTGACTTTTTTGCTTGAAACGCTTGTAAATCAGAGCCTTTTAGAGAATGAAATCCTCCTGCCTCCTGGCTTTCAAGGGTAGGTATTTAACAAAGGTGTATTTTTGCAGGTAAAATAATTATTTAGCTATTGATCAGCATAAATATCCAAGGTTATTACAAGCGATTAGCATTGTTTACCGTGGCTGTGGAATTCCGATTGCCTGGAAAATAGTTGAAGCAACCAAACCAGGAAGTTGGAAGCCTCACTGGTCAGAATTATTTCGCCATATCAACAAGACCGTACCTAAGACTTGGTTTGTCGTAAGACATCGCTACTTTATGGCAGGTTAGTGTTGGAGGTGCTGCAATACCTTTCGGTTAAGGGGAAAAAGGAAAAGAAAAACCTTTAACCTTTACCCCTTAACCTTTACCCCAAACCCAATTTCAAGTTAAAAATGCTTAACCGAACAGTATTGGGAGGTGCTGTTGATGCTAATTTGCTCATTAGTCGTTTAGATAAGCTACCACAAACTTATGTTGCACGACGCAATTTTCAAAATAGTGTATTCCATCGTTGTCTCTCGTGTTTTCGTCGTGGGTTTTAGTGATTAAGGCTGCCGTTCTTAATCGTCTTCTGCTACCTCAAGGTAGCTTTTTCCCTGAGCCTTGGCCAAAGTTAACACCACAACTCCATGTCTCTCAAATCACCCTCTCCACTGATCGATTTTTAAATACCTACCCTTGAAAGCTGCCTCCTGCCTTATCCCAACGACAAATATTAACGCTCATCTACTTATGACTATCGAACGACTTCCCCAAAAACACTATCCCAAGGCTGAGATTGGGCGGCGAGGTATGGCATTAGGACTTGATTTTCTTGGTGTCTGGTTAGTCAGTTCCCTGCTGGGAGGCGGCGATATCGGGATTCAATTTGTGGAGATATTAGTCTTTGTCATACTTTGGCTAGTTTCGCGGGTGCTGGTGCCATACAACAATCAAGGGCAAAGTTTAGGGCGTTGGGCTTTCGATTTAAAGGTGTTGGAAGTCGAAGATGGGCAAATCATGGGCAGAATTCCAGATTTGCTCTCGCTGGTGAAGCGAGAGGCGATTATCGGCTTAGGTGCTTTATTAGTGTCAATTGCCCTGAGCAATATTAGAGCCAATCCCACTGCTATACTGCTAGTATTTCCCCTAGCGATCGATTGTGGCACTGCCTTCTCTGATACCCAGATGCGGCAGGCTTTGCACGATCGCTATTGCGGAACTTTCATCGTCTCGTCGCGTCGTGGCTACTCGCTCGATATAAAAATTAAAAGATTAGTTGATAATATGCGGCGGAATGTGAGAAGATAGTCATTTGTGTTTATTCTCTTCAGGCTTCACTGTTTGTAAGATTATGGCTAAGAGTAAAGGTGCCCGCATTATTATCACACTAGAGTGTACTGAGTGCCGGACAAATTCAGATAAGCGTTCTGCTGGTGTTTCACGTTATACCAGTACAAAGAATCGCCGCAACACCACTAACAGGCTAGAACTGAAAAAGTTCTGCACCCACTGCAACAAACATACCGTTCATAAGGAAATTAAGTAAAGATGAGTTATTTCCGTCGTCGTCTTTCTCCGATCAAGCCAGGAGAACCAATCGATTATAAAGATGTTGATTTATTGCGTAAGTTTGTCACCGAGCGGGGTAAAATACTGCCACGTCGGATTACAGGGCTGACATCTCAGCAACAGCGAGAGTTGACATTAGCAATTAAGCGATCGCGGATTGTGGCTTTGTTGCCATTTATCAATGCGGAAGGCTAAAAAGATTGATGAGTTAGAAGTTATGAGTTATGAGTTATGAGTTATCAATTAACTTTTCACTCCTCACTCCTCACTCCTAACTAAATTTAAACTGTTCACCAAATTTAGAGTGCGAGAGTTGTGGAGAAGGGGACGCTAGTTGAATTTAGGGTTCAAGGCGATCGCCGTCTGGGCATCGTAGAACGTCCAGACGGTAAAACCCGCTGGTTTGTGGTAGACGAACGTGGTCAATCCCACAGCCTCGCGCCTAGACAAATAACCTATACAGTTACCGGACAGACTTACAAGACCTCTGAGATTGCCAGCTTTTTGGAGCAGGTCAAGCCTTATTTAGACCCATCTAGCTTAGAGGTAGCTTGGGAATTACTGGTCGAAGATGGGGAAACCGTTACCCCCGACCAAATGGCGAATCTGCTATTTTCCGAATCAGCTGCGCCTCTTTGTTATGCCGCCTATTGCTTGTTATCAGACGATAAACTCTATTTCAAGCAAAAAGGAGACGCTTACGAGCCGCGAACTGCTGCTCAAGTGGCAGAGCGTCAGCACCAAGTGGAAGTAGAGGCACTAAAAGCTAAAGGACAGCAGGAATTTTTAGCTCGTGTAGAACAGGCGCTCAAAGGTGAAGCCGTAGAGTGGGGACGCCACGATCGCCAGCGCTTAGAAGGACTAGAGAAATACGCAGCGCTAATCGCTGATACCGTGCGGACGGGGGTTAATTATGACTCCTTGGCTCGCGCTTATCCGCCCAGCGCTGCCGTATTAGAAACAATGACCATGCTGGGACGACCCACAACGCCCCAAGGGGCCTTTCAATTATTGGTAGATTTGGGTTACTGGAGTCCTTATGAAAACTTGTTCCTGCGTCGTTCTTCAATTCCGATTCAATTTCCTCATAAGGTATTAGAAGTGGCGCAACAGCGTTTGGATTTCCCGCCGATTGACTCAGATACAAACCGCCTTGATCTGACTCACCTGAAGGTGTACACCATTGATGATGAAACGACCACAGAGATTGACGATGGTCTGAGTTGGGAAATACTACCCGATGGACGGGAACGCCTCTGGGTGCATATTGCCGATCCCACTAGATGGTTAGTGCCGGAAGATGAATTAGATTTAGAAGCCAGAAAGCGCGGTACTACAGTCTATTTACCGACGGGGATGATTCCCATGTTTCCCGAAGTATTGGCAACTGGGCCAATGAGTCTGATTCAGGGAAGGGTTTGTTGCGCCCTCAGTTTCGGGATTATTTTAGGTACAACTGGGGGAGTAGAAGATTACAGCATTCATACCAGCTTGATTAAGCCGACTTATCGCCTCACCTACGAAGATGTCGATGAAATGCTGCAATTACGGGTACAAGCAGAACCGGAAATTGCGGCGATCGCTATTTGGGCACAACGGCGGAGAGCTTGGCGTTACGCCCAAGGGGCAATTAGCATCACCATGCCCGAAGCGACGATTAAAGTCAAAGGTGAAGAGATCCACATTGATATTTTGGACGATTCCCCATCGCGGCAACTGGTAGCAGAAATGATGATTGTTGCCGGTGAAGTTGCGGCTCGTTATGGTAAAACTCATAACATACCTTTGCCCTTCCGCGGTCAACCGCAACCAGAATTACCTCCAGATGAGGAATTGCTACTACTTCCAGCCGGATTCGTTCGCGCTTGCGCCATGCGTCGTTGTATGCCCAAGAGTGAAATGAGCATTACGCCTTTGCGTCATGCTGGTTTGGGTTTAGATACTTATACCCAAGCAACCTCTCCCATCCGCCGCTACAGTGACTTACTCACCCACTTTCAAATTAAAGCCCATTTGCGGGGTGAAGTTCTGCCATTTTCCGCAGATCAACTTAAAGAAGTGATGATGACTGTCACCAGTATCACCCAAGAGGTGACAATGGTGGAACGACAAACTAATAGATATTACGCACTAGAATATTTACGCCGTCATCCAGAAGAAACTTGGGATGTGACAGTGTTGATGTGGCTGCGAGAAGACAGTAACTTAGCCCTAATTTTGTTAGAAGATTTAGGCTTGCAGTTACCAATGGTTTTCAAACGTTCTGTGAACTTGGGCGAACAGATAGTAGTGAAAGTTAGCCACGCCGATCCACAAAAAGATATGATCCAGTTTCAAGAAATAATTTATCAAGAAGCCCAAACAGCGGCGAATTAACTAATTTGTCATTTGTCATTCGTAATACTTGCTACAGGCTAGTATTATCAATTACGAATTATTTTAGCCTTGCTCCAATCCCTTTCGGTTACGATATAGAGTAAACGAAATGAGGGAATAATTGTGAATATATCTTTGACCCCAGAACTTGAGCAGTTGGTTAAGGATAAGGTTAGTAGTGGTCGATATCACTCAGTAAGTGAAGTGATGGGTGAAGCATTGAGATTGCTAGATGAACGCGATCGCGTTCAAGAAAAGCGTCTAGCAGAATTGAAAGCTAAAATCCAAGAAGGTATTGAAGCCTCAGAGCGTGGTGAAGTAGTTGATGGTGAAGAGGTATTTGCAGAAATTGAAGAAGATATCCGACGTGCTGAAGCTCAAATGCAACAAGCAGAGGCAGCTAAATAATGAGTCGGTACGTTTTAACAATTCCAGCCAAGCAAGACCTCAAAGAGATTAATCGCTATATTATCCGCTACAATCCTGATGCAGCTCGAAGACTCAATGAAAAAATCAAACAGCAGTGTAAACTGTTGGCTGATTTTCCTAATATGGGGCAAAGTTCCGATACTTTTGTCAGTGGTTTACGGAGTTTCCCAGTAGAAGATTACTTAATATTTTATCGTCCTATTGATGGCGGCGTGGAAGTTGTACGTATTGTCAGCGGTTATCGGGATTTAGAGACAGTTTTTTAAGTGAGGATATTCCTTAAGATTGTATTCGACAAGTGCGATCGCTATCTTTAGCCAATATGTCAGAAAATCATCACAAAGTAATTATTTTTGATACCACCATGCGTGATGGAGAATTGACGCCTGGTGTAAAGATGAATTTACAACAAAAAATTACTATCTCCCAATTGCTCGAAGAAATGGGAGTAGATATTATTGAAGTTGGTTATCCAGCAAGTTCTCAAAAAGATTTTGATGAAGTCTTGAATCTTTCTAAAATAATTAAAAATTCTACTATTTGTGGGCTAGCTAGTTCCAATTCAAATGAAATAATCACTCTTGCCGAAGTAATTAAACCAGCAATCAGAGGTAGAATTCACATTTATACTCCGGTAAATCTTAAAAATCAGTCTAAATTAACCAAAGAAGAAGTATTAGCAACAATAAAAGACAGTGTTTCTCTAGCACGCAATTACTGTAATGATGTAGAATGGAGTGCTTTTGATGCCCCCAGAAGTGAGCCAGATTTTTTGTGTAAATCTATTGAAACTGCAATTAAGAGTGGTGCTACTACTGTTAGTATTCCTGATAGCTTAGGTTTGGCATCACCAGAAGAGTTTTCGCAACTTCTGCAAATAATTTTTAATCGAGTACCAAATATTAACGAAGTTGTCGTTTCAGTACACTGTCATGATGATTTGGGTATGGCGGTAGATAATTCACTCATTGCTTTAAGTTGTGGCGTGAGGCAAATTGAATGTGCAATTAATGGTTTGGGTGCGAGGAAAGGTAACGCAGATTTCAGTCAAGTTGTGATGGAAATTTTAAAACAAGAGAATTATCAACTTGAGATTAACACTTCGCTAATGAGTAAAGCAGCAGAGTTAATTTTTCAAATAACTGGGATTGAAAAAGCCAAATAGCTCACAATACAGTTCAGATAGGCCCAAAACACTTGTAGAGACGGCGATTTATCGCGTTTCAAAAACCCAAAATTGTTGCCAGTAGCCCTTAACTGAACCGTATTGAAATAGCTAATACAAGTAGATACAAGTTTTAATTGAGAACGGGTAATAAGTAATTTATTTACTATTACCCATTACCAGCCTTAACTAACTACCGCTTCCGCTTTTTCCTCAGTTTTTTCCTTCACTAGCACATAAGGCGTTTCTGCACCTTGTGCCAAATATTCAGCTAGCTGGCTTTCAATTTGATCGCGGACTATTTGGCGATACTCTAGAAAATGCTCGTTGTGGGCGCAAGCAGAGATGTAATGCTCAATAACTCCAGGGTTCCGCTTGAGAATGCTGAACAAATGATGCCAGAATTTCCAGCGGGTTTCCCGTTTGATGCCTTGTCGCCAAATCACAATCAGCAAGGCTTTCACGACAATCCACTCTGGCATTTTTGCTGGTGCTTTCCAACTTGGTAAACCCATCATTAAGAAGCAGCGGTAAGTACGATCCAAGTATTGCACTGGGTCGTATAAAGTACAAAATGCCTCAATATATTCTCGTGCAAGTTCTTCTAGGGGACGAGTGGGGACGAAGTTCATCAATGTTGTTTGATTGATGTTAGCAATATTGGCATTTTGGTTTTCCCGCAGTCGTCCTTCCTTTTTCAAGCGATGCCAAAGGGCGGTATTTGGTAACGCTTGCAACATGGCAAAGGTAGTAGAGGGGATTGCTGCTTGTTCGGCAAAGCGGACAATGCGATCGCCTGCGCCTGCTTTTTCGCCATCAAAGCCGATAATAAAGCCAGCCATTGGGCGCAATCCTGCTTTGGTGATGGTTTGCACTGCCTCAGTTAGAGAACTGCGAGTATTTTGAAATTTCTTGGTCATTTGCAAACTATCTTCATCCGGTGTTTCGATTCCTAAAAACACCGCCGAGAAACCGCACTCAACCATCAATTCCAACATTTCTGCATCTTGTGCCAAGTCAACTGATGCCTCAGTGTCAAATCGGAAGGGATACTTATGTTCTGCCATCCAGACTTTTAACTCTTTCAGCAACAATTTTACATTTCGTTTGTTGCCAATAAAGTTGTCATCCACCATGAACACACCCCGTCGCCAACCCAACTCATAGAGATAATCTAACTCTGCTAAAAGTTGGGCTGGGGTTTTAGTGCGTGGTTTGCGCCCGTAGAGAACAATAATGTCGCAAAATTCGCACTGGAAGGGACACCCACGCGAAAACTGCACCGACATCATGTCATAAGCATTCAACTCTAATAAATCAAAGCGGGGTATTGGTGTGCTTGTGACATCAGGTTTTTCTGTGGCGCGGAAAGTCCCAGAAGTTTCACCCCGTTGAATTGCCTCAATAAACATGGGGAGCGTGATTTCCCCTTCATCCAGAATTAGAAAATCTGCGCCAACATTTTCAACTTCATGAGGTACAGAGGTGGGGTAGGGGCCGCCAACTGCGACTAGCTTGCCACGTTTTTTTGCTTCCTGGATTTGCTCAAGTAAATCTTGTTTCTGGACAATCATCGCAGAGAGGATTACTACATCTGCCCATGCCCACTCTGCTTCTGTTGCTGGGCGGATGTTGCGATCAACCAGCTTAAATTCCCATTCTTGGGGCAGAATGGCGGCTACTGTTACTAAACCTAGAGGTGGTAGTAAAACCTTGCGATCGACTAACTCCAAGATTTTTTCATAAGACCAAAAGGTTTTGGGAAATATCGGATACACTAACAGGATTCGCATGTAGTATCAATCCTCACACTTTGATTGTTATCCCACTCTAACGAAAATAAAGAGTTATTGACTTTTTATTAAAGTTGTTTTATTTTACCACTGATATTTTTACCTGAATGGGGAGCAAGGAGCAGAGCGGAAAGAGGGAATTTTTCATTCTTCTCTATACCTAATTCTCAATTCCCAAGTTTGTAGCTTTTTTAAACGCAGAGGGACGCAAAGTGAAGCGCAGAGGGACGCAAAGTTTGAGCGGTAGATCCTGCGTTGAATATGTTATTTATCTGCTGATATTTGACAAATGCTGTCAAAAGCTACAGATTACATCTAATTTTTAGCGCGTTTGATACCACTAATTTTTAAAATATCACTCATGGTTGCACAGTAATTTGGCAAGCCGAAACTATCGGGATTGATGAATTTTTCATAAGTAAAATGCCGATAGTTCATGCAAAACCGATCCCAAGCGGCCATCTGAATGCGAAACAGAACAATAATTAAATTAGCCAAGGCTAAAGATATGGGAATACGAAAGTAAATCTTTTTGCCCAAATAAGCGCAAACTTCTTTTATTGCTTGATTAGCTGTTAACGGTGCTTGACCTAAAACAAGCCGATGTGGTTGATGGTTTTTGGGAGGATGATCGATTAAATATCGCACGACAGTGGCAATGTCTCGTCCGTGGATAAAGTGAAAACTGCCATCTGCTTCCAAAAAGCGAATCAAATTAATATATTTTGTCACTTCTGGAATGCCAGATGTGACAGCAGAATAGGGTTTATTGGCATCACCACCCAATACTAAAGTGGGAAATACTGTGGTAATTTTGGGTGCGATCGCTAATTTTTCTTTTTTCTCTAAGCACTCATATTTAGAACGGATATAATCTGTCCCAATTTCTCCGGCTTCTTTCAATGGTTGATTGTACCGATCTAAAACGCTGGCTGTCGAAAAATAAATCACCTGCTGACAACGTTCTGGATCTAGTAGTTCGAGCAACTCTATAGTCTTGACGACATTAATATCAAATGTCTCATCACCACCCCAAGCTGTGGCTGTGAGTACCGCCGTATCAATTGTGGATAGCAAATCGGCAAACTGGCGAATATTCTGCATATCACCTTGCAAAACTTTGATACCTGAACGTGCGTTGGTATCAATTTGCAGTTTGCTTGGGTTCCTAACTAGTAGATACAGTTCGTGATCTGTTTCCTTAATTAAGGCTTCTGTTAAATAATGACCTACACAACCACTTGCACCAGTCACTAAAATCCGTTTCTGGCTCATAGAGAATTTTTCAAAATTTAGGAGTTAAAACTAAAGAGTAAAGAATAAAGTTAAAAGTTCCAAATTAGGAGCTACTCTGAAAATTTTAGATTTTGAATTTTGGATTTTGGATTGCAGTAAAAATCTAAAATCTAAAATCTAAAATCTAAAATTATATGGCTACTAACCCTTAACTCCTGCAAGGTTAAGTTCTTTTGCGGTTTCAAAGAAGAAAGCGACATTTTCTTCGGGAGTTTCTGGGAGGACACCATGACCAAGATTGAGAATATGACCCCAATTGCCAGCTTTGCGAACGGTATCGAGGATGCGATCGCGGATAAACTGTTTAGAGCCGAATAACACGCCTGGGTCAAGATTTCCTTGAACTTTGACTTGCTTACCCAATCTGGCTCGTGCATCTGCCATATCTACAGCCCAGTCTACACTGACAATATCAGCGCCAGATTGTGCCATTCTTTCCAACACACCCGCACTACCGCTAACTAGCAAAATCAAAGGTGTTTCGGGATGGGTTTGCTTGACTTGCTGGAAAACTCTCTGTTGATAGGGAAGAGCAAAGGTATCATAATCTTGAGGACTCAATTGACCTGCCCAAGAATCGAACATTTGGATAACTTGAGCGCCAGAGTCAATTTGGTAGCGGGCATAAATGGCGATCGCATCTGCTAATTTAGCTAACAGTTGATGCAATATCGTCGGATCTGAAAATGCCAGATTTTTGATGATGGAGTAGGTTTTAGAACCTTTTCCTTCTACTGCATAAGCTGCTAACGTCCACGGCGCACCCACAAAGCCCAACACCGTTGATTTATCACCTACTTCCGAACGCAGCGCTTGCAAAATCGTTTTGATGAATGGTAGCGCGGCTTCTGGTTCTAAGGGATGCAAATTATCAATTTGTTCTTGAGTGCGGAGGGGTGAATGAATGATTGGCCCTTTACCTTCCGCAATATCCATGTCAATACCCAAACCAGGTAATGGGGTGACAATATCAGAAAATAAAATTACTCCATCTGGTTGGAAAGCTCTCCACGGTTGCAAGGAAACTTCAATTGCTACATCTGGAATTTCCGAGCGATCGCGAAACGAAGGATACTTATCTCTTAAGTCTCGATATGCTTTCATATATCGTCCCGCTTGTCGCATCATCCATACAGGGGGACGATCTACTACTTCACCACGAGCAGCCCGTAAGAGATGAGGAGTTGTTGAATAAACACTCATTTATCACTTCATCCTAAGTCACAACTTTTATGCCACTGTTTAGCTTATCATTCCGGGATTACGCTTTTTCAGCAGGTTTGGAGATTAGAGATTGGGGACTAGGGATTGGGGACTGAAGAGTAAGAAATAGGATAAAACAAGAATCAATATTGGACTAAGGATTGGGAATTGGGAATTAGGTATGGTTATTATCCCTATCCCCTAGTCACCAGTCCCCAGTCCCCAATCCCCAGTCCCCCTAACTCCCTATGCAAACTGACTCTAACAGTCCCGACCATCTTGCATCTGCTAGTAACGAGCCTAATCCAGGAAAGTATTTGATTCCGCGATCGCAGCGACAGAGGTTCTTTATTCAGTTTACCTTAATGACTCTCATCGGATGGGTTGTGGGTGGCGTTGCCAGTATCGCTTTAGAGAAAATTATTCTCCACAACCTCTCATCTAATATTGCTACCCAAGCACAAACATGGAGCATTTTGGTCAGAAGTCTCAGTAATGTTGTATTTGCCGTAATTTTCGCTGCTGACCAGAGCCTTGTTCTTTACAGATATTTACCGGGTTGGCAGTGGCTATTTGCTACCAGCATCGGTTGGCTGATTGCCAATGGCGTTTCTACAGCTTGGATTAACTACATTTCAACCATTGTCTCATCATCTCCTGAAGAAACTTTTATTTTGGGATTTCTATTTGCGATCGCTTATATTATTTCTGGTATTTGGCTAGGAATTTGCCAATGGCTGGTATTGAGGCGATACACAGCAGACATTTGGTGGTGGAATTTTTTACCCTCAATCTCTTTCTTCTTGATTACTATTTTGGTTTGGTTGCTTTTTATTGTGCAAAATTTGATTCCAGAAACCTACCGTACTCCCATACTATATTGGAGTGGACAAGGACTGACAGCAGCGATTCTCGGAGCCATACCAGCAATTGGTTTGTGTACATTGAAAAGAAATTTACATCCCAAAACTAAAGTTTCTTCGTGATTTTGATCGATAGGAACCAATACCCAGTCCCATTTATTTGTCATCCCAAATCAGTTCTAAACGCTCTTGTGCTATTTTGAGGGCTTTTTCAGCAGACTCTCCTAGCAATGTCGCTTCTATCGCTCGACCAAGACTGTCAGAAATACGGCTATATCCAGCAATAATCGGTTGAGAACGTGCCACAGGTAGTTGGTCAAAAAACACTTTTAACATTGGTTTTTCGGTGATAAATTGTTGATAAGCTTTGCTTTGAGCCGATGTGAGGGTAACTGGCAAAAAACCCGTCCCTATACACCATTCAGTTTGGAATTCCTCGCTCAAAACATATTCTAAAAATTTGAGTGCTGCTTGCTCTCTTGCTGGCGTGGTCTTCATCACAAATAAATTTCCGGTACCTGTGACTGTGGCAGGTCTGACACTTGCTGGTATGGGTAATACTTGATGATCGACCTCAGATTTCATAATTAAAGTCCAGGGGCCTGTTATTTGCATCGCTACACGACCTGCAAGAAACGCGTCTTCTTCATAACCTCGTTCTGGGGCAGAAAGTAATACTGAACCATCTTTCATCAGGTCTTGCCAAAATTTTAAGGCCGCGATCGCACCCGCATTCATTAAATTGGGGCGATTATTGATTACAATTTCTCCCTCAGCACCAAGTAAAAACGGGAACCAACTAAATACAGTCCATCCTCCTTTTCCTAAAGGCAGTAACATGCCATACTGTTCGGGGCGGCGATCGCCATTGCGGTCTATAGTTAATTTTTTGGCAACTTGTCTCAATTCATCCCAAGTCTTGGGTAATTCTGTAATTCCCGCAGCTTCAAAAAGTTTAGGGCGATAAAAAATCCCAATATTACTGGTGTGCATTGGCACTGACCAAATGTGACCATCTAACTGCATTTCTTCTAGTAGATTAGGTCTAATATCTGACTTGAGAGCCGATTTGTCTAACCAATCTTCTAAAGATCGAATTGCCCCTAATTCCACAAATTGACCCGTATATTCAGGATGGAATGCCAGCATATCTGGTGGCACATTGGCAACTACTGAGGTCAATATTTTTGGTAATTGAGGTTCACTCTCAAAGATAGATTGCACCTGAATATTAGGATGAGTCTGATTAAATTTATCTACTAGTTTTTGAAATATATCTCGATTTGCAGGGGGATTAATAGCGTGCCATAGTGTTAGATGAATTACCCCATCTTCCTTTTGTCTTAGCCCCTGACAACTAGATAAAAATATCAGACACAAACTTACAATGATTCCTAAAATAAAAAACTGCCGAGCCGAATTTCTCAATAAATACCAAAAATCTCTAATTTTGGGAGCTAAAAAATTAGTATTCATACAAAGTCTTTAGACATAAATATTAGGTAAAATAGCATGTTATTCAATTTTTACTTATTCTGAAATAACTTGCTTTATCAAAACTTCTAATCTTTCAGCACAGCTAGCCGCACTAAATAATTGTGCAATTTCCTCAGAGCGTTCAATTTTCTCCTGAGGAGTTTTTACATGGTCAATAATGGCTGCTGCTAACGCATCTACATTACTTGGTGGTATTATTGTCCCACATTTAAGTACTTCAGAAATCTCACGTGGACCAACTGGGCAATCAGTGGCAATAAATGTTACCCCACTAGCTACAGCTTCTACAAGAACCAGTGGTAAGCCTTCAAAATGGGAAGCAAGTATAACTGCTCTAGACAGTGAGAAATAAGCTCTAGGATTGAGAACAGAACCGGCAAACAGCACAATTTCATCAATATCTAAAAACTTTGCTAGAGCTTGTATCTCTGTCTCTAAATCACCTTCCCCTAACAAAATCAGCCGAATATTTAAGTGATTTTCACTAACTTTAGCAAATGCTTTGAGTAAGGTTTTATGGTCTTTTTGATGGTGAAATCTAGAAGCACATACAAAGGTAATCAACTGCGAATTACTCAACCAAGATTTGGCTATAGGATGAAGAGGTTGGTTACTAATATCATCTATAGCTGGATTATAAGATATCACAACTCGATGATGCTTTAACCCAATATTTGCGAATCTTTGATATAGAGAATTGCAAACAAATATTAATCCACTAGCTTGCTGAAGCGCAAGCATATCGATTCTGCTAGCAAGACTGATAAATAAGTTTTGAATCAATGCGCTAATGGGGTTTGTTTTACGTTCAACGTATGATTCAGAAATATAATCGCTGTGAATATAGCTAATATAGGGAACAGAGAAACTACCAGGAATGAATTTAGATAGATAAAAGAGTTTAGTAATAAATGCAGTATGACAAACAATAATATCCGGTTTTTGTTCAGCAATCACCCTGCTTAATTTTATTGCTACCCATATTTGATGTATCATCCCCCCGATAATAAATAGAGTACCTGCAACTTTCATCACAATCACAGTTTTGGCTGCTTTAAAAGATACTATCCATTGTGACTCTAAAACAGTAAGCACCACAGTAGAAACTTCGTAGCCAGCTTTGGACTGAGAAGAAATTAGCGAATCAGCAACTTTTGGCGCTCCACCAATGTTATTCAAAACTATATGACAAATATGCATAGTTGCAGGTAGCGTTATACTAAGTGGAACCAATACCTTTCGGTTAAGGGGAAAAGAGGAAGGGTAAAAGGGAAAAGAAAAACCTTTAACCTTTACCCCTTAACCTTTTCCCCAAACCCAATTTCAAGTTAAAAATGCTTAACCGAACAGTATTGTAAGTGGAACAAGATAAACCGAATTAAAGTTTTTAGGTTAATGAGCGCTGTTCCAGAACATCCTTGGTAATGCTAGTTTCTGCTCTTGTGTAAACGTAGGTTTGCGGTTCTGTAAATTTTTGAGTTTTGAAAATTTTTTCTGCTCGTTTCCAAAAGTCTGTATCTTCTCCATAGGGAATATTATTAAATCCTTGCAATTCAAAAAATACTCGCCTCTTACCAAAAAATGTCGGGCCTAAAACACATTCGCGTAAATTAATGATTTTACCTGGTTGAAAATAATCGGCGACAAAAATCTCTTCTTCAGAAAAAAATCCTCCTTCAATCAAGTCAATTTCTGGATTAGCCTGCATGTATTTAAGTCGTGACTCTAGATGATTGGTTTTATATGTATCATCGCTGTCAATAAAGGTGATGTATTTACCAAAGGATGCTTGAACTCCGGCGTTTTTAGAGTACCCTAATTTTTTATTTTGGTGTTTTAAATAACGTATATTATTAAATCTTTGCAAATATGGATTGACAATTTCAAAAGTATTATCTTTACTACCATCATCAACTACCAATAGTTCCCAATCTTTAAAAGTTTGCTCAAGAACACTATTGATGCAATTATTCAAATATTTTTCTCGGTTGTAGGTGCAAAGTATAACTGAAATTTCGGGACTGAAGTCAAAGACAATAGGACTCATAAGAGTTAGATGTTCAATTTATAACTAGTTTAAAGTTGCTCATACTGACAACACAGCATCATAACCAAATAATTATGCTATCTGTGATTTATTTGCTGATATTCAATATGCCATAATCTGCATCGACTGATGGCTACACCCGCAAAAAGCATCACGCAATACTTGCTGTACAGTAAAGCTAAGTATATTTTACGTTGATTTATACTACATTAGTTAACCTCCTCAGGCAATTTTGCAGACTTTATAAAACACCACTTAAACATTATTTATTTTCCTGAAGATGGCATTTACCCTATTTTTCCTTTTGGGACTATAACCCAGATTAGTGGGCATGTCTACACAATTACAAATGCTTACGTGCCGATTAATCGTATTTGGCTTGGCAACCTATCGCTAAGAAATGTGGATTAAATATGATGCAAAATCTCATCCTGTCTCTAGCTTCCGTCTCCAATATATCGGAGAGGGATTGAGGGTGAGGTAAACCAGCGACAGAAATTTTATGTTATTTAATTCTTATTCCTAAGATTGAAATTTGCTCTGGCTCTCTCAATTGTGCTAATATTACTGCCTGTTATCCATCTACAGTATTTATCAATGCAGCCATCAAATTTGGAAATTAATAGAAACTTCTGGAATGAGTATGCTAAACAGTGGAGTAAATATGATTTTCAAACAGCTAATGATCAAATTACACAGCCTGAAAAAGATGCAGCCATAAGTTATTTAGGTGATGAATGGGGGACAGCAGAAGATGTGAAAGAAATTATTAGTGAATATATTTTCCCATTTTTAACTAAAAACAGCACAGTTGCAGAGATTGGTGTTGGTGGTGCTAGAATTGCAGCCAAAGTAGTTGAAAATGTCGAAAAGCTATACTGTTTTGATGTAGCACCAGCAATGCTAGATAAGGCTAAAGAAAGGATTGGACACTATCCTCAGGTAGAGTTTCATTTAATGGAAAACTCTGAATTTGAAGCTGGGTTGGGTGAAAAATTTGATTTCATATATTCTTTTGATGTTTTTGTACATTTGGATCTACCAACAATTTGGAAATATTTAAACAGTATTTATAAAATACTCAAAGAGGGTGGGAGAGCTTTTATTCATACTAGCAGTATAACCACACCAAATGGTTGGACAAGGTTTTGCAGCAAAGCAGATAGTGAACAATTGTATTATCCAACTTCACCAGAAGCAATTAAGTGGCTCATAGAAAAGGCACAGATGACTGTGATTAAAGAGTCTACGCCAGATGGAAATAACTTTTATCTGGAACGTGATTATTTAGTGGTAATACAGAAATAGCTCAACTTTTAATCGCAAATCGGTGGTTATGATCGAATACAATTATAACCATGCGATCGCCTCTCTTTCTCTACCCTGTAAATAATTCTAATTCTTGCAAAGCCCACTAGTACCGCAAGGCGGGATTCAAAATTCCAAATGAATACAGCGTCAGCATTTCATTGATTGAGAATAGATGGTTTATTTACGCCGTGTTGTACTAGGGGCAATTGCCTTTAATAAATCACCTAATTATAGGTTTGATGGGAGAATGGCTGTTTCCAGATTGCATCAATTATTAAAATTTAGATTTCTGAAAAAAAGTAAGTATAAAAGATTGATTCAGTTTAAGATATAGAATATTGAGTTAATGATAATAGTTAATTAAATTCATGGTTAAGCATCCCGCTCCAGCTTTCTTAAGCGATTATTGGCAAAATTCATTTAACTTAAAACAGCATCTACAGGATTTTTTGCATTTAGATTCAGAAACACTAGAAAAAAGGTTAGCAACAGGACAAGAAGAAATGGCCGAGTTAGGCCATAAAGATTTTGATTGGGAAAAAGCAACAGACTTTTATCGCGAACAAGTGGGAGAGGTTTATTTATTTGAGTTGGGAGCTTGGCATTTAGAACAAAGTCAAAATATTGAAAACACGTTACATTTGATTGTAGATCATGCTCAAGGTCGGGTGTTAGATTTTGGCGGCGGGATTGGTACTCATGCACTTAATGCTGCCCTTTGTCCACAGGTTGAACAAGTAATTTATTGCGATCTTAATCCTATTCATTATGATTTTGTGCGTTATCGGGCTGAACAGATGGGTTTGAGCCACAAAATGAGTTTTTATTTGGAAATGCCTGAAAAAGAGACTTTTGATACTATCATTTCTTTTGATGTTTTAGAACATTTGTCAGACCCCACCCAACAGTTACTAAAGTTTCATCAAGCGCTGACACCTACTGGTAAAACAATCTTGAATTGGTATTTCTTTAAAGGCTTTAATCAAGATTATCCTTTTCACATTGATGATCCTCAAGTAGTAGAGACTTTCTACAGGACGATTCAAAGCAAATTCTTAGAAGTTTTTCACCCTTATTACTGTACAGCTCGTTGCTACCGAAAATGGGATTGAGTTGAACTCAAACCCCACAGTAGTTTTTAGATGTCAGGATAAAATACTTTGTTCAAAGACTAACATGAGTATCGTACCAAGGTTCCTGGATTTTAAACTTGTCTAGGAACATTCTCCCTATGGGGAATCGGTAAATAATTCCATTCACTCCGATTATTTTATAAGTCCAAAAAATGCCTTTGTAGACTTTGATTACTTCACTCTCAGAAAGCCAATTACCTGGGGTTTCTTCACCAAAAAGTCCGCTAGCACCATATTCAAACCGATGTGGGATATATTGACCTTCTCGTGCTGGTGAAGGGCAAATTTGTTCAGGTACATGCCCTTGACTGATGGCTTTGAATTTGTGATAACCAAGTTCTTTTAATAGCGCAAATTCTTCCAGCAGTTCCTTCCAAGAAGTCTTGGTTGACTCTATAGATAAGAACTGTGGTTTAGTATTAAACTGCCGTAATGCCTGTATGCATAATAAATCAGCACCTTCGATATCTACTTTGAGATAGTAGGGAATACCAAACTCCTCCAAAATTCTTTCAAATCTGCGCCCTTCTACAGTTATCTCAATAGAAGGCGCATCAAAAGAGCATTTGTTCCGAATAGCCCAATCTGGTGAAGTTGTACCCCAAAAGCTTCTCTCCAAGTTAGCGTAAAAAGTGACTGGCTCATCTTTCGGTGATACAGCAATATTTAGAAGAGTAAGTTGACCCTTTTCTATATATAAATTTAGTCGCTTTTTTGTAGCTTCGTAAAGCTCAGGATGAGCCTCAATACCAACAACCCGAAAGCCTTTTTTTAAGTAAAACTCTGTATCTTCACCTGTGTGAACGCCGACATCAATTATTAAATTTTTATCCATAAATCATGTTTTCCCTGAATAACCATGCAAGCGTTCAAACATGTAATACTTTACACTATCTATAGTTTTTTATATAGAAATGCTACCAAAAGAAAGTCATGTTCTTGAATTTAGCGGATCTGATTTTAACTTAATGTGGATGCGCGATCGCTAATATTCCCGCATCCCCATCTAAAGTTACCTCTACACCCATCGGTAAGGCTGCATTGGGACTATCATGGCCAAAAGGTAAATCGGAGACAATGGGAATCCCCAAATCACCTAAGCGATCGCGCAATACTTCTTCTACACTAAAACTAGATATAGTGGGTGGCGCTTCACAGCGAGTAAAACCACCCAAAGCAATACCACAGACTTTAGATAAAGCACCACTCAAACGCCACTGTGTCAGCATCCTATCGATGCGATAAGGTGCTTCGGTAACATCTTCCAACGCCAGAATTACACCATCTAGATTTGGCAGGATTGGTGTACCCAAAAGGTGAGTAGCTACCGTGAGATTACCTGGTAACAAAGTGCCAGTAACTATGCCACCACCCCAACCGTAACCTTTGAGAGGGGTGAAAGAACTACTTTCTAACCAATCAAATAATCGCTTAATTGAACAATCTGGTTCATCTGGCAAAGTCGTCATTACCGGGCCGTGAACGCCGGAAATACCTGCTGTATAAAGGCTCCATAATAAAGCGGTGATATCAGAAAAGCCTATGAGCCATTTGGGAAGCGCTGAATTTGACCAATTCCAATTTTCTAAGATGCGAGTGCTACCAAAACCGCCTCTGGCACAAAGGATACCACGACAATCAGGATCTTGCCATGCTGCTGCTAGCTGGTGACGACGAGTTTCATCTGTCCCAGATAAATAACCCCATTTGTCATCTATCTGAGGACTGACTTCTAATTGATAACCGCGCGATCGCCAAATTTCTAGACTCCGTTCAAATGCCTCAAATTCTCGCAAAGCACCACTAGGGGCAATTACTCGTAGTAAGTCTCCAGGTTTCAAGGGCGGTGGTAAAATTTTGGCTGGCATGAAAAAATTTAAGAGTGAAAAGTATCATATTAACAGTGATGCAATTGCGTTAACAACACAACAACTTCATCAATTGCCTGGCGTACAACTGTTGCAGACTGATCCGACTGATTCACGATAATACTAAAAACCAGCGGCTCATACTTTGGTGCATTTATATATCCAGATAGAGAAACGACACCATTTAACGTACCTGTTTTTGCTTGCACAATTCCCTCAGCAGGTGTATCTTGAAAACGGCCCTTGAGAGTTCCACTTTTACCCGCTAAGGGTAAAGATGCGCGATAGATATATGCGGTTGGTGTTTTTGCGATCGCCCGCAAAATTTGTACAAAAGCTTCTGGTGTTACTAAGTTGCGACGTGATAAACCCGAACCGTCCACTAAAATATAATTTGCTGGATCAACTCCCAATTTAGTTAAACTGGCTTTGACAACCTCCAAACCGACATCAGCACTAGTCTGATTTTTTACTCCGGATTTTTTCACAGCTAACGCTCTCAGCAGTGCTTCAGCATAAAGATTATTACTATTCTGAAGAGTTTCCATTAATAATTCAGATAAAGGTGGTGACTCTACAAAGGCTATTTCCTCTTGATGAATACCACCACTGACTACTAATGTTTGTCCCAAAGTAATTTTTTCTGTTGCCAAAGCACTACGGAAGCGTCGTAAGAAGTAATAATTGGGATCAACTACAGGTAAATCTATTAAAGATGGTTCAGAATTTGTTGTCAGTTGTCCTTGAATTCGTAATGTTGTTCCTGATAATTCGCGGGTAACATTGACATAGCTTGGTTGATTTTGGGCAGCGGTTACTGACTGATTAATTATCCGCCATTGTTTCGCCTCGCCGGGATCAATCCACACGACTTGCAAAGGTTTACCTACAGCCTGCGGTACAAGTTTTAAACTAAAAATATTTTGATTGAGAATAAAGCTGCTGACTGGTGTGCCATAGTCTGACTGCACATCTTCCCATTGCCAGGTGGGGTTAACAATATCCCCTTGAATATAACTATCATCAGCAATCAACCGCTGAATTTGGGTAATCCCTTTCTGTTTTAGCTGTTGTGCTAATGCTTGTAGTTGAGTATCACTTAAGCTAGGATCTCCCCTACCGACAACACTTAAAACACCATTACCATTCTGATAAATAGAGGTGCGAATCCGAAAATTAGCACCCAATATTTGCAATGCCGCTGCTGTTGTCAGCAATTTAAGATTAGACGCGGGAGTAAAATACTTCTCGGCATCTCGACTATAAAGAGTTTGCTCGGTTGACAGGGGTTGTACCAAAATTCCCCAACGCACCCGACTAAATAAGGGACGATTGATTACAGCATCTATAGCTGTTCCTAGTTGGGTAGAGCAAATTGATTTTGTGGTAGTTGCTGGTGCAACTGGGGTTTGTGCTTTAGCTGCTGGCTGGGTAACACCAATTTGAGTACCCAGAAACAGCAGCATCAAGCTAAGAGAAATTTTCCTAATCATCAGATAGTTATTAAAACTACTTGATGATAATACCTTAGTTGGACGGGAGTAAATTAATACTCTTATTCATCTTCATCTTCGTCTTCGTCTTCGTCTTCGTCTTCCCCGAATACTCCGTCTATAAGTTCTTGTGCGCGTTCGTCTGAAATCTTTAAGGCTTCCTGAAGCTCAGAGATATAATCTTGTTCACTTTCGGGTACTTCTTCATCAATCCCTACTACTAAGATTGCTGTGATGTATGCAGCTTCGCGATAACCTCTATTAGGTAAAGATTCGATGGATTGGGCGATTAAATCTTCTGGATCTTCTTCTTCAATTAAGCTGACGACTTTTTCGGTCAATTCTTCAAAGTCGTCATCAGAATAATCTTCAAATAAGCCAACCCGACTGAGAAATTCACTTAAAGCATATTCTTCGGTTGAAGAAATACCTTCACCATCGGCAGCTGCGGAAAAAAGTCCAATAACTGCGATCGCAACTTCTGGTTCTAGAGCAACTGAACTAACACTACGGCCTTTGGGCAATTTGCGTTTAGACATAATTATCCTCTAAAAGTTACGTGATATGTCAGGAAGTCATACCTTGCGGTTTTTAATGCTTCCTCAAATTTAGGATTCCCAAAAAAATGCGGAAATATACATTGGGATAAATCTTTTTTTCATAAAAAATACGTAGAGAATATATTCTTCTACGTATAAAAACGGTTAAAAAAAGGGACGGGACTTCCAAGAAATAAATTACCTAATCTTGTGGGGTGGGCATCTTGCCCGCCATACAGACTGGGCTCTCGTGTCGCTCACCCCACAAGAAGTAGTTGAGTATTTTTTTATTTAGAAGTCCCCATAATGACAAACATATTCTGGCAAAATTGGATGCTCTCGATAGAACTACCGATTTTTTTTAAGCTCGTGCATACTTCTGACAACCTTTGTGACTAAATTTCTGGGTGTAAATCTGACACTTTCACTCAATATCTTATTTCTCATACCAGGAACGACAACGGTTTTATTTTTCATTAAGCTTCGATAACCAATTTTTGCGACGGTTGCCGTATCCATCATTCTCTTAACGTTAGCAATCTTGGAATTTTCCATTGCAGCAGTTTGCTGAAATTCCGATGCTGTTGGCCCTGGACAAAGAACAGTCACGCTGACACCAGTGCCCTCTAATTCATTAGCGATCGCTTCTGAAAATGATAAGACATAGGCTTTAGTAGCAAAATAAACTGCCATTAGTGGCCCTGGTTGAAAAGCCGCTGCTGAGGCCACATTCAATATTTTTCCATAGTTTTGCTCGACCATATCCTTCAGGAATAACTTAGTTAAATGAGTTAGGCTGACGATATTTACCTGTAGCATTTTCAGTTCAGTGCTGAGGTCTGTTTCGGTAAATGCTCCATAAGTACCAAAGCCAGCATTGTTAACCAGCACATCAATCTTGATGGATGCTTGCTGTAGTTCTGTAAAAATTTCTTCTGGGGATGTTGGTATAGATAAATCCTTGGCAAAAATTTTGACAAAAATGCCAAATTTTTGCGGAAATTCATCTATAATTTCATTAAGTTTTTGTTCATTCTTATCTACTAACACAAGATTATAACTATGACGAGCAAAAATCTGGGTTAATTGATAACCTATTCCACTAGCCGCTCCGGTAATGAGAGCAGTTTTTTTTTGCCGACTTTCGGATGTTTTATTCATGTTGCCAAAATGAGTAAGGTGATATTAATTTAAGCTTTATAAAACTAGTTACAGCAATATATAATGTTTGCTGTAACTAGTTTTATGAGGAAAATAAATGATGCTATCCACCTGAAATTGAATATGCTTCGATCAAGCATATTCAGCGCAAATATAAAAATCTGTATCTATATCAACAAGAGCAAAAATATTTAATATTATTATCAATGTCACAGCATAATTCTGTTACTATAACTGACGTGCAAGCAGCACAAGAGCGAATTTTGGGTATTGCCCACCGCACACCTGTACTGACTTCTAGAATCGTTAACGATCGCACCAATAGCCAGGTATTTTTTAAGTGCGAAAACTTTCAACGCACAGGATCATTTAAATTTAGAGGTGCATACAATGCCCTAGCCCAACTATCAATAGCACAAAAACAAACAGGCGTTATCACCTATTCATCAGGAAATCATGGCCAAGCGATCGCTTTAGCTGGACAATTACTAAATATTCCCACCACCATTGTCATGCCCGATGATGCACCCGCTGTCAAACAAACTGCCACTTGTGGTTATGGTGCAGAGGTAATTTTGTACAATCGCCAAGAAACAAATCGAGAAGAATTAACCCAAAATCTAGCAAATGAGCGCTCTTTGACACTGATTCCACCTTACGATCATCCGCACATCATCGCCGGACAAGGTACAGCTGCTTTAGAACTGATTCAAGAAGTTGGTGAGTTGGACTTACTATTAGTTTGTTGTGGTGGTGGCGGATTACTTTCAGGAAGTGCGATCGCAGCTAAAGCACTTTTACCCAATTGTAAAGTAATCGGGGTAGAACCAGCGATCGCCGACGATGCTACTAGATCCTTTCACACCAAAACCCTACAAACTGTCAAAAATCCCAATACCATCGCCGATGGTGCGCGGACTCCTAGCCTTGGTCAAATTACTTTCCCCCTAGTCTTGCATTACGTCGATGATATGGTGACGGTATCGGAAGAAGCGATTCTTCGCACTATGTTTTTCTTGTGGGAACGTCTGAAAATTGTCGTTGAACCCACCGGAGTCCTCGCCGCCGCCGCCTTACTCGAAGCTGGTGTGATGACAGCATCAGAGGCGAAAATTGGTGTCATCATCAGTGGTGGAAATGTAGATTTGGCGCAAGTTGGTAAATTGTTTTCTGACGCAGACTGACCGAAAATTAACGTTTCCAACCCGCGCAGGCGAGTTTTGCCTGTGTAGCCGCGACTTCTAGTCGCCTGGCACAAGACTAGATTACCCGCTTTTGCAAACAGGGAATTTGAATGATAAACTCTGCACCCTTTCCAGGCTCAGAAATGCACTCTATTGTACCTTGATGTTTGTCTACTACGATTTGATAGGTGATTGATAATCCTAAACCAGTACCTTGTCCCACAGGCTTAGTAGTGAAAAAAGGATCAAAGATTCTTTCTCTGACACTATCACTCATCCCTACCCCATTATCCTTAATGGAAATGACGACTAAATCAGCGTTGACTGCTTGGGTACGAATTGCGATCGCACCAGAATTACTTTTAATTTCCCCTGCTTTTATTTCCTGATTTGACTTTTCTAAAGCATCAATCGCATTATTCAGAATATTCATAAATACCTGATTTAGCTGCCCAGCATAACATTCAACTTTTGGCAAATCACCGTAATTTTTGATAATCTCAATCGCAGGCTTACCTGGTTTCGCTTGGAGACGGCTTTGCAAAATTAGTAAGGTACTTTCAATTCCCTCATGAATATTCACCGGTTTCATGTCAGACTCATCTAACCGAGAGAAATTACGCAATGTCAGCACAATCTCCCGAATGCGTTGTGTGCCAATTTTCATAGAAGATAAAGTTTTAGGCATATCTTCTTTAATAAAATCAACATCAATATTCTCTAAAAACTCTTCAATTTCTGGTGCTAAGTCGGGATAGATATTTTGATAAATATCAATCAAGCTCAGTAAATCTTGTGTGTAATTATCAATGTGAACTAAGTTACCATGAATAAAACTTACAGGATTATTAATTTCATGAGCAATACCAGCAATCATTTGCCCCAAACTTGACATTTTTTCGGTTTGAATAAGCTGGGTTTGAGTTAGTTTTAATTCCCGCAGTGTTTGCTTTAATCGCACATTATTTTCATTTAATTCCCTAGTTCTTTCTTGTATTTTCTCTTCTAATTTAGCGTAGAATTGGGCATTTTCTAAGGAAATAGCTGCTTGTGAAGATAGCAACTTTAATACTTGTATTCTTTCATAAGTGAATGCTCCTACTGTTAAATTATTTTCTAAATAAAGTAACCCAACTAATTTGCCTTGATTAACGATAGAAGTACATATAAGTGATTTAATTTCATGGTCAACAATATATGGATCTAGCGTAAAACTTCCTTCGCTACTAGCATCAGATAAAACTACATCTTTTTTAGTTCTTGCAACATAATTAATCACAGAAATAGGTAATTGCTGACTGTTTTCTACTGGGATTGATTGACCAACAGTTAAATCATCTCGATCGACAGTTGCTTTAGCTTCAATAAATAACTTTCCTGCTTTATCTAGCAGCAAAATACCAGTCTGAGCGCCAGCATTTTCAATCACAATTGTCATTAACCTTTCTAGTAAATTTTCTAATAAAATTACTTCTGACAAAGCTTGTGATGCTTTAATAACTGTGATTAAATCTAGCCCACTTGATTTTTCATTAGCAGTGGAAGTAGTAATCGTATTACTTGTAAATCCTAATTTAGATTGAGTGGAAACCTTAGTAATTAATTCTGGATATTTTAATTCCAAATCATTAAATTTAGCAATCGCTCCCCAACGACGATAACCATAGTGTGCCTTTGTCATATATAGTGACGCAAATTCATTTCTCCCTAGACTGAGATAAAATTCTGCCGCACATTCATAAGCCAACGCTTCTTCATGAATATATTCAGAATTACGAGCGCCTTTAATTGCGCGATCGTAGTATTCCATCGCCACTAATACTTGTCCTAAAAATCGCGCCTTTTCTGCCTCTACTAGTTCATATTTGTGCTGATTATTTATAGGTGAATGCTCTGCCCATTCTTTTAATTGGTTTTGATTTTCTTCTACTTTTTCTATGGCAGTTTTTATATCTGTTTTGTAAGTAGGATTTAAACAGATAGCCAACAATACCAGAGAATAATAAAACTTATATTGAGGTAGATAAACAGTCCCACTAGCTGCAACTTCATACTGTTGTGCTAATTGAGCATTTTTAACAGCCTGACTATAATCTTTAAATAAATAACTCAAAATACTTTTGGCAAGATAAGCATAAAAGATAGCTGTAATATTCCCAGCCATTCTCTGCATTACTGATTCATTAAAACTATCGCCCTCTAAACAAGATTCATTATCCTGTCCTTGAACTAGCTCGATTACCATCTGTTTTAAGATCAGTAAGCAAATTGTAAAATGTTCTTGCTGTATTTTATGCGCTAAATTAATATATTGTTCTAGTCTTTGCTCAACAATCTCTAAATTTTCTCCAGTCCAGAAAGGATGCCAACAAACCAATAATCCATTGTAACCCACATACTCAATGTCCCCTGTATCTAAACCACTTTGAACACCATCTTGTAGAGGTTCTATCGTTGCTTGAATATGTTCTTTCCAGTGTCTAACAAAAATATTAAATAAGGCGTACACTTTAGACTTAATTTGTCTAGCATTGAATTGATCTAAAATCTTTAAAGATAATTTACCAAAACGATATCCTGATTCAATATCCTTAAGAGGCCCACATAAAATTAGCCCATAAAAACCATAAGCATAAGCTGCAAAAGATGAATTGCCATACTGCACACATAAATCAACCATCGTAAAAGCAATCAGTGGTAAAAGTGCAGGATCGGCTAAATAAGCGGGAGGCATAGCTGTCATTAGTATCCTCATAGCAGCTAGCTTATGAGCCTCAGTCATTTCTGGCAGGTTGACTAATTCTTCAATTGTTAACTGTGCTGGCGGAGTTTGAGACAATGAAACTCCCAACATCTCTAGCACCTGCAAATCTAAATCTAATGCTTCGCGCATTCGATTTTGAGCCACATAAAACTGAATTTTTTTCTCATATACTTTAACAGTATCAAGAATAGTTATACTGTTATTTATAACACTAGTAAATAATGCTTCTGCTTGCTCAAAATTTGTATTTAAATATTCTGCTTCTACTGTTTCTACATGAAGGTCAAGAGTTAATTCATAATAGTTTTGCCAAGAATCAATTGCAAGTAAGCTCAGACCTTGCTTCAGAAATTTTACAGCAGATTCATAAGCAGCAGAATCTTTAGCTTTCCGTCCAGACACAAGATTTAATTTAGCTAGTTTATATCTTTCTTCTGGAGAAGTTATTAGTTCAGCACCGATATTTAATTGGTTAACAATATCGAAGATTTTTTCTTCTAATAAACTTTCGTCTAAATTGTTTAATAGTAGTCTACCAATATTTAAATGAATCTCCTTTTTATGCTCATCAGGTATCAAGGAATAAGCTGCTTGTTGCACGCGATCGTGAAGAAATTTATAATCAATTATAAAAACATCAACATGGTTTAATAGTTGTGGTTGTTTATAGCTATCACTTAGAGGTATGACAAAACCCGCTTGTAGTGCTTCCCAAATATCAAATGCTGTGTCATTCTGAGATTTTTCATTAACACAAGAAAGTATATTTAAATTAAATCGATTACCAATACAGGCAGCTATTTTTAAAATATTTTGTGTACTATCTTTAAGCTTTTTAATTTTACCGATCATTAATTCAACAACATTATCAGTAATTCCTAGCATCTGAATACGCTGAATATCCCATTGCCATTTACCAGCAATAAAGTTGAATACAAGCAGATTTTCTTGGTGGATAAACTTGAGTAATTGATTGATAAAAAACGGATTACCAGCAGTTTTATTAAAAATCAGTTTTGCCAACTCTTTAGATTCTTCTAAGCTAGACTTTAGGCTGTCGCTAATTAACTGACAAACATCAGCTATTTTTAAATTTTGACAATGAATAATCTGGATAGTACTACTATTTTTTTCAATTTCCCGCAAAACTAACATTAAAGGATGACTGGTATCAACTTCATTATCTCGATAAGCTCCAATTATCAATAAATATTGAATTTCAGTATCTACAGCCAATAACTGAATTAATTTTAATGAAGCTAAATCTGCCCATTGTAAATCATCTAAAAATAGAACTAATGGATGCTCTTTTTGAGCAAATACATTGATAAACTTTTGAAAAACCAAGTTAAAGCGATTTTGTGCTTCTGCTGAAGCGAGTTGTGGTACTTCTGGTTGTTGACCAATAATAAGTTCTAGTTCAGGAATAACATCAATGATGATTTGAGCATTTGGGACTAGAGCCTCTAAAATTTTTACTTTCCAAGTGGCTAATTGTGCTTCACTTTCTGTCAGTAATTGCTGCATTAACTCTTGAAATGCTTGAATCAAGGAAGCATAAGGAATATTGCGCTGAAATTGCTCAAATTTACCAGTAATAAAATAGCCTCTGTTTTTGATAACAGGTTTATGGATTTCATTCACTAAGGCTGATTTACCAATACCCGAATAACCAGCAACTAATATTAATTCTTTATTTCCTTGATTAACTTTTTCAAAAGCAGTCATTAATATATCTATTTCTGCTTCTCGTCCATACAACTTCTCGGAAATTTGTAGTTGGCTAGACTGATCCTGCTGACCAATGGCAAAGTTAGTTATAGAATTAGTTTGCTCTAATTGATTCAGACAGTTTTCTAAATCTGCTTTAATCCCAAAAGCACTCTGATATCTTTCTTCAGCAGTTTTGCTGAGTAATTTCATAATAATTGCAGAAATTACTTGAGGGATTTCTGGGATTAACTGATCTACTGTTGTAGGTTGTCTAGCAATATGACAATGAACTAATTCCATTGGATCAATTACTGGAAACGGTAACTGACCTGTGATAATTTCATAAAAAGTTATACCCAATGAATAGAAGTCTGTACGGTAATCAACTGTTCTGTTCATTCTTCCTGTTTGCTCTGGAGACATATAGGCTAGAGTTCCTTCAAGCAAATCAGGATTACTGAGTTTGGGTTTTTCTTGTAAAAGCAGTGATGAGATAGAAAAATCAATAATTTTAACTTGATGAGTTTCTAAATTAACAATAATATTCTGTGGTTTAATATCTTTATGAATAATATGATTTTGGTGTAATTCACCCAATGCTTGGGTAATTTTAATGCCTATCTTAAGAAAATCAAGTAACTTAATTTTCTCTGATTGAATAATTTTATAGAGAGAACTCCCATCAAAATTTTCTAAGACAATTGCCAAACCATTGTTGTATTTTTCTAAGCTATAAGCTTGTATAACTCCAGGAATATCTAAATTTTTTATTAGTTCATATTCATGCTTGAATGCTGCTATATCTTTTAGCTCAGGGTATTCTATTTTTAAAAGTTTAATAACCACTAGTTTGTCATCCTTATTTCTCGTGGCTCGATAAACAGTAGTTTTTATTCCTTCATGAATTAATTCTATTATTTTGTAATTAGATAATTTAATCATTTGTTATGTTGGTACTTTTAATAATGTTCAAACTTCTAAGATGATTATCCTATCATTCACAGAATAATAAATACATTTTTAAAGTCGGTTATTTAACAAACTTTAAAAATGTATCGTCCTGCCAAAAAATCTAGATTTTCGCAAACTAAGTAATGCTACATTTTGTTGAGTTTATCAAAATGTAGCTCATGAATTTGAACATACCCTTAGAACCAAGAATCCCATTCACCAATAATTTTATTGGTGTATTTTATATGGAAGCATTGGTCTAGAATTGCTCGTGTCGCTTGCATTGCAGATATCACTGTAGCTTCCACACAACCGGAATTGTAGCCGTTGTTAATCCAGTCACCAGCTAAGTAAAGGTTATCAAACCCAGATTCATCAGTTTTGAGTCGATACTTGGTACTTCCAGGTACAGACAGCACATAACGTTCTGACGGGTTAATGTTAACTCGCCAGTATTGAGCTTTAAAGCGTTCTACTCCCTGGCGGTTTTGAAAATCTACTAGTAAATCCCAATCCAAACCTTGGGTATTTTTGGGATGAGTAGCATTAGGCCAAAGGTTTCCGATGTAATTGTTGAGGAAATTAATTGCTTGTTGCTCTACCTTTTTTTGGGCTTTAGCTGGAAAATTATATTCTGTGTGGGGGGGAATTCCTGGATCTGCAATTACGCCGGTGAAATAAGCTACGTTATAAGGATAATGCTCAGAAGGCCAATTTTCTCGTTGTACTAATTCACTCATATCTGCATAGACATCGAGTGGTTCAACGTAAGCGCCTAGCACGGGACTAGGTTTTTGCCATCCCAATTGCGCTAAGGTAGGCTTAAGCCATATTTGTCCGCCTTGAGTAGTTACTGTTTTGACTTGTTTAAACATATCATGCCACTTTTGATGAGCTGGATTTTTTTTGGCATGGAGCAATTCACTACAAATAGATGGTAAGGCGGCTATGGAAATTCCCAGCAGCACAATATCAAAATCATCGCCTTTGGTGAGGGTAATTTTATCTACATTTTGCCAAGGCGTCCAATGTGACTCAAGGTCAATTTCTTGGTCTTGAAGTTTTTGGGCTTCTTCATCGAGAATCTGATCGTAGAGAGGTTGATTAGGCCAGCAACGAATGTCTTTAACTGTGATAAGTGGTTGATATTCTTGCTCTGGATTTTTTAAATTTACTTGGCGAGCTAAGGTGATACTTGTTATTGATTGCTGGTCTTTATCCAAGTGTAACTGCTGGGCGACATGGAAGAATTTGAATTTCACGCCGCGACGCTTTAGCACTTCATATAGTGGAGTGACAACTACCTCCGCCATGCCTGATTGCATTTTCCACATGATGGCACCATTGTATTTAAACAAGATGGTGGTGAGGACACGGATAGCTGTTCCAGCTGCTAGTTGGGGTTTATTGGTATTGCCTTCTGGAAAGCCATATACTAAATCGTATAGGACGCGAATAAATGCTGATTTAACGCTTGATTCCTTAGCTCCATGTTTTCTTAGCCAGTCTTTGTAGTTGTACTCATCTAAACTGTCTAGAGAACAAACATCAATGATCTTATCTACAAATAAACCTCGGATATTTGCTAATGCTAGGTCAATGAGTGTTAAGCGCCAAAAGATTTCAGAATTTTGTCCGATTTTAGATTCTATTTGACTGCTCAAGTGTGTTTGAAAGCGCTTTATTAGTTTGACAATTAACTGGTGATGTTCGCGCCGATGAGTTTTAGGATTTCTAGGTAGTGATTGAGCTAGGTTGTGGGCAAGGTTTAAGAAAAGTCCTTCAGAAGTTAAGTCTAGGTTTTGGAAGATATTGCTAATGTATTGGTTGATATTGTTCAGCCATCCTCCCCAAAAGATGGGTTTTTGGAGAAATAACTGAATCAACTCGCTAGGAAACTCCAAGAGACTACCATCTGATAAAAATTCCACTACCTCTCTACCTAATACTATTTGTTTGGCAAGAGATGCTGAGAAACTTTTAGCAGCATAGGACTGTTCGTAATTATGAATTCCAGCGTAAGTCTGAATGACGAATTCAATGGTGGTGCAGATATGATCCCAAAGGGAACAAATGCCGCCACCTTTCCAGGGAACGAGAGAATTGGTAGGGAAGTCAAAAGGCAGAGTTACCCAATTTTGATTGATGTATTCTTCTAAGACTATGAGACTGTGGGGTTTGAATGCATCTTCTATGGTGCTGAAAGGCCCGTTACCACCAAGTTCGTCGTAGCATTGCTTGAGTAAACGAAAGGCATTTTCGTAGAATCCAAAAAAAATGTGCAGTCCGTGTTCTTCAATGCGGTAGTCGGGTTCATAATCAGGTGCATGGGGTTTGATGTTGCGTCCAGTTGCACATTTACCACCCAAACGCCAACCTGTTTGATAAATAGTAATGTCGTAGAGACTATCCCATCCTGGTTGACTGGTTAATTCATAAGCGGTGGTTAATGATGCCATTCCACCGCCTAAGATAGCGATCTTTTTTGGCTTGAAGGTTTCGGACATGGTTGTTTTTCGTTATGTGGTGAGGGTAAAGAAGGAAACAGCAGGCAGAGGAGATAATTTACTCAGAATTCAGGACTCAGAATTCAGAATTCAGAATTCAGAATTCAGAATTCAGCACTTAGAATTCAGCACTTAGAATTCAGCACTTAGAATTCAGAATTCAGAACTCAGCACTCAGAATTCTGAACTCAGAACTAATTAATTTTTCTGTGGTGCTTGCCAAACGGCTTTTCCATCTTTGAGGGTGAAGTCGAAATGCAGAACAAAACCAAGTTTGACGGGGATATTTATTGACTCGCTACCTGCGGGATAACCTTTGGCTAGTCCTAAGTCTTGGACGATTGGTTGGCTAGCAAAATTATTGATTTTTAATTGAAATTGATCGCCAAAATTCTTGAAGCCAAAGAGTTTGCCACCATAGAAGGTTTGTAGCTGCATGGGGGATTCAATCAATGCTTGATAGCAGGCTTTTTTGCTATTTTCTACGTCACGGATTTGTTTGAGGGTAACGAGGGGGACGACTCTTTTTAGAAGATATTCGATGAGATTGAAGGGTAACTGTAAGCCAGGAATTACAACTTCGTCGTTATCAAATAATAAGCTAGCGATCGCTCTTACTGATTCTTCAAAGCTGCCCCATGTTTTGATATCTTGATGTTTATCTCCTGTACCGATGCGTTGAATTTCCAGCAGGCGCGCATCTAGAGATTGACTTGTGGGAGAAAATTCTTTAAATACTAAGGTGTCTACGGTTAATAAATCCGGTTCTTGATTTAAGTCAGGAATCTTAAATGTACCAAGTTGTTTAAAGAAGCCGTAGACTTCTCTACCAGAAACTAGGATGGGAGAATTATTTACGTATAAGTAAGGCATGAAGCAAGCTAGGCGTTCGGCAATGAATAAAGGCCCAACTCTTTTACCTACTACTGTTAACATCCAAAAGATAGCTTCTTCTTCATGCACAGTTCCTTTGTCATAGTCAGGTGGATAAATAGAACTTAAAGAATTTATCTTGTTGAATGTCAAGATGAGATAGTTTGTCGCTGGGCGATATTCAATCTCGCCGTTATTGGGATCGTTAAGATATTTATCACACACCTCTTGCAACTTTGCCATTGAACCTTCAACGACAAAGCCGTACATTTTTGTGTCTTTGATTTCGTAAGGTTGATTAAATGCCTGTCCATCTGCCCGTTCTATATATTTAGGGTATGATGATTTGTTACCGCCTCTGCCAAAGTAATTTTGGAAAAAACTAGTTGCGTCTTGTTCCATATTTTTGCCTTTTACGGCTAAATCTTGGAACAATTGATCTGGTTTTTGTTGGATTTGGGTAAGGTAATCTGTAAGTTTTTGGGGTTCTTGAAGTAGGGTAGTAAATTCGCTAAAAGCGCCTAAAGCCGTATGGAAACCTGTTTGTATTGTCTGTAAAGGGTTGTTGGTGTTCATCGGGTTGTGGGGAATAAATGAGTCTTGTTTGAAGTATTCCCTTTACACTGGCTTTTCTAACAAATTACTTAGATAGCGAATTTTGGCACAAGATTTACCACTAACGCGAATAGTGTCAATCGAATAGCCAATGTCAGGAGGGGGTTAGATGGTTTGGGGAGAGGGTGCGATCGCACTTTTTGTTAATTTACTACGAAAATTTGGCTGAAAAACCATGAACATCAGGGTTTTTGCGAAGAATATTTCCCCATGCTAATATTGTTTGTTTGGTTTAAATACAGATATTCAGTATGGTTCCCCTAAAGACTGTTCTCAAAGATTCAGAGGAAGTCACCCGGTTGTTTTCTCATATTGAATTTGATGGCAAAAAACTCAATCATCAACCGGGTAGTGTCTTGGGAAGTACTGCGTTGATTGCAGGAACCACCGTTGGAGCGGGGATTCTCGCTCTACCAGCCGTTACCTTGCCATCTGGTATCGTGCCATCCACATCTGGACTAATTGCTGTTTGGCTCTACGCTTTAGTTTCAGGGTTATTGATTGCAGAAGTTACCTTAAACACGATGCGAACACAAGGGCGTTTGAGTATCGGTTTTTTGGGGGTTGTAGAAAATATCCTTGGTAAGTTGGGAGCGCGAATTGCCGGCGGTGCATATTTATTCATGCATTATGCTCTCTTGGTGGCATACATCACTGAAGGTGGAGAGATTTTAGGAGTTGCGGCGGCAAAAGTCTGGGGTGTGCAAATATTGCCTCTGTGGGTAGGCACAACGACTTTCACGCTCTTATTTGGTGGCATTATGTATCTTGGGCGAGAAAAGTTTATTGAGAAATTAAACAGCGCCTTTGTCGGAATTGTCATCGTTTCCTTCTTGGGACTATTATTTTTAGGAGGAAGGCACATTCAGACTACCCAACTGTTATTTCAGGATTGGAGTGCCCTTGGTAGTGCTATTTCAGTGATGTCTGTAGCGCTGTTTTTTCAAAATGTTGTGCCGCTAGTTGTGACGCAACTTGAAGGAGATGTCCACAAAATTCGTCAGTCCATCTTGATTGGTTCTGTGATTCCTCTAATTATGTTCTTGGCATGGAATGCGGTAATTTTAGGAAGTGTCAATCCTGATATGCTACATGGTACATCTGACGGGATAACTGTTTTTGATCCACTGCAAATTCTCCGAGCCGGTGGTGCAGGGCAATGGTTAGGAGTGCTAGTATCCATTTTTTCAGAGTTTGCGATCGTCACATCATTCATTGGATTTGTGTACGGATTGCTGGATTTGCTTAAAGATATTTTCCTTTCTGCACAGGTCGGATTTGCTAGCCGCTTACCCCTCTATTCGCTGGCTCTTTTCCCTCCTATGACTCTTGGAACACTCAACCCCAGCATCTTTTTTACTGCCCTAGATTACACTGGAACATTTAGTATCTCAGTTCTAGGTGGAATTATTCCGGCGTTAATGAGTTGGAAGCAACGTCAAGAACAAGAAAACTCAGATAGCATCAATCAACCACTCGTTCCTGGTGGAAAGATGACGCTCATTGTGATGATTGGAGTGGCATTAGCCATGATGGGACGACAAATTCTGTCAATTTACCATCATTGAAGGAAAAAGACCCGATGAAAATTTGATGTAATATAAAAGTATGTAGTTGTAGTATATATATCGGACAGAATTAAATGAGTGATTCTCGCCTCGTTAAAATCAGCAAATATCTGAGCAAATATCTGCGACACACACCGGATGCAATTGGAATTCAACTGGCTCCCGGTGGTTGGGTTGATGTTGATGAACTACTTACCGCTTGTGCTAAAAACAAATTTCCGCTCACCCGTCAAGAATTACAGGTGGTAGTTGAATCCAGTGATAAACAACGCTTTTCTTTTGATGCTACAGGTAATCTGATTCGTGCTAACCAAGGACATAGTGTAAAAGTCGATTTACACTTAGAAGCTGTTGTTCCTCCAGATGAACTTTATCATGGCACGGGACACAAATCTGTAGAGTCAATTCTGCAAACAGGACTTTCCAAAATGTCGCGACATCATGTTCATTTATCAAAAGATATTGAAACAGCAAAAACTGTTGGTGCAAGACATGGAAAACCAGTGGTTTTTGCTGTAAATGCTGCGGCAATGCATCAGGCGGGTTATATCTTCTATTGTTCTGCTAATGGTGTTTGGTTAGTTGAGAATGTACCACCTGAGTATCTACAAAAAATTTGAACTGGGGACTGGGGAAAATCATGAGTAAGATTTGCTTGGGATCTGACCCATTCAAATATTCAAATCTTCCGAGTCCCCAATCCCCAATTCAAATCAAAATTCCAGCAATACAAGCGGTGATAAAACCCGCTAACGATCCGCCAATCATTGACCTGACACCCATACGAGCTAAATCATGTTGGCGATTAGGTGCTATCCCTGTAATGCCGCCAATGGTAATGCCAATTGAACCGATATTTGCAAAATTACATAATGCGTAAGTTGTAATAATTACTGCGCGTTGAGAAATTTTACCACTTTCAATTAGTGCCTTTAAATCCAAAAAAGCAATAAACTCATTCAAAATTGTTTTTGTACCCAATAAAGCCCCAACTTGCCGACAATCAGCCCAAGGTACGCCCATCAGCCATGCCACAGGAGCCATAATAAAAGACAAAATCCACTGTAATGAGAGTTGCTGTAAACCCACAAATGATCCTAACCATCCCAGCAAAGCATTGACGGCAGCTAATAATCCCAAAAAGGCGATAATCATTACTCCAACGTTAACTGCTAGCTTCACGCCGTCAATTGCTCCGGTAGTAGCAGCATCAATTACATTCACGTAATTGGTTTTTACATCCGCTTTGGCTTTACCAGCCGTTTCTGATACTTCTGTTTCTGGATAAAGTAATTTTGATACCACCAACGATGTGGGAGCAGTCATAAAGAAAGCAGCAATCAAGTGTTCTGCTGGTATGCCAAAGGAAAGATATGCCCCTAAGACTCCAGCGGCAATTGTCGCAAAACCACCCGTCATCACGGCATGGAGTTCCGATTGCGTCATATTTGCTATATAAGGTTTAACCATCAGTGCCGATTCTGTTGGTCCCAAAAAGATGTTAGCTGCACAGGATAAAGATTCCGAACCTGATGTTTTCATCGTCTTCATCATTACCCACGCCATCACATTTACAACTCGCTGTAAAATGCCGTAATAATACAAGACGCTGATGAATGCAGAGAAAAAGATAATTGTGGGCAGCACTTGGAAGGCAAAGAAATGATCCTTAAAATTTTCTCCAAAGACAAATTTGGCACCGACATCAGAAAAGGCTAAAAATTGGCTGACAATATCTCCGAGAGATTTAAATATATTTAAACCCCAAGGAGTTTTAAGAATCACTAACGCAAATACAAACTCCAATCCCAAACCCCATGCCACGATTCGCCAACGCACCGCACGACGATTAACAGAAAAGGCATAGGATATCCCAATAAAAACTAAAATTCCCAACGCAGAGATGGCGCGTTCCATGTTTACTCCCAGAAAGCGATCGCTAAGGCACTTAGTCAAAGAGCATACACAAAATACGCCTTTTTTTGTGGCTTTTTAGTCAATTACTAGAGTTTTGATGTGTAAATAAGAATTTAGCGATGTCTACGACGGGCTACGCCTACGCATATTTAGCAGATTTATATTTTCTTACAAATTTGTCTTCTCAAACCTTAAGCACACTTATATTCATAGGAACAATCAATGTGAACAGGAAACTCGTTTCCAGCCAGAGTCGGGAAATGCAACTCAAAAGCGGCTCTGCCGGGAGTCTTGAGGCTCCGCCTCAACGACAAACATTCCCAGTCGGAGACTGGGAACGAGGCAATCTAAAAACTAGTTCTAGACTTGCTTTCACCTTAAGTTGACACCAATGAGCATTCTGTGCCCTTAGCACCAATGACTAATGACTAAGGTTTAGCAACACTAGTGATGTCCTTGTTAAGAACCTCTAAGGCTGTTAACACTTGCTGTTTATTTGGTGCAGAGGCTTTAAGTCCTGCCTTGATCTCATCGGCTTTATCTTCAATCTCTTTGTATGTAGTGGGAGACTTAACTTTGACTCCATCCTCAACCTTTGACCAGAAATCCTCAAATTTATCAAATTCCCCTTTGGCTTTGCTAAAATTTCCCCCACTAACTGCCGCCTTAGTGTTGGTAACAACACCCTGTAGACCTTGAAACTGACTTGTTGCAGCAGCGGGAGTGGTAGCTGTTGGGGTGCTAGTTGGAGTGGGACTAGCTGCTGTTTGGGAGGCAGAAGTTCCATCTGGTGGTGTCTGTGTAGTAGAAGATTGTTCTCCATTGTTGCATCCAACTAAAGCCATCATACTAATTAGAGCAACTATCAGTAGTGGATTAAAACGATTCATTATAAGCTCCTCATTAAAACTCGTTTTTATAAACTAGTATAGCCTTGCACCAATGACTATCTTCTAGCTTCTAATGACCTTGGCATAAACTTGACCACAGGGTATGCAACGAAGTGGAAACTATGCAATTAATTGCCCATAGATTTCGTGAGGAAGTTCCCAAACGTGAACTGTGAAATAAGTAAGTCGGCACAATAAAACCAAACTGTATGAAGAAAAGTAAACAAGGCTAAAACCCTTTCTTCCCATGCTCCCTGCCCCCTACCTTTTTCCAACGATAATTATTACGCCCACCTACTTAATGTGTTTTCCCCACAAACCTATTGATCGGAGTTAGCTTCAGCAGCTTGATACGCTTGTAGCAGCCTAGCATGATCGAGAGTAAATCCTACCTGCATAGCTATCTGAGCAAACAAATCAATCTCAGGTTGTAGCCAATCACGGGATTCAGAACACTGATGTGTAATTAATAAGCCAAATAGTTGCTCATCTTTGATAATTGGTGCGACTAAATTTGCTTTCACACTAAAGGATTCGAGCAATTTAATATGACAATCAGCCAAACCAGACTCATAAATGTTGTTGATGGCGACAACGCGACCAGACTGGTACTTTTCTACATAGCCTTGAGTGAAGCAGGGGTCATGGATTTTAGACCGCAAAACTTTGGGATAACCTGGAACCACTGATTCGGCAATTATAATTCCGAACCAATTAGCGTAAAAGCTATAAACCAGTACTCGGTCAGTACTCAGTGCTTTGCGAACCTCTTCCACTGTAGTTTTAATGACATCTTCTTCTTTGAGTGATTGGCGAATGCTACGAATAATATCTACTAGTAACTGACTTCGCATCCTTTCAGCTTCGACTCTTTGTAGGAGCCTAGCATGGTCGAGAGCAAATCCCACTTGCATTGCTATCTGGCCAAATAAATCAATTTCAGATTGTTGCCAATCACGGGGTCTGGAACACTGATGTGCAATTAACAAGCCAAATAGCTGTTCATCTTTAATAATGGGAGCGACTAAATTTGCTTTCACACCAAAGGATTCGAGCAGGTTAATGTGACAATCAGCCAAACCGGCTTCATAAATGTTGTTTATTGCGAGAACGCGACCAGACTGATATTCTTCTACATAGCCTTGACCAAAACATGGATCTTGGATTTCAGCTCGTAAAACTTTTGGGTAGGTGAGAACAACTGATTCGGCAATTACAGTTCCAGACCAATTACTATCAAAGCTATACACCATCACTCGGTCAGTACTTAGAGCTTTACGAACCTCTTCTACTGTGATTTTGAGAACATCCTCTTCGTTGAGCGATTGGCGAATGCTGCCGATAGTATCCGCTAGCAATTGACTTTGCACACCTTCTGCCTCGATGCGTTGCAGGAGTCTGGCATGGTCGAGAGCAAATCCAACTTGCATCGCTATTTGGGCAAATAAATCAATCTCAGATTGTTGCCAATCACGGGGTCTAGAACATTGATGTGCAATTAATAAGCCAAATAGTTGTTCATCTTTGAGGATGGGTGCGACCAAATTTGCTTTCACAGCAAAAGATTCAAGCAAGCTAATATGACAATCAGCCAAACCAGCTTCATAAATGTTGTTTGTAGCGACAACGCGACCAGACTGATACTTTTCTACATAACCCTGACCGAAACATAAGTCTTGAATTTCAGACCGCAAAACTTTGGGATAACCTGGAACCACTGATTCAGCAATTATAATTCCAGACCAATTAGGGTTAAAGCTATAAACTAGCACTCGGTCAGTACTCAGTTCTTTACGAACCTCTTCTACTGTCGTTTTGAGGACATCTTCTTCGTTGAGCGATTGGCGAATGCTGCGGGTAATTTCTATAAATACCTGAGCTTTATCGGCTTTGGTATCTACCTGTTGTAGAAGCTTGGCGTAGTCAAGGGCAAATCCGACCTGCATAGCTATCTGAGCAAACAAATCAATCTCAGATTGTTGCCAAAATCGCAGTCGAGAACACTGATGTGCAATCAATAAACCGAATAGCCGTTTGCCTTTGAGAATAGGTGCGACTAAAGTAGATTTGACAGCAAATTGCTCAAGTAATTCAATATCACCATCGCTGAGATCGGCTTGATAGATATCATCAATAGAACGTGTACAAGCATTCTGGTATTTTTCGATATACCCTACCTCGAATCCAGGGTCAGAGACTTTAACCCCTAATATTTTTGGTAAACCAGGTATCACTGATTCAGCGATAAAGGTTCCATTACAGTTGGAGGTGAAGCAAAAGATGGTTACGCGATCGATGCTTAAAGCTTTACGAATTTCTTCTGAAGTCGTTTTGAGAACATCTTCCTTATTGAATGATTCTCGCACCCAGCGGGTAATTTTGATTAATAGTTGGGAGTAATCCGCTTCGGCTTCTTTCTCTTGCATCAAAACTGAAAGCAGGTCTGTGAATAAGGTGATGTTTCTCTCTAACATCACTAATTCATCTTGGCTAGCGATAAAAACTTGAGTAAACTCACTGTCTGGACGTAGCCGATTTTTGATATTGTTAGAAATTGCAGCAGCGTTGCTAACTCGACTAATCACTCGATTTGTCACAAAAACAGCGATCGCACCAGCTAAAATTGCTGTAACCCCCATACCAGTTAACAAGAGTGATAGTTGTTTTTGTAGGGCAAGTTCAATTTCTGTCGAACTTTTGACACTCTCAAGTCTTATTTGCGGAATTTGTTTGCTAATTAAATTAATCCCGTAGTAAGTAGTTGTTCCAATTGCAACCACAGGAAGGACACTAATACTGAGTGCCCACACTATTGCTTTAGTCTTTAAACTCCATTTTTGCTGCCATAGCCTTTGTTGACGATTTCGTCTTGCTTGGTTTTGAGAAAAAGACTTACTCATAAATCAAACCTGGAGTGCTGCAATTGAGAATTAAGTAAATAACCTCATCACCAAATTTTACACAAAATTAAACAAAGACTGGCTTTCAGGAGCATTTTAAGGCAGTAATCTTCTACATCATGTCCCATAACGCTTTTGTTGCCTTTGATCTGAAAAATTAGGTCTGGTTAACAATCAAATTGCGATCGCTTTGTTTGAATATCTGATTTTCTGATCGGGTGTTGTGGTTTTCACTTTCGCTTCTTAACTACTGTCTACTAACTCTCCATGAAGAAGAGTATTATTTAAATGGAGAGCAACAAGAGATATTAAACAGTTGGTTGCGTAAATCAACAACCCCTGTGGGTTTAGCAAAACGCGCCCGTGCTAATGTTGGCATCAGGGGGAAAGATTCAGTAAAACAAGTCTTTATGTAGGAATGGGAGAACGTCACCTGAGAAAATGGGCAAGACGGTTTATAGAGCAAGATTGATTTCCTTGAGTATCTCGACAATGAGATTCCCTCATACATTACAAAAAAGACTTTAAGGGTGAGGGGTTTAACCCATCATGAATTGACCAACAACATCATTTATTTACGGGAATCATTAATTTTGAATTTTGTTAGCGTAGCGTTAGCGAGTCCGCGTATCCCTGCGGGGAAGCAAGCTACGCGCAGCGTCTCGTAGAGAGCGTCATTTTGAATTTGGAGCGAAGCGACGTGACTTCAGTTGAAGATTTAGTACTAGTTGCTGGTGCTACTGGTGGCGTAGGGCAACTGGTTGTAGGCAAGTTGTTAGAGAAAGGCTTGAAAGTTCGTGTCTTGACACGCAATACCGTAAAAGCTGAAGAGATGTTTAACCAGAGGGTGGAAATTGCCGTTGGTGACATTCGCCAACCAGCAACACTGCCAGATGCAACCCAAAATGTTACCCACATCATAAATTGTACTGGAACTACCGCCTTTCCCTCTGCGCGCTGGGAGTTTGACCAACCCCCAAACTTGATTGAATGGGGAATCACTTTCCTTAACCCCAAATCTAGTGAAGCAAAAGCAAAGAATAGTCCGGCAAAGGTCGATGCCCAAGGTGTCAGAAATCTAGTGGCAGCAGCACCCGGAAATTTGAAGCGATTCGTTTTCGTTTCTTCTTGTGGAATTCTCCGTAAAAATCAGTTTCCTTTTAGTATTCTTAATGCCTTTGGCGTGTTGGATGCGAAACAAAAAGGTGAGGAATCCATTATTAATTCAGGATTGCCCTACACCATTATCCGCCCAGGACGCCTGATAGACGGGCCCTATACCTCATACGACCTCAATACCCTCCTGAAAGCAAAAACAGGGGGTAAATACGGTGTGGTCGTAGGCACTGGCGATACACTTTCAGGTGATACCAGCCGGATTGATGTAGCCAGCGCTTCTGTGGAATGCCTTTTTCAGCCAAGTAGTTCTAGGAAAATTTTTGAAATAATCAATCAAGGACAAAGACCGCTTGTAATTGACTGGGAAACTCTTTTCTCTAAGCTGGAGTGAGTAATGCCTAATTCTGGGTTGACCATCTCACTGAAGAGGCAGAGGGGAAGGGGGTCCCACCTTCCTGACAGGTGTAGGTTTTTTACAACTAGGAGGAGTTGGAGTAATAAAAGCTATCGACAGGAGTAGGAGGAAAAGAACTCCAACGATGAAGATGAATGGACAAACCCTTGAGTAAATCAGCAATGAGGGTGATAAAACCCAGAAAAAAACAAGAAAGCCGACGTGGTGATTTGAGATCGATGGGTTTGGATTTAGCAACGTGTCGCTGGGGAAACTGATCAATGTGGGAGGGAGGAAATTGGTTTTCCGCTTCTCCACCAAGCATGACCATCCAGAGAGTAGAGACAGCGATGGCTAACCACAAGCGTTCAGCACGTTGTGGGTCAAGCAGACGAGTATTGTGCCACTGCCAACCATCAGATTTAAGATCACGATAAACACATTCAGTGGAGGGGCGTAAACCATACCAAATAGCGTCAGCAGACATAGGTTCTAGGTCAGTCAAAATCAACCAAGGGTCTTGATAACCAAAATCCCAACGAGCTAACAACGTGCATTCCAGGGGGTTAGTTTTGAAGCAGACTATTTGACCCGACCAGAATAATCCTGGACTGGCAACAATATCAGCCAATGGTTGCCATTGATTCTGATGTGGTAAACGATAAGTTCCTTGGTGGTTAATACGTAAAAAAGGATGCCAAGCAGCAACTATCAGAGAATAGAGCCAATCGGCATACAATCCCCGGTCAGCAGCGACAATTACCTTCTGGTCTGGTGGAATCGTATCTTTGAGGTCTGTGATTAATTTTTGCCAATGTGGTTTCCAACTTCCTGGTTCAGTGGCATTGACAATACACCATGCTACTGGAATTCCACATCCTGCCAGTAAAATATTAATGGATAGCACTATAAATTTATCACCAATACTCGTAGCATCCATTGCCAGTGCTATTTGCTGAATATTTTGTGGCAGTAAACTAATCACCCACAACAACAATGATGCAAAGCATCTGCTCACATCCAGTGTTCTCCGTTTATCCCCTTTTTTGGCTTTTTCCTCCTGATACCATTCTTTTAGTCTTTGCCTGACTGTGTTTGGTTTTTCATTATTCACTGCTCCAATGAACTCAGATACCTGGGTTAGACTACTTGATTTTGTCATTACCATACCAAAGCTCCATGTTGCCAAACCTATGGCCTGTGGTATTGACAAGTTAGGCATCCGCTCGGAAACTATGCATGACCACTGTTTGAGATGTTTGTTGTTCAGCATTTTGAGAATACATCCCTAGTTTCTAGTTTCATTCTCTCCCTTTCAGCAGTGAATACTCATACCCACGTAAAAAACCTACACCTGTCAGGCCCCACCTTCCCCCTTACCCTTTACCCCGCCAAGTTCACTTGGCGAACTACTAGGGCGACAAAACCAAATATTAGGTGGAATTTTGAGGCTTGTATGTACACCTCTGAGGAGAGGCGCAAATAAAAGGTTTTTCACCTCACTACCCAATCAACAATAGATGCCTCAGTAATATCAGGCACTTCTAGACGGGTTTTCATCCGGTAAAGTACTTGTTCTGGCAGTTTTGTGGTACGAGCGCAATTTCTTCTCAGCAGTTCTTCCCAAGCTGCCTCCAAATACACAATCCGAATACTGGCTTGGTAACTGCTAAACAAACGAACTAGCATCCCCCGCAGTTGGCAGCTGAGGTTGGTTGCATTCCAAACAAAGGATTGTCTATTTCGCATATACTCTTTAGCGATCGCCTTCGCTGCATTTGCTACTGCACCTTGATCGTCTTTAGGATCAATTCCCATTGTCTTTCGCAGTTTATCTAAAGAAATTACGCTCCAGTCAGGGAGATTTTCTTGAATCCAAGTATCTTTTCCCGAACCAGGTAATCCTGACATCATCACCACCTGAAAGCGTGTATCATCATAAGCTGCATAGTCTGGTTTGCCATCTTCTTTTTGAAAATAAACAAACCGACTATGGGCTGACGAAAATACTCGTGGCTGCTCAAAACAGTGATTTTCCTGGCAAAATTCCCGAAAAAACTCAATTCGTTCTAATAATTGTGCCTGATCCTCACAGTCGCGCCCTTTCACATCTGCTTCTGCCAGCAAACCCAGTAGATCGCAACGAATAATTTGACTTGTTTTAATGACTGCCCGTTCGGGGTTGGGTTTGTCCCAAAACCACAAGGGCAAGCTACCGTATTTCACCAAAGCCACAATTGCCTGTCGTTGATGAAAGGGCACATCCAAATTCCAGAGAATCTCCTGTGCCATTTTTGCACCTTGTAGTACGTGACCTTTGGAGGTGATGCTGCCATCTGTTTCTATTTGAGTAGAAGCAGGTTTAGCGACATCGTGTAGCAAAGCCGCAGCAAACAACACAGAACGTTCTGTAGCTGGCAATGCCCGCCATTGGGGTAATGCCACCAATGCCTCGCATACTAGCTTTGTGTGGATGAGAACATTTCCTTCAGCATGGTAACGTGGGTCTTGGGGGCAATCAGCAAGCGATCGCAACCAATCAAATTTGGCTTCCAATGCTGACCAATCTATCGACCAGTTGGGTAGGCGCTGCCCGTCGTAGACATCGCTGGGGCAATAAGGAAATGACCAAAATTGCACCGAAGTATTCATATTTATATCCTCAAATTTAATTATTTATTTTGTATTTTTAATGACCTTTATCAGCTATCGCCACAAAGTCTAGAAGGTCATGCGAACAAATCAGCACCGATACACAACTGATTTGGTATTATTGGGCGGTTCAGCCAATGCCCATCCGATTGCAGAATGGTTGTTAAAAAGCTGGAACGCACATATTTATACCGATGAGTAACCATATCTCCCGACTCAACTTTGATGTATAAACCTTCCATCAAAGAACTTTGGTCAGTTTGTTTGAGGGAACGCTCAACATCAAGTCCAAGTTCCTGACAAATTTGCTGGAAACGTTGCAAATGTGCAGCAGTTTGATAATGCGATTCACCCACCAACTCGATAAGTTGCTTGTAAGATTGGAGTTCACCAGCAAACAATATGGGTACAGAAACTAGAGGTAGCCCAGCAAGTAACTGCTGACGGCTTTTAGTGGACAGAAAAACTTGCTTTTCTAAATCCACCACATCGTATTCTAGAAAGTAGTGGGGTAAAGCATCGTAAAAAACCGTGTGCTTGGCATACAGCCATTCTCCAAAGAGAATAAAACGACTTCCCAAAACTTCCGAAAATGCTGCTGCGTGAATGTGTGCCCACTGTTTAAATAAGTTAAAGTGCTTTTCTCGCGCCCCACCAGTTAAGTAGTGTCCCCGGCTTTGCAGTCGGATTTGTCTATCGGAGGTAAAGCTAATAGCTGCGTTTGCACCATCAACTTTTTCTTCAACTACTACATACTGGTTTTTAATCGCACTAAAAGGAATGCTATTGAGGTCTTCATCCCCAGCTTGCAAGCGCGAACCCTCAATGTGATGGGTACGCGGATATTTATAAATTTGTTCCATGAGTTTTCTACCTTGGTGACTGCAATCAAATAATTTCTTGGCAAATTTTCACGAACAAGTAAGTCTCCTAGAGTCCGTTATCTAAGGATTTTTACCATTCGCCATTGAAGTAGGTTTGATTGATACCAGGGACTACATAAGCTTTTACCGCAGATTTCTAAGAGTAGTATTCTTATAATACATATATTTCACAATTTGAGGTAGCATTTTCGGAAACAAGCAAGGTTATTTTAAAAGTAGTTGGTTTTGATTTTCGGCACTTAGTACACGTCACCGTAAAAAAGGGTCGGAAATTATGCGGCAATCACGAGGTCACTTGCAATACTTGTCGGTTAACAGGAAAAGGGGAATGGGAAAGGGGAAAGAAAAAACCTTTAACCTTTACCCAAAACCAAATTCCAGTTTAAAATCCACAAAGCGAGTAGTATTGAAGTTACTTGGAGTAATATTTTTGGAGTCTTGTTTCAGACATTTTGCAAGAATTTTCAAAGTTGACTTTTCACTCCAATGAAAAGGGTGTGCGACAGTATTCCATTCATCGATAAAAGCTTTCAAACGTTCCTCAAAGCCTTTTTATCAGCAAAGTCCGCGATTTTTAGACAGTGCTGAGTAATGAGTACTGAATAAAAATACCAGTCACCAGTCAACAGTCCTCAGTCATTCTTTCATCCAAGGCTTTTGAAATTCGTTTCATTGGAACTGCGTTCTGCCTCTCTTGCTAAATTAAAAATTTTGCTCATATCTGCTAAATATGTAGCTTTCAGCCTGAAAAATGGGAATTTTAGGAAAGGGGCAAACTCCCTAAAACTAAATCAGCACAGTAGCACTTGAGGTTTTGAGTAAGGAATGAAAATTAGTCAAAAATTAATTTCGGGTATTCTAGGAATAGCTACTCTTTCAGGAATTATTGGTGCAATTAGTGCCCATCAACAATTAGAAATAGCTAAGTATCTTGCTCAACAAGAGGCTGAAGAAGTTGCTGGACTACTGGGATATTTCGTAAGTCATGAGTTTGAAGACCATAAAATGCGATCGCGAAATGAGATGCTAGCCCATTTGCAAGAGCATGTTGAATCGCTACACAAACAACGTCAGCGCGATTTGGAAATTGTAGACCGGAATAAAATCATTCTGGCAGATGTAGTTACCGAAGATATCGGTACGCTATTAGATCACGATCGCAATAATGAAGTTGGTAAAACTATTCAAGATGGTATAACAAGAACATATATTGAAACTAGTCCTGAATACCCAAATGGAATTAAATTGATTGCTGTGGCTTTTAAGACTAGCAAAAATGAAATGATTGGTGCAGTAATTTTAGAATATACACCGCTTTATCAAGCAGCACTAGCAACAGCCCATAAAAATATTCTCGTTACATCGGTCATCAGTTTGGGATGTAGCATATTTGCCTTAACAGCCGGTTATCTACTCTCCATAACCATCTCCAAACCAATTAAACAACTCCAGCAAGCTGTGATGAATCTGGCTGAAGGTAAGCTGAATACCAGAGTGAGTATTCGCTCCCAGGATGAGATTGGCGAGTTAGCTACCTCATTCAACAAAATGGCAGACGATCTGCAATCTTCCAGAGATGAGTTGGTCAATGCTAACGAACAATTACGAGATGAAATTACCGAGCGCCAACTAGCAGAAGCCGAACTTCAGCAAGCTTTAAAAGACCTGAAAAAAACCCAAATCCAATTAATTCAATCAGAAAAAATGTCGAGTCTGGGTCAGCTAGTAGCAGGAGTTGCCCATGAAATTAACAATCCAGTTAATTTTATCTACGGCAATCTCCAACACACTGATGATTACACTCAACAATTGCTGCTGTTAATTAAACTTTATCAAAATTATTATCCTAACCCAGAGCCAGAAATTAAAAATGCTAACGAAGAAGCAGATATTGAGTATCTAACAGAAGATTTACCTAAGATGTTAACCTCGATGAAGATGGGGGCTAAACGCATCCGAGAAATTGTTCTTAGTCTCCGAATTTTCTCTCGTTTGGATGAAGCTGAGTTCAAAACGGCCGATCTCCATGAAGGAATCGACAGTACCCTGTTAATTTTGCAACACCGTCTAAAGGCACAAAATAATCGCCCGGAAATTCAAGTGGTGAAAGAATATGGTAAAATGCCTCAAATCCAGTGTTTTGCGGGGCAACTAAATCAGGTTTTTATGAACCTCTTGGCAAATGCAATCGATGCTTTAGAAGATGCTTGCCAAAAAGAACTTTGTCCAAATCCTTTGATTCGCATTTCTTCTGAACAGATAAATGAAAATGCGATCGTTCGGATTACTGATAATGGAATAGGAATTCCAAAAGAAATCCAGTCGCGTTTATTTGACCCTTTTTTCACCACAAAACCAATTGGTAAGGGGACTGGTATGGGCTTATCGATCAGTTACCAGATAATTACTGACAAGCATGGTGGATCTTTACAATGTATTTCATCACCAGGACAGGGTGCAGAGTTTGTAATTTCAATCCCGATTCGAGTCGCAAAATCAGCACAATCATCAATTGGCGATCGCCATAAGCTAAATCACATCTAGTTTGCATATCTAAAATTTATCAAAACAGAATTCAGAATTCAGGAGTGAGAATTCTGAATGGGCTAAACCTTAGCTATCCGCTAACATAATTAATTCTGTACGAGTGGCAGATAGCGCAGCGGTAGTCAGTATTCGTACATTTACAGGGAAGCAAGCTACGCTTTTAGCATCTGTCTGCGACACGCTGCGCGAACGTAGAGAGCATCGCGTCTGAATTCAGAATTCTGTATTCTGACTCCTGTTTTATATAACTCTTGTGGGATGCGTCGGAAAAACCGCCTGAATTATGCAAGTTAAAAGTCGAACAGCTTACCTATCAGTAATGTCTAAAGATTTTTGATATTAGTTCTCTAGATAGATCAGAAAATTTGCAGGCAAACTTTAATATTAAGTCAGTCAAAAACAAACAAAGCAGATCCTCAAGGAAGGAGAAATTCCATGACTAACATTATTGCTTGGCTGGTTTTAGGTTTAATTGCAGGTGCATTAGCTAAGTTATTTTATCCCGGAACCCAAGGTGGTGGTATTATCTCCACGATTATATTAGGAATACTTGGAGCCGTATTCGGGGGTTATTTAGGTCAAGTGTTGCTGGGAAGTAGTTCAGCCGCCGCCGCATCTGTAGGAGCTTTATCTCTGGGAAGCATTTTATTTTCTGTGATTGGGGCAATGATACTGATTTTCCTTTGGGGTTTACTGACTCGTCGGGCTGTGTAATTACGTCAAATTAGCTAACAGTTTTGGGAATCACTTCTAGCTGCAATAAACCAATAAAATGACACTAGAAAAAGAGCGAATAACTGTAGGAGTTTTCGCTGGATATTCCGATGCACAATTGGTACTTCAGGATTTAAAAGCTGCTAATTTTCCAATGCAGAAAGTTTCTGTTGTTTCACGGAATACAGAAGAACAAAGTGATATTGCTGGTGTTGAAATTAGAGAACACACTAGCAATACATCCTCAGAAGATGCTGCTGGAGCCGTTACTGGTAGTGCTTTAGATGGTCTTACTGGCTTATTGGTCGGTTTAGTACTCTTGGTAATTCCTGGTATAGGCCCAGTCATCTTAGCTGGAGCAGAAGTAACTGCGATCGCTACCACTTTAGCAGGTGGTTTACCCACTTTGTTCCGAAGTTTAGGAATTGCGGAAAAGCCAGCACAGGGTTATAGCGATCTTGTTTGCAAAGGTTACTATTTGGTGATAGTAACTGGCATAGACATAGAAATTCGCATTGCTAAGAGGATTTTTAATCGCCGCGATCTTCAACAGTGGGGCGCTTATGAGCCATACTCTACCCCAAATAGTCGCTATAAACACGCGCTTGGTGTTTTCTATGCGCGCCAAGATGCGGAAAAAGCGCTTACTGAACTGAAAACTGCTGGCTTTCCAATGAGTCAAATATCGATAGTTACTAAAAATACAAGCGGTCTCAATGATATTTCAGAGGTAAATATCAGCAGTTCCCAAGATAACTACACTAATTTAGGAATTGCTGACGATCTAGCCAGATATTATGATCATCATCTGACTCTCGATCGTTACCTATTAGTCTTAAAAAGTACTGATATATACGTAGCTGGTGCAAGAGCTATTTTAGAGAGTAACAAAATTCAACATTTTACTATCTATAGCCCATCTGAACTTGATGCCACTAGAATCGATCGCCAGGTTATGACAAATTTATAATTCAACGTCAAGCTTATATCAAGAGGCTTGAGTAAATATCGCGATTGTATTCCTAAAAATTTATTAGCCAAGTAATACACTTGTTCTATAAATCATCTACTCATAAGAGTATTGGTTGCCTTTTGAAACCTTAACTTTCTACTAGAATACTGCTTGCGATCGCCAAGGTATCAGTTTAACTGTATTGTATATTGATGTACAATGGCATTGATGTGATATTCAACCGCGAAAGTCACTATATTTAGCGTTTCTAGAAATTGTGTTTTCATAAACTGAATTTTCATTATCCGGCTGCTTGATTTTACTATCCAGCTTTTTTAAGACACAAAACTTTTGAATAATCTAGGACTTACGCCAAATATCTCTCAAACTCTTATTTCTCCGTGTCCTCTGCGGTTCTGATTCTGTAACTCGTGCGTAAGTCCTATAATCGCAACTAGAATATTAAATTAGCGTTGAATTATTTTTACTACAATCATAAAAGCAACCATCTTTTACTAAGTTTGATGCTCAATTTATAATCTAAGAATAAGTTTTTAATTATCCACCACAAGATTAAATTACAAAATAATGTGGCTGCTTCTTTGGAAAAAAGTTATGCTGTCTAAAGGTTTAGTTTTTTAAATGAGCATAATGCTAGATAAAAAGATTATTGATATACTTACTTTAAAATAGCGTTACATTTGTAAACAAACATTGATATACTTATTTAAAATGGCGTTACATTTGTAAACCAACGGGGATACAAATAGTAATATTTGCTATGTAAAAAAACTAGATAGATTCCATAAGAACGTATCCTAATATTGATTTTGGATAGTTAGAACATCATCAGAATAGTCTCAACAACAGAAATAATTTAAATACCTGCCTGGAATAATGTTGAACCGTTTGAGGATTGGAACCAAGATTGGAATAAGTTTTGCCTTGAGTTTGGCAACTCTGACCACCATTGGTCTAATCTCCTACCAAAGCACCAATGAGCTAATTGCAACTTCACGCAAAGAAAGTCATACTTACCAGGTGTTAAGTCAGCTTGAAGACCTCAACTTGCAACTGACAAATGCTGAGACTGGACAACGCGGTTACATTATCACTGGAGAACAGCGCTATTTAGAACCTTATAATTCTGCTATTCAAGTAATAAATCAAAAAGTTAGGGAAATTCAAAGGTTAACGGTAGATAACCCCAACCAACAAAATCGGCTTGATATTTTGCAGCCACTACTAACCGAGAGAATGGCTGTAATGAAAAATGTCATCGAACTACGGCAAACCCAAGGCTTAGAAGCTTCTCAGAAAGCTATTTTGACAGACCAGGGTAAGCAACTGATGGATAATATCCAGAAAGTTATCCAGGCGATGAAAAATGAGGAGAATGCACTGCTGAAACAGCGTACCCAGAAGGCACAAGCAGCTGGTCAGCAAACACTTGCCAGCATTGTCTATAGTATTCCCTTATTTTCTTTGCTCTTAGCTTTAATCGGATTTGCCCTGACCAGACATATTTCAGCACCGCTGAAGCAAGTTTCTGATTTAGCAGAAAAAATGGCGGATGGGGATTTATCGGTAAGTTTACCAGATAGCGATCGCCTGGATGAAGTTGGTGTGTTGACACGCACTTTCAACCAGATGATTGTTAATCTGCGAAACACAACTCAAAGAAATGAGGAGCAAAACTGGCTAAAATCTAACTTAGCTGAATTTACCCAGATGCTCCAAGGACAGCGAAATCTGGAAAGCGTGGCTCGGATGATCTTGTCAAATTTAGCACCACTGGTTGGGGCATCGCAGGGCGTTTTTTATGCGATGGACTCCATAGATGACCAGCCAGTGCTGAAGTTGTTGAGTAGTTATGCTTACAAAGAGCGGAAAAACCTGGCAAATCAGTTTCGCTTAGGTGAAGGATTGGTGGGACAATGCGCCCTAGAAAAACAAAGAATCCTTTTAACAGAAGTTCCTCATGACTATATCCGCATCAGTTCTGGCTTGGGAGAAGCACCACCGCTAAATATTATTGTCTTACCGATACTATTTGAAGCAGAGGTAAATGCTGTAATTGAACTTGCCTCTTTTGGGCCTTTTAACCAGTTGCATCTAACATTTCTAGAGCAATTGAGTGAAAATCTTGGTGTATTTTTAAATAACATTGCCTCACAATTGCAAACTCAACAACTACTTGAAGAGTCTGTTGCTTTAACAGAAGAACTACAAACCCAGCAAGAAGAACTACAGCAAAGCAATCAACGTCTAGAAGAACAGGCGCATGAGTTAGAGGAATCACAATTTTTGGTCAAGCAATCTAACGAAGAATTACAACAATTAAATGAGGAGCTAGAAGAAAAGGCAGAATTATTAGAAGCCCAAAATCAGGAAGTTGCCCGCAAGAATCGGGAAGTTGAAGGAGCGAGGCAGTCTTTGGAAGAAAAAGCTGAACAATTGGCATTGTCTTCTAAATATAAGTCAGAATTTCTCGCGAATATGTCCCACGAGTTACGGACACCGCTAAATAGCCTGTTAATTTTGGCAAGGCTGCTAGCAGATAACTCTCTCAACAATTTAACTGACAAACAAGTAGAATACAGCCGGACTATTTACTCAGCTGGAAATGATTTGCTGGAGTTGATTAATGACATTCTCGATTTAGCAAAAATTGAGTCGGGCACTATGTCGCTTGATATTGAGCAAATTGCTTTAGCAGATTTGGAAACATCTCTAGAGCAGACTTTCCGGCAAGTTGCCCATAATAAAGAACTCAGTTTTACTATTGAACTGGATGAGAAGTTACCCCCAACAATCTATAACGACTCCAAACGTCTGCAACAAGTGCTGAAAAATCTCCTAGCTAACGCTTTTAAGTTTACAGAACAGGGAAGCGTGAAGTTAAAAATAGCCGAAGTTGATAATTCCATGATTGCTTTTGCCGTCAGCGATACAGGTATAGGCATTCCAGCCGAGAAGCAGAAGATTATTTTCGAGGCATTTCAGCAGGCAGATGGAACTACCAGCCGCAAATATGGCGGGACTGGTTTAGGCTTATCAATCAGTCGTGAATTGGCTCAACTGTTGGGAGGGAGAATTGAAATAGTTAGCGAACCAGGGGAAGGAAGCACCTTCACCCTTTTCTTACCCAGGCAACAAGAAAAAAAGAATAGTCAAAATACTCTCACCACCCCACCCCCTGAGCCAATCACCTCTATCCGCACAGCATCGACTATCAAAGATGTGCCAATGGTGGAAAAAAGACCTGCGTTGATAGATACATCTTCATCCGTGAAAGTATTTACTATCCTCCCTAGTGAAATTCCAGACGATCGGGAAATAATTCAACCGGGCGATCGCACCTTGCTAATTATTGAGGATGACGATAAATTCGCCCGCATCTTACTAGATATGGCGCGTCAGCAGGGCTTTAAAACTATTGTTGCTTTACATAGTAAACAAGGTCTAGCACTAGCAGAACAGTTTAAACCCAATGCAATTATGCTAGATATCCACATGCCAGAGATGGATGGCTGGACGGTGCTGGATCGTCTGAAGCATAAACCAGATACCAGACATATACCAGTACACATCCTTTCTGTTGATGAAAGACAGCAACGTGGATTAAATCTAGGAGCAATTACCTATCTACAAAAACCTGTGTCTCCAGAAGCTCTAACTCAGGTATTGACTGACATTAAAGGCTTTATTGAGCGTCAGGTAAAAAATCTCCTGATCGTCGAAGATGACCCGGTACAAGCTCAAAGTATTATCGAACTGATTGGTAACGGTGATGTTCAGAGTACAGCAGTAGGTACGGGAGCAGAAGCCCTCTCGATTTTGCGATCGCATCACTTTGATTGTATGGTACTGGATCTCGGTCTGCCTGATATGAGCGGGTTTGCCCTCATTGAACAAATCAAGCTTGAACCCAGGCTGTTGAAACTGCCAATCATTGTATATACAGGCAAAGAACTCAGCCGACAAGAAGAAACCCAATTGCGGGGACTAGCAGAGACAATTATCATTAAAAATGTGCGATCGCCAGAACGATTGTTAGATGAAACTGCCCTATTCTTGCATCGAGTGCAAGCAAATTTGCCCCCACCAAAGCGGCAAATACTAGAACAACTACATCAAAACGATCCGGTGCTGGCTAATCGGAAAATTTTGATTGTAGATGATGATCTGCGAAATATTTTTGCCCTGACCAGCTTTTTAGAAAGCTATCAAATGCAAGTCCTATTTGCCGAAAATGGTAGAGATGGCATAGAGAAGCTGCAAACAAATCCTGATATTAATATAGTTTTGATGGATATCATGATGCCGGAAATGGATGGTTATGAAACCACCCGCGCCATCCGCCAGCAACAACAGTTTCGCTCACTACCAATCATTGCTTTAACTGCCAAAGCCATGCCAGGCGACAAGGAAAAATGCATCGAAGCTGGAGCTTCTGACTACATTACCAAACCTGTAGATACTGAGCAACTGCTTTCACTACTGCGAGTTTGGCTGTATCGGTGAAGAAGTGATTGAACCTCACACGACTTGAAGTCGCGTGATTCCTGCTTCAACGATCTCTGCCTGAATTGCTCCAGGACTGACGAGTTCTCCACAGGCGCTTTTTATAACCTCCGGCGTACCGACGGCGGTTAGTAATCTCAATCCCTGACTCAGTATGTTGAGGGCAGCATTTTTATCTCTCAAATTGTGACTATTGCAACCAGGACAATTCCATTCGCGCAGATTTAAATCTTTAACTAATGGGTTTACAAAACCACAACAGTTACAAGTCTGAGATGATGGATAAAATGTACCAACTTTTTGCACAATTCTGTCATGCCACACACCTTTATACTCAAGCATGGCGACAAACTTTGACCAGCTAGCATCTGAAATACTCAATGCTAATTTGTGGTTTTTCACCATATTGGCAACTCGCAAATCCTCAATACAGATAATGCTGTTTTCTTTGATTAGACGAGTTGACAGTTTATGCAGAAAGTCATCTCTAAGATTGGTAATTCGTTCGTAGGTACGAGCTAGCTCAATACTTCTCGGGTTTTGCATTTTTAACTCGGAATCGGGTTTGGGGTAAAGGTTACTGGGTTTGGGTTAAAGGTTTTTTCTTTCCCTTTTCCCTTTTTCCCCTTAACCGAGAAGTATTGCGAGCTAGCTTGGTTTTCGCTTTGACTCTATTACTGCTGCCTTTTACACTGCGGGATAGCTTTTTGTGCGCCTTACGTAGCTTTCTTTTTTGAGTTCTGTAATATTTTGGGTTATCTACAACTTCACCAACGCTTGTAACAAGATAGGACTTAATTCCCAAATCCAATCCAATATTCTGTGTAACAGTAGGATATTTTTCTATCTCAGTTTCACACAGGATACTAGCAACATATTTACCAGAAGAAGTCCGAGTTATCGTAACGTTGACAAGCTTTCCAGTAATGTCTGACGCTCGATGACTCGCTACCGCAACGCTTAGGGATTTGTGGAACCTTACCCAACCTAGTTTCGGAAGCTTTAAACGATTTTCTATTACCTGAATGTTACCGTTGGTCAAGTTGGTTTTGTAAGACTGTTTGCACCCATACTTATTTTTAAATTTAGGAAAGCCTACATTTTTTTGCCTTTGGACTTCTTTAAGTCAGCAAAAAAGTTTTTGTATGCTGTCTCTAAATTCTTGAGCGAGTTTTGGAGGGCAAACTTATCTACCTCTTTGAGCCATTCAATTTCTTTCTTTAGTACAGTTAGTTGCTGACTGCAAGCGTTGTAGTTTAAAGTCCTCTGTTCAGTGGCATATAACTCTTGTCTTAGTGCCAAAAAGCGGTTATATACATATCTGGCACAACCGATCGTCTTGTTGATTAAGACTTCTTGATTGTGTGTGGGTATGAGAGTAACTTTAAATGCTTTTTGGATGGATGACAATTTCTTAAATTTGCTGAATACTTTTCAATTTTAACAGAAAGTGACACCTAAGATAGAGCGCCTAACTCATGACTGGAAGTCACGAGTGTGCGGCTTGAAGAAATCAAATAATTGATGGGCCATTTCTAATTTAGAACAAGGTGCAATTTCTAGCTGATTTCCTTGACTATCTAAAAATATCGCTTGATTATTATCGCTACCAAAACCACTATCAGGTCGATCGATGGGATTGGCAACGATCGCATCGAGTTTTTTATTCTGTAATTTTTCTAACGCTGGCTTGATAATATCTCCATTTTGTGCTGCAAAACCAATTAACATTTGATGCGGCTGTTTATGTTGTGCTAACTGGGCGACTATATCCGGTACTGGTTCCAAAGGTAAAGCTTGGGGGAGCGATCGCTTGGGCAATTTTTCTGTACTATAATCTCGTGGCTTCACGTCTGCCACGGCTGCTGACATCACAATTACATCAGCATTGGGTAAACATTCCACCATCACCTGCTGCATTTCGTCTGCACTAACAACAGGAATTGCTTGCACTCCCAATGGTACATCCCAATTAGCTGGGCCATGTACCAAGGTGACACTTGCGCCACGGTGAAGTGCCGCTTGCGCTAAAGCTAATCCCATTTTACCTGTGGAAGGATTACCAATAAACCTCACTGGGTCAAGATACTCTCGCGTTCCCCCAGCGCTAATTAAGACTCGTTTACCTGCTAAATCTCGTTTGCCTTGAGTGTGTAATAACGATTGGACATGAGCGAATATTTCTGGAGGTTCTGCTAATCTACCAGCACCGATGCGATCGCACGCTAATAATCCTGATGCTGTACCCATTCCATGATACCGGCTATCGATCAATAGCTGTTGCCAATTCCGCTGCACCGATTGCTGTTCCCACATATCCGTATTCATTGCAGGTGCTAACAGCACGGGACAAGTAGAAGCCAGCACGGTATTTGTGAGTAAATTATCCGCCATCCCGTAGGCTAACTTGGCTAATGTATTAGCTGTTAAAGGGGCAATTACCATGACATCTGCCCATTCACCCAACTCAATATGCAGCGGACGAGAGTGAGTTGCTTGCCAAAAATCATCATCTGTGTAGGCGGGATGACGAGATAGGGTGGCTAGAGTCAGAGGTGTGATAAATTTTTGTGCCGAACGGGTGAGGATGACTCGGACTTCCACCCCAGTTTTAAACAGCGTTGAAACCAGTTCACAAATTTTGTAGGCGGCGATACCGCCACCTACACCAATTAGAACCCTGTTCAATTTTGGATTTTGGATTTTGGATTTTGGATTTAAGGGAAATTGCATTGGTACTTTGAGATTAAGCAAGTGATACATTAACCCTGATAATCTCTGATTGTAGCCAGTTGACTCAATCTAAAATCTAAAATCTAAAATCCAAAATTGCTACGCTTCATCGTAGGGTTCCAAGTCTAAGAGGTAGATATAGGGTTCAACTAACTCTGGACGCTGAAATGCGATCGCTCGCAATAGATGCCAATCATTTAAACCCTCAAAAGCATTACTATAATTATCCAGTTCCAGACGTGTAGCTAGTTCTTCTACTTCTGCCGCACTCATGGCAGCAATTTCTTTTTGGGAAATGCTTAGAGTTGTCATAATGCTTGCCCCTCCCTTATGCAGCACTCGCCTTCAGCTTGGGTTAAGTTGCGCTAAACGCAGCCACCCAATATATATTACTCATTAGAGACCATTATTTTCGTGAAAATTGTCAGAATTTGTACGAGAATTTATCAAAAATTCGTAATCCTGACTAGCCAATGGTATTGACAACGAAATTTCGTAGCACTTCTAACGTTGGTAAATGTATTTCATGCCCCATATCAAATTCGTGGTATTCTACTGCCACTCCTAGAGACTTGAGAGTTTCCTGTGCCTTCAAAGCAGCTTGCAGGGGAACAACTTCATCATATCTACCGTGAGTGATTAAAGTCGGCGGAATTTTATTTTTAGCTGCTGTTAGTGCGTCAGGATGTAAATATCCGCTCATCACAACTAAACCTGCTAGAGGTAATTTTGAGCCGACATCCAAAGTCATTGCTCCACCTTGAGAAAATCCACTTAAAATCGTGCGTGATAAAGGTATGCCAGTGCTACTTTCTAGAGATTCCAAGAAATCTGTTAACAGTTGCCGACTTTCTGGCAATCCTTCATACATATTTTCCACCCGTAGGTCATACCATGCCCTCCCTATTGGGGAATAGGCATAAGGAAAAGGTGCATTGGGTAATACAAACTGGTAATCAGGTAAGTTGATCGAGGGTAACAAAGATGCTACATCTTCAGCATTAGCACCCCAACCATGCAAGGTGACAATTAAGCCTACGGGGGGTTGAGAAGTTGCTGTGGGAACGGTAATAGCTTGTAAAGACAGAGGTTTACTCCTAAATTCTACTTTTGTACATAGATCCTATCTCTTCAAGCAGCTTAGTATTTAGCGGTATTTGCTGCTGGACTAAAGAATGCGATGTCATCAAGGTAATTTAGGGGAAATTATTTACAAACTTTCTCTGGTAAAGAATTTCATGTGCGATCGCTATAATTGCATTAATTACTCGGATGCGAGTTGCTATTTTAGACACCTCGCAATCCGACCATTTTCTATTTTCTCTGCTTAGAGTGATAGACCGCTAATCATGGTTAAACAACCACAAAATTGTTTTTGGTTAGTGACGAGCCAGGAGATAATTGTGCAAATTGTACCTGAGTAAAGGAACTCGCACTGCCGTCTTGGTCAAAGAATAATGCACCTGTAACATCGTTGTAAATAAATCGCTGAGTGCTAGTAGTTGCAGATGCTCCAATCGTAAACTGATTAGCTGAAAGTGAACCTGGTGATAACCCGCCACCAAAACCAGCAATCGACACCCGAATCAGTTCATTAGTAGTGTTGAAGTCATCAAGTCTATCAATGCCTTCATTGAAACTATTAAAAGCAAAGGTATCAATTCCAGATCCTCCATTGAGGCTATCATTGCCTTTGCCACCTATAAGGATATCATTGCCAAAACCACCATTGAGGGTATCATTTCCATTGCCCCCTACAATCAAGTCATCGTAGTATGTACCGATGATATCTAATCGTTCGATATTCTTGTAGCTAACCTGATTCGTGCCAGCCGTAATTGATCCTTCGTTAGTGATAGCATTTAATGTCGAAGTGATTCCGAAGCCACGGAGATCACCACTGTCATTGACAATCAACAAATCATCACCATTGCCCCCGTCGATTATGTCATTGCCACTAATAATATCAAATTCAGTGAATCCGGCATCGAAAGAAGCATAGCTTCCTGTTATTCTATCGTTGCCATTGCTCCCCACAATATTGTCATCGTACTCTGTTCCTGCGATCTCTAATCGTTCGATATTCTTGTAGCTAACGCGATTCCTGTCTGACGTAATTAAGCCAGTATTAGTAGTAGCATCGAAAGTTGAAGTGATTCCGTCGCCAAAATCGTAGAGATAGGACAACAAATCGTCACCCGCTCCCCCATTGATCGTATCATCGCCACTCCTGCCAGGGTCGAGGGTATCATTGCCATTGCCCCCCACAATATTGTCATCGTACTCTGTACCCGTGATATCTAATCGTTCGATATTCTTGTAACTGACTAATCTCGTGCCTGCCGTAATTAAGCCAGTATTAGTAGTAGCATCGAAAGTTGAAGTGATTCCCGCACCACCGGAGTTATAGCTATAGGACAACAAGTCGTCACCTGCGCCCCCATCTATCGTGTCATTCCCAGCCTTGCCCGGGTCGAGCGTATCATTGCCATTACTACCTACAATATTGTCATCGCCGAATCCACTTGTGATATTTAATCGTTCGATATTCTTGTAGCTAACGCGATTGCTGCCTGACGTAATTAAGCCAGTATTAGTGGTAGCATCGAAGAATGAAGTGGTTCCACCACCACTGTAATTATAGTAGGACAACAAGTCGTCACCTGCGCCCCCATCTATCGTATCATTCCCACTACTGCCTGGGTTGAGCGTATCGTTGCCATTGGTACCCACAATATCGTCATCGTAGTATGTACCGGTGATATTTAATCGTTCGATATTCTTGTAGCTAAACTGATTTGTGTCTATGGTAATTGAGCCAACGTTAGTAGTAGGATTGAAAGTCGAAGTCATTCCCCTGATAGCATCGGAGTTATAAGACAACAAATCATCACCTTGACCTCCATCTACCGTATCATTGCCAGTGTTGTACTTGGAGAACGTACCATTGACAGTGGTGGACTCGGAGAACGTATCGTTGCCGTCACCACCATTCAGCAAGTTATTGCCTTTTGAAAATTTAACAATCAAGTAATCGTCACCAGCACCACCGTTGAGGGTATTATTGCCAGAGGTGTAATAGGTATCCTCGTAGCGGCTTTCGTAGCCTGAAGCAGAGAGAGTATCGTTACCATCTTCCCCAGAGAGCAGCTGATCGCCTCCTAAAGTATCAAGATTTGAAGAACCAACAGTCAAGCGATCGTCACCAGTACCACCCAGAAGGGTGTCATTTTCCCTACCACCAAAAAGGGTATCATTACCCGTACCACCAAGAAGGATGTCATCGCCTGTACCACCAAGAAGGGAGTCATCCCCTCCACCACCAAGAAGGGAGTCATTGCCTTCACCACCAAAAAGGGAGTCATCCCCTTCACCACCAATGAGAGTATCATTGCCTATACCACCGCGTAGCAGGTCGTTACCACTCTTGCCATCGATTTTGTCATTACCCCCTTGACCATTGACCACATCATCTGAGTTGTCGAAACCTGTAATGTTGTTGTCGAGGTCATTCAGGAATGTCACTGTGTTCTTATTGAACAGGTTAGTTTGAGTGGAGTTAGCATTAAACACATCAAAACTGTCGGTGATGCTGGTTTGTCCATCAAACAGGATATTGCCAATAGCAGGTCGTGAAGAAGTTGCTGGCAGATTATCCAGGTTTTCTAATTTGAAGTTTTGAAGAATGACTTTTGTAATAGGCAAATTTTCAAAGGTGATTTCCAGATTGCTGCCATTCTGAGTAAGCAGCAGATTTCTGGCAGTAAAATAATAGCCTTGAAATTGGATAGTATCCACTTCGGCAATGACTGCTGCTGAGGGAGTTACGCCTTTACCTACGCCACCGAAATCGGTAATAGTATAGGTGTTGCTATAACCGTAGTCAGAGTCTATGTTGTAGACAAATTTATCCTTGCCACCGCCACCAGTCAGACTATCGTTGTTGTCATTAGTTTGTGGGATAGTATCGTTACCATTAATCGTATCTGCGCCGTTAGTGCCCACTAGGGTATCATTCCCGTTGGTTCCAATGATATTTGCCATAACTTTTTCCTACCTAAATCGATTTTTTGAGTGAATTAAGTTCTCAAGTTGCAGTTAGTGCTGTTTAAGCGCACAAAAATTCGCCTAGTGTTGAAGTTTCAAAATTCTTTCGTGTCACCATTAAGGGTTACGAGTTTTTCTTTGAAAATTCCCACTTTGATTTGGCTTTTACCTAGCACTTATCTAACTATCTGGAACTATCTAAGTCTTAAGCACTGTACAAATTGATGAGTGTGGATATTTACAAAAACAACTAGCTTCAGGATTATTTCAATCATACTTCTTCAGTAGCTTAGGGTAGTAAAAGCCGTATACATCGCTGAAAAAGAGTATAAAAATCAACTTGAATGCCTAGAAACCACAATCACCATAATTGAGTTAATTTGTCAATATATAAGTCCTATTATTAGCCCTTTCAAGGTGTGTTATTTTGCAGCTTTTTCTGGTTTAGAATCTTAGCAGTTGAGACATGGGGCTTGTTATTGAAGTAAGTTCGTTTTGGTTGAGCAATCTTTGGAACTCGCGGATGACGGCGAAAATTTCTCAATTTGACAAGACCTGCCAGATGTTTGAGAGTTTGTGATCATTCTGTGAAGGTCATGTTTTGAAAAACACACCACTCATCAGGGGGAATGGCAATCATCATCCCTCTGTAAGCCCCATGACGATTAGGTTGCTTCAAGCAGACCTTGACGCGGCGTGCCTTTAACAGTTGACTAATATCACGTAGCACTTTCAGACGGTGTTCGCTGCTAGCGATCGCATTCCCATCAATAATTTTTACTCGATAACCTGGTAGCAAATCAGGCATTGTAGCATTGAGGTGTCGAATCGTAGCTTCCATTTGACCAGCAACCTCTCTGACTAATAGTCTGCCAACCCAAAAATGCGCTTGTGAGTACTGGGGAAAGGGGAAAGGGAAAGGGGTAAGGGATTTGAAACCTTTCCCCCCGCCCCTTATCCCCAGAGGGCAGGGTGGTTTCATACAACGAGAGAAAAATAATAATGATTTATAGAGGGTGGAGAAAAATGGATAACTAACAAGTATGAATCTCGTCGAACAATTGCAGCAAGTCCCAGACTATAGACACATCCGAGGACGAAGGCATGAATTATGGTTGGTATTATTGCTCATATTGCTCGGAGCAATGACTGGGTATTGGGGCTACCGGCCACTGGAAGATTTTACCAAAGTACACAGACGGAGCTTAATTGAGCTGTTAAACCTAGATGAAACAATGAAGTTTCCATCCTATTCAACGTTCCGACGAGTACTCAAAACAGTAGATTTTCAGCCATTCACCGACTTATTTAATAATTGGGCGTTAGTTTTTGTTCCACCGATGCCAGGAGAAAGATTGGCAATTGACGGAAAAGGCATTCGTTGCACAGTCACAGATTACAGTCAGTCCTACCAAAACTTTATCAGTACAGTATCGGTTTATAGTCATGAACGAGGTATTGTACTCAGGATGCAACCAATGTCCAACAAAAAAATTAGTGAAGTAGCGATCGTAAAACAATTAATCTTCGAGTTTTGTGGTCAACAAGTCGTTTTTACACTTGATGCTCTACACTGCCAAAAAAAACTGTATCACTGATTGTCAATAGTGGCAATGACTACCTGATTGGATTAAAAGAAAATCAACCGACACTCTACAAAATGGCTCAAACCGAGTTACAACAAGATGTTCCACTTAGCAGTGCCACAACTGTAGAGAATGTTCATTCTCGGCTAGTTCAACGTCAGTGCAAGGTTTTTGCTGCCCCCGAACAAATTCAAAAAAAATGGTCTGGACTCAAAACTTTTATTGTTGTCGAGCGTCAGGGTGAGCGCAATGGTCGGCCATTTTACGAGCGTCAATTCTATATCTGTAGTCAATATCTCGAAGCTCAACAGTTACTTGCCGACATTCAAGGGCATTGGGGAATCGAAAATCGACTTCATTGGGTAAGAGATGTGACATTCAAAGAAGACTTTCCACTACGGCGTGGTGGCAATGCCCCTGTGAATTGGTCTATCTTACACAACTTTTTTATTACGATCGCACGCAAACTCGGTTTCCGAACTATTCCTCAAGCACAACGCGCACTCTCCAACCAACTCGATAGAGTTTTTTCTTTCTTTGTATGAAACCACCCTGCCTCTGGGGATAAGGGGCGGGGGGAAAGGGTTTAAATCTCTTACCCTTTTCCCTTTCCCCTTTCCCCAGTCCTCACAAGCGCATTTTTGGGTTGGCAGACTGCTAGCTTCAAAATTATTGCCAAAAAATTAATCTCATCACAAAACAAGTTGTCACTTGAGCGGAGGTTATCAATAATGATATGGAAAGGTTTTTTGTGACTTTTTGACATTGAACAGTTTAGGCTAGAACAGGAAATAATATGAAGATTACAAAAAGATATTGATTAAGATATAGACATCTAAGTAAATATTCGGTATCTAGTTATTATCTGGTTATTTAGTCTATTTTCAAGCTAAACATCCACAAGCAATAACCCACATAGAGGACATAAAGATTCCTTCTCCTTTGCTCTGTCAAGTATTCTCCACTTTCAAGCTAGTAAGACCAGCCCTTTCAAGGTGTCTGTTTTTAGGTATTATTTTGGGATAGAATCTAGCCCTTTTAAGGTGTTGTGTGATGAACTAATTTGTAGTTTGGTAAAAAGAGGTGCAAATTTGTTGGGTGGAGAAAAAAATGTTGCTAGGGCAGGTGTTTGAGCGTTTTGTAAAAGAGAGTCCAGTATCGGTGATGGTTCGTGGACTTTTAGAGAAAGCATTATGTCCTCAAATCCTTGATGAATTATTTGAACGTAGTGCCAAAATCCAGTAGACTCGTGAGCTATTATTCTCCAGAGTAGTTAATTTGATGAGCCTTGTGGTCTGCGGAGTCCATCCATGAGTACACGCAGCACACCAAGCATCAATTGAAGAAATAGGTGTTTCAGTTACCTCGGTCTACTTACAACAAAATCAACGGCATCGAAGCGAGTAGCAGTGGGGAGCTAGTAGTTCGCTTTCGTGACTTGGCGGGGTAAAGGGAAAGGGGGAAGGTGGGGTCCCCTCTGGGGATAAGGGGCGGGGGGGAAAGGTTTCAAATCCCTTACCCCTTTCCCTTTCCCCTTTCCCCAGTACTCACAAGCGCATTTTTGGGTTGGCAGACTACTAGTCAGAGAGGTTGCTGGTCAAATGGAAGCTACGATTCGACACCTCAATGCTACAATGCCTGATTTGCTACCAGGTTATCGAGTAAAAATTATTGATGGGAATGCGATCGCTAGCAGCGAATACCGTCTGAAAGTGCTACGTGATATTAGTCAACTGTTAAAGGCACGCCGCGTCAAGGTCTGCTTGAAGCAACCTAATCGTCATGGGGCTTACAGAGGGATGATGATTGCCATTCCCCCTGATGAGTGGTGTGTTTTTCAAAACATGACCTTCACAGAATGATCACAAACTCTCAAACATCTGGCAGGTCTTGTCAAATTGAGAAATTTTCGCCGTCATCCGCGAGCTCCAAAGATTGCTCAACTAAAACTAACTTACTTCAAGAACAAGCCCCATGTCTCAACTGCTAAGATTCTAAAGCAGAAAAAGCTGCAAAATAACACACCTTGAAAGGGCTAATAATAGGACTTACGTATTGACAAGAAATATCAAATATAAATTAAAGTTAAAAATCATATCTTTCGTAAGGGCACAGCAATGCTCATTGGTGTCAACTTAACACGAAACCGCTTGTCCGCCGGGAATTTCAATTCCCGTCTCATAGATAAAGTCATCTGAAGATGACTAAATATCGCCATAAATCTCCAGTCTACTTCAGTAGACTTTAGCTATTAACCCGAAAATTTATTTCCGGGCGGGCATGGAAGCTATAAGTACTAAATACGAAGTCCGTTTACAGAGCAACTAAATTTATTTATGGGGATTATTAATTTTTAATTTTTAATTCGGAGCGAAGCGACGTGACTCATTACATTTTAAAAGCCTCAAAAGAAACTGTGCATTTAGGTGGTTTTTCTAATCTGCTAAAACCAGCACTGATTATTGACTCTGGCGATACAGTTGACGTAGAAACTTATAGTGGTTACTACGTTTACGACAAAGCACCACCTGAGTTTCTCACACCAGAATTTATCGACATCTGCCAAAATCTTCTCCCGGAACGAAAAATTGCTGGAGGGCCGCATTTACTCACAGGGCCGATTTATGTGCGCGATGCCGAACCAGGGGATGTTTTAGAAGTACAATTAGATGCGATCGCACCTCGTTTACCTGTCGGCTTCAATGCCATTCGTGCAGGTTGGGGAGCTTTACCACATCAGTTTCCTCAGCCTGCTTTGAGATTCATCCCTCTAGATTTGGTAAACAATATCGCCGAATTTCCAGTAGGTGCTGGCATAAAAATTCCCCTCAAACCGTTTTTTGGAATTCTTGGTGTCGCTACTCCAGAAACCTCTCGAACTTCTATCCCACCAGGTTCTTACGGTGGTAATATCGACAATCGAGAACTGCAAGCTGGTTCTCGTTTATTTTTGCCGATTTTCGTGCCAGGTGGATTATTTTCCATTGGTGATGGACATTCGGCACAAGGAGACGGCGAAGTAAATGTCACCGCCATTGAAACTTCCATGAACGGTAGAATCACGCTGAAACTTCGCAAGGATTTACAACTAACAACACCAATTGCCGAAACTCCAACTCATATCATCACAATGGGCTTTGCTCAAACCTTAGATGAAGCCTTAGAACTGGCTTTAAAAAACATGATTAATTTTCTGGAACGCTTTGTAAATTTGTCGCCGGAAGATGCTTATATATTATGTAGTTTAGCTGTAAATTTTCACATTACCCAAGTTGTAAACAGTCCCCAAAAAGGTGTACATGGAATGCTACCCAAATCAATTTTTTCTAAGATAGACTTTATCTAAATCAATTAACGAAGAATAAATATAGCCGTAGTCACATAGGTAAAATAATGGGAGCATCCCAAATGTGTAAAAACGTAATTTGTCATTGCGAGCGGAACGCAGTGAAGCAAAGCGATCGCAACATCTGTAGTTTGCGATCGCTTTATTGTGCAACTATTGGAGACGCTACCGCGTAGCAAGCTCCTCGTAGTGGTACACTTCATTCGCAATGACAAGTAACGATTTTAGTAAATTTACAAAATTGGGATATTCCCAAAATAATATTGTTCTAAACTCTCACTAATGACCCTTTAGTGATGAATTTACCTACGAGATTATCAAGCTTGATAAGTCTAGTTGAATCCTCTTTGGGTGTATCAAAATTACAAACAATGAGGCTGTAGTCTACTGTAGCCAAGGCATAGCTAGAGTTAGAGTTGTAAATACCGCCACCCGTACCAGACTCTTCTCCACCGGAACTAAGTTCGATTCCGAAAGCTTTATTGTGCCTGATAATGCTGTTGCCCACTGTTAAGCTGGCATTATTGTAAATACCACCGCCAAAGTGCGCCTGATTAGCACTAATAACGCTATTAAATACCTTAACGGTACTTAAGCCATTATATGTATAAGTAACAGTACCAATAAATGGCACAATCTTTCCAAAGTCTTTGTAAAGATCATTGTAGATGCCACCGCCGGCAGTAAGTGCCGTATTGCCACTAATGCTGCTATGAGTCACCGTAACGATACCTAATGTATTGTACATCCCAAACTCGTTAAAGCTAGAATTGTAGATGCCGCCACCGTAGTCTCTGGCATAGTTATCACTGATATTGCTGTAACTTACTAATAGGCTACCCTTATTGTAGATGCCGCCTCCAGTAGATCCAGAATTGTCATTAATAGCACTTTTAGTCACCGTTAGGTTGCCATAAGCTACACTATCAGGTGATTTATAGCCGGGGTAGGTAAAGCCTCCGTTATAGATCCCGCCACCGCCAGCAGTAAGTGCTTTATTCCCACTGATGGTGCTGTTAGTTACACTTATAATACCCAAATTAAAGATGCCACCGCCATCTGCCCTCGCCGTATTGCCACTAATAATGCTGTTCGTTAAAGTTATAGTACTAGAACTGGAATTAGAACTATAAAAATAAGACTGTTCTTCGGCATGATTAAAGATGCCACCGCCATCTGCCCCCGCGGTATTGCCACTAATTATGCTGTTCGTTACAGTTATAGTGCTAAGGAAACCGACAATATAGCTGATAGCGCCAGTAGTATTATAGATCCCGCCGCCACTTGCACCATCATAGATCCCACCGCCGGAGCCTTCGAGTGCTGAGTTGCGACTAATGATACTATTACTCACACTTGTAGTAATGCCCCCACTACTGGTGTCATCGATGTCATCGCCGCCAATAAAGATACCTCCACCACTGAAATTTGCTGAGTTGTTACTAATACTGCTGTTACTCACTGATAAAGTTTGGATGCCCTCCGCAATGTCAATGTAGATGCCGCCTCCATAAAGTGCTTTGTTCCCACTAATGGTGCTGTGGTTCACAATTACGATGCTGCGATCGTTGCTGCTATCAATGCCACCGCCATCAAAAAGCGCTGTGTTGTCAGTGATAGTGCTGTAGTTCACAGTTAGGTTGCCTTGATTGTAAATACCACCACCGATGTATGCTGTATTACCAGTGATAGTGCTATTGCTCAAGGTAAGGACACCTTCATTGGAGATGGCACCGCCTTCTGAGCCTTTGTAGCTATTGGTAATAGTCAGCCCGTTGATTGCAGCTGTTACACCACTGGCAATGTCAAAAACACGAGAAGCACTATCATCCTTAATAGTTAGTTTGCTCGGATTTGTACCTTCAATGGTTAGGTTATCTGTGATACTCAGACCACTACCAGTTAGATTGATCTTATGAGCCAGCCCATCTGTAAACAGTCCACCAAAATTGATAATGTCTTTTCCTGAAAGAGCATTGGCATCTAGAATTGCCTGCCGCAGCGATCCTGTACCACTGTTATTCGTATTAGTGACGGTAAATGTAGACATTCCGATTACTCCAATTGTTTAAAATTGTATAAAATTTGACATTAGATATAAGTCTGCAACCATTTTTCTGCTGTTCACCGATAGTGAGAGATCAAAGTTAATTTGAAAAACTGAAAAACTGCGATCGCCCTACTGGTTTGGCAACCCCAAAATATGCTTTTTCGGGTTGGGGTGCATATTAAAAGTAAAGGGAAGGGTTAAAACACTTTCCCAAATAGCCTAGTTCACTTTCGTTAACTACTGAGAGCATTTTGAGATTTAAGTCTTAATTGTTTGACTTAATTGTGATGAACTCAATTAGATTAATTCATTAACTAACAGTTCTTTTTTTTTTAAGATTTTATTTATATCTATGTCAGTGTTATGTCATTAATATGTCAAATGTATATAAGTTCAAAATAAAAATCTTTCTAAAGACAGATGAATGATTAAAGTAAAGAGTATGTAAATACCTGGTAAAGAATGGTATTTTACTTTGATTAAAGAATATAGCTGTGGTAATCTACTTATGTAGAATTACTTAGTTATCAATCAAGTGCATAGTATAGAACACTCTAGTACTCCAATACTAAAAAACCTATTGTTTAAAGGTTTAGCTACTATAGCCTTAGTTGCCATTACATTCTCAGTGTCTAATACACCCATATCAGCCACATCACTAATTGGTGATAATCCAGATTCTAATTCACCATTATCAGGTAATGAAGGTATATCTGATAACGTACAATCAGCTGTTTCCCTTACACTACTTACAAGTAATAATTATAACATTTTTAGTGCAGTGCTGGGTCTAAACAACTACTTTGCAGAAACAAACTCTATAGTTGAGATTGTTAAGAGTACACCTACTAGTATTGTAAGTCTTAGAGAAAGTATAACTGTTTCAAATGGATTTACTTTTAGTAACTCCACCCCATCTTTTGACATTGATGTAACACAAGCGTTAGAACCAACAATACTAAATGAACCTAATACATTACCAGGATTATTTGTATTAACTGGATTTACATTATTACTATGTAAAAATAACACGAAAGATGATGATAAATTAATGTAATAGTATTATTTAAGGAAAGTAAAAATCAGCCATTATTGGAAAAGCCGACGAAAAACCTAACCCTCTAATACCATTTCAGCTTTATATAGCATTTCCCAACCTAGTAAGGTACACCCGTAACCCAGATTTCTCACGCATAGTGTAGGCTTCAGGGGAAGAGGAGTGTGGGGGAGGGTAAGACTTCTTTCCCATCCTCCCACACCTCCCACACCCCTTGAGGTATAATACTATACTGCAAGGAATAAGGGCAATTCATGTAGACGCGAACGCGAGTGCGTCTCCAAGGGCGTTGCTGATTCCATGTATGAAAATGATTTTGCATAATACCAAAATCCTTGTAGAGACGTAGCAGTGCTACGTCTCTAAATAAGTGATGTAAATTTGAGAAAACATTTAGCAATTCCCTAATCAGAGACAAGATATATTAGGGAAATAATTTATGGTAAAAAAAGAGTCATAACTTACTGGGAAATAACTACTGTTTGTGCTTCTGGATGATTTAGCTCCTGAACTACTTGCTTATCTCGGATAGTGACAGAAGAGGGGTAGGAGTAAAGGTATACCTAAAATTTGTATAGTCGAGACTTCTAGTCGTTCGGGCTGTTAAAATTTTGCTTAGTCTCTAGCCTATAGAAAATGCTTCGACATCGTAACCAAACAATATTTATTATTATTTCTATACTCATCGTTATACCGATGGGCTTTTTGTTTAAGTATTATAATGGGCCTGCCTATCATTGGTTTAACGACTACGGAGCAGCTGTCTTTTACGAAATATTTTGGTGTCTGTTCGCATTTTGGTTTTTCAGAAGTCGAGCGGCTGTAATCCAAATTCCTATATGGGTTTTTGTCATCACTTGTATACTAGAATTCTTGCAACTTTGGCATCCGCCACTATTAGAAAAAATCCGCGCCACCTTGATAGGTAAATTGTTACTTGGTACAACCTTTGTTTGGTGGGATTTTCCTCATTATTTACTGGGTTCTGTTTTAGGTTGGTTGTGGCTGCGACAATTATACAAGATAGGTTATGCAAAAAAGAATCAAGGTTAAGCCTAATTCAAAACAGCAAAAGATTGAAGAACAACCTGATGGTAGTCTAACTGTGTATTTAAAATCGCCCCCAGTTGATGGTAAGGCTAATGAAGAGTTAATTAAACTACTAGCAGATAAATTTGATATACCTAAATCTCATATCAGAATTAAGTCAGGTTTGTCTTCTCGGCAAAAGCTGATAGAAATTGATACAGATATCTAACTGCTGCTTAATAACACCTTTTTTGAAGACTTTACCTCTTCCTGAATGTGAGGCTACATCTCACCCAGTAAATTCTCTACTAGAGCCAAGAAACGAAAGACAGCAACTCGCAAAACCGAATTTTTATGCTTGTGTAATACTGATATATCTTGGTTGAGCTTTGACTCTTTCTATCCAAGCTTGGATAGCAGGAAATTGTGTCAAATCAAAACCGCCTTCATCAGCTACATGAGTGTAAGCGAATAAGGCAATATCAGCAATTGTGTAGCGCTCTCCTACAAAAAAAGTGTGAGAAGTTAAATGTTTGTCCATCAAGTTAAGTGCTGTATAACCTGGTTCACGTTTTTGCTTGATAGCTTCACTATATTCTTCAGTTTTACCTAAAATAGAAATCCAAAATCTTGATGTAGCAATAAAAGGCTCATGACTATATTGTTCAAAACATAACCATTGCAGCACTTGCGCTCTTAAAAAGCGGTCATAAGGTAAAAATTCTGTGCCTTCACTTAGATACACCAATATGGCATTTGATTCTGCCAAATATTTCCCTGGCTCGATTTCTAAAACAGGTATCTTCCCATTGGGATTTTTACTTAAAAATTCTGGTGTGCGAGTATCACCTTTCAAGATATTAAGCTCTATCCTCTCAAAAGGCATACCTAGTTGTGTCAATAAAAGACGTATCTTATAACCATTGCCAGAAGGTAAAAAATCGTACAGGCGCAGTAGTTCCATGTTAAAATACAGTTAGGAAAATGCTGATAATTGAAGGTTCAAAATACAATATCTTACCAAAAGATTTTCCCAAAACCGGATATTTTTTTTGTATTTAGCATCTGAACGTACTACATAAAATTATCTGAGAAAATAAAAAAAAGTATTATTTATTTCTAGATTGAGATGTTTAATTTAGTTAGTGGTCGAGAATAAAAGTATGTGTGGAAGATTTACGCTAAACCAGTCGGCAGCAGGATTATCTCAAGTTTTCCATGTGGAGTCAGTTCCAGATTTAGCCGCTGAATATAACATCGCACCTACGCAAATGGTGGCAACAGTGTTACAAAATCCCGAAAGCGAAAAGCGGGAATTTAAGCAGTTGTATTGGGGGTTAATTCCGTCATGGGCGAAAGATGCGGGAATCGGGGCAAAGCTGATTAACGCGAGAGCCGAAACTGTTGCCGAAAAACCCTCTTTTCGTTCAGCTTTTAAGCATAGACGCTGTTTAGTGCTAGCTGATGGCTTTTATGAGTGGCAACGCCAACAAGGTAAGAAGCAGCCATTTTATTTTCGTCTCCAAGATGGGCAACCCTTCGGCTTTGCCGGTTTGTGGGAGAGATGGAAAACTCCTGCTAATGAAGAAATAATCTCTTGTACAATTTTGACAACGGCAGCTAACGAATTACTCCAACCCATTCATGAGCGGATGCCAGTGATTCTGGAGCCACAAGATTACGATTTATGGCTAGATTCCCAAGTGCAAACGCCCCAAACCCTACAGCAGCTATTGCGTCCCTATCCAGCACCAGCAATGACTGCATATCCAGTTAGCACCTTGGTAAACAATTCTCGGCATAATAATTCAGAATGTATCGTACCCCTCAGTCAGGAGAATGCCCCCGCAAATCAGTTAAATTAGCTATTGAGTGAACTATGGAATTGGGGAGACAAGGGGGACAAGGGGACAAGGAGAATAACCAATGCCCAATGCCCAACGCCCAATGCCCCAAATACGCAATACCCAGAGACAAATATGCCAAGAACACAAAAAAACGATAATTTTGTTGACAAATCCTTTACAGTGATGGCGGATATCATTCTGAAGATCCTGCCAACCAACAAAAAAGCTAAAGAAGCGTTTGTTTATTATCGAGATGGTATGTCGGCCCAAGCGGAAGGGGAATATGCTGAGGCATTGGAATACTATGAAGAAGCTCTAACACTAGAGGAAGATACCAACGATCGCGGCTATATTTTCTACAATATGGGGCTAATCTATGCCAGCAATGGCGACCACGAAAAGGCTTTAGAACTATATCACAAGGCAATTGAGTTAAACCCACGCCTACCCCAAGCTTTGAACAATATCGCCGTGATTTATCACTACCAAGGCGAAAAGGAAAAAGAAGCTGGAGATAACGAGGCTGGCGAAGCACTTTTTGACCAAGCCGCAGACTATTGGATTCGTGCTATTCGCATGGCTCCCAATAACTACATCGAAGCCCAAAACTGGCTGAAAACCACCGGGCGATCGCAAATTGACGTATTCTTCTAAAAGTGATGAGTTAGGAATTATAAATCATCCACTCCTAACTCTCCACTCCCTACTCCCCACTAAAAAATATGATTGACCAAGAACAAGTTCACAAGGTAGCTAATCTTGCTCGTTTAGAATTGACTCCACAAGAAGAAGAACAATTCACTACTCAGTTGGGAAGTATTCTGGACTATATTGAACAACTGAATGAACTTGATGTCACTAATGTGGCCCCAACAACAAGGGCAATTGATGTCAGCAATATCACACGAGAGGATGAATTGCAACCCTATCCTGACAGACAAAGTATTCTCAATGGTGCGCCTGAACAGGAAGGCGAATTTTTCAAAGTACCAAAAATCCTTAATGCTGAATAGTCATGGAAGAGGACAAGGGGAACAATTAATTGTCGGTCTTGCTTCAATCCCACGCCGTTGCGCGTGGGTTAATTCTGGCTCAAGCCGGACTGAACTGCACATGATATGAAATTATGCAGTTAGTAATGTATAATAAACCCCAAGAGTACTCCAAGTAAAAAAATGCCCAGTTGTCATTGCGAGCGAAGCGAAGCAATCCCAACCCCTGCGATTGCTTCGCTTCGCTCGCAATGACGAGTTTTGGAACATTTATCTTGTGGAGTTCTCCAAGAGTTCAGGGTGCTTGTCGAGTATTGAAAAACTTGCTCGTACTGCCAAAGTATGTTCTATGTCTAAATCTGCAATCACTGTTACCGTCAAGTTGTTTGCTGCTTATCAAGAAGCCTTTAGGGTTTCAGAGTTAGTGCTGGAATTTCCTAATAGTATGCCAGTTAAAGCAGTGTGCGATCGCCTCATCGTTGAACACCCTGAACTCTCCCAATGGCGTGATATAACTCGGTTTGGGATTAATCTGATATTTGTCGAACCAGATACACTACTACAAGATGGGGATGAAGTCGTGCTGATTCCACCAGTTAGCGGTGGTTAGGAAAACAGTTATGAGTTCTCTAACTGATAACTACTCAAAGAGAATTGGCATTAGCAGTTAGCTCCACTAGGCGGTCTAACTCTTGCTGCATCTGACTAACAACTAATTCATAACATTCATTGACATAATAGCGATCGCTAGCTGCTTCAGGGCCGTAGCGTTTAAATACAATTGGTGGACAAACATGTGTGTACATGGGCACTGGTAAGGGAATATTGGGCAGCGGGCCAATTGCTAATCCCCAAGGTAGTCCAAGATAGATCGGAAAAACTTCTGGGTCAATCCCTAACAGCCAAGGCATCCCCCACTGGTGGAGTTGCCGCACAACTTTGTAGCAGTCAGCAATTACAATCAGTGTATCGTGAGCGCCCCAGGAAATCACAGGCACAATCGGCACATTTTCCCGTAATGCTAATTTGATAAATCCTTGCCGTCCCGCAAAATAGATTTTGTTACGTAAATAAAACGGTCGGAATACATCTTCGGCTCCACCGGGATAAACTAGTACACTAGCTCCAGAGTGTAAGGCAGTATAAGCCATTTTCGGATGGGCGATGATTGCTCCAGCCTTGGCGGCCAGTTGCGCTAGTGGCGTGCTAACCTGCCAAGCCTTGGGATGCATCAGACCAAAAACGGGTTGCTCTACACCAAATCGTCGGAACCAGTCATACATCACCATTGCCATATCGGGTGCTGCAAGTCCCCCATTGTGCGAACCGACAAATAGAACTTTTTCTTGGGGGGGAATATTATCCCAGCCACTAGTTTGAACTCGAAAATAGTGGTGATAGAAAAAGCCAAACACGGGCATCAGAGATTCTATGAACTTTGGATCTCGCTCATCCAAAGACCAGCCGGGCTTTTTGTTTAAGAAATGTTGCTTTTTTGACATCGATGCATTCTAACAGCATTGGCAAAGTTCAAACAATCCTTTGTGAGATATAACTCAATCCCCTTGGGTTAAGGCTAAAACTCTGTTATTAAAGTCAACGTAGATGCGTAGAAGTTGTTTTCCTTAATTGCGCGGGGCAATTAATTTAGTGATGTCTATGGAGTAGTTGCTGGTTTTGAGCGCTGCTGCTGGTAAAAACCGACAACCTTTTGAAGATATGTAGCAGTAAATCCGCTATTGCAACCTGTGTAGTTGCCAGTCATCCACCAACAGCCAACACCACGCACAGCGGCAGTTTCATTATTATTGGTAGCGATAAACTGCTTATTTAACTCCCGGCGTGTGATGCAAGATACAACTTTGCGTGCCGTTGTAGGACTGTTTTCAAACTGCGTTGGTGTTAGTTCTTTTTTAAGACAAGATTTTGACCAGCCTTTGAGAGTTTCTGGTTTAACTTGCCATTCACTATAAAGTCCATCATTTGCAGTGCCGGTTTTTGGTGCAGCTAGTCGCAACGCCTCTACCATCGCCGCAATTTGGGCATCAGAAACCTGTTGTTGTGCTTGAGCTAACAATGATGACAGTCCAAAACTGACAATCACTCCGCTAAGTAGTAATGCTATGGGGTTTCTCCTCATGATTTTGGACTTCTTTTTAGATACCAATATGTAGGATACTACGTTTTTACACTTAGCAATTATCAAAGATTTAGAGGGCATTGAGCATTGGAAAGAGGTAGAGAGGCGGGGTACGGGGAGCAGAGGGGAAAATCTTCTTCCTGGCTCCCTCATTTCCCCAGTCGATTCTTAACTTGGGTTCCAAGTACCGTGGAAACTGTGAGGAATGACGCTAGGTAATCCTAGTTTGCAAACGGGTTCTGCATCCAGGCGATCGCTATCAAATACCCAAACTTCACTACTATGAGAATTACCATCGTATACAACGGTTAGTACCCAGCCTTGCTCAGGGTTGTAGGCATCTTGGGCGTGAATGGGTTCTGAAGGATAGCGGTTTTCTCCTAAGTCTGCTTCGGTGAGGGTTTCGGTTTTGTAGTCGAAGCGAGCGATCGCACCGAACCATTCTTTGTCTGTATCCCCTCTTTGGGGCATTAATGATACATAAGTATAGCGCCAAGGTTGCCCAACGAGAGATCGCTGCACCACAGGAAATTCACACTTGCGATTGACAACTTCCTGTATTGCTGTGACTTTGCCAGTTTTAGGATTGAGGCGCACTTGCCATAATGTTCCTTTAGTTACTGTGTGCGTCTCACCACTTGCAAATTCTCTGAGATACTCATTAGTTTGTTGAAAATCTGAATATCGCACCACATCCAGAATCACGGAACCGTCTTGATCTTCATAGCCATTGCCAAAATGCCAATTAAACCAAGGATCGGTTTCGCCACGACTAACTAAAGATAAATTTTCTCGGTCAAAGATTAACACCTGGGTTCCTAGCTGAGGTTCCCACAACAGAGATTCACTAAAGGTAGTCACACCTAGCATCATTGACAGCATTTTCATCCGCATCGGTGGCATGAAAAACACCAGATACTTTTGAGTTAAAACAAAATCATGGATTATAGAGTAACGATCTAGCTTAAAAGCAGTTTTTTGGATAATTTTGCCAGTCGCATCGCTTTTGTAGAGATTCAGTTGTACAGAACTGCCGATACTGATTCCAAAGTTAAAAATTTCGCCTGTTTGGGAATCGCGCTTGTAATGAGCAGAATAAGGTAATCCGTTGTCCAAAGCACCTAAATCATCCAATCCCTTGGTTTCTAAAGTTTGCAAATCAAGGGCACAAGGATTGGTTGCTTCCCATAAAGCCAACAATTTATCAGGTAAAGCCAACACTGAGGTATTCGCTGCATTCTTAACCTGTTGACCCCAGCGCTTCCAGATGGGGCCTGGTGTATGCATCCCATAGACACCATAAAGAAACCTATCCGCTTGAGTTTCAGCTTGATATTCTGCTGTTTGCACATAGCGATAGACTCCAGTAACTCCTGCATCTGTGAAATGAACGCCGAGAATTGCCCCATCTCCATCAAACCAGTGTCCCACGCGAGCGCCGCCACGTTCTAGCCGTCCGGGGCCATTGCGGTAAAGTGTGCCACGCAAGCCATCTGGAATTTTGCCAGAAATAATTGATAGTTGGGTAAGAGGAAATTCTTTTGCTGGTTCTACGATCGCCCCAGCCCAAGATTTTTTTGTTGACTTTTTGCTAATAGTCTGCATTCTAAAATATTGCTGGATATACGGATGTACATAGTTGTATTCTGACATTGTTGCAATTTTTTAATAGTTCTACCTTCGGAACCTCAAAAGCTGCTTCTTACTACTCTGGTAAAAAGTGCTGAAACTATTAAGATTAGAGCATCTGCCTACTGAATACTTACTAATCTTTCCTAGTCATGCCTCTGTCACGCATAGTAACGCTGATTGTCGGTCTAATCGTCATTTTGGGGCTAGCTCTATGGCTAATTGATTCCCTATCACGCCTCTATTGGCAATTGTCCTATTCACCGTTGCTAGGTAATTTGCTGCTATTGCTGCTGATTATCCTCATTGGAGCCTTGGTTGCCGCTTTCGTTTATTATGTACTGGTGATTCAATCTGGGGAAAAGCGATCGCGTCGCAACCCGAAGCGAGTCACTGCGGCACAAATTCCGGCTGCTAAATCTGATGCTGCTTCTACAACTCTCCAGGCTGTGCGGCAACAGGTAGGGCAAATTCAAGATGAAGTGGCACGCCAAGCTTTATTAAGTCGATCGCGAGAGATTGAAGCCAATTTAGCGCGGGGTGAAATTCAAGTAGTGGTATTTGGTACGGGGAGTGCTGGCAAAACTTCCCTAGTAAATGCGATTATGGGACGCATGGTCGGTCAGGTGGATGCACCGATGGGTACAACTCAGGTTGGAGAAACCTATTGTCTGCGCTTGAAGGGGTTAGAACGGAAGATTTTAATTACAGATACGCCGGGGATTTTAGAAGCCGGGGTGGCGGGAACAGAACGGGAACAGATGGCGCGAGAACTGGCAACAGAAGCAGATTTACTGTTGTTTGTGGTGGATAATGATTTACGACGCTCAGAATATGAGCCACTACGGGGTTTGGCAGAAATTGGGAAGCGATCGCTCTTAGTTCTCAACAAAACTGATTTATATACAGATGAAGATAAAGAATCCATCCTCGCGAGATTGCGTCAACGGGTACGGGGATTTATTGCTACTAATGATGTGGTAGCGATCGCAGCTAATCCCCAACCTGCACAACTAGAAACTGGCGAAACCTTCCAGCCAGAACCCGATATCGTTCCATTGTTGCGGCGCACGGCTGCTGTTTTACGTGCTGAAGGTGAAGATTTGGTAGCAGATAATATTCTTTTACAATCTCTGCGATTGGGAGACGAGGCGCGAAAACTCATCGATGGCCAGCGCCGCCGTCAAGCTGACAAAATCGTAGAACGGTTTCAATGGATTGGTGCTGGTGTAGTATCAGTCACCCCAATACCGGTTGTAGATTTATTGGCGACAGCCGCAGTTAATGCTCAAATGGTTGTGGAAATTGGCAGAGTCTACGGCTGTGAATTGAATATGGAACGGGGAAGAGAGTTAGCCCTTTCTTTAGCGAAAACTATTGCTAGTTTAGGCATTGTTAAGGGAGCAATTCAATTATTATCTACAGCGTTGCAACTCAATGTTGCCACCTTTATTATTGGTAGAGCAATTCAAGGCGTGACAGCAGCTTATTTAACGCGAATTGCTGGTAAAAGTTTTATTGAATATTTTCGTCATGACCAAGATTGGGGTGATGGTGGAATGACAGAAGTTGTACAGCGACAGTTTCAAATTAATCGCAGAGATGAATTTATCAAAGCTTTTATTCAAGAAGCGATCGCGCGGGTAGTGAAGCCGTTACAAGATAAATCTGAAGTAATTGAACACGATGAAGAAATCAATAGTTAAATAATTCAGAAATCAATGTGCTTACTGTTATTAAACTTTTAAGTGTGCTAACCTATTGACAAAAATCAAGTTGACATACTCCCCGGCGTGAACGCACAGAGATTCTGGAGTAATGAGTAATGAGTAATGAGTAATGAGTAAGAATATTTACTTATTACTCATTACTCCAAAGCCGTGCTAGAAGCACGGGGCTTTAAACCCATTTTTTCGGTAAAAATACTTAAGAAATTAAACTTGCATTTAAGGTATCAAAACTCTGGTTATTTATTTCTAAAGCATTCCGGAAACAGCAGGGAATGTCAGAAAAAGTAAATAAAAGAACTTACTGAGTAACCAGGTCATGAGCCACCACATAATCGGTAAATTACTACAAGGGCGTTACCAAATTGTCCAAAGCCTGGGTGCAGGGGTGTTTGGACAAACATACATTGCTGTAGACGTAGATTATCCAGAGAATCCCAAATGCGTTGTTAAGCAGATTAAAGTTAGCAGTTCCGAATCTGGATACTTGGAGATGCTGAGGTTGCTGTTTCTGACTGAAACCCAAACCCTCAAGCTTCTGGGAAGCCATGACCAAATTCCTGGATTTATCGCCTGTTTTGAAGAAAACGAGCAATTTTATTTAGTGCAAGAGTGTATTGAAGGACATGCGCTAACTGCGGAATTGCCTATCGATCAATATTTTGGGTGTCTGTGGAGTGAAAGCGAAGTTGTAGAATTTTTGATAGATGCCTTAGGTATTTTAGAATTTGTTCACTCTCAAGGCGTGATTCATTGCGATCTCAAACCGGAAAATTTGATTAGACGTAATAGCGATCGCAAGTTAGTTATGATTGACTTTGGCTCAATCCAGTCGATCGATTTTGGCATCGGTGCAGAATTGCCCATTTATCGAATTCCCGTCACTTCATTGGGATACATACCACCAGAACAATTTATTGGTCAAACACAGCCCAACAGTGATATTTATGCACTGGGTATGATTGCCATTCAGGCTTTAACTGGGTTAGAACCACTACAATTAAAAGTTGATCCTTATACTAATGAAATTTTTTGGCGTTCTCCAAACACGCCAGTTAACGATTATCTAGCTGCTGTTCTCAGCCAAATGATCCGCTACAATTACCAAGACCGCTTTGAGTCTGCGGGTGAGGTACTGCGGATACTTAAGCAAATAGTATGGGAAACTCAGCCATCAGAAATATTAGAAGCAGATTCTCAATTTCTTCTAGAAGCCGCAAAAAATCCTGCGCCTGTAAAGTCATCACTGTTATTCACAGGAATGAAAGTAGGATTGGCAGCTAATTCTTTATTAATGGGATTTGGTGTATATTCTTTAGTTAATAATGCACCTGCATACTCCGAAACAGATACTTTATATAAAGCAAAAAAAGAATATCAAGCAGGGGATTTAGAAGAAGCGATCGCACTTGCTAAATCAATTCCCTCCCATAGTAATGTTTATCCAGAAGCGCAAGCCACAATTGAAGAATGGCAAGAGCAATGGCAAGTAGCTGCACAGCAATATGAAATAGCACAAATAGCTTTTCATGAGAGCAGATGGTCAGATGTTCTTCATGCTGCTGTTAAAGTTCCAAATATTTTATACTGGCAATCTAAAACAGATAAACTAATTCAGAAAGCATCTGTCAATATTGAAGTACAGACGCAAGATTTATTAGTAAAAGCTTACGAAAAAGCCGAGATAAAAGATTTTTCTGGAGCATTACAATACCTGCGTCAAATCCCTCAAGAAAGTCATGCAGGTGCTTTAGTTCAAGAAAAGTTAGCTGAGTACGATCGCAAACGGCAGATCAGAGCAGCTTACTTTTTGCAGAAAGCCTATAAAAAAGCATCTATTGGTGATTTCGATCTGGCTCTAAAATTTCTCAAAAAGATTCCTCAAGATACTCTAGTTTATGCTCAAGCTCAAGTCAAATTGAATGAGTATACTCAAAAACAACGCGTGACAGATGACAATCAAAAGGTAGCTTTTGCAAAAAGAACAAATTCATCCTTCTCTAAAAACTCAGCTACTAAAATTGAATATCTTCAGGGAGTAAATTACCTGCAAGAGGTGAATATTCGTTAGTTACAGCAATTTCTGGATAAATGGATTTGTGACATACAGCAATTTTAAAATACGGGGAATATACATTATTACAGGGGCACAATAATATATGTGCCCCTATGCGTATGGTCTATTCAATTGAAAACTGTTGTCGGTTCGTAATTAGCGTGAGATTGTTTGTATCCCAGTGAGGGGTAAAGGAATTAAAACTTCACTTTCTTCGCTGCTGAATCAGCAGCAGGACAAAGTTTCCATCCCCGTGAGGGGTAAAGGAATTAAAACTTTGGTGGAATGAGTTGGTAACAAGGCCAAAAGCAAAAGTTTCCATCCCCGTGAGGGGTAAAGGAATTAAAACCCTACCCTTCCAGAAGTCTTATCTAGAGTGGGTTAGAGATACCTATTTTAGCGGGGGGTCGAATTTAACTATCAACAAGCACAAATTATTGAGAATCAATGACTTGTATACCCTTGTCAAACTCTTATGCAGTAAGCGATTAGCGGGGGTCAACGAAATCATCAGGGTTTTGGCGATCGCTCTACCCCCGCTAAAAAATTACGTATGGAAAGTAAAACTAAGCACTTTTTGGTTTATTTTGGAACTTGATATTAAGTTTTCAAGGTTCTATGATTATAAGCAGCAGTATAACAAACTACTTAAAGTTTTGAAAGCTATAAGTATTAACTTTTCTATAGTGATGTTTTTTATTGAGTTTACAAATTCTAAATTTATCGAATCGGTAACTCAATAATAAACTCTATGCCTTCACCTGGTTTAGAATTGTATGTGAGCTTGCCATGATGATTATTAACCACAATTTGATAAGCAATAGATAGGCCAAGCCCGGTTCCTTTGCCGATAGGTTTGGTTGTATAAAAAGCATCAAATATTTTTGTGCGATCTGCATTGCTTATACCTGAACCATTGTCGGCAACTCTTAAAATAACTTGCTCTCCAATTGCCTGAGTTTTAATTTTAATTACCCCAGGATTTTGATAAATTGTATCAATGTCTTTATTTTGATTTTTTTCTTCAATAGCATCGATCGCATTGCAAATTAAATTCATAAAAACCTGATTTATTTCACCAGGAAAACACTCAATAAGTGGCAAGTCTCCATATTCTTTAACTAATTGGATGGCTGGGTGATGAGCATTTCGTTTAAAGCGATGTCCGAGAATGAGTAATGTACTTTCTAACCCTTCATGCAGGTTAGCTAGTTTCTTACCAGCTTCTCTGTGGCGCGAGAAGTTGTTTAGATATGACACAATTTCTGTAACTCGATCTGTACCAACCTGCATAGATTTAATAATTTTAGATAAATCATCTAATAAAAAGGTAAGATCGCTTTTTTGAATTGCTGTTTGAATTTCCTTGGGTGGATCGGGCAGATATTTTTGATAGAGATGTAGTAAATTAACTACCTCTTGTACATACTGTTCCACAAAATTTAAGTTGCCAGCTATAAAATTGATCGGATTATTCACTTCATGGGCAATTCCTGCTGTCAGTTGTCCTAAAGCTGCTACCTTTTCTGCTTGAATCAGTTGAGTTTGAGTTTGTTGCAATTCGGCATTTTTAGCAATTAAGGTTTTTGTCAAATTTCTCAGCTTCAGGTGATTTTCGATCCGCACTAAGACTTCTTCATGCTGAAAAGGTTTGGTAATGTAGTCTACGGCTCCCAATTGCAAACCTTTGACTTTATCAGCGGTTTCTGATAGTGCTGTCATAAAAATAACCGGAATATCTTGGACACGAGGATTGGTTTTTAGCTGTTTACAGGTTTCAAAACCATCTATACCTGGCATCATCACATCCAGCAAGATTAAATCAGGTAAATCATCATTTTCTAATCGCTGAAGGGCTTTCTCGCCGCTGCGTGCTGCCCAAACTTCAAAGCTAGACTGATCCAGAAAGCTGGATAAAACTTGTAAATTGGCAGGGTTATCGTCAACGACTAAAACAATTCCTCTGGAAGGAGAATAATTGATAGAATTATTTTGGTTTTCAATAATCGTTTTCATACTGTTTCCACCGCATATTTAGTCAAAAAATTTATGATTAAATCTTCATCAAATTGCCTTGCTAGTTGCCGTAGTTCATTAGCAAATGGAGCAAAGGTTGTGTCTGTTTCCTCCAGTTGATCGGCCCACTTGAGAATGGCATTAAAGTTACCTTTACTAGCTAAGGTGACTAGTTCCTGCAATATTTGGGGCGAAGGAGGAGTTAATTGAGCAGATTGGCTATTTGTTGTTATTGCTTCTTGAGATTTTTCTTTATCAGGCTGAGATTGCTTGTAAATCCATACCAAATTTAAGTATTGTTCTAGTTGATGCAATAATTCATCTACCTGTATAGGTTTAGTTAAGAAGGCGTTACCTCCGGCTTCTAGACTGCGATGTTTGTCTGATTCAAAGACACTGGCAGAAGAGACGATAATCTTAATATTTTGAATTTCTGGAGTGTGACGCAGGTGTTTAATTAATTCAAATCCATCCATTTCTGGCATCAGCAAATCTGTGATGATTAAGTCTGGTTTGAGGGCGATCGCTATTTCTAAACCTTCTTTACCATTGCTGGCTTCAACTACATCAAAACCCAGTGGTTTCAGTAAGTTTGTAATTACTGTGCGATTTTCCCAGCGATCGTCAACCATCAGGATGGTGTAGGGGCTACCCTCAAAGCCAATGATTTGTTTCTCTGATGCAGTCATCGCAGATTGTACCCAGTCAGTCGCTTCGGGAATCTCTAACTCAAACCAGAATTTACTCCCCTGTCCAATCTGACTCTCAACATGGATATCGCTACCCATCATCTGTATTAACTGCCGAGTAATAGCTAAACCCAGCCCAGTGCCTTCAGCTTGGCGCTTTTTATCTCCTACTTGTTCAAATGGCAAGAAAATTTTGCTTAATTCTGCGGGAGTTATACCAATTCCCGTGTCTTCTACAGTACAGCGAAGGCAGTGTTTCACTGTCTGGTCATCACTAGGAGGTTGATCGATGACTTCAATATTGAAAGTAACCTGACCTTGATCGGTAAATTTGATGGCATTTCCTAAGAGATTCAATAGTATCTGACGTAATCTTTTGACATCGACATGAATTCCTGTAGGTAAGTTGATTGCAGGTTTATAGACAAAGGAAATGCCCTTTTGTTTGGCACGAATGTAGCATATTTCGACAATTCCTTGAAGAAAGGAAGGGAAATGCACATCATCGGAATGCAGTTCTAACTTTTTTGCTTCAATTTTGGAGAGATCCAAAATGTCATTAATTAAAGTCAGCAAATGAGAGCCGCATTGTTCAATAATATTGACGTGATATTGCTCTTGCTTAGGTAAAGCTGAAGAACGCAGTAAAATTTGGGCACAACCGAGAATGCCATTCAAGGGTGTTCGCAGTTCATGACTCATGTTAGCCAAAAATTCGCTTTTAGCATGGTTGGCTGTATCAGCCGCAGCTTTAGACTTTTTCAGTTCACCTTGTTCAAATGCTTGCACCTGCCACAAGACGGTAATCATAGTGACAGTCAGTCCACCCACAATTAAGGCGATTAAATCGAGGAATTGCAATCGAGATTCGATATTTTGGCGGGGAATCACCAAAGCCACAGACCAATTAGCTTGTGTCAACGGCAGATAAGCTACATACTTTTGAGTGCCGTCAATTTCCATCAACTCAATTCCCTGTTTTTTGTTTACCATTTGCTGGGCGATCGCATTTAAATTGCGATCGCTTATTTTCAGCAGGCTGGGTGCAGGTTTTTCTAAGGTTGACATTAACGTGGAATTAGGGTGGACGATCGCCTGTCCTTGGGAATTTAGAGCAAAAGCATAGCTGTTCGTGCCGTATTGCAGCGAGTTGACAACCTCTGCAATGTGATCGACTTTCACATTGCCTTGAAAGACCCCGATTGGTGAACTACTGCTAGCAGAATTTGACGAGATCGGGGTGGCGATCGCTATTAAAGGAATTCCTGTAGAACGGCTAATGAAGGGATCGGAAATGTTGCTCTTTCCCGCAATTGCTTTTTGAAAGTAGTCTCGATCCTGAATATTTTTATTAGCTCGACCAACTTTTGTATTGGAAAATGAACCATCTGGCATAGCTATTTGGAAAAAGAAAAATTCATCATTGATCCGCTTTACTTCTGCCTTTAAATAGGGTTCTGCTACAGACCAGTTTAAGGAACGTACTGTTGAAGTATTGGCCAGGGTTTGTACTTCCACTTGGCGAACGTGTAACCACTCCTCAATTTCAGCACTCCCTCTCTGTACCTCTAAAAAAGCGCTCTGTCTCAAATCTTTGAGCATCATATTTCTAGTGGCTTGATAGCTGAAATAAGCAGAAATACTGACTATCAGGGTAGTGCCACCAAGAATAAATCGAATTAGTAAATTTCGCGATGGATGATTTTTTTCATTAGATGCCGATAGGCTGGAGTTTTGTTGTATCAAGGGTTAGCTCCTTAATCACATAGTTCGGTAAGAGAAAATTCTAGGTTATCTTTAGACTTCCCCAGAAATTACCGATGCTCACAGTTTTTGGTAAAATAAACCAGAAATTTATAGTAATGCCACGAATTATAAGTTTTTATATCAAAATATGCTTTCAAATAAATTAAAATTCCAATTATTGCTTCTAATTACGAATTGTGAACGTACTATAGGACTCCTATTTGATTATTGAAATACACGTAGTGTATGAAAGCTTAAAACAGTGCATTAGACGTAGGTTGGGTGGAGCGCAATACTTATCGGTTAAGGGGAAAAGGGGAAGGGGAAAAGGGAAAGAAAAAACCTTTAACCCTTCCCCTTTAACCTTTTCCCCAAACCAAATTCTGAGTTCAAAATGCAAAACCCAAGTAGTATTGGGGTGGAGCGGAGCGCAACCCAACATAATGTTGGCTTTGGCAAAGCCTCCAACGCCACTTGCTACAACGCGGCGAACACGCGCAACGCAGTGGCTCCCCAACCTACAATTTTTTTACTGTATTCATTTTTAATTTTTAATTTTTAATTCCCTTGCGGTGGATTGGTGGAATTAGGAAATGGCAGAACTGGCACAATTACAGGCTTAGGCTTTGATATTTCGCCTTGTAATTGAATTTGGGCTTGATTGCGGCCGTCTATTGCTTGTTGGTAATTAGATTTGTATTTTATTGCTTGATCGTAAGACGCGATCGCATCTTTAAATCGTTTCAAATTTAATAGTGCATTGCCTCTGCTATACCAGCTTTCAGCATGATCTGGTTTATAACGAACTGCCTTATTATAAGATGCGATCGCATCTTCGTATTTCTGCAATATGTATTGGGAATTCCCTAGATTATACCATAGTTGATAATCATTTTGCTTAATTGTTGCTGCTTTATTGTAAGATTTTATTGCGTCTTCATAACGTTGGGTTTGATGCAGCGACCAGCCCAAATTATACCATGCCTGGTAGTTTCTGGGATTGGATTTAATTACTTGATTAAAAGATTCAATCGCTTCTGCATAACGTTGTAGATTTAGCAGTACATTACCTCTTGACAACCAAGCTTGATAATAATTTGGCTGGTATTGTACAGCTTTATCATAAGCGGTGAATGCATCTTTATAGTGCTGCATTCTAACTCGATTATTCCCCAGATTGTACCAAGCTTGCTCGTAGTCTGGTTTTAGTTCAACAACTTTTTCCAAGGCTGCGATCGCTTCTTCATATCGTTTAGAATTCTGTAATGCTAATCCTTTTTTGTACCAAGCTTCATAATTATCTGGTTTGAGTTCAATCGCTTTTTCATAAGACTTAATTGCTTGGTCATCTTGGTTTAAATTACTGAAAGCGTCACCCTTAGCATTCCAGACTTCTGAATTGTTGCCATTTAATTCTAAGGCTTTGTCAAAAGAAGCGATCGCTTCTTGGTATCGTTGTAAATTTCCCAATACAAAACCCCGTCCAATCCAAGCCTCCAAATAATCTGGTTTAAGTTGAATTGCTTTATCATACGCCACTAATGCTTCTTTGTATTTTTTTAATTTATCTAGCGTTTTACCTTGACCATTCCAGCCTTGAGGATAATCTGGTCGAATATTAACGGCTTTTTCATATACTTCTAGCGCGTCTTGATAACGTTGCAAATCAAAAAGCGTATTTCCTTGCTTAGATAATTCTATGGCATTATTTGAATTAATATTATTCCAAATAAATATTGATGCTACTCCACCAACACCAAGTAAAAATATTGATAGTAAAATTTTACCCAATGTACCTTTTTTCGGTTGCGGTTTGTTAATATTTTTTGGTGGGGAAATGGGAGTTAAAGCTATTGTTTCTGCCGGTGGTTTTGTTAACTCTTTCAGCGCTTGTAATGCCACCGTTGCCGAAGGATAGCGTTGCCGAAAATCGTAGCACACCATTTTATCTAAGAATTGAGCGAATTCTGGCGTAACCGTGGCTTGATTATGCCAGATAATTTCATTAGTATCAGCATCTTTGACTATTTCTTCTGGTGATAATCCAGTGAGAGCTTGAATAGCAATTATTCCCGCAGCATAGATATCACTGCTTAATTTTGGTGTCCCATGAGCTTGTTCACCAGGAATATAACCAGGTGTACCGATAGCTACAGTAGCTATAGTTTGACCTTGGGGAGTAATAACTTGAGTAGCAATTTGTTTAACCGCACCAAAATCAATTAAAATTAGTTTGCCATCTGGTTGGCGTCTGAGAATATTTCGCGGATTGACATCACGGTGAATTACATTCTGTTGATGAACAAATTCTAAGATTGTCAAAAGTTCTTGTAAAAGTGAAATTACTTGCTCTTGACTTAGGGTTTTACCCGGTGTTAATTCTTGACTCAGATCGTGACCTTCAATTAATTCTTGTACGAGATAAAATTCGGCATCCTCCTCAAAATAAGCTAAAAGTTGGGGAATGCGATCGTGAGTTCCTAATTTATACAGAACTTGTGCTTCCGTATTAAATAAACGCCTAGCTGTCTCCAAAGTTACTGGATCGCTTGCCTGGAGTTTGAGTTTCTTAACGACACATAGAGGTGAACCCGGTAATTGAGTATCAGAAGCCACAAAAGTTTCACCAAAACCCCCACCTCCCAAGTTACTAATAATTTGGTATCTTCCTACAAGTGTGTTTCCCAGCATCTCGTTTACCTAATTAAGTGCGATGCGATCTGATTTCAATCTTGCCACACGTTAAGGGGGAGTGAGGGAGTCTGGAGGTAGGAGGAGAATAACTAATGACTAATCTATGATTCACAATACTGTTCGCTTAAGACAAGAGACGCGATGAATCGCCGTCTTTACAATAAGAAGTCTTTTGTAGAGACGACGATTTATCGCGTCTTTATGATGATTTATCGGATCTTTGTGATATATAATTTTCATCGAAAAACCTTAACCGAACCGTATTGAGATGATTCCTATTAGTGATAATATTCGTTGCCGAAGTAAGCCGATTATTAATTATTGGTTGATTGGCATTAACCTAGCTGTATTTTTATGGGAACTTAAACTAGAATTTAATGATGAATTGGGTTATTTTATCAATAGTTGGGGTGTGATTCCAGCGCAGATTAGTGGGGCAATTACAAATGCACTCTTTTTCAACAATGCTGCTTGGATAATTGTAATTTGGCGAGCATTTTCGCTACTTTTTGGAATATTTCTGCACGGCAGTTTTAGTCAAATATTAGGAAATCTGCTTTTTTTGTGGGTTTTTGGGAAAACTGTAGAAAATATTCTGGGACACAAACGCTATCTCGGATTTTATCTTGCTGCTGGTGTGATTACAGAGATAGTCCAAATTCTGACTGAACCGAGTTTGACAGTACCATTGATTGGGGGTAATGGTGCGATCGCAGCTATTTTAGGAGCATACATTATGAAGTTTCCTAAAGCTAAAATTGACACCATTTTGCCGTTAATAATCTTGTATATTCCTATCCAAGTACCGGCCTTTTTCTATATATTTTGGTGGTTTGGGCAACAATTCTTTTATGGTATCGGCAGCTTAAATATTCCTCCTGTTGGCGTAAATCAATCGGGTGTTGTTTTCTGGGGGCAAGTAGTGGCATTATTAATAGGTGCAGCTTTTATGCAATTAAAGAAATAAAACAGGAGTCAGAATACAGAATTCAGAATACTCTACTCATAAAAGGATAGAGTTTTAAGGCGAGAATATTTTTATATTTGTGCCAGTGCTTAACCTACAGTTGTTGGAACTAACATATATCTTTTGGCTGAAATATCTAAGCTGATTTTGCTTCAAAGGCATATTGTTAATAGATAAAATGATTGCTGTAATAATATTTTAAATTTTGATTTTTGAAGTGTTTATGTACCTTTTGATGGATTTAGTTTTTAGCTATAAAATTCATAGCTCAAACTAGAGCATACCTCAATACAGTTCAGATTGAGCAACAAAACACTTGTCTTGACGGCGATTTATCGCGTCTCGAAAACCCAAAATTGTTGCCAGTAGCCCTTAAACCAAGCGTATTAGGGCATACATCTCTTCAAGTCGGTGTTATTAAGTATGAGTGGTGTACAAGATGCCAAATGTTGATAAAATTAACTTTCAACTCACTGATGAATTAGCACTTTTACGGCAGCGTGTAGCTGAGTTAGAGCAATCAGAGATATCTTCTCAGCAAAGGCAAGCAGTCCTTGAGGAAGAATTAATAGCATTAAAAAGAAAGCTGTCAGAAGAAGTAGAAAATCCTCATATTCCAGTTGTCGATCTGCATATTGAGAAGGACACATCCACTATCAATCTATCAACAGATGTGGAAGTAATTTTACAGCAACTTCAACAAGAAATTGCCAAGCGAGAGCAAGTAGAAGTAATCCTAAGAGATAGTGAGGAACGGCTGAGGCTAGTTCTAGATGTTTCTGAGATGGGATTGTGGGATTGGAATGTTGTTACCAATCAAGTAATCTGGTCTGAAAATTATGAAATGCTTTTTGGTCTAATTCCAAGTAGTTTTGATGGGCCTTATGAGACGTTTCAAAAGTGCGTTTATTCTGAAGATAAGCAATCTGTTATGGAGGCGATCGCTCACGCTTTGACACACAAAACTGACTACAACGATGAATTTCGCATAGTTCGGTCAGACCAAAGCGTGCATTGGATTTCTGCTAAGGGAAAATTTATCTATGACGATGGAGGCCAAGCAGTAAGAATGATCGGCGTTTGCATGGAAACTACTGTGTGCAAGCAGGCAGAAGAAAGCACTCGCGAACTAACAACCCAAGTCCAAGAACAGGCAAATGTCTTAAATGCTATCCTGACTGCTTCCGTCGATCATATCTATATCTTTAATCGTAGAGGTTGTTATCAATATATCAGTCGTGACGGAGCAGCAATACTAGGCTTAAAACCTCAAGATATTATCGGCAAAACTTTGCCAGAATTGGATTTACCTCCAGACCTAATAATGCAGGTAGATAACCAACGACAAGCTGTGATGAAAACTGGTGAGCCGCTCAAGGATGAGTGTAAATATGTTACTGCCGATGGCGTTCATTATTATGAATATATCCTTACAGCATTACGCAATGTTGACCAAAGTATTGAAGGTGTAATTGCTGTCTCTCGTGATATCACCGAACACAAAAGGGCAGAAAAATCATTACGTGAAAGTGAAGCACGATTTCGGCGTTTGTTTGAATCTAACCTCATCGGGGTCGCCTTTTGGACTGTAGATGGATTAGTTATTGATGCTAATGATGCATTTCTTCAACTAGCTGGCTACACTCGTGATGAGTTTGCCACTTTAGGTAAAATTAATTGGAGAGAAATTAGTCCTGTTGAATATAAAGATTTAGACGATCGCGCCATTTTAGAGGTGCAAACCAAAGGAATTTCCAAAATTTACGAAAAAGAATACATCCACCGTAATGGTAAGCGAGTACCAATTGTCTTGGGGGTGGCCCTGCTGAATGACTCTCAAGAACATGGTGTTGCTTTTGTACTGGATATTACCGATCGCAAATTAGCAGAAAAAGAATGCGATCGCCTCCTCGAATGCGAAAGGACAGCACGCCAACAAGCAGAAATCGCCAACAAAATTAAAGACGAATTTCTAGCAGTTCTCTCTCATGAACTGCGAACCCCACTCAACCCCATCCTGGGATGGTCGAAAATGCTGCGGACTCGCAAATTTGACGAAAAAACTACTAACCACGCCTTAGAAACTATTGAACGCAACGCCAAGTTACAAACCCAGCTAATTGAAGATTTGTTAGATGTGTCTCGCATCCTCCAAGGAAAATTAAACTTGAATGTCTGTCCAGTAAACTTGGTAATGGTAGTTGAAGCAGCACTAGAAACAGTACGACTAGCAGCAGAAGCTAAGTCAATTCAAATTCAGACCTTATTTGATCCCAGTTTAGGACAAGTGATGGGCGACCCAAATCGGCTGCAACAAGTTGTGTGGAACCTGCTTTCTAATGCGGTAAAATTTACACCAACAGGAGGACGGGTAGAAATTCGACTCATGGAAGCTGATAATCAGATTCAAATTCAGGTCAGCGATACAGGTAAGGGAATTATCCCAGACTTTTTACCTTATGTGTTTGATTACTTTCGCCAAGCTGATGGCACAACTACGCGGGTATTTGGCGGACTTGGTTTAGGATTAGCGATCGTGCGTAAAGTTGTAGAAATGCATGGGGGAAAAGTTCAAGCCGAAAGTCCTGGAGAACAAGCAGGTGCAACCTTCACTGTTGAATTACCGCTTTTAATCAGAAGCGAACAGGTTTGGGGTGAAGAGAATCAGTCTTTATCTTCTGAGTCTGAATCCTCCCTCCTTGCGGACACTCAAGTTTTAGTGGTAGACGATGAACCAGATATTCGCGACTTAATTACCTTTATTTTGCAAGACTATGGTGTAGAAGTAACCGCAGTAGCATCAGCACAAGAAGCACTACAAGCACTATCTGAGTCGATACCAGATGTTTTAATTAGTGACATTGGAATGCCAAAGACAGACGGTTATATGCTGATGCGGGAAGTGCGATCGCGATCGCCCCAACAAGGAGGAAGTGTACCAGCGATCGCGCTGACAGCTTATGCAGGGGAAATGAATCAACAGCAAGCGCTAGCAGCAGGATTTCAAATGCATATCTCCAAACCAGTAGATCCAGATGTATTGGTGAAAGCGATCGCTGATTTGATCAAGTAGTCATTGGTCATTAGACATCTGGTGAAAAAGAATGTAGAGACGTAGCAGTGCTACGTCTCTACAAGGGTTATGGGTAAAGCATATTTAATTTCTGGAGATGTCTATTAGTGAATGGCACTAAGAAAAGCTATAAGCTTTAACGGGTTAACTGGTTCCCAGCCTGGAGGCTGGGAACCGATTCTTGGAGGCTCCGCCTACAGTGGGCTAACTAGAGGCAGAGCCTCTTGGAATACATTCCCAGTCTTCAGACTGGGAACGAGGTGACACAAGCCTTTCGCCTTTTCTTAGTGCCACTCGGTCATTAGTCATTAGAAATCTCTGAAAATGAATTGTTTTGACGTAGCAGTGCTACGTCTCTAAAAGCCGATGCAATCGCATTGTCAGTCGAAACAATGGCATTGTCAGTCCATGCAATGGCATTGTTAGTCGAAACAATGGCATTGTCAGTCCATGCAATGGCATTGTTAGCCGAAACAATGCCATTGTTAGCCAAAACAATCGCATTGTTAGTCGAAACAATGGCATTGTCAGTCCATGCAATGGCATTGTTAGCCGAAACAATCGCATTGTTAGCCGAAACAATAATTTGCTGGTACTACCTTTTTCTAAGGCGACGGACGTATAGGAGTGTGAGCTACCGCTACCTCCAGAAACGAGTTAGTCGCAGGCTGTCCCATTACCATCTTTATTATTTAGTAAGGTAATCAAAAAACGCGATCGCCCGTCTTCACAATTTGCTTAAAAATCGGTTACACGTAGACGCAGTAATAATTTTAATAACTATTAACTCGCAAAAATTGTGCGCGATCATAGCTACATCTGGGGACTACCAGCTTGAAAAATCTGTTGAGCAATCAGGTTTAGTTGGGGGAAAGTAGGTGATACGATGCGGTCATCACCTCTAAATTGAGTAACTTGGTATTCTTCATCGATTAGTTGATAAATCGATATAGTCGGCTGTTTTGGGTTGCCAGTGAACTTTTTAGCGCCTAAACCGAGATAATCTACAACCCAGTATTCTGGAATTCCCATACTCTCATACTTACCCTGTTTTGTGTAGTAGTCATCATCCCAGTTGCTACTAACTACCTCAACTACTAAGGGAATTGAGGCTGCAAAGCTTACAGTTGAATCTTTTTTCCATAGCGGCTCATTCACTAAATTAGAGCGATTGAGTAATAGCACATCTGGGGAGTAGGCAGATTCCGAATTAGTTGGTTTTATCAGTGCAGTTTTAGGGATTATATAAGGTAAATTTAATCGGTCAAATTCTACTGTTAGTTTTCTGGCGATAAAACCAACAATGTCTTCATGATCTCCCAACGGTTGCGCCATTTCAACAATCACACCATTATGTAATTCGTACCTTCCGCCTTCGGGACGCCACGCTGCAAAATCTTCAAAGGTTACTAGTTTGAGTATGGCTTGCGTCATAAATTGTCTACTGCTCCCAATTCCTTAGATTGTAACTCCAGGGAAACCAAGTTTGACAGTACGATAAGTATAGACAGGATGTATTGAATTCTATCAACCGTTTTCATGGGAATGACTGAGCAAGATGATTCTCAGCAATTGAGTGAACCGACCGATGGAGCAACTACCAAATCGGTCGATAATTCCTGGACAAACCGCCTTGGTGGTGTCTGGAACAAAGCAACAACGCGTCTAACGCAACTTCTACCCGTAGAACAAGTGGCACAGACGGTTGTGGAATGGTTTAGTGTGAGTGAAACTCAGGTTGCAGAGATTTTAGAGAAAATCCGAGCCGAACTACCAACCACAGAAGCCCTCCTAATTGGTAAACCCCAAGCCGGAAAAAGTTCAATCGTCCGGGGATTGACGGGAGTTTCTGCCGAAATTATCGGTCAGGGATTTCGTCCTCATACGCAACACACGCAGCGCTATGCTTATCCTTCCAATGACCTGCCGTTACTGATTTTTACTGATACGGTGGGATTGGGTGATGTTAAACAAGATACTCAAACAATCATTCAGGAGTTAATTGGCGATTTACAACAGCAAACGCGTTCCGCCAGAATCCTCCTTTTGACCATTAAAATCAATGATTTTGCAACTGAAACTCTACGACAAATTGCTCAACAACTACGCCAGAAGTATCCAGACATCCCCTGTCTACTAGTAGTTACTTCCTTGCATGAGGTTTATCCTGCCGATACCGCAGATCATCCCACCTATCCGCCAGATTATGAGGAAGTCAATCGCCCATTTGCCGCAATCCAACAAGCCTTCGCAGGAATAACTGACCGCTCTGTACTCATTGACTTTACCTTAGAAGAAGATGGCTATACCCAGGTATTTTACGGCTTAGAAGCACTGCGAGATTCCTTAGCAGAACTCCTGCCACAAGCAGAAGCCCAGGCGATTTATCAGCTATTAGATCGAGAAGAAGTAGGCCAGCAAATTAGCAACCTTTACCGAGATGCTGCACGCCGTTATATTTTGCCATTTGCGATTATGTCTGCCACCCTCGCCGCTGTGCCTCTGCCATTTGCCACAATGCCCGTACTCACTGCCTTGCAAGTTTCAATGGTGGGACTATTGGGTAAATTATATGGGCAAACAATTACGCCATCTCAGGCAGGAGGTGTTGTCAGTGCGATCGCAGGTGGATTTTTAGCACAGGCAATTGCACGAGAATTAATTAAATTTATACCAGGTTTTGGGAGTGCGATCGCCGCCTCTTGGGCAGCTGCCTATACTTGGGCACTAGGGGAAGCAGCTTGCGTTTACTTTGGTGATTTAATGGGAGGTAAAAAACCCGATCCCCAGAAAATTCAGTTGGTGATGCAAGAAGCATTTCAAGCCGCGCAAGAACGGTTTAAAGGAATCAAACGTTAAGAAAATGTCAGATGTTGGGTTGGCTGCTTCAAATGTAATTAACTGAAGGGGTAATAAAATCTCATTAGCCAAAACACTTGTAGAGACGGCGATTTATCGCGTCTTGTAACCCAAGTGTATTGCCCTATGCCTAAACTTTCTCCTTGGCTGCTGGCACAATGCCAAACTTATTTAAACCTGCATCGATTTCCCTCAGTGTTTTAAAATCCTCCTCTGGTAAAGGATAGCTACTACTACTCAACAAATCCTTGCTGACAGCAGGCTGCTTTTCCAAAAAAGAGAAAGCTTGGCGAAATTGCTGCGGTTCGGCTTTAATCGGTGAATCAAAATGGCAGGGAATAATCCACTCAAAGTCCCAACTTGCAACTTTATCAGCCCACTCAATGGTTTCTTTGGGTGCGCGGTTCAGAATCAATGTCTGTAAAATTGGGGCAACAAATAAACGCCCATTTCCTCGCAAAGCTTCAAACGATCGCTGCCAATCTGGATGCCATTTAAAGGGATACAATCCAAAATAGGCTTTTCTTGAGCGTTCTGGTGCTTTCAGGGCATCTTGCAACACCTGACTCCATTGGGGTATATCTAGTGCCTTTGGTTGGAAGTACAAAGCAAATAACGAGATCCGTTGCCAACCCTTACGGCGATTTTCCTGAATGTCTGCAACAATATCAGAAGCACGATCCTTGGCATGGAATAGCAAAGGATATGGATCTAATAGAACGATCGCAGGTGGATCTTCTGGGATCGAAAGCACGGAATCTGTTACTAAAAGAGTATGCGATCGCTTGTGAAAAAAAGCAACTTCCGCAAATCGACCAGTCCCAAGAGCGATGGGGCCAAGCATTGCATAATCAAACTCATCAGCAAAGGGTGTTTTGCGACTATCTTCTGGGAGTAATTGAGTTCGTTTTGGGGGTAAGCCAAGCCAGCTAAGGGGTAAATTTAGCGGAAAACTCCACTGATGGGGAGCCACAAACACCTGTGCAGTCGGAAAGTATCTGGCGAAGGGACCGACGAAAACCTTGTGTTCTATACCAGAGATAGTTGGCAAAATAATGTACTTAACATTACCGTGTTTAGCCACCAACTCATTCACAAGCCGGATGCACTCTGGGGTTGGCGCAACAGGCGCGTAAACAAGAAGACCTCCAGCTTCGAGCTTAACAACAGTCATGCGAATCGGTACAACAACGTAGAAAATGCCCTGAATCTGGTCAAAATTCCAAATTGTGTCCTTAAGGACTTCTTTACGGATTGTCTGCCGCCTGCCATAAGGGTAGAGTGGCAAAACAGGCCATAATCCCCAGGAAAAATCCCTTGGGTAAATCTGTTGTGTATTGATTATGCGTTCATCATCAGCCACTCTGCAACCCCTTCCAGATGCCCTGCTCAAATTGTTTTTATTTGTTATTCCTAAAGTTGGAGTTTAGCAAATTATTGAGATAACAATACCAATTCGTAATGGGCTATGTCCCACTTCGCTAACTTAATTCGTAATTCGTAATATCTTTGATGTAGTGTTAATTCACATTGAAGAAGAATTCAGGAGTCAGAATCAAGACGCTTGCAGACTCGCTAACGCTGCGCTATCAGTCGGAGATTCAGACCAACGACTCAATTGTTGCACCACTAAATTTTCAATTTGGTGGGGGTGCAAAAACGCCGATTATTCATGCCCCAGTCGTACAAAATTCATTCTGAATTCTGACTCCTGAATTCTGATTGATAAAAATTATGAGCAAATATAAAATTTTTAAGCCTGAGCAAAGTTATACTTTTACTCAATATTTTTTGTTACCTGGACACTGGAAACTAGACAATATCTAATCCCCTGCTTTCTGCCTTATCCCAACAATATAGCGTTTCCTATTCAGATGAGGTACAACGTTAAATTGCAAGTTGTAGGGAACATACCGTGCCCCTACAGATGTACCTCACGTAAACGAGAAACGCTATAATTATTGACACCGACCTACTTAGTTTTTATCTTTGGGTAGCGATCGCTAATTTTGCCCCCGCAACCTGACGTACCCGATCCATCACAGCCACCACCTTCCCGTGAGTGACTTTTTCATCAGCATTAATAATCACTAACACTTCTGGTTTAGAACCAACTAAAGTCCGCACTTGCGCTGTCAAATCGTCAACTGTCGTTGGTTTACGGTTCAAGCTTACCTGTCCTTGTTCATCTACCGTGATCGTAATTTTAGAAGGAACTTGCTGTTGTTTAGCTGTAGCTGCCTTCGGTAAATTTACTGGCAAACCTTCCGAACGTGTTAAAAACAAAGTTGACATGATAAAAAATGTCAAAATTGCAAAAATCACGTCAATCATCGGCACAATGTTGATCTGTAATGGAAGTTCTGGTTCATCTGGTAGACGCATAAGTTTTTTCTCCTCGTTCATAACGACGGCGGTAAAGTAATTCTAGCTGTCCCCCATACTCCTGAATTAGCGCAATTTGCCGTTGGTACAGTCCCCGAAAGGTATTGGCAAACATGAGTATGAATATAGCAACGATCAATCCTGATGCTGTTGATACTAGAGCCTCACTAATTCCAGATGTCACACCAGTTGTTTTACTACCTCCTACATCACCAAGGTTTAAAGAGGCAAAGGAAGCTATCAATCCTAACACAGTGCCAAGCAGACCTAACAGTGGTGCAAGACTAATGATTGTCTCGAAAATATTTTGGAAGCGTTTGAGTACAGGTATTTCAGCCTGGGCTTCGCTTTCTAATGCCAAACGAAATTCCTCTGGATTTGGCTCTTCTAATTCTAAAGCCGCCAGAAAAATTCGTGCCAGTGGCAAATCTGCATTTTTCTGAAGTTTATCCATTGCACCAACAACATTATCGAGACGGTAGAGATTCAAAACATCTCGCACCACGCGGCTTTGACGCTGATTGATTCTTACCCAAAACCTGATTCGCTCAATGATCAGTGCCACACCCAATACCGAAAACGCCAACAGGGGCCACATGACCACACCGCCTGCTGCAAACAAATTTTGAATTCCCATGTAGTGCCTCTATAACATCATCCACAATACAAAATCAGACTACCAGAATCTCAAGAAAAGCTGAAACTTATTCTCAATAAAATATAAAATATAATGATAACTTTTTCAAATCTAATGCTCATCATTTTTATTTAATTGTTTGTTTGGTTTACATAAATTAATTTAATTAAATTGAAACAAAAATTAATTTCGTCCAAAAACCATGATATTGGCGGTTCAAAAAGATGTTTTTGCTAGCGTGGGGTTCCGTAATGCTGTCCCAGATAATTTGAATTGTTTACTTGATATTTATAACCTTGCATTCTAAGATAGCTAAATTAGTGAGAATAGGTAGCAATAGCTATGAGTTTTTCTGGCATTACTGTCGAGCAACGTTCCAAAGAAGTTGAGGCTCTCAAGTCTTTTCTGACTTACAGTCTGATAGGTTCACTGGCGCTGCATATCGGCGTACTGTCCTCAGGCATAAGTAATTATTTGACGAGAGTACCCACAGGTGAAGAAGAAGCAATAGAGTTTGCGATCGTGGATTCTCCAACTGCGGAACCAGAAAAACCAATTGCAGAGATTCCAGAAGAAATCAAAAAAGAACCAGAGATTGTCCAAAAACAGCCTATAGAAACTCCACCAGTAGAAAAAGTTCAGCAGGAAGAACAGATTACAGCAGTTACTCAGAAGCCACAGCCGACAAATACACTGCCAGAAGCAATTGCTACCAAGCCAGAAGTTTCTGTGAAATCTGCACCCATTCCACGATCGCCTCTATCTGAAGATTCCAAAGCAAGTTCAGTGGGTGGCGGTGGTGGCGGCTCTGGTGTTGGTTTAGGCTCTGGTAGTGGTATTGCTGTAGGTACAAGCAGTGGTACTGGCAGTGGCGGAGGTACTGGTACTGGCACTGGCGGTGGTGTTGGCAGTGGAACTGGCACTGGCACTGGTAGCGGTATTGGCAGTGGCATCGGCAGTGGAACTGGCAGTGGCATTGGCAGTGGAATTGGCAGTGGAACTGGCAGTGGAACAGGAAACCGTCCGACAGTAGGAACAGCGCCCACATCTCCAAGAATTAACAGTTCAGGTAATGGTAATGGTCGTGCAGCCTGCCGTGAATGTAATGCTAAATATCCAGAGGCAGCAAGACGGCGAGGAGTCGAAGGCAGAGTAGAAGTAGCTGTAGATACTGATGCACAAGGGAATGTGACAAATGTGCGGATTGCTCGCTCCAGTGGAAACCGCGATTTGGATGAAGAAACAGCCAGACAAGCGCGTGAGTGGAAATTAAAACCCGCAGAAGGCGGTAGACAAGGAGTGTCTATCGCCACTGAATTTGCTATACAAGGTTCACGACGATATCGCCAAGTTCAAGAACGGAAAACACAAAGACAAGCCGAAGAAAGACAAGCACAAGAAAGAACCCAGCAGACAACGGCTGCCAATTCCACAGAGGAAGCTCCAAGACGTAGGCGCAGAGAGTTGGCCCCCCCATCAAGACCAGCAATATCTGGATTTAGTAGACGGTTGGAACCTCAAAGAGTTGAAAATACTTCTACAAACTCATCATCTGAAACTAGGACAACTCGTACTCAAGGAACTGCAAGAGAGTCCTTACGCCGCATCCAACATGAACGAGCGACTACCAATTCATCACAAAAGCCACAAGCACCCATAAATCGGCGGCGGCGAAGAGATAATGCTAGCCAAAACAAGTTGCGTGAGTCTTTGCGCGGTTTACGCCAACAACCTCAATCACAACCTGCTGCTCCCAGTCAGCAGTAGTCTCTCAAGTTGAACCTGACTACAAACTTATTGGAATTATACTTGGATTAGCGATCGCACACCGCCTTCTATTTTTAGGAGGTGGTTGTTTTTTTTAGACAGGAATGGCTTCGTCAAGCATTTGATTTGCCAATTAATAGAAGTGGAAACAAATAATCGTGTACTTTCCTCTATCCATTTCTGATGATGAGGACAATGTAAATCGCCTGCGCCTAAAAAATGGTACTAGTGTCAATACTGCTCGGGTTTTGGATTTTGAACTCGGAATTAGGTTGAGGGAAAAGGTTAAAGGGTAAAGGTTAAAGGTTTTTTCTTTCCCTTTTCCCCTTAACCGACAAGTATTGGTACTAGTGTTTGCTCTTCTTATATGCTGAGAGAATAGTCAATAGCTAACTCTCAAGTTGCTCATCTGCACTTTATGCTAGGCGTTAAATTCACTGATTTGAATAAAACTTCTACATAAACACACACTGATGCGGTTTGATTTGCTTGAATAGCTATATTGATAGGACATTGATACGACGGCAATTCACAATTCCTGATTATGGCAAGTAAATTCATTGATGTTAGGGAATATACTGTCCGGGCGCACAAAAGACAGATTCATACTCGTGTTTTCCAGTTTGTCTGTAAAGAGTGTAACGATCTGACAAAGCGCGAGACTTTCGGCCCTCGACCCTTATATTGTGAGAGATGTCGCCCTCCCCAACCGCCTAAGAAATCCCAACCAGCATCTCAAAAAGCAAAACCCAGAGCAATGTCTTATAAAAGTGACATCGATTTAAATTGATTAAAGCCTTATGACTCAAAATGGACAATTAGAACCGCCTCCGGGTACTTTTCTCTCACCACTGTTGGAATTACGAGACTATTATGCTCGCCTCACAGAAGAGTACGAACGCCTCTTTGTGCAGGCGCGATCGCAGCTGGATCATGTAGAAGCGTTGTTGTCTAACTGGTCTTTTTCTGATGCCAACAAGCAGATATCAAGACTAACTGCGGCTGATGAAACCTCAAATCTTTCCCCAGAAGGTTCTCTGCGGTTTTTATCACCCCTTGATGACATCAACGAAATCAACTTAGTGGAGTCTGTACAGTCAGAACGAAAAAAAGACTCAAATCAGGTTGAGATCAATAATTCTTTTTCTGCTGTTGTTGATACAAAAGAGAGTCAACCTCTAACCACATCAACAGATCCAAAGATCGCCCCGGAGAACAACGATAGTTCCACGAAGGTAGTAGAAATCCCCTTACTACCTCAATATCAGCACACTATCTCGCGAATGGAAGCCATAAAACAGCTATTGCAAGAGCAGATAGGTACTGTTTGTCATATCGATTTTATCGTGCGATCGCTTTATGGAGAGTTAGATTCCAATCTATTCAGAGTAGTTAAAGGTAGGGTGCAATCTTCCCTCACCCAAGGTAGAGAAAGGAATTACTGGGTAACTATTCCCGATGAACCAGGTTGTTATACTCTGGATTTAAGTCTGGTAGCCCCAAGTAATCGCAATGGTGCTTCTAGGAATATCAAAAACAAAAATAAGAAGCCTTTCATACCTCCGACAAAAACAGTACCGATGCTCAAAGCCTTTGAGGGTCAATTCTTAATTGATGCCCTTACCTCTCTGTTAGAACAAAATCCAGGTAAAGTTTTCAGTGTTGCTGAAGTCATCGCCGGAATTTATGGAGAAATAGATTCTCAGCAACTCAGAGAGATCAAAAATAAGGTGCTGAATGAATTATCTAGAGGCTATCGGACAGGCAGATTCTCTAGGGTTCCGAATCAAATCGGCTTCTATACTTGGGACTCCAATCTGATATTGAAGGGGAGTTCTCGTTAAATTGGGGATTGGGCACAAGAGGCAGAGGTGCGGAGGGGCGGAGGGGATAAAACTTACTGCAACTTCTCCCCTGCTCCCCTGCTAGCCCAAAAACAACTTGTATGCCGGATTCTTGTTTTCATCCCAATAGCGATAGCCCAAATGATCGAGAAAAGCTTGCCACTCTTCCATCTCGTGCGGGGGAACTTGGATACCAACAACGATTCGTCCGTAGTCTGCGCCGTTGTTGCGGTAGTGAAAAAGACTGATATTCCAGTTGGGACTCATGGAAGTAACAAACTTCATCAATGCGCCGGGACGTTCGGGAAACTCAAAACGATAGAGCAATTCATTGTGAGCCAGGAAAGAGTGCCCACCTACCATGTGCCGCAGATGTAACTTGGTTAGTTCGTCGTCTGTTAAATCAAGGGTTTCAAATCCATGAGCTTCAAAGGTTTCTACCATCTTTGCAGCATCAGCACGGTTTTGAATTTGCACACCTACAAAAATATGGGCTGTTTTTTCATCGGCAATGCGATAATTAAACTCGGTAAGATTACGGTTGCCAATACATTCACAAAACTGGCGAATACTTCCCCGTTCTTCAGGAATTGTAACTGCAAAGATCGCTTCGCGGCGTTCACCAAACTCTGCTCGTTCTGCGACAAAGCGGAGGCGATCAAAATTCATGTTTGCACCGCAGGCAATAGCGATTAAGGTTTCTCCCTGGATTTGTTCTCGTTCGGCGTAAGCTTTAGCAGCTGCGATCGCTAATGCACCGGCTGGTTCTAAAATTGATCGCGTATCCTCAAATACGTCTTTAATCGCAGCACAAGTATCGTCTGTATCCACCAAAATGATTTCATCTACATACTGCTGACATAAACGGAAGGTTTCTTCACCGACTTCTCGCACCGCCACGCCATCAGCAAATAACCCCACTTGGGACAAGCGCACCCGATGTCCGGCTTTGAGTGATTGAGACATCGCATCAGCATCTACTGGTTCAACACCAATAATCTTGATTTCGGGACGCAATCGTTTCACATAAGCCCCAATCCCAGAAATTAATCCGCCTCCTCCAATCGCCACAAAAATCGCATGGATGGGTTGCTGATATTGCCGTAAAATTTCCATCCCGATTGTTCCTTGTCCAGCAATGACATGAGGATCGTCAAAGGGATGAATAAAGGTCAATCCTTTTTCTATTTCTAGTTCGCGGGCATAACTATAAGCATCGTCGTAGGTGTTTCCATGTAACACAACTGCCCCACCCCTCATTCTCACAGCATCCACCTTGACTTGAGGTGTAGTTATTGGCATCACGATAATCGCTTTGGTTCCCAAGCGATTGGCTGCAAGGGCAACTCCTTGAGCATGGTTCCCCGCCGATGCTGCAATTACACCCTTTGCTAATACATCTGGTGGCAGTTGCACCATTTTGTTATAAGCACCCCGTAATTTAAAAGAAAATACTGACTGCATATCTTCACGTTTCAACAGGAGTTGATTATTCAGCCGCGCCGATAAATTTGGTGCATACTCAAGTGGTGTTTCCTGGGCAACATCATACACACGGGCAGTCAGGATTTGAATTAGGTAGTCGCAAAACATGGGCGTCAAGGTGTTAGCAAATGCTGGATGGAGATTAATTTTACGTTACAAGCGATCGCACTGATTTTATTTAATTGCGCTCTCTCAAACTTTTGAGTGAATAAAACTTCAAAATTCCTCATACTGTTTGAAGATAAATAAGTTCAGCGATGAAAATTTTTGGTAACTTCAAATTTTAGGCAATCGCTCGTAGATAGATTTTTCCGATTTGATTTTTGAAAAAACTCCGTACAACTTGAAAAAGCTGATTCCTTATTTTCTACTCCCTACTTAGGCAAATAAGTTCAAAAATCAAATCGAATTGCAATAAGTATAGTGTTGCTGATGAACATAACTTTTTCATTTATGTTAAAGTATGCGTGGAAGATGAAATTCGGCTATGTAGTTTGTTTTTATATATACTTGTATTACAGACCTCTCCGGATCTAAATCTCTACACCATCTGATTCTGGAGACATTTTATGTCAATTTACGTCGGTAATCTATCTTATGAGGTTAAAGAAGATGACCTCCGGCAAGTCTTTGCAGAATACGGAACTGTCAAAAATGTTCAATTGCCTATCGACCGAGAAACAGGTCGGGTACGAGGTTTTGGCTTTGTAGAATTGGAATCAGACGCACAAGAACAAGCGGCGATTGATGCCCTTGATAATGCTGAATGGATGGGTCGAAGCTTAAAAGTTAATAAAGCCAAGCCTAAGACTGATGGAGGTTCTTCTGGTGGTAGACGAGGTGGAGGAGGATACTCTCGACCTTATTAAGGTCTAGAACCAAGAGTTTAACTCTAAAGTCTTGAAGGCAGACAAGGCGTCTGCCTTTTTTTTACTTCGGTTGACCGAAGAAAGACAGAGGGCTAGAGACAGGAGGTTTTAGAAAATAATTCTGATGAAGCCATGCGTTAGCGTCGGCGATCGCAGGTATCGTTTTTGTAATAGGTGTAGCAACCATGAACCCAGAAGCTAAACATATTGTTAGCGAACTAAGGCATAAGTTCTACTCTAACTTTGCTGCTGCTATGAAGATGCCAGTGATTATAACTGGTACATCTTATAGTAGTAATTCACCGATCGCATCTTGGATGGATCATAGGCAAAGACTGAACTATATAAATGTATATGCTTATACAGCACCCGATGAATTTGTCCCATTTCGCCCATTCATTCTTCGACTGGCTATTAACAAGAGTGCTGGTAGAGTGACGGTATTTAGAAAAGGACAAGTATGCCGGGGTCTAAATTTGGTTTGGGATTTCGAGTTAACTGTACTACCAAAAGAAATCTTAGACTTTCTTCCCTGGATAGTTAACTTAGTTGAGGCCCATGATAAAGGTTCGCCATTGTTGCTAGAATCACCACCCCATTCATTTGAATTAAAAGTGTCAGAGGTCGAGTTATTTAATAACGCATGGACTCAGAAGGCTTGGCTACTTGCGAATTCGACAATATCTTTATATTAGGCTGCCAAGTTTCAATTGATGGATAAGCAAGTTTGTAATCTGACTTTTCCCCTTCCTGATATAGGAAAGAGATTGTACCATTTCATGAAATACTTCATACAAATGATTTGTCTCTAACTCTTTTCCCCTGCCCCCTACTGCCTATTTGTATCAACCTTATCCCTCTCCTAAGAAACAGTATTTGCTTGGGGCTGAGGAGTAAGCTCAAAACCTAAAGCTAGAGCCTTTTTCTGGAGGTTATTGATGACTCGTTCTTGGTAACGTTGCTCATAATAATCCATGCCAATATCTTGATAGTTACCTCCTGTTGTCCAAAGTCGGTAGAAAATTCGTGCCAACTTATGAGCAGTAGCAGTGATAGCTTTAGGTGTACCCAGGCGAGAACGTAAGCGACGATAAAAAGCACAATCATGCAGAATTGCTCTTGCCAGCTGTTTGTGCAGCCATTCGGAAAGCATTGGTAGCAGGGTTAACTACCAAGCGAGTTCGAGAACTTTTAACTTTACCACCAGTGATGCGATTGCAAGGGCAAAGACCAAGCCAAGAAGTAAAATGTTTAACAGTTGGGAATCGGCTAGGATCTAAACCAACCAACCTCAGAAATAATGGTTTGTACGGTAAGGATACCAAGACCATCAATGGCAGTGAAATCTACGCCACTAATTCGGTAAAGATGGGTACGTAAATCACGCATCGGGTTCATTGCCTTGAGGTTTATTGCGAGGATGTTTTGGTTGCGGAAGCGGAGATTCATCAAGATTAACTTTGTCATTAAATTGAGCCAAGCACTCCTGTATTTGGCGGTCGCAGTCCGCTATCTGAGTTTGATAAACATCGTAAAGTTGTAGTTCTTGTTGGAGTACAAAGACATGCTCACTGCGATAATCACCATTCAGGGCGGCGGCAATTTCTGCTTCTGAGCGTTTAGCGCGGTGATGCTTTTTAGCTGCCAAAATTTGTGGATTTCTTTCTCCTTCAACAATAGCTCGAATAATTGCCATACCAGTAGTACCAGTGATATCGCTAACAACTTTATGCAGTTGCACGTTCATCTGGGTTAAAGCTTTTTGCATCCGTTGAATGTGAACACAAGCACTTTTGATGAGACTATCTCGGTGGCGGATATAACTCCGTAATACACAAATTTGGTCTTCTGGGCGAAAAGAACCAGACAACAATCCGTAACTATGTAATTGTTGCAACCATTGACAGTCTAAAATATCAGTTTTACGTCCAGGCAATGTTTTAACGTGATGGGCGTTGACAAGTTTAACTTCAAAGCCCCTTGTCTCCAAGATTTGAAACAACGCAATCCAATATACCCCCGTTGATTCCATTGCTACAGTTTTCACTCCACAAAGAGCTAACCAATCAGCTAGAGCATACAGGTCAGCAGTGTAACAGCCAAAACGTCTGACACTTTCGGAGGCTCTCTCTTTTGGAACGCTCACAAGCGTGAAATTCTGAACCGATATCAATACCCGCTGCATTTGGGTTGATTGGTCTTAAGTCAGAAGTTTTATTTGTTCTTGGTTGATGTAAACGGGATTTGGACTTTGGTGTTTTCATCATCAAAGGCTTCCTCACGAATGCGGAGTCATACTAGCAATTGGAGGTGTGTCCTGACCTGGGTTGACGGATGAATACAGTCTCCTAAACGGGATAATGGCAGCAACCATTTCACCAATCTTATAACCGTCTCAACCCAGAACCAAGCTTCTGTACGGGCGATTTTGCACCATTGGGGGATCGGTCAAAACTTTCAGGACACAATAAAAGTGTAATTTTTTTTGGTGCATCTTAATTTTGTTTCTTCCATCCATAACGGAAGCGATAGCGTCCGTAAACAGCTTCTGTCACTTTCTGGGTATTCTGAATAAAAGAATCAAAAAAAACTCTGGAAAGTAGGCAGGGCAATTGATGTAGAATTACAAATCCTAAAACATTTGGTGAGAGACGCTCACCCAACAGTTGCGATAGCGAAGCGCAGATCGTAGATTGCAATGAATCAATTTAAACCCTTTTATGCTTCTGGATGATTTAGCTCCTGAACTACTTGCTTATCTCGGAGAGTGACAGAAAAGGGGTAAGCAACGTTTAGGTGGATGTAAATTTTAGTCTATAAATTCCTCTTTAAGCTCTTATGTCTGTTTTCTCTGTGTATCTTATATTTAAATGTAATTTATTTAACCACAGAGGTACAGAGAACGCTTAAAAAAACCAAAGATTTTACGAACTTATTAACACACCTTGTTTTTTGCTTGTGACTGTGTGATACTTTCGTTTAAATTCATAAAGTACTGCATCTCTATTAATTTACAGTATTTTTAACAATATTATGCAGTTGGAAATAATTATAAATTGCGTACACTGGGCGCTCACGTTGCCCACCCCACAAGGGTTATGTTTAATTAGATTATGCAAATTAGATGTTTTTTAGCTGATTACTGAGGAATGTAAAATGCAAGAACGAAGTTTATTAAAGCAGCTATAAGAGGCATAAAATAATGAAATTCAAGCAATTTCAGTCTTGGAGTTTATTGATTGGATTAGCACTGCTAACCTTTGTATTCGTGGCTTGCACTTCTGGGAATCAAATAGCTTCAAAAGTTCCAGAAAAAGTAACACTTGCCTATCAACCAGGAATCAACTATGCAAATTTACTAATTGTCAAACAGCAGCAAATTTTAGAACAGCAATTTCCACAGACAAAGTTTGAATGGAAAGAATTATCGAATGGTGCAGCGATTCGGGATGGAATTCTTGCAAATCAACTACAAGTTGGTGCAGGTGGTGTTGGCCCATTTCTTGTTGGTTGGGATAAAGGTGTAGGATGGAAAATTTTAGCTTCACTTAATCATAGTGAGTTTTGGTTGGTCGTCAAGAACTCGAACATAAAAAGTTTAAAAGATTTTAAGCCAGGAATGAAAATTGGCTTACCATCTCCTGATTCTCTTCAAGCAATTGTACTACGTCGGGCAGCGCAAAAAGAATTAGGTAATGCCACAGCCCTCGATCAGAATATACAATCTATCGCTCATCCGTTAGGGTTACAATCTCTATTGAATGGTCAAATTGATGCACATTTTACAACACCACCTTTCCAATTTCAAGAAGTTGAAAAAGGTGGTAGAGTGATTCTTAAGAGTTCTGATATTTTTGGTAAGATTAGTGCTGCCAGCATCTTTACTACGGAAAAATTCTACAATCAATATCCTGAATTTGGCAAAGCTTTGTACACTGCGATCGCAGATGCTACTAAACTATTGAATGAAAAACCTGATGAAGCTGCGAAAATCCTCTCACAGATAGATGGTGCTAAAATCTCAGCAGCGCAATATAAAAAGTGGATTACCGATCAGGCTGTAGAATACGGTCTTGAGCCAAGAGCCTTCCTGAAATATGGAGAATTTATGCATGAAATAGGTATGCTAAATCAGCAGCCTAAATCAATTGATGAATTAATTTTACCGACGCTTAAAGGCGTTGGAGGAGATTGAATTCATGGCGAAATTAGAACCATTAATTACAGCAAACAGTTAATTACAGCAAACAGTGTTCAAATTATCTACAAAGAAGGTAGGCATCGGTTTACAGCCGTAGAAGATGTTAGCTTTGCTGTGAAACCAAAAGAAAAGTTTGTAATTATTGGCCCATCGGGTTGTGGAAAGAGTAGTCTGCTAAAAGCGATCGCAGGTTTTCAGCCCATCAGCAGCGGCGAATTGTTGATGAGAGGCAAAAAAATCACTTCTCCAGGGCCAGATAGGATGGTTGTTTTTCAAGATTTTGAGCAACTCTTGCCTTGGCAAACTGTACGGCAAAACATCGTTTACGCCCTCAATATTACAGGTAAAGCAGCTAACAAAGCCGCTAATGAAGAGGCTTTATACTATCTCAATTTAGTTGGAGTCTCAGCAGCCGTAGATAAATATCCTCATCAGCTATCGGGAGGTATGAAACAACGGGTAGCGATCGCCCGTGCTTTGGCTGTGAAACCGCAAATTTTGCTGATGGATGAGCCTTTTGCTGCCCTAGATGCCCTGACACGTACTCAACTCCAGTACGAAGTCAACTCTATTTGGCAAAACACAGGCGTTACGATTATTCTGATTACCCATTCCATACAAGAAGCTGTGTACTTGGGACATCAAGTTTTAGTGATGACATCGGTACCTGGAACTGTGAAAGAAATTGTCGATACAACGCAGATTGACGATATTAACACCAAAGAGTTCGCCAATATGGCCGCCCATCTGCGTAGTTTACTAGGTGCTGACTCCCGTAGTGATACCAAATCGGCAAAGGAAGTATTGTTTCAGGAGTAATATCATGTCCGGTTAAAGACTTACAGTAGATTGCACATTAGGGACTTCCAAATACAAAAATACCCCAAAAGATTGGGTAATTTATTTCTTGGAAGTACTAAAATACTCCCCGACTTCGGCGCAGCAAGTCCCTTCTTCAACTAATAAAACTGCTTAAACTCTCTAAAGTACTATTGAGAACAGCACGATCAAGTGAGTAGTATCTTGTTTGCCCTTTTTTATAGTTCTTCGCCAAACCTGCTTCCGTCAAAACTTTCAAGTGGTGACAAGAAAGAGACAAGCTAATATCCAACTGCTCGGCAATTTCTGAACAGCTAATTTCGTCAGTACTCAACAGTAAATCTACTAATCGCAGGCGTGTTGGATCTGAAAGAGCCGTGAAGATTTTCGCACGGTTTTCGTAATTTATTTTCTCAATCATCCCCATATCATAGCAAGCTCTGGTATTTTACTCAAATACTCAAACAATCATTTGATCATTTGGCGAAAATTCTGTTATGCTGACTACTACAATGGTTAAATAAGTATTTAACTATAATCATCTAGTACTAAAGATTCCTGACGAGATCGACGTTAACAAATATCAACTGCTACTTTGAGTCAAACTCTGGCAACATAACTGAGGCATGTTGTAAGTTTGCTGACGCTGTTAGATGTAATTGCGATCAATTTCTGAGTATTGAGCGTTAATTACACTCCAACTCAACTCTAGGGGATTTTAATCTGTCTGAAATTCTTGAACAAGGATGTAAGCAATGAGCAGAGATAATCGTTTTTTCTCTGACCTGAAACACGTTGAGGCAGAACTAAACTACCTCACCCCGATGGCAGAAAAGCTTGTCAACTATGCCTACGAACCCCCTGCTGGGGTTCCCCGCTCCAACGGAAAGTATGAGACACACAAAGTTCCAATCCGTAATGCACGGGAAATTTCAGATAAAGTATCCTTAGAGCGCCAAGGCTTCGACTTTACCGCACATAAAAGTAAAGTCAGTGATTTCTATGATGAAGATGAGATCCGCAGCGTCTACTATCCTGAAGCCAAGCAATTATTGAAAGAGTTGATAGGTGCAACGGAAGTACTGATATTCGATCACACTCTTCGTAACGCTGAAATTTCGCAGCCAGGCGAGAACGAAATTAGGGAACCAGTCAAGCGCGTGCATAATGACTTTACAGCCAAATCTGGCTATACTCGCGCTCGCAAGGTATTGACAGAGCAGGGAATAGATAACATCGATCAAGCGCTACAAAAAAGGTTTGCACTGATTAACATTTGGCGACCGATCGCACCAGTCCAGGAGTCTCCATTGGCAGTTTGCGACGCTCTGAGTATCGCACCTACAGACCTGGTGGCGGGCGATCTCTTGTATCCCAATTACGCTGGTGAAACTTACTCAATCACCTATAACCCATCACATCAATGGTTTTATTTCCCACAGATGCAGGAAGACGAAGCGCTATTTATTAAGTGCTTTGACTCCGCAGAAGATGGACGGGCTAGGTTTGCCGGTCATACTGGCTTTGATGATCCCACTAGCCCATCAGATGCTCCACCTCGTCAGAGTATTGAGTTAAGGACGGTAGTTTTTTACCCTGAATAGATTCATCAGAGAATGACTAAGGGGCAGGGGAGAAAGATTCTGGAATTCCCCTGCCGTCGGGGTTTCAAAACCATAAATAAATTTATGTCCCTGCCCCTTTTCCTCTTCGTTGATGCCAGCGGTCAATATTTGTTAACTGCGCTTAAGTCTTTATCCTCGCTGTTACTGCACACAGGATAGTCATAAGCGCGGTTTTTTGGGTAATTTTGAGCCTTTGGTTGTTCCGACTGTGTAAAATACAGTAAACAAATACTACGGTAAATCTATCGAGATAGTGTATGATATTTTCAGTTGCGATCGCTTCCTATGGAATTTTGCTATCAAGTGCAAGAAAAATTCCACAGGAAACGGACAAATGCGAACACCACTCTACGAATCAAACCCTGGAGAATCTATATGGGCTACAAACATATTGAAGTCAAACAAGTAGCTGGTTTCATCGGTGCTGAAATCGGTAACGTAGACCTTTCCCGTCCTTTGAATGATGATCAAGTCAAAGAAATTCGTAAAGCACTATTAAAGTGGAAAGTCGTATTCTTTCGGGGACAGAACATCGATCATGCTGCCCAAGTTGAATTCACATCTCGTTTCGGCGAAGTGACTTTCGCGCATCCACTCGGAGAGCCTGAACCAGTTCCAGGATTTCCGCAGCTCAAACCTGTAGACCGTAAGCTGTATGAAAAGCAGTATGGTTTTCGCACTGGAGGCCCCTGGCACACAGATGTAACAGCAGCAATCAACCCACCAGCAGCGTCAGTTTTACGTGCAGTTAATGTTCCTAGTTTTGGTGGTGATACCCAGTGGAGTAATTTGGTTGCAGCCTATGAGGGTTTGTCAGCACCTCTACGGGCGCTAGCAGACACATTGAAAGCTGAACATCGCTTCAATGGGGGCGGGTATCAGCCCAGTAACAACAAGTTCTCTGAGCGTATCGCTGTCAATCCACTAGTTTCCATCCACCCAGTAGTTAGGGTTCATCCTGAAACTGGTGAGCGGGCGTTGTTCGTTAACCCTGGTTTCGTCTCCCACATTGTTGACGTGTCACCACAAGAAAGCAAGCTGCTGCTTGAATTGTTCTTTAACCAAGTTACCAAGCCTGCTTACACCACCCGCTTCCGTTGGAACAACGGTGATATTGCCTTCTGGGACAACCGCGCTACCGTGCATTTAGCACCTCAAGATTTGGATCATTTGGATGTTGAGCGTTTGTTATATCGCACCACCATTACTGGTGATGTTCCAGTTGGGGTTGATGGTTTCCGCTCAGAAGTGGTTCAAGGTGAAGCGTTCAGTTCCGAAATACCAACCGTCTTCAAGCAAAAAGCTCAGAATCTAGAAGCACAACCAGTACTTTCTTGAGCTACAAAATACTAAATTGGGCTGCCTGCATCTGACGTAGCCCGGTATTAGGGACTTCCAGTAAAAAATAATCAAGCTTTATTCCAGAACCGAATGGCACTAAGAAAAGCCGAAAGGATTGTGTCACCTCGTTCCCAGTCTTTAGACTGGGAATGTATTCCCAGAGGCTCTGCCTCTGGTCAGTTCACTGGAGGCAGAGCCTCCCAAAATCGTTTCCCAGCCTGGAGGCTGGGAACCAGCCAGTCCAAGGGCTGTATCTTAATTTAGTGCTATTCATTTCAGAACCTTTGTAGAGACGTAGCACTGCTACGTCTCTACATTCTTTTTCACAGATGTTTATGGATATCTTCTGCTACCTGCACCCACTACACCAATTTTGTGGCGATAAGATAGTTCAGCACCGAACCAACCAGAAATACTAGTCAGCGTACCGACAACAATCGAGAGTAACAGTCCCCAAGGTAGTATTCGGGATTCAGCGTCACCCAAGCGTATGAGAAAGTTGACGAGTGATAAAACTAGTAAAGAAACGTTAAGTATTAAATGTGTCCAGCCAGCTGTGCGCTTGCGGACTCTTTCAATTTTCAAAAAGTCGCTAAGACCGATCGCAGCAGCGAGTAAACCTCCAGCTAATCCGAGTCCGATTAACCATAAGGAAGCCCTAGCCCAGAAGAAATCACCAGTTAACCAGTAGCCAATATCACTTCCCAAGGCTGCGGCTAAAAAGGCTATGGGAAAGATCACACTCAGGGGATGCAAGGGATGTCCGGCGATCGCAACTGTGCTAGGTACACCGCTATCACGATACTCACTATCGTTACTTTCAATAACTGGTGGAATATTTGGGAAAGGTGTTGAATTTGTTGGCGTTGTTTCTGTAGTTTCCATTATTAGTATCCTAAATTTATTAAATCAGAAGGAATCCAACACTGTTCGGTTAAGGTAAGAGACGCGGTGAATCGCCGTCAATACAAAAGACTGATTATTGTAGAGACGGCTATTTATCGCGTCTTTGTGTTTTATCAAAAAACCTTAATCGAAGCATATTCAGAAAGAATCTATTCAATATCAGCTTCAAGTTACAAGCTTAGTTTACCTACTTCTTCTATATTTTGTATTTTGCTTTTTTGCCGTTTTATTCAGGAATTTCTCTTTTATTTCAATACTATATGACCTTATTAATTTAATAAAATATCATCAGATATTTATCTATCTAGCGATGTAATATAGATTTAAATTGTGTCTATCTAAAAGTATAATGGGAACAATTTATTTTAATTGTTAGAAAATGCGTATATAGACAGGCGTAGACATTGTTTTTACAATCATTTTTTCAAAGGCAACATAAACCCAGGTACAAAATCTTCACGGCTTAATATTGCTGTAGCTGGAACGGTTTGTTATAAAATTGACACAAACCCTTTAATTGGTGTAGTTCTCCTGAATTCTGGAGGCGGAGCGTCTTTGCCTCCGCTGCTTGACATTTAACTCCTTTTATACAATGCTCTCAGAACGTTTTACCGCAGCCCTCATCTACGCCACTGAACTGCACGCCAACCAAGTTCGTAAAGGTTCAGGTGTACCCTACGTTGCCCATTTATTAGGTGTCGCTAGTATTGCTTTAGAATATGGGGCAAATGAAGATGAAGCGATCGCATCTCTCTTACACGATGCGATCGAAGATCAAGGTGGCGATGCAACACGAGAAGAAATTCGCCGTCGCTTTGGTGACAATGTAACAGCAATTGTAGATGGTTGTACTGATGCTGATACAACTCCCAAACCCCCTTGGCGACAGCGCAAGGAAGCATACATCGCTCATATTTCTAGTGCTTCCCCATCAGTTCTGCTCGTGTCATCAGCAGATAAACTTTACAACGCCCAATCCATTCTCAAAGATTATCGTGTTTTGGGTGATTCGCTCTGGGAACGTTTTCAGGGGCGCAAAGAAGGTACTCTTTGGTATTATCGGGCGCTTGTGGATGCCTTCAGAAAAACTGGAATCACGCTAATTATTGAGGAATTAGAACGGGTAGTTGCACAAGTTGAACTATTAGCATCTCAATAAAAAAATTTATTTACCCATAATTAGATAAAAGATTCGTAATGAACTAGACAAATATCCTTTTTACAGACACGATATAGTCATGTCTCTTACAAACAAATTTTGGAATGAATTTTGGCTTTTAGGTTCTCTCTCTAGATAAAAAATCTTTCTCTCGGTAGATAGGTGTACTGACATTATTATGGCTGCTATGTTACCAATATGACGATAGTAAGACAAAATACCCTAAATCAAACCGTAAGTCCTCCAGAAAACTTGTCAGAAAAGTATATGGAAGCAGAGCGTATGCATGATGTTCTGCTTTTACTGCAAAACTTGATTAATAGTGAAGAAGCCACTGTAAAATTAATTCTGGATTGTCTTTATGATGTTGGTTCAGTGAATCTGATCAATCAAAAACTTCGCTTGAAACCCTTAAATAGGGTGATGAAATTAATTGCCCGAATGTCAAAACCAGTTTTTAAAGTCATAGCTTTTAATTGGTTTAAAAAGAACTGTCCCCAATTGATTACTAATTGGCTACAGACGCAGGTTGCTTTTGAAAAGCCCCAAAATACACCCGAACAAGTAGCGATCGAAGTTGTACAACTAGAACCTTATGCCATACCACAGACAGAAAATCTCAGCCAAGAGATTCAAAATCTGCGCTTTCAGATTAGATGGCTAGCTGGGATTTCAATAACAGCGATCGCTATTTTAGTAGTAACAGCCATTCGGTTAAACTGAAACCTATGAATTATGAATATAATGCCTCTGCCCAAACCGATCTTGGAGGACATAGAAATACATCTGCTTTTGGAAGGGGTATATCAGTACTATGGTTATGACTTTCGTAATTATGCTATCTCCTCACTCAAGCGCCGCATTCAGAGCTTCATACAATTAGAGGGATTAGCAAATATTTCTGCATTGCAAGAGCGATTACTCCACAATCGTGCCTATCTGGAACGATTTTTGCTTGCTCTGACGGTGAACGTCACATCAATGTTTCGCGATCCCAGCTTCTATAACACCTTCAGAAATCAAGTTATCCCCTTCTTACAAACCTATCCGTTTATTCGCATCTGGCACGCTGGCTGTTCAACAGGTGAAGAAGTATACTCAATGGCAATTTTACTGCAAGAAGAAGGACTTTACCACCGTTGCCGCATATATGCCACTGATACGAATGAGAAGGTATTACAAAATGCTAAAAGTGGGATTTTCTCGCTGAAATTGATGCAGGAATACACTCATCTTTATCTGAAAGCAGGTGGAAAAAAGTCTTTTTCAGAATATTATACCGCAGCTTATGATAACGCGATTTTCCGAGCATCCCTAAGAGAAAACATTGTTTTTGCCCAGCATAATTTAGCAACTGACAGTTCTTTTAATGAGTTTAATGTCATCCTTTGTCGTAATGTCCTCATCTATTTTAATCAAATACTCCAAAAACGAGTACATGAACTGTTTTATAATAGCCTTTCCACCTTTGGTATCTTGGGGTTAGGAAGACAAGAATCTATCAGATTTACCTCTTATGAGCAGTACTATCAAGAGATAATCAAGGGTGAGAAAATATATAAAAAAATAGCAGGCGCTTAAGGAACTCCAACAAATAAAAAACTCCACACCACTTGCGGGATGGAGTTTTAGGGCATGGGGGGAATGGGGAAGAAGTTACCTGTTAGGCCAATGCTCAATGCCCAATACACCAAAAAATATTAGAAATAAAATGGTGATGGTTGTCAAAAGACAGTCTGTCAAACATTTTTTATTGTGTTCAGAAGATAGATTTAGCGATCGCTTAAGGTAAATTACACATTAAAGTCTTAAAGGAGATTGTCGATGCAGCTTCTCGAATGTCCTCCTGTTGCAGTCATTGCTGGAGAAAATGCGGTTCACGTTTCTCAACTGCCTTCTATATGGCAAGACATCGCTAGAGGAACCACGAGTGTCGGACTTTCCCAACCCCAAAGCTATGTTGAGATGGCACAGTTGTTCCTATATAAATTAGAACATGGTGATGTTGACTTATTTAGCGATCGCCCCCAACTAGCTCACTTAATACCGTCATTCTCCCAACTATTTGCACAACTGGCATGGGAAACCCTAGAATTTTTTGGGCAAGACTTTCTCAAACATAGCTATCCGAACTTTGCAGAAATTCTCTGCGATCTGGAGTCAAAAGGGACAGAGTATGCTGATGAAGTAAAAGTAGCTGGCATTGGTATAGATTTATTCAATGAATTTGGTTATGAAGTACCTGCTAGCTTCTATCATGTGCATTTAGCACCAATTTACCGCGATCATGTTTTTGAAGAACGTGCCTTACGATTTGATCAACGCGATATTGAACACAAACGCGCTTGGGATGCCATACTCCATGCAGGTAAGGTGTTTGCTATCCAAATGAAGGTACAAAGTATTGCTTCTAAATACGGTTTTACTTATCAGCATGGCTGCGGTTGCAACTCTCATCTATCTTCCATTGATGTATCTCGTGGGGCGTTTGAATATGAATTGAGTCATGAAAAGCGTCAGCGATGGATTCGCAGTTTCATCTGGACTGCTTGGTATGAGTATGCCTTTTTTGCGATCGTACCAAATACGAGTTATTTGGTTTAGCAAGAAAGAATTCAGGAGTCAGGAGTCAGAATGGGCTAAACCTTAGCTATCCGGTAACAGAATTGAATTGTGTGCGATGGTTAGTAAGTTTTTGATTCGCGCAGTGTCTCGTAGAAAACATCTTGATTTTTACCGGAGGCAGTGCGTCTCCGACTCCACTCCTAAATTCAGAATTCTGAATTCTGACTCCTGAATTCTGACTTCTGAATTCTTCTTCAAGAAATTGGTTCAAAAACCATTTGAGGAATTAACACCTCATCTTGTAATTGTCCAACACCTAAAAAGCGAATCTCTTCTTCATAAACTCGCACTATCCCAGTAGTATCAGAATTTAGAGAAACTCGCTGACCTTGACACCATTTTTGAGCAGATATTGTTGGTAAAGTCACAGACAACAAATGTTGTAAAGCTGCATCAGAGGCAAGAGGTTGAAATGTCCCGCCTTGCAGTTTAGCTTCTAAGTCAGTCAAAGTGAGACTATCTGTTAAATCGAAACCACTGCTTTGGGTGCGAATCAAAGCCGCAAGAGTACCACCAGTTTTTAAGATTGCACCTAAGTCACGAGCGATCGCTCTAATATATGTACCAGATCCACAGGCGATCGCCACATCCAATTCAGGAAAATCTCCTTCTCTCCAATCCAAAATTTCTATGTGAAAAATTTCCACAGTCCGCACTGGAACTTCCACTATTTCACCTTTACGCGCTAAATCGTAGAGACGTTTACCATCCACTTGAATTGCACTGTAATTCGGTGGTATTTGCTCAATCTTGCCTTCAAATTGTGCTAGTGCAGTTTTCACCTCAGCCAAACTCAATTCAGGACAAGCTTGAGAATTAATGATTTCACCTTCTAAATCATCGGTTGTAGTCCGCACACCCAGGCGAATCGTAGCCTTGTAAGCTTTGTTTTCTGGGAGATATTGCAGTAATCGTGTGGCTTTACCAAGTGCGATCGGTAAAACCCCTGTTGCTGCTGGATCTAAGGTTCCCGCATGTCCTACACGCTTGAGGCGCAATAATTTTCGCACCCGCGCCACGCAGTCGTGGGAAGTCCAGCCAAATGGTTTGTTTAAGTTGAGAAAACCTTGAAATAACACAAAATCAATACTTACAGCTTCTAAACTCTATTAAATACTCATTTAATGCTCAAAGCATTAATATTTAGTAATCAAGACTAGTTTAGGCATTATTTTATACAAATTTACCAGCATTAAGACATTCCCTAAGCAGAGACGCGATGAATCGTCGTCTTTACAATAATCAGTCTTTTGTAGAGACGGCGATTTATCGCGTCTTTGTGATGATTTATCGGATCTTCGCGATCTATTATTTTCATCAAAAAACCTTAAACCAACCGTATTGAGATAACGCCGAGTATTTTCCGCAAATATCACGATGTCAATTATAACTTTCAACATATAAAACTGTAATAATCAACAAATTTCACAGAAAACTTAATGAAAGTTTTCATTGTAAATCAAATAATTCACCCATAGCACTTTTAGCAAAAAAACTATCAATAGATTTGTATGAACATAAATGAAATGAAAAAACCAATCTTTACGACTACATTGTTTTTTTGTTCTATGTTGATTATGAGTTGTAGTAACTCTAATAATAGTGCTTCTCAACAGAATAAAGTTAATCAAGCAAATACTGCAACAGCTATCCAAGTTAATTCTAAATCTATTTCTGTAAATGAAGTAAAACTAGATAACAGCAAAAATAGCAAAAAGCCGATTAATTCAGCATATCTTAAAGATAATCAATCTAAAGAGATTGAAAACGATAACCCAATTTTTGGTACTATCAAAGACATGCAAAATGGAGACTTAAAATGCTACGTTACTGTTACCGATGAAAACGGTAAACTATATGAAGGTGTCGGTGCAGTCTTTGAAGTTTGCGAACCAGATAAATACGTTAATAAAAAAGTAAAAATGTATTATTCTTTAGAAAACGTCAGTGATTGCCAAAGTTCTGAGCCTTGTGGAAAAACAATCGAAGAATGGTTGATTAACAAGATAGAAATTCAAGATGAATAATTACAAGATAAATTTTAAAATTATACATATCAAGTAGATAATGGGGATAGTTGAGGTATTGGGCATATCTTCGGTAAGCTAACTGTAACTTGAGTTCCTTTCCCCACTTCACTCCACAAGGCAATATTGCCGCCATGCAACTCGACACAACCTTTAGCGATCGCTAGCCCTAAACCTGTACCAGGAATTGTGTCAACGTTACTTCCCCGACTGAAAGATTGAAACAAATTCTCTTGATCTGTCACTGGGATACCAATTCCCCGATCTTTGATGTAAAAGATTACTTCTGATTCTTTGCCAATCAGATGAAATTCTACAGTACCTCCATTTGGAGAGTACTTAATTGCATTAGACATTAAGTTAATAAAAATTTGCTGTAAAAGTCCGCGATCGCCCCAAAATTCCTGGTGATTACCAGTAATTTGAAAAATTAATTCGTGGCGATCGCCTGCTGTTTCTCGCTCTTGTTCAATCAGATCAGAAAAAAATTGTAGTAAATCTAATGGGATTGGTTTAAACTTGGGTTTTTCCAGTTCAAATTGGTTAACCAGAAGCATATTATCCACGAGTTTGGACATATACCTGGCTTTCTGTTCAATGATTCCCAAGAACCGCTCTTGTTTAGACTCATCTAGCTGCTGGCTATGTTTTACCAAAGTTGAGGCAGCAGCCAGAATTGAAGTTAAGGGCGTTCGATACTCATGGGAAACCGTTGCAATGATTTGGGATTTAAATACATTGAGTTGCTTTTCTTTGGCAAGGGCTGCTTGAGTTTGGGCTAATAACTCAGCCTGTTGAATAGCGATCGCTAATTGTACCGAAACTTCATTGAGCATTTCTGCATCATCAGTTTGCCACTGTCGTTCTCCAGAATTATGGTGAGCAATCAATAAGCCCCAAAGCTTGGGGGTTGGGTTCCCATTGTTACTCAAATTAATGGGAACCACTAAATTTGCCTTAGTATTAAATTGCTCTTTTAGGCTGACACAATTACACAAGCCAAGCTCATAAATGTAAGGGATTGGGGATTGGGAATTGGGCAGAAGAGGCAGAGGGGCAGGGTACAGGGTGCAAGGGGGAGAATGAGTAATTAATTTACCTCTTTCCTTCCTCTGCTCCCTGCTCCCTGCTCCCTGCTCCCCTGCTTCTTTCCCAGCGCCAACGCGATCGCACAATGCTACAGTGCGGTATGACTCAACTGATGAGGCGACTATTTTACCATCTGTATCGGGGGCGAACTGATACACCATAACGCGATCGCACTTTAGAAGTTCTTGTACCTCGGCTACAGCTGTATTTAAAATTTGCTCTAGGTTAAGAGACTGACGAATTCGTAAAGCAGTCGTCGCAATTAGGCGTTGTCTTTCTTGAGTTTTCTGGAGTTGGGCTTGCAAGCACGATTGCTTAATGGCATTACGGACTGCTAGTTGCAGTACATCCTGTGTCAAGTGTTGCTTGACTAAATAATCCAAAGCACCCCGTTTCATCACTTGCACAGCAACCTCTTCATCGCCGCGCCCTGTCAACATAATCACAGGGACAGAAGTCTTAAATATCTCCTGCTGCATCTGATCGAAGAGTTCTAACCCGCTCATATCAGGTAGGCAAAAATCCAGCAGAATCACATCGCAACGTGCTTTTCGGCACAAAGCAAGTCCTTCCTCTGCACAGTCTGCCTCTAAAATCTGATAGGACTGGTGCGGATCTTTCAAAAGATACCGACGATAGATTTTTCGATCTGCTGCACAATCATCAATGATGAGTAGCGTCCGTATGTCCAACATAAGGTTATGAGGATCGGGGAGTTATGTAGATCCCTTTTATCCAGATTGTGTTTTTATTGCATAATTCTAAAAATAATATAAAATAAATATAAATAAAATCTAAATTCTTTAGGAATTCTAAAGCAATTAAACAAGCTAGGAAAAACAGGAAGATGGGGAAAACACATCTACCAGAGACAAGCAGACACAGTGACTCAAAGAGGAAAATGTCGCTGTGCCCTCTGAGCCGTCTCTTTAGTTATCCTTTCGTTCCTACTGTTTCATCGACAGAAAATAAACAAATTAATCCAACACTGGCGGCGTATTGGCTTCAAGCCAGTAATCCACAAATGCCTGAATTGTCTTTTTTAGTTCCTGAGCATCCATCGGCTTTACCAGATATCCATTTGCGCCCTTTTGGTAGCACAATTCAATATCCTTGGGGTTAGATGATGTGGTAAAAACAACGATGGGGATTCCCTTGAAACTCTTGTCTTGCTTAAGCCGATCTAAAATGTCACGCCCATCAATACCTGGCAAATTGAGATCGAGCAAGATCACAGAGGGTCGTAATGCTACTTTAGGGTTGGGTGGACTTTCACCTTTAGCGTAGCTATCCTTCCCCAGTTGATAGAGGAACTCTAAAACCTCATCTCCATTAGTACAACGGTGTATGGGGTTCTGGACGGACATACGCCGCATTAGACGTTGCAGCATCCGAAAATCTTCATTGCTGTCCTCAACAACGAGCAGCGGTTCATGAAGTTTTTTTGTCATTCGTGGTCTTAAAAGAGCTTAACAAAAATACATATTTAGTCATTATCTTAAACTATTCCAGCGTAAAATAGAATATTGAGCCAACGCCAAAGGTAGATTCAACCCAAATTTTACCGTTATGAAGCTCAACAATCTTCTTAACAATAGCTAGCCCAGCACCGGCTCCTCCACCGTACTTTTCCTGGGAATGGAGCCGCTTAAATAATCTAAAGATAGTTTCGAGATGATGCTGTGGAATTCCAATGCCGTTATCGCGGATATAAAAAGTGATTGGGGATTGGGCATGGAGAAGAGGCAGAGGGGCAGAGGGGCAGAGGGGCAGAGGGGAAATGCTCCCCTGCTCCCCTGACTCTTCTTGAGAAAGGTAGCCAATCTCAACCCATTGCTCTGCTTTATCGTTGTATTTGAACGCATTACCAAGGAGATTACTAAAGACTTCATTAACGAGAACTCGATCGCATAAAATAGTTGGTAAAGGGCGAGGAATGCGAATATCCACAAGCCCAGAATCTTGACGACTAGCACGAAAAACCTCAATCACTTGGGTGAGTAATTCGTTGAGGTTAGTTGGTTGCAAGCGTAGTTGTGCTTGTCCTAACTGTGATAACCGCAGTAGAGCATTAATCAGAGTTTCCATGCGTACAGACAAGGATACTACTGTTTGCAAGCACTCGATTCCGTCATCATCTAATACTTGACTATAGTCTTCTAGCAACACCGTTGAGAAATTATAAATACCCCGCAAAGGTTCCTTGAGGTCGTGGGAAGCCGCGTAGGCAAAGGATGCTAGTTCTTGGTTGCTACGCTCTAACTCCAGGTTGATTTTAGCTAATTCATCCGCCTTCGAGAGTACAATACCAACGATCGCATTCCTCAGAGCGATCGCACTGTCAAGTTCACAAGCTTTCCAAGGTAGAGAAGTTAATCTAACTGTTTCTTGCCATTGTTCAAAGGATTTTCGTGGAGATAGGGTAAGGCTAGCATCTGCCTGGGTTTGAATAGATTCCTGGGGATTTCCTGCCCAGTGTACCGTTTGGATTACTTCGGGACGAAACCAAAGGATGTAATAGTGCCGGACTTTAGAAATCCGCAGCAGCAACAGCCCACTGGCAGTATCTTTAAATCTCAGGGCTTCTGGGTAAAGCTTGGGTAGAGAATCAGTAGAGAACAGATTGTCACTAACTTGGGTATCCGCCCATTCAATTAACGTCCGCACCTCATCAATATTCGGTGTTGCTTCCACAAGGGTAACTTCATTATCCAGACAAACTGCCGCTCCTGAAGCACTAACAAGATCGAGTAAGCGGATTTCAGGTTTAATTAGGGCATCGATAAAATTGTCTGCTTGGGAAATGGACTCAAGAAACTCAGACTGTAGCGATTTGAGCTTTACCTTATAATCCCATTCCGAATGACTAATTTTGTGTGTTAACTCTGAAGAGACAATCTGTCCCAAAAATTCGCACATCTTGCGGACTTCGTAAGAAATATACTTTGGTGTTTGATGGTGGCAAGATATTAATCCCCAAAGCTTCTGCTCTTGAATCAGTGAAATCACCAAAAGAGCCTTCACGCCCATATTTTGATGATATTCTGCACAACACCAATCAAAACTTCGTAGCACAGAGTAGCTTAAGTCAAGAGGCTGGTGTGTTGTCGGATTTTCTGTTGGAACTAATTTAATCGGTTCGGCAGTCAAGTCGGGGAGAAATCGGAGAAAGCAGCGCGTGTATAACTCCCTAGCCTGCGCTGGAATATCTGTCGCGGGATAGTGGAGTCCTAAATACGGTGATAAGTCTTCGCGTTTGACTTCTGCAACCACAGAACCCGCTTCCGACTCGTCAAATTGATAAACCATCACCCGATCAAAACCGATGATTTTTTGAACTTCTTCAGCGACCAAATGCAAGAATTCTACCAGATTAGATGTGCTTTGCATTTTTGCGATCGCAACACCTGCCAAACTATAAAAGCCCAAGAAACTCAACTCAGATTCGGAATTGGTCGGTTCTAACTCCAGAATCACAGCCTCTTCTAAACGATGAGCAATAGCGTCAAAGTATTTTTCCCCAGCTAAGGTATTTATTAATACTTTAAAAGTATTAGAACTGCCAATTTTTTTCCCCAAGCACTGCTTGACAATTTCCACTTGCCGAGCTTCAAGTAAATACCTCAAAGGTTGACCGAGCAAATCTGCTGGCTCTTTGCCCAAATATGCTTGGGTATTGTTGCTGACTTGCAATATCTCTAGCTGAGTATTGAGTGCCAGTAGTACGCCATGAGGTTGAATAGAGCCAGGTATGTGAATAGGTTTGCGATCGTGGTTAGTCAGGGCTTTTGCTTGGGCTGTAGTATATTCAGGCTGGCTCATAACTGAACTTATGTAAAGCTGATTTTTACAATAGCGCAATTAAATGTCACATTTCTTTAAAAGTATATGTCGAGAAGTATTAGTGCGATCGCATATCAATCTTGCTAGTTATGGTTTTTAACTAACTATGACTGACAAAAACTACCTAAAATAAGGCAACAGACGCAAACCTGGAAACCCAGATTTAATCTGACTTTCTTAATTACCAATTACGAATTAGTATGTCTCTTGCTCCTTGGCGAAGCGCGATCGCTCATGCACTCCATCGCAACCGCAGCCTTGTTTATGCCCGTTACCTCCAACTAGCAACGGTACAGGCAAACGGTCGCCCTGCGAATCGTACCCTAGTCTTTCGCGGCTTTCTGGAAGATACAAACCAGCTAAAATTTATCACCGATGTTCGTAGTGCTAAAGCTGACCAGATACATCAACAACCTTGGGCAGAAGTTTGCTGGTACTTTCCCAATACACGAGAACAATTCCGCATCACTGGTTGTTTGACCCTAGTAAGTGGTGATGATTCTGACCAGATTTTACAGCCAGCGCGGATTGCAATGTGGCAAGAATTGAGTGATGCGGCACGTTTACAGTTTGCTTGGCCTGATCCTGGTAAACCTAGAGTTGAAACCCCAGAAGCTTTTGCACCACCAGCACCCGAACCTATACAGCCAGTACCTAATTTTTGTCTCCTGCTACTCGAACCGGTAGAGGTAGACCACTTAGAATTACGCGGCGAACCACAAAATCGATGGCTTTACCGCCGTGACGACCAGCAAGATTGGTCTAGTCAAACGATTAATCCTTAGAATATTCTCAATACATTTCAGATAAGCCAAAAACAATTGTAGAGACGGCGATTTATCGCGTCTCGAAAACCCAAAATTGTTACCAGTAGCCCTTAACCCAAGCGTATTAGACATCTCCGAAAAAGAATGTAGAGACGTAGCACTGCTACGTCTCTACAAGGTTTCTGGGTAACGCATATTTAATTTCTGGAGATGTCTATTGAATTAAGAGTAGGAGTTTGAAGGTGCAAACCTGACATTTATGATTTTTATTTCTCACTCCTCACTCTTAACTTCTCACTTTTTTAAATGCCAGCACCATCTAGAAATTGCTGGATGGTCTTATCCTTGAGATTGCACCAGCGAGTATCGTGGGTTAACTCATCCTCTTGAGTGACTAAATGACCCACTAAAACAGGAGTTTTTTCAGAAGACTGTGTGCGCTGAAGAGTTTGTATTTGTTCTTCCAGCGCCTCAATCCGGTCTACTAAAGCACGAATTACTTCGGCTTCCGAATCTGGTAAGTTATTGTGTTCAAGAGGTGCAACCCGAACTCCAGAACGATATATAATTCGCCCAGGCACGCCCACTACGGTGCAATCTGAGGGTACATCCCTGAGAACAACAGACCCAGCACCAATACGAACATTATTGCCTACTTGGATATTGCCCAGTACCTTCGCTCCAGCTCCGACTACGACATTTTCGCCCACAGTGGGATGGCGCTTGCCACATTCTTTACCAGTCCCCCCCAGGGTGACACCTTGGTAAATGAGGGCATAGTCTCCAACGATCGCAGTTTCCCCAATCACTACACCCATACCGTGGTCAATAAACACACTTTGCCCAATTGCTGCACCAGGGTGGATTTCAATTCCAGTCAAAAACCGAGCCAGGTGAGAAATCAGGCGCGGAATCAAGGGAAGACCAATAGTATAAAGCCAGTGAGCCAGCCTATGGAATAGCAGGGCTTGCAAACCAGGGTAACAAAATAAAACTTCCAACCAGTTACGAGCAGCTGGGTCACGTTCAAATATGATACGAAAGTCAGCACGCAGTATAGATAGCACGAGATAGCACCCTCGGAAAGCACAACAAGCTACTATCCCATATTATCCTCTCAGGTGTTCTACGTAAAAATTGGGAATGGGCATTGGGCATTGATAAAGAGGCAGAGGGGAAAACTCTTCTCCCTTGCTCCCTTGCTTCTTCCTGGCTCCCTCATTTCTCCCTGCTTCCCACTCCCCATTCCCTACTGCTCTACTTTGAGAGTGTAATCCCGCTTGACTCCAGGATTGAATGTACCTACCCAAATCCGATAAGTACCACTTTTCCAGTTGCGATCGCTAACGCTAGCATCTTTACTCTTGCCAGTATCATCGCCGCAACGAATTGTGGTTTGATCTGGGCCTTGAATTAGTAAAGTCGTGTCGTTGTTATTGCTATCGACTTGGATTTTCAGCTGAGAAAAGTCCTTTTCCAAAACCATAATGTGATCTGGATTGGGATCGGCAAAGCCAATACAGGCTTTTTGATCGCGATCGCGGTTACTTATAGCAGACAATGAGTAAGAACCACCTGTAAACCCCTGTACTGTTCCTTGTGCTGGATTAAAATTTGCTGATAAGTTGAAAGTACCAAAGTTCGCTGTCTCTGCTATTACAGGGGTGGCTGTAATGGTGGAAAGTATAACCAACAACCAGCCACCGTTAAACTGAAGTCGGGGGCGACAGTATTTCATAGTAGCCCTCCAACAGGCTTTTAAGTTAGTAATGATATATACATATTCTAGTGAAAAAATTCCAGTAAAATTTCAGTTAATTGTGCCACATTCAAATGTGCCACAATTGATGAATTTGAGAGCAGGCAGATAATTGCTAGGTTGTATCTTGACCTGAACAGCAGTTACACCTATCCAAGTGATTATTTAGATGTTATTACCTCTGTTGGATGCAGGATTTTTTCTTTTAAATAAAACTCTCGATGAACTATTTTAATAATTGTTAAGGATAAGAAAATGCAGAAGGTAAAAAATGATTTTACCTTCTGCATTTTAAACTTAGTGAAAATCTCACGAATTATTTAGTTGGAAGAAGACACCACCTTTAAGCGATCGCGTGTCAGTTCCATAACTACTGAGTGTGAGCGATCGCAGATTATTAAAAAACGGTTTACCTAAGACTTCCGCTAGTTTGAGAATCGGTACTTGACGCTCTAATAAATTCTGGCTCTTTGTCCAGTCAAGATATATATAGCCTTGGTTTGGTAAGGGAATCGCAGCGATACTATCTTTGAAGTTGAGATTATCAATTATGGAATTATTCTTGATTGTGAGAATTTCATCCATCGTCTCTAAGTCAGAGGTGAAAATTTCGTAATTTCCTAAACTTGTGTGCAGTCCCCGCACTTTTGTTTCAATGCTAAAAGATTCTCCTTCTTTAACATCACTTTTTTTAGTAGCCGTAGTTAACTCTGTCCAAGCAGAAATTTTTTGCTGATCTATAGTTAACGGACTGATACTGAGTCCGTTGGATGAGGCGATCGCATCTAAACGAGTAACGCCTTTTTCCACACTCTCTGATTTTTCCACCACAAAAATCCAATGTGGGGTTGTTTGCTCTTTCTCAGGTAACAATGCTATGGCGTATTCTCCCTGTACCCAACTGAAAATATCCTCTGGTAAGTTTATACCCCAGCGTTTTTGAACATTCGCCAAAGGTTTTGCTAACCGAGAAACCACATCTTCCCCAGAACCATATATAGTTGCTGTTGCTTGTCTCCAGAGTTTAGTTAAATCACTATCACCCAAATTACTCAAATTTGAGCCGGAAATTGCCAAACCTGCGGAAGCTGGAATATATTGCAACGCTCCTACAGGTTTAGATAGCGGTGCAGATGGTGGGACAATTTCTGATGAAGTCAAAAAGGTGGTTTCCGCCAGCAATCCTTTAGGATTCAACGCCAAGGATATAATTTGGCTGTTATAAAGTTGTTCTGATAACTCTAACCCTTGCCATTTTGCTACGATGGGAAGATTTAAGAAAGCTACAGCTAAACCCCCTTTGGGCAGTTCTTTGGTAGCTTTTTGGTATTCAGGGGAGCTAGTCAAATTTAGATCGGGCGCTTGGACGTTATTGATCGCATCTCGCAACACTTTCGGATCGTTGGCAAACAATACAAAGCCTTCGCCAACAACAGCACCAGCAAGCGAGTCTTGTTCTGGTTGAGAATTGTCAGAAATCAGTTTTATGCCTTTATATTGTTCAACAGCTAGGTTTTCTCCAGCTAACGCTCGTTTAGAAAAAAATAATTCGACAAATTCGCGGCTTTTCTCCGGTTGCTTTGTTGCTAATGCCAATAGATACCCTGGCTGCTGTCCGTTTTCTGGATCGCGATCGATATCTAAGGTGGCGATCGCTAATGTAATTTCGTCCCCTAACCAGGGTTGAATGTCTTCTTTATAATCTATGCCACTCTTGGCGAATAAGCTGGTTTTGAGTTTAGATAGTTCCTCTTCACGATCCAACGCCTGCAAACGATCGGGATTTGCCAGTAATGAAACCATTGCAGGGGAAAGTTTTGACACGAATATGGCTGCACCAGGCTGGGAGGTGGAAGCAATGAGGTTAGCCGGACTTTTGGCGAAAAACCAGTAAAAGCTGGCGATCGCAATTACTAGCAGTGCGATCGCCCCAGCGACGATAAAACCAATAAATGAACGTTGCCTATTCACATTCAACCTATTAAAAAAGACGGTTTACAGCCATTTAAGCAGAAAGACTAGCAGAATTAATCAACCCTCTTGAGAATGGATACTCATGCAAAGGCAGAGATTTTCTGTCACCATAAATAGGATTAGGACTGTTTATAGGGAATTCTTTTAGTCAACCCATGAACCAAATTAGTGTAGAAGAACTGGCACAACGTCTTTCTTCTAATGATACAAGTATTCAGCTAGTAGATGTGCGTGAACCCCAAGAATTGGCGATCGCTAGCATTGAGGGCTTTGTCAACCTACCTTTAAGTCAATTTGCCGAATGGGGAGATCAAATACCTACCCTCTTCAATCCCCAAGTTGAAACCCTTGTGCTATGCCACCACGGCATCCGCTCTGCCCAGATGTGCCAGTGGTTAATTGCTCAAGGTTTTACAAATGTGCAAAATATTTCGGGTGGTATTGATGCCTATTCCCTATTAGTAGATCCTTCAATTCCCCAATATTAGCTTTTGCTCAGGTGGAACTCACTCTTCCATCTGGCTTTTGCTATGCTGAAAACAGCAGTACATTACTTTAGACGCCTGCCGGAAAGCTTGGAATTTGGACATCAAGCACATATGCACAAAAATTTTCTGGGTCAAATCACAGTTGAATATTAGACTCTACCAAAAAATACGTATCTAATAATACTTTTGTGATTGCAAGTTTGTGCAAAAATACGGTTATAAAAGAGCATGACAAGGGAACATTATAACTAGCAGCTTTTACTAAAAAAATGAGCTAGTATTTTAGCCCTACTCTTACAAAATGCCGTATCTGTATGAACCTTAAAAATTCTTATCATAATATAGTTGTATAATCTAATATCTTAATCAATTATTAATATTCTTTGTTTTCGATTAAATTCACAAATCTGTTCAAAGTTTGATTAAAATTTGCCTTCAGCAAAACATACCACAATGGAAGTCCAGTTAACAAATCGACAACAGCATATACTTTGGGCAACGGTACGTCACTACATTGCTACGGCAGAGCCAGTTGGTTCAAAGGCTTTGGTCGAGGAGTACGACCTGGGTGTAAGCTCGGCGACAATTCGCAATGTGATGGGCGTTTTAGAAAAGTCTGGATTACTCTATCAACCACACGCTTCTGCTGGACGTGTACCTTCAGATTCAGGCTATCGCATTTATGTTGACCAGCTAATTACACCTTCTCTGCGATCGCGCAGCGTGTCGCAGACAGACGCTACGCGGACAGAAACTTTAGGGCGAGAAGTAGAGGTGGCACTGCAAAAACAGCTACAGTGGCAAGATCGGAGTTTAGAAACCCTATTGCAAGGAGCCGCGCAAATTTTAGCAACCTTGAGTGGTTGCATTAGCTTGATAACTATGCCGCAAACGACTACAGCGCTATTGCGACATCTGCAATTAGTGCAAATTGAAGGTGGGCAGATCATGCTAATTGTGGTGACAGATGGTTACGAGACACATTCTAAATTGATGGAATTGCCGCCAACAACAGAAGAGACACAACGGGATTCAGAGGTAATCGATCGCGAATTGCAGATTGTTTCTAACTTTTTGAATAGTCATTTGCGGGGGCGAAGTCTGTTGGAATTACCCTACCTCAACTGGAGCGAACTAGATCAGGAGTTCCAACGCTACGGAGAATTCTTGAAAAATTCAGTTGCCGAATTGACTCGTCGGACTCTTGCACCCAGTGCAACCCAAATTATGGTTCGGGGTGTGTCAGAAGTTTTGCGCCAGCCAGAATTTGCCCAGTTACAGCAGGTACAAACGATTATCCATCTGTTGGAAGAAGAACAAGACCAACTGTGGCGATTAATATTTGAGGAACCAGAACCGGAGGAAGGTAGTAAACCAAAGGTAACAGTTCGTATTGGCGCAGAAAATCCCTTAGAACCGATACGCACCTGCACCTTGATTTCTTCCAACTATCGCCGGGGTTCGATACCCGTAGGAAGTGTGGGAGTTTTGGGGCCAACTCGTCTAGATTATGAAAGTGCGATCGCAGTCGTAGCATCTGCTGCTGATTATCTCTCAGAAGCTTTTAGTTATTTCAATCCTTGAATGCTAAGTAGTTATGCAAAATTAAAAATAACTTATTATTGCGAGTCTAGTATAGCAAGATGTAGTGATCGCAAGAGTTTGGGCTTGCTACGTTTGATTCACAATATTTTTACATCCCTACTTCTCAGGTGATATTTAGAGACAAGCCGCGAAGGGTCTAGGCAATCACCAATATAATAGCAAGCAGATAGCCTAATTTTTAGTGGCAAAATCAATAATTAATACTACTTAAATCTTTCATGGTGAGAAAAATTGCCTTTGGCTTGCTGTGGCTGGGATTCATTATCTATGGTTTTTTCCTAGCGCCTCCTGATCAACCTGATACATTTGAGTTAATTAAAAACCTTTCTCTTGGCCAGTGGGAAGGCATTAACCCATTAGTCATAGCACTATTCAACCTCATGGGCATCTGGCCTCTTATCTACAGCGCAGTAGTTTTTATTGATGGTAGAGGACAAAAAATACCTGCTTGGCTGTTTGCTACTGCCTCTTTTGCAGTTGGTGCTTTTGCCTTGTTGCCGTACTTAGCTCTACGAGAACCAAATAATCAATTTCTCGGTAAAAAGAATACCTTAATCAAGGTGCTAGATTCTCGTGTGACTGGTTTTGTGTTGATAGTAGCCACAGCTATTCTAGTTGCCTACGGTTTAAGAGGAGGAGATTGGGGCAGTTTTGTGCAAGAGTGGCAAACTAACCGCTTCATCCATGTAATGAGCATAGACTTCTGTCTACTTTCCCTATTATTTCCTGTATTACTAGGGGATGATATGGCGCGTCGCGGTTGGAAAAATCCGCAGTTTTTTTGGTTAATAACCTTGACACCGCTATTCGGCCCATTGATTTATTTATCTGTGCGTCCACCTTTACAAGAAGTGGGTATAGAGTCTATATCCAAGCAGCCAGCAACGAATTGAACTAGGGATTGGGGACTGGGGATTAGGGAGATTTAGACCCCTAACCAAATTTTACTCATAAATTTTAATTCTACTTTTCTTGCCCAGTACCCAATCCCCATTTTTCACAATCCAAAATCTAAAATTCTCTGTGGGTGCGTAAATCCCAAGAGAAAGTTTTTTCTGAAAGTACTTTACAAAACGCAATAAATTATTTAAGATGTGTAACAGGTAGTCAAACCTACCTAAATTCATCTGCAAATAATCGCATTTATAAAACAATGACAACAACCTTACAACGTCGCGAAAGCGCCAACGTATGGGATCGATTCTGCGAATGGATCACCAGCACCAACAACCGGATTTACATCGGTTGGTTCGGCGTAGTCATGATCCCTACCCTGCTAGCAGCAACTGCTTGCTTCGTAATCGCCTTCATCGCCGCACCTCCAGTAGACATCGATGGTATCCGTGAACCAGTAGCAGGTTCCTTAATCTACGGAAACAACATCATCTCTGGTGCAGTAGTACCTTCCTCCAACGCTATCGGCTTGCACTTCTACCCAATTTGGGAAGCAGCTTCTCTAGATGAGTGGTTGTACAACGGTGGTCCTTACCAATTGGTAATCTTCCACTTCCTGATCGGCATATTCTGCTACATGGGTCGTGAATGGGAACTATCCTACCGCTTAGGTATGCGTCCTTGGATTGCGATCGCATATTCTGCTCCAGTAGCAGCAGCAAGTGCAGTCTTCTTGGTATACCCCATCGGACAAGGTTCATTCTCTGATGGTATGCCTTTAGGTATCTCAGGAACCTTCAACTTCATGATCGTGTTCCAAGCAGAACACAACATCTTGATGCACCCCTTCCACCAACTCGGTGTAGCTGGTGTATTCGGCGGAAGTTTGTTCAGTGCAATGCACGGTTCTTTGGTAACTTCTTCCTTGGTTCGTGAAACAACCGAGACTGAATCACAAAACTACGGTTACAAATTCGGTCAAGAAGAAGAAACCTACAACATCGTTGCAGCACACGGCTACTTCGGTCGTCTAATCTTCCAATACGCTTCCTTCAACAACAGCCGTTCACTGCACTTCTTCTTAGCAGCATGGCCTGTAATTGGTATCTGGTTCACCGCCTTGGGTGTCAGCACAATGGCGTTCAACTTGAACGGTTTCAACTTCAACCAATCAATCATTGACTCTGAAGGTCGTGTGATTGCAACTTGGGCAGATGTAATCAACCGCGCTAACCTGGGTATGGAAGTAATGCACGAGCGTAACGCTCACAACTTCCCTCTAGATTTGGCTGCTGGTGATGTTGCTCCTGTAGCTTTAACCGCTCCTGCTATCAACGGTTAATTCTGAAGTTTCGCTAAATAAGAAAGCGCTCTCTGGTAACGGAGGGCGCTTTCTTATTTGTATGGGTAAAAAATAGCTTATACGTCATACAGCCCAAGTGCTAAATCACAAAAATTAACTTTTGCACAAACTCTAGGTAAAATACATAAGCCTCATCCTTTTTCTTTCAGATCATGGGCAACACTTTTGGTCATCTATTTCGCATCACTACTTTTGGTGAATCTCACGGCGGCAGTGTGGGGGTTGTGATTGATGGTTGTCCTCCACAACTAGAAATTTCGGCAGCAGAAATTCAAGTAGAACTAGATAGAAGGCGTCCGGGACAAAGTAAAATTACGACCCCTCGTAAAGAAGCCGATACTTGTGAGATTTTATCAGGGGTATTTGAAGGCAAAACACTAGGAACGCCCATAGCAATTTTGGTACGGAACAAAGATGCTCGTTCGCAAGACTACGACGAGATGGCCGAGAAGTATCGCCCTTCTCATGCGGATGCAACTTATGATGCAAAATATGGCATTCGCAATTGGCAAGGTGGGGGGAGATCGTCAGCGCGTGAGACAATTGGCAGAGTAGCAGCAGGTGCGATCGCTAAAAAAATTCTTCGTCAAGTTGCCAATGTCGAAGTTATCGCTTACGTTAAGCGCATCAAAGACTTGGAAGGTGTAGTTGATCCCAACACTGTTACCTTAGAACAGGTTGAAAGCAACATCGTCCGTTGTCCCGATGCTGAATGTAGCGATCGCATGATTGAATTAATCGAGCAAGTTGGTAGACAGGGTGATTCTATCGGCGGTGTCGTAGAATGTGTGGCGCGTAATGTACCGAAAGGTTTGGGCGAACCAGTATTTGATAAATTAGAAGCTGATATCGCTAAGGGTGTTATGTCTCTCCCTGCTAGCAAAGGCTTTGAAATTGGTTCCGGTTTTGGGGGGACGCTGTTAACCGGAATTGAGCATAACGACGAATATTATATTGATGAAAATGGGGAAATTCGCACTGTAACTAACCGTTCTGGTGGTATTCAGGGGGGAATTTCCAACGGAGAAAATATCATTTTACGAGTTGCATTTAAGCCAACGGCGACAATTAGAAAAGAGCAAAAGACAGTAACTCGTGAAGGTGAAGAAACCCTATTAGCAGCAAAAGGGCGGCACGATCCTTGTGTGTTACCGCGTGCAGTTCCAATGGTTGAGGCGATGGTAGCCCTGGTATTATGCGATCATTTGTTACGGCATCATGGACAGTGTAAGGTGTTGTGAGAATTACACTAATTTATGCTTCGGGGTGGGTGTTTGACTCGCCCTTTTTTATGTTCAAGTCAAATAAAAATCATCACATGCAGCAATGCAACGCCAATATCCAACATCCAAAATCCGAAGCTGACTATGGTGTTGGGGAGTTTTTTTTTGCGGTTTTGGCTCCTTTAATATCCAGCAATTGAGTTAATTCGGTTGTATTCAATGACTTGACGAGACTCAAGCCAAGCGACTTACTAGAAATGCTTTGAGTGTAGCCTGCATTTAGGTAGGGGGTGTATTGTGACTTTCCGACAATGTATGTTTGGAAGAAAGGTAAACTCAAAACATTCATATAACGACGCGCTTGAGAAGCATCACCAATCATATCGGCCGGTAATGCTACTTGTTGATTTGTAGGATTACCATTACCAATGGTGGAAAAGTGAGTGCCACCTACAAGTATGACGAGATACTTTTGTGAATTTGTCAACCAGGAGAAAGGTAAAATTTGCTCAGATAAAGCTGGTGCAACTGTATCATCACTACTGCCGACAATCATTACTGGAGTTTTGATTTGACTTAAGCCAGCTTTACCGAAAATCGAACTAGTAACGGGATTAACTGCGATCGCAGCTTTCACTCTCTCATCGCGCAAGTTATAATCCTTGTCAGACTTGCTACTCAATTCCAAAGCGCGACACTGGAGCAGTAAAGACATATTCCAGGTATTTTGTAGTGCTGCTGGTTGACAGTCTTGTTTTAGCTGCTCAAAGTTGATTTTAGCGCCTGCTAAGGCTAAGGCTGTATAGCCTCCCAAAGATTGACCAAATACTCCGACTTGTTGCAGATTTAAGCGACCTTTAAACCGTGAATCAGATTGATTACCTTTTTCCAATTGATTCAAGATATATGTTATGTCCATTGGTCGGTCTTGAAATTCTCCTGGTTCTGCTACTTCAATGGCGTGTCCATTTAACAGAGAACGTAATTGTTTAGCATCACTACCAGGATGATTGGGAACGACAACGGCAAATCCGTATGAAGCTAGATGAGTGGCTAAATATTGAAAGTTGCTGCTATCTAAACCCAAACCGTGAGAAATGACAATTACTGGTGCAGCATTTTGCACATTGGGAATGTAAACGTCAGTCAATAGAAGCCGATTGCGTCTTGAGTCGAAAAACTTCAGGATGTATTTTTGCGACTTCAATTTTCCCAGAACCTGTAAATCGGGTAATTGCGAGAAATTTGGTTGGGAAATGGTAGCAGCTTCTATTTTAGACTTTTGGGAAACTGCTGCGATCGCCCGATGGGTTTGGTTAACAAGTTTCTCCAATTCCGTAGATATTTCCAAAGTCTCGGCGACATCAAGGCGAATGCTGCTGCTGGGATATTTCCGCAACACATTCAAAAGTGTCAACCCTCCCGATTCACCAGAAGCTAAAATTAGCGCTGAACGCAAGGCACTAAATTCTGTTTTTGGCTGAGAAGATTTATTTATAATCACTTGCGCCAACCGATGCAGCAAAAATTCTCCTTGCGGTGTGTAGAGAAGTTGCGAAACTACTACCGGAGTAACTTTTACACGATTAAGCAAAATCCGCCGCAATTCTTGAAGCTGTTCTAGAGGCAGATATTGCTGATAAGCTGCCAAGTCTTCGTTAATTACACCTGTTTTAGCGTAGTTCTCTAAAGTGGAGACTGAAATGGAAAGCTCTAAAGCTGAATAAGATGCATAAATCCGCTCTGCTGCCAAGACATAATTACTAATTCCAAATGTTGGCAGCACCATTGAAAGAACCAGCAATAGGGAATTTTTTCTGAGGGTGCTGGCCCAATTACCAAACAAACTATTCATCGCTCAACTGTTTCAGTGGTCTGGTTTTATCGGGTGTTGGCTTTGGTAGTTATTCGGGCGCCCTGCTTAGTTTACTGAAAGTTATTAGCCTCAATTTTATCAAAACAGAATTTAGGAGTCAGGAGTTATAATTCAGGATGAATTATGTATGATTTGCGAATGTAGCTTGCTGAAAATAATGGGTATAAATGGGTTTAAAATCACACTAAATCTTAGATTTAGTAGTTAAAAAAAGTAGTGATTCCCAATTACCTAGTAATTTATTCTGACTCCTAAATTCTGATTTTTGAATGTTTTTTCAAGGATTTTTCGGCTATCAAGTCAACAATTAAAAACTACCAAGTCACGCAGATGGGTAAAGTATCCGTCTGACTTCAGTAGCTTGCCTTCACTATTAAATCATAACAAATAAAAAATACTCTGCCTCAGTATTTATGTTGTAGCTTTGAATAAAGCACGGATTCACTAGCTGAAAAATCCAGTAAAAATCCCGAAAATCATGCCAATTAATCAGCTTTTCCCAAGGCGATCGCTACTGAACCTGTAACTACTAAACCTGCTCCTAATATTGCGATGAAAGTGAAATGTTCTGGTGCTATTAAAGAAGGTGCAATAACTGATACAACTACAACTGATATTAATGTCACAATGGGAGCTAGAGCGATTACTGCACTGACTCTTGATGCTTCCCAGTGTTCTAATGATTCGGCAAAAGCACCGTAAGCGATTAAAGTATTCAAAGCACAAAAAAACAACATTTCTAAATGAAACCCATCAAGTATAAAAAGTGATTTTACTCTAGCTAGAGGAGTGAATAATAAAGCACAGCCTCCGTAAATAATCAGCATAATACTAGGGGAAGATAAAGATTGTAATAATTGCTTTTGTGCCAAAGCATAAATAGCCCATGCTACCGATCCTAGTGCAATCAAGAAACTACCAAGTATATAAGTGCCATGTGCTGTAATTAAATTTGTGAGTTGTTCCCGAAAAAATAAAAGATAACCGCAAATCATTACACTTACACCAATCCATTGATATAGTCGGTAACGTTCTTTAAAAATAACTAATCCTCCAAAACCTAATAAAAGGCTAGATAATTGAATGAGAACTTCAGCATTAGCAGGTGATGTCAGCGCTAAACCCTGCATGAACAAAAAGTAATTAATCCCTAAAAAAAGTGTTGCGATCGCTAATAATTTCCCAGAAGCAGAACGTAATTGTTCTAACTTTGGTAATTTACCGCGTATTCCTAAATACATGGCAAGCAGAAAAAATGATATCAAAAAGCGAAACCAAATAACGGTATAGACATCAAGTACTTGTAGAGTTACCGTCAGAGCAATAGGTAAAATTCCCCACAATAAGACCGTCAATAGCGATAATGCTAGCCCTAAGCGCCACTGACCAGAATTTTGATGTAGTGACATTCAAATATCCTACTCAAAGTAGGGCTAATTGTAAGTTGAAACGTATCTAATTTGCATATCTAAGATTTTAAGTTCTTATTGATAAAAAATCTTAATAAGTTAAAGTACATCTACTAATTTGCATCATCTGAAATTGTACATTTCTTGTGGGATGAGCATCTCGCCTGCCCAATATATGCAAATTCAATAATGTAGAGCTTAGAGCTTACCTACCTACTCAATTTATTTGTGGCTCGAAGTAAGTATTTTTTGTTCACATAAAATTTGTAAATTACGTAATTATTTTACATGAATATTAAATTTCAAGCCCAATCGTAAATGTATACTCTATTTCGATGTTATTTTTTACAAAAAACTATGGGGATTATACCCATAATTAGCTTAGTAATTTTCATTGCTAGTTTATCAATTTACTTGCTGTTGACTGCAAGAAGTCAATTTTTGCTCAAATCTTTAATTACAAAAATAAAGCGGCAAGAGTGGAGATTTAGATATAGCAAGCTTAAGTACCTGAGATCGAGATTTTTAAAGACTATAACAATTGCTGCCCTGATTATGGCAGCAGTAATAGCTGGAAATACTGTATCAGCCCAAGTCACGCCACCACCTCTAGCCTCGCTAAAAAGCGTATCGGTTCCACAGCCTGACAACCTTGGAGACTTCGTAAAAGACAAAGTAGCCGCCATCAAGCTAGGAAAAGCTCTTTTCTGGGATATGCAGGTTGGGAGCGATGGAGAAACTTCCTGTGCTAGTTGCCACTTTCATGCTGGAGCCGACAATAGATCCAAAAATCAGATCAATCCTGGGCTTTTGCGAATTAACACCGATGGGACAGCCAATCCAGATACAATTTTTAATGTAGGCGGACTACCAAACTACCAGCTAAAGCCGGAAGATTTCCCATTCCACAAGCTGTCAAACCCAAACGATCCTACGACTCTTATATCTGACAAAAACGATGTCAGTTCCTCTCAGGGAGCCTTCAATACAAAGTTTGTTGATGTCATACCTGGTAATGCACAAGACAAAGTAACAAACGAGCCAGATCCGGTGTTTAATGTGGGCGGTATAAATGTACGCCAAGTCCAAGGGCGTAACACGCCAACTGTAATTAATGCAGCATTTAACTTCCGCAATTTCTGGGACGGAAGGGCACAAAACATCTTTAATGGGGTGAATCCCTTCGGTTTAAGAGATCCTAACGCCTCTGTTGTCAAAGCCGAGAACCCAAATCAGCCTAAATTTGTCAAAATCAGTCTGAATAATTCGTCTTTGGCTTCTCAGGCGCTCGGCCCACCACTCAGTTCTACCGAATTGTCCGCCAATGGTCGTACTTTTCAAGAAATTGGTGATAAGTTCGGACGACTTAGTAATGGTAAAAAGCTCCCCCGAAAACTTGGGAAAAAGTTATTTGCTCTCAGACCTTTAGGTAAGCAAATAGTGCATCCACAAGACAGCGTTTTAGGTCGAGATAGTAGGTGGCCCAAACCCGGACTCAAAGATAGAACTTATGAGCAGATGATTCAAGATGCCTTCAAGCCAGAGTGGTGGAAGTCTAATCGACTCATCCAAGTTGATGCTCAAGGTCAACGAAATATTGTCAAGAGGCCCGATCGCTCCTTGGAGACTAATGAGTACACATTGACTGAGTACAACTTCTCGCTATTCTTTGGGCTGGCAATTCAGCTGTACGAGTCTACACTTATTGCCAATGATACGCCCTTCGATCGCTTCTTGGAAGGAAACACTACTGCTTTAACCCCGCAGCAGCAAAAAGGGAAACAAATATTTGAGGGGAAAGGGCTGTGTATTGGTTGTCACGTTGGATCGGAATTAACAGCTGCTTCAGTAAGCAGCGTGGCTAAAGACGGACGAATCAAACGTGCGCCGTTCGGAGCAAGATCCCCGGAAGACAATGGCTTCTTCAATATCGGCGTTAGACCTGCCATAGAAGACCCAGCTTTGGGTGGTAATGACGGTTTGTTTGGTAACGGTCAAGGTAATCCGCTTTCAGAAGCACGATTGGCTCTGTTGGGCAAATTTCAGCTTCTCCTTGGCGAAAATCCTCCCATTCTCACTCCACCATTGAATTCTAGTGAAACTGCGTTTGCAAACGGAGCCTTCAAAGCACCTGGACTTCGCAATGTGGAACTCACCGCTCCCTATTTCCACAATGGAGGTCAGGCAACCTTAGAACAAGTGGTTGATTTTTATAATCGGGGTGGTGATTTTGGCGTTCTTCCTCCACTGAACCTTTCACAGGAAGAAAAACAGCAATTGGTCGCCTTTTTAAAAGGACTAACTGATGAGCGAGTTAGGTATGATAAAGCGCCTTTTGACCACCCGCAACTGTTTGTCCCCAATGGACATCCAGGTAATTCTACATCTGTTCCCAATGACGGTACTGGCAAAGCTAAAGATAGTCTACTAGAAATTCCTGCTGTTGGTAGGAATGGTGGTAGCGGTAGTCCAAATTTCTTGAACTAAGTAGCAAGTTAGGAAACTCCAAGAAATAAATTATCCAACATTGTGGGGCGGGCATCTTGCCCGCCCAGTTTATGTGGGGACAACATACCTACCCCACAAGAGTTAATTGAAATATTTTTTATTTGTCAGTCCCAAAAATATTAAGCCGATCGCTTCTTGCAGTCGGCTTAACAAATTCCTGATAATTTAGTTGTAATTTAGCCGTGAGTTGCACCTTGAGGAGGACGCGAGACAACTTTTTTGGCTAAACCCAAAGTCTGCAAAGCTAAGATGCTCCACCAAGTAACATCTATTTCCCACCAAGATAACCCAGATTTCGCCATGTGGGGATAGGTATGATGGTTGTTGTGCCATCCTTCTCCATAAGTGACGAGAGATACCCACCAAAGATTACGAGCCCCATCATTAGCATCAAAGGTGCGATAACCCCACAGATGTGATGCTGAGTTCACAAACCAGGTTGAGTGCCAAAGCAAAACACATCTGAGAAATACTCCATAGAACACAAAAGGCCATCCTCCCAAGGCATAAAGCAGCAGCCCGAAGGGTATTTGCAACAGTAAGAAGTAGCGATCCAGCCAGCAATAAAAAGGTTGTCTTGCTAAGTCAGGAGCATATTTTTTATAGGTTTCATAGTCAAAAAATTCTGGACGTGGGTAGAAAATCCATAGTATATGACTCCACCAAAATCCTCTTTGGGCAGAATAGGGATCTAAATTGATGTCTTCTGTGTGGGCGTGATGCTGGCGGTGTCCACCTACCCAAAAAATTGGCCCGCCTTGCAAAGCCAGCGCTCCAATGAGGGCGATCGCATACTCTAACCACTTAGGAACTTGGAAACTTTTATGACTCAGTAATCGGTGATATCCCAGGCAAATACCAATACTCCCGAATAACCAGTGCAGAAACACTAGCAAAGCTAATGCTGACCAGGAAAAAAACCAAGGAGCCAGAAGTGCTAAAGCATGAAATGTAGCAAAAAATACCACATTTGTCCAACTGAGTCGAGGTGAGTTGCCTCTCTCAGGGGCGATCGCCCCAAAATTTGCGGTCATAAAAATTCCTGTTAATGGATGATGAAGTGATTTACTTTTTATTGGGCATAATCCCACTAGTACCGCAAGGCGGAATTCAAAATTCAAAATTCAAAATGAATAGAGCATAAGGTTTTCAAAGATTTTGAATGGTATGTCTATTAACGCCGTGGTGTACTAAGGATTTACCCACACTGTCACCAGTTAGTTACAGTAAAGTAAAGCAAGTATCACTTACATTTGTTATGCTAGCAGAACTCTAATTTCCGTGCAAGTGCCACTTGCATTTCTTTATGTCTTCTCAACTCATTTCCACTCGTCAACGCCTGATTCAAGCTGCACTTGAGTTGTTTTCTGCTCATGGAGTCAGCGCCACTACAACCCGTCAAATTGCTGAAAAAGCCGAAGTCAATGAAGTGACTCTATTTCGGAATTTTGGCAATAAGCACGGGCTGCTTTTGGCTGTGTTGGAAGAGTCCGCAGCTTTCAAGGATTTAGGTGAGTCGCTGGTACGGCGGGCAACGCCTCCCGGCAATGTCTACCAAGCTCTTAAAGATTATGCAAGTGACACTTTACATGCCTTAGAACGAGTACCAGAGTTCGTCCGGTCTGTGGTAGGTGAAGCCGACCAATTTCCGGCAGAAAATCGCCGCGCGTTAGGCAGGGGAGTAACAGAAGCAAACCGCTATGTAGCTCAGTATTTAGCTACTGTAATCCAGCAAGGACACCTAAATACCTATTTACCCGCAGAAAAATTAGCCAGTTTGCTAAATGGGATGATCTTGGGATATGCCGTAATTGAGTTCACCAGCGAATTTCACGAACTTTGGGAGGATCGGGATGATTTTCTGGAAAATTTGGTGGAGTTGTTTTTACATGGAGCCATGTCATCTTCAGCAGAATCAGCAACAAACTGCTTACAAGGAGGGTTCATCACTATAGAAGTAGCTGATTTACCAGCTAGTTTAGTTAACGAAATTCTCCAACAAGCTAGGAAATTCGGTATCCGAGATTATGCCTTAGCTTACGTATTATTTGGGGCTGGATTATCCACTACAGAAATAATTAACTTAGAGCGATCACACCAAATCTACGATACTCAAGGGCACTTCTTGCAAATTACAATCCCCGGATTTGTCCGCCAAGTACCTGTAAATCAGTGGATTTTGGGCAAACGCTACGGTTCTTTTACCAATAATCCTTTAATCAAATGGCTGAAAAGTCGTAAAGATACTCAAACAGCCATGTTTCTGAATGAAACAGGTACACCCATCTCAGAATCAGAGATTGAGACACGTTGGCAAGTATGGAGTGAAGGATTATTAACTCCCCAAGGACAAGCGCCAGCCATAGCACAAGCACAACAAACCTGGCGTGTAGAAATGTTGATGCGGGGAATCACCTTGGAAAATTTAAGTATTTTAACAGGTTGCGATCGCGCCCAATTACAACCTTATGTCCGCCGAGCCAAAGAAAAAGCCGCCCTAGAACAAGCTACCCGTTTGGATCATAAGCCAGGATAGGGAGTATCAGGTGGCGTTCTCCGACGCAGAGCCAGTGACCGAATAATTCGTAATTCATAATTCGTAATTCGTAATTAAGAATTCATTAGCATGATGCAGTTAAACGATTAAGGTAAAACAACAGAGGTTTCTTTACCATTGTTGTTTGCACCATTCAAGATTGTAGATGTACTTTCAGATGGGGATTGGGTGTTGCTCGAACGGCGTGATAATTTTTTGCGTGGCTTGCCTCCCGCCTGGATATATTGCAAACTGTCTTTCAACCCAACTCACAGCAAAGGCGATCGCGCCCAAAAATATCATAAATATAATTCAACTATTTAATCCAGTCAGAACTCAAATCCCAACTTATGATCCTAAGTTAGGAAAATACTCAAGGTTAGTGACGCTGCTCACAACCACGAGAAAATAATACTTTTCGCCCCCCATTACACGTAATGGCTCTAAGGTAAAATAGGCAATTGAAACTGGTTTTACAAGAGTCATGAGGCATTGGCTCTTGTAAAAATTTTCTCGTCAGCACTTGGCACTCTTGTGGCAATGTTCCATTCCAAGCAAGCTTTTGTCAACATTCTTGCTCGGTCGCAGCTGGGCAAGCTGGGGGATCTAGGGAAGAAGACAACATTATATATTTTTCTACTTTCAATAGAACAATTAATGATTTCTGAGGCGTTTAGAACGTTTTTGCTCATACATGAGCTTGTCAGCCTCTTCTAGCAATTGTTCTAGTGAAACGTTTTCATTTAAAGCACATTGGGTGGCACCAACACTTATGGATAGTTGATATGAGTAATTATGCTCTTGATTAAAGCGCTCAATATTTTCTTGCAATCGCGGACGAAATTCGTCTGTATTACTTGGAGAGCATACAGAAACAAATATTACAAACTCATCTCCTCCTATACGGGCAATAATATCCGACTCACGGAAGCTTTGTTTTAGTAATTGGGCTGTGTCAACGATCGCTCTGTCTCCGATTTCATGCCCTAGAGAATCATTAATCTGCTTTAAACCATCTAAATCAACAAACAAAAGACAGCAAAATATTTCTGTGCATCGGGCAATTTTGAATTGATGATTTGCCAGCCAAAAGAAACCACGTCGATTATATAGTCCTGTCAATTCATCAGTTAAAGATAGCTGCCTTACCTCTGCTTCAGCTTTCAGGCGTTCCTGAATTTCATTCTCTAGACGTTGATTTTGCTCAAGAAGTTGTTGATGTTGCTGTTTGATGAGTAGCTGATTTCTGACTCGCATTAGCACTTCAAGTTCTTGAAATGGCTTGGTAATGTAGTCTTTTCCACCCAGTTCAAAAGCCTGGACTTTATCATTAATTTGGTCAAGGGCACTAATAAAAATAATCGGAATTTGCTCTGTTGTTTTTGATGCTTTCAACTGTTGACAAACTTCATAGCCATTCATTTCGGGCATATTGATGTCAAGCAGAATTAGATCCGGTGGATGTCGCTCGGCGGCTTGTAATGCCATTCTCCCGTTGATGGATTTACGGATGGTATAACCCTGCAACTCTAGCATTTTGGCTAACAACCGTAGATTATCGGGGGTATCATCTACGATGAGGATATTCGTTTCCCAAGGGGATTTAAGTAAATTAGTCATAGGGGAATGGGAGCAACGCGAAAAAGTGAAATCATCGTCCAATGAGCAAGGGGAGCAGGGGATGCAGGGGAGGCAGGGGGAGTAAAAAGAAATATTTAGTAGTTTTTGCTGCCAATATAGTCCAAAATACACTTAATTTCTTGATTCCCCCCCTGCCGGAAGCAATGCGAAAAAGTGATATCTAAAATTTTTGATACCGACAAGAGGACTTTTCAAACATCCTCTAAGTTTGGGTTAGATTTCCGATCGCCTCCAGTTCAAAATTATCCACCAAATATTTCAGAGCATTGGCGAGAACTTGCTCCTCGTTGGGGATTTGAGCGATGAGATTGTAGAGTTCGGCATCATTGAGATCCAAAGCTGCTTGATGCGCCTGAATAATCCACTCTGGCGACATTACCTGTAAATCTTTGACCATTAGGGATTTCTGAATTAAAGTTTGCTGGTCTAACCCTGATAAAGCTTCTTCGCGGTAGCGGTAGCAGACTTCTAAGTATTGTGCAATCTTCTCAAATAGGATAGCTTCTATAAATGGTTTGTTGATGTGGTCGTTGCAGCCTGCTTGAATGCTGGTGGTGTAATTTTCCTCAAAGGCATAAGCCGTCACCGCAATAATCACCACGTCTTTACCTGCATCCCTCCCGCGAATTTGCCGAGTAGTCTCGTAGCCATCAATTCCCGGCATTTGAATATCCATTAAAATCAGGTGGGGCTGCCATTTTTCCCAGAGAGCGATCGCTTCATTTCCGTTCTCAGCGGCACTGACCTCGAACCCAACTGATTCCAATAGCCTGATGAGCAACTGACGATTTTCTTGAAAGTCTTCCACCACTAGAATGCGATAAGTGGGTTGTCCGGGTTCTAGACCGATAACAGTGCGAGTCGTTTCTGGCGCGATGATATCTACTGAGTTTCCCAGACTCAGTAAAACCTCACAAATAAAAGTTGATCCCCGCTCCAAGATGCTTCGCACTGTAATATCACCACCCATTAAACGGGCAAACTGACGGCTAATCGATAAGCCTAAACCTGTCCCTTGAGTATGGCGACCTCGATCTGTTTGCATAAAGGCTGCAAACACAGTCTCCATATCAGACTCAGCGATACCACATCCAGTATCTTCAATTTCGATATGAAGAGTGATGATTGGTTTGGAATCATCGGTATTGCGTTCTCTTGAATCAAATGAGTTGATGCTGCCCATTCTCCCGATCAAAGCTTGTAAGTGCAGAGTGACAATGCCTGTTGTCGTAAATTTGATCGCATTACTTAATAGGTTGAGCAAAATTTGGCGTAGTTTTGATTCGTCACCATGTACATAGCGAGGAACGCTAATATCCTGTTCTATTCTCAGATCAATTCTTTTCTCTACAGCTTTGAGAGCAAGCATATCTCTGATGGAGTGGATTAGTTGATGCAAATCGAAATAGTTTTCCGTTAACTGTAACTGACCCGCTTCAATTTTGGACATTTCCAATACATCATTGATCAAGGTTAGCAGGTGTTCTCCACTGCGGCTAATGATGTCTAAATCTTCCTGAAACTCAGATGGAATCTTGTCGCTACGGTTCATCAACTGAGTAAATCCCAAAATGGCATTGAGAGGAGTCCGCAGTTCGTGGCTCATTTTAGCAAGGAACTGGCTTTTGGCACGATTGGCGATCGCGGCTTGTTCTGCCGCTTCTTCTAGGGCTATCTGGGAAAACTCCAGCAGTGCCAACATCAGTGTATTTCGCATCTCGGTAGCGGCTTCCAGTTCCGCAATCTCCCAAGAATTGGAAGTTTCTCTCACAGTTTCCTTCCACAGTTCAAAGGACTTTCGGGGACACAATTCCATCTCTCCAATTTCATTGATTTTCACTGTATCTTGGGGGTTGCCCCCCCAATTCACTGTCTGGATTTGCTCTGGTCGAAACCAGATAATGTGGTGAGACTTTTGTTTAACATGATTGAATAAAATTGAAATTGCCAGGATGCCGCTAGCTTGATCTGTAAATGCCTTCGCTGCTGGATATAAACGTGAGAGGGAATCAGTCGCAAACACTTGTTCCCCCTGGTATTGCACCAACCACTTCACCAGTTCATGCACTTGGGCGAGCGATGGCGTTTGACCAAGTAATGTCAGATGACCGTCAAGTGAAATCGCCGCTCCTTGAGCATGAACTAGCTCCAGTAATTGAAAAGTATTTTGGCTCAACACTTGCTCAATAAAATTGGACTCTTGCAATAATGTCTTTTGCAGTTGATCCTGAATCCTTTTCACCTGTGTTCGGTAAAAGTGCAATTCTTGTTCTTGCTTATGCACCAGTTCAATTGAGGCAAACTGTCCTAAAAATTCACAGGCTTTGCGAGTTTCATAATCCACTAGTTTCGGGCTGGAGTGGTGACAGGCAATTAATCCCCAGAGGCGTTTATCGTCGAGCAACGAAATCGTCATCGACCCAGCAACCCCCATATTCTGTAAGTATTCAATGTGATAGTGAGAGACTCCTCGTAACACAGAATTACTCAGATCCAGGGGTGTATCCGTCAGAGGATGGTTGCTGGGAATTAGGGGGATTGGGGTATAATTGACATCAGGAATAAATCGTATCCACTTGCGGCAAAACAACTTGCGGGCTGGCGCGGGAATATCTGTCGCCATATAGTGCAGTCCCAAGTAGCTTTCTAAATGCCTCTGTTTCTGCTCCGCAATCACCACACCACTGTCATCTTCCTTAAAGCGGTAGATCATCACCCGATCGAACCCAGTCATTGCTTTTACATCTCTGGCAAGGGTTTGAGCCATACTTTTCAGGTTAGTGGCATTACGGAGATTGGCGATCGCCACTTGCAGGCGGTGATAGAACTGGGTTGAATGGATGCTGTTGCTCGATTGCTGAGGTTCTAATTCTAGGATCAACCCATCTACCATCCGGTACATCACACCTGTAAATGTCTGATTTTTCTGTTGCCAATCAGTCTGAGCAACCCTCCGCCGCGTTTTTAGCTCAAACGGATTGCAAAGCTCCAGGCTATCTTGAGCTAGATACCCAGCAAGTCGCTGCACTTGATCGTTAGAAAATAACCGTTGTAATGGTTGATCCAGCAATGCTTCTGCCGAAATCCCAAAAAACTGTTCCACATTTTCACTAATCTGCAAGATTCTAAGGTGTGGCTCTTGCAGCATCAGCAAGATTCCATGCGGCTGAATATAACCGGGAGCATAGACCGATTCTTCACTACACACTTCTAAAGAAGTCAGTAGTGAAGGGGTGAGTGAGTTGAGTGAGGTAGGATTTGGCGAGTGCATAGCTGAGGTAAACGGTTTTTAAATAGATTCGATTTTAGAATTGTTTAGGGCAAGTAAACGAGAAGTAAAAATATACCCGATTCAGGGAAGCAAAAATGTACTTAACGCCAAATCAGCGCAGGTATAAGGGTGTGCGATCGCGGGAATATCGGCGTTGCTGAATAAAGACAAGTCCCAAAATTTACGGTGCATCGCTCTCTTAAAGCAATTGATATCATTTTGACCCGCGATCGCCAATAACAATAAAAAAAGGAATAAAAAGGATCTGACCTTCATATTTGCCAGACTGACTGCAACGAACAAATAAATACAAGTTGTCAAGAATAAGAATACAAATAAAGTGACAAGTAAGGGTCGGCATAATCACTACCTTTGAAGATGAAGGAAGCGATCGCATCAATGAGGAGAAGACTCATGGCAGTTTAGTTAAATCGCCTCTTGGCGCTGGTGTCGCAAGAAGGTGAGAAAATCCTCGATGGAGTCTTCTTCAGGCCAAAAGTTAACCTTTGTCTGGGGGAGGTGTGGGAGGAGAGGGAGGAAACAGAATTTATGCTTTCTTCTCAACCAGACGCGCTCCCACACTCCTCCTCTCCCCACACCCCCCACACTCAAAAGCCTTATGAATTATGGATTTGCAGAAATCTTAGTGCCATTCCCCCATGCCCAATACCCAATTAATTCAACGGCTCCATGATGGCTCTTAAACCATTGCTAGAGAGTGTTTTGAGCATTTCTTTAGCATTATATTCACTGCTAAATACTCCTGCCTGCATAACTTTTTGACCTTCCCAAACTGTGGGAAATGCACCAGGAACAAGCGATCGCACTAAATCTTTATCTCTATCAGTTGCTAGTGTTACTACCACGCGATAACGTACACCAAATTGTGTTGCAGAGTTACCACGATATGGAATACTTGCAGAACTTGTTCGCAGATTGCGAGTATTAGCAATGGGGATATTGTTGTTAGGAAGTGGTAAAAGTGCAGAAGCATCTGGGACAGCAGTTTCCAGTATTGGTGATGGCTGCTGTATTTGATTCCTCATAGTTGGAACTGGTGGCTGTGCAACTGAATTAGATGGATACTCAGGGGCAGTAAACTCAATCGTATTAGGATCGATCCGCACATAATTTAACTGTGGTGTATTAGGCGGCTGTGTAACTTGAGTATTAGTTGGCAGTCTACCTGACAAGCTGCTAGGAGTAGGAAATCCGGCAACTTTAGAGGTGGGTGGTTGTTGATTGGATCTAGGGGTGGAAAGTGATAGATTAGCTGGCACCAATGGCAGCAGTTGACTATTTAATTGTGTAGAAACAGGATTGTTTGCTGAAATGTTGTTGCTGCTTTGTCCATTAATAGTTTCAGAGATTTCGGGAGATGAAAAGGTGATTTCAGCGGTTGCTGGTATTTCTCGTAAGATATTATTGGCAGCAGGTTGAGAATTTTGGGTTGCTAGTGCTGTTGTACCGTTAATATCTACCTTGCCAGTGATGCGATCGCTCACAAGATTATTACCAGCAGCAGAAATTACCTGTTTAGCAGCGCTGGCGTTAATATCGTAGCGGCCGTTATTTTGAAATGTATTACCCCCAGGTTCCGATGCACTACCCAAATCTGGCATTGCTTGAGCGATCGCAACTAAACCATCTTCTTTATTATCTTGAATAGAGTTATTCCGTAAAATTGGACGGGCATTTGCTTGTACCACAATCCCCGATCTATTATTCTGGATTTGATTGCCAATAACTACAGGAGCGGAATTTTGGGCAATATTAATCCCAAAACCTGTTTGGTGAAAGACATTTTCTTTCACTTGGGGGCTAGAGTTACCAGCAATTGTGATCCCATTGGCTCCATTGCGATCGAAGTAATTCTTACTAATAGTAGGTGCAGCATTACCACTGACAGAAATCCCATCTTGAGTACTGCCAGTAAATGTATTTTCTGCAACTACTGGATTGCTAGATTCAATCCATAAACCGTAACCACGGGGGTTAGAGTTCGTCACTGTCACCCCAGTGAGCAAGACTTGGTTTGCCCCAACAATTGTGACATTTTGACCGGCAAAGCTCCGGCTCAGGTAATCACCGCCTCCCTGAATAATAATATCCTTACCTTGATTGCTAGGGTTGCCTTGAATTGAAACACCCGGTTTCAGAATTAAGGGAAATTCCTCTCCTGTATCGGCGCTATAAGTACCCGTGGAAAGCATAATTACAGTATTGGCATTAGCTAATCGCAAGGCTTGGGTAATAGTTTTTACAGGAGCGGATTCGCTGCCATTGCCTGCCTTGTCATCTCCGATGCTAGGGTTGACAAACAGCACGTTAGTCTGAGAAGGTGTTTTCTCACCTAGAGGCGCTGAATCTGGTGTTGATGGAATTGCTAACGCGCTACCCAGGAACGCCAAACTTGCCGCTCCCAGACTTACGGTAAATAATAATACTGAAAAACTAAAGAATAAAAGCCTTGCTGATTTCAGAAACCTCAGCTTTGCAATCAGAACATCTACTCTACGGTACTTATCAAACACATAAGGGAGAATCATATTTAACACGACTCCTTAGAAGTAATCATAAATTCTTATACTCTTACAGAGTATTATGTCGATAATATTACCCATATATTGACCAATTGGCGATATTTCATACATAGTAATAAATGCTCATCAGATATCTCCAAAAATTAATTAAGTATTACCCAAAATTTTTTGTAGGCACAATTCATGAATTGTGCCTACATTCTTTTTCACTGAATATATCTACTGAATATATCTATTGTGGATTTTCTGGTGTATACCTCTTCCCAGTCCTTTGTAAGCTTGTCGTTTCCCGTAAAATACTTGACTAAACTTAGTGCAAAACTGTAGCCTCAAACTACCCTTATCACTGTCTATAGGAACATGGGATAATTTACCATAACCCTCACTACTACGTTGTTTTGCGTAGATTCAGCAAAAATCTAGTAAAAAAAAGCAAATTAATTAACTATGGTTACTAGGGCTTATGATAATTCACACTTTGATGAAAGCACTAATGGGGTTGTTGTAATGGTCGAGCCATACAGCCAAAAAGAGCAAATACAGCAAGTTGTTTACCGCATTTTAGATGCCAATTTAGACCGCGCTCGTGAGGGCTTGCGAATTATTGAGGAATGGTGTCGGTTTGGGTTGAATAATGCCCAATTGGCTCTTGAATGCAAGCGCTTGCGACAAGAGGTAGCCAAGTGGCATACTTCCGAACTACGGGCAGCGCGAGATACACCAGGCGATTTGGGGACTGAGTTAACCCATCCTCAGGAAGAACAACGAGCTAGTATCAAATCGGTATTGCAAGCTAACTTTTGTCGGATAGAAGAAGCATTACGAGTGTTGGAAGAATACAGCAAGCTTTATCAGCCAAATATGGCTAAAGCTTGTAAGCAGATGCGCTATCAAGTTTATACCCTAGAAAGTAGTTTAATGGGTCATCAACGCCATCAATTGTTATGGCGATCGCATTTGTATCTTGTTACTTCCCCTAATGAAAATTTGTTGAACAATGTCGAGGCTGCACTCAAAGGCGGATTAACGCTTCTACAGTACCGCGACAAAACCGCCGATGATTCTTTGCGTCTGGAACAGGCGAGAAAATTACGGCAGTTATGCCACATCTACGGCGCTTTGTTTATTGTTAACGATCGCGTTGATCTAGCTTTAGCAGTCGATGCCGATGGAGTGCATCTGGGACAACAAGATATGCCTATTACCATTGCTCGGCAATTACTGGGTTCGCAACGTTTGATAGGTCGTTCTACCACAAATAAAGAAGAAATGCAAGCAGCAATTGCTGAAGGCGTAGATTATATTGGCGTGGGGCCAGTTTATGAAACTCCCACAAAAGTAGGTAAGGCAGCAACAGGGCTAGAATATGTCAGTTATGCCGCCAAAAATTGCTCAATTCCCTGGTTTGCGATTGGGGGAATAGATGCCAATAATATCAATGATGTGATCGATGCTGGAGCCGAACGTGTAGCGGTAGTGCGATCGCTCATGCAGGCCGAACAGCCTACCCTCGTGACCCAATATTTACTCTCCCAACTCAATCGCATTAAACCAGAACTTTAAAAGAGTCATTAGTCATTTGCCCAAAGTGAGTAACCATTACCCCTTATCCCCAGAGGGGGCCCCACCTTCCTCAGTCCCTAATCCCCAGTCCCCAATCCCCAGTCCTCACGCATTATGTCTAATGAGATTACGATTCAGATAAATGGGGAAACCCATAGCTGTTCGTTTCAAACTTCTTTACCCGAGTTACTCCAACAGTTGGGTTTTAATCCCCGTTTAGTGGCTGTGGAGTATAACGGCGAAATTTTACACCGCCAGTTTTGGCCACAAACAAAAGTACAACCAGGCGATCGCTTAGAAGTGGTAACTATTGTTGGGGGTGGTTAATTGATTTGAGCCAGCAAAGCCAAATCCTTAAGGTTGCGTCGTGTAATCTCGATGCAGGCGGGTGCATCTTCTGGTTTCTGCATATCAAGAGTTGTGGCGAAAAATTACACGTTTTTGTTTTGTTTTAAATAACCCAGAAACCAACCAACGTTTGGTTTAGTACTTGTTAACCATCCTGTCTTTCCTGGCAGTGTCTAGTCTGGAGTTTGTTCGCTTATCATAATGTCTTTGCAATGCAACATATATATAAATACATCCATCAAATCTTCATAAATAAACCTTGGCCGAATAGTATTACTTTATACGGCAGCTTTTGGAACTAAGAAATATTGCTGTCGTCTATTAGATCAATATAACAATATTGATTGCTCTAAAAAAATCTGGAGCATTAATTAAAATGAAAACCTTTAGACTACTTGCAATTATTCCTACAGCTTTGGCGATGAGTTTGGTTTTCACTGAGGTTAATTTGGCACAAACACCAACAATCCAAATTAATCGGAATCTCCAACCAGATCCACTGGTTTTAAAGGGAAAGTCTGGGGGAACTCTCAAAAGTAATTGTGGCAATATTACCACTGAACCTAATCAAGTTATCCAAGTTACAGAGTCACTACCTTATTTGCGATTAACAGCAGAAAGTCAAGGAAAGGCAACGCTGCTGATCGACGGGCCAGGGGGACGCTTTTGTGTGCTACCAGATAGTTACTCTGGAGGTAAGTCAGAACTTTCTGGTTACTGGCAGACAGGAAAATACTTGCTATATGTAGGTGAACTATCCCAACGAGAGTATAACTACACTCTCTCAATCTCGCAAAAAAAGAAATAGTGATTAGTCATTAGACATCTCCAGAAATTAAATATGCGTTATCCAGAACCTTTGTAGAGACGTAGCAGTGCTACGTCACAACAATTCATTTTCGGAGATGCCTATTAGTCATTAGCAAGGGATAGGAAACACAATTTTTGGTGAGGCGATGCCTACGCTTAGTCACTACAAAAGTTAGTTTAATACTCTATTTTAATTTTTTTCAGCGTAAATACTAATTGACAAAAATAATCTTATCTTATTAAGCAAACAATTAGTCACTAGTAACTTGACTAATGACTAATAACTAATGGCCAATGACTAATAACTAATCTTCCAGTGATTTGGCTGGAACTTCTACAGCAGTGACATCAATCGTGCCTTCTGGTGTGAAGCGTTGAAAGTGACTATCTCGTACTAACAGTGACTCCCCACAGTTAGGACATTGTAACTGACTGTTATTTAAACCTGTAAATTCATATTCACAGACGGGACACTGATCGGCAACCAAGTTGCGTTGTAGCCACCAACGAAAGCCAAAAAAAGCCACAATCGGTGCCAACAAAAGCAACCCGAAAATAATTAGCAATGAATTGACCAACCAACCCAAGCCCACTGATGCTAGCAACCAAACAATTGCCAGCAGGGTGAGCCAAGGGCGGAGATTTAAAAGATTCAATTGAAATGACTTAAAGCTCATTTTTTAAATTTCGTCCTGCTCTCCTTCTAGGATAGCGATTTTAGTCGTTTGTCATTAGTCATTACTGATAATAAAAGTATTTTTTGCAAGTGTTGTTGGAAGGCATCTATGCCAAACAGAGCGATCGCCTGTTCTCTTAGCCAATCTCCATCACATCGCTGGTCATCACCTTGCAGCATTTCTATACAAGCCGTTGCTACGGCATCAGGACTGCGGTGTGGTACTCGCCATCCTAGTTTACCATCCTGTAAGGGGTCAGCAGAACCATCATTGTCACCGGATAATACAGGTACTCCACAAGCCATTGCTTCTAAATAAACAATGCCAAAGCCTTCTTGTGAAGGCATAATATAGGCATCAGCAAGGCGGTAATGTTCCATTAACTCTTCTGTGGCAACGAAACCAGCAAATATAACGCGATCGCTCACACCTAAATCTTTTGCTAGCTGTGCCAATCGTGGTTGGTCATCACCGCGACCAATTACTAAATATTTCACTTCTGGGAAAACTTGAGCGATTTGTGGTAGTGCCCGAATCGTAACATCTACACCCTTGTAAATATCCCCTGACCATAACCGCGCTACTGTCATTAATACTTTAGCACCAGTTAAACTATACTTCTGGATTAATTCTGGCTGCTTGGAACCAGGAGTAAATTTGTCCCCATCAATTGCACAAGGCATCATTTGTACTGTTTTCGGGTTTAGACTATTAGCAGCACAAGCGCGATCGCGGCTGTAGCGACTAATTGTCCAAATTCCAACTGCTGATGTCAGGGCGCGACGTTCTTGATTTTTCAGCGGTTCCCAGACTTCTTTACCGTAAGTGAGTACGGTATAAGGAATTCCCAACGGCTGGCAAAGAGTTTGTACTAATACTGCTAAGTTTATATGACCGCAGAAAACTTGCTGCGGACGGCTTTGCAAAAGGCACTTCAGTAAAGCTGCTGCCATTTGCAATCTCCCTAAATAGGGAGACTGGTTTTTAAAGTAATGAAATTTTAAGTTCTCATCTTCAAACGGATTTAAGCTATCTGGACTATCTCGCAGCAAAAATACTTCTGCCTTGTAGGTTTGGCTCAATCCCAAATAGGCGCGAAAAATATCTTTTATATATGATTGAATACCACCTTCGTGGGCAAAAATTTCTAAGAACACGAAGACATGATTAGTTTTTTGGTTAACTTTATTACCTAACTTGAGGTTTTCTGTCACTGTAGTGATCTGCATGTTAGGTTATTTACACTCGTGGCGAGGGCGCAATTGCACCACTTTGTAACCTTTCTAAATCTGTTTTAACCATTTTTTCTAAAAGTTCCTCAAAACTGACTTGGGGTTCCCAGCCGAGGTTTCTTTTAGCTTTACTGGGGTTAGCTACTAGTTGAAAATGCTCATCTTGTCGCAACAAACTAGTATTTAATACTATATGCTGTGTCCAATCCAGTCCGACAGACTCAAAGGCTGTGCGAACTAAATCTCTAACACTGTGTAGTTTACCAGTGCCAATCACATATTCTTCTGGCTCATCAACTTGCAACATTAGCCACATTGCTTCTGCATAATCTCCCGCAAATCCCCAATCGCGCTTGGCATCTAGATTACCCATTTCTAAGGTGTCAGTTAAACCCAATTTAATTGATGCAGCCGCTAGAGAAACTTTGCGTGTAACAAACTGAGGTGCGCGTAGAGGAGATTCGTGATTATATAAAATTCCACTACAGGCAAATAGTCCATAGCGCTGTCTATGATGCACCATCGTCCAGTGAGCGTGCATTTTAGCCGCAGCATAGGGATTTTTGGGACGAAAAGGGGTTTCTTCATCTTGAGGCGAGACCAATACATCGCCAAACATTTCTGAACTGCTAGCTTGATAAAATCTAGTAGACAAACCAACCTTTCGTACTGCTTCCAAGAGTCTTGTAGCCGTACCAGTAATCAAATCCAAGGTTCCCAATGGATCGTTCCAGGAGTCGGGTACAAAACTAGGAGCCGCCAAATTGTAAATTTCTTGGGGACGTAGTTGTTCAACTGCGGTCAACAGTGCCGCACTATCTTGCAAATCAACTGTAAAAATTTCTACCTGATTTGCCAGTGTTCCCAGTTTTGTCAAATTAGGTTGTCGATGCGGAGGTACTAATCCGACAACTCGATAACCACGATTGAGGAGCAAATGGCTAAGATAGTAGCCATCTTGACCAGTAATTCCTGTAACTAGGGCTGTCTTAGTCACGTCGCTTCGCTCCGAATTAAAAATTAAAAATTAATGATCCCCATAAATAAATTTAGTTGCTCTGTATCATGAGTCGTTTTCGGTCATTTGTCCCCTATTCTCTCTATCTCTTTAAGCACTAAATGGCATTTGTTGGAGAACAAAATTAAGACTCTCAACACTTGCCAACAAATCCTAACAAAGAAGCGAATGTAACTCGAATGCTGTCTTTACTGTCTTCACTAATTCTTTTTATACAAATGTATCACTTAGGATTTTGCAAAAAGAAATAACTAAGCAATTTTACTTTTGTGCTTCTACAGAGTATTTGACGATGAGCAGGCAATTTCTACCATCTACACCACGCTCATATACAACACGGTCAGCCAACCGCCTCAGGAGAAACCATCCATAACCACCTACTTGTAGAGTACCTGGGGCTGGTTCTGCGATCGCATCAGGATCGAAAGGTTTTCCATAATCCCAAATTCTAATCTCTAATCGGTCAATCCACAGATAAACTTTAATCTCAATAGTTGTTTCCGGGGGTAAAGCATGATGAGCGTGACGAACAGCGTTGGTAAAGCCTTCTGCTAATGCTAAATTGAGGCGATCAAGTTGGGTTTTTGACCAGCCAAGTTGAGATAAGTGTTGCAGACAAAATTTCTCAAACCATTCTTGCACCTGGTTTAAGAGCCTGAGTTCGCTCTTAACCATCAGATGCTCTTGCTGCACTATGCTAAACATTAACTGTGACTTGAATGTAAGTAAACCCAAGCTGTTAGTTATGAAATTTTGCGCTATCCGCAAAATTTCTCTGACATAAAAAAATCTAAATTTATATATGATATTTACCAAAATACAAAACATGAAAGATTTTGGCATTTTGAGGGTTGTAACTAGCAACTTATGCTAAGTAAATTCTTGTTGAAAAAGGGAATGGGGGACTGGGAAAATTGTTCGGGGATTCAAGACCTAAATCAAGTTTTGTTCGCGCAGCGTTCGTATGAGAAGAAAACTCTTCCTAGTCCCCAGTCCCGGAGCGCCATTCCTAAAAGACTTGCTGCGCTGAAGTCTCTTAATCCTGGCGCGACCCGTTAAAATTGACGCCTGTTGATTGTTTTCAAAAGCACATCTGCATCTGCTATTGAAACTTACAGGCGTCAAAGCACTTTGAGGTGACTAATTTAGAATAGTCCCAAGGTCAAAGATTTATCCAATGGCAAAGCAGCACCAATACCCAGCCATACGGTGACAAGGGTACCAACGAGGAATACTGTGGTTGCAACTGGACGACGGAAGGGATTTTGGAACTTATTCACGTTCTCAATAAAGGGAACGAGGATTAGCCCTACTGGTACGGAACCCATTGCTAACACTCCTAAAAGCTTGTTAGGAAGCGATCGCAAAATCTGGAAGACTGGATACAAGTACCACTCTGGCAAAATTTCCAATGGTGTAGCGAAAGGATTTGCTGGTTCGCCTGTCATTGCAGGGTCTAGCACAGCTAGAGCCACAATTGCAGCAAAGGAACCCATGATCACAATTGGAAAAACATAAAGTAGGTCATTAGGCCAAGCGGGTTCACCGTAGTAGTTGTGACCCATGCCTTTAGCGAGTTTGGCTCTTAACTGAGGATCGCTCAGGTCAGGTTTTTTTTGTGTTGCCATTTTGAAATTTGCTCTCCTGCTTAAGTTAAATTAAAGCATTTGTGAAAGCTATCAGCTACTAGGCAACCAGCAGGTGGCAAACAGCGTTTGTCTCTCTACAGTCCGCCACCTGGAGGTTTTCTACAGCTTTCGGCTCCAGATACAAGTATTTGTTTTTTAGAACTTATGTGCCATTAATTTCTTGCGTTTCATAAGTTTAAAACAAACAACTTCATCTGAAAACTGACAAATGTTGCCTTTCGCTAATAACTGAGATTACAAAGGCCCGGAAATGCCTTGCTTGCGAATCATCAAGAAGTGAAACAACATGAAGACTGCAATCAACCAAGGCAGTACAAAGGTGTGTGCGCTGTAGTAACGGGTTAGTGTTGCTTGACCAACACTAGAACCGCCGCGCAGCAAGTCGGAGATCAGAACGCCAACTACGGGAATTGCTTCTGGTACGCCGCTAACGATTTTCACAGCCCAATAGCCAACTTGATCCCAAGGTAGGGAATAGCCAGTGACTCCGAAGGAAACAGTAATCACAGCCAGGATCACACCACTTACCCAGGTCAATTCACGGGGCTTTTTAAAACCACCTGTGAGATAAACCCGGAAGACGTGCAAAATCATCATCAACACCATCATGCTGGCAGACCAGCGATGGATGGAGCGAATTAGCCAACCGAAGTTTACTTCAGTCATGATGTACTGTACTGAGGAGAAAGCTTCGGTGACTGTTGGTCTGTAGTAGAACGTCATAGCAAATCCAGTGGCAAACTGGATGAGAAAACAAACCAGGGTAATTCCACCCAGACAGTAAAAGATATTGACGTGGGGAGGGACGTACTTGCTAGTGACATCTTCGGCGAGTGCCTGAATCTCCAGGCGTTCCTCAAACCAGTCGTAAACGTTGGCCATACAATCTCAAGTTCCTAAAAGTCGGTTGCGGTTGATAAATCCCGAAGTTCTGAATCGGCAGAAGCCTTTGTTCAGACTTCTCTCCCAATTAGCAATTTTGGGATTTTCGTAAAGAGGAGTTTTTGGAAAGCTTTTCAGCTTTTGGCGTGCTAAGAGACTTCAGAAACTTTACATTCTGTAAAGATGGAATATATTGCGATCTCTTTACGCCCCTACACACAGAATGGTGGACACAAAGTAGATTTTATCCTTTGGTGAGTGGATACGATGCATCAGTTGACTGAACAACTTGATGAGAAAAATGCACCACTTCTATAAAAAAAGTAACATAATCGAGAGATAGATTTCATCAACAACAGGGGAAGTGGGCATTTCTAGGCAATTTGGGTTGAGGTGGAATTGATAATGGGGTTCATGAATAAACAAGTCTTTCGGGTTGGATTTTCATTGTTAATGGCGTTTTGCTTGGCGTTGGGTACGCTTACTCAGCCGGCGATGGCTTTGACGACGGAACAAAAGCTGGTTTCGGAAGTTTGGCGAATTGTTAATCGCACTTATCTAGATGAGACATTTAATCATCAAAACTGGGCAGCTGTGCGGCAAAAGGTTCTGGAGAAGCCACTGGCAGACTCAAATGCCAGTTATGAGGCGATTGGGAAGATGCTCAAGAGCCTCGACGATCCTTTTACCCGCTTTTTAGATCCAGAACAATACCGCAGCTTGCAGGTCAATACTTCTGGGGAACTGACTGGGGTGGGATTGCAAATTGCCTTGAATCCTGAGACTGGGAAGTTAGAGGTAGTAGCTCCTATCGCCGGTTCACCGGCAGATAAAGCGGGGATTCGACCACGCGATCGCATTCTCAAAATTGAGGGCGTTTCTACAAAAAATCTTACCCTTGATGAAGCTGCAACTAAAATGCGCGGGCCGAGTGGTAGCCTTGTGACTCTCCTAATCGAACGGGATGGAGAGGCAGAAACGGAAATTAGACTAACGCGCGATCGCATTGCTCTTAACCCTGTGGTTTCAGATTTGCGTGTTTCTGCTGAGGGTACACCCATTGGCTACCTACGTCTTACACAATTTAATGCCAACGCTTCAACGGAATTGGCACACGCTATTTCTAGTCTAGAAAAAAAAGGCGCTGCTGCCTACATTCTAGATTTACGAAATAATCCTGGGGGGTTATTGCAATCAGGAATTGAAATTGCCCGTCTGTGGTTAGACTCTGGCACTATCGTTTACACTGTTAACCGACAAGGCATTCAGGGAAGTTTTGAAGCCCTTGGGCCAGCCCTGACAAAAGATCCTCTGGTGATTTTGGTGAATCAAGGAACTGCTAGTGCTAGTGAGATTCTCGCCGGCGCACTCCAAGATAACGATCGCGCCCAGTTGGTAGGCGAAACCACTTTTGGCAAGGGCTTAATTCAATCTTTATTTGAATTATCAGATGGTTCGGGCTTGGCAGTCACAATTGCTAAGTATGAAACTCCCCAACATCGGGATATTAACAAACTAGGTATTAAGCCAGATCAGGTTATTTCCCAACCAGCCATTAACCGCGAACAGATTGGTACCGAAGCGGATCTGCAATATCAAGCAGCGGTGGAACTTTTGGTTAAAAACTCCGTGGTGGCCAGAAAGGCTTAAAGGAGAGACGCGATTAATCGTTTCTGTACAAGAGTTAGGAGTTTTTTTCCGAATCTCTAACTAGGAATGACCGAATAAATATTGTGATCCGCTAGTATTTGAACGTGCAGATGCCTATAAGCGCCAGCAGATTTAGTAGGTGCTTTTAGGCAAGCTGTATTTTAGTGCGATACCTACGGGAGAAGGTGTTTCCGAGCAACTGTCGAGCAAATTTCATTGCCAGTGTAGGTCAGCTGCTACTCAGTCTGATAAATCACCTCAAAACCATAATTTTCCAGCAAATACAACAGCCTTTTGTGCTGAATTTGCTTTTTGTCAGTAACTAATGAGATATTATGTCTGATATAAAATACTGTGTTCCTATCATAATACTGTAAATTATTGATAGGTAACAGAGGTTATAAACTTTGTGACATGAATTTAACTTTTTTCAGAAAGCATCCACTGTTGTTTGTCATCGTAATTTTCTTTGGGCTTTTTTTCAGTAGTACAGTAGTTGCAGCCAATTTAAAATTATATTTTGCTACTCAGAACTCTCGGTCAGTAAAATCAGCAAATTATCAAAATATTGCGATCGCAGATCAGCAGCTACCTGTAGATAAATTACTAAAATTGATCCAGCAGCGATTACTAATTGCACATGATGTAGCCCGGTGGAAATGGAATCACAAACGTCCTATTGAGGATCTCAAGCGCGAACAAGAGTTATTATTAAAGGTTAGACAACAAGCAAAAACTCATAACCTAGAACCCGATACAGTTGCAGAATTTTTTCAAGCACAAATAGATGCAGGAAAACTCATCCAAACAGCTGATTTTAAAAACTGGCAAAAGCAAGGTATTAAATCTTTTCCTAACGTCCCAGACTTAAACCAAACATTACGACCATCGTTAGACAAATTAAACACAGAATTTTTCTTTGCTTTAACAGAACTGACTCCTGTTTTAGGTTGTTCGCAGATAGGGGAATTAATTCAGTCACGTTCTCAGGTGATTATTCAGGGAGATGGTATTGATCGGCAAGTGCAAAGCCTAGCAATTTCACCTCTGCTGAAATTGAAAAGCGCTTCTTGCAAAGTAGTTTCTTTACCTTAATTGCCATTCTTTTGTCTCGTTCCCAGTCTCCGACTGGGAATGCCATCCTAAAGGCTCCGCCTCCCTTGCTGATGACAGAGCCGCTTTTGAGTTGCATTTCCAGCCTCCGGCTGAAAACGAGGTTTGCCGTACCCCTATGGGTGTACTTATGCCGACAAGGGTAGCTGAATCACAAATTCAGTTCCTTTGCCAATTTGAGAATTAACCTCGATCGCTCCGCCGTGAGTTTCTTCAACGATTTGACGGGCAATCGCTAACCCCAATCCTGTACCTTTCCCCACAGCTTTCGTAGTAAATAAATGGTCAAATATTTTTGATTTGACTTGTTCACTCATCCCTTTGCCATTATCCACAATGGCAATTTTAACTAGATTAGTTTCAACTGAGGTTGTGATGATAATGTAGTTAGGATTGGCATTAACGTCTTCAAAGCTTCGCCCATGATTAGATTCATCTAGGGCATCAATGGCATTTGCAAGAATATTCATAAATACCTGATTTAATTGACCGGGAAAGCATTCTACTTGAGGTAAATTACCGTAATTAGTGATAACTTGAATAGCAGGACGTTGCTCATTGCCCTTGAGACGATGTTTCAAAATTAAAATTGTGCTATCAATACCTTCGTGAATCTTAAATGGCACTTTGTAGTCTTGATCGGCACGAGAGAAAGTTCTTAAACTAGTGCTGATATTTTTGAGGCGATCGCACGCCATAGACATAGAATCAATCATCTTGGGCAAGTCTTCTAAGGTATAATCCAAGTCGATTTCTTCAGCATGGTCTATAATTTTATCAGCTGGATTTGGTAGATTTTCTTGATAGAGTTTCAAATGTTTAACAATATCAGCCAGGGTAGGTTTGGCTTGTTTGATACTAGCAGCAATAAAACCGAGAGGATTATTCATTTCGTGAGCTACACCAGCAACTAAGTTACCCAACGCAGACATTTTTTCACTTTGAACAATTTGTAATTGGGCGTTTTGCAAGTTGCGTAATGCCTGTTCTAATTGTTGGGAATATTGCTGCGATCGCTCATAAAGTCGGGCATTTTCCAAAGAAATCGCGGCTTGAGTGCAAAGTAAATTCAGTAGTTCGACGCGATCGCTTGTAAATGCTCCCGTTGCTAGATTATTTTCTAGATATAAAATGCCCATCAGCTTCCCTTGATGCAAAATCGGGCTACACAAGATACTTTTGGGCTGCTGACGGATGATATAGGGGTCATTGGCTAAGGTGCGATCGGTACTTGCATTCACCAGCACAGCAGTTTGCTTGTCATGCTTGACTTTGTAAATCAGTCTGTGGGGAATGTCCTGGCTATCTTCAATGGGAATACGCTGCAAGACAACTGGCTTTGAACCTGTGGTAATTGACCCTTTGATTAACAGGCGCGAGTCTCGCAAGAGCATTAACACACATTTATCAGCCCCCGCATTTTCGATGACGATTTCAAGCAACGATGAAAGTAGATTTTCCAGTTCGATTTCAGCGGAAATAGTATGAGAAGCTTTGATAATAGTAGCTAAATCTAAAGCCAGAGAAACATTACTACTGGATATGGCCGAACTGGTGGAGGTGACACTACCCAATGTGAACAGAGTTTCGTGAGTGGAGAAAGGAGAACGGGTTTGCTCTAATATAGGTCTAAGTAGTTGCGGATAGCGAGCTTCTAGGTCAGCGACTTTGGCTTTTGCACCCCAACGAGCATAGGCATAGTAAGCTTCAATCATGTAGTCCCCTGCAATGCGCTGTCTGCCCCAATCTAGGTAGAATTTTGCTGCCAGTTCGTTAGCAAGTGCTTCTTCTTGGGTATATTCGTTAGCTTTGGCTAGAGTTATCGCCTTGTCGTAAAACTCAATTGCTTCGGCTTTTTGTCCTAACACTCGACATTTTTCTGCCTCTACCAAATCAACCTTATGTTGATAATTCACGGGTGCATGATACGCCCATTGCTGTAACTTGGTTTGATTTTCTATGACACCCTGCAATGCTTCTGATGTTTCATCTAACTGTGGATTTAATTGTGCCAGAGTTAGCAGAGAATCATAAAGATAAAACACTGGTTCGGTGACTAATCCCGCACCAGCCATAAAATAGCGTCTGACTTCAATAGCGTGATTTTTCGCTGGCTCAATTTCTCCAAACAAGAAACAAAGCATCAGTTTATACAAATGGAAAATATACAATCCATATCCATCTTTGGCAGACTCTAGCTGCTGGAGAAATTCTGTTTCTTCAAGGGCTTTCCCAGACAAAAAAGTGGTATGTTCTGTAAGACCTAGCAGATTTAAAACAGGTTGCCAATAAATCCGGCTATAATTTGCGGTTGTCAATTGATTTAATTGCATCAAACTATGGCAGTAGGCGCAAATATCCTGCTCTAAGGTAGCCAGGGGTTGACTGCTCCAAAAAGAATTGAGACAAAAACTGTGACCATTGTACCCAGCAAGTACCAAGTTCCCAAATTCTATGGCAGTGGTGTAACCTTCTTGCAAGAGGGGTAGTGTTTCTTTAATGTGAGATTTGCGGTGTACAACAAATAACCCCAAGATCATCAAAATATCTGTTTTACTTGCTTTGGCATCGAGTTTTGAAATAATCTGGAGTGCCAGGGAAGCAAACTGCGATCCTGTATCCACGACTTGGAAGAAATTGCAGAGAATATTGGCATAGTTCGCATAGCCGAAAGCAGAAGTCGATGTATTACCGTACTGAATTGATAGTTTAACGGACAAACTATTCAGCAATGGGTAAAGTGCAGAGCCAGTGAGGTAAGCTGCTGGACTGATGATATTGACAATTTTAAGAGTACCGAGTTTTTCTGCATGTGTCATTTCAGGCAAGTGAACCAAATCAGCGATTTCCCTATCTCCAATGAGTTCCTCAATCTCTTGGATTTCCTGTTGAATATCTGATGGTGTCGGTGTTTCAGGAAAGGTGACACCAAGCTGTTGTAAGATTGGTTGGGCGATCGCGATCGCTGAGGTCAATTTACTTTGGGAAATATGAGATTGAATTCTAATACAGTAAACGTTGACTTTTTCAGGTAAGGAGCGTGCCTGTTGAATGACAATATCAATAAACTGTTCCATCGCCTCAAAGTTACCGTTTAGCATTGCTACTTCCGCAGCTAATTCATATAAGGCGAGGGTCATTTCATACTGCTGCTGCCAAGTATTTTCTGCCAACAAAGACAATCCCACTGTCGCATATTCACGCGCTGCTTGATAGGCGGTTGAAGTTTTAGCTTTGCGACAGGCAATTAAATTCAGTTGGGCTAATTCTTCTCGTTGAGTTGGTTGGGTAATTAAAGCAGTTCCATGATTTAATTGATTGACGATTTCAAAAATCCGGTCAACTCTAGCTTGTGCGGAAATCTGTTGTAGAAGCAGTTGTCCGATTTGGTAATGAGTTGTTTGTTTTTGGTCATCGGGAATTAGGGAATAAGCTGCTTGTTGAACGCGATCGTGTAAAAATTTGTAGGTAACATTTTGAGACTTTTCTGGCTTAACGGCTTGACTTTCTGCCCCTAGATAAAACTTATAAATATCACCAATCGGTAAAATCAAACCTTCTTGCAATGCTTTCCATAAATTGGCTGCCGTTTCTACTTCTGAGTGTTCTGAAACAATTGCTAATGTTGTTAGATCGAACTGATTGCCAATGCAAGCGGCTAACTTCAGAATATTCTGGGTTGCTAAGGGTAACTTCTCTAACTGCAACGCCATAAATTCTACGACATCATCGGTCAAGGCTTGTTGATTAATTTTGGACAGATCGCATTGCCAACAGCCTAACTCCAAGTTAAATTGAATGAGATTTTCTTCGTGTAAGGCTTTGATAAATTGGGTGGCAAAAAATGGATTGCCTTTAGTTTTTTGATAGACTAATTGTGAAAGGGGTAATGCCAAATTTTCTTTAGTTTTTAGGGTATCAGCGACTAATTGATTGATTTGAGATTGACTCAGGGGTGTTAAAGTAATATTATTAATGACTGCTTGGTTTTTTTGAATTTCGTTCAAAGTCAACATTAATGGATGGGCTGGATTGACTTCGTTATTACGATAAGCACCAATGATGAAAAGATGACTGGTATCAGCCATTAATAGCTGCATCAACTTTAATGATGCTGAATCAGCCCATTGTAAATCATCTAAAAACATCACTAATGGATGTTCGGTGCTAGTAAAGACTTGGGTGAATTTTTGAAACAATAAATTAAAGCGATTTTGGGCTGCCGTTCCTGATAATTCTACTGCTGGTGGTTGTTTGCCAATGATTTTTTCTAATTCGGGAATGACTTCAATAATTACCTGACCATTCTCTCCAACAGTTTCTAATATTTGATTTTTCCATTGCTCTAGTTGGATATCACTTTCGGTTAACAATTGCCCCATTAAATCCCGAAATGCTTGTACAAAAGCAGAGAAGGGAATATTGCGTTGAAATTGGTCATATTTCCCTTTGATAAAATAACCGCGTTGCCGAACAATGGGTTTATGCACTTCGTTGATAACGGCGGTTTTCCCAATACCCGAAAAACCTGCTACCAGCATCATTTCTGTTGCACCAAGACTGACTCTTTCAAATGCTTTCAGTAGAGTTGATACTTCGGTTTCTCGTCCATAAAGTTTGTCGGGAATGATGAAGCGATCGCACACATCCCGTTGCCCAGTCTGAAAGTTTTCAATCTTACCAGAAACTTGTAGCTGACGTAAACAATTTTCTAAATCAAATTTTAGCCCCAATGCACTCTGATATCTATCTTCGGCATTCTTCGCCATCAATTTCATGACGATATCTGAAATCACCTGTGGTATCTCATCTCTAATAACTGAAGGAGGTTGTTTTGCAATATGACAATGCACCAACTCCATTGGATCTTTTGATTGAAATGGCAAAACTCCAGTTAGTAATTCGTAGAAAGTTGCACCCAAAGAATAGAAATCTGTGCGATAGTCAATTCCCCGATTCATTCTGCCTGTTTGTTCTGGAGAAATATAAGCGAGTGTACCTTCTAAGACGTTGGGATTGATTAGTATCTGGGTTTCTCGTGGTAGTAAAGATGCAATACTGAAGTCAATTAATTTAACTTGTTTGGTTTCGGGATTAATTAAAATATTCGCTGGTTTAATATCTTTATGAATAATGCGTTCCCGGTAGAGTATATCTAAGGTATTGCAGAGTGCGATCGCTATTTCTAAAAACTCCTGTAGAGATTGCCCCCTTCCCTTAACTTCCCAATCCTTGAGAGAAATCCCCCCAAAGTCTTCCATCACCAGCGCATAGCCATTTTGGTATGCTTGGAGGCTGTAGGTTTGGACAATCAGAGGAGAATTGAGATTTTTAGCAATGGTGTACTGATTCCGAAACGACAAGAGTTCGTTAAAATCTGGATATGGATTTTTCAGCAATTTAATGGCTACAGGTAATGAGTCAGCCTCCCGATACCCTCGATAAACTACGGTTCTCGAACCATTGTAGAGTTCTTCGCTGGTGCGATATCCGGGAATATTGACAAGAGTGGTAACCATACTGCTAAATCCTTAAGATTTCCAGGTTTAGTATTCCCAGATATCTGAAGCGTGTTTAACATTAAATACAAAACTTATACTGGGATTTCAATGATAAATTCTGTACTTAGACCCATAACTGAGTTAAAACTCAATTTTCCACCGTGGGTTGATTCGACAATTTGCCGAGCGATCGCTAACCCTAACTCTGTGCCTTTACCAACAGCTTTTGTAGTAAATAAATGGTCAAACATTTTTGATTTCACCTCTTCATTCATCCCCTTTCCATTATCCATAATGGCAATTCTAACTAGACTATTTTCGACTGAGGTTGTAATTGTAATGCAGTTAGGATTGAGTTGAATTTATTCAAATCTACGTTCCTGACTAGATTCATCCAAGGCATCAATAGCATTTGCTAAAACATTCATAAACACCTGATTTAATTGACCAGGGAAGCATTTAATTTGAGGTAAATTACCGTAATTGGTAACAACTTCAATGGCAGGACGTTGTTCGTTAGCTTTGAGGCGATGTTTGAGAATAAGAATAGTACTATCAATCCCTTGGTGGATGTTGAAAGGCACTTTGTAATCTTAGTCTGCACGAGAGAAAGTACGTAAGCGCATCTAAAAAACTCAAAACCGAAGAATCACTTAACAAAGCTGACTCAACCGCTGCTTTGTTTCGGCTGATTTTCTCATGATTCAACTTGACTCAGTTTCTCCAAGAAGTTGGGTAACTTTGTCTTGCTGTTCTCTTAATTGCTGGTTGAATCCAAATTAGTCTAAACTCCAGTATTTAGCCGGACATGATATTTCATTGCCATAATGTAACTCGTTCTAATTCACTCAGGACTCAGCACGATACTTATTGAATACTGCAACTGAGTCCTGGCGATCAAAAGAAAGCACAGAAAACGGATCTTTTCGATTCCCCATCTCCATCCCAGGAGTGCCTACAGGCATTTGGGGAACAGATAAACCAATAACATTTGGCTTTTCTTGAAGCAGACGTTTGATGTCATCTGCTGGGACATGTCCTTCAATGACATATCCGTTCACAATTGCTGTGTGGCAAGATGACAAATTATCCGGCACATTGTACTTTTGTTTGACTGTTTCGATGTCAGACGTAGAGAAATCTGTGATTTTAAAACCCTGTGCCTTTAAATGATCGATCCACCCACCACAACAGTTACAATCTGGACTGTGATATACAGTGGCATTTAGCGCTGTTGATTTTACTAGTGTCTGTTGATTCTGAATGCCTCTATTGGAACTTACTAGTTGAGCATGAGCATAACTCATAGAAGCAGTGCTTTCCCAGATGCCCAAAACCCCTGCTGTTAGACAAATTATTACCACTACTCGTACAGCAGTAGGTATCAAGATGGGAAGTAAGCATTTTTGCCAGTAATAAATAAATTGTTTGTGCGACATCTAAGACTTCCTAAATACAACATTGCAGAAATTTGTAACTATTTCTCTTCAAAAAGATTCTGCATACTTATTCCACTTACTTGGCGTTCCTCTATATTTAAAAGGGCTACGATATAGATAATGTATCCTTTTTTAGTAAAAACAGATGCAATAGGGTTCGGTTAAACCCAAAAAATAAAAATGTGGGCGTTGCATAATAGAGAGATGAATTGAGGTCATCTACTGTGCAATGTCCATACTGCGGCTCTACAGAAATCAGAAAGAATGGGAAACGTAAAGGTAAACAAAATCACATTTGTACTCATTGCAATCGCCAATTTATTGATGTATACGATCAGCCAAAAGGATATTCAGAAGAACTAAAACAAGAATGCTTAAAAATCTACCTTAACGGCATGGGTTTTCGTGGTATTGAACGAGTTAAAGGCGTACACCATACTACGATCATCTATTGGGTCAAACAACTAGGAGAGAAGCTGCCAGATGTACCAAAAGAAGATATGATTCCAGAAGTTGCAGAACTGGATGAATTAGAGACATTCATCGGCTCAAAAAAAACAAAATTTGGTTGTGGACAGCAGTAAATCACTTTACTCAAGGTATTTTAGCTTGGGTTTTAGGAGACCATAGTTCTGAAACTTTTAAGCCACTTTGGGAAATTGTTGAACAGTGGAAAAGCTATTTTTATGTGACCGATGGCTGGAAGGTTTACCCAAGTTTTATCCCCGATGGAGACCAAATTGTGAGTAAAACATATATGACACGGGTGGAAAATGAAAATACTCGGTTACGTCATTATCTTGCACGCCTTCACCGCAAAACTTTATGCTATTCCAAATCAGAACAAATGCTGAGATACTCGATTAAATTATTACTTCATTATTTGAAGTATAAAATTGTACCAACATAAATTAATTCATCCCTTCATTCAGCAATGCCCCTAAAAATAATCTCGAAGCAATTCATGAGAGTTGCCACGATTACAAACACATGAGCAAAAGCGCAAGCTGAGAACATCGGGAGCCGTGTACACGGAAACGGGTACGCACGGATCTAACTGAGAGGTGCGGGGAATAATATCCCCCATCGACTCAACCAGAAGGGAAGAGGATTTGACTTGTTTGTTTCATTCTATGAAAAGTTACTGTTGATTAAGCTTATAGAGTTAGTCTGATTTGAACATTTATCTTGCATTATTCAGAGAAGTATATGCTAATATTGGTAACTGTGTGGTTAAGGACGTATAGCTCAGTTGGTTAGAGCGCTACGTTGACATCGTAGAGGTCACTGGTTCGAATCCAGTTACGTCCATTTAGAATCCTGTACAGTGACTAATTATTTGTGTGACTTAAAGTTTGAATTTGCCGCAACGGCAAAGCTATGCTTGAAAACTGTAACGGCAAAATCATGCCTGAAAATTTTTGAAAAAAAATCAATGTGAATTATCAACTATCTCCATTGGTACTGAAAGTTCACAAGCTACTTAAAATAGATTGAACTGTTTTCTTATAGAATAGTCGAACCTTCTTATAACGCAAATAGCCGGGGTTACTAATCAGTTCACACACACGGGACTCGGTTGGGTGTTCTCCCGATTGATGGAGTGAGACAATTGCTTCTCTAATTTCTTGACAACACTGCTCAATAGCAGCTAAATGACACATACCCATATAATTGCGACGTTTAGCGACAATTTGATAGGATAATAAAGGAAAATGTCTTGAAATAACTCGTCTATTAATTTTTAATTGTTTGGCTATCTCTGCAATTGTTGGTAATGGATCTCTTGCTTGAAATAAAATGTTGGTCAGGGTATTTTCAATATGATCCAAGTCCAGTGTTTTGGGAGATAAACGTATGTTCTTAGAATATTTCGTGTCAAGCTTGAGATTTTGACAATGGGTAGTTGATAGATTGAAATCTTGTGTCAAGAACTGAGATAAAGAAACTTGAAGATTATAACAAATTTGCAGTAAAGCAGATAAAGAGGGACAAGTTTTACCTGAATACCAACCCCAGAAAGTATTTTTAGGGATTTTGTGCATTGCAGCAAAAGCAGCTATATTATCTTCACTAACTTTATGCACTACATGGGTGAAAGATTTTGGTATAAGCTCTTGAGTAAGTACAGAAGATAACTGATTTGCATTGGTAAGAAATTCTCCCAGATTTTCTACTATCCATCTCTCCTTAGTAACTACTGAAGTTTTAGAATATCCTCCTAACCACTGAAAACATTGTGAACAATAGCCTAACGTGGATTTCCAGTTTAACCAAAGTAATTGACTATGACAATGAGGACAATTTTGCACAAGAGTATGTTGATGTATTAAACAAACCCTGACATCATTGAGTGACCATAGTAAGGGATCATAAATAATTTGTTTATTTTGTTTCCAGTGTTGGTAACATATTGGACACCAAGCTTTATGAGGACGTAATAAGCCTTTTGTAACTAAAATGTTTGAAAAGGGTATCAATGTTAAAAGCTCTAGCTGATTATGCAAAGTTAAGTGATTAAGAACCTCAACAAAATCAGTAGCCATTATTCCATATCCATTTAAGGCATGAGAACGGTTAAAAAACGGTTTTAATCCTCTACCAGTAGAATTTTTGATAAAGGTTTGCTGTAAGAGGGGATTAACTATTCTTGATAGTAATGTATTGACAAAAACTCCATGAGAATGAGCTAACCGTGTCACATAACTGGTTAAACTCTCAACCATAGGAGTCCCTATACCAATCGGTTCCAAATGATGTAAACGACTTCGTTCAAGCATTGGAAATTTCTCTGGACTCCATAGCTCATCCTCAAAATAGGGTTGAATTTGGATTATGTCAATGTTCATGACGATGATTTTTTTGTTAAATAACCTAAAGTTTTTAATAAAAATTATACTTTGATGACCTGAGCTTTCGGCTTAATTTACAATGTACTATTGTAGTTAAAATATTGGTAATTCTTTTAAACTTCAGTATCAAATTTTCTAAAAATCTTTATACATGATAGCCATAGGTATAAACAGCAAAGATTACCTAGACCTAACCTTTAAACTTAAAGGCGCACCGATTCCTCTTGACAACGGTTATCTTACCTACGCTGCCTTATCCCGTATTTGTCCCCCACTACATGAACTAAAGTCTATTGGGATTCATCCGATTGCTGGAATACCGACCAGGAACAATTTGCTTGAACTCACTGCTCAATCTCGTCTAAAAGTTCGGATTTATCATCAACAAATTCCTTTAATTTATCCTTATTTAGCGGGTCAAGCCTTTCATATAGGTCAAAATTTTTATCAATTAGATATTCCTGACTACAAACCGTTAATTTCTTCAGAAAGTGTCTATTCGAGATTAGTGATAATTAAAGGATTCCAAGACTCGACTAACTTTATTGAAGCTGTTCAACGGCAACTGGATAATTTAGGAATACAAGGAAAAGTTGAACTTCTTACCCGACAAGATGGAACACCTCAACGAAGACAATTAACCATTAATAAAGAAGGGAAACAGTTTAAAATTAGAGGATTTGGCGTAAAAATCAGCGAACTCAATCCTGAAGATTCCCTAACCTTGCAAGAACAGGGCATTGGCGGGAAACGAAAGATGATGTGTGGAATATTTGTCCCAGCGACTCGCAGCAAGTCAGAAGAGGAAACCTGATGATAGTCTCTACCCAACCCAAAATTTCCCTATCTCTCGATGCTGCGGATACGACAATAATGCACCGCGTCGGAATGACGGGACTCTACATGACTTTAAAGCGATTAGAAAAGCAATATCCCTCATCTCATCAACGGGGAGCATATATATCATGGTTTTTGACTGCTGATACTATTGAATTATTCTGGGAAGGAAGTGATTTTATCGCCCTATATTGGTTAATTAATGAGTCTTTTAAATTAGATGATACAGGTTTAATTCATTTAGCAGGATTAGACAATGATGCAATAGATTTAAGCCAGAAAATTTATATTCATGAGGGGATGTGTGCTGTTTTTCTGCGGCTTAATAAGTTTTATAAAGCGGGAGAGATAATTAACACTGAACTAACGTTTGAAGAAAAACAAATCGAGTATCAATATAAATCCCTAACTTGGTACGCACATCAAACCTTTGCAGAGAAGTTATGCGAGGCAGATACCCAACAACTCAGACATGATTACATTCAAATAACCAGTTGGCTGTATTTAGGGGGAATTGTTCGCCATGCTCGGACGCAGAATACTACAAAACTAGAAGAGAAACCTGAATACGCTTTAGCATTATTATTTGTACCAGTAGTTTGTCATTATTGCTTACTTCATATACCATCAGAAGACTTAAAAGAAAGGAAACCCCATCGCTACTTGGTGGTGATTCCAGAAATAAAGGATTTTGAAGACGCTTCTCAAAGGAGATGGGGATTACAGCAATTAGAAACTAAACAGTTTCATGTTAGTAGCCTTGGGGAAGCAGGATTACTTTATTACAGCTTAGACGATATTCAGCCGGAAGTGGGCTACTATCAAGCTTGTCAAGTTTGGTTATATGAAAAAACAAATAAAGCTTCTCGTCAACCGACATTGATGAGTATAGAAGAAATTAAAATTGATAAGAATATTTTAATCACTTATCAACAGGTGCAAAAATACTTTAAAACTAATTATCAGATAATTAAATATAAGCAAATTTTTATTAAGGTCAATCCGATTCGCTCCCTGATTGCTGATAATTTAGTGAAAGGAATCCATTGGTGGTCTAATTTATGGGAAAAATTGGTGATAGAGGATTCAAAAGAATATTTATTTAACCAGTTATTTTCTAATCGAGAAGGACTCATCATCATGGCAGAGAATAGTGAAGAAGACAAGCAGTATCTTATTTTTATTAAGGTATTTCAGCAAGCTATGAAGGGCAACTTTGCTAAAATTTATGCCAAAACAGAGGAAGGGAAAGATCCTCCAATTAAGAAGAAAGTTGAACGATTAAGGGCAGAGCTAAACTATTGTTATGATGAATTGTCGTTCAAGGAATATTTGTCTGACTTTTTAGTAAGAGGGGGATTAAATAAGTATTTTAATGAGCATCAGGAAGAGATTGCACTACTAATTAAAAAATCACCTTGGCAAGAAATAAGAATTTGGTCATTGTTAGCGATCGCTAGTTATAAGCCCAAAGATAAGCCCACCAATAGAGATGATAATTCATTGTCAAATAATCAAAAACTAGAAGAAGTGAATTATGAGTCAGAAGAAGGATGAGAATAATATCCCCAATTATTATCTTTACGGAACAGTCCTCACTCGTTATGGTTTAGCGTCCTTAAATCATGACATTAGACGAGGAAATAAGACTATTCTGCAAAAAGGCTATTGGAATAATGGTAAAATTCATTCTTTTGTAGGTTCAAGTGCAATTCGTTGGGCATTACGTTTTTATCTTCAAAAGCAAGGTTATTTAGTTAATCGAGTCTGGGATGAGGACGAACATATTAATCGCTTAACAAGTGAAGATTTCGATCCAGAACAATTTTATGATGATGATATTTTTGGGTTTGCTTTATTAGAGTCTGCTGAAACAGAGGAGGAGATTTCAACAACAAAGAGAAAAAAGAAACAAACAAAAACCAGCACTCCTAATCAGCGAATGGGTGCTTTAGGGATGAACATGGCTGTTTCGCTAACGCCTTATGATGGTGCAGTTAAGTTAGGGGCAAAAAGTGGCAGAGAAAAGGATAGTACATCTCTCCATTTTACAGAATATCATGCAACTCGATATCAATATTATTTTGGAATTGATGCCACTCATCTTAAAGATTGTTCCCGGATTTTACCTTTGATAGATGGGATTATGAATCTGCCCAAGGTAGGAGGGAGTAGTAATATTTTTAATTATCCTTTCTGTCCCGATAGTTTGGTATTTCAATGGACAAATCATTTTGCTTCATATATTTCCTATTGCTTTGAATATTGCGATCCTAAGAGTAAAGAAGCAAAACTTTCACAAGAGTTTATAGATGAAGTGGAATGCGGACAGATTGACCCTAGTAAGTTGTGGATTGGGGGAACAATTGTTAAGGAGTTACAGCAATTAGATAATTTTGATAATTCCCCTTTTAACAGGGCGCATATTTATCGTAATCGAAATGAACTGATTGCAGCTTTGAAAACAGTCATTAAAAGAGATTTGGGCTTAGAAGAATCAAAATGATTGCACCATTAATTCTCTATTTGGATGTTCCATTTGCGACTTTTCGGGAGTCCCATGCAAGGGAAATGGGAAAAACCTATCCTGTCCCTCCTCCAGCGACAGTGTATGGGATGTTGTTGTCTTTGGTAGGGGAAACGAATGTCTATCGCCACTGTGGGGTAGAATTGGCGATCGCGATGTTATCTAGCCCCAAAAAGTCACGAATTTTACGTCAAATGAGACGGTTTAAGAATGCTGATTTTAGCCATCCAGAGAATGTTATTCCCTGTTATCAAGAAATTTTGTCTAATTTGAAGTGTTTGATTTGGGTTCGTTCTGATAGTGAGAAGATACAACCAAGTTTAAGGGAGCGGATACAGTTAGCGTTTGACCATCCTGAGCTAGTAAGACGGTTTGGTTGTTTATTTTTGGCAGAAAGCGACCAGTTGATTAAAACGATCAAACTTGTCTCGGAAGATTATCCAGAGGGAGTGAGACAGTGGGCGATTAGGGATAATCGAGGCAGGTTAACCTTACCCTATTGGGTTGACCATGTGGGGTCAAGAAATACCCGATTTTTGAGGTATCGGATTGAGGAAATGAATAGATTATCACCTCCTGATTTGGCGTGGACGATGATTCAATCTCCATTTTGACAAGTATCTCTTATGGGAAAGGGAATTTAGGATCAAAGAATGGCGGGAAGGTTTACACGGTAAGGGATATGGTAATTGAGAGAAGAAAAAAGGTGCTTGCTATTTTTGGGAAAGTTTATCGGTACTGGGTTTGAGGGGCTGAAAGTAAGGGGAACTTTGGTAAGTTGTATGTTTTTGGTTTCTCAATCTGGAAAGTACTTGTAAGATCGTAAATGAACCTTCCTCAGTAAAGGGTTTTCAATTTTGCTGTGATTCGTGGCTTTATGCCGTTAGGCGTTGCTCAAATTGGATGGTTTGCTAATGCAATTATGACTGGATAGTGATTCGTGGCTTTATGCCGTTAGGCGTTGCCCAAATATCGAGGTCAAATTACTGACTACGATCGCAGAAGCGATTCGTAGCTTGATAAGGTTGGGTTATTCCTTTAGCAACTTCCGCTAACCTTTGATGGTACGGTTAAAGATGCAGAACCGGGGCGTAGTGTAACTCTTACTACGAAAACGAAAATTAGCTTTGTAAAGCAGAAGGTGAAATTCGACAATGAGCATAGAAGAGTTAGAGTCAGCTTGATTACCAAATACCAAAAGTGCGATCGCATAAATTTTTGCTGTAGTAAAACTTAAATTGTTCAACCCAATTATTCCTCTACATAAGAAAGAGACGTGAACTGAATCACGTCTCCAAGTAATGGGATAAATGCTTTGTGTGTTATGCTACGTCGGCTACCAGTAAGCCATTAACAGCGATGATAATTATTTGCGCTGCTAAAGGGCTATCACAACATGGCCTATCATCCCTATTACAGGGTTGTGCTACCCATTTCCCCTCTAGATTTTGGTAGAAAGTGCCAAGTAGTTGAGAACCATTCCAGACTCGATACAGTTCACCCAAGTCATCTGCTACTGAGTCAATTTCAATTTCTGGTGCTACTGGGTCGGCAAACTGGTCAATATATTCCTCAAACTCTGATTCAGCCAAGGCTGAGTTACTAAAGTCATCTTGTACAATCATCATGAGTCACCTCATTAACGGGGTTGAACAAAAGGCGATCGCATTTCTCTTGGCGGAGGGCGATCGCCTTTTTGAGTACATCAATATATTAGTAACTTCAGTAGCTAAAATCAACAAGTATGTTTAAAACTTTAATTTGTCACTTCGACTGTGCTTAAAAAATTGCTTACTGATATTTCTAATGCTGTACAAATAGCCTCTAATACTTTTAAAGAGACGCTTTCAGACTCACCGTACTCTAGTTTTTTTAAATTTTGATGCGAACACTCACCGCCTCTGGCAGCAATTTCATCAGCCAGCTTCTGACGTGATTTTTTTCCACGTAGTCGCTTTAAAACTGTTCCTCTATCTTTATTCCAGGCTACAGATACAACGTCCTCAATGTAAATATAAATTCTGGTTTTTTTTTCACCTTTGTTGGACATATAATAGCTACAGCAGTAAACAAAACATAAATTTTTGAGCTACTACAGTTTACAAACTATAACGATTTATAGTGAAAGAGAGTCTCCTTGAGAAAAACTGACGCTCAAGTACCAAAAGTCATTTAGTTTTCATTCTTATCAACAGCAGTCCAAACTTGCGGATTTTGCGTTGCTGTGGATAAAAATGCGATCGCAAAGTTGAGATTTTGATTCCAAGCCATTAGTATCTTTAGCGGCGTTTTGCCGTGCGGGTCAATGATTATAAACTTGTCATGCTCATCTAGCAGAATATAATTGATGGCGCGATCGCTTATCAGATCGAAATAGCTATAGCCATCCTCATCTTTGCCAGCCTTGCCGCTAGTGGCATAGAAGGATTTTTCCAAAGCGTTAATAATTTGATTCTGCTTGAGGCTTTCTTTTAGCTGCTCAATTTCCTGTTGCAATGTGGTCTAGGACTTACGCACTGTACAAACGAATCATCTTGTGTGTTAATCTTACGTTGCTTAGATACCACTTCTTGGCGGTGCTAGCGATCGCCCAGTACGAGAGATAAATGACGAACGGACTGAACGGACAAAAGAAAAAATTAGAAACTCAGCTTTGGAATATTGCCGACTCGCTTCGGGGCAAGATGGATGCTGATGAGTTTCGGGATTATTGCTTAGGGTTTATTTTCTATAAGTACCTCTCTGAGCGTCAGCATCTTTATGCCAATGAAGTGTTAGCGGAGGATGGCATTGACTTTCTGAAGATTGATGAATCCTCGGAAGAGGGACAAGAATATTTAGAGGCAATTAAAGAAGAGTCGATCGCAACGCTCGGTTATTTTCTCAAGCCGTCGGAGTTGTTTAGTTCTTTGGCAGAGCGGGCATTAGGGGCAAAAAAAGCCCATGAAGAAAATCTGGGGGATGAGGATTTTGAGTCGTCAAATTTTATTTTGGATGATCTCGCCCAGGTGCTTAACAGTATTGAACGCTCCACAATGGGCAAGGAAAGTGAGGAAGATTTTGATCATTTATTTGAGGATCTGGATCTGAATTCGACGAAGTTGGGGCGGACTCCGAAGGCGAAGAATGCTTTAATTGCCAAGATTTTAGTGCATCTGGATAAGATTGATTTTCGGTTGGGAGACACCGAGAACGATGTTCTGGGGGATGCCTATGAGTATTTGATTGGGCAGTTTGCTAGTGGTGCGGGGAAAAAGGCAGGGGAGTTTTACACGCCGCAGCAGGTGTCTAAAGTATTGGCGAAGATTGTGACGACGGGAAAGGAGCGGCTGAAGTCAGTTTATGACCCGACTTGTGGTTCGGGTTCGTTGCTGCTGCGGGTGGCGCGGCAGGTGGAATCAGTCGGGGATTTTTACGGGCAAGAAATGAACCGCACGACTTACAACCTGGCGCGGATGAACATGATTTTGCATGGGGTGCATTATCGAAATTTTGATCTGCGCCAGGAGGATACGTTAGAGAACCCCCAGCATGAGGGAATGCGGTTTGAGGCGGTAGTGGCAAATCCGCCGTTTTCAGCCAAGTGGAGTGCCAATAAGATATTTGAGTCAGATGATCGCTTTAGTCAGTATGGTGCGTTGGCTCCAGCGTCTAAAGCTGATTTTGCGTTTGTACAGCACATGCTTCATCACCTGGATGAGAACGGCATTATGGCGGTGGTGTTGCCTCACGGGGTTTTGTTTCGAGGGGGGACAGAGGGGCGTATTCGTAAGTATCTAATCAAGGAAAGGAATTGGTTAGATGCAGTGATTGGGTTGCCTGCCAATATTTTTTATGGCACCATTATCCCCACTTGTATTCTAGTGTTTAAGAAGTGCCGGGAAAATCCTGGAGATATTTTGTTCATTGACGCTAGTGCCTATTTCGAGAAGGCAACGAATCAAAATCTTTTACGGGATCAGGATGTTGACAAAATTATTTCCACCTATCGCCAAAGGTTAAAGGAGGAAAAATATAGTTATCGCGCACCTTTAGCGGAGATTAAGGAGAATAATTTTAATCTCAATATTCCGCGCTATGTGGATACGTTTGAGGAGGAAGAAGCGATTGATTTAGATGCAGTAGTGCGTGAGCTAAGGAAAGTTGATCAGGATATGCAAGAAACCGATCACCTCATTCGTAGTTTCTGTAATGAGTTGGGGATTGAGGCACCACTATGACTAAGAAGACAAAAAATAAAGTTCCTGAACTTCGGTTTCCTGAGTTTCATGGGGATTGGGAAACAGACAGAGTTGACCATTTCTTAGTTCGCTACGTTAATCCTGTTAAAGTTGAACCTGAAATAATATATAAAGAAATTGGAATCAGGTCACATGGCAAAGGTATCTTTCATAAAGATCCTGTAACAAGTGAGGCGTTAGGAAATAAGAGAGTTTTTTGGGTTCATCCAGAAGCTTTCACTGTTAATATTGTTTTTGCATGGGAGCAAGCTGTTGCTCTAACCAGTAGCCATGAACAGGGTTATATTGCTTCTCATCGTTTTTTGATGTTCCGACCAAGAGACAATAGAGCCGATCTAAAATTTGTACTGCTTTTTTTCTTGAGAAAACGCGGCAAGCACTTGCTTGAGTTAGCATCACCAGGAGGAGCAGGTAGAAACAAAACTCTTGGACAAGAGAGCTTTGCTGAATTAGAGATAACTCTCCCCAAAAAAGAAGAACAAGAAAAGATTGCTAGTTTTTTGGGGGCAGTGGATACGCGCCTAAACCAACTCCGCCGCAAACGGGAACTCCTGCAAACCTATAAACGCGGCGTAATACAAAAACTATTCACTCACAAAATTGGCTTGAGGAAAAAGAAGAAAACGCCAGAAGTTAGATTTCCAGAGTTTTCTGGTAATTGGGAACCAAGAAAATTTAGTGAATTTATCCTCAAAAAAGATGTTACTGCTTCTGATGATATCCCCTTGTTTAGTTTGACCATTGAAAATGGCATTACAGAAAAAACAGAAAGATATGAAAGAAGTTTTCTCGTAAAAGATGTAGAAGAAGCATATAAATTAGTAGAGTCCAATGATTTTGTTTATAATCCAATGAATCTTAGATTTGGAGCTTTAGCAAGACATGGAAGGAACTATTCTGTTAAAGTTTCAAAATATTATGATATATTTTCATTAGATAAGACTATCAACTTACTTTTTATTGAGTTTTTCCTGAAAAGTCACAACTCAATTAAATACTATAATCAGATGGCAGAAGGTTCGCTTCTTGAAAAAAAACGCCTTCATTTTTCAAAGTTTTTGGAATTTATTTTTTTACTTCCTTCATTAAAAGAACAAGAAAAAATAGCCAATTTCCTAACCGCAATCGATCACAAAATTGAAACTCTCACCCGTCAAATCGAGCAAACCGAAAAATTCAAAAAAGGCTTACTCCAAAAAATGTTTGTTTAATTGGATGTTTGGGGAATATTAGAAACAGAGTAAAGAGCCATCTGGTAAACGTCTATGCCCCAATCCGAAGCCGAACTAGAACAAGAGCTGATCGATCGCCTAACTGGACTAGGTTACGAATTCGTCACCCTTCGCAATACTGAAGATTTCAAAGCCAACCTGAAAGCCCAATTGGAAAAACATAATAAAGCCCAACTAGAAAAGCATAATAAAACCCAGTTTAGTGACGAAGAATTTAAGCAAATCCTCAACTACCTCGACAAAGGCAACGTCTTTGATCGCGCCAAACGCCTGCGCGAAAACATGAAACTCAACTGCGACGACAGTACCACCTTTCACATTAATTTGCTCAACACTGAACACTGGTGTCAAAACCAATACCAAGTTACGAACCAGATCAGCCAGCAAGGCAAATACGAAAACCGCTATGACGTAACCCTGCTAATTAATGGTTTGCCCCTCGTCCAAATTGAACTAAAACGCCGAGGGTTGGGACTTAAAGAAGCCTTCAACCAAATCAACCGCTACCAGCGCCACTCCTACGATGCAGACAATGGGCTATTCCAGTACGTCCAAATATTCGTTATCTCAAACGGTGTCGATACCCGCTACTACGCCAACAACCGCAAACAAGAATATAAACAAACCTTCTTCTGGGCAAACCAAGACAACACCCTGATTACCCAACTCGAAGACTTTGCCGATAGCTTTTTGGAGAAATGCCACGTCTCCAAAATGATCTGTAAATACATTGTCCAGCACGAATCCGATAAAGTGCTGATGGTGCTACGCCCCTATCAATACTACGCAGTAGAAGCCATAATCAAGCGAGTGAAGGATACCGATAAAAACGGCTATATCTGGCATACCACTGGATCAGGCAAAACCCTCACCAGTTTCAAAGCTGCCCAAATCCTCACCCAACTCCCTAAAGTGCATAAAGTGGTGTTTGTGGTCGATCGCGCTGACCTCGACTACCAAACCAGCAAAGAATTTAATCATTTTAGCGAGGGATGCGTAGACACCACCGATAGCACCAAAGAACTCGTTAACCAAATGGCTGGAGATAGTCGCCTGATCGTCACCACGATTCAGAAACTCAACCGTGCGATAAAATCCCAACGACATGAAGCCGCAATGGAGAGCTTGAAAGATAAGCGCATTGTGTTCATTTTTGATGAATGCCACCGTTCTCAATTTGGCGAAACCCATAAAAATATCGTCAAATTCTTTACCCAAGCCCAGATGTTCGGCTTTACCGGGACTCCCATCTTTGCCGATAACGCTGCCAGTAATCAACACGGTAAACGCACCACCAAAGACCTATTCCACGAATGTCTGCATAAATATGTGATCACTAATGCGATCGCTGATGAAAACGTTCTTAAATTTTCCGTCGAGTATTGGGGCAAAATCAAACCCAAAGACGGCACGCTGATCACAGAGCCAAAATTAGACCGAGAATTCTTTGAAAATCCCGACCGAATTTCTCTAATTGTCGATTGGATTATTGCCAACCATAACCGTAAAACCCACGGTAGAAAATTCTCGGCCATGCTCTGCGCCAGCAGCGTAGACACCCTAATTACCTATTACGACACGTTCAAAAACAAACAAAAACAGGGATTACATGACCTACGAGTGATCACGATTTTTACCCCTGGCTATAACGAAGAAGACCAAGACGCAAACGGCTTAATTGGAGAACCTGATTTTAATATCAGCGCAGATACAAGCAACCGTAGCCATAGCCGCGACAAACTGAATCAATTTATCGCGGACTATAACCAGATGTACCAAACCCAACATTCCGCCAAAGATAGTCAGGCTTTCTATGCCTACTATAAAGACATCGCCAAGCGGATGAAAGACCGCGATCGAGAAAACTTTCAGGATCAGGAACGAGCCGATATTCTGTTAGTCGTCAATATGTTTCTCACGGGTTTTGATGTCAAAAAGCTCAATACGCTTTACGTTGACAAAAATCTGAAGTATCACGGATTAATTCAAGCATACTCCCGCACTAATCGCATTTTAGGCGAACTGAAATCCCAAGGGAATATCGTCTCTTTCCGTAACCTCAAAGAGAATACTGATCAAGCCGTTGCCCTCTTTTCCGACACCAACGCAAGCGAAGAAATTTTCATTGAACCCTACGAATACTACACTGAAAAATTCAATGAAGGTGTGCAAGAACTGAGAGCGATCGCCACTATCCCTAACGATGTCAATAAGCTTATTAGTGAAGAAGACCAAGTTAAGTTCGTTAAAGCCTTTCGTAATCTTATCCGTTTACAGAATGTAAGTAAATCATTTACTGAATTTAGTTTTTCCGACTTGAATCTGGATGAACAAACCTTTGAAGATTACAAAAGCAAATATCTGGATATCTATGATAGAACGCGATCCAAACCCGATGAAGAGAGAGAATCTTTGGTTGAGGAAGTCGATTTTGAACTGGAACTGATCCAGCGAGACGAAATTAACGTCTCCTATATTCTCAAGCTGCTGGCTAACCTCCAGCGAGACATCAAGGATGATGCTACCCAGGAAGATTACCAAAATCAGAAAGCGTCTATCCTTGAGCTAATCGGGAAAGAAGTCCAACTACGCAGCAAGCGGGATCTGCTTGAGAAATTTATCGAAGAGCGGCTACCCACCCTCGAACCCGAAGAAAAAGTCGAAACCGTCTTTCAAGACTTCTGGACTCAAGAACGTGTTGAAGCGATTCAGCAACTCTGCCTAGAGGAGAACCTCAAGATTGAAGCCGTTAATCAAATGATTGCTGACTACAAATTCTCTGGGAAAGAACCATTAAGGGAAACCGTGTTGAGTGCTTGCAACGAAAAACCGAAATTATTAGAGCGTAAAAAAATCTTTGCGCGAGTCGTATCAAAATTACTCGACATCATCAACAAATTTGATGACGCTCTTGGTGAGCTTGGGGAGGAAGAATAAAACAGTTCTTAAAGCAGGCGATCGTCAGATCAGTATTGATACTTGGACTGATATCAATTCTCCAAAATAAGGCAACAGAGATAAATCACAAAAGTGCTGCTGCATCTAAGTTTTTTAAGTGCGTTAGCGGAGCTGCGTTAGCCCATTGCTAAATGCGATCGCCTAGCATTTTTACGGAATTTAGGCTAAAAAGCTTGTATTATCTCAAATAAGCTTCCACACCCCAAACAGCCGGCTATGGAATTAAATCTCCGCTTCCCAGAGAATCATCAAGTCATTGTAACATTTGATGGGCAAGACACTGAGAGGCTGGATTTTGCCTCACCGTTGAATGCAGCAGACAGAGAGGATATTCGCTGGTACTTAGAAACCTATGCGGCTCATTACACTACGGATGTAGACGATAAACGGGCGGAAGGGATAGCAAAAAAATTCCGGCAATGGGGCGAAGATTTATTTAATGCGGTTTTTCAACATCGGGCTGCTCAACGGCTGTTTAATTATTTTCAAGATGAAAATCAACCAGGACGCTTATTAACAATCAGCGCTAGTCATCCAGCAATTTTATCATTGCCTTGGGAATTGTTATGCGACCCAGAAGGCACTTATTTATTTCACGAAAATCCCCGCATTTCGATTCGTCGCCGCTTGGCTGGTGCGGGGGGTGGACGCAGACCGTTTAAAGTGCAAGTCAAAGACCGATTGCGGTTATTGTTTGTCATCAGTCGTCCCAGTGATGCGGGATTTATTGACCCCCGTGGTGAAGCAATGGCAGTTTTGAACGCCATTCAACAAGCAGCAGCCGGACGGGTTGAGGTAGAATTTTTGCGTCCAGCCACCTTGGATAATTTAGTAGCGCGGCTAGAAGACTCGCGCAAACCCCCTGTTGATATTGTGCATTTTGACGGTCATGGGGTATTTGATTTAGATGGGCGTTTCCAAGAACAGGCTAAACATAGCGACCCGGTGGGACTAACTAAAGGCGGGAACGAGAACAGTGGCAATATCGGTTATTTGTTATTTGAGGATAAAGAAGGAAAAAAAGCCCTGATTACTGCCGAAACCTTGGGTGATATGCTGAATCGGCAAAAAGTGGGGTTAATTGTTTTGTCTGCCTGTCAGTCGGCGGCGATGGGTGGGGAAGATGGAGAAGATGCAATGGGTAGTGTCGCCGCTAGGTTAACCCATGCAGGTATTCCCACAGTCTTGGCAATGACTCATTCGGTATTAGTGACAACAACCCAACAACTATTTGCTAAATTTTATCAGGGTTTAGTATCTGGTGCTGGTATGGGTGAAGCATTAGATAATGCGCGGCGAGACTTGTATCTCAACCAACAACGGGGAGAACGGCAACGGGGTGAGGAACGAGTACAGTTAAAATTGCAAGATTGGTTTTTACCTGCTTTGTATCAAGCATCTGGTGATACCCCATTATTGCAGCCAGACTTGAACAACCAAGAAAGCGGCGAGTCACCAAAATGGGGAAACTTGCCAGATTTACAAGAAGCTGGATTTTTCGGTCGTAGCCGGGAATTGTGGCAGATAGAACGCTGGTTTGTGCAGGGAACGCGCCGCCTCACAGTATCGGGTTTTGGTGGACAAGGAAAAACCTATCTTGTCCAGGAAGCAGGACGCTGGTTACACCGCACGGGGATGTTTGATAAAGTTTGTTTTGTGGATTATGCTGCCTTTGGTGGTGTGGATGCTGTAGGCTGGGCAGTTAGCACCTTGGGGACAGTGTTAGACGAGAGTTTAATTGATGGGGCGGCGGCAACTCAGGCGTTGCGTAAGCAAGCCACATTGCTGATTTTAGATAACTTAGAAACCTTGCCAGCAGAAACCCTACGGGAACTGTTAACCGTGGCAAAACAGTGGTCTGAGGTTGGGGAATGTCAGGTATTACTCACCACTCGCACACCAGATTTTCACCATCCCGATTATCCCACACAAGGCAGTCGCAAACATATCTCCTTACCTTTGCGAGGTTTGGGACAAGAAGATGCCCTAGCGTATTTCCAGAGTTTGATTAAATTGACGCTAGCACCTCTATTTGACCCACCTAAACGGGGCGTGTTATTGGAATTATTTAAACTGGTGGATTTTCATCCCCTGTCCATTGGTTTGTTGGCGAAACAGTTGGAAAATCGCCGTCCGGCAGAGTTGGGACAACGCTTAGAAACCTTGATTGCCCAAACACCAGATAATCCCCTGTTGGCATCGTTGAATTTATCTTTGGAACGGTTGGATGCTGAAGCAATGCAGTTGTTGCCTCGCTTGGGCGTGTTTCAAGGCGGGACGTTAGAAATTCACTTGTTGAAAATTACAGAAATTTCTCAGTCACAGTGGCAAACTTTGCGCCCAGCTTTAGAAGCCACTGGTTTAATTCAAGTTAATCAGCCTTTTCTCAAATTTCACCCCACCTTAGCCCCTGCCTTGTGGCCGCGCTTATCCCCAGAAGCACAGATACAACTGTTTGCCCGTTATCAACAGCAGTATTATCAACTTTCTCGCTATTTGTATTTTGAAGATAGCAAAAGTCCTCATGCAGTTCGTGCCATTGCCCAACAGGAATTACCGAATTTACTTTATGCAGTTGATGGCGCGTTGAATGCAGGTGTAAAATGGGCAGTAGACTTTGCTGACAAAGTAAACAGATTTCTCGGCTACTTTGGACTTCACCGCGATCGCACTAGACTAAATCAACGGATTGCTCAGTTGACTGGGGAAGTAGGTTCCGATACATGGTATCTCAGCCGTAAGAGTTCAGGCGAGCAATTATTTAATGCAGGTCGCTATCAACAAGCCGCGCAGGTGTTTAATGAAATACTGACAGCGTTGGGTGAACAACCAATTTATCAACGTTGTGTTACTTTGGGTTGGCTGGGGCGGTGCTTGAGGTTGCAAGGACAAACAGCACAAGCAGCAGAAATTTACCGTCAGGGGTTAGCAGTGGCGCAGCAGTTGGAACAGTCTGATGATGTCAAGACACTGATGGGAACGTTGCAGACTGAATTGGGAGATGCGCTGACGGATATGGGAGATTATGGTGAGGCACGCATTGCTCATGAAGCAGGATTAGTTATTTATAAAGAAATTGGCAACCTTAGTGGGGCTGCGGTATTAAATGGACAACTCGGCAAGTTAGCCCTGCTGCAAGGCAACCTCTCAGAAGCAGAACAGCGTTACCGTGAAGTACAGAATACTTTCCATCAACTCAACGAACCAGCAAAAGAAGCCACAGGTTGGCATTTCCTGGGTGTGGTGTACGGAGAAGGCAAGCAGTGGGACGCTGCGGAAGATGCCTACCGAAAATCAGCACAAATTACAGAATCTCTAGGAAATCTGGCAGATGCAGCAATGTCTTGGCACCAATTAGGCAACCTCAATGCACTTGCTGGCAAACTGGGAGAGGCAGAGGCTTGGTTTCGTAAGGCCTTGAAGCAATTTCAAAAATTAGAAGATCGAGCAACTGCATCTGACACATTAAGTAACCTCGCTCTCATACTACAAGACCAACCCCACCGCCGCAGCGAAGCCCAACAATTGGCAGAAGAAGCATTAGCTATCAAGAAAACCTTAGACCCGGTTGTGGCTCAGATTTGGAAAACCCATAACATCTTGGCAGATATTGCCGACAAGCAGGGCGACACCACCCAAGCTAAAGAATATCGTCGCCAAGCAAGGCAAGCAAAAGCGGCGTTTGCGGGGACACAGTATGAGTTGCGGCAACATGGGCAGTTTATTGCAGGGGTAGTAGCTGCTGTGGATAATGCACAAATCAGGGAACAGCTAGAAACTGCGTTGGAAAATTTTGCAGAAGATTGGCAAAATCTCGTTGCTGCCATCCGTCATATCTTAGCCGGCGAGCGAGATGAGAATATACTGTGCGAGCCGTTAAATTTGGAAGATTCTATGATTATCTCCGCTATCCTGTGGGGTATTGCTGACCCTCAATCCCTTGCAGCGTTATTGGCAGAATGATATTAAACAAGTCGGAAGTCGGAAGTCGGAAGTAAAAATCATTCACCTGTAGGGGCATCGGCACTGCCGTGCCCTTAAGACTGTGTGGACTCAACCGATAACCGCTATAATATTTGCGACACATCAATTCTTCTAGGCAATGCCTTGCCCATTGATGTCAACTTAAGATACTCATGTTGGGTTTCACTTCGTTCAACCCAACCTACACCTAACTTACTTTCTTTGCGCCTCTGCGTGAGACAAAATTCATTTATTATCTACATCCGAAGAATAATCTTCACAAAAAGCTTTCAATCCAATATGAATAATAGTCACCGTTACCGCCACAACTAAAGGAGATAACATATCCCCCGAAAAACCCATCGTTACCAACACTGCACCCAAGCGTTCCAAAGCATCCTTATTATCCAAATCCCCCCATTTCTTCCACTGCTTATTCAGCATTCCCCCTTCTTGGCATAAATCACTTTTAGCAGCTCGTCCAAATTTCTGCAAAAAACTCTTAGAGTTCTCTTGTGTAAATTTTGTAATTGCTGCGGTTTGTTTTACCAGCAATTTTTCATCTGAGATTTTATCCTCTCCTTGTTTTAGCGCTGAATTTGCGACATAGCGCAGTTCTGTTAACTGGCGGTCAATTTCGGCAGAGAGGGCAGTAATTTCTTCGGGGGTAAAGATGCTGTTCATTTTGAGTTTCGCTTGTTTTCAAACATTTTGTGTGCCAATAGAGATTTTTTCGCTTTAACAATAGCGAGAAGTTCCCCTTGCACAAATAAAGCATAATCAGCAGTAACCCGATCTAGGAAAGCGATCGTCTGTTCCCTGCCAAACTCCTTTAACCATAAATCCTTATTTACACCAAACTTCTACAACTTTAATTCCAGACTAAAATTACCGAACAATACCTTGCCCAATTCCTGAAAATGTGACCCAAACAACTGGGATACACTAATTTTCGCCTTCTCACACACAGGAATAATCAACTTCACCAAATGATAAGGTTGACTTTGATTTGTTGTTGAGGCTATCCTCAAAGATTCTATAATTCCCCCTAAATCTCCCAATAACTTCAAATCCTTTCCAATTGCTTGTTCAAACACTAACAAAATCAATTGTAATTTTCGGGTTAACTCGATCGGGATGGGTTTATAACCTAATTGGGGAGTAAGTGCAATTAATTCACTAATTCCTTGAATATTAACTCGATATTTCTCTATTTCCTCTTCGCCTTTAATTTTGTGTCCTAACCACCCGTAACAACGAGAACAAAATCCCGCAGGTGAAAGCCTAGCCATTACAGGTAAACGCGAACCACAGTGAGGACATTCTTCTCTTAATCGCTGTTTGTGAATCAAACAAAATTCTACATCCTTAAATGACCATAATAATGGTTCATAAATAGTTTTATTCTCCTGCCTCCACTCTTCCCAACAACAAGGGCACCAAGCGCGATAGTTCCGAAATAACCCCTTGTCATAAATCATGCCTTTCCAGCTTAAAAGGGTCAAAAAGCGTAAATCCTGACGCATTGTTAGCTCTTCTAAGACAGTGACTAACTTCCCTGTCATTTCTCGCATTCCGTTGATAGCCGGTTTAGCATCGCTATTTCCTAATAAATAGCTGACACTCTTTTGCAGTAACTTCGATTTATCCTCATTTTCCAAAATAAGTAGTGCAATTTCCGCCATAATAAGCTTCTGGGCAGTTAAACAATGCTCCTGTGCCAAACGATTAAGATAACTGCTGAGACTTTCTGTATGGGGAGTTCCCATACCCACAGGTTCAAGACAAAATAAGCGACTCCGTTGAGGGATTTCTAGAGGTTTTGGACTCCAAAGTTCCTCATAAATATTCATCCCTCTTGATTAACTCCTACTAAGTCTCTCCCTACCTTACGTTCCCCAACTTTTCTACCTTTTTTCACTGCTTGAGAATTGATAGATTCAGACTTTTCAACTTTTTCCTCGTTCTTATATAGAAAAGCTAAACGGTCTTCTCCTTCTTTTAACTCTTTTTGAATTGTTTTTCGTCTTCCTGCTGATAATTCCCTTGCTTTAAAATCTTTCATTCTCACTGTTTTAGCCCCCTCGTCTAACGCATTTTTGAGAGCGCGATACCACCAACTTTTAAGAATACCCACACATCCTATTGAGTATTCCATAAAATATTCCCAATGTTCCTCTAACTGTGGTTCATTTTCAACTGTCAAATACTGTTGTAAAGTCTTAATTACCTTAATAAATTCTTGTTGATCTTCTGATTTAGTCAGATAGTAGGGAGATAAATAATAATCTTCACTTCTTCTTCCCACTTGACCATTGACTTCTTGACATTTTAAAAGTTCATAAGTTCCAAATAAAACATGAACCGTTTGAGTTTTATTAGCCAGTGATTTAAGCCAGTTCATTTGAACATTTATTTGTCTTCCTCCCGCAACATCAAATAAGTGCTGTGCTTCATCTAAGGTATAAGCTTTTAATTGACGGTATAGAAAAACCTTTTGCATTGTTCGACGCAAAGCTTTAGCGTTTCTTCCTTCATGATCTCCTATTAGGTTATCTGAGTTGTAATTCTCTAAATCAACTCCATAATTCTCTTTATAATCGATTAAAACTTCCTTCAAAGATTCCAAAACTTGAATATAGTAATTAGAATAGTTAAACTTTCCTCCTTCAGCACCATCTACCTCGATTCCTCCTACCACTAAACTTCCTGGATTAGAAATAATTTCGTCTGCAAAATGTTTAAGCAATCGTTTTTCAAATTCTGCTTTTAATCGTGATTTTCCTACCCCTGTTACCCCAAACACCAAATAAACTAAAGCATCATCCGGTTCTATAGCATTTTTTAGTAGCTGCTCTAGAACCAGTTTAATATTGCGATGAGGAACAATTACATCTTTAAAATACTTAAGTTTATTATCAGTTGGTGCTTGTAAAATTTCTTGAGGGAAACGACGATTTGTAACCATTACCACAATTCCTCTTCAGCAAAAGCCCGAATATCATCAGGATTAAATTTTTTGGGTAGATTAGGCTGTAAATTATCCTCTTTTAAATCTATTAAATCTAGATTTTCTTCTTCTATTGTTTGACTATCTTGAGATAAATGCTGTTCAGTATTTGATATATTTAATAATACCGCACTACTCAGGTTTCCTTCAATTAAATTGAAAACTAATTTAGCAGATTGATCTCGACGGATTTGTAGTATTAATTCTTCATTTTCTTCCGCATTATTAAGTAAGTCAACAATCTCTTTAGAACCTACATATTGACTTTGATTATATATTTGCCGTTTTCGTCTGCAAATTGTTGTGGCTATTGCTACTGCCTTCTCTGAATGTCCTTGAAACTTCATATAATAATTGGATAAACACTTTACCCAATGATTATTAACATAGGCATAAGTAACACCATAATCTAGTGGGTCATAGCGAACGGGAATAGATTGATTCTCAACACTGTAAAATTCATCTGCCCAATAATTTTGATAGTTGACTCTAATTCCTTGACCAGGAATAACTTTGGCCATTCCCTTATTGTTCGTCGGCAAGGTTAAAATCTTGAATTGCTCATCATACTTAATATATTGATGAGGGCGATGTCCGGTTGTAGCTAACCCTAATTCAAAAGCCTTATGAGGAGACATCCCTTCTAAAGCAGGATGTTCTGCTTTATCATAAACTCCATAAGCATAACCAAATGCCAAATAATTATATAATTCTTCTAAATTCCAGACAGCTAGATTCTTGGGATTATTTGCTTTTTTAACGAAGCGGACGTGCTTCATAATTTGGGTATTCCCCCTCAAGTTATTAATAAATTCAGTATTTTGTGAGCCAAACCAACGTTCAATAATTGAACTAAATTTAGGGTAATCCTTGGGACGATGCTTTTTGCTGGCTTCAAAACGCGCTAACAAGGTCTCAAAATAAGTAGAACTAAACTCTTTTCCGTTATCCACAACAATGCATTCAGGAAATCGTCCAAACCGTTGTACACAGATGCGAATAGCCATCATACAAGAACGGTAACTCGGATTATCAAAGGTAAGGTATAAAGCTAAAATCCTCCGACTATAGGCATCAATCATGCCTGTTACCCAAGGTCTGCCTAAATTTTTGCCACTATAGGGGCAGATACACTCAACATCAAGCTTTGTGTGGTCAATATGAACGATTTCAAAGGGGCGATCTCCATGACGAGGGGTCGTAGGTTGAATTAACCAAGGTCCCAACAGATTATTTGCTGCACGAAATCCCATTCGTTTTTTAGTTTGTTGATAACTATTTCGTTTTTTCACTCTCTCGTAATAAAGGGTATGACTAGGAATAGGAGAAATTCGTCCCGATTCCTGCCATTTATCCCTTAAAACTTCATACGTCTGCCAAACATTTTTTAGTTTAAAAGTTTCATATTGTTCTTTAATCACTTGATCAATAAATTCTAAATCTTCATCAGAATAACGAGGGGTTGGATTGCCTTTGTATTGGGGAATTAAGCCAATAAACCCACATCCGTATTTTTGTTGGGCTTTTCGATATTTTGCTCTCCAGTCGCGTAAAGTTCGTTCTGATAAATCGCATTTTTTAGAATTATAAGGCTCTCCCTCTAAATAAGGCTTAATAGCTGCATAACGAGAATTTGCAGTTTCTAAGGCTTTAGGACTGGCCTCTAGAAAGTATTGCCATCCTTCCTCACCTAGAGTTGTGTGGTTTTCTGTCTGAAGACTACTAATTTCCCCTAATTCGATTAATTGTTCAAATTCTGCATAAGTCCAGCGAACAATTCCTTGTTCTCCTCTAAAAATGATTTTACTTTCCCCTATATGGTCAATGGTGAGGCTTTTTCCATCTAACAAAAATGATGACCCCGCTTTAAGATCAACTATCGACACATTGCTGGATACAGGTTCACAATAATCATGAGTGGCCGTGATATAAGCTTCGGCAGTAGCTTGGTCACGGAATAGATGAACTTTCTCTTGTTCCACCAAAGCTACTTCGCTTAAATTCACATAGACTTTTTCGAGGGCAATTAAGGTATTAATATCATCAATAGTGGCATTTTTCGCCTTCTCAAGCACGGTGATGAGGTTAATACCGGGATAATTGACGATAATCTCTTGAACATTGGCTTCTACTTGGTCATTAAGGATATATTGTTGCTTTAAATATCCTTGTTTGTAGGGTTGTAAATATTTCTGATTGCGATATTTGACCCAATCGATTTCATTATCTGAGCGAAGACGATAATAATATCCTAAGTTTTCGATATATTCTTGAACAATGACATCCACCCATTGTCTTTCTATTTTTTGATACCGATAAGGCTGTTCCTCACTAAGTTTTTCCAGTCTTTTCTCTGTTTTCCACTCTTCAAAACCACAACAATCCTTTCTCATTACAAAGAAATCGGGATAATGGCCAATAGTTGTGGCTTGTTTACCTTGTGGTGAACATTTGATACTGAATTTAATCGGTTGATCCCAATATTCTAAAACTTGGTCGTCATATTCATAAAATTGAGTAATAGCGGGTAATTCAACAGTATGAGACTCAAATTGAATCGTTCTACCCATCTTTGAGCTAGCATAGGGACCATGAACGTTTCTTCCTCCTCCTTGGACTTTACGAGCAGGTGGGGAAGTCCTAATTTGGTTAACCAAATCTCTTTGTTGTTGGGAGAGCTGCAAATTATTACACCATGCTTGAAACTCGACATCATAGAGCATGGTTATCTCCTCTAAAATTAGTACAATTTTACCTATAAAAACACCATAACAAGTTCAGACTATTTCGGCAATGTCAAACTTTAAAATTGCTATTCCGGCAAACTCAGGCTTTAAAAACTGCTTATATTATGGATATTCGTGGAACGGATTTACTGGGATTGAGGCAATGTAGTGGCAAAATCAAACTTTAAAGTACGGCAAAACCAAGCTTTAAATTACAATTTGTCGTCGTTGACAGATTAATGTCGTCAGAGACAAATTGTTGTCATCAAACGAATTAAATGGCTGTTAAAGTAGCGATGACAAATTATTGTCATTATCCTGAAGGTTCCGCTATAAAGCATTAATATTTTAACTGCTTTAGTCTGATTAAACAGTTTTAACAAACGCGCAACTCAACAAAATGTCAACGTAGCGCTCTCTTTCAACCCTCCAAATTCAGAAGATGCAAGTTTTTTGCGACACACCTCACCTAAAAGTGCGTAGGCAAAGCTGATTGTAGACATCACTCACTGATGAATGAGTTTTTCAACTTTCCTATTAAGGAAAAAACAGTTGCAAATATGTTAGCTCAAAATGTAGAAATTCTTAGAGGACTTTCAACCCTTTTATTGTCAGGAAGATAGTTACAGTGCAACTATTTCAAATTTATGTACACAAATATGCTACAAGGAGTCAGCAATTTTCGACTTGCTTTAGTTTAGCCAAATAAAAAATTGGGGAGGGTTCCCCCTTGGTCGGGGGTGATTCAGTAGCCACTACAGCAGTACATCTGCACCCTTATTGCTGGGAGCGCACCTAATTCCTGTCTTGCGACAGCAGCATCAGGGTGAGCAGCTACTAGGGTCAGAAAGCAAGACTGTCTCACAACAGTCAAACTAACCCACATTTTTCACAATTCAGAGGCTCTTGAGAGCATGAACTGCGGCGCTGTTAGATATTTAATTGTCAAGGTTCAGAGATTTGTCAAACTTGAGTTAGACGAGCGCGGTATGCTGACATCGCCAATACATACGCTTTTTCCTGTGGACTGCCTCGAACGGGCTGCTGTCCTTCTTCAACAAGAATTCCAGCTTTTTTAGCCTGACTTTTAATGTTCTCAATTAATCTGCCGTAACTCCAGTGATGCACGTTAATGCGGTACTGTTTGGCATATTTTTGCTGGGCTTCTAGATAACCAGGGCATTTTTGCTCGGCTCTAGCTTGAATTTCACTTTGGACAATTTCTCGCATATCTCCCAGCTTGGGCAAGACTATACTGCCAGCTTTGTGGGTTTTAGCGATCGCCATGATCGCTTGAGCTAACAATCGGTCTACATATTGCCCTAACTCAGATTCTCCTAATTGGCTGTTGGCTTCACGTTTCTGTGCTTTATGGCGTTGGTGAGATAAAAATTGTTTTTGTTGGCGCTGGCGGTTCAGGAGATTGTAATTTTTACCCAGCAATTGATGGACACTTTGGTAAACCAGAACTTTGTTTGCAAGGGCATCCACTACAGCAACGGTGGCGGGTTTTTCTAATCCCAAGCTTACTCCCACCAAAATATGAGATTGACTTTGATAAATAGGTTTACTAACCTGAGTTCGGGTTAAGCAGATTGAGGTAAAAGCCATTCCATCTGAAGGCTGGGTTTCTTAGGTTGATGGCAATAAGCGATTAATCCGCACAGAACGTTAACGCAGAAATTAACAGGGCTTCGGTGTCTAGAATGTTCGATTTGAGAAATATTCTTGAGTTGATCGTTAATAGTCTCAATAATGGAGCGTTTACGGGATAAGAGCTTGTCATGGAGATGCATCAGATGGTTTCTCATGTTGCGACGGGGTTTGGCAAAAAATTTAATGCCGAACTCTTGCAAAAGTTGAGAAGCCAGTTTTTGAGAGACATATCCGCGATCGCCAAATATTTTGCCAAACAGATCACTGAGTAAATCAGGAACTGGTTGACGGTCATCAATATTACCAGGAGTAAGAACCACATTTAAGAGTTGACCAAGTTCATTGACGACAAGATGAAGCTTAAACCCGAAAAACCAATCCACAGAAGTCTTTCCACGAGAGGCTAAACCTTCAAAAACCTTATGCCGAGAAATCCGACGATTATGGCAGACCTTCAGACATGTTGAATCGATAAAACCGATACCCGTACACCGTCCAAAACAATGCTTCAGGTAAACGCACAAAGGTATCAAGGTTGATGGTATCCATTCAATGAATCGTTGATAACTCGGAAGTCCCGGAAAAGCACAACTCCATTGCTGTTTGACATGATTCAAATAAAAATGCTTGAAATTCCGGTAGTGATTTTGATGAAATGCAATCAGTATCGTCATTATTTCACTCAAACACAGACTTCTAGCCCGAATCCGTCTTATTCCTCCATGTACCAACAGCTTTTTGTGCCATTGGCTTTCAAACGCCTTACAAAAATCATCTACATGACAGAACAAAAATTCTAAACTAAACATAGGACAGGTGCTGGATTTGACGTTATTTTCAGCTTACTACCTGTCCCTTTCCTTATCCCGAACTCAGGTTTTACTAGGACGTTCAAAGGAATTATCAATTCTAGCCAGTGTAGATTGTTTGCGCTTGATAAAAGCTTGTTGTGTTTTGCTGAGGTCATTCTTTTCTTTCATTCGAGTGATGACTTTACCAATCTCAGCAGCTTTTTCTTGTCTGACTTGTTCTGTTCCTTGGGAAGTCCACAAGCGAGTGTCAATAGTGCAGTAGAGAATTAAGTGGTTCACATTCCAAGGTTCGCCTTTCTCCTCGCCTTGTTGCCAAGCTAGACGACCATTTCTGAGGGTGAACAAGCTACTGGAATGTTGATTTTTGCTGTTGCGTTTAGTCTGTTGGTCTTTCAAAAAGCGTTGAAACCAATGAAGTTGGCGAGTGTCGCAATAAACCTCAAAGGTAAGATCGCTCAAGCCGTTAAATTGAATGCACAACCGTCCTTTTTGGTTCTTTGACCAAACCATGTATTCGTTGGTTTCAAAGACCAGAGGAAAGGGGAGAGAACTGGGTTGGCTTAACAGAATATTCTGCCAGTGCTTGGCTTGAGCCTCGTCTTGAGGAACTGTCGTAGTAGCAACCAAGAGCGTCTCTAACCATTTTGCATTGAGCAAGTCTCGACCTTTAGGTATGCGGCTAGTAAGTTGTTCAGAGAGTCTTTCAATCTGAATTTCGACTTTGCGCCGACGTTGAGTAAATTTCTCTGAATCTTCCTCTTTTTCACTGACTTTACAGCCATTCTTGAGCAAGTAACTAATGACGCAGCGTGTTATTATGTCGTCTGTTTCGCGGTAAGCCTGAAAAAGGGTATTTTTTAAGTTGGAGCTACTGTTTGATGAAGATAATTTTTGAGACTTTTTGCTCTTTGTCCTTTTCGGTGTACTATCAAAGCCAGATACTGTAATGCAATCAGTCAGCATTTCGGCTGCTTTAGTACGAATCACCTGTAAGGTTTGTCCACTGATTTCTACTAATTCGGCATCACTTTTGAGCATTGCTAGCCAGCGCATTTGACCCTCTAGCGATGCTCGTAAAAGTTTCTGTACGGCTAGCCAAGATTTGTAGATGTAGTCTACAACATGAATTGCTGACATATAGAAACTAGCGGGCTGACCGACAAAGCGAGGATCTGTTTTCAATGGTTCACATAATTGAAGAATAGCAGTGGCAGGAAGTTTGCCTTTTTGTCGCCACTTCTCGAAGTCGGGGTGCTGAGGAACCTGTTGCAGCAATTCGTTAATTAGGGGCGTATTTGCCTGTGCCATCAACTTCCAGAGTTGTTGGCGCACTGATTCACTGGCAGTAAGGCGACTTTGAATAGTAATCATACTCATGAAAATAAAATATCACAAAAACACATTATGTGTTTATGAAAAACTGTGTATTTTAAGAACAGTTTATGTACGATAAATTATATGGATGAAAAGTTCTATACAAGTACAGAAGCCGCTGAAATTACCAACTGCACTCGCAGGCAGTTGCAGTATTGGCGTGAAAAGGGAGTTGTTGTGCCAACGGTAAACATTACTGGCAAAGGTCGTAATGTTTACTACTCCAAAGGGGATCTGTTGGTGTTGACAGTGATGGAGTATCTGCTATCAATAGGTTTAAACTTTGAAGTTTGCCATACAGCATTAGAAGCATTGCGCGAAAGGGAAGCATGGTTATTTGATGAGTTTGTTCCTCAAGAAAAAATGAAGCAGCTAATGTTCTTACCTACTCGCTCCCAAGAGCAACCTTTGAAATTAGCAGAGTTTGACAAGCAAGTGGCAGTAGATGCCCTTTGTCAAGGAGAAACTGTGATACCTTTTTGGAGCGATCGTATTCATCAACGGTTACAGGAGAATCTTAAAAACCATACAAGATAAATATAGTAGAAATATTAATTTTTTTATTGATATTAATCTAAATGAAAATAAATTTATAATTAAAATCTTCAACAGAAAATATTTCATGATTAAGCCAGCTTGCAATCCAGGTTCAAGGGTTCGTTACAGAGCTAATATCAAATTATCTAAAGAACAAGATCAGCAACTTAATAGTTCTTTATATCTTGGAGATGAAGATACTTCTTTATATGGTGCGCTTACAGAGTCAAGAAATGATCTGCGTATAGTAGAGCTTTTTGCTGGGGCAGGCGGAATGGGAGTTGGTTTTCTGATGGCTGGTACTCAGAAAAAAGGATTTAGGATTATTCATTCTGCTGAAATTAACCCAATTTATCTAAAAAGCCTAGAAACTAATTATAAATATTTTTCAAATAACTCAGCTAATCGACTTGAAGACTGTATTCCTTCTGAGTTTAACCCTGTAGATTTAACGAAGCGGCATGATTTTCAACTTGTACAGGAAGCAGTGAAAAAATCAGATGGAGTGGATCTTGTTATTGGTGGAACGCCTTGTCAAGGTTTTTCACAATCTAATAGAAGTAATTGGGATGCGAAGAATAGTTATAATCAACTTGTTGAATATTTTATTGAATGTTCCTTAGAACTAGCACCGAAAGCAATTCTTTTAGAAAATGTGCAAGGTATTCTATGGACACCTCGTTCTAATAAAAGTAAGAATAAGCGCAAATTAACGGTAGTTGATTATATTGCAAGAAAATTTGCGGATGCTGGGTATGTTCTTTTTCCGGCAGTTCTAGATGCTGCTTGGTATGGAGTTCCACAACACCGGAATAGATTTTTCCTATTGGCATTGCACCAAGATTTAGGTTATACAGTTGATCACTTTGGAGAATGGGGAGCATTTCCATTACCTACACATGGAGCAATGGGTACATATAACTATGTAACAGTCAAAGAAGCAATTGCTGACCTGCCTATAGTTGCCAATGGCGAAGGCAGAGTTATTCAGGATTACGACGAACCTACACAGGAACAATTAAGCTCGAATCTGTTTTTGCAACAAATGCGCCAAATGGCAACTCCAGATATTATTGAAGGTCACGTTATTTCAAAACAAGCGGATTATGTAATTGAGCGGTATAGGCATATTCCGGCTGGTGGAAACTGGAAGAATATTCGACATATGATGACTAACTATTCTGATATAGATAAAACTCACAGTAATATCTACAGACGGCTAAGATGGGATGAACCTTCAATTACAATTGGCAATTATCGCAAAAGTATGATAATTCATCCAGAGCAAAATAGAGGATTATCATTGCGAGAAGCTAGTCGGCTACAGTCTCTTCCTGATTGGTTTACTTTTTGTGGTAGTACCAATAATTCTCAAAGTTTAGGTATTATGCACAAGCAACAACAATTAGCTAATACCGTTAGTTTCCTTCTAACCTTAGCAATAGCACAATACATACTAAAGCTTTAATTTTTAACTTCTATTTTGTGAATGTTTAAAGGGTGTGAAAAATGGCGCAAATAAATACACTAAATGGAGATAATATTACTAATCTTAGAGAGTATTTACATGATGAAGAGAATATATCATAAGCTGTTACGCATCTTGATTGTATAATATGAGATTAAGGAATTAATCTTATATCAGCCACCTATGCCAGCAAAAAATCATCTTTCTGAACAGCAAAAGGAACGGCTATTAAAAACGCTAAAAGAGCATGAAAATCCCTACGTAAGAGAAAAGATTCTGATTTTATTATTAATGAATGATGGAAAAACCTATCACGAGATTAGTAAGTTTTTAGATATTGCATATCCAACAGTAGCATATTGGGCTGTTCACGGAGACCCAGATAATCTAGAAAGTTTTTTAGATGGAAGAAGAGAAGGTAATTTCCGTAAAGTTACCAAAGAATATGAAGAATTGCTATTAAAAATAATTGAAAAAGACCCAGTAGAATATGGATATGAATTTGGTCGATGGACAGCAGCTAGATGTGCAACTTATATGGAAGAGGAAACAGGAATTAAATTAAGTGGCTCTCAAGTTAGGAGAATATTAGAGCGAAAAAAGTACGTTTACCTTTGGGCAAAGTATAGCCTAGAGGATAAACAGAATCCTGAAATACGTAAGGCATTTAAAGAAAAATTATCAGAATATTTAAGAATAACAAATGTTGCACCAGAGCGTTTGCAGGTATGGTTTTGGGATGAAAGCGGATTCAGTTTAAGAGTAATAAGAAGAAAAAATTGGGGTAAAAAAGGTACAAGAAGAAAAATCACAGGGCAAAGGAGAAGAGGAAGAGTAAATATTATGGGAGGGTTACGTTATCACGACAAAAAGAGAATTAATTTTGTGATAAAAAAGGGAAATGCAGATGTATTTTATGAGCAGCTTAAATCTTTGAACAACTTTCTCTTACAGGAATGGGTAGAGCAAGGTAATCTAATTGATAACTTCAATGATTGTTCGGCAAAAATAGTGATTATTCTAGACAATGCTAGCTTTCATAAAAGAAAAGATATTTTAGCTTATATCAAAGAGGAAATGCCAAATATTATCCTGGAATTTCTACCACCTTATAGCCCAGATTATAATTTAATAGAATTGGTTTGGCATTCAGCAAAAGAATATATAGCTCATAGATTGTTTGAGTCAGTATCACAGCTAGAAGATTTGTTAAATAAATTGTTAAATGAAGGAGGCCTTATTATTAAATGGGAGCGCAAGATTAAAAATAAAGGCAATGCCGTTTATTAAATTTAGATGCGTAGCAGCTTATAATGATTTCAATCAAATACTTCAAACTGCATCTGAAGTACTACAAAGATGTTTAGAACCTACAGAGAATGGGTCTGTTAAAGGATTGATTTATGGTCACATCCAAAGTGGTAAAACATCAATTATTCTGACAACAATGGCTTTAGCGGCAGATAATGGTTTCAATAATTTTGTAGTAATGACATCCAATCTAAATGATATCTATGAGCAAACTCTTGAACGAATCAAAGGTGCTTTAGATAGTTTTCAAGTTTTTGGTAAGACAGAAATTAGACAGAATTCAAGAACTACTCATGGTTTACCACTAGCTTTAGTATGTCCTAAAGATCCACGCCGTCTACGAGATGCTTTAAATATAGCCCAGCGATCAAACTGGCAAAACCAACCAGTTATTATCATTGATGATGAGGCCGATCAAGCTAGTTTAGATACAAATATTAATGACCAAAATAAACCTACAAGTTCAGTAAATAGAGCAATTGTTGATTTAAGAAATTCTTTAAATTCCCATACATATTTGCAAACTACTGCTACGCCTCAAGCATTACTACTACAAGATAGTAACAGTGCTTTCAGACCTGATTTTGTCGTTGTTACTACACCGGGTACAGGTTATGTAGGTGGTAACTACTTTTTTGGTAATAATAACTTTAATAATTCAGATCATATTCGTCTAGTGCCTGACATTGAGCTTGATAGGTTGCGGAATAGTAACCGTATTCCTGATACTGTTATACAGTCAATGTTGGTATTTTTTTTAGGAGCAGCAATTTTAAGAATACGAGGAAATTCTAAAAAATATACTTATTTACTCCATACTAGTTTTAGACAAGCAGATCATCATTTAGCAGCAGTATTAGTTGATAACTTTAAAAATGAATTAACGAACCAACTAAGACAAAATCCTAACGACCCAATAACAGGTGTATCTTCTAGTCTTAGAACACAATTAGAAAATGCTTATAATAATTTACAACAAACTTTTGTAAATGTTCCATCCTTCAATGATGTTTTAGCAGAAACAGCAAGAAGAATTACCTCTACAGAAGTCATAGAAATTAACTCTGTTACTGGTGAAGGAATTAGACCTAATCCAGCACGAAGACATACCCTCTATATAGGTGGTACAAAAATAGGTCGTGGTGTCACCGTTAAGAATCTTTTAGTTACCTACTACGGTAGAGATGCTCAACAACCACAAATGGACACAGTTTTACAACACGCAAGAATGTATGGATATCGTCAAAATGAATTACCTGCAACTCGTATTTACTTACCATCCCATCTAGCTCAAAGATTTGTTGGCATTCATGAAAGTGATAATTTAGTTAGAGAACAGTGCCAATATTATCATTTACCTATTCAGGTTATTCCTTTGATGACAAGAGGAATCACACCAACTCGCCGTAATGTTTTAAATGAAAATACAAATAGAATAACCTATCAAGGAGGAAGACAATATTTTCCATCATTACCAATATCTGATCCTAATATTTTGGGTAATCAAACCCAAGAACTTGATAATATCCTCTCTATGGATAGATATTGTAATTCACAACAACCATATACGGTAACAATTGATCAACTTTTAGCGATTCTCAATTTTAACTATAAAACACCAGGAGCCAGTGGTGCTTGGAATGATGATTTGATTAGGCAAGCTGTTCAGGCCTTACAAGATCAATCTAGATACCAAAACACTGGTTCATTAGTTATTGTTAATCGTCAAGCAAATATTGGTATCAGCGAAGATAGAAATAATGAAGTAGGTGCTGTGTTACCTCCTCATGATAGAAATGCTCCATATAACATTGACCCTAATGATCCCGCATTACTAATGACTCGGAATAATGGTACCCTTGATAAGGGTTGGCATGGAGTACCTTTCTGGATTCCAGTTATCCGATTTCCTAATGGTAACTATGCATTTTATGTAAATGAAAGTTGATTTACCTGTTTTCAATAAGCCTATATTACTAACTTTTGATAAGTTATCATATCCCTAAATGCCAATCTACAGCGATCGCAACATCCATGCTCCCATAAAGCTGGTGTTTTGAACTTAGCCTCACACCTGGGACATTTAGAAATTAAACGCACATTATGACGATCGCACCCTCCTGTTGACTTAAACTGCCACTCCATACGGTGACACGGCACTTGAGCATAACAAGCGCCACACAAACGAATTGGTTCATGCTGCATCCCCACTCCAGCAGGCGGCAGCATTTGAGCTAACCTGTCTGCATCTAGTTCTACTACAGATGCGATCGCCTCCAACTCTTTTTGGCTAGGGCGAGGATTAAAATAAAATCGCTCCCACCTTGCTACCACTGCACCAATCCCTGCCAAACTACCCAACGCACTCGCAGATAAATGGTTAGCACGTCTGAACCTACCAAGAAAGTGACTCAGGCTCTCTCCTTCATAGGGTTGAATCAAAAATAGCCAAGGTTCAACATCTGGTGCTGGCATTATTTGTACTCTGCTGCTACTTCCTGTAAAACAGCCTTGTCAATCTTCTTCAATCCCCTTGATAAAGAACGAATTGCTGTTTCCCTAAGAATTTCATCAAGGCGACCAATGTAACCTTCAGTTGCTGATGTGAGAATCCTTAGCATCTCCTTGCTCGTTAGATTAGAAGATACTGGCAGTTTCAAAACCATTTGTTCCCACATTTCTACAGTCTTCTTGAAATCCTCTCCCGACAATTTACCGAAACGAAGATGCGCCCGAAAGCGTTCGAGAACCTGTTCATCCCGCTTGATTACCGCATCCAAACGGTCTGTTCCTACTAGTACTACAGCAATTCCTAAATCTTCAGCAATATCTCGGACATCAGCAAAAGTTTCAGGCTTAAGACGGTCAGCTTCATCAATAATTAGCATCTCTACACCGCAACCCTTGAGTATCTCTATAGCCCGATCTCGGAAATCAGATACTGTTCCTTTTGTTACCCGATATTTGAGGTATTCAGTAATCTTTTTAAACAAATCCTTGGGGCCACATTTTTGGTGAGGTCGAATATAAACTACAGGCACAATCGGAGGTCGTCCAGGTGACTGCTGAGGTTTGTGTCTGTATCTGTAGGCATCACAAGCAACTGTCTTACCAGTTCTCGATTCCCCAACAACTCGGCAACATTTTCTTGCCTTGCGCTTGCCATCTAACCAATCATGGAGAGTTTTTACCTGCTGTAATGGAACAATACTCTTACCCTTAAGACGAGCAATTTCAGCTTGTAACCAATCTTCATCTGGTTTTACACCACCCAACTGCTGGGCGATACCTTCGGCACACTTCGTGAACGCACTCGCATCTGTCATTGTTTACAACCCATATTCTTCACGAAGTTGTTCATAGTCCCACACCTCAATTTCTTCGTATTGAGATTGATCTGTTTGTGTAGATTCCACTTCATCGGGTTCAACTACTTGGAAGGGCAAGGACTCAGTTTTACTTTCATCAACCGCAGCAGATCGCAAAATAGCCTGTTCCAATTTTTGACGCTCTTTACGGCTTTTCTTGGTAGTTACAAGTGCATCACGATCCATAACTTCTTGCAATAACGATTGGTTACTGATGGTTTTGCCTATGGTGCGGAGTCTGCAACTTGCTGCAAGAGCTTCATCTAATGAGAGTTGCTCCGTCTCCAAACCTTGAGCATGAGCGCGAATCAGAAATACTTCCTGATTTTTTTCCTGGCGATAAACCAGAATTGTTGTAATGTCTTTGGGGTCAAATCTTAAATTCACAGTTTCTCCAGCGTAACCTGCCAAATATTCCCCCCGATACATTAAATTTTGAAACTGCAAGTATCCTCCTCTTTGCACTGTACGCCGTGACTGCTTCATCAGGCAGATATCTAAATCTCTTTCTGGGATTGGTACAGGCACTGTAGGCAACCCTGCTTCCCAACGGTCAAAGCGAGTTTGATCGCCCATTCGCGCATCAATACTTTGGTTGTAGCGGTCAACGATGTAGCGAACAAGTAACTGTTCTAGTTCTCGCAAAGTAAGTTTTGCATCCTTGTGTGCATCTTCTGGGCGTTCCTGAACATTAGATCCGGTGTACCCAGGAAGCGTTGAAAATAGTTGGTCATTCAATGTCTTGAAAGGACGTTCAACTATTCCACCTTCGGAAGGGCGATCGCGTAGATGGCAAACAAACCCTAATTGCGCCCCAATCTGACTCAAGTGGTTAGAGCGAAAGTCTTTACCACCATCAGTATAAAAGTGTTCTGGCTTACCATAGGTTCCCCATTCGCAGTGCAGTTTGTACTCTGAACCGTATCGCTTCGGCAAAATCGCATGGCGTAACGCTAAGGCTACTACTTGAGAACTTGGTGCATCAAATCCCAAGTTTATACCCATAATGCAACGAGAGTAAGTATCAATTACTGTTGTTAACCAGGGACGACTTAACAATTCACCATGTTGATCCATCAGCAACACATCTACGCGCGTATGATCGCATTGCCAAACATGGTTGCTGTAATCAACGGATAAATCTTTTCCTTCACGAGTTTTAAGACAAAGCGTTGTCCCTCTCCATCCAGGGCTACGAATACTGTTAGTTTTTTCTTGTTTTTCCAATATCGACGCTAATACCCGTAACACAGTTCTATAATTGGGCGGCTTAGAATCGTTTAGTTCACGGGCTTTAGCCTGGACTCTGAGAGCAACTTGTTTGGGGGTCATACGTTTACTACCCTTGTTACCCTCCTTGTAGGTTTTGATGATGAAGTTCTCCCAAAACTCACCAATGCGGTGTTTTCCTTTATCAGCCCTACCTGTTTGAGTGAGTCCAACTAAGCCATCTTGTTCCCAGTTTTTCACCAACCTTTGTACCGTTCGCAACGATACACCTAGTTTCTCTGCTGCTGAGCGTAATTTTTGTCCATAAGTTTTGCGATCGCTCTTTTCAAGCAAACTTTGGATTACCTCTAACTTGAGTTGGGCTTTCTCTGAGAGTTCTGTGGCAATAACATTTCTCTCAATAGTTTTATCGCTTTCTCCTTGTAAGCCTTCCACAGGAGTAGCTGAGGTATGAACAGCTAAATCCAGATTTTGCTGACTGCTCATAATATACATTTTTTTAGAAAAACATAATGTTATTCTAAGCTTACACAATACGACAGTCAATTTGTCATTATGAAAATACACAAAAGCTTTTTTCTCTGCAATGAAGCGACAGCTAATTTGTCACTATCACGGTTAATGACATATATTTTATCACTATCAAAAGGTTATCTTAATACTGTTAAACCGCTATAACCTCTACCATAAAAAGCTTTTATAGATGACATTAATTTGTCACGACGACATTTAATTAGTCACTGTACAGAATCCATATATAGTAAGGGTTTCAGTGTGTGACTTTACCCATAACTTTGCCGCAACGGCAAGCTTATGGTTCCAATAGGGGGCGGCAAAGTTATGCTTCCAATTTTCCAGGTGTAGAGTAAGAAGCCAACTTACTCTGCTCTTTTAAGTTTAATAGCTTTACACTCCAATTTCACGTCGTGTTTCATTTAAAGCAGCACGAACCTGTTTGTAACGGAGATATCCAGGATGAGTCATTATTTCAGACACACGAGATTCTGAGGGGTATTCTCCTTGATTATACAACTTAAGTACAATCTGCTTAACTTCTCTGCAAGATTGCTGTATCTTTTCTGTGTGACATGCTTTACCATAACTACGGTATTTGGCAGAAATGGCACGGCATAAATCTGGAAAGTGGCTGAAAATTGTCCGCCTATTATATCCTAAACCTGTAGCTACTTCTTCCATTGTCAGTGGTGGCTGGTTGTCGCTTGCAAGGATTGCTAGCAAGGTATCTTGTACTTTTTAAGACCTCGCGGATGACGACTGTCACGCAATACTTCCAAACGATGTTCGCTTGCTGCGAGAGCATTATCATCAATAATTTTTACTCGATAACCTGGTAGCAAATCAGGCATTGTGGCATTGAGGTGTCGAATCGTAGCTTCCATTTGACCACCAATCTCTCTGACTAGCTCCCCACTGGTGCTTGGTTCGATACCATTGATCTTGTTGTATACTGAAGTGACTGAAACACCTATCTCTTCAGATAAGGCTTGGTGGGCTGCATGTACCGATGGGTGGACTCCACAAACAACCAGGCTCATTAAATTTACAACTGTGGAGAATAGTAACTCTCAAGTGTATTGAGTTTTTGCACTACGTTCAAATAGGTCATCCAGAATTTGGCGACATTACGCTTTTTCTAAAAGCCCACGAACCATCACGCAAACTGGACTCTCTTTCACAAAACGCTCAAACACCTTTCCTAGCAACATTTTTTCTCCACCCAACAGATTTGCACCTCTTTTTACCAAACTACAAATTAGCCCATCACACAATACCTTGAAAGGGCTAGCATAACAGGTTATGTTCCACATCCTATGCGCGATTTTTAATCAAGATTACTTGCACAATTTGTATTGCTATCTCACTAGAAACCCCTAAAGCTTGATATAGATCATTTAAAAAGTTTTTTTCTTCTTCAAGTACAATACCTTCAGCTAGGACTAAATCGGTCGCTACTGCAAAGGCTGCTTCCCGCAAATCTTGAGATAGAGAATCTTTTGCTGCATTAAACAAAGCATTAAAGCCATCACCCTGGAGAATGCCCAAGATTTTGTCAAACAATCTGTCCATCATTTCGTGGGGATAACTTTTAAAAAGTTTCATCCGAGACAACACAGAAATGATAGAATTTGCTTGCTCAACAGAAAGATAACCGTCCGAAGCTGTTGCCGTCAATATAATGACTGCAAAAGCTTCTGCTGGATTGAGTGCTGCTTGGGTTTGGCTTTCTGTGCCCAACACAGCGTCGAATAGACCCATTGTAGTAGCTCCTTGGTTAGAGTCCCAATAGCGCTATAGCTACCTGTGTGTTTGGTAGATTTACAGGTAAGACTGTAACGCTATGAGACTTTCATATCTTAGTGTTCCCAGGATTCATTCAAGGCGAACACTTGCACCCAATGGTTTTTTGGCAGGAACTACATTGCCGTTTGTAAACTTTAGCGTTCTCCTGTCTTTTCTATTGTCTCAATTACCGCCAAACCTATACTAGAAGCTGCTATTAACAGCACTATTGATATCAAATAGGCATTTGTCAGTATCCGCAGGGCTTCATCGAAAAAAATATAGGTGGTCATTGCTTCACCTTTTGAACTTTGTGCTGCTAGTACTTTTTATTTCTCCACACCCTGATAGGTGTATTTCGCTGAGAAACTGCTAGCAATTGCATCTTAACAAAACTTTAGCTCTTTCAGAACACTGCTTAAAATTTTTCTTTCTGAAGATTTCTGAAGATTTGATGAAGTAAGGGATTGGGGATTGGGGACTACCCTAAGCGCAGTCGTACCCCTCCGGGGAAGCTACGCGTAGCATCCTGTAGGAAAGTGAACCGAAGTATTGGGGATTGTGGACTGGGCACAAGAGCCGGAGGAGTGCGGCGGAAAGACTTACTCCAACTTCCCCTCTAGCCCCCATGCTTTCCCTAGTCCCCAGTCCCCATTACAAAACCTTTACCTGGTCTATTTCTAGAATCTTTTCTTCTTGAATTTCTGTAAACTTTTGTCCGGCGATGAGAACTATGACCAACATTAGTAAACTCGTCACCATAATGACGCTTACGACGTTGGGATCGTCGAAATTGCTCGTACCAACTAATAATGCTGCGGCAAAATTGCGTTGAGCGGTTCCTACCCCTAGTACTCGTTGAGTATCGATACCAGGGCCGCCCAAAAGATAACCTACGGAAAAGGAAAATACAATGAAAACCGCACAAACCAGGATTGCACCTGTTTGCAATAAAGTGATAATTTCGTAAAAATGTACAGCCAGCCTCACTGCTAGACCTAAAAATAATCCAGCACTAGATATTTTCGACACAATCGGCTGGAAGTTAGAGGCGATCGCAGCAAACTTGGCTTTGATAAATAACCCTATGGCTAATGGGCTTAACATCAAGAACAGCAGGGGTTTGGCAATGTCCCAAGAGTTAACTTGTACTCCTTGCAAAACTAAGGGCAGTGCGATCGGCATGTATATAATTGTGCCAAACATCAGCAACATCATCAGTCCTGTAGAGAAAGCTACATTACCTTTGACTATTTGAGCAAGTTTGGGTAAAGCTGGAGGGCCTGCTGCTATTGCCATAATGATAAAACCATCTTTGATCGGTTCACTCAGAGGCACTATTTGCAATAGCAGATACACAAAAAGCGGTACCAAAACAAAATTTGCTACCAAAGATAAGATGATTAAACGAATATTGCGGAGTGGTTCCCAAATCTGCTGTACGGTTAGACGTAAACCAGTACCCAGCATGGTGGCAACAATAAATGTGAGAAATGCTACCTTGTCGATTAATGGAAAGATATCGCTCATGATTTTTGATTAAAAAAATATCCAATTACTTATTGTGGGGTGGGTAATATGAGTGCCTTTGGTTACTGAGTGGGCAAGATGCCCACCCCACAAGATTATTTTTTGGAAATCCCTAAGTTCTGTTTTATTTGAGGTTGTTCTGACTTGATATCAAGAGTGACTTGCTGTAAGTTGCCTGTGAATGCAAAAGGAACTTTGTAGGTTTCAACTACAGGTGTCCCCGTATCTCGACCGACATCAAAGGTTTCGTCAAGGGCCCAACGAAAAGCAATAGTTTTGGCAATTCGACCCTCGGCTACCTGTTTGTCGTTGATGAATAGTTTGCCAGTTCCACCAGTCCCAAGAGTGCCACCGTCGTAGTCAAAATCAAATCGCAGTGTAGATTTACCTGTGGGTACTGTTTCTGTAGATTGAATAATGTAGCGATCGGCATTGACGAAATTGTAGGCATAAGTCGGTTTGCTATCCTCAAGGAAGAAACTCCAACCAGAAAAGCGTCCGCCTTGTGTCAATAAAATGCCTTCTGCACCGCTTTCAGGAATATCCACATTTGCAGTGATGCTGAAGGAGCGATTTTTGATGTTGGGGGCACTACCTTCTGGTATTCCGAATGTGCCTGGATAGTAAGTAAAGCTGGTGCGTCCTGTGAGTAAGCTGGGGCGGAGTTGGATATCAAACCGTTCAAAAGCGCGATCGTCTAATGGTAATACTTGGTATTTCTTGGCTTCAGACAAAAACAACTTCTGGAGTTTTTGTAGCTTTTCGGGATTTTGACCGGCTAAGTTGTTCGCTTCACTGAAATCTTTCTCAATATTGTATAGTTCCCACGGATCTTGATCAAAGTCAGCTTTGACAGTAGCTTGCCAAGGCAAACGAGGATGACGAGCCGCCGCAATCCAGCCTTGATCGTAAATGGCTCGATTACCAAGCATCTCGAAATACTGAGTTTTACGATGGGAAGGAGCATCGGCATCATCAAAGGTATAGGCGAGGCTAGTACCTTCAATCGGTTGTTGTTTGACTCCATTAACTTTAGTCGGGGCAGTAATTCCAGTAGCTTCTAAAATGGTGGGCGCAATATCAATTACATGATGGAATTGGCTGCGGAGTCCTCCTTGATCTTTGATGCGATCGCCCCAAGAAATTACTAAGGGATTCCGAGTCCCACCAAAGTGAGAGGCGATTTGTTTTGTCCATTGGAAGGGGGTATTCACCGCCCATGCCCAACCCGCAGGAAAATGATTGAATGTCTTAGGACTCCCCAATTCATCAATTGAGGCTAGTAGTTGTTCTGGGTTTTCGGATACGCCGTTAAAAACTTTTAACTCATTGACACTACCTGTTAAACCACCTTCGGCACTAGCACCGTTGTCCCCGACGATGTAAATTACTAAGGTGTTATCTAGTTCACCAAGTTGATCTATGCCATCAATCAACCGTCCCACTTCATAGTCTGTATGTGCCAAAAATCCGGCAAACACTTCTACCATGTGGCTATAAAGTTTCTGCTGTTCTGCTGATAGGGAATCCCAAGCAGGTAGTTCTTTCGGACGGGGAGTTAACTGGGCATTTTCTGGAATTACACCTAGTTGTTTCTGACGGGCAAAGGTTTCTTCCCGCAATTTATCCCACCCTTGGTTAAACTTGCCTTGATATTTGTCAATCCAGGCTTTGGGCGCGTGGTGGGGTGCGTGGGTAGCACCAGTAGCGAGATAGGTAAAGAAAGGTTTGTCAGGAGCAATAGATTGTTGAGAGCGAATCCAGGCGATCGCATGGTCTACTAAATCTGGGGTCAAGTGATAATCTGGGTTATCGCTAGGTTTGTCCACCCGTTTGGTATTTTCTACCAAAGCCGGAGACCATTGGTTAGTATCACCACCCAAGAAACCGTAAAAATACTCAAATCCTAACCTTGTCGGCCAGCGGTCAAAAGGGCCGGCGGCACTGGTTTCATAGTCTGGTGTGTTGTGCCATTTACCGAAAGCAGCCGTGTTATAGCCATTTTGACGCAGCACTTCTGCCACTGTGGCAGCACTTTGAGGCAAAATCGCCGTGTAACCTGGATAACCTGTAGCTAACTCTGTGACTACACCTGTACTTACTGAGTGATGATTTCGCCCAGTTAACAATGCTGCCCGTGTCGGTGAACAGAGGGCTGTAGTGTGGAATTGGTTATAGCGTAATCCTCTTTGGGCCAAGCGAGTCAAATTAGGAGTATCTACTGGCCCGCCAAAGGTACTTGCTTGTCCAAAGCCCACATCATCCAGCAGTATTAGCAGCACATTGGGAGCTTGTGCCGGAGCGGTAATTGATGACGGAAAATCTGGTTTTGAATCTTTGTAGGTGATACCGATTTTACCTTTGAACGACTCTTCAGGAATCGGCAGAACTTTTGATGTGGCTGCGACGGCAGGGCCAGTGAATGTAAACAAGACGATGAGGAAAGAGAGGATGAGCGATCGCCAAAGTAAACGTGACATGTATTTAATCCTTTGAATCATGGGGAATAGGGACTGGGGAATAGATAGGAAGTTGGAGTAAGTCTTTACCCTTCGCCCTTCTGGCTTTTGTGCCCAATACCCAATCTCTTCGACTTACTTCAAGTTCTTCACCAAGCGAAAGCCGATATGCGTTGTTCCGGTGTCGGGTGCTTGAGACTCGCGTGCTGCTGGGCGGAAGCGGCTGCAATAGTTGGGCGCACACAAATAAGAGCCTCCTTTAATTACGTGTAGGGCAATCTCTGCGGATTTATTGGGGTCAAAACTCTGCTTTGGGCCTGTGGGGTTCATGCTATGAGCTTTGCTGTCATGTCCTAAAGCAAACCAGTCAAGGGTCAATTCCCAGACGTTACCAGCCATATCATAAAGACCATAACCATTGGGTGGAAAGGAGCCGACTGGAGATGTGCCCAGATAACCATCACTCGTAGTGTTGAAAAAAGGGAATATTCCTTGCCAGGTGTTAGCTTTTTTCTCAGAATACTGATTGCCCCAAATGTAGGTTGTGTTGTCTAATCCACCACGGGCGGCGTATTCCCACTGGGCTTCAGTAGGTAGTGATTTTTCTGCCCATTTGGCATAAGCGATCGCATCTTCGTAGGCAATATGAACGACTGGATGATTTTCTTTGGCAGCGATTGCACTATCCGGGCCAAAAGGATGTCGCCAATTGGCTCCAGTTGTCCAATGCCACCAACTCAAAAAGCTCTCACCTGGTTTTGCGATCTGGAATACGAGGGAACCTGGCGATCGCTGCTCATCAGGTAGATCGGGAAACTCTTCTTTAGATAAAGGACGTTCTGCAACTGTCACATATCCAGTTGCTTGGACAAACTGAGCAAATTGGGCGTTTGTAACTTCGTATTTGTCAATGCAGAAGGAAGTAACTGTTACATTCTCTGCCGATTGTTCTTCGACAAAGCCAGAATTATCTGACCCTATTTTGAAACTACCTTCGGGAATTAGCGCCATCTCTTGGGGACAGTTGCTCTGTGTGGTGTCAATCGTGGCTGCAAATGCAGTTGAGTTAATCAAGAGAACAAACAGTAACGTTAAAAAAGTGAGAAAACAGCAATTTTTCCCTGGCTTTGACATTTGAGAAATTACCCCCCTAGATTGGGCGGTTGTAGTTCATAAACAGAATAGTAAAATTTTTACTAGCCTTGATAAATCCGAAAAAAGCTGATGCTGATTCCAAAACCAACAACTCGAAACCTCATATTTATTCTGAAACAAGGCTTTATTTTCTATTATTTGCAATAATTACTCTACTAATTAAAAACTCAGATTTCCTAACATTCAAGTAAAAAGAGATTATTCAGTTTTTGTACTTGAATAATTTCTTAATTGATATATAAAGAATCTTGACTTTGTTAAAACTACTGTGAATTTATTGGTTTACCGTAGTTATTTCTCAATATTGATAAATTACATCTTATCAAAAGATAAGTCAAGAACTTTTTCTGACCGAAGCATTGCCGAGTAATAACTGAGAATCCCCACTCAGCCAGAAGTTAGGAATCGCGCACTAGAAGGCTTGCCGCAATCAATACTTGTCGGGTTTTGAGGAAAAGGGGAAGGGGAAAGGAAAAACCTTTACCCTTTCCCCTTTAACCTTTTCCCCAAACCCAATGCCGAGTTAAAAATGGTTAACCGAGCAGTATTGTTGCCGCAATCATCAAAACTTCTCCCAATGGAGAAGCTAAGAGCGATCGCTGGATCGAGACTCAGCACAAAGACGAGAAAGCCTAGACCAAACAACGTTCAATCGTTGCGACAACTGATTGAGAAAGAGTATCAAAGTCGTAGCCACCTTCTAAGCCAAACAGAATTTTACGAGTTACACCTAGACAATAATCTGTAAATAAAGCGTAGTCTTCTGGCTGCAAATTTATACTTGCCAAAGGATCTTCTGCATTGGCATCGTAACCAGCACTGACAATTAGTAAATCTGGCTGAAAGTTGGCTAAAAACGGTACTACCTGATTTTCAAATAGCGGCTGATATACTGCAATATCGCTACCTGGAGGTATAGGCAAGTTGAGGACATTATTGTGAAAGCCCCGTTCTGTAGCTCTCCCCGTACCAGGATAACAAGGATACTGATGTAACGAACAATAAACAATTTGGGGATAAATTTCTACAATGGACTGAGTACCATTACCGTGATGTACATCCCAATCGAGGATGGCGACGCGGTTAACTTCGGGTTGCTCAAGGGCGAATATAGCGGCGATCGCGGCATTAGAAAATAGACAAAAGCCCATCCCCGCATCACTTTCTGCGTGATGTCCTGGGGGGCGCGCTAGTACAAAAGCTGGATTAGCCGACTTTAACACCAGATCAACTCCATCCAACCATGCACTGACTGCTAACAGTGCCACATCATAACTGCGCGGGGAGACTGGCGTATCTCCATCCAAAGGGCCGCCACCACTAGAGGCGATTTGCCGAAGTTTTTTGATGTAGGCTCGGCTATGGGTTTGAAGCAAAGAAGACATCAGTGAAGGCTGTTCGGATGCTGGTGTAGGCGATCGCCAAGAGATTTGATCTGCAAATGTCGCTTCTTTGAGAGCATTTGCGATCGCTATCAAGCGTTCTGGTCTTTCAGGATGGTATTTTCCAGTCTTGTGATCTAAAAATTCGTCAGAATAGATGACTGGCAGCATAGAGTTTTTGTATCCTCACTGACAAAGAGTTTTTCCTTAGCTCGACTTATTCTTTATACGACTCCAAAATCCCACTGCGAATCATTAGTTGCGGCCAAAACAACACAAAAAATCCCATCCATGTCACCACAGGGATGGAAACGAGAACTGTTAGCCAGATAGTTTTAAATAGTAACCAGCTACCACCAATCAGTGTTACACCTGTGAGAATTATAGACCAGGGTTGACACCACCAAGGTTTGTAGTTCCAAGGATTTATAGGCTTTTGTTCAGACATTGGTTTTATTTAATAAAACTCCAGATGTTCCTTCATTAACAATTATGAATTGTTTTGACAGACTAAGTACAGCTTTGCATAAGTTCGTAACTTTTTTAAACGCAGAGGAACACAGAGGTAAACGCAAAGGTACGCAGAGTTTTACTAAAGTTAATTCGCTATGAATTAATAGACATCTCCAGAAATTAAATATGCGTTACCCATAACCCTTGTAGAGACGTAGCAGTACTAATAAATCTACATTCTTTTTCGGAGATGTCTAATGAAATGTTGTACTAAGTTTTGTCATACTCGATTTTTCCATAGTCAAGTTTGATAATTCGGTCTGCTAAATGAAAATAGCGATCGTCATGGCTAATCACCAGCACTGTTTTACCCCGCGATCGCAGTTCTGGGAGAAGTTGAGTGTAGAATATTTCCTTGAATACTGGATCTTGATCGGCTGCCCACTCATCAAATAGATAAATTGGTCGATCTTCTAAGTAGGCTGTGAGCAAAGCTAGCCGTTTCCGTTGTCCTTGAGAAAGAGCAGTGGTAGAAAGTTGTCCATTTTCAACTTTTACCTTATGGTCTAGTTGCAGTTGTTTTAAATATTTTTTAGCTTGCTCGTCCAAGTCAGAATTTTTTAATCCTAAAAATTCTTCAAATAAATAAAAGTCGGAAAATACCACGGAAAAATGCTGGCGATACCATTCTCGATTCTGTTCGCTAATTAGCTCGTCATCAAACCAAATTTCGCCGTTTTCTGGGATATAAAGTCCGGTAATTAGTTTAGCTAATGTAGATTTTCCGCTACCATTACCACCGACAATGAAGACTAATTCTTGAGGATAGAGTGTCAAATCTATGGGGCCAAAAATAAAGCTGTTGTCTTCTTTGTCTGTATAGTAAGTGTGGGTAACACTTTTAAATTTTAACCTGTGCCAGTCAGATTTAAGAGCAGGTGGAACAGTGGATATTTCCGTTCGACTTGCTAGAGATAAACCCAGAGATTCGATTTTTTGTAAAGCAATACTGGCTTTGCTTAATAGAGGAAGTTTGCTGATGATGTTATCCATTGGTAACACCAAGTAAGTGAAGGTCAAAATGTAACCAGAGAGAGTTTCGGGATTGATGGTGAGCAGATTAGGTAGTACAAACAGTACAAAACCGAGGGCAAAAAAGAATATGAGTTGACCCCAACTTGAAGTTATGGCAAAAAGGGTTAGACCTTTAACATTGTGATGACGGAACTCGTTAGCAGTTGATTGCAGTTTTTCTGCTAAAAAGTCTTCACGCCGCCTGTAGTTGAGTTTGAGTTCCTTGACTCCTTCGGTAATGGTGCGAAAATGTTTAAATAGATGATCTTCATCTTCACGAGCGAGGGTCAACAATTGTCCGCCTCGGTTGAGTAGCCATTGACAACTAGCGATCGCAACTACTGAAATTCCACAAACCATCAGCAATACTAACCAAGAGAGCCAGGTTATATATGTTATACAACCCAGGACGATCGCTAAATTAATAAAAATGAAAGGCATCTGATAAACAGCATCAGCAACCGCCTGAATATCTTCTGTGAGAGTTGCCAATAATCGAGGATTCCCTAAGCGTTCTAGATGACTCAACTCGGAAGCGAGAATCTGGCGACTTAAACGCATCCGTAATTGCAAGACTGCATTCTGAGAAAGACGAACTAGCATCACTTGAGAAATGATACTGGTAATCAGTGCAACTATTGCCAGCCCCGCAAAACCCCAAATTATCGATGTGAGGCGGGAAGCACTACCGCTACTAGCAGTATGGCTAATTAAGGCAATCAAGCCAGCACTACTACCGCCACTCAGAAATCCGGTAGCGATCGCGATCGCCACCATCCCCCACGAAGAACGCAAAAGAAAGTAAATCAAATTCATGACAGAGGCCTATACCCAGTTGGATACAACAAAAAATGAAAATCTCTCTTTTTATGTCCCATGCGCGATTTCCATAATTGTTGTTTGCCAACCAATTAAATTTGCATTGCTAGGGTAGATTTTATATTTTACCAGTTAAACACCTCTTCAAATATGACGATGAATCAGGCAGAAGGCAAGATTGGGCAATTTATAATCCCTAGAAATTTGCTTTGAGGAAAAATACATTTCTAATCCCTTCTGCCTCCTGCCTTTCTTTGGTAAGCTAGTTGGAATTACAGCTAATTATGTCAATAAACTGTCAAATTACCTGCTCAGTTTTCCAGGGTGAAATTTGCAATGACTGTAAATCTAAAGTCTTCAGAGAAACAAATTAATGTCGCGGTCGATTCCAAAACCGCTCTTGTCACTCAAGGAACCCGCTACGTTCCTTTGCACCATCGACGCATTCTGTGCATCTTTCCCAAATACAGCCGATCCTTTGGTACTTTTCATCACGCTTACCCACTGATGGGTAAAGTTCGGGCTTTTATGCCACCCCAAGGTATTTTAATTGTGGCTGCCTACTTACCTAAACAATGGGAAGTGCGCTTTATTGATGAGAACGTCAAATCAGCAACGAGAGCTGATTATCAATGGGCTGATGTGGTAATTGTGAGTGGAATGCATATCCAAAAACCACAGATTAATCAAATTAATGAACTTGCCCATCGAGCGGGGAAAATCACCGTTGTGGGTGGGCCTTCGGTATCTGGGTGTCCAGAATATTATCCTGAATTTGACATTTTAAATTTGGGTGAATTGGGAGATGGAAGCGATAGCCTGATCGAATATCTAGACCAAAATCTGGAACGTCCCCAACAGCAAATTCGCTTTGAAACCAAGGAACGTCTACCCTTAACAGAGTTCCCAACTCCAGCTTATCATTTGCTGAATATCAATGATTATTTCCTGGCAAATGTCCAGTTTTCTAGTGGTTGCCCTTATCGCTGCGAGTTTTGTGATATTCCCGAACTCTATGGCAACAGTCCCCGAATGAAAACACCAGAGCAAGTAGTCGCGGAGTTAGACGCAATGCGACAATCTGGCAATTTGGGGGCAGTGTATTTTGTCGATGATAACTTTGTTGGTGATCGCCGTGCCGCCATGAAGTTACTTCCTCACCTGATTGACTGGCAAAAACGCAATGGCTACCCCATCCAGTTTGCTTGTGAAGCAACACTCAACTTAGCTCAAAGTCCAAAATTGCTGGAAATGATGCGCGAAGCCTATTTTTGCACAATCTTTTGCGGCATCGAAACACCAGAACCAAATGCCCTCCATGCGATTTCCAAAGACCAAAATCTGAGTATGCCCATCTTAAAAGCAATTCAGGTTTTAAATAGCTATGGCATGGAAGTAGTATCAGGAATCATCATTGGGTTAGATACAGATACACCAGAAACAGCAGACCGAATTATCGAATTTATTCGGGCATCCCAAATTCCCATGTTGACAATTAACCTACTTCATGCTTTGCCTAGAACCCCTTTATGGCGGAGATTAGAAGCAGAAGGACGACTTGTCTATGATGAAAGCCGCGAATCAAATGTTGAATTTTTGATGCCCTACGAGCAAGTTGTCGAGATGTGGCGGCGCTGCATTACAACTGCTTATGAGCCAGAATTTTTATATGAGCGGTTCGCCTACAACATGGAACACACCTATCCAAACCGCATCAAAATTCCTAACAGCCCGTCTCGCGCTTCTGCGGCTAATATTCGCAAGGGTTTGACTTATTTAAGCAATATTTTGCTGCGGGTAGGCTTATTTAGTAACTATCGTCAGACTTTCTGGAAAATGGCCAAGCCAGCACTCAAAGCAGGAAATATAGAAAACTTGATTCACGTTGGACTTGTTGGGCATCATTTGATTAAGTTTGCCCAAGATTGCGCCAAAAATGAAGAATCAGCTTCGTTCTATTCTCAAAAAATCCTCACCAAAGTTCGTAGCTAACTTTAAAAAATATTTTTCACTAAAGAGAGAAAAATAGAGAATTTAATAAATGATTTACCACTACGATCGCATCTGCTGCCCTTTAGGTTTTATCCTAAAGAAGTATTAAGTAGAACCTCCGAACTATATACAAGGAAATATACCTGTGAAGAAAACTTTGTTTCTCAGCCCTCCTTCCTTTGATGGGTTTGATGGTGGCGCAGGTTCTCGATACCAAGCCAAGCGTGAAATTACCTCTTTCTGGTATCCGACATGGCTGGCGCAACCCGCAGCCCTTGTACCTGGTAGCAAGCTGATTGATGCACCTCCACACGAGCAAACAGTAGAAGATGTCATCAAAATTGCTCAAGATTACGAGCTAATTATCATGCACACCAGCACGCCTTCGCTGCCTAATGATGTGAAGTGTGCCGAGACAATTAAAGCTCAAAACCCTAATGTCAAGATTGGTTTGATTGGAGCGCACGTCGCAGTCTTACCAGAACAGACGTTGCTGGAAAACCCAATCATTGACTTTGTGTGTCGTCACGAATTCGACTATACCTGTAAAGAAATAGCAGAGGGTAAATCTTGGGAAGAAATTACAGGTCTAAGTTACCGCGATCGCCAGGGTAATATACGTCATAATGAAGACCGCCCCTTGATTCACGATTGGGATTCGATGCCCAGTGTCTTGCCGATTTATCACCGTGATTTAGATATTACTAAATACTTTATTGGCTACTTGCTGCATCCATACATTTCCTTTTACACTGGGCGGGGTTGTCCGGCAAAATGTACCTTCTGCCTTTGGCCGCAAACAATTGGCGGACATTTATACCGCACTAAAAGCCCCGAAGCAGTTGGTCGGGAGATGGAAGAAGCCAAAGCCATCTTCGGCGACAAGGTGCGAGAATACATGTTTGACGACGACACCTTTACTATAGACAAACAGCGTGCGATCGCAATTAGCGAACATCTGCGGCGACTCAAACTGACTTGGAGTTGTAACGCTCGTGCAAATCTCGACTATGACACCCTCAAAAAACTACGCGATAACGGCTTACGCCTACTTTTGGTAGGATTTGAATCTGGAAATCAGCAAATTTTAGATGGCATTAAAAAAGGAATCAAGCTGGAAGTAGCGCGGAAGTTTATGGAAAATTGTCATAAACTTGGCATTACCGTACACGGCACATTTATCATTGGTTTACCCGACGAAACGCCACAAACAATTGAAGAAACAGTCCGGTTTGCTTGCGAGATTAGTCCGCATACAATTCAGGTTTCGATTGCCGCTCCCTATCCTGGAACAGAACTTTATCGTCAAGCACAAGAAAATAATTGGTTTAGCAACAGTTCCTTAGTTGCTAGTTCAGGAATTCAAATGTCTACGCTGCAATATCCCAATCTCTCCAGTGCTGAGATTGAAGATGCAGTTGAAAAGATGTATCGTAAGTTCTACTTCCGTCCCAGAGCTATTATCCCAATTGTTGGCGAAATGCTCACCGATCCTCAAATGTTAGTACGCCGCTTGCGTGAAGGGCGGGAATTTTTCTCATACTTGAAAGACCGTCGCACCCAAGCGACAGCAAAAGCAGAATCAGTAGTTGTTGGTTAGTTGTTGGTTGTTTTGATGGAGGAATTGACAATAACCCAGCCAAATAAGTACATGAACAAAAATATTTACAGTGATTGCGATCGCAATGACATTGTGTAATTAATTCTGTCCCACTACTTATCAACAAGTTAAAGAATTCTTCAGCCATGAAAATAGGAAGCAAAGAACACAAAGAACTTTTTTGCCGGAGCTTTCTTGAAAGTCATTTGGAGTATGAGCCAGAGCGCCTTCCTTGGCCGACTCTGGATAATGTTGCGCTCGAAAGCTTGCGAAGCATTCCCTTTTGGAGAGAAGCACTCAATACCGAACAAGAAGCAGGAGTGATGGTAAACGCTTTTGCAGCCACAATTAGCGACCCTTTATTAAAAGAAGCGATCGCTTTACAAGCTATGGAGGAAGTTCGCCACGGGAGACTAATTAAATTTCTCATCAATCACTACGATATTCAAATTTCCCCACCTCCTGCACCTGTACTTCCTAGTAATATTCAAACGGCCTTCCTTGACTTTGGTTTTGGTGAATGTCTAGACTCTTTTTTAGCCTTTGGCTTGTTTGGACTCGCTCACCGTCATGTCAGCTACATCCCAGAAGCATTGTTTAATATCTTCGATGCGGTTCTGGATGAAGAAGCTCGTCATATCATGTTCTTCATTAATTGGGTTACATACCTGCAAATTCAGGAGGGCAAAAGTAATTGGTTACGGGGAATTAATGCTCTCGTACATTACAGCAGAGCCTTACAAGATAAGATAAAAGCCTTTAGTGGTTCTAACGAAGAACAACAAGAGGGTTTTACAGCCACCGGTGCTAGCAGCTTTATAGATAATTTAACCCCAGAGTTATTGTTATCTACTTGCTTGCAAGAAAACACCCGACGGCTTAGTGTATTTGATCGAGAATTACTCCAACCGCAACTGATACCGAACCTGGCTAAAACTGCCTTAGCGACTCTCAGACTTATACCTCGGCGTCAGTCTCACTCAATAGCTCAATTATCGGAATCTTAAAAATCCAAAACTTATGCCAGCACAGCGTTTCGCCATCATCAATGGTGATGACTTTGGTTTCTCAGAAGGAGTTAATCAAGCAATTATCAAAGCACACAACGAAGGAGTGCTAACTAGTACCAGCCTGATGGTGAGCGCTGATGCTGCAAAAGAGGCTGTCACCTTGGCAAAGTCCAATCCAAATCTGGCTGTTGGACTACATCTTGTGTTGATATGTGGACGTTCTGTCCTACCACCAGAGCAAATTCCCCATTTAGTTGACAAACAAGGTAACTTTTCCAACAGTCCATTTTTTGCCGGGTTGCGCTATCAATTTGTCAAGGAAACCCATCAAGAACTGCGTCAAGAAATTCGCGCTCAGTTAGAAAAATACCGTTCTACTGGTTTGCCTCTCTCTCACGTAGATGGGCATTTGCATTTGCATATACATCCGGTAGTCTTGCGTATTTTAGTTGACTTGGCACCAGAATTTGATATTAAAGTTATTCGTCTTCCCAGTGAGGAACTGGGAATGACCTTGAGAGTTAATCGCAGTCATCTACTGACAAAGCTAGTTTGGTCAGGAGTATTTGGCAGACTACGCCGCTATGGTGAGAAGCTGCTAGAATCCCAAGGCATTGGCTTTACTCAAAAAGTTTATGGTTTATTGCAAACTAGTGGCATTACAGAGGAATATTTACTTGGATTGATACCCCAAATTCAGGCAAACTTGGTAGAGATTTACTCTCATCCAGCGATGCCTACTGCGGGCAACTCTTGGAGAGACTACGCCAACGCAATTCACGACGATTCTTTAAATGAAGAATTAGTGACAGGTGAAGCAGAACTGGCTGCGTTGTTAAGTAGTAAGGTACGCGAAGCGCTCCTGAGTAATGGCTTTGAAATTACCAACCACCATCTCCTATCCCAACGTACCATCTCAGGGAAATCCAAGAAATAAATTATCCAATATTGTGGGGTGGGCAACATGAGCGCCCAGTCTATAATATGGCTCTTGTGTCGCCCACCCCACAAGAGTTTATTGGATATTTTTTATTTTTCAGTGCCTAAATTTTATTTTCCAAAAATTTTAATTAATGATAATTAATCCTAAAACTATCCTTACTTAATTCAGATAGTTTCGGAAATAATTAAGCCAGCTAAAAATATTTCGTGAAAATTTAAAAGTAAAATTTCCCTAAAGTAATCACTTTGTCATCCCAATTTCATTTAACCTACATAAAAAAATCTTAAACTTATCGGCAAGGAATCTAGAAAATGCTAATATTAGCCGCCTGCTAATCAATGTTTATGTTTGTATCTACCTTCTTAACAAATATTCATCCGCTTTTCATTGATTTATTACTAGTTTTATGCGTTTCATCGGTCTGGTTTTATTGCTATGCAATTTATGCAGCAATCACTTTTTTTGCTGATCCCCAGCCAATTGATCTAGAGTTCCATCCACCTGTTAGTATCCTCAAACCCATTTGTGGACTTGATAGTGATACTTATAAAAACCTAGCCTCCTTTTGTCAGCAGAACTATCCAGAATATCAAATCATCTTTGCAGTACAAAACTCCCAAGACCCTTGCATAGAGGTTGTAGAGAAAATCATTCACAATTTTTCAGATTTGGATATTTTGCTGATTGTAAGCGATCGCGTCATTGGTACAAACCTCAAAGTTAGCAACTTGGCCAATGCCGCAGACAAAGCTAAATACGAAATTCTAGTCCTTGCGGATAGTGACATCCGAGTTGGAAGAGACTATTTGCAGAGAGTTGTCCAGCCATTACAAGACGAAAGCGTGGGTGTAGTCACCTGTATGTATCGCTCTTTAGCTAAAGGATGGATATCGACATTAGAGGCTATTACTACTACGACTGAGTTTCATGCTGGAGTTTTTGTCAGTAATCTGAAGGAAAATGGTGTAAAATATGCTTTTGGTTCCACCATTGTCATCCCTAAAAAAGTACTAAAAGCTATTGGTGGATTTGAAGCGATCGCTGATTATCTGGCAGATGATTTTCAACTAGGGTATCTACCTGTACAAGCCGGTTACAAAGTTGTACTTTCCGACTACATAGTTGAACATGTACAGATAAGCAACAACTTAGTTGATGCTCTCAGGCGACAGATTCGTTGGGCACGTGGTAAACGAGTTTCTCGTCCTTGGGGTTATCTAGGACTTATTTTTACCTATGGTGTCGTCACCAGCTTGCTGCTACTGATTGCTACTGATGGTTCAATAGTAGGATGGTTAGGACTATGTATCTGTTGGGCAACAAGATTACTAATGGCTTGGATCGTTGGTACTATTAGTTTGAAAGATCCAATAGTCAAAAAATTTCTGTGGCTTGTTCCTGGGTGCGACTTATTAAGCTTTGTGATTTGGTTTTTTGGCTTTATTGGCAACACTATAGAGTGGCGGGGGCAGCAGCTAAAACTAACTAAAGATGGAAAGCTATTATTACAAGAAGATAAAAATTATCAATTATCAATTAAGGTTTTGACTAGTTAGTTATAGCAGTTCCCAGCCTCCAGGCTGGGAACCAGTTAGGGCAAAGCTTATAGCTGTTATTAGTGCCATTCTCTCAAGCTCAATATGCTGTCTTCCAATCAAATCCAAAAGGTTTTTTCTTTCTTTGTATGAAACCACCCTGGTCAATACTTCTCGGGTTTTGCATTTTTAACTCGGAATCGGGTTTGGGGTAAAGGGTAAGGGTTAAAAATTTTTCTTTCCCTTTTCCCTTTCCCCCTTTCCCCTTTACCGAGAAGTATTGCCACCCTGGTAGCGTTGCCAAGGGGAGGGGAAACAATGAAAGGGTCGAATCCCCTATGATGTAGTAGTGCTGAACTAAAATCCAGTATTATTGTCTTAAATTCTTGCTCTCTCTGGTCGTAGCATTAACACCCTTTGTTTAACGGAGGGACTTTAAGCTTTCAGTTTTCTCCACTAAGAAATCAGTGAAGATACTCATAATAGTGCGCTTACGTAATTTCACATTAGCATTAATAGACATCCCTGATTGCAATGGAATTTGACGCTGATTAATCAGTAACTTCTGCCCATTTAGACGGACTTTTGCTGAAAAACGCCAGAAATTATAAACTTGGTCTGGAGGTAGGGCATCAGAGCCGATCTCAATTAGTTCGCCTTTGATATCACCATACTCTTGGAAGGGAAAGGAATCAATTCTCACATCCACTTGTTGCCCTTCTTTGACAAAGCCGATGTCGCGGTTGGTAATGTATACTTTCGCAACTAAGTTATCACTAGGAACGAGTTTTAAGAGCGGTTCGCTGGAATTAACTACAAATCCTGCTGTTTTGGCTTTGAGTTCAAAGACAGTTCCATCTACGGGTGCAATAATTTTCTGATATCTCAGGGTTTGTTTAGCTTGAACCAACTTACTATCAAACTCTCCAATCTGACTATTAATTTCATAGATGCGTTTTTGATTATCTACAATTACTTTGGTTAATTGGCTGTCAATTCCGGCAATGTTTTTGTCGTTCTCTGTAATTTTGCCTAGTAATTCTTCTTGAGACACTGCCGCAGTATTGCGAAGTTTTTCATTTGACTGAGCGATCGCTAATTGTAATCGTTGCTGTTCCCGATTCAACCGAATCACTTCAGCTTGTTTACTGCTGACATCTTGCTGTTGTTTTAAGTATTGTACCTCGGAGATAGCCCCCTGCTGCGCTAGAGGTTCAAACTTGTGGAGGATTTTTTGATTAATTTCCAACAACTCTTTTGCACTAGCTAACTGCGCTTGAGTCTGAAAAAATTGCTGTTGCGTCTGTCCCGTTTCTAAATTAGCTGTGGCTAAACGCGATTTTAATTCTATTTGGCGATTTCGCAAGCGTAACTGTTGCTCTGTTGTGAGAGTACTGCCAGCAGTCGCACCATTTAACTGTGTCCGGTACAATTGGTTTTCGGCAACAATGGCAGCTCGACTTTTGGTCAACAAGGCTAGTTCTGGTTTAATTTTCAACAGAGCCGCTTGCTCTGCTACTTCTTGTAGTGATATTTCCCCTTGAAGCTGACGGCGATAGAAGTCATTTTCTTGTTCTAGCGCCTTTTTGGAAAGCAACTGAGCAGCCCGACTTTGCTTTAATGAAATTACCTCTGCCTCAGAAGTACTTTTTTCGAGACTAATAAGTGTTTCACCTTTTTTGACTTGCTGGCCATCTTTAATTAGAAGTTCCTTGACAACACCATTAACTGGAGCTTGAACTTCTTTGACTGCACCCTGCGGTTCTAACTTGCCAGTAGCATGAATTGATTCTTCAATTTGGAACACAGAGGCCCAAATTACTGTAAAGGCGCTAACTCCAATAATAGTCCAGGCGATCGCTCGTGACCAACCAGGAGTCTGTTGTAAAAGTACTGGTTGATCGAATTTGTATTGAATATTCATAATTAATTAAGTGGGGAATCGGGTATGGAGAAGAGACAAGGTAGATAAGGGAGACAAGGGAAAGACTTGTTTAATAATTTTCCCTTGTCCCCTCATCTTTTCCACTCAGCACTCTTGATTCAGCACTGAGCATTAAATTTGTGTTTCTTGTTGCTGATATAGACAGTAGTAATAACCTTTGAGCGCCATCAATTCTTCATGAGTACCCTGTTCTACTACAGCACCTTGATCCATCATCAAAATGATATCGGCATGGCGAATTGTGCTGAGGCGGTGGGTAATGAAAAATACTGTTTTCCCTTGAAAAGCTGTCGCCAAGTTGCGGCAGACCTGGCCTTCAGCATTGTAATCTAGGGCACTAGTAGCTTCATCAAGGATCAGTAATTGCGGATTTTGCAGGACTGTACGAGCGATCGCTACTCGTTGGCGTTGTCCCCCAGACAATCCTGAACCTCGTTCGCCCACACGAGTGTTATAGCCACTGGGTAAAGACATAATAAAGTCGTGAGCATAAGCTATCTTGGCGGCGGCAATAATTTCCTCATCGGTAGCATCAGGATACCCCAAGGCAATATTTTCACGAACTGTTCCATCAAATAGGAGAGTATCTTGTAATACCATGCCAATTTGACGACGTAATGAATAAAGTTCAACTTTATTGATGTCGTAGCTATCAATCAAGATTTTGCCAGACTTGGGTTCGTAAAGTCGGGGTAATAATTTTAGTAGTGTACTTTTACCAGAGCCACTTTGACCAACAATTCCGATAAAGCAGCCAGCAGGAAAATCTAAATTAATATTACATAGTTGCATCGGCCCATTTTCACGGAAACTGAAGCTGAGATTTTCAAAGCGGACATGACCTTGAATACTGGGCATGAGGATGTTTTGAGAGTTACCGATTTCTGTTTCTTGGGGAGCGTCTAAAATATCAGCTAGGCGTTGCAGAGATAGAGCAGTTTCTTGGAAGTTCTGCCAAAGTTGCATTAGGCGCAACAAGGGACTGGTGACATAACCAGCAAGGATGCGGAAAGCGATAAGTTGTCCTAAGGTAAGTTGCTGATTGAGGACGAGAAAAGCTCCCACCCACAGCACTAACATACTGGAAAATTTGTTGAGGAAATTGCTAATAGAACTGGCGGTAGTTTGAGTAGAGACTGTTTTGAAACCAGCGCTAATGTAACGAGCATAGCGTTCTTGCCATTGCCAACGCGATCGCATTTCTAAATTTTGCGCTTTGACTGTCTGGATTCCCCCCATCACTTCCACAAGATAAGATTGCGTCTCGGCATTACATTCTGCTTTCTCTTGCAATTGTCGCCGCATCAAAGGGGATACCATCAAGTTAAGCAAGCCAAACAGTGGTACTGTTGCCAAAGCAACTAATGTCAACACTGGGCTATAAATTGCCATCACTACAATGTAGACTACAGAAAACACCGCATCCATCACCACAGTGAGAGCTGTACCAGTCAAGAAAGAACGGATGTTTTCTAATTCGTGAATTCGTGTTGCCAATTCCCCTACAGGACGGCGTTCAAAGTAAGATAAAGGCAGACGCAACAGGTGATTAATCACCTCAGAACCAAGGGCGAGGTCAATTCGGTTAGTAGTATCTGTAAATAAATGAGTGCGGACAGTGGTTAGTACTGCTTCAATGATTGCGACTACCACCAAAAAGATGCCGAAAACTTCCAAAGTATCAGGACTGTTGCCAACCAATACTTTGTCAATAATTACCTGTGTGGCAAGAGGATTTACCAGCCCAAATAGTTGAATAACAATAGAAGCAATTAGTACTTCAATTAATACTTTGCGGTAGCGTCGTAGTGAGGGTATAAACCAATTTAAACTAAACCGTGCCTGGGGAGTGTTTTTGGTGGTTTGTAACAGCAGGACTTCTCCTTCAGCCCCCCAATTTTCTGCAAAGTCTCTTAATTTGTAACGCAGTAGTCCCATCTCTGGAACAGCAATTAGTAACTCTTGATTGCTATTTTTATAAATGATGGCAAAACTATCTTGCCAAGCAATCATTACTGGTAGTTGCAAGTGGCCGACTGCGGTGGCGGGAACTTTTACCAGCTGTGTTGTCAAACCCATTAACTCGGCAGCGGCGGCGCAAAATTGCAGAGATATAACGCCCTTAAGTTCCTGCTGCTTTGTCAACACCCGTTGCAGTGTATCTCGGCGCAAGGGGATATTAAAGTATTGGCTCAACATTTGGAAGCAAGCGAGGGAAGCATCTAGCGGCCCTCTACCCCGGATATAAGGATACTTCTTTTGTTTACCTTTAGTTACTGGTTCTTCTGTGACAATAATTTCTGAGGCGTAGGGAATCTCAGCAGGTAAAAATGTTTTTGGTGTGGGGGCGAGATTATCTGCAAATATTGACTTGGGTAATCCCACCAAACGCATATTTGTATTAAATTTCAGTTTGGGATTGATATCATCTAACTCTAAATGACTCCCCATAGGGAACTCAGGATCAAAATTACTGCTAACTAACCACAAAAACTCTGAGTCTAACTGCTGGTGAAAAGCTTTACGTCCAGGGATTGTTTGAATGATAGCAGCTTCAGTTGCAGTCTGGGCAAGCTTAATTAGATTCTTGCTACCATCTGCGCGACGGCTGAGTTCTTCGGTGAGTAATTCGTATACTTCTAAAAGGGTAATTTTATTTTGCAATGCTTGGACAAAACTCTCTTCCTGCTTGAGTAACGCCAGAAAACTAGCAATGGGTAGATTGAGAGTGATAACTTCAGTAGAAGCGATCGCAGTTTCACACGCAATACCCCGCACATGACTTACCCAACCCAAAACCTCTCCTGATGAGAGTAACTTCAGTGTCGCCGGATTTGGTGTTTGGGAATTATAACTTAATAAACGCGCTTGTCCTTGGTAAATAATGCTAATTTTATCAGGCATAGCTTCCCGTGCCACTATTACCTGACCGATGCGGTAGCGGAAGAATTGCACATTGTTGAGCAAATTTTCTAAAACATTTGGTGGCAGATAACTAAAAGGAAATAAATCAGCAAGAAAATCTTGAATATCAACCGTTGTATTTGTCATTATTCTGCACCCATTTTATTAATTTCTCTTTTTTATTTGCCCTTTACTCTATGCAGCTTCTTCCGCTTGTGCTGCTTTGGTATTGATTCCCATCCAGATTTTTTCTTCTGGTGAAAGTTGACTAAGTTGCTGTTGAAACCACTTTTCAAAATTTTCTTGCAGCAATCGTTGGCGCATAAAATCGTCCAACTGTGCAGCGATAAACTTTTCCACACGTACAATTATCCATGAGTCGCCAAAGGCTACAGGCGCTTGGACTACACCCTCTTGACTTGTGGAAAGTAACTGAGCGAAATTGGGGTTGATAGCCCCAAGTTCTACTGGGCCGACGATGCCATTTGTATTAGCTTCTGGCCCTTGCGAATATTGACGTGCCAGTTCAGGAAATGACTGTTCTCCTTCGTTAATGCGGAAGAATAATTCGTTAGCAGTTCCTCGATGTTCAGTGCGAATCAAAGAATAAATGACTTTATCAAAATGTCTTTTGTATTTGAGAAAGTAAGATTCTAGTTGATGTCCCCAAGTTGCTTGTTTGAACTTTTCTACTCTGAGCTTGCGAGTTGCAAAAAGTTCTAATTGTTCTTGATTCAAACCGTAACGTAAGCACCAATCTTGGATTTTTTGCTGGGTTGTCAAATCCCAATGCTGATAAAATTGCTCTAATGCATGAGATATTTCTGCCCTTGTGCAGGTGATGGGTGCGATCGCAGATTCGATAATACTCTGAGACAACAATTGCGGAATCAGGTTGTAACTAGCCAAAAAGGGAATAATTTCTGTAGGCAAAGGGGTGCTGCAACTACGCCCGTCGTAAACATCACTTATTTTTAAAGCTGTCGTCATAATTGAATACTATTTTGTTGAAATATTTGACAAGTGCAGCTATAATATTCGCCAAGCGGTAAGTTTAGTTTTAACTATCTACCGTTTGCATCATTTGCATACCCTTGAAAATATTGCCGTACAATACTTTCAAGTACTACTCGCCACTTCGGATGCTTAAAATTAAGCAAAAGAGGTGGTGAAGTAGTAAAAACATTCGAGCGTCGCGTCTTTATTCTGACTCCTGAATTCTGACTTCTGAATTCTTCTTTAACTAGAATGTGGAATAAAAGCGGCAAAGTTCAGGTATGATTCTCTGCCGCTTGCATCATTTGCATACCCTTGAAAGCATTGCCGTACAATACTTTCAATTCTTAATCACCACTGCCAATGCCTAAACTTAAGCAAAGGGGGTGTTGAACTGATCGAAAGTCACAGTATAGGGAGTACTACCAGAGAATTGATTGACCTGCAAGTAATAGTTACCAGATAGGGTAATGTTGGAAATCAATTCTGATGTATTACCACCCCTAATAGAGCGTGCAACTTCTTCTCCAGGATCGACAATCTGATTATTGTTAGAGTCCCGAATCAGTCGGATATCAGCATCGGCGCTAAGTCCAGTCAAGCTAATATTTACACCCTTAAAAAATCCTAAAGAGAAGCTGTAAACATCTGCGGTGTTATTGTTATTGATGTTACCAAAACGGGTAACATCACTTGTCAGATTACCAACTACAAATTCCTTCGGCAGAAGATTGCTGTAATCAAATGTCGAAGTAGGTGTAGTTGCAGACAAGTCTAAATCGTAAAAAACAGCACCGTTACTACCTGGAGCAAAGCGTTGTACTTCGGCAAAATAAGTACCTGCGTTAGCTCTAACGTTAATTGAGTCATCAACGTTACTTCCCTTACGAGAATTGGTAACAAATCCAAATGCTCTGTCAGTAGCATCTAGTATACCGTTACCGTTAACATCGCGAAAAAGTGTCAAATCAGCATCATCGCCAGCGGTAATGTTGTTGAGAGACAAGTTGATGTTTCTGGTGCTGCCAATTGAGAACCTAAAGACATCTGTGGGATCTCCTGCATTGACATTGAAGCCATTGAAGGAACGAGCCGAGCTACCTAATGTACCAAGAAATTGAGTACTCATTATTTTTCCTTTAGATTTTGATTGTGTTTGGTCAAATTCAGGTATCTTGGGGTCTTTAAAGGTGTAAACCTTTAGATTTGAACTGACATTTACTTAACTGGAGTGGCTGAGGGTTTTATGCAAACAAGGGAATAAAATTTTATTGTTTGCATTCAAGCCTTAGCTGTTTCCTTTTATGCTTGCCGCGTTCATAACCTGTTGTTTAACCATAGATATAAAATAAGCTCTTGTTTCAAGAAACACAGCATGAAAAAGACTTCAATAGTTAGGTGTTTGAAATAAAATTCTCAGGGCTTGGTATGATTTAGTCATAAAAAGTCTTATTTAGTAAGCTGCTGATTCAATGTCTGACTGGAAACATTAGCCCCTAGTTAGCAATTCTCATACTCTGCATGGAAACGAGAGAACAATGGGAAATCGAGCTTTTTTTGGAATTGTGTGTACACCATAGCCTCTTATATCTAGTTAGGCAAATAACTTACGAGTCGTGATGCGTAAAGTCGTCTGTCTTTAGGTGGCGGATATAGGACTCATATTTGATTTCTGAAATACACGTTGTGGCGTGGCAAGACTTAATGCACACATTAAGTCTTGCCACGCCACTACAGCTAGCTACTTTATACTTATTCATATATATTGAATTTTTCTCACCGACTTACTTGTATCAGGATGTTGGGTTACGCAAAGCCTCCACCCAACCTACAATTTTTTTGCTTAAAGTTTTGTGGATGCGATGCCTACGACGGGCTATGTCTACGCAACTCATTAGCCTTAAAGTGGTAACGACAACTTATTGTGGAGTTGCGGACAAGAGACGATGAATGCTGTAATCAATTTATTACTTTTTTTACTGCCGATTCTGAGTAGCCTTTGGATTAGCCAAACTTTCAACCCTCTATCCTCTTATCAGCCTCTCCAGGTTATAGATGGGGCCGCGTTATATAAAAAACAATTAACCAATGGTAACGAAGCATATTTACAAATTATCGATCTCCGCAAAATGCACATAGACCAAATTACCGGAGAGGTAGATGATATGGGTCTAAATGAGGGCAAATATTATAAAGGTGAAGGTGGACATTACAGCCCTTTTTTCCAAAATAAGTTGTTTTCTGAAGTAACAGACGAATATAAGAAACTTTACGCAAACAACGTTTTTTCTATGATTAATTGTTCTTTCTTTGAGCAATACCAATCTAGTACTCAATTATCCTTTCCGATCAAACTCAATGGTGTTGTCATCACTGGTGGTACTAGCCCTTATGGCCCAATCAAGGAACCAAAAGATAAATATTATAGTAATATTCGCCTCAAAACCTTAGTCTGGGATAATCAGCAGGCATACATTACCGATTACAATCCGGTTAGTGGTGCGCCTCTGAACCAAAAAGCAGTAAAGAATGCGATTGTTACTTACCAATACAGCGATCATCCGGCGAAAGTATTAGCCCAAAACCAAGCGAATAAATATCAACTCATCGGTACTCTCAACAAAGATGGTGTTAAGGGTGACGAGTTGTTGGCGATTATGACGGTGAACCAGGCAACTCTGGACGAAGGAGCCGATTTATTACGTAAATTAGGGGTTAAAGGCGATATCATTACCATTGATGGCGGCAAATCAACTTATCTATTCAATTCTCAACAGGGAGACATTATTGTTCCCCAATTGTCTAATCTGCAAGAAAATCCTACTTTCCGACATCTACCTCATTATCTGGGATTCCGTAAGAAAAGCAAAAATCAGGTCGCACCAAAGATTTTGATTACTCAGCCAGTGAAGAAAGTACTTCCAAAGAAAGATCAGCCTTATTTAATATTGTGGCGGGATAATTTTGATGGCGATGTCTCGATTAAGTTGTACGATGGGAACAAACTTATCCAAAACATTTCTTCCCGTACTGCTAGCGATGGAGTTTATGAGTGGATACCAGGTATTGATCTAAAAGAAGGCTATTTTGTTCGTATTTCTAGCTGGAAAGACCGGAATATTTTCGGGCAGTTACAATTATAATTTAGCGGTACGGGAAAATGCAAGGGATAACTAGCTAAACGCAAACCTCTCAACAAGGTTGACGGTGTGGCCGCGATCGCAATTGTTATCGTTTCTCACAGTAAACAACTGGCTCTGGGTGTGCGGGAACTCGCCGCGCAGATGGTTCAGGGCCAAGTTTCCATTGCTGTTGCAGCAGGTATTGAAGATTCTGAAAATCCATTGGGTACAGATCCCATCCAGGTTTATGAGGCGATCGCTTCTGTATTTTCTGATGATGGTGTCTTGGTGTTAATGGATTTGGGTAGTGCTTTGCTAAGTGCAGAAATGGCCATTGAGTTTCTACCAGAAGCACAACAGCAAAAAGTGTATTTGTGTGAAGCCCCGCTAGTAGAAGGTGCGATCGCTGCTGTGGTAGCGGCGGCGGCTGGTGGAGATATTCACCAAGTTATGGCGGAAGCACGCGGCGCACTCCTAGCAAAAGCAACTCAATTGGGTTTAGTTAGTAGTCCGTTGTCTGCTATCACCCCAACAACAACCAATATAGAATCACCAACGCGAGAAATTCAGCTGATTGTGAGCAATCACTTAGGATTACACGCCCGTCCCGCAGCGCAGTTTGTCGCAACCGCAGCCCGGTTTCAATCCCAAATTTTAGTACGGAATTTAACGAGAAATACTCAGCTAGTTAGGGGTGACAGTATTAACCAAGTTACAACTTTAGGAGTGCGTCAAGGACACGAACTGCTGATTACTGCCACTGGTTCTGATGCAGATGAGGCACTGGCAGCATTACAGGCATTATTCGCGAATAACTTTGGTGAGGCAGCCCGGTCTTGTTGTTCCAACAAAGAGGAGCCAGCGCTGAAGACGGGTTTCCCGTCGCAGGTGACTGGCGTTGGACTGCCGAACCCGGAGGGTGAAGATCGTGTTTCCTTGAATTCTCCACCAGTATTTCAGTATGAAGTTACCCCAACAACTCACGGCGAACTTTCGGGGATTGCAGCTTCTCCAGGAGTAGCGATCGCACCTGTTGTTCATTATCAACCCACTCATATTATTGTTACGCAATACCACGTTGAAGATGTTGAAGCAGAGTGGCAAAGATTACAAACAGCAATCCACACCGCCCAACAAGAAATTCAAGCAGTTTTCTCACAAGCATCTCTGCAAATTGGTGATGCTGAAGCCGCCATTTTTGACGCCCAACTACTATTTTTAGAAGATCCAGTGTTGTTGGAAGCGGCTAAAGAACGCATTTTAGCAAACCATATAAATGCTGAAGCCGTTTGGCAAGCTGTAGTAGATGAAGTAGTAACTTCCTACCGCACACTTGAGGATTCTTATCTGCAAGAGCGAGTTGACGATGTTTTAGATGTCGGGCGAAGAGTGCTACGATTACTATCTGGCAATGCCCCCGCTAACCTGCATCTTCAGGAACCGGCGATTTTAGTGGCGACTGATTTAACTCCCTCAGATACCGCTGGATTAGATCCGACAAAGGTGTTGGGTATTTGTACTACTTCTGGTAGTGCCACTTCCCACAGTGCAATTATCGCTCGGACATTGGGTATTCCCGCAGTTTTGGGAGTAGATGCCCAGGTGTTGCACTTAGCAGATGGTACACTTATGGCTCTTGATGGCGAAAGTGGCAGAGCTTGGGTAGAACCGGAATCACACATCCTAGATTTACTAGCAGCAAAGCAGTCAGCTTGGCAAGCTGCCCAACAAGAAGCACAAGCTACAGCAAATCAACCAGCAATTACTTGTGATGGTAAGCAAATTAGCGTCTTCGCCAATATTGGTAGTATAAATGATGTCCAAGTTGCTGTAGCTAGCGGTGCAGAAGGCGTGGGACTCCTCCGCACTGAGTTTCTCTATTTAGATCGGACAAGCGCCCCGACGGAAGAAGAACAATTAGCAGTGTATCAGGCGATCGCCCAAGTTTTAGATAATCGTCCGCTAATTATTCGTACCCTCGATGTCGGTGGTGATAAGCCACTTCCCTATCTCAGAGTCGGATTTCCAGAAGCTAATCCTTTTTTAGGCTGGCGCGGAATTCGTTTCTGTTTAGATCATCTGGATTTGTTCAAAACTCAGTTACGGGCAATTTTGAGAGCCAGTGTCGGACACCAAATTAAAATCATGTTGCCGATGATTGCGACGGTAACGGAGGTACGTGCAGCTAAGGTAATTTTGGGTGAAGTGCAGGCTGAACTCAATCAAGCTGGTATTGCCTTTGATGCCGCGATGAAAGTAGGAATTATGATCGAGGTTCCGTCAGCAGTGGCGATCGCAGATCAGTTAGCCGCTGAAGTAGACTTCTTTAGTATAGGTACTAACGACCTGAGCCAGTACGTCATGGCTAGCGATCGCACTAATCCCCGCGTGGCAAATTTAGTTGATGCGCTACATCCAGCAGTATTACGAATGGTGCAACAAACTGTTCAAGCTGCCCATACAGCAGGGATTTCAGTCGGATTATGTGGAGAATTGGCAGCAGATACTTTCGCAACAGCAATTTTATTAGGTTTAGGGCTGGATGAATTAAGCGTCAATCCCCAAAGTATACCTGGCGTGAAGCAGGCGATCGCTCGATTAAGTATAGTTGCAAGTGAAGCGATCGTGGCATCAGCATTACAGCAAGATTCTGCAACTCACGTCAGAGAGCTAATTTCAACGGAAATCGGCCAGAATCGCATTTAAACCTTCACTTTTTTCATAAATAATAGGACTAGCCCTTTCAAGGTGGTGTGTTTTTCAAAACATGACCTTCACAGAATGATCACAAACTCTCAAACATCTGGCAGGTCTTGTCAAATTGAGAAATTTTCGCCGTCATCCGCGAGCTCCAAAGATTGCTCAACCAAAACGAACTTACTTCAAGAACAAGCCCCATGTCTCAACTGCTAAGATTCTAAACCAGAAAAAGCTGCAAAATAACACACCTTGAAAGGGCTAGTTGTAATCTAGTTAAGTTACAAAGTTTCCCAAGCAGTTCCTTTGTAGCCGTATTGAAAAATTTCTGGATGCAAAATTTCTGCCAAAATTTCTAGAGAATCTACCAGTCGTGGCCCTGGGCGATTGAAGTAAGAATTGCCATCAGTGATGTAGACCCTACCAGCTTCAGTCGCGTGTAGTTTTCCCCACTCTGGGCGTTGAGTTAACAACTGGGCTTCTTGGCGAGTGCGATTTAAATCAAAGCCACAAGGCATAAAAACAATTACATCTGGATTCGTTGTTAATAGAGTTTCCCACGGCAAGACAGGAGAAGGCTGACCTGTAGCACAAAATAGAGACTGTCCTCCTGCTAGGTTAACTAATTCAGGAATCCAATTCGCAGCCACCATCAAAGGATCAGTCCACTCGACACAGGCGACAGTAGGGAGTTCATGTAAAGAAAGTCCTTGGATTCTGTGGTGACAAATTTTGACGCGGGCTTCTAAATTTTCTAAGACTTTTACCGAGTCTACGCCAAAGATGTTGCCGACTCGTTCAATATCAGTCCAAACGTCCTGGAGAATATTGGGTTGTAAAGAAATAATCTGAGGTTTACTGTCAACGAGTGTGGCAACTGCCTTTTCAACTTCGTGTAAACTGACAGCACAAACATCGCACTGGTCTTGAGTGAGAATGTGGGTAGGCTGCAACTGCTCTAAAACATCTGTTTTGATTTCATAGATACTAAGAGCCGATTGCAATAATTTGTTCACTTCATCGTTAATCTGGCTGCTGGAGGCATTGGAGTTTAAACGTGCTTGGGTACAAATAGGGCGATTGTGGATTTCTGGAGGGTAATCACATTCGTGCGATCGCCCCACAATAGCATTAACCAACCCTAGTGCTGCTAAAGTCTCTGTTCCACCGGGAATCAGGGAAACAATTCTTACATCATTGTCCGTCATCGCTCCACCTCCATAAAAGCTGCCGTTACCTTGATTTTGACAAAATTTGAGTCATTAAGTATCTTTCTCTAGGAGAATCAAGGGTGTTTTAGTAGTCAGCACTAAGCAATAACTTTAACTGGGTATTAGAGACTGGAGACTGAAGATTATGGATTAAATATTAAGAATTAAGTATCAAATATTAAGGATTTAGAAAGATTTTTCCAGTTCACAGTCCTCAAAACTAAGTTCAAAACATTATACTAATTAACAGTATCTTCATTGGATAGTGGAATTACTTGATAGTAGAATTACTTGATACTTAAGATCATTGCAATGCTAATTATCCCCTGGCAAAAATTACTGGTATGAAGTAACAGAAGTAATCAGCAAAATCTAGCTTAGAACTCGTTAGCCAGAACCATAAAATTTGATTAGAAAAATTATACTTTCCGGTTATGAAAAATCATATCAAGTAGTTGTAGTTATACAAAGACAGTTTTACTTTTTGCGTAGAACTGCAAGGCAACATTATTTCTTCTTGAGGGCAACTAATGCAAGTGGTGTCAGCTAGAGATATTACAGAGTACAACCAGACCCAAGAGGCTTTAAAAATCAAAGAGCATAGTCGGCGAAAACAAAGCCAAACGCTGGTACAACTAGCAAGAAGCAAGACATTTCAGCAAGGTAATCTCAATGCCGTGTTGAGAGAAATCACAGAAACTACTGCTGGGACGCTCTTAGTCGAGCGAGTTGGCATATGGTTGTATAATGAAGAACGTTCTAAAATCGAGTGTATTGATTTGTATGATGTGAGGACTAAAGAGCATACCTCTGGTAACTCGCTTTTAAAAACAAATTATCCAGTTTATTTCCAGGCTTTAGAAGAGGAACGTACCATAGCCGCAGATGATGCCATAAACGATTTCAGAACTCAAGAATTATCTAAGTCTTATCTTTCAGTTATGGGCATTACATCGCTACTAGATGCACCAATTTGGCTAGAGGGTCGTTTGATAGGCGTAGTGTGTCATGAACACATAGGCAAAGGTCGCCAATGGACTTTGGAAGAAGAGACTTTTGCCGGCTCGATTGCAGATTTTGTGACGCTGGCGATAGAAGCAAGCGAGCGAAATGTCGTACAAGAAGCGCTACGACAAAGTGAGGCGCAATTCCGGGCGATTTTTGAGCGTTCCTCTATCGGCATTGGACTTATAGATATGAAAGCCCAGATAGTCGATGCTAATGTAGCATTGTGTGAGATTTTAGGATACAGCCGAGAAGAGCTATACGGCAAGACCTTTACCGATTACATTTCCGCAGAAAGGGGGGATTTAAAACTTTACAAACAACTGATGTCAGGAATTCGCACAGATTTAAAGAGAAGTTCGAGAGACGGCTTTCAAGCCTCGAAACATCAGGAACAGCTTGTCCAAAGACATCGCATTGAGATGGAAAGACGCTGCTTGCATCAAAATGGTAACTTAGTTTGGACTCATATCTCTGTTTCTGTTATACCAGGCAGCAATGGTGAACCCGAATTTTTTTTAGCGATGATTGAGGATATTACTGAACGTAAGCAAACTGAGTTGAAACTACGTGCTTCTCAAGAAGCAGCAGAAGCCGCCAGTCGGGCAAAAAGTGAATTTTTAGCAACCATGAGCCATGAGTTGCGGACGCCTCTGAATGCGATTATGGGTTTGTCGCAGTTGCTACAACAAGAAATAGTTGGCTCTCTCAATGAAAAGCAGAATGAATATGTAACTTCCATATATAGTAGTGGTGAACATTTACTAGCGCTGATTAACGATATTCTCGATTTATCTAAGGTAGAAGCAGGTAAAGAGGAACTGTTGCTGTCACCTTTGCCAGTGTCCGATTTATGTAATTATGCCATTTGGACAGTGCGCGATCGCGCCTTAGAAAAGGGATTGCAACTTACCTGTAAAATTGACCTAGAAGAAGATATTTGCATTGCTGATGAGCGGCGTATCAAGCAAATGCTACTCAACCTGCTCACCAATGCCATTAAATTCACCCCAGCCGGTCAGGTATCACTGCTAGTCAAAAAAGTACCACAAGGGATAACATTTACAATTTCAGATACGGGAATTGGTATAGACTCAAGTCAGTTTCAATTTCTATTTGAACCGTTTAAACAACTTGATAGTCGGTTAAATCGGCAGTATGAAGGCACTGGTTTAGGTTTAGCATTAACACGCAAATTAGCACGTTTGCATGGTGGAGATGTTACCGTGACATCAACTCTAGGAAAGGGTAGTCAGTTCACTCTGTTTCTACCAAATTCAGCGCATCTGGGAGATGAGTGAGATGGGGAAGCAAATTTTATCTTGGTCATAAAAATACATTTTTTCATGACCGAATAGGAACGTGGATTAAATAAAATGCAAAACTTCATCCTGTCTTTAGCTTCCCTCTCCTTTATAAGGCAATACACTTGGCTTTGTGAAAAATTGTAGGTTGAGTGAGGCAAAGCGCAACCCAACAAAGCCCTAGAAATATTGGGTTTCGTTCTTCAACTCAACCTACACAATTTAAGGATTTTGTAAAAAAATACAATACATTGTCACTTAGAATCTGAGAAAATTTTCCTCATTGCGATATGGGGAATACTAGCTTCTTCAAATATTTCTCCTTCTTCGACAAAATCCAATTTTTTGTATAAATCTTTTATATATTCTTGAGCATGAACCATTACTTCTGGAATATTTTTGTTAGCTACCACTTGTAGAGCATTTTCCATAATTTTTTTACCAATACCCTGTCCTCTAGCTGTCGATAAAACAGCGAGCCTTTCTATTTTGGCAGTTTTTTCATCCAAATATCTGATTCTGGTAGTACCCACAACTTCACCATTTAAATAAGCAATTAGATGAGTAGATATTTCATCTTTGCCATCAAACTCTAAAGCGGGATCTACACCTTGTTCTTCTTGAAAAACTGATTTTCTAATTGCTTGAATTGCCGGAAAATGTTGAGGAAATTCAGCAACTTTTATAACTAAATTACTCATTGTTATCTGTATCTTTGGGGTTCATATATACAATAGACATCTGGTGAAATTAATGATCAATTACCTGAAAGCTATGTAGAGACGTTATATGTAACGTCTCTACATTCATTTTCATTCCTATGTCTAAATAGATAGGACATACGCCCTACTAGTCTGTCAAATTCACTTTGACGGTTAGAGAGACACGATAAATCGCCGTCTTTACAGTGAATTTGACAGACTACTACCTACTTTTATCGTTCACTCTGCACCTTCAATTGGTGCAAAACCTTGGCGCTGAATATTTTCTGTAACTGCGCGTGGTTCCAAAAATTGCAGCAGATAATCAGGGCCACCTGCTTTAGAACCTACTCCAGAAAGTTTAAATCCACCAAAGGGTTGCCGTCCAACGATCGCTCCGGTAATATTGCGGTTAATGTACAAATTCCCAACTTCAAATTCTGTCTGCGCCTGCTGAATGTGCGAAGGTGTTCGAGAATAAAGTCCGCCAGTTAAGGCGTAGTTTGTACCGTTGGCGACTGCTAACGCTTCCTGGAAATCTTTTACCCGAATTACCGCTAGCACAGGGCCAAAAATTTCTTGCTGGGAAATTACCGCATTTGGCGATACTTCACTAAAGATGACTGGCCCGATAAAATATCCTTGTTCAGGTGATGGTAATTCCAATGCTAGTTGTGCTTCTGCCTTACCCTTCTCAATATACTCGCGGATGCGATCGCGCGCATTAGCATCAATTACTGGCCCAACTTGGGTACTCGGTAATTCTGCTTCCCCAATATTTAAGGATTTCGTCGCTTCCACCAATCGCTGCACAAAGGCATCATAAATCGGTTGCAGTACAATCACCCTAGAGGCGGCAGAACATTTTTGGCCACTGTAACCAAATGCCGATTGCACCACTCCCACAACAGCCTGGTCTAAATCAGCACTCTCATCGACAATAATGGCATTCTTGCCGCCCATTTCTGCAATCACCCGTTTCATGTGCTTTTGTCCGGGTTTCAGTGTTGCCGCTTCTGCGTAAATTCTACAGCCTACTTCTTGGGAACCTGTAAAAGCAATCACGTGAGTATCTGGATGATTTACCAAATAAGCACCGACTTGGGAACCCTTGCCAGGTACGTATTGAAATACACCTTTAGGAAAACCAGCATCGATCAAAATTTCTGTGAGTTTTGCCGTAATGACAGAAGATGTTTCCGCAGGTTTGAGGAGAGTGCAATTGCCTGAAACTAAAGCTGCAACAGTCATTCCACAAGCGATCGCTAGCGGAAAATTCCAAGGAGAAATCACGACAGCAATACCGCGTGGCTGGTAAATATAACGATTGGTTTCACCAGGTATGTCATAATTCACACCTTCATCTAAACGTTCTATCTCATCAGCGTAGTACCGACAAAAGTCTATCGCTTCCGAAACCTCTCCATCAGCTTCCTTAACTGGTTTACCAACTTCCAAAACTATCCAAGCTGAAAGTTCGGCGCGGCGGAGTTCCATCAAATCACCCGCTTTCCGCAAAATATCAGCGCGTTGTTTGGCTGGCGTTTTCTTCCACCCAGGAAACGCCGCTTTCGCAGCTTGCATCGCCTGTTCCGCCTGTTCAACGCTAATCAACCCAACTTTACCAATTACCTCACTGAAATTAGAAGGATTGAGAGAATCAACAAATTCTGGCGTATTGACATACTCGCCATTAATCAGTGGTAAATAAGTCTTACCCAACTGTTGACGAACATTTTGGAAAGCTTGCGCCGTCTTCTTTCTCACCTCTTCTTCAGCGTAATCGGTATCAGCCGCACCGAGGAAATGAGAGTTAGGAGTTAAAGAGTTCTTTTCATCTTTGACAATTGGCGGCGCTAATAATTCTTCAATTGGTCGATTTTCGAGATTTTGCCGTAAAAAAGAACTATTAGCGGTATTTTCCAACAACCGCCGAATTAAATACGCCATCCCAGGTAATAATTCACCGTAGGGACAGTAAACTCTTACCCGATAACCCCTATCAACCAACGCCTTGGCAACTTTATCACCCATACCGTACAGGACTTGTAATTCAAAGCGACGGCGAGGGACATTTAAGCTTTCAGCGATGGCAATGGCACGAGAGTGCGATCGCACGTTATGGCTACCAATGGCAGAATAGACATATTGATGATTTTCTAACAACAGCTGAGTGATGGTTTCAAAGTTCGCATCAGTTGCCGCTTTATCGTTGTAAACTGGCTGTTTCCAATGCTTTTGGGCTGCTTTGATGGTTTCTTGATCCCAATATGCGCCTTTCACCAAACGGATTGTTAGGGGATAACCGCGTTCTTTCAACCAAGAAATTACGTCTTTGACATCTTGCTCGCTATCACGCAGATATGCTTGAATTGTGATGCCAATATCTGTACGTTGCCGAAATTCTTCTTCTAGTAACAGTTTTTTCAGGATGCTGAGAGTTATATCCTTATAGGCATACTGTTCCATATCAAAATGTACAGCTGCGCCTAATTCTTTAGCACGACGTAAGAGAGTACGGATGCGATCGCTAACTCGCTCCTCACTACCTTTAGCATCTAATGGGTCAAATTGGGAATAAAACGCCGTTAATTTCACAGAAACCTGAACTTTTGGGATTGCTTCGCCATCAGCCTCATCAATAGCCGGGATAGCTGACCAATTCTTCGATGCTTCCACCAATTGTTGCATTAATTCTAGATAGCGTTCTAGATAAGACTGCGCTTCCGCTTCGGTAATCACCGCTTCACCAAGTAAGTCGATGGTGAAAGCCATTTTCTCTTTTCGCAGTCGTTCAACTGTTTTGATGACTTGTTTAATATTTTCCCCAGAAATATATTTATGGGCGAGAGTCTCAACCGCTGTACCAACGGTTGTAGCAGCAACTTGTCCTGGTACAGAATCGGGATTAGCAAAGTTCAGCATCCCCTTCAAAGCTGCTGGTAATTCTACAGATTCATCGCCGAGGTATTCTTGTAAATGTGAGGCAATTTCTGATTTACTGTGTAAAGCAGGTAGTGTATCTATAAAGCGAAATAGTTGCACCCGCAAGCCAGGATTACTCATCGCCCAAGCTAGTAATTTATCATCCCAGCGCATTTGATCCCGCAGGGAAGAAAAAAACGAACGATTTTCCTGGGTTGCTGCGAGAAGTTGTTTAGCAATTTCTTGGGTTTTAGCTTCGTAGGTGCTTGTTTGTACTTGTAATACCACTGATAATAAACTCCGTTAATCAAGGCAAGGCTTTTGGTATAAAGCCTGTGTCTTCTATTTTGACGCTTTCATTTCGCAGTCACCATATTTAACGTGAGTTCGACGAACCTCTCCCTGCCTTGAACTAAAGTTCAAGTCTGTCCCTCTCCGACTCGGAGAGGGACGGTTTTGCGTAGTAAAACCTTCTTAGAGGTTTTTTGATTGAGCAAATTGGGTAGATATTATATGAGCAATCGAATTCACGTCATATTTAGTAGGGAGTGGAGAATTCAATTAAAAATTAAAGAATTTCTGCCTCCTGCCTTCTTTTTCCCAATGCCCAATTCGATAACAAATGTTATCCTTTTGTTGATCTATTTTTAATTTGATAGACAGATGTTGCAACACAAGAGATTAGCTCAGTCATACTAAGAGCGTCAATACTACATTTATGCCTACAGAAAACCTCACGCATATTTTATTTTCTAACTGGCAACACACACTCCAACCCTTTGGCGTTGACCAGGTAGCGGCTGATAAAGCCTTTAATCCTTTGGTTGCAGCTTACTCTACCCCTGGTCGCTACTACCATACACTCAAACACATCGATCGCATTCTCAGCACAATTCAGATTTTGCAAGGTTACACCAATAACTTACCAGCTGTTCAACTAGCTGCCTGGTTTCACGATGTAGTGTATGACTCTCAAGCCCAAGATAATGAAGAACGAAGTGCGGACTATGCTTCTGAATTGCTGATTAATCTGGTTATTCCAGAAACTATCATCACTACTGTTACCCGTCTGATTCTGAATACTAAAGACCACCAAGCTGCGGTTGATGATTATGATAGCCAAGTTTTACTTGATGCAGATTTAGGGATTTTGGCTACTGACCCAGTGCAGTATCAAGAATACACCCATGCCATTCGCCGGGAATATGCCTGGGTGGCAGAAGAAGATTATATCAGAGGTCGTCAGCAGGTTTTAGAGGGATTTTTAAGGCGATCGCGTATCTACTTTACGCCTTTAATGTTAGAGTTCGCCGAACCATCTGCCCGTGGCAATATCCAGGGAGAAATTCAGTCTTTATTGTCTGGTTAGTTTTACATCAATTTTTCTTATGGATGCAACACCCGTTAAAGTAGCACAGCTTACACCCCTACGCTCAACCTGACTTTTCACATCATGTAGCAAGTTCCACGAAAAACCTAACCTAATTCCCGCGACGCTAAGACAAGGTAGTTTCAGACAAGCAGAGAAAAACTAAAACCCGGTTTCAAAGCCTCTATCCAAAGCGGAGAGAGGTTAGAGCCTGCATCTAAGGGAGAAGCTCTATAATGAGCTTTGATCTAGTATTAATATTTTAATTTAGCCATCATAAAGAAAGATAAGATTTAATAAGAGATTTTTTACTACTGAATTTTGAAACAGGAAGAACACTATGGCTAATACTGGTGTAATTCATCAACAAGCACCTCCAGAGCGTGTACCAATAAGAACCTGGATTGGTGTATTAGCTAGTATGCTTGGTGCATTTATGGCAGTATTAGATATTCAAATAACTAATGCTTCGCTACAAGATATTCAAGCAAGTTTAGGAGCGACTCTAGAAGAAGGTTCTTGGATTTCTACAGCCTATCTCGTCGCAGAAATTGTGGTAATTCCTCTAACAGGATGGCTATCACGAGTATTTTCTCTGCGGCGTTATCTGTTAGTAAATACTGCACTATTTATTTTCTTTTCTATCTGCTGTGCTTGGTCATGGAATCTCAATTCCATGATTTTATTCCGCGCCTTACAAGGTTTTAGTGGAGGAGTGTTAATTCCCACCGCGATGACAGTTGTCTTAACGACTTTACCCCAATCTAAGCAATCAATTGGACTGGCTGCATTTGGTTTTAGTGCAGTTTTTGCGCCCTCAATTGGCCCGACAATAGGAGGGTGGCTAACAGAAAATTTTGGTTGGGAATACAACTTTTATATAAACGTAATTCCAGGAGGATTAATGCTAGCTGGCGTCTGGTATGGAATTAAGCAAGAGCTACCCCAAATTAATTTACTGAAGCAAGGTGATTGGTGGGGAATTATTGCGATGGCAATTGGGCTAGGTTCCCTGCAAGTTGTTTTAGAAGAAGGTAGCCGCAAAGATTGGTTTAGTTCAGCATTGATTGTGCGTTTAAGTATAGTAGCAGTAATTTTTATAACGATATTTTTCTTAATAGAACTAACTCGGAAACAACCCTTTATTAATTTGCGGCTTTTACTTCGGCGTAACTTTGGTTTAGCCAGTATTGTTAATGTCTCACTAGGGGTAGGATTGTATGGTTCAATCTATATTTTACCTCTATATCTTGCTCAAATTCAACAATATAATGCGCTACAAATTGGCGAAGTATTAATTTGGGCTGGTATTCCTCAACTATTTATTATTCCTCTCATCCCCAGAATAATGCAACGCATTGATGTGCGTTTAATGGTTGCTGTTGGTGTGACTTTGTTCTCCATCAGTGCATTTATGAATTCTGGAATGACTCATGAAACTGGATTAGAACAATTACGATGGTCGCAATTTGTGCGAGCTATGGGACAACCCCTAATTATGGTACCACTAAGTTCTATTGCCACTGCTGGTTTGAATCCAAAAGAAGCAGGTTCAGCAAGTGGTTTATTTAATATGATGCGGAATATGGGTGGCTCTATCGGAATTGCATCTTTAGCAACTTTATTAACTAATAGAGAGCAATTTCACTCGAATAGATTGGGTGATGGAGTATCTTTATATAATCCAGAAACTCAACAGCGAATTGACCAAATGACCCAGTATTTTATCAGTAGAGGTGCAGATTTAAATACCGCTCACAATCAAGCGATCGCATCTATATCAAATATAGTCCGTCGAGAAGCATTTGTGCTAGCTTTTAACGATTGTTTCTACTTTATTGGCATTGCACTCTTACTCAGTGGCATTGCCGTTTTATTCCTCAAAAAAGTGAAGCCAACAGGTGGGGCTGTGGCTCATTAAACTTGTTCTATAGGTTAAAATGTTTGATAAAACTACTAAGGTACTAAAATGGTCATTAGCCGAAGTGAGTACTACATCTCCCCAGAAGAATATTTAGAAGGCGAGAAATTTAGTGAAATAAAACACGAGTATATTGATGGGCAAGTCTACGCAATGGCAGGAGCAAGTGATGCTCATGTCACAGTTAGTATGAATGTATCTATGCTACTGCGAAACCATCTCCGGGGTAGTGGTTGCCGTGTCTATATGTTAGATATGAAAGCACAAATTGATGTCATAAATCGCTATTTTTATCCCGATGTCATGGTGACTTGCGATACACGAGATAAAGAATTGGAATATTTTAAGTCCCATCCTTGCTTAATTATCGAAGTGCTTTCTGAGTCAACAGAAAGCTATGACAGAGGCAAGAAATTCGCTAGTTACCGACACTTAGAATCGCTACAAGAATATGTGCTAATTTCACCAGATAGAATGAATGTAGAATGCTTCCGACGCAATTCAGATGGACATTGGGTACTTTACCCTTATGAAAAAGGGGAAGAATTGTATTTAGCTAGCGTTGATTTTCGTTGTGCGATCGCAGAAATATATGAAGATGTTTTATTAGTAGATGATAATATTTATTAATCCAACATTTCTAGGTTAATTCCTAAAGCATTGAGTTGTTCAGCAGAGAGCGATCGCAACTTCTCTACAATTATCTCTCGTTTCTGTCGTTCAACTTCAGCACGTTCATAACCTGTTAACAATAAATTTCCTTGTGTATCCCACCACCGTAGCCAAGGTAACTCTGCATTCTGATACAAACCCTGCCAAATTCCCAACTCTATGCCCATAGGAACAATTGGGTAATGTCCTCGTTCATTGGGTTGCATCAGTTGATAAGTATTATCGACTAAGTGATATACTTCAACCTGTGCTTTTGTTACTTCATAAATTCCATAATAAGGCACTCTAATTGCCTGCTCATAAACCCAAAATTTACCAACATTCCCACCTTGCCCTTGAGATGGTGGTGTGCTATCTCGTTCTTCTGAACCATCTCCAGAGACAAATTCAATTACAATCAAGGGCGCAACATATTCCTTCCACAGCACATAAGAACGCCGCGTTTTACCATCGAGAGTAGGTGGTACATTGGGTACATAAAACCAATCTGGTGATTCAGCCCCTTTCTCAGGAGGATCTGTCAATCGCCAGTAAATGCCTAAATCTTGTCCAATACAATATTGACTATCAGGATAAAGTTCCTCTAGGACAAGTTTAATCGAGTCAGTGAGTAAAATACTTTGGGGATGCTCTTGCCAGTTTTTCACAAATGTACCATCTGAGTCTGGTAACTGGGTGTGATCGGGTAAAGTTAATGCCGATAAAGAAGTCATAGGCTTTAACCAAAGGTTTGTCTGATTCTTATTGTAGACTGCTATTTTGCTATTTTTGAATAGATGGGCTACTAGGTTAAATGCTATTTATATAACAACAGGTAATCTTGCTATATGAAAAAAGCTATTACGATTATTGCGGATATTCTGTATATCCTCACAATAATTCGCATTTGACTTAACTATAGACAATAAAAAACGAGAACCTATTACTCGTAAATCGTATGGTATTAAATGAGTTGGTATATCAAAAATCCATCCGGTGCCGGCCCATACAGTATTTTCCGAACGTTCCCAAATTACCCTTGTGTATCCCCCATCCAAATGAAAAATTACTTTTACAGTTTCTCTGGTTAACAGAAATATTTCATCCATTACAATTATTCTATTTTGATGCTTTGAAAAGGGCAGGCAGATATTATAAGTGTTTAACCAAACCTGATATTACAAAAATCTTAAGAAATAAAAACTAATGAGTATAATAAAAGGTTATTTTGATGATGTGCATTTTCCATAATGTAAGATAGACAGCTTTGAAATTACTCCAGACTCTATTACCGTTAACATTAAAAAAGGACTTGAAATATATCCTCCACATCCTTTATCAGCCACAAGTAAGTTTGATGAACCATGTAAGATCATATTTAAAGGAGTAATATCATCAAAAAGAATTTTTAATGAGTACAATCAAGAACAAATTAAAGGCTTTAGACAACACTTATTCAATAATGAATTCAATTGTAGTTATGACGCTAGTGTGGATTATTCGGAATATTTCATAGAGGGCTTATTGATTAAGCCATTAGGTTGGATAGAATGGCAAATAACTTCGACAGAATTTTACATTGATGATTTAAAAGATTAAACCATAACAACAACTTCAATTGAGAATAAACGAGCCTTATTTTATCATTACAAGTGTTCTATTTCGATTCTTTTAAGAGGGCGGGCTGGAAAGCCCACCACACAATAATTAACAATCGGATACCTCTTACCCAGTAGCCAAATTCCACGGAATCTGCTGGATAATACCCGATCGAAGTTTTTGCAAAGCATCCTTAAAGCCGATCGCAGCAACTCTGAACAATATAATTTTCATGAAACATTAGGCTCATCAACAGTTTTAATTTCTCGCAAAATTCTTTCGACTTGGTTGACTTTTTCACCTCTATTCTGTTCTTTGAAAATATTTAAAGCTTTTTCTAAAGAAGATAGCGCTTCGTCTTTTTTATTGGTTTGCCACATTGCCAGTGCAAAATTAGTCAACGCCTCGCCATAATTAGGATTAATTTCCAGAGCTTTTTTATATTCAGTAATGGCTTCTTGCCAGCGACTTTGGCTAGCGTAAGCCATACCGATCGCATTGTAAGCTAGAGCATATTTTGGCTGGAGGCGAATGGCTTCTCGATAAACGCTAATTGCTTCTTCTGATTTCTTTTGCTGAAAAAGCGCATTTCCTAGTTGGAAGTGTCCAAAGGCATCTTCTGGGAATTTTTTAATGAATTTACGTAAATTTTCCTCTGCGTCTTTGAAGTCTCCCTGATTATATAAAGCATTAGCTTGTTGTAGCAGCTGCGATCGCTCTGGTGAATCTGCACCTGAAAATTGTGCTAGTTTTTGTGGTTCTTTGTATGTATCCTGTTCTGGCGTATGCAACGAAACTCTTGCAGGAACCGCTAAAACTAATGGTGATATCCCCATTACAGCGAGAATACTCAGCATCATGCAGCTAAAAGGTTGAACAAATGCTGATTTTAGTTTACTCTTCAGCTTCATCGCCTTCAACGCCTCGATAATGTTCTTATTTCCATGATAAAATGTGCCGTGTTAAAGGGCGCACATCTGTGCGCCCCGACAAAATCATTTGGAATTGTATTACGCGCCTTCCCGTAACTTATCCAACACACTCCGATCTTCCAGTGTGGAAGTATCACCAGATACCTCTTGTCCTGCGGCTAAATTCCGCAACAAGCGCCGCATAATCTTACCCGATCGCGTTTTGGGTAAAGCGTCTGTAAAGCGAATTTCTCCGGGACGTGCGATCGCACCTATTTCTTTGACAACGTGCAGTTTGAGTTCTTTAATCAGTTCCTCACTTCCCTGATAAGTGCCTTCTAGAGTCACAAAAGCGACTACTTCTTCGCCCTTAAGTTCATCCGGTTTACCCACTACCGCCGCTTCTGCAACTGCTGGATGCGAAACTAAGGCTGATTCTACTTCCATTGTACCAAGTCGGTGTCCTGAGACATTCAGTACATCATCCACACGACCCATTACCCAGAAGTAGCCATCTTCATCTTGTCTTGCGCCATCACCAGCAAAGTAAATATAGTTACCGTCTTTAGGCGGAATGTGTTCCCAATAGGTGCGGCGGAAGCGTTCTGGATCGCCGTAGACTGTTCGCATCATTCCTGGCCAAGGATGTCGCACCGCCAGATAACCGCCTTCATTATTGGGTACGGTGTTTCCTTCTAAATCTACGACATCTGCAATAATTCCGGGGAAGGGAAGAGTTGCGGAACCTGGTTTAGTGGGAATTGCCCCTGGTAGTGGTGTAATCATGATACCGCCTGTCTCCGTTTGCCACCAAGTATCCACAATGGGACAGCGATCGCCACCAATTACTTTGTGATACCACATCCAAGCTTCCGGGTTAATCGGTTCGCCGACGGTTCCCAACAAACGCAATGAAGACAGGTTGCGCGCGTTGGGATGGTGTTCACCCATCTTAATAAATGCTCGAATTGCCGTAGGTGCTGTATAAAAAATATTAACGCCGTATTTTTCAATTACATCCCAGAAACAACCAGGATTAGAAGCACGGGGCGCACCTTCATACATCACCGTGGTTGCACCATTGGAAAGGGGGCCGTAAACAATGTAGCTGTGTCCCGTAATCCAACCGACATCAGCAGTACACCAATATACATCTGTGTCTTGCAGGTCGAATATCCACTTGGTGGTAATATGGCTATACAAATTATAACCAGCAGTTGTATGTACTACGCCCTTCGGTTTGCCGGTGCTGCCAGAAGTGTAGAGGACAAACAGCATATCTTCGCTGTCCATCGGTTCGGCGGGACAATCTGCTGATGCACCTTTTTGCAAATCATGCCACCAATGATCGCGTCCGCCCAACTGCATATAAGTTTCTTGTCCAGTGCGCTTGACAACTAGGACGTTTTCGACACTAGGAACAGCACCATCAGCTAAGGCTTTGTCTACCTGTTCTTTGAGAGGAACGATCGCATCTTTGCGCCAACCACCATCAGCTGTGACTACTAGTTTAGCTTGAACATCAATTAAGCGATCGCGCAAAGCTTCGGCACTAAAACCACCAAATACCACACTATGGGGTGCGCCAATTCTGGCACAAGCTAACATCGCGATCGCCGCTTCGGGAATCATTGGCATATAAATACCAACGCGATCGCCTTTTTGTACACCCAGATGCTTCAATACATTGGCGAACTGGCAAACTTCCCGGTGCAGTTGGGAGTATGTAAGAGTACGCGAATCACCTGGTTCTCCTTCCCAAATCAATGCAGCTTTATTTTTGCGCCAAGTAGTGAGATGTCTGTCAAGACAGTTGTAAGAAATATTAATCTTACCACCAACAAACCACTTAGCAAAAGGTGGTTGCCAGTCTAGTACTGTATCCCATTTTTGGAACCATTCTAATTCTGTTCCAGCCAAATCTGCCCAAAATTGCTGCGGATCGGCTTTGGCTTTGTCGTAGAGAAGCTGATAGTCATCCAGACTTTTGATATGGGCATTCTGCGAGAATTCCGAGGCAGGATGAAAGAGGCGATTCTCTTGTAGGATTGATTCAATAGTTGGTTGAGACATGGTTACATTTGCGATCGCTATTGTTACTAAAAACTATTCTTAGCCCAGTTGTGCTATACAGGGTTTAGATTTTCGTTAAGCTGGGTGGAAATTGCCGAGTTATTTAGTTTACATTCATTTTCATCTACCAAAAGCAAGCGTTTAAGAAATGTAAAGAGGTTAGATTGCAACCTATCCACCACGAATGTTGGAAGATGTAAATAGTCTTGACAAACAAAGCCTGAAATTATGACGCTCACTGTTGAAGCTAGCAGCTTGTCTCTCAACGATGTTCATCGGTTTCTCAAACTAGAAAAGCTTTCAAGTGGTTCATTTACAGATTTCTTAACTCTAGAACCACTCTCTGAGTTTGAACAGGACGATTTATTGCGAATCAGAAGCGAGTTTGAACGTTATTTAAGCGCAGGTAAAATATCTGAAGGTTTGGTTAAATTTATAACCATTGCACCACTAATGCGGCTAGCTGGATTTTACGATGTGCCGATTCGGTTGACAATGGAAGATAGCATTGCGATCGCAGTCGAAGATGAAGACAGAAGAATTACTGGGCGGATGGATATTTTAGCAATCAACAATCCTCAAAGTATGATTGCACCGCCTTTTTGGGTTGTAGTAATTGAAACTAAAAATAGTGCAGTTGAAGTAGGTGAGGGTTTACCTCAATTACTCACTTATGCTTTTAAGAGTTTAGACCAACAACCATCAGTTTGGGGTTTGGTAACTAACGGACTGCGTTATCAATTTGTTTATTTAAGAGATGAACAGCAGCCAACGTATCAGTTAATGCCATTATTAAGTCTGAATGAATCTGCCGGTGCAATCGAGTTATTACAAGTTTTCAAAGCTATCTGTAAGTTACCGACTTTTCAGTAAAATGAACCGAAATTGCGGAGCGATCGCTGATGTCTGAACTTGCTACCCTAGAACTCATCTCTGATAATATTTCAGAAGAGGAAGTGATTTTTCCTCCTGGCGATATACTGAGTGACGAACCACCCTTAGAAAGTGACCTACACCGAGAACAAATCGATTTACTGATTCGCCTACTTAAATTGTGGTGGCGAGAACGGCAAGATTTTTATGCATCTGGTAACTTGACGATTTACTATAGTCATAACCAGAAAAAATCAGAGCATTTCCGTGGCCCGGACTTTTTCGTAGTTTTGGGAACCCAGAAAAAAGACCGTAAGAGTTGGGTAGTTTGGCAAGAAGACGGCAAATATCCCAACCTAATTGTGGAAATTTTGTCAAGTTCAACGACAGCAGTCGATAAAGGTTTAAAAAAACAAGTTTACCAAGATACCTTCCGTACACCAGATTATTTCTGGTTTGACCCTGTAACAACCGAACTTCAGGGATTTCATTTAGTTGATGGTAAGTATCAAGAAATCCAAGTAACCACTGATGGACGTTTGTGGAGTCAGCAGTTAGAACTTTATTTGGGAGTTTATGAAGGTAAATTAAGATTCTTCACTACTGAAAATCAATTAATACTATCATCAGAGGAATTGGCTGAACAAGAACGTTTACATGCCCAAAAGGCAGAAGAGCGTGCCCAACAGGCAGAAGAACGCGCCCAACAAGCAGAGCAAGAAATTGCTCGACTGCGGGAGGTTTTACGTACACAGGGCATCGACCTAGAGAATATTTAATGACATCAGGAAATTAACTAAAGACATTTTTGGGTTAAGATTTAGTTGAAAGTGTGTAAAAAAAGAGTTATCTTCTGAAAGTAGGGCATCGTTTGCAAGCACAAGAGATTAAGGATAAGCTAAAGTCCCTTATCGAGCAAGCCTCCTCGGTAGATCATAATTTAGCGAGAAGATTAGATGAAATCAATCGTTGGGTAAAGAACATCAAACCAGGTTCCCTGACTGCAAAACCCTTTGTCATTGCCTTTCTGCTAGAGGTGATTACAGATTCTACAATATGGCTGATCATCAAATCATTACCTTCAGAAGAACAAAAAGCAAAGTTCGAGCTAATGACGCCGATTGAGAGATACTGGTATGGTTATCTCTTTCCCAGATGGATCAATGCAAGTGACTCCAAGTTTTATATTTGGAAACAAAAATTGATGGCAGGCGAATTTAATCAGGTCGATAATGATATCATTAGATCAATAGCCGAAGATATAGTTCAGCGAGAAGGTAGTTTTTGGCAGCGTTATATTGCCGACCTTTCTATGGCAACAGATTTGATTGTTAGTCGTAACAATCAACCACTGTGCATTCAAGTTACAAGTGTTAGTGAAGAACTTAATCATCAAAAGTACGAAGCTTGGCAAAATACACTGCGATCGTGGGAAATCGAGAGAGGGTTGTTCTTAAGCTACAACCCCAAGGATGCTAATTTTGTAAACCAGTTAGTCAACGTGGCCCTGTATAACAGTGATTACCTTTCTGGTGGCAAATATTTAAAATTTTCGTGAAATTTCAGGAATTTGATATTTCAGATTTGTGTTCTAGCCTACATACTTACGTGCTAATTAGAGCTTTTATGGCTAACAAAAGAGAAACTCACTGCAACAATCAAGTAGATACATTTGCTGAAGCTTTAGCAACAGCGCGACAAATGCAGCAGAACTGGTTAACTTATGGAGTTGATTTTGTCAATATTTACGTTGAAGATGTGGATGGAGACTGGCTAGAAACGTGGGGACATGACGAAATATTGGGTAATTTTCAATTAGATGCGATCAAAGAATTTTTGGTAAGTAATGATAGTGTAGCAGTGAAAGTAAGACAGCACTTAGGAGAGCGATCGCTGTTTGATTTTGCAGTAAATTTAGAAGAATCTTGGAGAATTTCTGAAAACCATGACAGGTTATCTGCTGTGAGACACTTGTTAGTTAGTGAAGAAAATAGTGTTGATACAGATTTAGCAAATAGTTTGCTGGTAAAGTTGGCAGATATTCTGTGAGATTTTTAGTTGCGTAGTGGTGAGTAAATTGTGAACTCAAGGGTTTTGATGTTTTATTTTGGTTGCGATTGGGTGGGATATAGGCGATCACTTTTCCAGATAAGCTTTAATAATCTTTGAGATGTGCAATCTTTATAACTGTTAGTAGTAAGGGTTGATCCTGAATTTGATAAATAATGCGGTGGATTGAAGGACTAAACCCAACACTCCAATTAATGTTGGGTAATGCTTATGCTCAAACCAATCTACGTAAGTTAAGATTTGTATAGCTAATACCAAGCGTATTGCAACAGTAATTAGGTTTGACTATTAGTTTCTTCCATTTTTTTTCTGAGACTAAGAGGCCTCATATCAGTCCAAACTTCCTTAATATATTCAAGACACTCTTGCTTGAAACCACTTTTGCCTACATCTTTCCAACCAAGAGGGTTATCTCTGTCGACAGGCCAAATAGAGTATTGTTCTTCGTGATTGACTACGACTTTATAAAGTGTAGTATCTTCTTTTTCTTGTTGATACATTTGTTTCTCCAGTCAATTAATAATGGTTAGTAAAAGTTGTAAGGCTATATCACAATACGCTTGGCTTTGTGAAAAATTGTAGGTTGGGTAAAGCAAAGTGCAATCCAACAAAGCCCTGGAAATGTTGGATTTTATTTCTCAATCCAACCTACACAACTTAAAATTTTTGACACTAACCCAATACGCTTAGGTTATATCATATCCGACTTAATACTTATGTCATTGTAAGCGGAGCATTCAATCGCAAAGGTTTCGGGCTTTTTAAATTTTGTTGCATAGCCAGGTTTATTCGTGCTTACCTACTTATAATCTATTGACTTCTTGATGCTTCTACCTTCACAGGCTCGTAAACAGGAATCTCAAATAGAAGAATATTTTTGCAAAAGTCTATCCATTCGGGAGTTATATTGTCAAAAATCAGATTTTCGTCTTTGAAAATACCATCTGTGACTATATAGTTGTCTTGTAAATATAGAAAATCATCATCAGTTAGCATTCTCTTAACTTCAACTTCCTTACCATCTACTTCTTGCTTTTCTTTCCTCGTATTTTCGGAATTCTCAGTCCATTGGTTAAAATGACGTAATTTTTGAAGTGAGTATGCTTTGCAGTATTTTCCCATTGTTGCCATAGTGTTACCTCATTTAAATTGATTGATTCTTGACTAAACGGCTTACGCGATACTGTTTTACTACTTCTAACTCCATCTCTTTTGCTGAGTTCAATGCACTCATAATCTCACCACAGGCTTCAACTCTGGCTTCATAGACACCTGATGTACTGCTATCAGGCGCGATATAATTAATACAAACTTCTGCCCAATTAGCATCCTGTCCTTCAGCAACTTCTTCTATAGCTACCACTTTTCCTGCTTTCAAATAATCAAGCCAATTCCAGCCAGACTGCATCCAAATTTCGCGCTCAACAATTTGCTCAAATTTGCTTAAACCTGTCCATCCTCGGTAGTATTGACGCAAACCGGAGACTGAACCATTTCGATTGACTAGTAAATCCAATACATCTGGTTCTAAGTGTCCCCATAAGCACCCTTGGGGTAAATCAACTAATGTCGGAGCAAACTGATGACCGCCAAAGTGACTTGTTTGCCATACTCTTAACTTTCCGTGGGAAACAGGAGCATATTCTTTACGTAATCGACGATATATAGGAGTACCAAATCTGCCACAAGTAAGGTCTACTTGAGCATGGGTGCAAACCATTAGTTCGCGAATATGGCTGGTTTCTTGTTGATATCGCTGAAATTGCGATAAATCGTTTGGTTCTTGGATTAACTGCTTGAATATTGCTGTTACTAAAGCAGCAGCTTCGCTGTCTGGAACAACAAACTCGTGTTTCTCAAACTGAGAAAACAGCTTTGCTGGACGATAGTAGTACAACACACGGGTTAAGCCAGGATGAGAGTACTCTCGGTCAGGAGCAATTAGCATTGGTTTCAACTTGACTCCATGCTTAAAAATTAACTCCTCGAATAAACCCATCAATGAACTGAGAGTTGGATTATCCTCAAAGATTTCTTGCGACCAAGGTTGGGGAATTTCCATAATCAACCAATGGTCACAAGTACCTGCTGTACCAATTGGGTCTTCTCCATTACCTTTAGAAACCAATGAGCAAAAACGACAGTCTGTTGTGAGGAGTTTATGAGTATGTTGAGTTTGCATAATATATCCCGTTCTTATTCCTAATGACTCGATTTTGCTAATCAAGAATTTTATTTGGTATTTTTTTGCATTATTACTTACCGTAAGACAAACATATATTACGCTGAATTAGCAACGAACTGCTGTGGCTGTCCTTGGCGCTGACGCTGAGAGAGAATCACCATTTTCAAGCCACTAGCAGGAGGATAGTTAACACCTATAGCCTTCGGCTTTTCCACTCTTGTTTTATCAGCTAAAGCTAATTGATAGCGTGAGAGAATTGTTGCTAATACTAGTTTCATTTCAAAAAGCGCTAATAGCTCACCCGGACAGCGGCGAGCGCCACCACCAAATGGTAGAAATTCATAGGGGGAATATTCTTTTTCTAGAAAGCGCTCTGGTCTGAATTGCTTTGGCTGCGGATATAAATCTTCACGTTGATGAGTTAAATATATGCATCCTCTTACTACTGTACCTGGGTCTAATTTGTAGTCCATTACTTCAATTGGTGATTCTACAAGTCGTGGAAATGTCACAACTTGAGTTGGATAAATTCGTAGGGATTCATTACAAACAGCACTCAGGTATGGTAATGCAATAATTTTTCCGGGTTCTGGCGACTCACCAAGGCTATCAAGTTCTTCTAATAAGCGATCGCGAACACCAGGTGTACTATGAATCCAGTACAAAGACCAACTTATGGCGGTAGCTGACGCATCTTGACCACCAAATAGTAATGATGGAAATAAATCTCGTATGTATTCATAGGTCATTGGTTGACCTGTTTCATCACAAGCAAACACCAATTCTGATAATACGTTGGTAGGTAAAGAGTTTACTTGTTGACGACGTTCTGCAATTTCGGTATGAAGTAGTTTGTCAAATTGTCGTTGTAAATGAAGCCAATATCCCCAAGGACTCCAGCGACCTAAATCTCTCTTGATAACCGGATAGGACAGAGATATATTTAACCAGCGCGACCTAGCATAACTTATTATTTTAGAAAAAAGTTGTCGAAATTGCTCATAACGCTCTCCTTCATGCAGGCCAAATAATAATGGTAAAACTACTTCTAAGGTAATCTTTTGCATTGTCGGGTAAGCCAGAAAAGATTTACCTAAGGTTAGTTGATTCATAACTTTTTCTGTTACCTTACAGATACGCTCCCCATACTCTTGTGTTTGAGTGTGGCGCATAGGTGACATCAATAACTTCCGACGATTTCTGTGACGCAACCCATCTAGTGCCAGCAGTCCGTTATTTCCGACTATTGACTCTCCACCTTGATTCAACTTTCCAGAAGCTATAATCTCTTTAGCATTGGTAAAAATTTGCTTCATTCCTTCTGGATTGCTGACTATTACTAGAGGTGTAGAATCAACCATAATAGTAAAAATGTCGCCGTAGCGATCGCTCATAGTATCCATGAAGCTAAGAGGATCGGTTTCAAATTGACTGAGTAATTGGGGAGAAGTTTTTGGCCCATCAGGTAAATTCATTAGTATTTGTCTGATAAATGTTAAATAATTAGTTAGTTTTAAACTAAGCCTGCAACCAATGGTTGTGACTGTCTTTGATTTTGACGCCGACCACGCATGACCATCTTCACGCCACTAGCTGGATAACAAATCAGACCTCCAAATTTGGGACGTTCTGGGCGCTGACTGACTAGTTCTAATTCATAATGTGAAAGAATAGTTGCTAATACAAGTTTCATTTCAAATAGGGCAAAAGTCCCGCCAATACACACACGAGAACCGCCACCAAATGGGAGAAATTCGTAGGGAGAAAATTGTTTTTCTAAAAAGCGTTCTGGCTGAAATTCTTTTGGATTGGGGTATAAATCTTCGCGCTGATGTGTGGAATAAATATTACCAATAATTACTATACCGGGATTCAACTTGTAGCCCATCACCTCAACGGTCGATTCTACCAATCTGGGAAATGTAAACAACTGAGTTGGATAAATTCGCAAAGCTTCGTGACAAACAGCACTTAGATAAGGTAATGTGACAAGGTGCATGGGGTCTGGGTTTTCACCAAGACTATCGAGTTCTTCCAGCAGACGCGATCGCACGGATGGTAAATGGTGAATCCAGTACAAAGACCAAGCGATCGCGGTTCCTGAAGCATCACCCGCCGCAAATATAGGTGATAATAGGAGGTCGCGCACCTCTTCATCACTTAATGTTTCGCCTGATTCATCACTAGCAAATATCAAATCTGAAAGTATATCAGTGCGTGAAGAATCTGCTTGCGATCGTCGTTCCTCAATCTCACTGGATAGCAATTTAAAAAGTTGTTGTCGTAAATAAAGGCGATATCCTTGTGGACTCCATCGACCTAAATTCTGTTGTCCAAAAATGTTTTTAAGAATCTTGTCTATAGAAGACTGTCCTATTCTGAGCGCAGACACAAATAAATGTTTGATTTTGTCATAGCGCTCTCCTTTATCTAAACCCATTATAACTTCTAGACCTACTCGCAAGGTAATATCTTCAACAATCGGGTATGCAGCAAAAGGTTTTCCAACCACCTGTTTACTCATAATCTTTTCTGTGAGTTCGCAGATACGTTGTCCACAAACCTGCATCCGTGTTCCATGAAAACCCTGCATTAATAATTTGCGTCGATTTTTGTGAATTAAGCCATCCAGTTGCAGAACTCCTTGATTTCCGGTCATCAAGGCAAAATCTTGGTTTAACTCACCTCTAGCTACAATTTCTTTTGTATTTGTAAAAACCTCCTTTATTCCTGAGGAATTACTGATATAAATTATTGGTGTAGGGTCAGAGATTAAAGTAACAATATCACCGTAACGTTTGAAAATAGCATCCATATAACCAAAGGGATCTGCCTCAAATAGCAGATTTAGCAGCCATAAGGGTGTTTTCGGTTTTGGGGGTAGTTTCATGAGTCTTTTTTACTCCCTTGATTGATATTGCACACAGAATTATCGATACAATTTCTTAGATGTTTAGTTAATTCTTGAATATGAGGTTCAACGAAAATCGAGAAATGATCGCCAGGAACTTCAATTGCTTGAATAGGTTGAGTAGAATATTTACCCCAGCCTAGTAAGGGGTCATCAGTACTCCATTCTGGGTTGTCAAAGTCATGAATAATCTCTTCCTTAGCTCTAAATAGAGTTATAGACTCAGGATAAACCTGGGGAACATAATTTCGCATGGCTTGGACATGGGCTTTGAAAAGTTTGTAATAGTGGAGAAAATTTTCAACTTCTGTATCGCTAAAGATAAAGTTTGCTTTTTTATTTACTAAATGAAATTGCTCATTTAGTGGCAAATCTCGAAGTTCTTCAAAAGGAATCGAAAAATCGATATTATTATTGGTTTTTATCGATTCTGCCATGCGGAGTAAGAATTTTGCATCGTCATCTTTTCTAGGTTCAATAGGTGTTTCTGATAGTATGGTATCGATAACAACTAACAAACCTACTTTTTGACCTTGCTTTTGCAATTGCTGCGCTATTTCAAAAGCAAGTACACCACCATAACAATGACCGCCTAAAAGATAAGGGCCATTTGGTTGTACTTGACGAATTTCTTTGAGGTAGCGAGTTGCCATTTCCTCGACTGAAATTATTTCAGGTATATCTTGCTCTAGGGTATGTTCTAATGCATAAAATGGATAGTCTTCACCAAGCCTTCTAGACAAGATAAAATAGTTATTAATACCGCCGCCAGCCCCATGCATACAGAAGAAAGGTATTTTGGAACCAGAAGAGTTAATTGCTACTAAAGGAGAATTAGAACTCTCACGGGATGGCTGACTAACAATAATCGCTAATTTTTCAATTGTTGGGTTTTCAAAAAGAGTAGATAAGGTAAGATTATACTCAAATTTATCGTGAATTTGAGCCATTAAGCGTACAGCTAAAAATGAGTGTCCACCCAAGTCAAAGAAGTTATCTGTTACCCCGATAGGGCTAGTATTTAAGAGCTTTTCCCAAAGTTTTACTAATGATAATTCTGTAAAATTCCGAGGAGCTACAAAGGATTTAGTAGTATTTATTGGCAGAACTTCATCAGTTGTTAGAGAACGCTTGTCTACTTTACCATTAGGTGTTAGTGGCAGTGCATCCAATACAACGAAAGCAGATGGCAGCATATAATTAGGCAATTTCTGTTGCAGATATAGCAACAGTTGTACAGCTATATCCTGTTTCTGTGTGACAATATACGCAATCAAACGCTGATTTTCTTGAGCATCATCGCTAGCAATGACAACGGATTCTTGCACATCTGGGTATTGTGCGATCGCAGTTGCAATTTCACTCAATTCTACTCGAAAACCTCTAATTTTGACTTGTTCATCTTGGCGACCTAGATACTCTAGATTTCCATCATTGAGTTGACGTACAAAATCACCTGTTTTATAAAGTTTGCTTTTGGGAATAAAGGGGTGATTAATAAAACGGTCTTGAGTTAATTCTGGACGGTTTAAATAACCCTTCGCTAATCCATCACCACCGATATAAAGTTCACCAACAACTCCTATAGGTGTGGGTTGTAAATCGCGATTTAACACATAGACTTGAGTGTTATCAATCGGACGACCAATAAAGACACTATTTGCTCGATCTGACAATAAACTGGTGTCATAATAAGTAGCGTTGGCGGAAACTTCCGATGAGCCATAAAGGTTAATTAGTTTTGCAAATGGCATCAACTCTCGGAAAGTTTGAACTAACTTAACAGACAGTGCTTCCCCACTGGTTATCCAGAGTTTTAGCGACGATAATTTATTGATTAGATGACTGTAATTATCCAGAAGTAAACGCAGTAGTGATGGTACAAGTACAATGCGAGTAACTTTGTGATGCGCCAAAGCATCTATAAATAACTGCGGGTCTAATACAGTCGCATTGCTAATAATTACTGTGGGGATTCCTTGAAGTAAAGGGGCAAAAATCTCCCATACAGAATCGACAAAGCTAATAGCTGTTTTCTGACAACAAACTTCTTCTGGGGTAAAAGGATAAATTTTCCATAACCAGTGTAAGCCGTTTACTGTACCGCCATGAGTGCCAAGAACACCTTTAGGAGTTCCAGTTGAGCCAGAAGTGTAGATAATATAGGCGAGATTATCAGCTTGTGATATGCTAATCGGGTTTTCTAGATTTTGTTGAGCAATTTCGTCTTGCTGGATATCTAAGCAAACAGTTTTATCCGCAGATAATGATAGTTTCTCTAATATTTCCTGATGACTAATTAATACTGAAGCTTGAGAATCAGAGAGCATAAAATTCAGACGCTCAACTGGATAACTTGGATCAAGGGGAATATATGCACCGCCAGCTTTGAGGATAGCTAAAATTCCCACCACCATGTCTACAGAGCGTTCTAGACATAGAGCAACTAACGTTTCTTTTGTTACACCCTGTTTTTGTAAATAATGTGCAAGCTGATTAACTCTGTGGTTAAGTTGACGATAAGTCAGTTCCTCAGATTGGCTAATTAATGCTAAAGAATCAGGTGTTAGTTGAACTTGCTGCTCAAATAATTGATGCAGAGATACATCTTGAGGATAATCTGTACGAGTTGGATTGAATTTCAATAATAGTTGTTCTTGTTCAGAAGCAGTTAATAGCGATAACTCACTCAGCCGCTTCTCTGGACTTACAACGATATTTTCCAATAAAGTTTGGAAATTGTTGATAAATTGGGTAATCGTTGTTGAATCAAAAATATCTGTATTGTACTCCAAACACCCTGTTAATCCCTCTTCAGATTCAGACATTGAGAGGAAAATATCTAGTTGGGCTGTACCACTATCAAACTCTAAAGTCCGCAAGGTTAACCCAAATACTTCTTGCACATTTGTTGGAGTATTTTGCAACACAAACATGACTTCATAAAGTGGATTTCGGCTTAAGTCACGTTCGGGGTGCAATTCTTCTACAAGCATTTCAAAGGGTAAATCTTGATGTGCATAAGCATCAATAGTCACCTCACGGACTCGATGTAGAAGTTCGCGAAAACTAGGATTACCACTCAGGTTATTACGTAATACCAAAGTATTAACAAATAAACCCAGCATCCCTTCTAATTCGGCTCGGTTGCGGTTCGCAATGGGAGAACCAATTAAGATATCTTCTTGGTCTGTGTAGCGATATAATAATATGTTAAATGCTGCCAGCAAACTCATGAATAAAGTAGTATCTGCTTGCTGGCTTAATTGTCTCAATGCTTCAGTCAAAGATTTTGAGAATGTAAAATATTGCTTGGCACCAGCAAAAGTTGTGACGCTAGGTCGTGGATGATCTGTGGGTAACTGTAGTGTAGGTAGTTCACCACTGAGTTGTTGTTTCCAATAATTTAATTGGGTTGCGAGGAATTCACCTTCAAGGCGATCGCGCTGCCAAATTGCAAAATCTGCATACTGAATAAGGAGTTTGGGTAAAGGGGAAGGTTGATTTGTAGAGAAAACAGCGTACAGCGTTGACAACTCGCGCAGGAATACACCACAAGACCATCCATCGGTAATAATGTGGTGCATAGTAACAAGTAAAACGTGTTCTTCTTCACTCAAGCGCAGTAAAGTTACTCTAACTAAAAGTCCTTTAGCTAAATTAAAAGGTTTATTTGCGGACTCTGCTACAAGTTGTTTAACCTCAAATTCCCAATTTTTACCAGATAAATGCTCAAGATTAATAATAGGTAAATCCCAAGTGAATTGAGGTGCAATCTCCTGTACTGGCTCTCCATTTACAAGTACAAAATTTGTCCGCCAAACTTCATGACGCTTGATAATTTCATTCAGACTTTGCTGAAGTGTTGTAATATTAAGTTTTCCTTTGATATAAAAAGCGATAGGAATATTGTAGAAAGAACTCCCATGATAAAGTTGGTCAATAAACCATAGCCTTTGTTGAGAGAAAGATAAAGGAATATTCTGAAATATTTGACGTTTTGGAATAGTATTAGCTTGAAATTTTCCTCCCTTCCATTTTTTTAGAAGGGCTTTCTTCGCAGGTGATAAATTAGAGTATGGCTTATCCATTGTTAATGATTATTTATGAATTATTTAGCTGGCTTACCGCCAGATATCAGTATTAAAAATTAGAAATTATTTAAAAAAACTGCTACTTCTTCTTCAGATAATTCTTCTATTTTTGCTAACATCAGTTCTTCAATCATTTCTGCTTGTTTCGCTGGTATCATAACTTGTAATAAAAGGTCACGCAGCGGTAAATCTACAGGAAATTTCGATCGCAATCTAGAAACTAGTTGAGTCGCAATGAGGGAGTCTCCTCCTAACTCATAAAAATTATCGTAAATCCCAACTTCTGTAAGTCTAAGTACCTCTTGCCATATTTCCGTAATTTGTTTTTCTAACTCATTACTCGGAGCAACGTAGGCATTACTCAGCTTAGGTCTAGAGTAGCGTGAAGATAACTCTAGCTGATTGAAAGATTTTGAATCTGCTAGAGAAGCAAGGTTAAGTAGATGATCATTTCTTGACTTAATATCTACTGTAGAAACAACAATCTGAGTACCTTTATCTAAAGCAAATATGCGTTTAAATACTTCTACAACTTCTTTTGAATTAATGGTTGAATCTGCGCCAGATATTTGTTCAAGTATTTTTTGATTCTGGGCTATATTTATCTGTAATTTATCCCAGTTGACAATATACCACGGCAAAGAACTATTTTGGTTGTGTCGGTTAGTAAAGGTATCTATGAAATGATTGGCTGCTGAATATAATCCTAACCCAAAACCTCCTAGAATGGAAGACAAAGAAGAGAAAATGATACAAAAGTCTAGATTTATATTCTGTAATATCTTTTCTAAGATAGTAATCTGATTAAGTTGAAAATTAAATAATTCTTCTGATTCTATGCTATCAATTTCTGGAACTGAGCAAAATAAATTTTCACGGTTTATTCCACTTGAATAAATAACCCCGTTAATTTGACCAAGATTCTCAGATGATAAGCTTTGATGAATTTGTTTATCATCAGTTGTGTCTACACGGATTACTAAAACTTGAGTAGCTGATTTCTCTAATGCTAGGAATTTTTGAATTTTGCAACTCACCTCATCTTGTTGAGTGTGAGTTTCCAGCCAGTGCAAAAAATTATCCTTTTCAGGGAAATCTAAATCTTCAATAAATATCAGTTTTGCTTGTAGATTTGTTGCTAAATATTCTGCAATTACAACTTCAATACTTTCTAACCCACCAGGAAACAAGTAAACACCCTGTTTTTTCAATGGTGTTTTTTCTTGATCTACTGACTCTAAGTGAATTGGCTCAAATGTTTGTACCCAACGATAGGAATCGCGATAAGCAACAACTAAGTCTGAAGATACAGCCGTTAACTCACTTAAAAGTTGGTCAATAATAATATTGTTATAACTTTCTCTATTATCTGTATTTTGGCGATTTGTTAAATCAATATCGATACACCGAAAGTTAATATTAGGATACTCTTGCGGAATTACTTTACATAAACCTAATATTGCCGCTTTCTTTGGGTCTAGTTTTTCATTTCCATTCACTTCTTGAGTGTTGTTAGATATAACCAAAATTTGGAAGCGATTATTGCTAATTTTTAAACGCCCAAGGCTCTGCGTTAAAAATAGCAAACTGCTAAATTCTAAATATTCTCTATTTTGACGATTTTCAAGCTCATTTACACTCCATAAGTAAGCAACATTTTGAATATTTTTACCCGATGTAATAAGTTCTTGAAACAAGGTATCATAGTCTTCATGTCTATATGGGTTAATTGTATAAGTACCAACACTTAGCTGACCAAAATGCTCTCCCTGCTTAACAGTAATGACATTTTTTCCTTGATTTTTGAGTAGATTAACTAATTTTTCTCCGACTCCATACTCATCAACAAAAAACAGCCATTTTTCTTGTACCGTTTCTATTTGAGCAGAGGATGCACAAAGCAGCAAAGAGCGTTTCCATGACGGAATATAAAACCAGTCGGCAATATCTTGTTTACGATCTAATTTTGCTGACTTTTTATTTAAAGAAGCTAATGAAGATTTAGGTTCAATCCAGTATTTTTCCCGCTCAAAAGGATAAGTGGGTAAAGGCAGACGATGACGTTGCTCGTGGGTATAAAATCCAGACCAATCTATTTCTACCCCAAAAAGCCACAAGCGACCTAATGTCTGCAACAAAAAGCTAACATCTGATACTTGTTCTTTAACATGGCGTAAGGAAGTTAGCACCTGTTGTTTGGCATTTTTATCTAAATGCTGTGTTGTCAAAGTACTTAATGTTCGCCCTGGTCCCACCTCTAGAAAAACACCTGCAAACTGCTTTAATAGTTGAGATATTCCATCAGAAAATCTCACAGTTTGGCGTAAATGTTGACTCCAATAGGTGGGATTTGTCGCTTGAACATCTGTAATCCAACTACCAGTGACATTAGAAATAAAGCGTATCTGAGGAGGATGCAGTTTAACTTTTTTTACCAACTGCACAAACTCTTCTAATATTGGCTCCATCATCACAGAATGGAACCCATGAGATGTATGCAATAGCCGACATTCAATTCCTTGAGAAATTAATTGCTCCTGGAGTGTTGTGATCGCTCCAGTTGTTCCAGAAACTACGCATGAAGAGGGACTGTTAATAACCGCGATTTCTAGAGAATTTTTCGGCAAAGTCTCTACATTCAATAGCAACTGCACATGGTTTGCTGCAAGTGGAATTGCCAGCATACTTCCTGGAGGTAACTGCTGCATTAGTTTTCCTCTTTTGGCCACAACTGCTAAAGCATCTTCTAAGGAAAACACACCTGCGATCGCAGCTGCTACATATTCCCCAATGCTATGACCAATCATTGCTTGTGGATGTACTCCCCAAGACATCAATAACTGAGCTAGAGCATATTCGGTGACAAATAATGCTGATTGGGTGAGCGCTGTTTGTTGTAGCTGTTGGGTAGCTGCTTCAATTTCTTCTGGTTTTGGAAACAGAATATGACGAATATCAAGATTAAGATGAGGTTGTAAAACCTCAGCACAAGTATCTACATATTTTTTATATGTCGGTTCAATTTCATACAGTTCTCTACCCATGTTGACATATTGTGACCCTTGTCCTGAAAACATGAAGATGACTGGCTGTTCTCTATGCTCTTGGCATACAGTAAAAATCCGTTCCTGCTCCTGTGTTTCTAAAACGCTGACAGCATCTTTAACACTTTGGCACACCAAAATCCGACGATGGTTAAAAGCTCTACGACCCACTTTTAAAGTGTGAGCTACATTAGCTAAATTTATCTCTGGATATTGTTTTAAATAGTCAACCAGATTTGTAGTTGCAGTTTTAAGTGCAGAATCAGTTTTTGCTGATAATAATAGCAATTGCCAAGGTCTAGAATCATTAAAATATTTAATTTCAGGTGCTTCTTCCAGAATTATATGGGCATTAGTTCCACCAAAACCTAAAGAACTAACTCCGGCTCTACGGGGAGTATTGTTCGTTTTCCAATCGGTAAGTTTAGTATTAACGTAAAAGGGACTGTTTGCAAAATCAATCTCAGGATTGGGCACTTCAAAATTCAGGCTAGGGGGTATTTTTTTATGTTTCAATGCTAAAACAGTTTTGATCAGACTTGCTACACCTGCTGCTGTATCTAGATGTCCAATATTTGGTTTTACTGAACCGATAGCGCAGAAACCATTTCTCTGTGTAAAAGCACGAAAAGCTTTAGTCAGCGCCGCAATTTCTATTGGATCTCCGGCAGCTGTTCCAGTTCCATGAGTTTCTATATAAGAAATATCATCAGCATGGATTCCAGCATTTGCTAGAGCTTCCACAATAACTTCAGCTTGTCCATTTACACTAGGCGCTGTATAGCTAACTTTCAAGGAACCATCATTGTTGATTGCTGAACCTTTAATAACTGCATGAATATAATCTCTATCTGCTATGGCATCTTTTAATCTTTTCAAAACGACGATTCCAAGTCCACTACCAAAAACAGTACCCTGTGCTTTAGCATCGAAGGCTCGACAATGACCATCAGGAGATAAAATTCCGTCCTCTTCATAGAAATAACCTGATTTTTGTGGGACTAAAACTGTAACCCCGCCAGCTAAAGTAATATCACACTCTTCATCAAGTAGACTCTTGCAGGCTAAATGTATAGCAACTAATGAAGTAGAGCAATAAGTTTGGATACCTACACTTGGGCCTTTTAAATTTAATTTATACGAAATATTTGTAGCTAAGAAATCTTTATTAAGACTATACTTATTGGAAATATTTAGTAAGTCAATATTTTCGTATATATTGTTAAAAAAGTAACTATTTGTGCTTACACCAGCATAAACCCCAATCAAACCATTGTATGTTTCTGGATCGTATCCAGCATTTTCAAGAGCTTCCCAAGCAGACTCCATGAAGAGGCGATGTTGGGGATCAATAATTTCAGCTTCTTTAGGACTGTAACCAAAGAACCTAGCATCAAAATACTTGATGCCCTCTAATATAGGTGCTGCTTTAACATAATTTGGATTGTTTAAAACTTCTTCTTCAATATTTAAATCTGCTAATTCATGATTGGATAAAAAGGAAATAGACTCAACTCCATTTTGGAGATTATACCAAAAAGCATCAATATTATTGGCACTGGGAAAACGGCCAGAAATTCCTACTATTGCTATATCTAGATTTGCTGTTTCTTCTTGTATTATCTTGGCATTAATCATTTTATTAACAAGATAAATTATCTTGTGTTTTTAGTTGCTTTGCATTTTAATCTGTCTTCTTCTCTGTCCTCGAATGAGTCTTTGCTCAAAAATATTTTCTTGAGGCTCTTCAGGAGTAAAAATCTTTGCCATAGAACCTATGTTTGGACATTCATAAAGTTTGGCAACAGAAATATTTGCATTAAATGCTTTATTTAAGTTTGTAATTAGTTGAATACCTATGAGAGAATCACCACCAACTTCAAAGAAATTATCATAAATTCCGATCAGTTCAATTCCAATGATATGTTGCCAAATATCAACTAGCTTTTGCTCGGTTTCATTCCGAGGAGCAATATAATCATTACTTAGCTCTGGACGAGGATATTTTGATTTGGATGGATTGACAGTTTCTAAAAGTTGTAGGGATTGTATTTCTTTGTAAAAATTGTAATATTTTAGTGAATCTAAAAAATCAGAGGTAGATATTACAATTTGAGGTATTGTACTTCCTAAAGTACGTAAAAATACATCTACACCTTCATGAGGTAATATGCCTTGTTTTAACTCTTCTATTCGTAATTTCTGGAGGTGTTGAGGTACTCCTGTATTTACCACCATCCCAACTTCTTGCCAAGTATCCCAGTTGATACTTGTAGTAAATCTTCCCTGTTTTGAATAGTTATAGTGAGCAAAGGCATCAAGAAAAGCATTAGCCCCACAATAGTCTACCTGTCCAAATCCTCCTAAAATTGCGTTATTTGATGATATTAGAATAAAGAAATCTAACTGAATATCTTTGACAATGGCATCAAGAATTACTGTCCCCTTTACCTTCACAGCCAGAACACTTTCTGCTTGTTCTTGAGTTTTTCGCTGAATTACACCGCCTCCAGGAACCCCAGCAGCATGAATAACGCCATTAATATTACCAAAATGATTTTCAGCGTGAGCGATCGCACTTTGCATCTGTTCTAGATTGCTAACATCAGCACTGACCAGCAAAACCTCTGCACCCAGGCCCTCAATTTCCTGAACTTTGCGAATTTTATCGCTAGTACTATCAGCCTGATCATGACTAGCAAGCCATTCTTTCCATTCATCTTTCTGGGGTAAAACAGAACGTCCAATTAACACTAATTTTATTCGTACAGTTCGAGCCAAATATTCTGCCAAAACAAGCCCAATACCTCCGAGTCCACCAGTAATTAAATAGACTCCTCCTTCTCGCAGACGAGGCTGTTCAACCTTAGATTGCTCAAAGCGCACAGGCTCAAAACTCTGCACCCAACGATTTGAACCTCGATAAGCAACAAGTTTTTCCGAATCAATAACCGTCAGTTCTACCAGTAACTTTTCTACAAGTTGTTGTTCTTGCCAACTACCAACTGGAGGAAGTATAACATCAACACTACGACAATTTATATTTGAATATTCTTGAGATATAACTTTAATTGGCCCAATTAAAGTAGCTTTCTCTGGACAAAGTACTTCCGTACCTGTTACTGGTTGTAAGTTGTTAGAAATTACCATAATTTCTACTTGATAAGTAGTTCCTTGTCTACCCAAAGCTTGGGCAAGAAATAGCAGACTGTAAAATCCTGTTACTTGAGCTTCATCAACCTTTTTAATTTCTAATACTTGCTCAACAACAGGTGTAACATTCCAGAAATGGACAATCGTTTTTGGCAACTTATTCTCTTTGAAAAGCTCCTGAATGAGAACATCATAATCACGTTCACTTCCGGGATTTATAATATATTGAAACTCACTTTCTCTAGTAAATTTATCACCAATTTTTACAATAATTACATCCTGGTTTTGTGCTTCTAATTGTTTGACCAATTGTTTACCCAAACCACACTCATCGATAAACATCAAAATGCAAGATTTATCAGATGCTAATTCTTGATGTTCTTTTACAGGGGGTAGGGGTAAAGAAGGTTTCCAAAAAGGGAGATAAAACCAGTCAGCTAGATCAGGTTTTTTACCCAGTGTTACTGAAGTATCTTTCCCTTGATTTTTAGATTCAATCCAATACCTTTGTCGTTCAAAGGGATAAGTTGGTAAAGGTAGACGATGACGCTGCTCGTGAGTATAAAATCCCGACCAATCTATTTCTACTCCAAAAAGCCACAGCCGACCTAATGTTTTTAATAAAAAGCTCAGATCAGATTGTTGTTCTTTGACATGGCGTAAGGAAGTTAGCACCTGTTGTTTGGCATTTTTATCTAAATGCTGTGTTGTTAATGTGCTTAATGTCCGTCCTGGGCCCACCTCGATAAAAACACCTTCAAACTGCTGGAGCAATTGGGATATCCCATCGGAAAATCTTACAGTTTCTCGTAAATGTTGGCTCCAGTAGTTGGGATTTGTGGCTTGTTCTTGACTAATCCAACTACCTGTAACATTGGAAATAAAACCGATGTGTGGTGGATTTAGTTGGACTGTTTTCAGCAATTGCACAAATTCTTCTAAGATTGGCTGCATCATTTCCGAATGGAAGGCGTGAGATGTCTGCAATTGCCGAGATTCTATTCCTTGAGATGATAATTGTTTTTCTAGCGCTGCGATCGCTTCTTTTGTTCCTGAAACTACACAGTCTGATGGGCTGTTAATGACTGCAATTTCTAGATATTTTTTATACAAAGTCTGTGCAGACAGCAGTAACTCCACATCTTTTTCTGGAAGCTTAATTGCTAGCATACTTCCAGAGTGCAACTGTTGCATTAGCTGTCCTCTTTTGGCCACAATTTTTAAGGCATCTTCTAGAGAAAATACACCTGCAATGGTTGCAGCGACATATTCTCCGATGCTGTGACCAATCATTGCTTCTGGGCGGACTCCCCATGACATTAGTAACTGAGCTAGCGCGTACTCCGTAACAAATAATGCTGCTTGGGTCAGGGCTGTTTGTTGTAGTTGCTTTGAAGCAGTTTCGCTATCTTGTTCCTTGGGGTAAAGTAGGGAGCGGATATCAAGATTGAGTTGGGGTTGTAAAATCAAAGCGCAAGTATCTATATGTTTTTTAAATGTTGGTTCTACTTCATATAGTTCTCGACCCATGTTTGCATATTGTGATCCTTGTCCTGAAAACATGAAGATGACTGGACAATGACCTGGCTCGTGGTGATAACTAAAAATACGTTGGGGGTCTTGAAGCGATTTCGCTGCATCATCTAGATCATGACAAACTAATATGCGGCGATGGTCAAAACCTCGACGACCTACTTGTAGGGTATAAGCGACATCTGATAGGGGAATATCAGGGTTTTGCTCTAAATAATTATGCAGTTGCGCTGTTGCAGTCTCTAAAGCTGTGCTAGTTTTGGCTGAAAGTAGTAACAATTGCCAAGGACGGGAGGCGCTGGAAGCTTCAATCACTGGAGCTTCTTCCAAAATCACATGGGCATTAGTCCCACCAATACCAAAAGAACTTACACCTGCTCTTCGGGGTGTACCGTTAGTTTTCCACTCTGATAATTTGGTATTAACGTAAAAGGGACTATTGGCAAAATCTATTTGTGGATTCGGCTCTTGAAAGTGCAAACTCGGAGGTATTTGTTGATGTTTTAATCCCAGAATACTTTTAATTAATCCTGTCACACCAGCAGCAGTATCCAAATGTCCAATATTGGTCTTTACTGAACCAATAGCACAAAAACCTTTTTTATTTGTGCTAGTACGAAAAGCTTGCGTGAGGGCCTTAATTTCAATCGGATCTCCTAAGATAGTTCCTGTACCGTGTGCTTCTACACAAGTAACAGTTTCAGGTTCAACTCCAGCTAAGGCTAAAGCTTCTAAAATTACCTCCCTTTGACCATCAACACTAGGGGCTGTATATCCGACCTTTAAAGAACCATCGTTATTAACGGCTGAACCCTTGATTACTGCATGAATAAAATCACCATCAGCAATAGCATCTTCTAATCTTTTCAAGACCACTACACCTAAACCATTGCCACCATTAGTTCCTTTCGCTTCAGCATCAAAAGCTCGGCAATGACCATCAGGAGAATGAATTCCTCCTTGTTGATAGTGATAACCAGTTTTTTGCAGTGTTGTAATAGAAACACCGCCTGCTAAAGTAATATCACATTCACCATTGAGTAAACTTTGACAAGCTAGATGAACAGCAACCAATGATGTAGAACAGGCAGTTTGAATATTGATACTTGGCCCTCTCAAGTTCAATTTATAAGAAACCTGCGTAGGTAAAAAATCTTTGTCGTTTCCAATTAAAATTTGGTAGCTATCTACTGATTCCATCAAATCTCGATTGGAATATAAGTTTGAAAGTAGGTATGTACTTGCAGCAACACCAGCGAAAATACCTATTTGACCGCGATAAGTTTCTGAGTTATAGCCAGCATTTTCTAAAGCTTCCCAAACACACTCGATGAAAAGGCGGTGTTGTGGATCGGTAATTTCAGCTTCTCTGGGAGAAAAACCAAAAAATGAAGCATCAAATAACTCTATATCTTTTAATATAGCGCTTGCCTTCACATAATTGGGGTTGTTGAGCAATGATGAATCTATCCCAGATGATATTAATTCTTCATCCGTGAAAAAAGAAATTGACTCTACACCATCCCTCAGATTTTGCCAAAAAATATCAACGTTTTTTGAACCAGGAAAACGACCCGCCATTCCAATAATAGCGATTTCGTCTTTATCATTTAAGCTAGTAATAAAATTATTTGCTACATCCATAAATCAAAATCCTATCATAAACTTCAAGACACTCATTAAGACTTAGCTAATTATTTCTATTTGAGAAAATATGAATTTGATATTTCAGAAGCAATCTGAATTTGGTCATTTAAAACTGCGTCAATATCTTCTTCAGTAGTTAACGGATTAGCAATTACTGCACGCATGGCAATTACTGGAATTTCTTTATTAAAGCTGATGGTTGTTTTTGTTGTTCGTGAGATAAAAGTGCGGCCAATTTGGCGCTGCATCTTTTGTAAATATTCATTAAAATTGTTGATAATTTGATTATCTGCCTCTGTGAACTGTTGTTTTACAATTACTGCTCTAAATTGCTCTGGAATATAGCGATAAATTAACAAATTAGTATCTGGTTCTGCCAACAATTCAAATTCAGGCATTGCCGAAATTCGAGCAGCCATGTATTGAGTTTTCCTAATTCCTTCATCAATTAAAAACTCATATCCCTTAAGTCCAATCAGCTTTAGACCAGCATGTAAAAATAAAGCCATCCCCGGCCGAGAACCTTCTAAAGCACGCTTACCTAAATCAAACGATCCCTTACGCATGGTATAGCTAGCATGTTTTTCAATTGAAGAAGCTAGATAAGGGTCGTGGAAAAAGACCATACCAATACCCATTGGTAAATATAATTGTTTATGTCCATCAATGGTCACTGAATCAGCTTTTTCAATACCAGCAAGCTTATGTCGATGTTTTTGGGAAAAGATAACTGGGCCACCCCAAGCAGCATCTACATGAAAATGTACATTATTTTCTTGGGCAATCTCTGCAATATCTTCTAGTGGATCAACACTACCAGAATCCGTAGTTCCAGCAATACCAACAATAGCTATAATATGTAAGTTTTTCTCATGACAATCTGCAACAACTTGGCGTAATGCTTGTAGATTGACTTGATTGTTAGAATCAACGGCCACTCTAATCAAATTTTGGGTACTTATGCCCATTAAATCCGCAGCTTTATCAAAAGAGAAATGCATTAATTCGGAGCCAATTATGACTGCCCCTTTGTAACCATAGAAATTTAAAGCTGCGCTTAAACCTTCTTTTTCTATGCCTAAAAATTCATTTTTTGCGCCTAAAGATTTATTTCTGGCACACCAGAGGGCTGTGATATTAGCTGTTGTACCACCAGAAACCAAAATTCCTAATGTACTCTGATTGTTTTGAATATGCTGGATGTAGAAATTATCGGATAAATTATAAATTTGTCGATGCATCATTGCTAAAGCTTCACGTTCGCAGAAGCTCAAGGTCTTAGCAGTCTCTATTTTGACAGCATTTTGATTCATTGCTGTCATCAGTTTTGCTAAAGGGCGCACAAAAGAAGGAAGTGCTGAGGTCATGTGACCGATAAATTGCGGTGATGATGTGTGTATTGAATGAGCAATAATATTTTCATTTAAAGATTGAAAATAGCTTTCAAAATCAGTAGGTTGTGTAGGTATTTTACTATCACCAAAATTCCTAATTATTAAGTCAATATCAATATTAGTATTTGCATTATTTGCGCTTAAAAATTCTTGAGAAAAATCATTGGCTATCTCATCTATCTGCGTTTCTAGAGATTTGCCTTGAGTAGGTGTAAACATTTTTTTTACATACTCACCAATTTCCAAATGTAATACTTGATCGTTCTGGGAAAACTTATTTATGGTTAGAATTTCTTTTTCGCTTAATGTCATTTTATCTCCTTAAATAGGTATTTTCTAGGCTATGTTTCTAATATTTACCCTATTTCGATTAATCGTTTGTTTGAGTTGGCGAGCTATGAAACTCCCCTTTCTTTTGTTATCTCTCGATGTTCTTTTCTGGCTTGCTTTCGCCGCTGTACTGAAGCTGTCCTATTTTCAGAATGCTTTATAAAAGATGTTTCTTCTCTTGATTCCTGACTAAAATATCTAGCTAGGTGGCTTACGGTTGGATATTGAAACATTTCTACTAAGAGAAAATCTCTCTGAAATCTTTTTTGTAATTTACTATGAACTTGCACTAAAAGCAGTGAATGACCACCCAGTTCAAAGAAATTATCATGAATTCCTACCTTCTCAAGATTAAGTACTTTTTGCCAAATATCGGTAATAGTTTTTTCTACCTCGGTTTGGGGTGGCTGATAAACTACTTCCAATTCTGGACGCACTGTATCAGGAGCTTTGAGCGCCTTCCGGTCAATCTTGCCATTAGGAGTTAATGGTAGTGACTCCAAAAAGACAAAAGCAGTGGGCACCATATAGTTTGGTAACTTTGCCTCTAAAAAATCGCGCAGTTGAGAAATAGTTAGTGTTTGCTCTGAGTTCGGAACTACATAAGCAACTATTCGCTGAGAATCTGTTTCGGAAGAATCAACCGTAACTACAGCCTCTCGGACTTCAGGATGCTCAATAATCAGTGCTTCAATTTCTAAGAGTTCAATACGGAAACCACGTACTTTTACTTGATAGTCAATGCGCCCAATATACTCAATCTCTCCATTTGGTAAATAGCGCCCTAAATCCCCAGTTTGATATAACCTTTCCCCTGCTAGCTGCGTGTAAGGATTGGGAATAAATCGTTCGGCCGTCAGTTCTGGTTTGTTGAGATAACCACGCGATAAACCTGCACCACCAATATACAACATCCCAGTTACACCCACAGGAACAGGTTGTAAATTTTGATCTAACAAATAAATCTGCGTGTTGTGAATCGGGCGACCAATCGGTGGAATATTGCTAGTATCTTTGTCTAGAAGGGCAAATGTTGAATAAGTTGTATCTTCAGAAGGGCCATATAAGTTAAATACCTGTTGTATATTCTCCTGCTGATAAAGTTGTTGTACGAGATGATGATGAAGTGGTTCACCTGCAACATTGATTGTTTGGACTGAAGCCGGAATGCTATTAGTTCTCAATAACTGTGAAATCACACTTGGGACAGTATTTATTAGGGTTACATTTTGGGCTGTTGGCAGAGTTGGTAAATATAGTGCGTTCTCCATTAGAATCACCTTGCCGCCGCAACACAGAGGAACAAATAACTCGAACACTGAAAGGTCGAAGCAAATTGAGGTTGATGCTAAAACTCCTTGCAAAGCTTCAATTGTAAAGGTTTGTTTTGCCCAATCCAACATTGCAACTGTGTTTGCGTGTTTAATCATTACACCTTTTGGTTTACCTGTTGAACCAGAGGTATAGATGACATAAGCGAGGTTGTCGGGGGCTATTTCAGAGAAGACATTTTCCTGGCTTTGTTGGGTGATGAGATGCCAATCGGTATCTAAACAGATGACTTGAGCTTTGTGGTGGGGTATTGTTTCTAGTAGTGAGGCTTGAGTGAGTAATACTGGTGTTTGAGTGTCTTCTAGTATAAATGCGATGCGTTCTTGGGGATAGTTGGGGTCTATTGGTATGTATGCGCCACCTGCTTTCAGGATGGCTAATAGTCCGATGACCATATCGAGCGATGCCTGCGGCAACGTCTCCGACGAACGCTCTATACAAATCCCAACTAATACTTCTGGTTTTACTCCTAGCTGTTGTAGGTAGTGTGCTAGTTGATTCGCTCGGTTGTTCAACTCGCGGTAGGTTAGCTGTTGGTTTTCAAAGAAGGCTGCAACAGCATCAGGTGTACGTTCTACCTGTTCCTCAAACAATTTATGAATGCACTTATCTTCAGCATAGTCTATTTTGGTATCATTCCACTCAACTAATAACTGTTTTATTTCCGATGAAGTTAGTAATTGCAAATCACAAATCCGTTGTTCAGGATTACTAACTATGCTTTCCAATAATGTCTGGAAGTGTCCCAACATTTGGGTAATAGTAGCACTATCAAAGCGATGCGTATCATAAGAAATACACAGATTCAATAAATCTGATTTAGGCACTACCTTCACGGTGAGAGGGTAGTTTGTCCAGTCAAATAATGACTGAGATTCGCCCAATAACTGAGATTCAACGACCCCTAGACTTTGAGCAATAGCACCTTGATTGTAATCTACTAACTCATTATCAAAAACTAAAATGCTATCAAATAATTGTAGACCACGGGGGATCTCACTCCATTGTTGAATTTTGAGTAAGGGGCTATATTCATACTCCCGCATCTGAACTTCTTCGGCTTGAAGATTTTTCAGCCAAGGTGAGAGATAAGCATTATTCTGTAGTTGTACTCTTAATGGCAGTGTGTTGATAAATAGTCCGATCATAGACTCTGCATCTGCTAGGGCAGTCGGTCGCCCTGAAGATGTAGATCCAAAAACTATATCTGATTCTTGGCTATAACGATTTAAAAGTAAAGCCCAAGCTCCTTTCATTAATATATTTAAGGTCAGTTGATGCTTGCGTGCAAAGGATTTTAAAGCAGTTGTTGTAGTAGCCGATACTGAGATATCTTGCCTTTGATAACCTCCTTTTTGGTCAGAAAAGCTAGCAGAACTCTTACCCACGATAATTGGTGTTGGTAGTGTGAATTCTTTGAGTTTCTGCCGCCAGAAAGCCTCTGCTTGATTTAGGTCTTGCTGCTGTAGCCAAGTAATATATTCTCTATAGGGACGTGGACGTTCTAGATGTAAATCTTGACCTTGGCAGAAAGCATTATAAAACTCATAGAATTCTTTCCACAACCAGGTTACAGACCATCCTTCCATTAATATGTGGTGAAAGCTAAAAACAAATTCATAAGTATTATCATCCACTTGAATTAATGTTAGGCGAATCAGAGGAGCTTGGGAAAGTTCAAAGCCGCGATCGCCATCTGCTTTTAAGAAAGCTTTTAATTGCTTTTGTTGCTCTTGAAAAGATAATTGCCGCCAGTCTTGAAATACATACGGTAAGTTTACTTGCTGATGGACAACCTGATAAGGTTTATCAAGATTATCCCAATAGAAAGAGGTACGCAAAATGGGATGGCGATCTACAACTCGCTGCCAAGCTTTCTGAAAGGCTGAGACATTCAGTTGAGTTTGTAACCTGAAGCAAGCTTGCTCAAAATATACTATGGAATTAGGTGCAGCAAGCTTATGAAAAAGCATACCCTGCTGCATAGGTGAAAGTTCGTATATATCTTCAATATTATTTTGTTTCATCAGAAATTACTCCTGTCTAATTGACCAATCTGAGCTAGTAACTGGCTTAAATTTTCTTGATTGATATTTGCTGCCAAAAAATCAGAAGGAGTATAATCGCCTGCTTCGGGAGACTGACAGTGGGTAATGAGAGATTTGAGTTCTTTAGCAAAATTGTTAGATAATTTTTCTATTGTTTGACGTTTATGGATATTCTTGCTGTAGTTCAAATCCAGTTGCAATTGACCTCCAGTAACCGATACAGTTATTTGTAATAGATAAGGCCGAGTTGCTTGGGGGCTGAGTGTTGGCCCTGGCGATTCTTCCGTCCACTTAAACAAAGAATTCTGAGGCAAACTTTTACTAATTTGACCAACGTAGAGAAACATTACCTCTGCTTGGGGAAGGGAGCGAATTTTCTCAGTCAGTACTGTATCTTGACTCAGGTAGCGTAATACTCCATAGTCAATGCCCTTGTTAGAAACATGACGAATTTGTTCTTTAACGACTTTCAAAGCATCGCCGGGATTATCTGCTTTTTGCAAATCTAAAAGTACAGGATAAGTAGTAGTAATCCAACCTACCGTCCTTGATATATCGACATCATTGATACTACCTGTACTTACCTCACGCCCATTTTCGTCAAGATTAATCAGTAACAAATTCACGCTTGTCCATTGTCTAAAAGCCTGTACAAGGGCAGTCAGCAAAACCTCTTGTGTATTAGTTCGATAGACTTTTGGAACCTCCTGAAGCAACAATTGAGTCTCTTTTTCGCTGAGAGTTACTAACACAATTTGATCTTCTGATGCTACGGTGTTTACACCGCTAGGGTAATCTATGGGTAAACGAGGAACCTGCTTAAGACGTTCACTCAACCAATGTTTTTGCTCTTTCTGCAACTGTTCTGAGTGGGCATACTCCTGTAACCGAATAGACCACTGCTTAAAGGAGGTTGTCTTTTGTGGCAGATTAATTACCTGACCTTGACTGATTTGCTGATAAGCAGTCTGGAGATCCTCTAATAAAATTCGCCAAGAGCCGGGATCTACTGTCAAGTGGTGGCTGACAATTAGCAAGCGGCTTAACTTATTGATACCCAGTTCAAAAAGGACAAACCGCACAATTGGCCCTTCTGAAAGATTCAAACTAGCTTGGATTTCGGCGGCGGCTACCTCCATAGCAGATTTTTGAGCTTTGGATGATAATGCCGACAAATCAATCCGTGTAAACGGCACTAATTCTTGAGGGCTAGTGTTGACCTGCTGCCAGCCAGACTCAGAGTGTGTGAACCGGAGGCGCAGGGCATCGTGGTGTATTAATAATTGCTGCAATGTTTGCTCTAACCAAGCTAGATTCAGAGATTGAAGTACCTCTAATAAAATTGCTTGGTTCCAGTAATGGGGTTCTGGTTGATTCAATTCAAAAAACTGATGTTGAGCAGGTGTTAAGGGTACTAGGCCAGTTACTAAACCTTGTTCAGCCTGGACAATTCGGGTTGTGCTTACCACCTTTGCTAGTTTAGCAATTGTTTGATGTTCAAATAATTGCTGAGGAGTTAGCCGAAAACCTGCTTTAGCGGCTCTGGCACTGACTTGAATACCAAGCACAGAGTCCCCGCCCAACTCAAAAAAGCTATCGTGAATGCCTATTTGTTTAAAACCAAGGAGTTCTTGCCAGATATTGGCAATTGTTTGCTCTACTTCACTTTGAGGGGCAACATAGTCATTATCTAAATTAGGTCTTAAATAAGATGGAGCAGAACTGGTTTTTGGTGCAAGTTGAGAATTTTGCCGAAATTCTAGTCCAATCCATTTCCTGATGCTAGCTGGCAAATCTACCGTTGATGTGACTATTTGAGTCAACTTACTTGTAGATAAAGCACGTTTAAAAACCTCTAGACCTTCTTGGCGCGTCATCGTCGAATCCGCACCTTTGGGTATCGTCGCCGATTCAGGGAATTCTTGAGTAATCCAGTCGCTATAATTAATGCTTAACCAAGGAACAAGACTTGTTTGATTGTGTTTGTGTACAAAAGCATCTGTGAATATGTGCGCTGCTGGATAGGCAGCCATACCCAGTACCCCCAAAACAGATGCTAATGACGATATGACTACGCAGAAATCAAGTTGTTTTCCCTGTAAGATATTTTCTAATACAAATAATCCATAGCCTGTTGAGCGTAATTGAGTTTCACACTCAGTTTTACTTATCTGTTGAACAGTGTTGTACACTCTCACAGTTGCAGCATGAATGACACCATGAATTTCACCAAAGCGGTTTAACGCTTGAGTCATTACTGCTTGCATTTGTTCGAGATTCGCAACATCAGCGTGGCAAATTAAAACTTCCGCACCCAATGCTTCTAATGCTTGCACTTTCTGGATTTTGCGACTGATGTCGTCGTTTTCATCATGAGTTGATAGCCATTGCGACCACTCTGATTTTGCGGGTAAACCTGAACGCCCTGTGAGAATTAGTTTGATATGTGCTGTCTGGGCGAGATATTCTGCTAGCACTAAACCAACATCCCCCAAACCACCAGCGATTAAGTACACTCCCCCTTCCCTGATGGAAATTTTTTCTCGATCTGGTTCTTCAAGTTGTATTGGTTCAAAAGTTTGCACCCAACGATGTTTGCCACGGTAGGCAACTATGTTCTCGGATGCGGTTTGAGTGAGTTCTGTTACAAGTTGGTCTATGAGTTGATTTTCTTGGCGTGTTCCTGATTCAGGAATGACTACATCAATATGACGACAGGTGATGTTGGGATATTCTTGGGGAATTACTTTACAGATTCCCATAACAGTTGCTTTTTCTGGGCATAACTTTTCATCGCCATTCACCTCTTGCACATTGTTGGTTGTTACTAGAATTTGCAAATCGTCGGTAATTTCTTGTTTTCCCAATGCCTGGGCCAGAAAAAGTAGACTATAAAAACCATTATTTTGACATTCTTCAAAAAACTGATGGGGTGATTCTGCCTGTGTGTTAGGGTTCAGACTCCAAAAATGAGCGAAATGCCATCTAGTAGACTGCGCGATCGCAAGTTCCTTCAGCAAGGTATCATAGTCACTACTTGCTTGGGGATTAATTGTGTAAGTGCGTTGGCGCAGCCTGTCCGTAGGACATTCGCCTAACTTGCTAAACTGCTCTCCAACTCTCACAGTAATTACATCATGCCCTTGTAATTCCAACTGTTTAGCAACTTCTGAACCTATGCAGAGAGTATCAATAAACACCAAATAAGATAATTTTTGTGTTGATTTTACTCCTATATGAGAAGACCGTTTCCAGGAAGGAACGTAAAACCAGTCAGCAATATTTGGTTTTTTGTCTAATGCTTGCCGATCTTTGCGCTGTGCCAAATTCGCTTCAGGATTGGCATCAATCCAGTAACGTTGGCCTTCAAAAGGATAGGTCGGTAAGGGAATGCGACCGTGTTGTTCGTGAACATAAAAACCAGACCAATCTACTTTTACCCCTGCTAGCCATAGGCGACCCAATGTAGTCATTAAAAATGCAATATCTGACTGTTGCTCGTAGGAATGCCGCAGGGAAGGGAGCATCACTGATTTGGCTCTATCGTCACTTTCTAGACATTGCAATGCGAAACTGATCAATGCTTGACCGGGGCCAACCTCCAATAAAATTGGACGATCTTTTTTCCACAACTCTTGTACTCCCGAAGCAAAGCGTACTGCTTGACAGAGGTGCTGCACCCAATAACTAGGATCTGTTGCTTGATCTGCTGTAATCCAAGTACCTGTAACGTTTGATAAATAGGGGATTTTCGGGGGCTTGAGACTAAAGGTTTTGACTAAATTGTGAAAAGTCGGTGCGATCGCTTCCATTATCACAGAATGAAAAGCATGGGAAGTCTGCAAACGCTTCCCAACTAAACCCCGTTCACTCAACTTTCTTTCCAATTCTTCGATAGCATCCGGGAAACCCGCAATCACACACAACGATGACCCATTGATTGCAGACATGGAGATGCGATCGTTCAACAGAGGTTTTATTTCCTCCTCTGAAAGCCCAACTGCCAACATTGCCCCATTTGGCAACTCTTGAATCATTTGCGCTCTTTTCGCTACCAGGGTTAAAGTGTCTTCCAAAGATAAAACTTCGGCGAGAGTTGCCGCTACATATTCACCGATGCTGTAGCCAATCATTGCCGCCGGACGAATTCCCCACGATATCCATAACTGAGCTAAAGCGTATTCAATGACGAAGATAGCTGGTTGGGTGAGAAAGGTTTGATTCAGCTTTTGAGTTGCGACATCTACTTGTTCCGTTCCCCGGCCTAACATTTTTCGCAAATCTAGCCCAGCAGAGAGAGTATTTTGTTTTTGCTTATTTCCATTCTCACTGTTTCTATTGGGATACAAAACATCTCGCAAATCAAGATTAAGGTGGGGTTTGAGGAGTTCACAGCATTGGTCAACTGAGGTGCTAAATGTTGGCTCAGTTTGGTAAAGTTCAAGAGCCATATCAACGTAGTGAGTTCCCAGCCCAGAAAACATGAAGGCAACAGGACGTTCCTGAGTTTTCTGAGTATTGCTAAAAACTCGCTTTGGTTCTTGAAGTGCGTTGACAGCATCTTGAATATCTTGGCAAACAACTGCACGCCGATAATCGAAATTTCTGCGCCCAACCTGCAATGTATAAGCCACATCGGCAAGATTTAAATCGGGATACTTTTGCAGATAATTAGCAAGATTTGTTGTAGCAGTTTCTAGTGCTGATGCCGTTTTGCTAGAAAGAACTAACAAATGATATTTTCTCCCCTGCTCCCCCGCTTCCTTGCTCCCCCGCTCCTCCACAGCCGGAGCTTCTTCGAGAATTAAATGTACATTGGTTCCCCCTAAACCAAAAGAACTAACTCCTGCACGTCGGGGAGTGTCATTTGTTTCCCATTTAGAAAGTGTGTTATTGACGTAGAAAGGACTATTGGCAAAGTCAATTTCGGGATTAGGCGAAGTAAAGTGCAGGCTTGGGGGTATCTGTTTATGCTTGAGTGCCAATACAGTTTTGATTAATCCCGTCACACCCGCCGCCGTGTCTAAATGTCCAACATTGGTTTTCACCGAACCAATGGCGCAGAATCCTTTCTTCTGGGTACTAGAGCGAAAAGCTTGTGTTAAGGCAGCAATTTCAATAGGATCTCCTAAAGCTGTTCCTGTACCGTGGGCTTCAACATAGGTGATAGTTTCTGGTTCTACTTCGGCGACTATTTGGGCTGTTTTAATTACTTTTGCTTGGGTATCGATGCGGGGTGCTGTGTAGCTGACCTTGAATGAACCATCATTATTGATAGCCGATCCTTTGATGATGGCATGAATAGTGTCGCGATCGCTCAAAGCATCTTCTAATCGCTTCAACACTACAATACCCACACCTTCACCGCTTACAGAACCCTTAGCATCAGCATCAAATGCCCGGCAATGTCCATCGGGAGACAATATTCCCCCTTCTGTATACAGATATCCATCTTTTCTTGACGCACTTATGGCAACGCCACCAGCTAAAGCGATATCACATTCACCATTGAGTAAGCTCATAATCGCTAAGTGGACAGCAACCAATGAAGTTGAGCAAGCAGTTTGCACCGCGTAGCTTGGCCCCTCTAAGTTGAGTTTGTAAGAAACGCGAGTAGTTAAAAAATCTTTGTTACCAGCAATTAGGAGTTGCTGAGGATCGATAGAGTTGATGATATTTTGATTTAGATAAATATTAAGTAAGTAGCCATTCAGACCGGAGCCAGCATAAACGCCAATCGCACCTTGATAATTTTGTGAATCGTATCCAGCATTTTCTAAAGCTGACCAAGCACATTCTAGAAAAATTCGGTGTTGTGGATCGGTAATTTCTGCTTCTCTGGGATTAAAGCCAAAAAACTCTGCATCAAATAATTCTGCGTTTTCTAATATACCCAGTGCCTTCACATAGTTGGGGTCATTTAATATAGATGAGCTTATACCTGCTGATAATAATTCTTCATCAGTAAAAGAAGAAATTGATTCTATGCCATTTTGGAGATTATACCAGAATTCATCAATATCTTTGGCTCCAGGAAAACGCCCTGATAAGCCGATAATTGCTATTTCTGAACCATTGAGATAATTTGCTGTGGGAGTACTCATAATTTTGAAGAATATTTAAATATTTTTAATAGATTTAAGTTTTTGTAGACGCTTTCTTTGTTGAGTTTTTCCATCTGTAATTTTTTCGGCAGCAATATCTGTCAAATCAGAATATTTCTGTTGATTTTTAAATTCATTCAGATAAATTGCTAAAGAATTGATAGTTGGGTATCTAAATAAGTCGAGGACAGATAAATCTCTCTGAAAAATTTCTCGTAATTTGCTATTAACCTGAAGCAAGAGTAATGAATCGCCACCAAGTTCAAAGAAGTTATCATAAATTCCTACGTCTTCAACTTGCAGTACTTTTTGCCAAATCTCAGCAATAGTTTGTTCTACTTCAGTTTGAGGTGGCTGATAAATTGCTTCCAATTCTGGGCGCGCTGTCTCAGGTGCTATTAATGCTTTGCGATCGACTTTACCATTCGGTGTGAGGGGCAGGGTCTCCAGCAATACAAAAGCTGCTGGCATCATGTAGTTTGGTAGCTTTGCTTCTAGGAAGCTTCGCAATTCAGAAATTACGAGTATGTGCTTGGTTTGCGAGACTACATAAGCGACTATTCGTTGGGATTCTGCTACCACAACTACAGTTTCGCGCACTGCCAAGTGTTGGCTAATAATTGCTTCAATTTCTCCAAGTTCAATGCGGAAGCCGCGAATCTTCACTTGATAGTCAATTCGACCAATGTATTCAATCTCTCCATTGGGCAGATAACGCGCTAAGTCACCAGTTTTATACAAGCGTTCGGAATTTGAGGATTGGTTTTCTTTCTCTCTCCCGCTTATTAAGAAGGGATTGGGGATAAATTTCTCTGCGGTCAGTTCCGGGCGATTTAAATAGCCCCGACCTACACCCACACCACCGATATATAATTCGCCTGTGATACCTGGAGGCACAGGGTTGAGGTGTCGATCTAGCAGATAAATCTGGGTATTGGCAATGGGATGACCGATAGGAACTGTTTTTTGGTTCGTAAAACTATTTTTACACTGCCAAAAAGTGACATCTACAGCAGCTTCCGTTGGCCCGTAGAGATTGTGCAGTTGGGCATTGAGTCGATTGAAGAAGCGTTCTTGTAATTGGGTTGTCAATGCCTCGCCACTGACTATCACCCGTACAAGAGATTGACAACTTTCCAAATTTTCTGCTTCGAGAAACGCTTGCAGCATTGATGGCACAAAATGAATCGTGGTTATTTGCTGCTGTGTAATTACATTCACTAAGTAGTTTGGATCGCGATGTCCTTCTGGTTGTGCTATTACTAACCGCGCCCCAGTTATCAGTGGCCAGAAGAATTCCCAAACTGAGACATCGAAGCTGAATGGAGTTTTCTGCAAAACTCTATCTGTTGCTGTTAGTTGGTAAGTGTCCTGCATCCACAGTAGGCGATTGCAAATTCCTGCGTGGGTATTCATCGCCCCCTTGGGTTTACCTGTAGAGCCTGAAGTGTAGATGACGTAAGCTAGGTTATCACTACTGAGATGGCAATTAGGGTTTTGTTTGCTGTGTTGGGCGATAAGTTCCCAGTTGTTGTCTAAGCAAACTACTTTAGCTTTGTGGGTTGGTAGAACTTCTAATAGCTGCTGTTGTGTTAATAAGACTGTTGGTTGTGAATCTTCTAGCATGTAAGCTAGGCGTTCTTGAGGATAGCTGGGGTCTAGGGGGATGTATGCGCCACCTGCTTTAAGGATGCCTAATAGTCCGATTATCATATAGAGCGATCGCTCTACACAAATGCCCACTAATACTTCTGATTTTACTCCCAGAGAATTGCTATCTGACAGCTTTGTTGAACGCAAATAATGCGCCAATTGGTTAGCTTTCGCGTTTAGCTCGCGGTAAGTCAACTGCTCATTTTCAAACACCACTGCTACTGCATTCGGTGTGCATTCTACTTGTGCTTCAAATAATTTATGGATGCACTGGTCGATTGGATAGGATGTCTGGGTATTATTCCACTCTGTTAGTAACTGATGGCGTTCTTGTGTAGAAAGAAGTTCGTGCAATTCGTAGCGTTTTTCAGGGGTACTAACTATTGCTTGGAGAGTTCTAGCATAAAATCTACTAATACTTTTGATTTGTTCTAGGTCAAATTCTGAAGTATCGTACTTAAGCGAGAGTGTTACTAGCAATGAGTTTGGATTTTGGTTGAAGTCAATCATTAAAGGAAAGTTAGTTTCTTCATAAAACTTTCCACCTAGAGACTGCACATTTTTACCCGCTAATGCTGTTTGGTAAACATGAAAATGTGTGAAGTTAAATGCAGTCTCAAACAGAGGTAGACCACCCAAACTCTTCTGTATTGCCGCCAATGGATATCGACGATGTGGCAGCCATTCCTGCTCTACCTTAAACACCTCCTGCACCAAGTCTATCCAAGTGCCTCCAGATAGTTTGAGGCGAAATGGCACGGTATTGAGAAACAAACCAAGGACTCGTTCTCCATCCTGATGTTCTAGCCGTCCATTGGTGACTACACCCGTAAGTACGTCTGACTGTCCGCACAACAGACTTAAAACTCGCAAATGTGCTGCCAGCAGAACACTTTTAAGGGGAATTTTTGTAGACTTGGCTAACTGTTGCAATCCTTCAGAAATTTCAGCAGATATTGGCACTTCTTGCTCATTAACTTGCCTGACTTTAGCCTCTGGAGAATGCCAATGAGGCAACATAGTTATAGTACTGTCATGCAATTTTCGCATCCAGTAACCCTGAGATTCTTCAGTGGCGATCGTCTCTCGCTCCAAAGCAATAAAGTCCCGAAATAGGCTTGAGGGTGGTGGGTTGAGAAAATCAACTTTTTCACCTAAGAGAGAGAAATAATGCCCAAACAACTCAGTTAACATTGAAGCCACACTCCACCCATCCAGAATTGCGTGATGGAAGCTGACAGCTAAATAAAATGTCTCCTCATTGCAACGATGAACAAAAAAGCGGAGCAAGGGAGGTATGCTCCAATCAAAATGTTGTCTTTTTTCCTCTTCTAACCAGTCATTTAGAGCATACTCTAATTCGAAAGTTGAGAGATGACGCCAATCCTCTACCTCCAATGGAACATCAATGTTTCGATGAACTAGTTGCAATGGCTCGCTAAAGTTGGTTAGCTGGAACGAAGTACGTAGTACAGCATGATTATTTACTAAAAGCTGTATAGCTGCCTGCAAAATTTGAATGTCGAGAGTAGCTTGTAAATGGTAGCTAAAAATATCGTGATATGTTGTTCGCTCAAGACTATACTCGCTATGGAAAACCATTCCCATCTGAAGCATAGAAAGTGGATATGCATCCTCTATATCATCAGGTAATTTCTGTTTGTCTGCTTGATATATGAGACTGAATGGTTGACTTTTTTCTGATTTTATAACATCCAATTCCGTCGTTTTTAGCACCTTTGCCAGTTGAGAAATAGTTTGATGTTGGAAGATATGCTGGATTGAGAAACTCAAACCTTTTTCTCGTGCTAAAGATTGAACTTGGATGCTACGGATGGAATCTCCGCCTAAAGAAAAGAAGTTGTCGTGGATACCCACCTGTTTAATACTAAGAACTTTAGCCCAAATTTCAGCTAGTATTCTCTCATTTGGAGTGCCAGGTGTAACGAAAGTGTTGTCTAATTCAGGTCGCTCAGTGTCAGGAATCGGTAATGCTTTGCGGTCAATTTTACCATTAGGTGTTAATGGTAATGCCTCCAATGTGACAAAAGCTACTGGTATCATGTAACTGGGCAACTTTGCCTCTAAAAAGCTACGTAGTTCAGGGATTGTCAGTGTTTGCTCTTTTTGAGGGACTATATAGGCAACTATTCGTTGAGAATCTACTGATTGTTCGCTGACTAAAACTACAGTTTCTCTAACTGCTGAATATTGGCTGATGATAGCCTCAATTTCTCCCAATTCGATGCGGAAACCCCGAACTTTAACTTGGTGATCAATACGACCCAAATATTCTATGTCTCCATTTGGTAAATATCGACCTAAATCACCAGATTTATAAAGACGTGCATTTGCTTTATTACTAAAGGGATGAGGAATAAATTTTTCAGGAGTTAATTCTGGTCGATTTAAATAACCCCGTACCACACCAGCACCACCAATATACATTTCACCTGGTATGCCAATAGGTACTGGCTGTTGATATTTATCTAGTAAGTAAATTTGTAAGTCAGGAATGGGACGCCCAATCACGCTTCCTGATGCTACTTCTAAATCTGCGATCGCTATTGGACGATAGGTAACATGTACGGTTGTTTCCGTAATTCCGTACATATTGACTAACTGAGGAAACTGGTCGCCATGACGTTCAAACCAAGGTCTTAAACTCTCAAGTTGCAATGCTTCTCCACCAAAAATGACTGTTCGCAGGCTTAATTTGTTAATATTTGCAAATGATTCTTCTGCCTGGATGAGTTGGGAAAAAGCTGAAGGCGTCTGGTTGAGTACTGTTACTTGTTGTGTTACCAGCAATTTGTAAAAGTCTTCTGGTGAACGACTCAGCCAGTATGGTACTACCACTAATTTTCCACCATATAGCAAAGCACCCCAGAGTTCCCAAACAGAGAAATCAAAGGCTATGGAATGGAATAATGTCCAGACATCATATTGATTAAAGTTATACCAGGATTGAGTTGCTGCGAATAAACGAACAACATTGCTGTGATTAACTAACACCCCTTTGGGTTGACCTGTTGAGCCGGATGTATAGATAATGTAGGCTAGATTATCACTTGTACACTCATTAATTAAATTTTGTGAGTTTTGTTGAGCGATACTTTCCCAATCTCTATCTAGACAAACAATCCTAGTCTGATGTTGCGGCAAATTCTCTATCAGGTGTTGCTGGGTTAGTAACACTGATATTTGAGCATCTTGTAATATAAAGGCTAGACGTTCTGGTGGATAATAAGGGTCTAGTGGTATGTATGCACCACCTGCTTTCAGGATCGCTAATAGTCCAATAACCATAGAGAGCGAACGCTCTACACAAATCCCCACCAATACCTCTGGTTTTACTCCTAGCTGTTGCAAATAACGCGCTAGTTGATTCGCTCTGGTGTTTAGCTGGCGGTAGGTTAGTTGCTGGTCTTCAAAAACAACTGCGATCGCATCAGGTGTGCGTTCTACTTGATTCTCAAATAACTCATGGATGCATTGCTGTTGAGGATATTCAACTTTTGTATTATTCCACTCCAGTAGCAATTGGCGTTTCTCATCTTCTGTTATTAATGATAATTCTGCAAGCCGCAGCTTTGGATTTGCAATAATTTCTTTCAGCAAGGTCTGGAAATGTCCAGCTATCCGCTTAATAGTACTTTCCTTAAATAAATTGCTATTGTAATTGAAATTGCCAAATATTTTTTCTGCTGTTTCTGTAATGTCCAAAGTTAAATCAAAATTGGCATTGCTATTTTGAACTGTCAAGGAACTTAAAGTTAAACCAGGCAACTCAAAAGCCGAAGCAGGTGCATTTTGAAGCACAAACATTACTTGAAAAAGTGGTGTATGGCTTAAGTTTCGCTCTGGTTGTAGTTCCTCTACCAACAATTCAAAAGGCAAATTCTCATGAGTGTAGGCTCCCAATGTCATCTCTCGCACCCGAACAAGTAGCTCCTCAAAGGTGGGATTACCTGCCAGATTTGTTCGCAGTACCAAAGTATTGACAAAAAAACCAATCAATCCTTCTATTTCGTCTCGGTTACGGTTAGCAATAGGCGAACCAACAACAATATCTTCACTACTCGTGTAACGCCATAACAATGTTTGAAAAGCTGCCAGCAGAGTCATAAACAAAGTACATCTTTGCTGCTGACTTAATTTATTTAACGCTACAGATAGCTCTTGAGATAGCTCAAATGAATAGGTTGCACCCCGGAAAGTCTGAATAGCTGAACGTGGATAGTCAGTAGGTAAATCCAGTACTCTCGATGCATCTTCTAACTGCTTTCGCCAGTAAGAAATCTGAGACTGTAGTACCTCTCCTTGCAACCATTGCCGTTGCCAAACTGCGAAGTCTGCATACTGTATTGGCAATTTTGCAAGCGGGGAAGGCTTTTCTTGACAGAAGGCTTCGTAAAGTGCTGTTACTTCTTTGACAAGTAAACCCATTGACCAGCCGTCAGAGACAATATGATGCATGGTAAACAACAATACGTGCTGTTGTTTACTCAAGTGCAACAGAGTAGTTCTCAACAAAGGCCCCTGCGCTAAATTAAAAAGCAACTGGCTTTCTTGAACTACTAGCCGCAAAACTTCAGCTTCCTGCTTTTTTATTGGGTACTCTTGCAAGTCAACGACAGATAGCTTCAAACTCAGAGTTGGAGTAATAACCTGAATCGGTTCTCCATTGACAAGCATAAAAGTGGTTCTCAATATCTCGTGGCGCTGCACAATTTCTTTGAGACTCTGTTCTAATGCCTGTACATTAAGCGTACCAGTAAGCCGCACAGCATAGGGAAGGTTGTAAGTGGCACTATTTGGCTCCAATTGATTCAGAAACCACAGCCTTTGCTGTCCAAAAGATAGCGGTAAATTTACATCTCTGGATACAGGTTGTATAAGTTCGATTGTGGAAGTTGAGGCAATTGAATCATTTATATATTTGAGTATTTCTATTTTACGCTCTCGAATTTGCGTACTCAGTTCTGATGTCAGTATACCTTGAGGAGCATTACAATATAAGCGATCGCCATCAACCCGAAGTTTTATTTCTAAACTAGAAAGGTAAGACAAAAATTGGTTGATGGTTTTCATAAATCTTTACTCCTCAGGGATGATTATAGTTGAGGTAATTTTCGTTGGGAAATACTCAATCAGAATAATTAGAAGACAACATTTTAACTAAGAGTGTGAGTGTATTTTTAATTTAAAATTCTATTTCCTCTCTATCACTGACAGAAGCGCTAGAAACAACTAGTAATTTTTTTACTTTCTCACGAACACTTTCAATATAGTGTGAGATTCCAGCTATAGTTGGTTCATCAAACAAACTACGTAGGGCGATATCTGTATGTAAGACTTTACGCAAGCGGGAAATAACCTGAATCGCTAACAGTGAGTTTCCTCCCAATTCAAAAAAATTGTCGTAGATTCCTATTTGTTGAATACCTAAGATTTCTTGCCAAATATTAGCAACTGCTCGCTCAATATCATTTTGCGGTAATACGTAGGCTGTTTCTAGTTTCGGGCGAATATTATCTGTTTTCGGCAGAGCTTTGCGGTCTACTTTTCCGCTAGGTGATAGTGGTATGCTTTCTAGCATCACAAAATCAGAAGGTAACATGTAGTCAGGTAATTTTTTTTTCAAGAAAGTACGCAATTCACTAATACTAGGAATTGGTTCTTTCTTTGCAACCATATAGGCAACTAATTGTAAATTACCTGCTTCCTCCTGCTGAACCACAACTACATTCTCACGAACATTTTGGTGCTGACCTAGAAATGTTTCAATTTCTCCAAGTTCAACCCGAAAGCCACGAATCTTTACTTGATTATCAATGCGTCCAAGGAATTCGATATTTCCATCAGTCAACCACCTTCCTAAATCTCCAGTTTTATAAATTAAATCTCTACGATTTTCTGGTAATCTCTTCTTAGCATCCGTAAACGGGTTAGGAACAAAGCTAAAATTAGTTTTTTCTTCATTTTTCCAGTATCCATCACCTACACCAATTCCCGATACACAAATTTCTCCAGGAACACCAATAGGTAATAGCTGCATTTCCTCATCAAGGATGTAGAGATTTAAGTTAGCTAAGGGTTTACCAATTGGAACTGTTCGCTGATTTTCTGGCAAAGGTTCATTAACAATAAACTGGCTGATATCATCAGCAGCTTCGGTGGGGCCATAAGCGTTAACAATTTTGATTTCAGGATACAGATGGAGCCACTTATTTACCCAACTTACCGATACTGTCTCCCCCACAACCATCATCCATTTCAAATCAGGTAATTGTCTTTCATGACTCGGTAGCTGGGAAGTATATTCAAGCAAGCCACCAAATAATGCTGGGACTAATTCAACAGTAGTAATTTTTTGTGATTTCAGTACCTCAAATAGTTTATCAGGAATAGCAACAGTTTCTATATTTACAATTACTGTTTTTCCGCCTATTAAAAGTGGTGCTAAAAATTGCCATACAGAAATATCTGTAGAAGAAGGAGCGCTTTGGAGAAAACAAAACTCTTGCGTTAACTCCAACTCATCGAATTGGGCATAAATATGATTAATTGCACCATCATGCCTGACAATTGCCCCCTTGGGTAATCCTGTAGACCCAGAGGTATAAAGCATATAGGCTGGGTCACAAGCATCATTAATATGCTCTACATTATCATTAGGTAGTTGAGCAAAATCTGATTTGTTATATATCTTTAACCCTGTTTGATTAGCAAACTGAGTCTTTTCAAGAATCATATCATCTAAACAAATAATAGATGATAATTTTGAACAATCTTCTACCAATAAGGATAAGCTATTTAATAGTAAATAATCAGTTAGTATAAACCTAACTTCGCTATTAGATAGCATATACTTAATTCGATTTTGTGGATAAGTACTATCAATAGGTACGTATGCTCCACCTGCCTTGTATATAGCGAGTATTGCAATTAGAAAATTGATATCTCGGTCTTTAAAAATACCTACAAATTCTCCTTTTTGAACTCCTAACTTCCGCAATAATTCAGCTAGCTTATTGGCTTTTTGGTTTAGTTGTTGATACGTTAATTGAGTTTCTTCATGAAAAACAGCTATATTGTTTGGAGTCTGAGAGACTTGCTTTTCAAATAATTTATTTATTGTCTGCTCAACTGGGTACTCTCTATCATTGTTGTTATATGCCTTTAGCAACTGATATTTATCAGGCTCTTTCAAGAAAACAATATCTGATATTTTAATATTAATATTATTCATAATACTCTCAACAACATTAATATAATATCTACTCAACGATTTTATACTTTCATGTTGAAATAAATCTTCTTTATACTCTATATTGGCACTAATACTTTCAGCGTTAACTTTCAATGAAATTGTTATGTCGTTATTAACTAAATTTAAATTATCTTTTGCATGAATATTTTCTAGTAAAACTACTATATCGAAAATTGGAGAGCGATTAGGGATTGTTGGTATTTCTAATAATTTAATTAATTCATCAAAATTAGAATTTTGATTGTTATAAGCACCCAGGATTGCGTCTTTTACTTGAAAAAGAAAATCTTTAAGTGAAAGTTGAGGTGTTACCTGAGTACGCAAAGGAATAATTTTACCATTTACGCAATCTGTACTAATCTCCTCATATACAGGTATTCCAACAACAACATCGTTATTTCGGGTATATTTTTGCAACAATATTTTTAATGCAGATACAAGTATCCAGTACGTTGAAAAGTCAGAACCTTTAGTTAGTTTAAGGATTACTTGAGATAAATTATTTGGTAAATCAAATCTAAAAGATTTATTCTTAGCACTAGAAACTAAAGGCCTTACATAATCCAGCATTAGATTTGTTTCTGGCAGGTTTCCCGATAATTTATTTATCCAATAAACTTTTTGAGATAATAAGTCATTCGAGTGTAGATGTAGACCCATAGTTCTTATCCTTATAACCAATTATTTGCTGATTAATAAATATTATTAATTTGAGATGAACTCATCAAAAACTTTTTTGATAATTGAACAACCCTTTTGTAATGTAGACATATCAATTACCAAAGGAGGCAGTATTTTAATTACAGTATCATTTCTACCTGCTAATTCAACTATTAACCCTAGCTCAAAACAACGGGAGGTTATACTTTTAGCTAAACTATTACCGCCAAAATCTTTAACATCAATACCCCAAATCATGCCAATTCCACGTACTGCTATTCTTTCACTAATTGATGCTATTTCTTGAGTGAGAAAATTTTTCAAGAAAAACTCTTTATTTTTGACTTCTTGTTCAAGATTACTACTTTCTCTATATTCTAAAGCAGCTGTTGCTCCAATAAATGCCAACTGATTACCTCTAAAAGTACCATTATGCTCACCCGGTTTCCATATATCTAAATCTGGCTTAATTAATAATAGTGACATTGGAAAACCATACCCACTAATAGATTTAGAGAGTATTACCATGTCAGGAACAATATCTGCTCTTTCAAAAGAAAAGAAAGAACCTGTTCGACCGCAGCCAACTTGAATATCATCGCAGATTAATAAAATGTCATGCTTATTGCATAACTCTCTGAGTCTTTGAATCCAGATAATAGGAGCTACAACAACTCCACCTTCTGCTTGTACTGTTTCAAAGATAATTGCTGCTGGTTTTTCAATTCCCGAATTTACATCATTTAAGACTGTTTCTATATATTCTATAGTGTCAAAAGTTTCCATGAATCCATAGGGATAAGGCATAAAACTTACATTACTTGATGTCCCTATTACCCCGGCTCGAATCCCAATATTGCCAGTAATCGATAAGCTACCTAAAGTCATCCCATGATATGCTCCCATGAATGAGAATATACCTGCTCTCCCTTTGACTTTTCTCGCTAATTTTAAAGCAGCTTCAACTGCATTTGTTCCTGTCGGCCCGCAAAATTGAATACGATAATCTAGTTTTTTTGAACTTAAAACTACCTCATCAAACTTGGCTAAAAACTTCTCTTTAGCTGAAGTATACATATCTAAAGCATGAGCAATTCCATCTGCATCTAAATATGACATGACTTTTTGTTTTATATAGTCATGATTATGTCCATAATTTAAAGCACCTGCACCAGCAAAAAAATCTATATATTCTTCACCTGATTCGGTATAAACTATAGAATCTTTAGCTCGATGGAATATTGCAGGAAAATTACGGCAATAGCTTCTAACGTTTGATTCGCGCTTTTCAAATATATTCATGAGATTTTTATTTTTGGGATTGCCAAATACATTAATAAATCTACTGATTGTTTAGACTGGATGTCTTTGTGCCATAGCTTTGTTTTTTAAGAAACATAATTTAGATAAGACTTATAAAATTTGAAAATTATCTGAGGAGGTACTTTTAATACTAAACCCATAGTTAATAAAAAGTTGTAGTAGCAGTTTTGAACTGGCATCCCTTTTGTCATAGCTGCTAAAGCCCTCAGTGAACTTTTTTGAGTATGCCAATCGATATTAAAAGAAATCGACATATCTAAACTCCGAACATGATGCAGCGTTCCGGGAGGCATATAGACAATATCCCCAGGATTTACAATAAATTTAATCGGTTTTGCATTTCTGTATTCAGGATATTTGTTGAAATCTGGATTTTCTGGATCAACGAGAAACCATCGCCAGCCTTTGCGATAACAATTTTTAGCATCTCTTGGTAGTAATATAGTAAATTGTTTGCGTCCAACAAGTTGAAAAAAAATATTGTTAGTCAGAAGACAATCAAAATGTAGTGGAGTAAGACTATTAGAAGCTCCAATAAAAAACTGACAGTAACGCCACCATTTGTAACGATACCATTTTGGTAAATAATCTAAAGGAAATGGTTGAACATCTTTTATTAGTGAAGGTATTAAGCTAAATAGTGGCAAGTCATGACAATAGGGTGGCAAATCAGTTTTTTGATCATCTTTTTCATAGTTATTGATTAAGTTTACATATTCTTGCATCGTCAAACGACATAATTCAATTTTTTTATTACTAAACTTTTTAGCATAAATATTTAAAGCAGGAGATAAGTCTTTTAAATATTCTAATGACCATTTATCGAAGCTATTCCAACTTTTAATCGCTCCTGAGATGATAACTGGTTTCTCGCAGTCAACATAGTTTGACTGAAATTCATTACTTGAAAGCTTATATCTGCGCTCGATTTCATTTGAGATTATCATAAATTAACCATTCTGCCTTAAATTCTCAATAATATTGCTGCCAATATGGCTCGATAAAAAAATGTAGTAGTCCTAAATGATTCAAATTTATTTGTCTTGAAGTGAGAATTTTGCTCGATTATGATAGTTTCTTAGTAATACCCGATCAGTCTGATTTAAATTAACTTCTTTGATGTCTAATTATTTAATCTTTATTTATTAATTATTTAAAGCAAAATCTAAGTTCAATGACATTTTTTTATCTAACATTAATATTTTTATATGGGGTGTTTGCTCTGTAAGCAACAATAACTCCTTAAGCCTTACTTGAGGATTCGTTACTATGCCTTCGAGCAATATTTTTAAATGCTCTAATATATTCATGATTGTTGCAGCATCAAAGCGGCGAAAATCATAATTAATTCCAATCGTGAGTTCTGAGCCAGGATACCCAACTATATTTAGAGGATAGTTTGTTTTGTAATAGCTAGTTTGCTCAGAGATATTTAGACTCCCCCATTCTTGCAGAAAGTTGCCTGTTTTTTGGTTCTCGAACACTACAAAGCTCTCAAACAAAGGCATATTCCCTAGCACTTTACTGCATTTTTGAATATCTACCAGAGGATAATATTCATACTCTCGAAGTTCTATCAATTGAGTTTGTAATTGCTGAAGCCAAGATAATAAATACTCATCCAAATCTATCTTGACATGTACTGGTAAGGTATTAACCATTTCCCCCACCATTGACTCTGAACCTTCTAAATCTACTGGACGACCAGAAGTAGTACAACCATAAATTACATTATTTTTGCCACTGTAGTGACTAAGGAGTATAGCCCAAACTCCCTGAACTATTGTATTCATGGTCAGGTGATGCTGCCTTGCTAAGGAATCTAGGTTTCTTGTAATTCCTTCCGATAAACTGATTTGTATATCCTCGTAGCGTTCTTCTAAATTGGACAAGTTGTTTGGGTATAGGTTAGTTAAGGGAGTAGGCTCTTTTACTCCATTGAGTTGCTGTCGCCAGAACTCCTCTGCTTTAGATAAATCCTGTTGTTTCAACCATTTGATGTAGTCTTTAAAGCAACTGCCGTTTCTTAAGGGTGCATCTTGACCCTGACAATATGCTTCATAAATTTCAATCACATCATTTAATACCAGTAGATATGACCAACCATCTAGAATGAGCAGGTTGCTACTCCAAACAAGATAGTAAGTGTGTTCTTGAATTTGGATTATAGTCAGACGCATTAGAGGCGCTTGGGAAAAATCAAAACGCCGTAAGCGATCGCTCTCAAGAAAAGATTTTAAATGCTCTTGTTGTTCTAATGGATCGAGTTCTTGCCAATCCTGGTAGTCTACAGGCACTTCTACTTGTTGATGCACAACTTGTAATGGTTTATCTAATTCTTCCCAATAGAAGCTAGTACGCAAGATTGTGTGTCGGGTTGCTACTTGCTGCCAAGCGTATTTAAAAGCATCAATATTCAGATTGCCGCTAAAAGTGTAGACGGACTGTGCATGGTATAATTCCATTTCAGGGGCGTGCAAACAGTGAAAGAGCATACCATGCTGTATTGGAGATAGCGGGTATATATCTTGGATGTTTTCTCTCATTTTATTTTTACTCTCTCAGTTAATTTTTCTTAAAAACCGTTCGAGGTCTTGTTGACTTAATTCTGCTTCTGGAAAGTCAGAAGGTGTATATACCCTGACTTCAGAAGATTGACAATGAGTCACGAGTACTTGCAATGCTTTTAAAAACTCTTGGGCTAATCGTTCAATAGTGCTTCGTTGATGTATTCTTTCGCTGTAAGTCCAATCTATTCTCAACTGGTTATCAATTACCAAAGCGTCAATACTTAGCATATAGCTCTCCTGATTCCGCGAACTGCGCGTTTGTCCTTGGGAGTCTTGAGAGATTTTAAATATTGATGAGTCTGAAAATGTTTGATCGAACTGACCTAAGTAATTAAAGACCACTTCAGCTTGTGGAAGCGATCGCAATAACTTAACTCTCGCAATATCCTGACTAAGGTAACGTAGGACACCATAGCCTATTCCCTTATTTGGAATACCCCGCAGTTGCTCTTTTATCGCTTTCAAAGCCTCTAAGGGATGAGACGTTTTTCCTAAATCTAACAATACAGGAAAAACAGAGGTAAACCAACCGACTGTACGCGACAAATCGACATCATCGAAAATTTCTTCTCGCCCATGACCTTCCAGAGCTAGTAATAGAGAATTATTGCCAGTCCATTGAGAAAAAGCTTGTACTAGTGCTGTGAGCAAGACATCATTTATTTGTGTATTATAAGCTTTTGGTACTTCTTTTAGCAAGGCTTGAGTCTGTTCTAATGTCAGACAAATTGAGATATTTAGAGTCGAGGCTACTGTATTGTCGCCATCAGAAAAATCTACTGGTAAAGGAGCAATTTTTTGCCAAGACTCTCTCAGCCAATAGTCCCATTCTTGTTGGAAGGTGGATGATTGTGCATATTCCTGTAGACATTTAGACCAGTATTTAAACGAAGTTGTTTTGGCTGGTAATTCTACCTTTTTGCCTTGGTTCATCAGCTGGTATGTTGTCTCCAAGTCTTCCAGTAAAATCCGCCAAGAAACGCCATCTACAGCTAAATGGTGAATAAGGATTAACAGACGACTTGATCCCCGCCCTAAGTTGAATAGAGCAACTCGCATCAATGGGCCTGTTGAGAGGTTAAGACTGGCTTGCAATTTGGTAGCAGCTGTTTCGATGGCTAGTTTTTGTTCGCTTGCTGATAGTGCAGAGAAATCAAAATTTATTAAAGGTAATTCTGCATCAGGGCTGGCGATAATCTGCTGCCAGCCAGACTCGGTTGGCTCAAAACGTAAGCGAAGAGCATCATGGTGTAACTGTAGTTCCTGTACAGATTTTTCTAATAAAGCTAGGTCAATAACTTGTTTAACTTCTAGTAAAACTGCTTGATTCCAGTGGTGGGGTTCAAGTAAATTCTGTTCAAAAAACCAGTATTGTATTGGTGTAAGAGAGGCTAAACCTGTGATGAGTTCTTGTTCGGCGTGGTTTATATTTTTTGTAACTGCCACACTTGCCAAACCAACAACTGTTTGATGTTGAAATAACTGCTTAACTGTAAGTTTTAGACCAGCTTGGTTGGCTCTGGTGATAACTACAATGGCAAGAATAGAATCTCCACCTAATTCAAAAAAGTTATCGAAAATACCTACTTTATCCACACCAAGCACGCCTGCCCAAATTCCAGCTAGTTTGGCTTCTAATAAATTGCGAGGTGCTACTATCTCTTGGTCTTCAGGTCTTGCTGTATCAGGAGGTTTGAGCGCCTTCCGGTCAATCTTGCCATTAGGAGTTAATGGTAGTGACTCCAAAAAGACAAAAGCAGTTGGTACCATATAGTTTGGTAACTTTGCCTCTAAAAAATCGCGCAGTTGAGAAATAGTTAGTGTTTGCTCTGAGTTCGGAACTACATGAGCAACTATTCGCTGAGAATCTGTTTCCGAAGAATCAACCGTAACTACAGCCTCTCGGACTTCAGGATGCTCAATAATCAGTGCTTCAATTTCTAAGAGTTCAATACGGAAACCACGTACTTTTACTTGATAGTCAATGCGCCCAATATACTCAATCTCTCCATTTGGTAAATAGCGCCCTAAATCCCCAGTTTGATATAACCTTTCCCCTGCTAGCTGCGTGTAAGGATTGGGAATAAATCGTTCGGCCGTCAGTTCTGGTTTGTTGAGATAACCACGCGATAAACCTGCACCACCAATATACAACATCCCAGTTACACCCACAGGAACAGGTTGTAAATTTTGATCTAACAAATAAATCTGCGTGTTGTGAATCGGGCGACCAATCGGTGGAATATTGCTAGTATCTTTGTCTAGAAGGGCAAATGTTGAATAAGTTGTATCTTCAGAAGGGCCATATAAGTTAAATACCTGTTGTATATTCTCCTGCTGATAAAGTTGTTGTACGAGATGATGATGAAGTGGTTCACCTGCAACATTGATTGTTTGGACTGAAGCCGGAATGCTATTAGTTCTCAATAACTGTGAAATCACACTTGGGACAGTATTTATTAGGGTTACATTTTGGGCTGTTGGCAGAGTTGGTAAATATAGTGCGTTCTCCATTAGAATCACCTTGCCGCCGCAACACAGAGGAACAAATAACTCGAACACTGAAAGGTCGAAGCAAATTGAGGTTGATGCTAAAACTCCTTGCAAAGCTTCAATTGTAAAGGTTTGTTTTGCCCAATCCAACATTGCAACTGTGTTTGCGTGTTTAATCATTACACCTTTTGGTTTACCTGTTGAACCAGAGGTATAGATGACATAAGCGAGGTTGTCGGGGGTTATTTGAGTAAATAAATTTTCCTGGCTTTGTTGGGCGATGAGATGCCAATCGGTATCTAAACAAATGACTTGAGCTTTGTGGTGGGGTATTGTTTCTAGTAGTGAGGCTTGAGTGAGTAATACTGGTGTTTGAGTGTCTTCTAGTACAAATGCAATGCGTTCTTGGGGATAGTTGGGGTCTATTGGTATGTATGCGCCACCTGCTTTTAGGATGGCTAATAGTCCGATGACCATATCGAGCGATCGCTCTACACAAATCCCGACTAATACTTCTGATTTTACTCCTAGCTGTTGCAAGTAATGCGCTAGTTGATTTGCTCTGGTATTTAACTCACGATAGCTTAATTGCTCATCTTCAAACACCACTGCGATCGCATCAGGTGTAAGTTCTACTTGAGTTTCAAATAATTGATGAATGCACTTATCTTCAGGATACTCAACTTCTGTATCATTCCACTCCCACAACAATTGATATTGTTCAGATTCACTTAACAGTGGTAACTCTGACAAACGCTGCTGCGGATTAGCAACAATTCCTTCAAACAACGTTTGTAAATGACTCGCCATCCGATGTATTGTATTTTCCTCAAATAAATCAGTATTGTATTCTATACTTCCAAGTAACCCCTCCTCTCTTTCTGTCATTTGTAGATTTAAATCAAACTTGGCGCTATCACTATTGCTTTCTAATGGGGTTAAAGTCAAACCAGACAACTCTAACGCAGACATTGGTGCATTCTGAAGCACAAACATCACTTGAAATAATGGTGTATGACTTAAGTCTCGCTGTGGTTGCAGCTGCTCAACTAACAATTCAAAAGGCAAATCCTGATGTGCATAAGCTCCTAACGCGACTTCCCGCACCCTCTTTAGTAGTTCTTCAAAGCTGGGATTTCCTGCTAAGTTAGTTCTCAATATCAGGGTATTGACAAAAAATCCAATTAATCGTTCTATTTCTATTCGGTTGCGGTTAGCGATGGGCGAACCGACCACAATATCTTCGCTACCTGTATAACGCCATAGCAGTGTTTGAAAACCTGCCAACAGGGTCATAAATAAAGTGCTTCCCTGCTGCTGACTTAATTTATTTAAGGATGCAGATAATTCTGGAGATAACTTAAATGAGTAGGTCGCACCCCGGAAAGTTTGAATTGCTGGTCTTGGATAATCTGTGGGTAACTCTAATACTTTTGGTGCGTTCTCTAAGTGCTTAAGCCAATAAGATATTTGAGTTTCGAGTACTTCTCCTTGCAACCATTGTCGTTGCCAAGCTGCGAAGTCTACATACTGTATTGCTAGTTCAGATAATAGTGAAGGTTCTCCATTACAGAAGGCTTGATAAAGTGTTGCCAATTCCTGTACCAATAAGCCTATTGACCAACCATCAGAGACTATATGGTGCATTGTCAGTAACACAATATGTTCTTGCTCACCAAGACGTAATAGTTTTACTCTCAGTAGATGGTCGTTGCTAATATCAAAAGATTGTTGTGCTTCTTGTGCAGCTTGTTGTTTAATTTCGGCTTCTTGTTGATTTGCAGGTAGCTTGCTAATATCGAATATTTGTAATGTTAAAGATTTTTCTTCAGCAATGATAGCTACTGGTTGCCCATCTCTGGTTTGGAAATTGGTTCGCAGTACTTCATGACGATTAATGATTTCGTTAAAACTTTGTTGTAGTGCTTCTACATTCAACTGTCCTTCTAGGCGAACAGCAGCAGGAGTATTGTAGAATGGGCTGTCTGGTTCTAATTGAGCTAAGAACCACAGTCGTTGTTGAGCAAATGATAACGGTAATTGGTGCGATCGCACAATCCGCTCAATATTCGTTGCTTCAACTCCTGAGTTTACCTTAATCGCTTTTTCAATTTCTTTTGCTAGCTCTGCGATTGTTGGTTTTTCAAATAAATAAGGTAAAGGAAGCTCTACTTTAAATACTTGCCGGATTTGGGACATTACGCGAGTGGCCATTAAAGAATGTCCTCCCAAAGTAAAGAAATTATTATTAATACCTACTTTGTCTAAACTAAGTACTTCTGCCCAAATACCTGCTAGTAAATTATCAATTAGTGTGGAGGGAGGGACTATATTAGATGATGATACATCTGTTAATTCTGGTGCAGGAAGGGCTTTCCGGTCAACCTTACCATTAGATGTTAGTGGTAGTGCTTCTAGGATTACAAAAGCAGATGGCACCATATAACTTGGTAACTTTGACTCTAAAAAGCTACGTAGTTCAGGAATTGCCAGGGTTTGGTTTTTTTGAAAAACTATATATGCAATTATACGTTGAGAATTTACCGATTCTTCGCTGACTACTACACTTTCTCGTACTACGGGGTGTTGACTTATAACCGCTTCAATTTCTCCCAATTCAATGCGGAACCCGCGAACTTTTATTTGGTTATCAATTCTACCGATATATTCAATATCTCCACTTGGTAAATAGCGGGTTAAATCACCCGTTTTGTAAAGGCGATCGCCCTCTTTCTTGCTGAAGGGATTGGGGATAAATTTAAAGGCTGTTAATTCAGCTTGGTTTAAATAGCCTCTAGCTAATCCAAGTCCGCCAATGTGCAATTCACCGGGTACACCCTTTGGAACTGGTTGCAAATATTCGTCTAAAATGTACAACTGGGTATTAGCGATCGCTTTCCCAATGGGTATTGAACCTGTAGAATGTTTCCCCACTGGAACCTGATAAACACAACAGCCTACCACCGTCTCTGTGGGGCCATATTCGTTTACTAATATTGTCTCTGGAGCCACATCTTGCCAGAAGGTGATGCTTTGGGCTAATAAATTTTCCCCACCAATAATAAAAGCTCTGGTTTTATTTGCGATCTCTTCTTTAGATAACTGTTGCTTCAGCAAATCCAAGTGAGCGGGGGTAATTTTCACCAAACTTAAATTCGAGCTTTTCTTTAAAGCTTGAGAAAGAGTTTCAATACCTTGTTCTTCTGATAGTAATTGTACTGTCCGACCAACTAATAAAGGTGAAAAAATACTGGTGATTGTTAAGTCAAAACCTAAAGGTGAGTGAACTAAAGTTCCGACTCCTTCTTGCACTGGATATGTTTGGGTACACCAACTTAAATAGTTAAGTAATCCTTGATGGCTAATTAGAGTTCCTTTGGGTTTACCAGTGGAACCGGAGGTGTAAATAACGTAAGCTAAATTTAATTCGCTTGTTGTAGTAATTGGATTTGTAATTTCTTGTTGGTTTATAGCTTGCCAATCATTATCTATACAAATTACTTGAATTTCATTGGTAGCCAAATCTGTGATTAAATGCTGTTTAGTCAGCAGCACTGGCATTTGAGAATCGTTGAGGATAAAAGTTTTTCTTTCTAAGGGATAGCTAGGATCAATTGGTACATAAGCACCACCAGCTTTTAAGATAGCTAAAAGTCCAATCAGCATTAAAGGCGATCGCTCTACACAAAGTCCTACCATCACATCTGGTTTCACACCTAATTGTTGTAGGTAATGAGCTAGTTGGTTCGCACGAGTGTTTAATTCTCGGTAGGTAAGTCGCTGATTTGTATAAACAATAGCAATGTTATCTGGCGTGCGATCGCACTGCTGTTCAAAGCAATGGTGAATACATTCGTATTGTAGCTCTGCTGTTTTAGTGTTGTTGAATGTAACTAAGAGTTCTTCCCGTTCTTGTTCGCTGAGAATATCTAATCGTGATATCGCTACAGATGGATTGTTAATAACACTTGTTAACAAAGTTTCCCATTGATTTACCAAACATTGAATATCTTCTTTATGGAAAACTTTTGCATCATAGTGAAATTCTAATTTGATATCATTTTGTGTTCTTACACAAGAAAGTTTTAGTTTAAATCGGTCAAAGCAGACGTAATATTGATGAATTGAAAATGATACTTCAGGAGCATAATAATTAGTTGCTATTTCTTCAAAATCAAAACAAAATGGCAAAAATGACTGATCTATATCATCTACATTTGTTTTATAAAATACCTCCCAACTAAAGCTATCCTGCCATTCAAGGATTTCATCTGTTAAGTTGTTAACCTGTATTAAGGTATCACTAAATGTATCATTTTCTTGCAGATTATAAGCAAGTGGTAAATATTTGGCAAATAAACCTAATGCTGGCTTTAATTCTTCATAATTTCGACCATCACAACCTAAACCTATAATTAAATTTGATTGCCTAGTCAGACGCCAAAGTAGAATTTGCCAGCAAGTAAGGAAAAATGTATCTATTGAAATTTGATGTTTTTGGACAATTTCTTCAATTTTAATTAGTAAATCGCTGTGAATTGCTAACTTAATAAATTGAGGTTCAAATTCCGATTCTTTAGAAATACAATTCTCAAAAGGAAGCTTTAAGCTATCTAAGGTCGAAAAATCTACTTGCTGCCAGTGATTTTTACTTGTTGTAGTTTCCTCCACCTCAAGTAATTCATTTTGCCATGTAGCGATATCAGCATACTGTAGTGCTTCTTCATCTAGTTCTGTATTTTGCAAACATGCAGCGTAACACTGGCTAATTTCATTAACTAGATTTTTCAATGTTTTAGAGTCTGCATAAAGAGATGGCACGTTTATAACTAAAACATATTTTTTTGATGAACATTTTACCAATTCGACTTTTAATAATTGCCCTTCCTGTAAATTGACAGACTGTTGCCTTCTTTGTTCTAAAAGTGCTTCTATCTCTTCCTCTGGAGAACAATTATTTTCTAAAAAATACTCACTTAAAAATACATTAGTATTAGCTTCTATTACCTGAATAGGTACTTTCAACCCACGCGGGCGATGAAAATTTGTGCGGAGAATTTCATTTCTAGCAATAACTTTGTTTAATGCTTCTTCTAGTATATTTACTTCTATATTTCCTTCAATCAGGATAGCGCATTGAGATATATACAAATTACTACCCTGTTGTAGTAACCAAAGATGCTTTTGCTGAGGAGATAGTGGAAAACCTTGAATTGTCTCTTGCATTTTAAATGTTTAACCCCAATTTAAAGGTTACTAAAACTCATAAGTTCGCTCATCGCAACAAATAACTTGCGTTCTCCCACATAAGGATTGCGTGCATGAGCAGTTAACATATTGTCCAGTAATAATATGTCACCTTGTTCCCAAGGAAAACATACTTCTAATCTCTGATATACCCCACAAATATCAACCATTGTAGAGTCTTCAATAGGAGTACCATCTCCGTAAAAGCAATTTCGGGGCAAATCTTCTTCCTTAAAAGATGAAATTAGCGACTCGCGGGTTTGTGTATCTAAACAAGCTAAATGCCAATGTTGCGCTTGATTAAACCAAGAAATTTCACCTGTTTGAGGATGCTTAATTACAGCTGGGCGAATAGAAATAGTTCTTAATCCACCATCGTTTTTCCATTCAAAATCAATTAAATTATTTTGACAAAGCTTTTCTACATCAGCTTTACTTTGAGTCTGAAAAACCGTTTGCCAGTCCAACCCTAATCCGTTTCCATAATTACGAACATACATAACTTGCTTTTCAACAAATGTTTCCCTAATCTTGGGTTCAATAAGTTGAAATACCCTACGACTATCAACGATTGGGGTTTCTCCTCCTTGCTGTGCAGGTTGACAACAGCCAAACAAAATTTTTATAGGCCAGCGATGATTAAAAGAGTTCTCGTTATGCCACAACAACTTGCTTTCAGCAGGGTAAAAAACTGGAGTATAAACTTTACCACTTAACGTTTGGCGAGGGTGTTCACCATTCTCATTGAATAGTTCTGAGCAAACTGCTAGACCAAATCTTTCAAATGCGGCTGCTGTAGTAATACTAAATCCTTTGAAAAGGATAGCACCATATTTAATTAAATTCGTATCTATAAATTCCCGATTTTCCCCCGCCCAATCTGCGATATCTATATCAGGTACGCATGGTTGTATAACTAACGGTAGAGTTTGCTCATCTCCAAAATTATCTATTGTGATTAGTTCAGTTTGTAAATTGATAGATTTTCTAGCAACTTTAGGGAATTTATGCTGAGAATTATAGTTAGTTGTTTTTACCTGTTTCATTTCTTTAATCAATTTCGGTTATGGTTTAATTATTTTTCGCTTGACTCTGCTTAACTTTTGTTTATACTCTTCTTTTCGCTTTCGTTCTTCATTTAATTGATATTCTTTATCTAAATTAATTAGAATTTCTTTCAGTTGATTTAATTTGATATTATGGTCTATAATAATTTGAGATAAAATTATCTCAAAATTCTTTACTAATCTGCTAATACTAATAGAATCAAACAAGTCTTTGTTATATTTAAATAAACCAACTATTCCTAGCTCTGTATTAGTTATTTCTAGAAGAAGATCAAATCTTGCTACCGTATTTACTAATAAATCTAAACGAGTGAAAGTTAAATCTGAAATTTCTAAAGTATCTGTAGGAGTACTGGGAAGGATAAACTTGACTTGAAATATAGGAGTTTGGTTTAATTCTCTTTGAGGATTAAGAGCGCTAACTAATTTCTCAAATGGTAAATCTTGGTGAGCATAAGATTCGAGGCATACTTTACGTACTTGCTGCAAAAAATCGTTAAAGGTTTGATTTTCCAATAGAGAACTACGTAACACCAATTGATTAACAAAAAAACCAATTAAATTCTCTATTTCAATTAGATTACGATTCGCAATATCAGTACCAATAACAATATCTTTTTCACCTGTATAGCAATATAGTAAAACCTTAAATGCTCCGAGTAGAGTCATAAATAATGTTGTTCCAAGACTATCACCTAAGTTCTTAATTTCTTGGGATAATGTCTTAGAAATCATCAAAGTTTCCCTGCCCTCCTGAAAGGTTTTATTTTTTGATAGTTGGCGACTCGTAGGTAATTTTAAAACTGGTAACTTATCTCCCAATTGCTTTTTCCAGTATGTAAGCAAGGTATCAAGTACCTCACCCTGTAACCAATTTTGTTGCCAACTAGCAAAATCTGCATACTGAATATTAATCTCCATAAGTGGTGAAGGCTTACCACTAGAAAAGGCTTCATAAAGTACTGACAATTCTCGGAGAAACACTCCTTGTGACCAACCGTCAATGATAATATGATGTATCGTTAGCAACAGTACATATTCCCTAGTTTTCAACTGTAAAAGAGTCAAGCGTAATAAGGGAGCCTGTGCTAAATCAAATGGTTGTTGATAATTTTCTAGTCTTAACCTTTGGATTTCTGCTTCATGTTTAGTATTAGGTAAATCTTGTAAATCTATTATTGGTAAGGGTATCTCTAAAGCAGGAGCAATAATTTGAACTGGTTGTCCATTGACAATTTGGAAACTGGTTCGCCAAATTTCATGTCTTCGCACTATTTCATTAATGCTTTGCTTTAAAGCTTTTATATTGAGTGAACCTTGTAATAATATTGCGCCATGATCGTTATAAGTATATGAATTTGGCTCTAATTGATGCAAAAACCACAATCTCTGCTGGGCAAAAGATAGGGGTAATTCTAAATCTCGTGAAACTCGTTCAATTTGTTGAGTGTCAGGCTTGTGCTTACCTTGTAAGCGCTTTTCTAAAATTGCTTGTTTAGCAGGTGAGAGTTGAGAACGTCGTTTAATAATTTCATCTGCTTTGCTATCCATAATCTCATCCTTATAATTAAGTAATTACTTGGAATTCTACATAAGAAGGTACAGGCTGAATCCTACTCAAATCATTTTCTAAAATAACTGAACCGCTATTATTAGCAATTTCTTTAAACCCAGCAAATTTATAAGATACATACATCATTCTGTTGCGATCGTTTGGTACAAACTCTGCCACAAGACGGACATTATTACTTTTAGCCATACTCATAATATGATTCATCATTATTGTCCCAACTCCTCTAGACATGACGCGACAAGACATTAGCAACAGCTTTATTGTCCATGAATTAGGCTGGCATTCGATTAGAACTAAACCTATCTTTCCGTAGCTACCATACTTATCTTCCAGACTTGCAATCAGTAGTTTATGGTTGTCTGATTGGCGAAAATGATTGAGTTCATCGTAAGAGTAGGTATAACCAGTTGTATTTAATTGGTTAGTTCGTAGTGTTAACTCTTCTGCCCGCTGTAAGTCTTCTTCTTTGGCAGATGAGATAGTGAAATTCATATTGAGAGTAGCTAAAAATTCGTCTGCTGTGCCAACAAATTCTTTCTCTGCATTTTGACGTTCAATATCACTAATATACATCAACCTTCTAATTCGTGAATCTTCCGTAATAAACCGAGGATTCATGACAGGCATATCTAAAATATTTCCGATCTTATCTGCATTTATACAGAGGATTTCTGGCAAAGAAAATTTTACTTCTTCTAGCTCAAATAATTGGTCATCAATGAATGCGATCGCATCAGTTCCAATATTAAGTATATTAGCAATTTCTTTGAGAGAAGCAGCCTTAGAATTCCAATTTATTTGTGGATATAAAAAATACTCTCTTAACCCAAATTCTTCTAGTTTAGCTATTGCTATAGCTCGTTCATTTTTACTAGCTATAGATTGTATGATACCACGACTATCTAAAGTATGAATAATATCTACTATATTTTTTACTAGAGAAACTTTCTCATCTTCTAGCAAAACTCCATGCCAGATGGTATTATCTAAATCCCAAACGACACATTTAATAACTTTTTTGTCTTTTTGCTTACTATTTACGTCTTGTTCTTCAGTACTAATCATATATTAACTTCTCTCTGCTAATTTCTTTTCTAAGCCAGTAGAAACATTTGCCAAAAGATAATCTTGATAACCTGAATCGGCGATAGTAATTTCTTGAATTTGAGTACTACCTTCAATGATTTCCATAATTTTAGAGTCGCGTAAATACCTTTCAACTGGGTATTCACTACTACAACCATTGCCACCATGAATTTGCACGGCATCATTTGCTATTTTGGTAGCAGTTGTAGATGCAAAGTACTTAGCAATAGAAGTCTCCATAATTGAGTTGGGATCGTTAATATCTTTGAGATAAGCAGCTTGATAACATAACAGTCTTGCTGCTTTCACGTTAGTTACCATCTGGCTAATTATTTGGCGGATTAATTGATGTTCTTTCAGATAAACGCCAAACTGTTTTCGTTCGCTTGTGTATTTGATACAAGCTTCTAAACAAGCTTGAGCAATACCTACACAACCTGAAGCCACACTATATCTACCATAATCAAGTGCAGTAGCAGCAATATAGGAAAATCCAAAACCTAATTTACCTACTAAATTTTCTAAAGAAACCTGACAGTTATTAAAGTGTAATTCTGCTGACATTGAAGCCCTAACACCTAAAAGCCCAGATATTGGTTTTACTGACAGTCCAGGACTATTTTTTTGAACTAAAAAAGCAGTGGGTTTACCCTCGCATTTAGCAAAGACTAAAAATATATCTGCTATTTGTCCGTAAGTAATCCATTTCTTTTGCCCATTTAAGACATAAGCATCACCAGCAAGTGTTGCTGTTGTTTCTACACTTTTAGCATCGCTACCTACATTCGGCTCGCTTAACGCAAAAGCAGCAATAGTTTCACCAGATGCAAATTTAGGAAGCCAATACTGTTTTTGAGATTTATTACCCCATTTACACAAACCATGAGCAACCATGTTGTGAACTGTCAACAAACTTCGGACAGAAGAACATCCCCGTCCAATTTCCTCGTTGAGAATGCCATAGGTAATCATGTCCATTCCTTGCCCGCCATATTCTTGGGATAATATGGCACCGAGAAAACCACGTTTAGCTATTTTCTTAATTAGTTCTGGCGGGGTAAATTCTTTCTTATCCCATTCGCCAGCATCAGGGCATATTTCCTGATTAACAAAAGCTCTATATTCAGCTTTAGCGTTTTTTTGTTGAGTAGAAAGTTCCAGTTTCATAATACCATTTCTGCCACATAAAATAGCAATTTATATTTTATGACTGCACGAAAATAGCAGTTTTACGTGTAATTAAATTGGCGATAGAGTTGATTGTGCGGAAATTTTCAAATTCTAAGTCCTCGTTTTCAATCGCAATCTGAAACTCTTGCTCTACAAATAAAACAAGCTGCATAGCGAACATAGAATTGACAAAACCTAGAGCAAAAATGTCTTCATCTGATTGTAAATCATGATTGCCGAAAAATTTTGACAGAAAAGTTTTGATTTTAGCTTGAATTTCACTCATTAGTCTATTTATTGATATACGTAAAAACCTTTACCACTTTTTTTACCATGCAGCCCTGCATCCACCATTTTTTTGAGTAAAGGGCATGGTCTGTATTTGCTATCGTTAAAGTTTTCGTACAAGACTTCGATAGAAAATAAAATTGTGTCTAGTCCAATTAAATCTGCTGTTTCTAAAGGCCCCATTTTGTGACCAAAACAGCCTTTAAAAATCTTGTCCACATCTTCTGCTGTAGCAACTTGCTCCTGCAATAAAAAAACAGCCTCGTTAATAGTTAACATCAACACACGGTTAGAAACAAAACCTGGTGAATCATTAACAATTATGCATTCTTTACCCATTTGAGTCAGCATTTGTTTTGCTGTCTCAATTGTTGTCTCAGAGGTATGATATCCACGAATCATCTCTACCATTGGCTTCATTGGTACAGGATTCATAAAGTGGATACCAACAATTTTATCAGCACGTTTGCTAACTGAAGCAATACGAGTAATGGGAATAGCTGATGTGTTAGCTGCGAATACACAATCTGCTGGACAAATAGAATCGATTAGGTGATAAACCTCTCTTTTAATATCCCATTTTTCGGTGACATTTTCTACTAAAAAATCTACATTTTCTAGAAAATTATAGTTTGTAGAAAACTCAATTTTCTTGAGGATACTATCTGGAGTTTCCGTTTTGTCACTTTTTTTGAAAAAACCCTGAAAGCGGATATTATTCCTGATTTCCTGTTTAGCTTTATCCAGGATATCTTCAAAAATATCTACGAGTATTACTTGATGGCCAGTTTGAGCGAGGTTTTGGGCGACTCCTATTCCCATAACACCGGCTCCGACAACTCCAATAACTTGAATTTTCATGATTAATATCCTGAACGAACTAACTTTTACTGTCTAGTTTGACAATTGCACATCATTTTTTTGCTTTCTCAAATCAACTGTGCTTCATCTTCAGGCAATTTTTCTAACTCTTCTATGAAAATTTCTTCAATTACTAAAGCTAACTTAGCTATAGTTGGTTCATCGAAGAAACGTTTATAAGGCAGTTCTATATCGAGAGTTTTACGGAGTCGAGAAATCACAATAGTGGCAAGTAAAGAGTCTCCTCCCAACTCAAAAAAATTATCATAAATTCCTATCTGTTCAATACTAAAAATTTCCTGCCAGATGTCAGCCAGAGTGCGCTCAATCTCACTACGTGGAGCGATATATGTATTTCTCAGGTTGGGACGAGAGTGAGTTTTTTTGACTTGAATAACCTTATTAGTTTCCTCTTCTAATGAATTTAGAGTATCTTTTAGGTTAATCAAATTACGATTAATCAGGTTATGAAAATCGCTTTTTGATACCACTATCTGAGGCATTATGCTACAAAATAGAATACGCTCAAAGGCCTCCATACCCTCTTCAAGGGTTAATCCTGTCTCTTCAAGTTTTAATCCTGATACACGGTATAACTCTGTTTTAGCAATCCATTCTGGAGTATTCCATATATCCCAGTTTATGGATTCAATAAACTTGCCATATTTAGAGGCACTATAGTAAGCAAAAGCATCAAGAAAGGCATTTTTTGCAGTATATTCTACTAGCCCAATTCCGCCTAGAACTGCTGCTTGTGATGAAGTCATTACAAAGAAATCTAACTCAGCATCTTTGAAAAAATTATTGAGTATTATTGTCCCGATTATTTTAGGTGTAAAAACAACTCTTCCTATTTCTAATTTTTTTTGTGCAATTAATTCTTTTTTGTCTTCTAGAGCATTATGAATTACCCCGTTAATCTGACCAAATCGATTCTTTGCGTGAGTAATTGCTGCTTCCATTTGTTCTCGATTGGTAACGTCAGCTTTCAGCACTAAAACTTCTGTACCCAACGCCTCAAGTTCTTGTAATTTCTGGATTTTACGGCTGATGCTATCTTGTTCACCATAATCTGATAGCCATTGTAACCACTCATCTCGGTTAGGAAAATCTGAACGTCCTATCAGTATGAGTTTTGCTTGTACAGTCTTCGCTAGATATTCTGCATTGAAAAGACCAACTCCTCCTAATCCACCCGTAATCAGATAAACTCCCTTTACCCTTAATTGGGGTTTTGCTTCGACTACTTTATCCAAGCGGATGGGTTCAAAAGTTTGCACCCAGCGATAATTTCCACGATATGCCACAACACGGTCTGACGACTGAATTGTGAATTCTGCTAGTAGCTGATTTACAAGTTTTTCTTGTTGCCAATTTTCTGTTTCAGGAATTACGATATCAATGCTACGACAGGTGATATTCGGATACTCTTGCTGAATGACTTTACACGGGCCTAATACAAAAGCCTTACCTGGGTCTAACACCTCTGAGCCTGTTACTTCTTGCAAATTGTTTGACACAATTTCAATTTGCATAGGATTTGTTAGACTTTGCTGTTCTGCAAGTGCTTGTGCTAAAAATATCAGACTGTAAAAGCCCAGAGTTTCACACCTTTCAAGGGACTCAATTGTTAATTCTGTGTGACTGTTCGATGTAAGATTCCACAAATGTAAAGTTTTGTTTGGAGTCAACTCCAATGCACTAAGTTCTTTGATTAAGGCATAGTAGTCATCCTGTCGTTGAGGATTTATAGTATATACGCGTTGCTCAGATACTATTTCACTACTAAATTGCTTTCCTATTCTGACGATAATTGCATTGTTACCCTCAAGGATAAGTCGTTGCACGATTTTATCACCCAAGCCGCACTCATCGATAAATATTAACCAACACCCTGCCTGAGTTGACTGAAGCTTTGAGTTAAACGGCTGAGGCGGCATTAAACGTTTCCAAGATGGCATATAAAACCAGTCAGAAATGTCTCGTTTTTCGTGTGATGAAACTTGAGATTTGTTTTCAGCATCTATTTGCTCAACGGTTACAGTAAATGCTGAAGCTGCGAGTAATGTTGTTGACGCAGAAGCTTGAGCGACGAAAACATATTGTCCAAAAGCATCAGTTTCAGAAAAAGCCGCTACCTCAACAAACCCATGATTATGTAGAGCTTCTTGCCACTGTTTTTCTGATAAAAAGGGATTACCTCTACTTCGTTGTTTATCCTCTAAGGGATTCATCAACAGACCATCAATCATGTCGAAGTCTAATTGAGGTTGCGTTATCTCTTGGATTAATAACAGACCTTCAGGAGCTAATAAAGAGCGTATATGCTCAAGAGTTTTTCCTATATCCTGAGTCACATGCAGCACATTTACAGCTACTACTACATCAAAGCTGTGGTTTTTGTACCCTTGCTCAAATGGAGGCTGCTCAATGTTTAGTAACTGATATTCAACAAATGGATAGGCGCTAAATTTCTTTTCAGCTTCGGTTAGGAAAAAACTGCCTACATCAGTAAAGGTGTAATTGGTTTGCTGGGATGGCAATATAGGTAGCAATTCTGCGGTGGTAATACCAGTTCCACCCCCAATTTCTAAGATTCTGAGATTTACCTTGGATGGTAATGACTTTATTACAGTCTCAAGACTCGCTTGGATAATGGCGTTATAGTAGACATCTGCGGGCAAGTTTTGCCGAGAAATTTTTCCTTCCTTGGCTAAGATAGCAGCATATAACTCTAATGGTTCTTTTTCACCAATAAGTATGTCTGCCAGATTTTCACCATAGTTCTGGACGAGTTCTATCTGTTGAGGTGTATCAGCCCATCTAATTCTGAATTCTTTTACTAAACTATCAATAGAGTCTGCTGGCAATGGCAGAAGGTTTGTAAAGAGTTCCCCATCTTGCTTTAAGTGGCCTCGCTCTGCTAAGACATCCAGCCAGCGACACAATAGTTGTCGGTAGCGAGGAATAATTTGACATTGCTCAAACAACTCCTCAAGAGAATAGTTCTGTGATGCCTTGTTGAATGCACCTAAGCGCCTTAAAGCAAGATTCATGTAGGCGGTACATAAATGTTCCAAGCACTGTTTGTTCGCTAGATAAGTGTGATTGTCAAATTTAGAGATTCCTTCACTTGCTTGGAACTGACTAACTTCTACCAAAGATTTCCAAATTTCTAGTGCTGTTGGTTTTTGTTGGAGGTGTCCTTTTGTTAAAGGTGAAAGTTTTTCGGGTTCAATCCAGTAACGCTGTCGCTCAAAGGGATATGTTGGCAGGGCAAGACGATGACGATACTCGTTGGTGTAGAATTTTGACCAATCTATTTGTACTCCATACAACCAGAGTTTACCTAATGTGTTCAATAAGAATCTAAGATCCGACTGTTTTTCTTGAGGATGCCGTAATGATGATAATCCTGGGGAATCTAAATGCTTTTTAGTAAAGGTACATAAAGTGCGTCCTGGCCCAACTTCTAGTAGGATGCGATTTGGCTCTTGCAACAATGTATCAATGCCTGCTGCAAACCGCACTGTTTGCCGTAAATGTTTTGCCCAGTAATTTGAATCTGTAGCTTGCTCTGCTGTAATCCAGGTTCCTGTGACATTAGAAACAAAGGGAATTTTTGGAGGATGTAATTTGACTTTGCTTACTTCTTTCTGGAATGCCTCTAATATGGGTTCCATCATTGGGGAATGAAAGGCATGGGAAGTATGGAGACGGCGGCAGTCTATACCTCGATCTTGCAGCTTGTGTTGAAATGCATCTATAGCATCGTGGGTTCCCGAAACCACACACAAGGCTGGTGCATTGCTGGCCGCGAGGGATAAATTTTCATCTAGTAGAGCTACAACTTCTTCTTCTGGCAGAGGTACGGAGAGCATAGCACCAGATGGTAGTTGTTGCATTAATCGCCCACGAGCAGCGACTATAGCCAAAGCATCGCCAAGAGACATAACACCAGCTAAACAAGCGGCAACATATTCCCCGATGCTGTGTCCAATCATCGCCTGGGGAGAAATGCCCCATGACATCCACAATTGAGCTAAAGCGTATTCTATGACAAACAATGCAGGTTGGGTAATGTCAGTTTGTTGCAGTTTTTCGGCTGCGGCTTCTGACTCAGACTCGTTGGGATAAATCTGCGATCGCAGATCCAACCCCAAATGTGGTTGCAGCAATTGACAGCACAAATCGACCTGTTCCCGAAAAATCGGTTCAGTCTGGTAAAGTTCTTTACCCATATCCACATACTGAGCGCCCTGTCCAGGGAACATGAAGACGATGGGGGGGCGATCGCTATTTTCAACTGGGCGAGTAAAAACTCTTTGCGAATCTTGTAACTGTAAAGTGCTGACTACATCTTCGACATCTTGGCACACCAGTACGCGACGATGATTGAATTCAGCACGTCCCACTTGCAAGGTATACGCGATATTCGCTAAGTTCACATCAGGATGTAGTTGGAGGTGATTAGCTAGATTCTCTGTTGCAGTTTCTAGAGCCGATTCAGTTTTGGCAGAAAGTAGCAACAACTGCCAAGAACGCGAAGGGCTAGAAGGTTTCAGCACTGGTGCTTCTTCTAGAATGACATGAGCATTAGTCCCACCAATACCCAAGGAACTCACACCAGCACGCCGAACAGTACTTCCCGCCTTCCATTCTACTAACTTGGTATTAACGTGAAAAGGACTATTGGCAAAATCAATCTCAGGATTGGGTTCTTCAAAATTTAAGCTGGGTGGTATTTGCTGATGTTTTAGGGCTAAAACTGTTTTGATCAGTCCTGAAATCCCCGCGGCTGCATCTAGATGACCGATGTTTGTTTTGACTGAACCGATGGCCACGCCCGCCGCAGGCATCGCACAGAAGCCTTTTTTGTTGGTATTGCTACGAAAGACTTGCGAGAGTGCGGCAATTTCAATAGGATCGCCTAAAGCTGTACCAGTACCATGAGCTTCAATATAGTTGATTGTCTCAGGTTCAACTCCTGCTAGCATCATGGCTTCGGCAATCACCTCTGCTTGACCATTGACGCTAGGTGCTGTGTAGCCAACTTTACCAGAGCCATCATTATTGATCGCTGAACCTTTAATTACGGCATGGATGCAGTCACCATCTGCTAAAGCATCGCTCAATCGCTTGAGGAGGACAACTCCCACACCATTACCAATAATTGTTCCCTGCGCTTTAGCATCAAAAGCACGACAATGACCATCAGGAGATAGTGTTCCACCTGGTTCATGCAAATAACCTGTTTTCTGGGGTACGTGGATAGAAACCCCACCAGCTAAAGCCATATCACATTGATAATTCAACAAACTTTGACAAGCAAGTGTTGTTGCAACTAATGAGGTGGAACAAGCTGTTTGGATCGTAATACTTGGGCCAGTGAGATTTAATTTGTAAGAAACACGGGTAGTGAGAAAATCTTTATCATTACCAATTAATGTCTGGTAGCATTGCGCCGATCCTATGGGATCGCGGTTTAAATCTAATGAATAATAGTTATTGAGGCTAGCACCAGCATAAACCCCGATCCGACTGTCACACCGATTAGAATCATAGCCAGCATTTTCTAATGCTTCCCAAGCACACTCTAAAAAAATTCGGTGTTGTGGGTCAGTGATTTCTGCTTCTTTAGGATTAAAACTAAAAAATGCCGCGTCAAATAAATCGATATCTTTGAGGATGGCGCTGGCTTTTACATAATTGCGATCGCTGAGGATCGCAGACTCGATGCCGTCAGATACTACCTCTTCATTTGTGAAGAGAGAAATTGACTCTACACCAGATTGTAAATTCTGCCAAAATTCTGCAATATTTTTAGCACCAGGAAAACGTCCTGCCATCCCAATGATGGCAATGCCTTCTACAGCATCATTATGTGTAGTGCTAACCATAAATCTTTTTACCTTGCTTACTCAATTGTTGTTTTTGGCGGTTAATAGCTTCAATTTGCTTTTGAGTGCGATCGCGCGTTCCTGTAAAAGAAAGCTGTCGCTGTTGACTTAAATATTGCGCCAGTGAGTAAATAGTTGGGTTCTGAAACATGGTGACAACTGATATCTCTCGCTGCAAAATTGACCGCAATTTATGATTCACTTGAATCATTAGTAGCGAATGTCCACCAAGGTCAAAGAAATTATCATGAATACCCACTTGTTCGAGATGTAGCACCTCTTGCCAAAGCTTTGCTATCTGCTGTTCAATTTTTGACTGAGGTATTTCATAACTAGTCGTCAATGTTGGACGTAAAGCTTCTGGTATAGGTAAAGCACGACGGTTGACTTTTCCGTTAGGCAAAAGTGGTAAGGTGTCTAGGAAGATAAAAACACCAGGAAGCATATATTCTGGTAACAGTTCTTTGAGATAGCTTCGCAGTTCACTAGTTGTAAGTTTCTGGTCTGGTAAAAGTACAATATAAGCCACCAATTGTTGAACACGTGGTTTATCTTCTCTCGCCAAAACTACAATTTTCTGGACTGCTGGATGTTTAAGCAAGGCATTCTCAATTTCACCTAACTCAATCCGAAATCCTCTAATCTTAACTTGATGATCGATTCGCCCCAAATACTCTAAATTTCCATCTGGTAAATAACGAGCTAAATCTCCAGTTTTATAAAGGCGAGGACTAGGAAGAATTTCTGCTCCTCCGCTTCCTTGGAAGGGGTTAGATATAAACCGCTCTTTTGTTAACTCTGGTCGGTTTAGATAACCTCTAGCTAAACCAGCACCACCAATATAAATTTCTCCTGGTATGCCAATTGGTACTGGTTGCAACTTAGGATCAAGTAAATAAATTTCTGTATTGGCGATCGGACGGCCGATAGTGACGTTGCTATCTCTATTTACTTGAGTAAATGTGGAATAGGTCGTATCTTCAGAGGGGCCGTAAAGATTTAAAACTTTCTGAATACGATCGTTTTGATAAATCTGCTCTACAAGTTGATGTTGTAGTGGTTCGCCAGCAAGATTAACCGTCCTGACTGAAGGAGGTAAACCATCTGCTTGCAGTAATTCTGCAATGATGCTTGGGACTGTATTAACTAAGCTGACTTCCGCAACCAATGAGGGTAAGTGCAAAGCATTCTCTACGAGAATTACTCTACCACCCCAACTGAGAGGAACAAAAAGTTCAAATATTGACAAATCAAAGCAAATAGAGGTTGATGCTAAAACTCCAGCAAGGTCATTATCTGTAAAAACCTCTCTTGACCATGTTAAGAAAGCAACACAACTCTGATGAGCGATCGCAACACCTTTTGGTACACCAGTAGAACCAGAAGTATAGATGACATAAGCTAAGTTATTGGATTTTACTTCACTAAACAGATTTTCTCGGCTCTGTTGGCTAAGTAATTGTGAGTCTCTATCGACACAGACAATATGCACATTTGATTTAGTAAACAATTCAACTAGATGGCTTTGAGTCAGCAGTATCTTGGACTGACTATCTTCTAGCATGAAAGTTAAGCGTTCTTGGGGATAGGCTGGATCTAGGGGTACATAAGCCCCGCCTACTTTTAAGATAGCCAACAATGCAATCAGCATTTCTGGGCTGCGCTTCATGCACACACCTACAATTGCTTCTGGCTTCACCCCTAGTTTTTGTAAGTAGTGTGCTAGTTGATTTGCTTGCTCGTTTAACTCTTGGTAGGTTAATTTTTGGTTCTCAAAAATAACAGCAATATTAGATGGCGTTTTCTCTACCTGTGCTTCAAATAGTTGATGAATACATTTATCTTGTGGGTAATTTGTCTCGGTGTTATTCCACTCAAGTAATAACTGCTGTACTTCAGATGGTGTCAGTAATTGCAAATCGGAAATTCGTTGTTCGGGATTACTAACTATACTTTCTAATAAAGTCTGGAAATGTAACAGCATCCGAGCAATAGTATCTGCATTAAATAAATCTGTGTTGTACTCAAAAGTTGCAACCAACCCTTGCTCGTCATCCTCCATAAATAATGTCAAATCAAATTTTGATGTCCCGTTGTAACCTTCCTCACAAGTAACAGAGATATCTGACAGTCTGGGATTTGATAGTGGCACATTCTGGAGAACGAACATTACTTGAAATAGTGGATTGTAACTCAAGTCTCTATTTGGCTGTATTTCTTCTACTAATTTCTCAAAAGGTAAGTCTTGATGAATATAAGCCTCTAAAGCTGTTGACTTTACCTGCGTTAATAACTCCTGAAAACTCAAATCGCCAGAAAGTTCTGTACGCAACACCAAAACATTGACAAAAAATCCGATTAATGATTCAAGTTCTGCTCTGTGACGATTGGCGATTGGCGAACCGACTAAAATATCCGTTTGACCAGTGTAACGATACAGCAACGTTTTGAAGGCTGTAAGCAAGGTCATAAACAGAGTTACTCCTTGCTGACGGCTCAAATTCTTTAACTCTTTTGTCAGAGTTTGAGATAGAACTAATTTCCCTTGAGCGCCTTTGAATGTTTGACGATCAGAAATAAAGCTTCTACGCGGACGATCAGTTGGTAAGTTTAATACAGGTAGCTCACCTTGCAACTTTTGTTTCCAATAAGTCAATAAAGATTGAATACGCTCAAAATCAAGCCATTTTCGTTGCCAATTGACAAAATCTCGATACTGAATTGGTAATTCAGGAAGTGCTGGGAGTTCGCCTGTGGAGAATGCTTCATATAATACAGCTATTTCTTTGATCAGAATACCGATAGACCAACCATCTGCAATTATATGATGCAGAGTGATAATTAAATGATAATTTTCCTCACTTAACTGCAAAATTTTAGCACGCAAAAGCGATTGAGCAGATAAATCAAATGGCTGCTGTGCAAATTCTGTAGCCAAACGCTGTGCTTCTTGAGGGCGTTCGCTTTCTGATAGTGAACGCAAATCTTCAACCGCCAAAATTAAAGGTGGCGCTTGATTTATAACTTGGGCTGGCTGTCCATCAATTACTGTAAAGCTTGTCCGTAATACTTCGTGTCGTCTAATAATTTCGTTAAGACTATCTTGTAAGATTGCTAAATTAAGGCAACCTTTGAAGTTAATAACTAGAGGAATGTTATATGTAGGACTATCGGGAGTTAGCTGATTGATAAACCATAATCCCTGCTGGCCAAAAGATAGAGGCTGAATAGATGGATTTTTATCGTGTTTGGTAAGGGATATTGATGGTACTGGATCTGTTGTCAGTTGAGCGAGAATCTTGGTAGCTAGCGATCGCGTACTCATCCCTTCAAAGAAGTCTGCTACTGATACTTCTACTTCTAAATCAACCTCAACTCGGTTTTTCAACTCAAATACTTTTAAAGAATCAAGTCCCAGAGCGCTTAATGGTTCATCAGGACTGATATCATTTGGTGCGATCGCCAGTACTCTCGCTTCTTGTTCAATCAAATAGATTTCTAAAAGTCGTTGACATTCCCCTGGGGAAAGTGCCAAAAGTTCGGAACGCTGTAATCGAGTTTCCTCTCTGACAATCTTGCTAATTTTGAGAATCTTACTGATAATAATATTCAGTTCACCATTCTGAAACTGAGCGCGAGTTGCACGACGTTGAATCTTACCACTAGAAGTTTTGGCAATACTACCTGGTTTGATCAAAACCACAGCATAAACTTGTACTTCGTGTTCTTCAGTCACAGCTTGGCGAATTGCAGATATAACCTCTGCTAAATTTGGTTTGGCGCGAAACTTCAACTCTTGGACAATTACCAACCGTTCTTCGTTGTCAACCTCAACTGTAAATGCTGCGCTAGCACCGGAATTTAAAGATGGATGACTGCGTTCTGCGGTTAATTCAATATCCTGCGGGTAAAGATTTCTACCGCGAGTAATAATTAAATCTTTGGCTCTACCTGTAATAAAAAGCTCGTTATTTTGTAAAAAACCTAAATCTCCCGTCCGCAGAAAAGGGCCTACACCTGTATCTGATAAATAAGCATGGAAAGTTTCTGCTGTCTCTCGATCGCGATTCCAATAACCTTGGCCAACACTCGGCCCCGATACCCAAATTTCCCCAATTTCATCAGGTTTACAACTACTGAGGGTTTCGGGATTAGCGATCGCCACTTCCAGTTGTGGTATAACTCGACCACAACTGACGAAATGATAAATATCCTCATCCTTAACAGATGATTCAACTACCCGATTAGATTCTAATGCAGACTTTTGGACTGTCTTGATAATCGGTGATGTTGCCTTCTGGACACCAGAAACCATCAGAGTTGTTTCAGCCATCCCGTAACAAGGGTAGAATGCCTCTTTACGGAAGCCACAATCAGCAAAAGCTGCTGCAAACCGCTCTAAAGTATAATCCCGAATCGGCTCCGCGCCGTTAAATGCCACACTCCAACTACTCAAGTCAAGAGTCTCTTTTTGTTCAGGAGTAATTTTTTGAGTACATAACTCATAAGCAAAATTCGGGCCACCACTGGTTGTCCCTTTGTAGCGAGAAATAGCTTGTAACCAACGATAAGGACGTTGGAGAAAGGAAGTTGGAGGTATGATGATGCAAGGAAAACCTCCATACAAAGGTTGCAATATTCCTCCAATCAGACCCATATCGTGGTACATTGGCAACCACGTCACGAACTTACTCTCTGGAGAATGCTCCATAAATTGGTAAGTTGTGTCAGCATTGTGCAGTAGATTGCCATGACTAATCATTACACCTTTGGGTGTGCCTGTAGAACCAGAAGTGTATTGCAGAAAAGCTAAGGTATCTCGATCAATAGAGGGTTCTTGCCAAGCATCTTCTATTCCCAGAGCAAGATTATCAGTAGTTAGCCACTGTAAGGATTCTAAATCAGTCTTTTGTGACATTAAAGACTGCACTGTAGGCAGGATTTCTGTTGTAGTGAGTGCGATCGCTGCTTGTGCATCTCTAGAAATAGCTTTTATTCTCGGTGTGTTGCGCTCATTTCTAGGGGGATATGCAGTTACAGCCACAACTCCTGCATATAAACAACCGAAAAAAGCAACTAAAAAATCTAGTCCGGCTGGATAAAGTAGTAAAGCGCGTTCTCCAGTCAAACCCAATGCTTGTAATTGAGCAGCTATTTGACGCGATCGCCTATCTAATTCTTGATATGTTAGTGTTGTTTGTTCTGTTTCCCCATCTAACAAAAAGGTAAAAGCATCTCTATCTGGCTGCGTAGAACTTCTTAAGCGCAGTACTTCCACAACTGTAGACAAGTTACCAACAAGATCAAAAAGTTTAAGCATCGTGAAATTTCACCGCAAATGCAGTTAATAGTGTTTCTCTAAGCACGCAAATATATCTCAAATGTTGTGTCTTATTACACCTAATATTCATGAAGTGATATACCTGCAACTACCACTACTTCTTTGTTTAGGAGCGAAGGCACAGCCTTTGCCCTGAAGGCTTCCCAGCCTCCAGACTAGGAACGAGGCTATACAAACCTTTGGGTTTGTCTTAGTGTCATTTGATTTAAGCCTTTAATAGCTAATTTAACCAACAACTAAGACTGATTTATTTGGATAAATATCTCCACTATTGAAAGTAATTTTTATTTACCTTGGATTACATTAACGAGAATTAGTTGCTTTAGCAAGAGAATTTTCATATATAGTATTTATCAAAAAACCACTAAAACATTAGCTTTGCTTATGTAATTTTGTTTATAAATTACGAGCTATATCTTTTTAAAATCTCATCTCAACACAAATATCTAAGTTTTACATAGGCAACATCAACTATCATTTTCGTCCTATTTAGGGCAAATTAGTAATAAATAAGGCTATTTTGGCTTTGGAAAATACTTGTTTTGAAAGTAGTTTTAGCTACTAATACAATCTCTGTTTATATGTCAAGCAAACGTCTGGTTATAAGGATAATTACTGCTGGGCATACAGATGGGCATACATTTTAAATAAAAAAGATTCTTAATTATCTTGTGTCTTGCATCACTTCATAATATGATTCAACTAGCTTAACCCTAAATGACAATTATTTTCAAAGATTGTCGTTAGTCTTCGGGTACGACCAAGTAGTGTGATTGAGTGCAAGCGGATAAATGAAGTTAGATAAATTTTTTCAAAGCCTGCTGCTAACAGGTGCGGTTGTTGTTGTCGTAAACACTCCTGCTAAAGGTGAGGAAGTGCGAGAGGACATTCAAGGCAAATCTTCTACCCAAAGGATAGGGGAATCTGCATTCGATGAGAAAGTTGCAGTTACAGAGAAAAAATTTGCAAGTAGTAAATCTCCAGTATTAGCTCCCAGTATCCAGAAATCGCGACTCTTTAAGTCTCAACTTGCAAGTTCACTACAAAGAGCAAAGTCGGATAAAACAAGTAAAAATATTCGTCAAATCAGCGAAATCGAACTTCCCGCTACTAGCGCCCAAATGCTGGTACAGACACCAACACCTACCAATCCCTCGAATCCAGAACCAAGAAGTGGGGATCAAGTCGTAGCAATCACAAGTGTGAAAGCAGATGCCACAAACAAAGGTGTAGAAGTAATTTTAGAGACAACTCAAGGTACTCGACTGCAAGTCACAAATCGCAGTACGGGCAATAATTTTATTGCAGATGTATCTGGTGGGCAATTACGTTTACCGTCGGGTGAGGCTTTTACATTTCGTTCAGAAAAACCTACGGAGGTAATTACTGAGATAACAGTTACAAATATTGATGCGAATACTGTCCGAGTAACGGTGGTAGGTGACAAAGCTTTGCCTACGGTTGAATTATTTGATGATGATGCTGGGCTGGTTTTTGGTATAACTTCAGCGGCAATAGCGACACAACCGCCGCAGCAACCCCAAACACCGCAGACTCAAGAAAAACCTGCTAGTGAGACACCACAAGAGCAACCAACAGCCCAGCCAGATCAGCCAATTGAGTTGGTAGTGACAGGTGAGCAGGATGGCTATAATGTGCGAAATGCCACGACAGCGACAAAAACCGACACCCCCTTGCGAGACATTCCCCAGTCAATTCAAGTCATTCCCAATCAAGTGATTAGAGACCAGAATGTAAATCGACTGCAAGATGCAGTACGAAATAACGCTCCGGGTGTCTCACAGTTTTCTAATCAAAGCCAAGCTTTTGTCATTCGCGGATTTAGACAAGATTTCAACCTCAGAAATGGGTTTCGTAGCGGTAGCACTGCAACTAAGGATGTGGATCTTGCAGATGTAGAACGCATTGAGGTATTACGCGGGCCGGCATCGGTTTTGTTGGGGCAATTACAGCCCGGAGGCGTAATCAACACCGTGACGAAGCAGCCTCTAAGTGAGCCTTATTATAGTGTCAAGTTCACAAGTGGGCAGTTCAGCTTTTACCGTCCAGAGCTTGATTTATCAGGGCCTTTAACTGATGACCGCAGTTTAAAGTATCGGCTCAATTTAGCCTATCAAAACAATGGTAGTTTTCGAGACTTTGTGAATGAGGAGCGCATTTTTGTAGCTCCTGTCTTGCAATGGGACATCGGCAAAAACACGACCTTAACGGTGGACTTTTCCTATACCTACAACAATCCAACGCTTGATTATGGTGTAGTAGCCCTCAGTGATGGTTCTCTGGTGTTGCCGATTAATCGAGCTTTGTTCTATCCATCCCTGGATCAGGTTACGGTGGAGCAATATCAGGCTAGTTATCGACTTGAGCATAAGTTTAGTGATAACTGGCAGCTTCGCAATGGCTTTTCTTTCTATAGTGCAAAACAGTCTGGTGGCTATACATACGTGGTAGCTGACTTTATCGACGATCGCTTTCTTGACAAACTCTATGCAGATGATTTGTTCATAGACCAGGATTATCGAATGCAGACCGATCTAACTGGGAAATTTACCACGGGTTCCATTCGACATCAGTTATTAATCGGATTTGAGCTTGGTCGTTCTACCAACTATTTTACGTCTGGTACTGCTTTGTTACCGACAATCGATATCTTCAACCCAAATTACAATGTGACTCGACCAGATGTCCAAATCGATAACTATGGCACAAATTTCACAGATACTCTGGGTATCTATATTCAGGATCAGATCGACATTACCGACAATTTGCACTTACTAGTTGGTGGACGATTTGACTTCACCGAACAGTACGATAGTTTTGGAACCTTTTCTCAGGGAGATCAAGCGTTCAGTCCTCGTGTTGGCATTGTCTATCAGCCAATTAAACCGATTTCTCTCTATGCTAGCTACAGTCAATCGTTTAATCCAGTGATTGGGCGATCGCGAACCAACTCAGTTTTTGAGCCTGAACGAGGTACTCAATACGAAGTCGGCGTTAAAGCAGACATCACTAATACTGTGTCTGCCACATTAGCTGCTTTTGAGATTACTAAGAGTAACGTGCTAACCTCTGATCCTGTTGATCCGATTAATTTCTCAATCCAAGTCGGTGAACAGCGCAGTCAAGGGTTTGAATTCACCATTGGGGGCGAAATCTTACCTGGATGGAATATCCTTGCAGGCTATGCTTATACCGATGCGCGAGTCACCGAAGATAATCGCATTCCAGAGGGTACTTTTTTGCGGAACGTTCCCAAAAATGCAGCTAACCTGTGGACAACCTACGAAATTCAAAGTGGTGACTACAAAGGATTAGGCTTTGGATTGGGGCTAGTCTTTGTGGGCGAACAGCAAGGCGATTTTCCCAACAGCAATTTCCAAGTTCCCAGTTATGTCCGTACTGATGCTGCCTTGTTTTACCGTCGAGACAACTGGAGATTTGGTATCAACGTCAATAATCTTTTTGATGTGGAATACTATGAAACTGCTTCCAGACGAACCATCGTTTATCCAGGCGCACCGGTGAATGTGCAGGCAACGATTTCCTATGAGTTCTGAATCAGGTACTTCATTCAAAATGCCCGAAACCACTTCCTAGAGGTTTGGAAAAGTCAGGTCTTTATGAAAAAGTTGTTACGCCGTCTAACCTACATACTATTTTTGGGAATAGTGGCATTTGTACTTCCGTTAGGTTGTAATCGAAGTAGTTATCACAATGCCACAAGCCTTACCCCACCAGCGAAAGACTGTCGTGTAATAGAACACACGATGGGGGAAACCTGTGTTCCAAAAAACCCAAAGCGTCTTGTCACCATATCTCAAGTCACTTTGGGTAGCACACTCGTCTTGGATATTAAACCAATAGGAAGCACTTCTGATGGTTGGCAAGATAATTTACCAGACTATTTAAAGAATAAGACAGAGGGAATACAGAAAATAGGTACTCAATATGAGCCTAATTTAGAACGTATATTGCGACTTAAGCCTGATTTAATTCTAGGTTGGGAAAATGTTAAAGCAATTTATCCTCGCCTTTCTCAAATCAGTCCTACGGCATTAGTAAAGTGGAAAGGTTCATTATCTTGGCGCGAACATTTTAATTTTGTCGCCGAAGCATTAGGAAAAAAAGAGGCTGCACAACAAGCATGGAATAACTATTATCAACGAATTGAAGAACTAAAAATAGCGCTAGGTAATCAATATAAAGATAAAACGATATCTGTGATTCATATTTATGGCTGGGATATAATGAGTACTGCAAAAAACTCATTTATTGGTTCTATTCTTAATGATGTTGGATTGCAACGCCCAAAGGCACAAGATGTGATTACGCCGAGTGGGTTAACTAAGAATATTTCTGAGGAAAAGCTAGAAGAATTAGATGGTGATATTCTATTCATAACAACTTTTAATGACAGCGATAAGGCAAATTTCGAACAACTGCAACAAAAACCACTTTGGAAAAGACTCAAAGCATTTCAGCAAGGACATATATACTTTGTAGATGGTTTGTCTTGGGTTGGTTCAAACTTGATTGCTGCTGATGCTGTAATTGATGACTTATTTAAATACTTAGTCAATACACCATGAAAATTGCTAATTTAGGAGTGCTAAGTTTTCGAGACGCGATAAATCGCCGTCTCTACAAGTGTTTTGGGCTTATAAGAGTTTAAAGGATTAACACTAAAGTCCCTATAACTACTAAACTGCTTCCTAATATTATCTTCAAGTTCAATGGTTCTCCGAGAAAAATAACCGAAAATAATAAAACTAATACTAAACTTGATTTATCAATTGGTGCAACCAGAGAGGCTTTTCCTGCTTGTAAAGCTTGGAAGTAAAAAATCCATGATAATCCTGTAGATACTCCAGATAACAATAAGAAAATCATCGTTCTTTGAGAAATAGCTAAGATATTAACTACATTTCCTTGGAACAATACAATTCCCCAGGCAATTACTAAGATAACAACAGTTCTGATTGCTGTTGCTAAATTAGAGTTCACATTTTCTACCCCAATTTTGGCAAAGATAGTTGTCAATGCTGCAAAGCCAGCCGAAAGTAATGCATATATCCACCACGTTATGGTGCTGCTTTCCATCTTGCCTCCTAGTTCATTAAGTAAGTCGGTGCTAATATTTCCAGCTATGTTAAGAAATTTTAATGTAGGGTGTGTTGTCGCCAAGCGCCGCACCGTCAACAATCCCAGGTGCGTTAGCCTACGGCATAACACACCCTACTGGCGTGGCAAGGCTAAAATGTAATTTATTCGTTGCAAACTGCGATCGCAAACCTTAAAAGCAGACTATTGACCTCAGAATATTTTACGCTCTTCTAAATGAGCAAGAATATCTGAGCGATCGCGCCACACAGGACGCAGTTTTTTGTTAGCTAACATTTGTAACTGGTCGCTAATGTGCGGCGAGCCGGGTTGAGTTGCATTACCATAACTGGTAAGTGCCATTGCTCGTACAGGGTTAGAAAATTCAATTGCAGCCACATAGGAATCACCTGCAACGGCTTGGAACTGAGCGTTTGTTCCAGGAGCAGAATTTAGGACTCGAAAAATTCCCAAGCTGTCATCCCCACCATTCGCAGGCAAATCCACATCACCCAATCGTAGCCGAAAAACCTGACCCCAAGGGACATCAAGCGCCCCGTAAGTCTTTTCTACCTCTGCTGCTACTGCTTGCAGAGTTGCAACTGCACTTTCAGGGTTAGCTAAACCATTGGGTGTAGTGCGTGGAGAATTTTCATTCCAAGGTTTACTAAAGGTTTTATCTAAGTCCATCTGTTGTACCCAAAAGGCAAATAATACTGCCCCACGACTATCTGAATTGGCTTGCCGATCCCAGGCTTCTAAAACATTAGCAGCTTTTTGCCCCAAGTCCTGACCATACTTGCGTGCAGCCAGAATTAAATCATCCAAAATCCGATCGGCCAGTTCCATCCGGGTAGAGTGCTTGTATAGAACCATTTCATCAAATGAAATTTTGTTATCCTCAGCCAGCATTCTTACAGAACGTTGGGAGCGGAAATCCATGAAACGAGGTGCTATGTAAGGCGGGTAATTATCTGCTTTAATGGCGGCGGGAAATGTCGTTGTCCAAGGTGGGTCATTTGTATTTTGTAACCAGCCGCTTTTAGGGTCAACTATGCGCGGTAAATCTTTGTAAGGATGAATTTTTGTCCACAAGGTTTTAGATGTATTTCCTGGGATTATGCCTTGCCAATATTTAAAATCACCAAAGGAGCGCACTGGAACTTGACCGTTGAATAGGTGCATAATATGCCCTTCTCGATCCGCATACATCACTGTAAACATTGGCAATTGCAAGCGCTGGAGTGTCTTTTCAAACTGGGCAAGGTTTTTTGCTCGTGCCATATCCCACCACTGCTGGAGTACACCTGGTCGGTCAAGACCTGCAACTCTCAGCGCCAGGATTTTACCATTTTTCTCGACTACCACAGGCCCGTGGATAGAACTTTTCACTACTAAGGGTTGCTCTTGTAAGGAGCCATCTTTCTGCTTCACTTTTAAGGAGATGGTTTTTGTCTGAAAGTTACGAACTTTGTCATCAAACCTGTACCCATTACCTACCGGTGTGAGTTCGTAAACATCCCAACCATCATAAGTATTAACGGTGTGAGTCCAACCTAAGTTGTTGTTAAAGGCGATCGCTAATACGGGAATACCTACAAGTGTTGCCCCATACGCATCAATGCCTGGTGCGGTGATTTGAGCCTCATACCACAAAAATAAATCTGACCAAGGTAGATGTGGGTTTGCTAGCAACATAGCATTCCCATCGGCAGAATGACTTGGTGCGATCGCCCAACCATTAGATCCTGCTTGCAACTTTTCTTTGCTCAGACCTAATACTTGCTCAGGATTGACCACAAAGGTAAAGTTGAGTACTCGATGTAAGTGAGCCATGACATCTTCTGCCTTGACTGGTAGCACCACTTCAACATCATCGTCAATTAAGTTAGGATTTTGTTTTGCATAAGCATTGATCCCAGTAGCAAAAGCATCAAGATAACTACGAAAAGTTGGACTCTGTGTCTGGTACCAAGAACGAGCGCGTTCTGGTATTCCCGCAGTCTGTACCCAACGATCTGAATCTAGATATTTCTCTCCCCAATATTCAGCTGCGCGTCCCCGTGCTTGACCATAAAGACGCAAAAGTAAATCTCCATGACTTTGCATTTGTGCCCAACCAAAGGCATAAAATGCACTTTGGTCATCTTTTCCGTAAATATGCGGTACACCATAAGTATCCCATAATATCTCTGTGGATTTTGTTGGTACAGCTATAGTGCGGCTTCCAATAAACAAAACCAATATCAAGCTGAGTATTAAAGGTAAAACACGTATTGGTTTTCGTTTGTAAACTCTAAGTAAACTATCAATTCTCACGAACACCACCATTTACAGATGTAACATCTGGGGATTGGGGACTGGGGATTGAAAAGAGGCAGAGGGAAAAATTCTTGTCCCTTGCTCCCTGCTCCGAATTGCACTAAGTTAAGACACAGCCCTTGGACTGACTGGTTCCCAGCCTCAAGGCTGGGAACTGATTTTGAGAGGCTCCGCCTCCAGTGAACTCACCAGAGGCAGCAGCCCTCTGGGAATACATTCCCAGTCTAAAGACTGGGAACGAGGTGACACAAGCTTTTCGGCTTTTCTTAGTGTTATTCTTCCCTGTTCCCTTGCTTCCTCCCCAGTCGCCTCTTTGCACACAATTGACTTTGAGAAAGCAGATTTAAGTTAATCTAACAATACCACTTTGTTGAGAAAGTATATCAAAGTTGTAAGAGCATCCTTTATTCCTTTGAAAAATGGGGAAAGGGCTGTACGATCGTGTAATCTATATATTTATCAAGAAAGATTATCAATTTGGATGATTAAAAAGCTGTTAAATATTGAGAGTGCCCATTGAAAAAACAACTAACCAGTAGAGCGTAATATTTTCAAGTGACAGCAGGATCATGATAAAAGCAACTACACTCTCACCGAGAGGATTGAAAAAGCCACAAATGTCAGCCTTATTTGGTCTGGTTGTGGGACTGTGTATGCTGCTAATTTGCTTGGTGTACAGTGTGACGCTAGGTGCAGCAGAAATACCTCTAGGTAAGATTTTGACATCTTTTATAGCCTTTGATGGTTCCTACGATCACTTAGTTATTCAGAGCGTGAGATTACCGCGATCGCTAATTGCTATTCTTGTAGGTTCAGCCCTTGCTGTATCAGGAGCATTAATGCAGGGTTTGACGCGAAACCCCTTAGCAGATCCAGGTATTTTGGGTATTGAGTCGGGAGCCGCTCTCTTTGTCGTTGTCGCAATTTTTGTTTTTGGCAGTTCATCCCTCAGTGTTTACGCCTTTGTCGCATTTCTGGGTGCAGGACTAACAGCGGTGTTAGTTTACCTCCTTGGTTCTCTAGGAAGAGGAGGAGCCACCCCACTGAATTTGACAGTAGCAGGAGCGGCGTTAACTGCTCTGATTTCTTCCTTCACCACCGGTATCCTCATTGTCAGTCAACAAACACTCGAAGAGGTGAGATTTTGGTTAGCTGGTTCCTTATCTGGTCGAGATTTTAATTTATTCTTACAACTACTACCTTTCGTCGGCATCGGATTAGTGTTAGCTTTTGCCCTTGGCAGACAAATTACCACTATGAGTTTAGGTGAAGATGTCGCTAAAGGCTTGGGTCAACGGACAGCTTTGATCAAAATATTTACCGCTATCAGCGTAGTTTTACTAGCAGGAAGTTCTGTAGCTCTTGCAGGGCCAATCGGCTTCATTGGTTTAGTCGTTCCCCATATAGTGAAATTTTATATTAAAGCCGATTATCGTTGGATATTACCTTATTGTGCAGTTCTGGGTGCTATTTTACTCTTGGTTGCAGATATTGCTGCCCGTGTATTGCTCAAACCACAGGAATTACCTGTAGGCGTAATGACATCAATAGTTGGCGCTCCTTTTTTTGTCTACCTAGCTAAGTCAAAGGTGAAAAAATGAGTTTTGATTGGCTAGTCATTCGTTCGCAGGTGATATCTTTCCGCATCGACCGACGTGTACCAGTCATACTGTTATGTTTGGCAGTAGCGATTGTAGTGGCGATGGTGATGAATATAGGGCGGGGTGAATATCCAATCTCGCCTTTAAATATCGTGAAAACTATATTGGGTTTAAATACAGGAAACCCAGACCATCTATTCGTGATTCAGGATTTACGTCTACCCCGCACCCTTGTAGCTTTTATGGTGGGAGTGGCGCTAGCAATTTCTGGTACTATCTTCCAAGGACTGACACGCAATCCATTGGCTGACCCAGGTATTATCGGCATCAATGCTGGGGCGAGTCTGGCGGCAGTTGTAGTAATTGTATTATTTCCCTCAGCATCGGTTTATACCTTACCTATATCAGCCTTTGCTGGTGCTTTGCTAATGGCGATTTTAATTTACTCGCTGGCTTGGAATAACGGTAGTTCTCCGATTTTATTAATTTTAATGGGTGTTGGTTTATCTGCGATCGCTAGTGCCATAACCAGCTTGATGATTACCTTTGGCGAAATTTCTGACGTTAGTAATGCTTTAGTTTGGTTAGCTGGAAGCGTGTACAACCGGACTTGGGAGCAAGTCTTTTCCTTATTACCTTGGTTAATTGTTTTTGTCCCAATGGCTTTGACACTAGCAAGGCATTTGAACGCTTTAAATTTAGGAGATGATATCGCCAAAAGTTTAGGTAGTCGAGTGGAATGGCAACGTGGTTTACTCGTGCTGGTAGGTGTAGCCTTAGCAGGTGCAGGAGTCGCCACCGCCGGGAATATTGGTTTTATTGGATTAATCGCACCCCATGTAGGACGACAGTTAGTAGGTGCAACCCATGAAAGCTTGATTCCTACTTCTGCACTCTTGGGGGGAGTGATTGTTGTGATAGCAGACTTGCTAGGAAGAACGCTATTTGCACCAATCGAACTTCCTTGTGGCATTGTAACTGCTGCTATTGGCGCTCCTTATTTTCTTTATTTATTAATTCGTAACCGCAAAAAATAAAGCCGGGAAATTTCATCTATGAAAGGACTCTCAACCAAAAATCTGTCTTTAGCTTATGATGGTGCGCTGATTATCCATGACCTAAATTTGGCAATCCCCACTGGACAAATTAGTGGTTTAGTTGGTGCTAATGGTTGTGGTAAATCAACGTTGTTAAGAGGTTTGGCAAGATTGCTTAAACCCCGTGGTGGTACAGTCTATCTTGATGGAACATCTATTTTTAATCTTTCAACTAAAGAAGTCGCACAGCAGTTAGGTATTTTGCCTCAAGGGCCAGTAGCACCAGAAGGATTAACCGTGCAAGATTTGGTAGCACAAGGACGTTATCCTTATCAAAATTGGTCGCAGCAGTGGTCAGCAAAAGATGAAAAAATCGTGCAGCAGGCACTAGAAATTACAGATTTGTTGAAATTGGCAGATAGGGCATTAGATACTTTGTCTGGTGGACAACGACAAAGAGCTTGGATTGCAATGGCGTTGGCACAAGATACAGATATTTTACTGTTAGACGAACCGACTACTTTTTTAGATTTGGCACACCAGATAGAGATTTTGGATTTGTTGTATGAGTTGAACCAAAATCAAGGACGGACAATTGTGATGGTGCTGCATGATTTAAATCAAGCGTGTCGTTATGCTGATTACTTAGTTGCAGTCAAAGATGGTCGAATTTTTGCTGCTGGAGAACCAAAACTAGTGATGACTCAAGAAATGGTTCAAGAGGTTTTTGGTTTGGAGTGTCGGATTATTGCTGACCCAGTAATGGAGACACCGATGTGTGTACCGATAGGACGAAAGGGAAAAGTAAATGACAAACAAATTTCCTGAAATTCCTAATGCGATTTTTACTAGAAATATTGCTCTTATTAATCACCTCAGTACAAATAATAAACAGTCATGACAATCACATCAGAATCTCCCATAGGATCTAAAAATCGTCGAAATCTCGCCTCTCCTTTACAACGCTTGCTCAACTATGGCAGTCAATATTACCTACAAATTTGGCAGGCAACATTATGTTCTATCATCAATACGATTTTAGACTTAGCACCGCCGTGGTTAGTTGGTATTGCGGTAGATATTCTCGTAGAGCAGCAAAATTCTGTATTTGCCAAGTTGGGCGTGAAAGATGTATTTTGGCAATTCTTACTGCTTTCATTGATTACTATCATTGTTTGGATACTAGAATCAATCTCTGAGTACGCATATAGTAGACTTTGGCGTAATTTAGCCCAAAATATCCAGTATGACTTACGCTTGGATACCTACAATCATGTACAAAAATTAGATTCAGCTTACTTTGAAGAAAGTAGCACTGGCGGTTTGATGTCAATTTTAAATGATGATATCAATCAGCTAGAAGATTTATTGAATTTTGGAGCTAATCAAATTATCAATATCATCACTTCAATTATCATTTTAATTGGTGGTAGTTTTTTTATTTTACCTTTTTCTATAACCCTGGTAGCACTGTTGCCAATACCATTTATTGTTTGGGGATCTTTTACCTATCAAAAACTTTTGGAAGATCGTTATGATGAGGTGCGGGAAAAAGTCGGCTTTCTGAACTCCCGACTAGCAAATAATATCAGTGGTATTACCACAATTAAAAGTTTTACTGCCGAAGATTATGAAAGTGCTAGATTGGCAGCAGAAAGCGAAGCATATAGAAAAAGTAATACCAAAGCAATTAAACTTTCGGCTGCATTTAATCCTTTAATTAGAATGTTAGTTTTAGTAGGATTCACAACCTTACTATTTTGGGGAGGTATGGCAACATATACTGGTAAAATATCTATTGGTAGTTATAGTGTTTTACTCGTTTTAGTACAAAGATTATTGTGGCCTTTCGTAGAATTAGGCGGAATATTTGACAACTATCAAAGGTCAATGGCTTCTATTAAGCGGATCATGAATTTATTAGATACTCCCATCAATATTGGAACTGGGGATGAAATTTTATCGGTTGACCGAGTACGTGGTGACATTGAATTTAAAAAAGTTGCTTTTGCTTATCAAGATAGAGATCCAGTAATTAAAAAACTATCCTTACATATACCCGCCGGAAAAACTATTGCGATTGTTGGTTCTACAGGTTCCGGTAAAAGCACTTTAGTTAAATTATTACTGCGATTGTATGATATTTCTGCGGGGACGATCGCAATTGATGGTATTAATATTCAAAAGTTAAATCTAGGTGATTTGCGTCGTAGTATTGGGTTGGTCAGCCAAGATGTATTCTTATTTCACGGTACGATTTCTGAAAATATCGCCTATGGTACTTTTAATGCTGCGGATGAAAAAATAATTGCAGCGGCAAAAATTGCCGAAGCTCATGATTTTATTCTGCGGCTACCTCAAGGTTATGAGACAATAGTTGGAGAAAGGGGTCAAAAATTATCTGGTGGACAACGCCAAAGAATTGCGATCGCACGGGCTGTTTTAAAGAATCCGCCAATTTTGATTTTAGATGAAGCTACATCGGCGGTGGATAATGAGACTGAAGCTGCCATTCAGCGTTCTCTAGAACGGATTACTGTTAATCGAACGACAATTGCGATCGCTCATCGTCTTTCTACTATTCGCAATGCTGATTGTATTTATGTAATGGAATATGGAGAATTAGTTGAGTCGGGAACACATGAAGAATTGTTGGATAAAAATGGCATTTATGCTGGCTTATGGAATGTGCAGTCAGGGATGAAATAATTATCATGGGTTCCTGCTACAAAATTCATAGCTACGAGATTCGTGCAAAAAATCTATCTACGGTAGGCGTACAGGAGAGTTCAAAACAATGTCAAATTTATTATATTTTGTAATTGGTTTTCTTCTGTTTTTGGTGATTGGAATTGCGGCTTATCTCCTGACTGCCCGCAAGTATCAATCCTCAGCCACAGTCGCCAATTCCTACGATCAATGGACTCTTGACGGCATCGTAGAGTTTTATTGGGGGGAACACATTCACCTTGGTCACTACGGTTCGCCGCCACGACGAAAGGATTTTTTGGCTGCTAAATCTGATTTTGTCCATGAAATGGTTAAATGGGGTGGAATAGAAAAATTACCTCCTGGTACTACCGTCTTAGATGTTGGCTGTGGTATTGGTGGCAGCAGCCGGATTTTAGCGCGAGATTATGGGTTTGCGGTCACAGGGATTACCATTAGTCCACAGCAGGTAAAGCGTGCCCAAGAGTTAACTCCTAAAGGGCTAAACGTCCAGTTTGCGGTCGATGATGCGATGGCATTGTCTTTTCCAGATGCCAGTTTTGATGTGGTCTGGTCAATCGAAGCAGGCCCCCACATGCCAGATAAAACCGTTTTTGCTAGAGAATTAATGCGGGTGCTAAAGCCTGGTGGAGTCTTGGTTGTAGCTGACTGGAATCAGAGAGATGACCGCCAAAAACCTCTAAATTTCTGGGAAAAACCAGTAATGCAGCAACTTCTCGATCAGTGGTCTCATCCAGCTTTTTCCAGCATTGAAGGCTTTTCTGAGCTTTTGGCAGCGACTTCCTTAGTTGAGGGGGAGGTAATTACGGCTGACTGGACGGAACAAACGCTTCCTTCTTGGTTAGATTCTATCTGGCAAGGAGTGATTAGACCACAGGGATTGGTGCGTTTTGGTCTATCTAGTTTCATTAAATCTCTGCGCGAGATGCCGACGTTTTTGCTGATGCGTTTGGCGTTCGGTACAGGACTGTGCCGATTTGGAATGTTCCGCGCTGTCCGGGCGAAGGGGAGTACAGAATTGATCGATAGAAACTTTACCAGCCAAACTCCCTCAAGCTTGGTTAGGTAGCGGTCAATACTTCTCGGGTTTTACATTTTTAACTCGGAATCGGGTTTGGGGTAAAGGGTAAAGGTTAAAGGTTTTTTCTTTGCTTTTTCCCTTTTCCCCTTAACCATTCTGAACTGTATTGGTTGATATGGCGGGCAAGATGCCCACCCCACAAGAGTTAATTGGATATTTTTTTATTTGTCAGTGCCTAATGGCAAACTGACAGCAGTCTGTTGCGATCGCATTTAGTCAAATGTTAAAACCAAAATTGTATGAAATAATACAAATATTATCCTAATGGCACTGCGATCGCACACATTCAACCCTCTTCAAAATACATCACAACCACGTTAAGCTGAATTAGAGTAGCAATTTATTGCGCTTTTTAATATGAAAATCTCTGTTCTTGTCAAATTTTAATTTTTTCTGCTTGAGAAACCCGGAATGCTAGACCAAATTTTTGATTACCTCCACTTTCATTTCAGCGTTGAAGCCCCAATAGTTCTGCTGATCCTGGTATTTTTAGAGGCGGTGTTATCTGCCGATAATGCGATCGCTCTGGCTGCGATCGCTCAAGGGCTAGAAGACAAAGAACTTGAGCGTAAGGCCCTCAACTTTGGTTTAGTCGTTGCCTACGTGCTACGAATCACCTTGATTTTAACTGCTACTTGGGTACAACAATTCTGGCAATTTGAATTATTGGGTGCTGCTTACCTGCTGTGGTTGGTATTCCAGCACTTTAGCTCACAACAAAGTGAAGACGATCATCATCACGGGCCGCGTTTTAATTCGTTGTTGCAAGCTATACCCGTGATTGCATTTACAGATTTGGCATTTTCTTTAGATAGCGTCACAACTGCGATCGCAGTTTCTCAAGAAAGGTGGCTAGTGCTAACAGGTGCAACAATTGGTATTATTGCCCTGCGATTCATGGCGGGATTATTTATCCGTTGGTTAGACGAATTTGAAAACCTAGAAGATGCAGGTTATGTAACTGTAGCTTTGGTGGGCTTACGCTTGTTGTTGAAAGTGGTGAACGATGCTTTAGTTCCACCAGAATGGATCATGATTCCTGCCATCTTCCTAATTTTAGGTTGGGGATTTTCCAAACGTGTTGCTGTTGATTTACCACAAGTAGAACCGGAAAAGACCGAAGTTTCTAAGTAAGTAGGAGTGAAGTAAGTGAGGAGTTAGGAGTTAGGAATTTTTAACTCCTAACTTTTAACTCCTAACTCCTAAGAGTTAGGAATTGTTAACTCCTAACTTTTAACTCCTAACTCTTTATCACTCGTGCAACCAAGGCGTTAAGTGTGGTTGCCAACTTACCAATTCTTCATCCTTAAACCATAGAGCGATTTCCTGTTGGGCGGTTTCTGGAGCATCAGAGCCGTGGATTAAGTTACGACCAATATTCAGTCCAAAATCGCCGCGAATGGTTCCCGGCTCTGCTGTTAAGGGGTTTGTCGCACCAATAATCTTTCTGGCAGATGCAATAACGCCATCACCTTCCCATACCATCGCCACTACTGGGCTAGAAGTGATAAATTCCACTAGACCACCAAAAAAGGGACGTTCTCGGTGGACACCATAGTGTTGTTCAGCTAATTCCCGACTGACTTTCAGGAACTTTAAACCAACTAGGGTAAAACCTTTGGTTTCAAAGCGACGGATAATTTCCCCCACTAATCCCCGCTGTACTCCATCAGGCTTAATTGCTAAAAATGTACGTTCCAAAGCTATCTCCTAAAACTTAATAAAGTTTTTATCTAGTCAATTGTCCTTTGTCTTACCCTACGGGTAGCCCTTCTCTACGAGAGGCTGCGCCAACGGATTCAGCAGTCGCTCATGGGGAAACCCCCTTGGCGCTAGCCTCTCCCTTTGCGAGAAGACCGCGCTGCTTCACCGCCGGCACGTCTATGTCATTTGTTCTTTATCTTCTGTCGTTGAGTCCAATAGTTTTCCACTAATGACCAATGACCAAATGGCACTAAGAAAAGCCGAAAGGCTTGTGTCAACCTCGTTCCCAGTCTGAAGATTGGGAATGTATTCCTAGAGGCTCTGCCTCTGGTCAGTCCACTGGAGGCGGAGCCTCCCAAAATCAGTTCCCAGCCTGGAGGCTGGGAACCAGTCAGTCCAAGGGCTGTGTCTTAACTTAGTGCCATTCGACTAATGACTAATGACCAATGACCAATGACTAATGACCAATGACTCTTGACCAATCAGAGTTTATCTCAGAAATTATCTTTAGGTGCATATACGTTCCCAGATGAATGCGCTAAATTGTTAACTCGTGGGTGAAAAACAGAGGTTAGGAAGAAATGGGTGTTGAGTCAACTGCTACATCTGACGAAGTGGTACTACCTGCCAATGGACAGAAATTTGAAGTGAAAAATCATAAGCACAAAAAACTGTTACCACCTAGTCCTACTACTACAGGAGATTTACCTCGCTCCTGGAAAATTGAGGATAGCGAAGCCTTGTACCGCATTGAAGGATGGGGACAACCTTATTTTTCCATTAGCGCTGCTGGACACGTTACCGTAGCACCCAAGGGCGATCGCGGGGGATCTCTTGACTTGTTTGAATTGGTCAACGCCATGAAACAGCGCAACTTGGGACTTCCCATGTTGATTCGCTTTTCTGATATTTTGGAAGACCGAATTGAGCGCTTGAACGCTTGTTTTGCCAAAGCGATCGCCCGCTACAACTACCCTGGTGTCTACCGTGGCGTGTTTCCCGTCAAGTGCAATCAAGAGCGGCATTTGATTGAGGATTTAGTCAGATTTGGCAAACCCCATCAATTTGGTTTAGAAGCCGGTTCCAAGCCAGAATTAATGATTGCTCTAGCTGTGTTGGATACACCAGGAGCATTGCTCGTTTGCAACGGCTACAAAGACCGAGAATACATCGAAACGGCAATGTTAGCCCAAAGACTAGGGCAAACACCAATCATCGTCTTAGAACAGATTGAAGAGGTTGATTTGGTAATTGATGCCAATCGCCAGTTAGGTATTAAGCCGATTTTAGGGGTTCGTGCTAAACTCAGTACCCAAGGCATGGGACGTTGGGGAGCCTCTAGTGGCGATCGCGCTAAATTTGGTTTGACAATGCCTGAAGTTATTGAGGCTGTTGACAAGTTACGAGAAGCTAACCTGCTCGATTCTTTGCAGTTGATGCACTTCCATATCGGCTCACAAATCTCTGCTATCAATGTGATTAAAGATGCCATCCAAGAAGCCAGCCGCATTTATGTGGAATTGTCCATGCTGGGGGCGGATATGAAATATCTTGATGTTGGTGGTGGCTTGGGCGTAGATTACGATGGCTCCCAAACCAACTTCTATGCATCGAAAAATTACAACATGCAGAACTATGCCAATGACATCGTGGCAGAGTTAAAAGATACCTGTGCCGAACGGCAAATTCCCGTACCAACACTCATTAGTGAAAGTGGACGAGCGATCGCTTCCCATCAGTCGGTGCTAATTTTTGATGTTCTTAGTACTAGTGATGTCCCCCTCGACCCACCAGAACCTCCGCAAGAGGGAGAATCCCCAATTATTAATTATCTTTGGGAAAGCTACCAATCCATCAACCAAGAGAATTACCAAGAGTTGTACCACGACGCTGCACAATTCAAAGAAGAAGCTATTAGCCGCTTCAACTTAGGAATTTTACGCCTCAGAGAACGAGCCAAGGCCGAGCGCCTCTACTGGGCTTGTTGTCAAAAAATTCTTACCATCACTAGACAGCAAGAATACGTACCCGATGAACTGGAAGACCTAGAAAAAATCATGGCTTCCATCTACTACGTTAATATGTCAGTGTTTCAATCAGCACCAGATTGCTGGGCGATCGACCAACTATTCCCGATCATGCCAATCCACCGCTTAGATGAAGAACCAATCCGGCGGGGAATTTTGGCAGACCTCACCTGCGACAGTGATGGTAAAATCGACCGCTTTATTGACCTGCGCGATGTCAAATCGGTTTTAGAATTGCACACCCACAAGCCTGGAGAACCATATTATCTGGGGATGTTCTTGAATGGAGCTTACCAAGAAATCATGGGCAATTTGCACAACCTGTTTGGCGACACCAACGCTGTTCACATCCAATTAACGCCCAAAGGCTATCAGATTGAACACATTGTCAAAGGTGACACCATGAGTGAAGTTGTCAGCTATGTACAGTATGACTCCGAAGATATGGTAGAAAACATTCGCCAGCGTTGTGAGAAAGCATTAGAAGAAAAACGCATCACCCTAGCAGAATCTCAGCGACTACTGCAAACATACGAGCAGAGTCTTAGGAGATATACGTACTTAAATAGTTAGGAGTTAGGAGTGAAGAGTTAGGAATAAAGTTAAGAGTTAGAAGTGAAGAGTGAAACACAAAATAATAACTCCTAACTCCTAACTCCTAACTTTAATTTACATTTGTCCCCAACAATTCCTCTATTGCTTGTCGCTCAAGAGGAGTATGTGATGGTACTGTTTGACGGGCATCGGTAATCAGCCAGTCTAAAGCAGCGGCTTGAACATCGATCGCAGCGCCAGTTTTATCTACGCAATAACGTCCAAATACTAGCTTATCGACTAACCGGACTCCGGGGCCTAGTCGCGACCATTCAAAAATCACGCTGTTTTCTACTGTTGCGCCACTACATATCCAACAATTGGGGCCAATCATCGCTGGCCCGACAATTTTAGCTCCGTCTTCGATTCTTGTCATACCGCCAATGTAAACGGGGCCGGTGATATCTACTTTGTCCCAATTTACGGCGACATTTAAGCCAGTGTAGATGCCAGGGGCGACTTCATGACCGGGGATTTGCACATTTTTGATTTCACCCAGCAGCACACCGCGAATCGCCCGCCAATAGTCTGGGACTTTACCAATATCTACCCATTCAAAGTCCATAGGTATGGCGTAGAAGGGTGCTTTGATGTCTACCAAATTGGGAAACAATTGGCTACCAATGTCATATTCGACACCAGAGGGTATATAGTTAAAAACTTCTGGCTCAAAGATATAAATACCTGTGTTGATGTTGGTGCTAAGGGCTTCTTCAGTTGAAGGTTTTTCTTGGAAAGCTTTGACCCGGCCTTCTTCGTCAGTTACAACCACACCATAGCTAGAAACTTCTTCTTTGGGGACAGATTTCGTGATAATAGTAGCGATCGCACCTTTTTCTTTATGCCATTTAACAGCCGCAGTTAAATCCAAATCAATCAAAGCATCACCGCACAATACCACAAAGGTATCATCAAAAAAGGGTGAGAAATCTTGGATGCGTCGCATCCCTCCAGCTGAACCTATGGCTTCGCCCACTAGTTTACCGTCGTCATCAATTTTCCCTTCAAAGGAATAGGCAATCTGCACGCCAAACCGCTGACCGTCACGGAAATAGTTTTCAATTTCCTCAGCCAAATGACTAACATTGACCAAAATCTGGTCAAATCCATGATGGCGTAACAGTTCCAGCAAGAACTCCATCACTGGCTTTTGCAGGATGGGCATCATCGGTTTGGGCATAGTGTACGTAATCGGACGCACGCGAGTACCCTTGCCAGCTGCCAGAATCATCGCTTTCATAAAAATTTATTCCTCAACCACAAGCCAGTTTACTTTCATCGAGTGATACTTAATCATCAGTTTTTATTTCTGCTCTAAGTCATCCCTCAAAACAGGGATAACAGTAATTTAGTGGTTATTGCAACCATCGTTATACTTAGATGACAAGCGATCGCTTATCCTTTCAATTTACTCGGATTTTGGGGCTGAATCAAAAATCTGTAAATTATCTGTAGGGATATAGGGCTACTTTTAGCTTTCTTAGTTCATTGGGTGTTCAAGGGGTTTAAGTAAGCGAATTTTAATCTCATGGTAAAACTCCTCTTGAAATAGCTCTACTTTCGATTGAGCCGAGAGTAGTAGTAGTGCCCAAAAAACACCAACTAGTTGACTTTGTTTAGACTCATGTCCAGACCCATTTTGGTTGAGAAGCTTTGTCTGAGTCCACAATTCTACAAGTTGTTCTAAATTCAACCAATTTTGTTCTAAACTTAGGTCTCTTGCTGACAGTCTCAACACCTGCTCTAGCTCTCCAGCGACTTCTGTCAGATTTTCCTGGTGAGCTAACTCCAGCGCCTCCCGCATACTTTGGACGCTAGGCTGACGCCTGGGACGGATAGGTTTACTGACTTTTTCTACCAGTTTCAGTTGGTTAGCCATGATCTGCAATTGCTCAATTAACTCTTGCAGAGTCACCCGACGCTTTGGTGGCGGCATTGCCGCTGGACGACGACGCAATTGCCGTTCTAATGGCAGACGATGACCTTGATGTGATACACCGTCTTCACCTTCCAATAGGGCATCATCTTCTACACCATCTTGTGCATCTCCTATAGTTGACAATTGCATCAAGGTGTTGGCTTTGAATAATACCAGCATTGACGCTGATAAAAAAGCCTGTCCAGATTGAGACAAGTCCGCTTCGTAGCCTCTTGTTATTGCCCCCGGTGCCATCAGTTCTAAGTAACGGTCAATCACCTCAATCACTTGGACATCCCAAGGATCAATTTCCCCCTGCTCGGCTTGGTAAATCAAGAATGTGATTGTTTCTAATAGCTCGGAAGCTTCCATTAACGGGTTCTAAGTTAATTAATGACAGGAATTGCCTGGTGGCAGTATCCTCTAAAATTTATAATCAATCACCATTGTGAATTGTGAGATCGGATTGTGCAACTCTTGATTTCCGCAAGCCGCACACTCGTGACTTCCAGTCAATAAAAAAACATCCCAAATTTTCTTGTGGGGTGAGCAACATGAGCTACCTAAATCTGGGACAGATGGCAGCTTGGGTTAAGCAAATTTATCTGTTAAGGCAGGCAGGGGGAGCAGGGGAGGCAGGGGAAGCAGGGGGAGAGAAAAAAGCTTAACTGAACTGTATTGGGACAGGTGGAGACAATACTGTTCGGAATGGCATTAAGTTAAGACACAGACCTTGGACTGACCAGAGGCAGCAGCCCTCTGGGAATAGACATCTCCAGAAATTAAATATGCATTATCCAGAATCCTTGTAGAGACGTAGCACTACTACGTCAAAACAATTCATTTTCACCAGATGTCTAATACATTTCCAGTTTTCAGACTGGGAACGAGGGGTTAAGACAAGAGACTTCTTGCATAAGTCGGGTAAAGGGTAAGGGTTAAAGGGAAAAGGGATAGAATTTTCCTTTCCCCTTTCCCGACAAGAGTGCAAAAGGCACTTTTGCAAGAGGTCTAAGAGACGCGATGAATAGCCGTCTTTACAACGATCAATCTTGACGGCGATTTATCGGATCTTTGCGATCTATTATTTTCAATAAAATTGGGAAAGGGAAAGGGGATGAAGTTTTTCCCCTTTCCGCATCTTCTGCAAGAAGTCTATTAATTTTTGACTATGGAAAACAATGCCTGGACATCAGCCAAGGGTAAGTGCCAGAGTAATTCTGGTTGCCAAGTATCTGGGTCAAAGTGGGAGTGACAACCGCGTTGGTATGCTTGCCAAAGTTTTTCCGAGGTAAATTGTTGTCGATAATTTCGGTTTTTATGAATAACTCGCAACAGTCCTAGCCCTAGCATCAAGTTAGTTATGCTAAATTTGGTTCCTAATAAAAATGCCTGTACTTCTGCTTCACCAATGAAGTCTGTGTCATAGCCTGTAAGGACGTGAACCCCATCATGGAGTTGTTTACGGCGGCTACCTGTAGTAAAGGGTTTTAAATTGTGTGCAGTGAGGAAGTCTGCCCAAGTTCTGCCAAAAGTGCCAGTAGAGAGGAAACGCAATTTCTCTATTTCTACAATTTGGGGAACATCTCGCCCCTGTGCTTTAGCGATGCGATCGAGTATATCTAAAACTTGTTGCAGACGAGGAGCGGGATTTGGGGAAGCAGTCAGTGGTTGCATCATAATCTATTGTGGGATGAGATGGGCAACACTGCCCATCTCGGACTTATTAAATACTTCTTCAAAGATTGGGTATTATCCAGGATTTCTTTGTTGACGATTTTGACGGAGTTGCTGTATTTTTTGCAGTTGTTCGGGGGTGAAGACTGCTTGAATTTGTTGTTTTTCAGACTCGCGGATTTGTTTGATTTGGTTTTTCTGTATTTCACTCAGATTTAAGTCAGCAAAATCACCTTTTTTGCGACCATGATGCTGTCCTGGTTGCCGTTGACCTTGACCTGTTTGCCCTTGAGCTTTACGTGCTTCCCACTCAGCCCGACGTGCTTGTTTCGCTGCCTCTAATTTTGCTTTTTGTTCTGGGGTGAAAACTGCTTCAATTTTGGTGCGGCTATCACGGCGAATTGTCTGAATTTGGGTTTTTTGGGCATCTGTTAGACCTAAGTCTTTCCAAGGGCCTCTTTCTTTTTGGGGAGTTTGTGCAAGTAAGATGGTTGAAGGAGAGGCTGTTTGGGCGTGAACAGCAAAGGAGGTTGCAGTTAAAGTTAAGGCGATCGCTCCAGCAACTAGCGATAATACTTTGAGTTTCATTACTTATCTCGTGGGTTTTTCCTGGTTGGATGCCACTATCATAAGAACTTATCTTTAGTAGTTACATGAGGAGAAAGTCATGGTTATACCCATGACTTTAGTCATGATTGAATTTTGACAAATATGATTGACAATAAATAGTTAGGAGTGGCGAGTGGTAAGTTAAGAGTTTGGAATGATTTACCAAATAATTGAGGATTATGATAAATCTTTATTTAGATGATTACGTAATATTCTGATATCCTGCATTTAGTCTTAATTACTCAGTCAGCGAAAAGTTTAAACGCCGGAAACTGCTGCTCAAATTGCATTCAAAACTCTTAACTATTAACTCATTCATAACTGGAGTGAAGCGATTAATGAATCGTCAAATTCAAATTTATAAACATCCTTTCCCGTCTCTGCTTTATCTGGAGTGGACACTATTAGCGATCACTGCATTGACAGCAGTTATACCACCTCCATTACGGCAATTTCGTCCCAAGCCTCCAGAACTATCGATTTGTGGTGTATTTCCCGAATTGTCAGTTTGTAGCATATTACCAGAATTATCAATTTATAGTCTGATTATTTTTGCATTAATGGGCTTAAGATTACCCAGGAGTAACCAGATAAATAAGGTTATCTACATAACTGTTGAAATTTTATTGATTTTAACAACTGGACTTTTTGGTGAAAGGTTTGCTCGGCTTTTTCCTTTTTTATATATAATTTTAGTTACTCGCAGTTGTCTAATTTTTCAGTTGCCTGGGCGTTTATTCGTTACAACTTTATCGTTTAGCTTATTTCTTTTGACGACACAACTCAAATACCAGTTATTCAATTTTCAAGCATCACCACAAGCACAAGAACGATATCGATTTTTGATTTTGAATTCGTCGCTGGTATTTGGCTTAAGCTTGGTTTTTGTTTTGTTAATGATGAATGCAGTTTTATCTGAACGACATAGTCGAGAAAAGTTGGCGATCGCGAATGAAAAGCTCCGTCAATATGCGATGCGAATTGAGAATCAAGCTACTTTAGAAGAGCGTAATCGAATTGCTCGTGAAATTCATGATTCATTAGGACATTCTCTAACTGCTTTAAATCTGCAATTAGAAACTGCTTTAAAACTATGGCAATCTAACCCAGGTAAGGCTGAAACATTTCTCGCAACCGCAAAAGAATTAGGTTCAAAAGCACTAAAAGATGTTCGCCAATCTGTTTCTACTATGCGTTCTAATCCCTTACAAGAGCAATCTTTAGAACGCGCGATCGCTAGTCTTTCAGAAAATTTTTATCGCTCAAACGGGATTTTACCAATTTACCAAATTAACCTGGAATATTCTCTACCACCTGAAATCAATACCGCTATTTACCGGATTACTCAAGAATCTTTGACAAATATATCTAAATATGCAGATGCGACAGAGGTTAAATTGGAACTTACGACGACAAAAGGCAATTTGCGATTGATAATTCAGGATAATGGTAAAGGTTTTCATTTAGGGCAAAATACTACTGGTTTTGGACTTCATAGTATGCGCGATCGCACTCTAGCACTTGGAGGTAACTTTAATATTAATAGCGCTCTTGGTTCGGGTTGTAAAATTACAGTTAATATTCCATTAGCAAGGTTGACATAATGATTAAAGTATTACTGGTAGATGACCAAAGTTTAATTCGTCAAGGATTAAGAGCGTTATTGGAACTAGAACCAGATTTAGAGATAGTTGGAGAAGCAGAAAACGGTGAACAGGCGATTGATTTGGTTGCGAAATTTCAGCCAGATGTCATCTTACTAGATATCAGAATGCCAATTATGGATGGAGTTGCAGCCACGCGAGAGATTCAAAAACGTTTTCCCACAAGTAAGATTTTAGTACTGACAACTTTTGATGATGATGAATATGTGTCAGCAGCTTTGAAACATGGAGCAATGGGTTATTTATTGAAAGATACACCATCAGAAGAATTAGCTGTTGCTATTCGTGCTGTTCATAAAGGATATACTCACTTAGGCCCAGGTATAGTTAAAAAGCTGTTAACTCAATTTTCTCATCCTGCACTAATCCAGTCCCCGCCTGTACCATCTAGTTTAGCTGAACTTACTCCTAGAGAAAAAGAGGTTTTACGGTTAATTGCAACAGGCGCTAGTAACCGAGAAATTGCTCAGGAACTCTACATTTCTGAGGGGACGGTGAAAAATCATGTGACAAATATTTTAAACAGATTGAATTTGCGCGATCGCACCCAAGCTGCTATTTGGGCAAATACCTATTTATCCTATTTAAATGAGCCAAATTAAATAATTTGTAATTCTTTACCTAGCTACTGATACAAATAAAAAATCATAACTTAGCATCAATAAAGTAGACAAAAAATGATTGAATAAATCATAAAAAATTAGGCGATCGCTAGAAATTGCAAACCTACCATTATTTGCGATCGCTCATCACTTTAAGCAGACTTATCGGTAAGCTTGAAGCTAAGATTGTATGGTGGACATCTACATAATACAATCGTAGTATGTAGATTAGTCTTGATTATGCTTAATTGTTTTATGGAAGTGATTTTGGGTGATATCACAAAACTAGAAGTTGATGCCATCGTCAATGCTGCAAATACTAGTCTACTTGGTGGTAGCGGCGTAGATGGAGCGATACACAAGGCATCTGGATCAGACCTAGTTGATGAGTGTAAGTCACTTAGAGGATGTAAGATTGGCGATGCTAAACTAACCAAAGGATATCGCTTACCCGCAAACTTCATCATTCATACCGTAGGCCCTGTATGGCGAGGAGGTAATTACGGAGAACCTGAACTTCTAGCCCAATGTTACTATAAATGTATGCAAATTGCCGCAGATAAAGAGTTTAATAGTTTGGCATTTCCTTGCATTAGTACTGGGATTTATAAATATCCTAAAGCTTTAGCGGCTGAGGTAGCAGTGAAAATATGCGATGAACAGCTACAAAAAAATGGTCGTCCACAAAGAATAATTTTTTGCTGCTATGACTCAGAAAACTATGAGATATATACGAATATATTAGGACTTACACATTGATGCAATTAATTTTTTTGATAGCTTATTTAAATAACTCCAAGCATTCATTTTTTAAAACACCTTTTGTAACTTTGATGTTCCTAAATGACTTGGATATTACCTCTTCAGAAGATATATTAATTTGTGATTGATTTACACTTATTAAATCTTGAATTGAAGCACCATATACGATTTCTGATAAACCACTCCAAACACAAGCAGTTGCACACATCGGACAAGGTTCACCAGTTGTATATATGCTATAACCTTCTAAAGATGGGTTTTTAAGTTTAGCTGTTAAACTACGAATGACGTTAATTTCCGCATGGGCTGATGGATCGTTGTCTCTCCTCACAGTATTATGAGCTACAGCTACGACTTCGTTATCTTTAACAATCACAGCACCGTAAGGCGCATCGCCTTCTTTTGCTTCTGCCAAAGCTAAACGCATAAAATATTCTGGATTCATATAAGCTGGGGTTAACATAAGGATAATGATTAATAATATCGTATTTCTAATGCTATAACTGGGAATTAAGATGTATTAATGGTCGAATATGTTACTGAGCAGACAAGAAACAGAGTTTTACTTGAAAGACCTAGAAACACCAATCGGTAAAGTAATTAATTTAACACTTGCCTCTTTGGTGTTAATATCATCAGGAATTTTTGTGGCAGAAACATATAATATTCCTGATTATATGCGGTTTGAGTTAAATGTCGCTGATACTGCGATCGTCATCATCTTTGCGGTGGAATATTTGCTCCGTCTTTGGAGTGCAGAAAATAAAATTAAGTATGTTTTTAGCTTTTATTCAATTATTGATTTAATGGCGATTTTACCATTCTTTCTTGGAATGGTAGATATTAGTTTTATCCGTCTACTAAGATGGTTTCGGATTTTACGATTAATTAGATTTATTGATAGAAAGTTTTTATTCGCCAGTATCAGCACCGAAGATGGCATGATTTTTGCGCGAATATTATTTACATTATTTGCAATTGTTTTTATTTACTCTGGTTTAATTTATCAAGTCGAACATCCAGTTAATCCTCAAAATTACGGTACTTTTTTGGATGCCTTTTATTTCTCAGTTGTCACCATGACAACTGTCGGATTTGGCGATGTGATTCCAATTTCTGAATTAGGACGCTTGCTTACAGTATTGATGATTTTTACAGGAATTGCACTGATTCCTTGGCAAGTGGGAGATTTAATTAAGCGAGTGGTAAAAACTGCTAATCAGGTAGAAACAGTTTGTGCAGGTTGTGGTTTGACTTTCCACGATCTAGATGCTGGGTTTTGTAAAAGATGCGGGACTAAGTTACCTAGTCGCAGGGTTGATTGAGGTGCGATCGCACTCCAAATTTGATCGGGTTCCATGTAGAGATCCTCTTAGAGTGTTCCAAAAAATAAACGATCCAAAACCCGTCATTACGAACGCGAGTGCGTCTCGTAGAGAGCGGAGCGTTCGCAATGACAATTGGGCATTTTTACTTGGAGTACTCTTAGAGGTTGTTTGAAAGTCTAATTTCTGACTTGCCTCAGCGATTAGAAATCGCAGCTACACAGGCAAAACCCTTGATTTTATATTAGTCCACGCAGGTGGACTTGGTTTGTGTAGTAGCGTTCGCCCTTGGCGTGCCGGAGGCATCATTCTATTCGCTTTTCAAACATCCTCTTAATGCTCCAATTTCTTGACTGCAAATATACAACGCTGCATTTCACTGACATTTGCATCATGTTGCTGTTAAGTTCTGCTAATTTCGCTGTCCAAAAAACTTGCTCGTGAACATATATTTTTGTTAAAAGTCTAAGATTTTAGTCTAAACTCCAGAAATAACTAACCAGCATCAACCTTGATTTCACAAAACTGTCACATTAAGGAAATAAGCAAAATGTCAGGAAACAGACAACTCCAAATGACTGATGAGGAATCCTTGCGCCCTCAAGAGTTATTCAACGAACAATGGAAAGTTTATCAGAAGTTACTCAATGAAAATTTCATGAAACATCGTGATATTTACAACATCTTGCACAACTTCTTAGTTAATTACTTTCCACAAGCCTTTAAAATGCTTGACTTTGGCTGTGGCGATGCCAGCTTCACTGCTCAAGCTTTATTAAACACCAATATTGCTGCTTATAAAGGTGTAGACCTTTCCACGCAAGCATTAGAAATTGCTAGAGAAAATATGGCCATAATTCCATGCAAATCAACCTTTATTCAAGGGGATTTTTCTCAATTAGATTCTGAATTGATTAACCCTCACATTCAAGAGGATAAGTTTGATGTTATTCTCATTTCTTTTGCTCTTCACCACTTCCAACTTGAGCAAAAAGAAGATTTTATTAGTCAACTGAAACACCTTCTTAAAGCTGGTGGTGTTTTTATTCTTATTGATGTTTTTCGTAGAGAAGAAGAAGATCGAGAAACCTATCTTACACGATACCGAGATAATTTAGCGAAATATTGCTCTACACTCACAGCGCAAGACTATTCAATGATTGAAAATCATATTTCCTTATATGATTTTCCAGAAACGCAACAAACTTTATATGAGATATCTCAAAAACAAGGTTTCAATAAGTTTGAATGCCTCTACCGCGACGATAACTTTGATGCCTCAAGATTATTATGCATTTATAAATAAAGCTCATTATAATCCTAAGTTCAGTGTGAGCGGTGGTTAGTTCATGCGATCGCTTAGATTTTCCTCTTTGAACGCCCCGCTTCCAGCGTTATTTTACAGATAGCAAATCCAATGTATTCATAATCAGAGAATATAATCAATGCCTAACCTCGATCTCATTTCAGAATATAAAAGCTTTGGTGGCAAACTCGGTTTTTACAGTCATCACTCCTCCACCTGTAACGGTGAAATGCGCTTTACCATCTATCAACCGCCACAAGCAACTCAAAATCCTGTGCCGATTCTCTATTTTCTCTCTGGTTTAACTTGCACGGAAGAGAATTTTATGGCGAAGGCAGGAGTACATCGCTTGGCGGCTGAATATGGTTTGATATTGGTTGCACCAGATACTAGTCCGCGTAATACTGGCATTGTAGGTGAGGATGATGACTGGGACTTTGGCACTGGTGCAGGCTTTTATGTTGATGCTACAGAAGAACCGTGGCGTCAACACTACCAAATGTATAGTTATGTCGTCCAGGAATTACCTGCTTTAATTACCGCCAACTTTCCTATCCAACCTGAAAAACAAGGTATTTTCGGTCATTCGATGGGGGGACATGGGGCGCTAGTTTGTGCGTTGAGAAACCCAGAACTCTATAAATCAGTATCAGCTTTTGCACCAATCACTGCACCTATGCGTTGTCCTTGGGGTCAAAAGGCTTTCAGTGGTTATCTTGGTAGCAATCAAGAAAGTTGGCGTGCTTATGATGCTAGTGAACTAGTTAAGCAAGTAGGCTATCACAGTCTAATTCTCATTGACCAGGGGACTGCTGATAAATTTTTAGCTGAACAATTACTGCCAGAGGTATTTGAACAAGCTTGTGCAGATGTTAACCAGCCGCTAAACTTGCGTTACCAAGAAGGCTATGACCACAGTTATTATTTCATCGCCAGTTTTATTGAAGATCATATCCGCCACCATGCGATCGCTTTAGGGACTTCCAAATAACAAAATACTCAATTAACTCTTGTGGGGGTGGGCGAGCGCCTAGTTTATATGGCGCTCGCCCACCCCACAATATTGGATAATTTATTTCTTGGAGTTCCCTTAAAAAACCAGATCAGAAAAAAGGAATTCAGATTTGACACTTTCCTTAATTTTTATAGCCTTTAGGAATGGAAGCGAGGTTTTCCAGATCCCGTGATAAGTCAGCTTTATGAATATCATTAATCTTTTTTTGTCAAGCCATGTTGACGATTTGTAACAAAACAGTTATATTTGGTTACATAAGTTAACAAAGAAGAGAAAAAATTATGTACACCACCATTAACGAAGACGGCATCCTCAACAACTACGCAGCTGAACCCCAGATGTACTACGCTGAGTACCCAGCAATTTGGGAACAACGTAGATACGTTTTACAAGGTCTTTTTGCCACTTTAATCGTCACCACTTTAGTTTTGGTTGGTTTGAACGTTAGCTAGGATTTTTCGATTTCAGTATCGCTGTATCTCATCGTCAATCTCACTTCTCGACTTACCCCGGCTAATTTAGCCGGGGTTTTTTGCGTTTTTAGCCATCCCAAACAACAGCCTACGAAGGAATGGGGCATCATAGAGACATTCAAGCACGTCTGAAAAAGCTACTCGAAGAGAAAAAAGTAAGAGAAGAAAAAAATAACGTTTTTGATGAATCAAAAAACAGAATTATTCGTCACTTAAACTATCAATTCCCTACCGATTTATACTGGAGGATGATTTATGCCATCACAACTGCTGAGATTTATGTCTTTGGGTGTTCTTGGTTTATCTTTGTGTCTGAGCAATTCCGCAGCAATGGCGCAATATGATACTGGTACTAGTGGCGACGGTGTAGTAGTGCCTACAGTACCATCGGGTGATACATCAACACCAGTTCCAATAGACACGTCGACAGGTATACCATCTTCACCCTCAACTGACACTGCAACTCGGTTTACCTGTCAGTCTTACAATGGTCAGTACACTGTCATGTATCAGCCACAAAGTCAACCAGGACAATTCTTTCCTTGGGCTGCACCGGCGGCTTTGGGTGGTGGTTGGGATGCACAAAGGCGTTGTGCAGCAATTGCCAGTCGTTTAGAACTTTATCGCCCAGATGGTTTACAAGAACTTCAGACAGCTGTCGAAAATAACGAAAATATTGTCTGCGTTACAACTGAAGCGAATCCAAGCTGTAGAATTGTGCTGACAGTCCCGCGTGGGAAAGATCCCTATGTTATCCGCAATAGTATTTTTCAGAACTTGACTACTGCTGACAGTGGACAACAGACTATAGCTGTTAACACTTATGGCGATCGCAGTAGTGGAGGCAGCGAATTATATAATTTAGGACGTACACTTCTAGGCAGTGGTAATAATCGGATTAGTTCATCTAGAAGTGGAATTAATCTCAAACCTTTCCTTGATCGCCAAGATGGCGGTACTGGAAACAATTTGCGGAGGGGAGTTGCAATCCGTCGTCAGTCTCAGCCTAGCGGCGCTCGTCTAAATCCTGGTAAGTTCCGGTAAGCAAGTGTGGCTTTTAATACAAAATAACTTTCAAATAAAAATATCCAACTACCTAATTGTGGGGCGGACATCTTGTCCGCCTTTTTTATCTACTCAGTGCTGATTAAAGAAAAATAACTCTTACTTTTGCTTGAAACAAGCTTTGCACCAAATATTAAACTGGACGACAACCAGACAAAATACTGTGCATATTCACTACTTGTCCAATAACTGCGATCGCAGGCGCACTAAATCCAGTTTCCTCTACCTGCTCTACAATTGTTTCTAAAGTACCAATCAATTCTTCTTGTTCTGGTCGCGTACCCCAGCGCACCAAAGCAATAGGCGTTTCTAAATTCAACCCAGCGATACTTAATTGTTCCACAATATAAGGCAGATTGTGAATTCCCATATAAATTACAATAGTTTCCGAACCGTGAGCGATCGCACTCCAATTCACTATCGGTCTATACTTACCTGCTGCCTCGTGACCAGTTACAAATATCACCGATGAACTATACAGCCGATGCGTCAAAGGTATACCTGAGTATGCCGCCGCGGCAATTCCCGATGTGATACCTGGCACAACTTCTGCTGATATCCCCGCTTTAACTAATTCTTCCATCTCTTCGCCACCGCGACCAAAGATAAACGGATCGCCACCCTTTAGCCGCACCACAATTGCATGATCCTGCGCTTTATCAATCAGCAATTGCGTTGTCTCTGACTGCAACAACGAATGTCTCCCCGCACGCTTACCAGCATTAATTTGCTCGGCTTGGGGATTAATCATGGCCAAAATTGCCGGACTGACTAAGGCATCATAGATAACTACATCCGCACATTCCAACAAACCTTTTGCCTTCAGGGTAATTAATCCTGGATCTCCTGGCCCCGCACCAACTAAATAAACCTTTCCCAAATACTTGTTCTCCTGTTTTTCTGTGCGGTTCATTTATCTGTTAAATCCCAAATTAGCTCGGCTAATTCTGCACTTGCTCCCAATGGCTGCGCCAATTGGAAATTCACCGCAGAAAATTGTAATTTTAGCGCCTCGATTGAGGTGGCGATCGCATCGGTTATTCCACCAGCGAATAAAAAGTATGGCAAAATTGCAATTTCCCGATAACCAGCAGTTACCAACTCTTTCACCCGTGATTCTAAACTAGGAGGCCCAGCCCAATAAGCAGTCACGGCTCCCAACCTCGCCGCTATTGCTTCCACAGTTTCTTGTGAACCTGGGCGACGGCTACCATGAGCTAAGAGAATCCATACTTCTGCTTTTATAGTAGCTATTTGCTTGGCCAGTAATTTCTCTAAATTGGGGTGAGAGCCTAAATATGGTTGCAACTCAATGATGATATCTTCACCAGTAGCCTGTTGTGCGAGTGCTACTTCGGCGGGAATATCTGACATAACATGCACTCCCGGCAGCAGAAATAGCGGTACAATTTTGAGGCGGTTCACATTTTGAGATCGGTTGCGACCGCCAAAAGCGCTCTTAGCAAATTGTTGAATCTGCTCGTGTAAAGGCTGAGAACCCATTTCTAAAGCTGCTATGCCAACCAGATGTTCGTCGCTATTTACTGAGTTGTGGTTTTTTGGCAATTTGTCACATACCAGCCTAGCTAGTTGCTGCATAGCAATTTCTGGGCGGCGATCGCGACTTCCGTGAGACAATAGCAGATAGGCAGATGACATTGGCAAAGCTTAAACTCTCAGTTACTATCCTTATTTTAAGATGAAGCTGGGGATAATTAAGTACTCTGGTAATTATTGAAATTATTATCAATTACTAATAACACTTCACTAAAAAAGAGGATAAAGATAAGGCTGATGTCGTAGAGTTGTTGTCTTTTACAACAACAAATCAAAACTTACTTTCAACTTTTACGCGTTATCCGTTGTTTCTTCATCAACAGCTTTAACTATTACATTTGCATATCTTTGAAGAATATAAGCCGCTTGGAATATATCTAAAACTGCACCTTGAAGCTGATTTATATTAATTTGTAAACCTTCTATATTAGAACCTCGAAAATCTGTATTTTTAAATTTAGCATCAGCAAGGATAACATTATTCATTTGGCAGTTTATAAATTTTACATTTATCAAAGAAGATTCTATAAATGTAGAATCTTCAAGGATACAATTGTCAAAAATAGCATTATCAAATTTACTTGAATTAAATTGTGATAATTGTCCTTGACAGCCTTTAAAAATAACATTTTTGAATCTGGACTTTATTGCTTGAAATCCCAGCAATCTACAGTTAATAAATTCAACTCTATTAAGTGAAGCGTCTTCCCATTCAGTATTGGCAAAATCACTTTTAGCAATTCTAATATCTTGTAGAGTAAGTTTTTTAAAGTAAGTATTTATAGATTTAACATTATCAAAGTATGCATACTGAAAATCTACTCCTTTTGTTCCCTCAATCTGGCAATTTGATAAATGTACATTTTGATAGCTTTCTAATTCATATAATTGGTTATCTGGTATACCCTTATTCATTGTTTCATATAAAGGTAAATTAGGAGGATCAATAGCTCTATGCTTGCTAGACATATTTTTTACCTGAAATCATCTCATCTAAAAAATAAAATACTGTATACGTTATGAATCCTTTAATAGTCAAGTAAAAAATATATTTCCTTATTTTTACTAAAATTAATACAAAATTAAGTTGAGCAAAAATCCAACTCCTTCTAAAAAGTAGCTCACAACGAAGGTTAAAGAAGAAGTCAGAAGCGGAGCCGGAGACGTTTCCGTTAGCTCCGGTCAAAATCAAGACGCGACTCGGAAATACTCGCTCTAAGCATTGGCGCAGCCTCTCGTAGAGAGAGTAATTTTTAATTGTTAACTTCTCCCCCTGCTGCTTACCTTATTGCTCTTCGGCAGTGTAAGTATAAAATTGATCAAAAGCTCCCACCGTTTCAAATTTGTAAGAAGGTATCCAAGAATTTATTTTTAAATCTGTACGATAAATACTAAAAACAACAAAATTTTGCCTTTCTGTAGTCCTAGCAATAATTCCTTGGATTTGTGGGTTAGCTGAGTCAACCAACTTATCACAATTAAAACGGATTAAATTTTCGATAATATTCGTAGTTTTTTTACATACATCGGTTTTTAAGTATTTTGTCAGCCGTTGAACTGCATATTCTTCGTATTCAACCTGACTGGGATTGGTTTTCGCCATTGTCACACCCAAGGCGGCAAGTCCTACTGCTGCTCCAGTATACGCGATGATGGTCAATGGTTTCATATTTGCCAAGTAAAATTCATTGTAATCGTTAGATTCTGGAGACTCTAAATCAACTAAATCCGTTCCTTGAAGAAAAACTCTTGATCGCTTGCCAAATTATTGCTATAATTCAAATTGTTGAATGGCGAGCGTAGCCAAGTGGTTAAGGCAGTGGTTTGTGGTACCACCATTCGTGGGTTCGAGTCCCATCGTTCGCCCTATATAATTTTATATCGATCCATACATTCCTATATAAAGGTGGATTGTGGTTTTGAAGATTCATAACCATTACTTTAGCAAGGATCTGCCATCTACAAGTTTATGGACTTAAAAGGGTTGTAGACTCACAACTATCTATTAGTTTATGTTATTCAATAAGTTGGCATATATAAGTAAATCTAATTTATAAAGGAAAATTAGGTGTAGGATGTCGTAAGACATCTTACTTCTCTACGAGACGGGCTAAGTGGCAATCCTAAATGAGTTGTGAAAATCGATAGACTCAGATGCCCGACTTCTCTGAGAAGTTGAGGATCTTATTATTCGCGAATGATTTAGGACTGCTATATTAAGATTCCTGACTTCTCCAAGAAGTCAGGAATTTGAGTTTCAGAAGTTTTAAGCGCACACTTAGCTGCTAGAAAATGCCTAAAAGAATGATAAAAGTCAACGCACAGAAAGCAAGTAAAGAGATAATCAGAATATTGCCTATACTGTGGTCGGAAGCTGTTAATTTATGTGTATTGGTAGCCATATAAATCGACCAGATTTAAACAACTTTTATGTTTATATTATAGATATGACAAATCAAGATTATTCTATTGATAAAAAAAATTTATAATCCACGGAAATAAATGATATAGTGGGAATTATATCAAGAAAATCAGGGCATAATATGTTGTGTCTAGTCATTTTTATGCAGTTATTTACTAACATCTAACTAAAGGAATAAAAATTGTATTCCTTTAGTTAGAGCCAAAAATATTGAGCCATAGATACTTTAGTTAAAGTAGAACATGATTTAAGTGCCTACTGAAAATTTGATATTTGTAGGTACACAGATAAACGTGATTTATCTGTGTTATTTCGTGTTTATATGCGGTTTCAGGAAGGTTGAGGCTTATTTGTCTAGCCTTAAAAGTTAACAATGCAAACATCGTTATCTAATGGAGTTACCATGTCTGAATTGCTTCAAGCAGTCTTAGATAGTGAAGAAAGAAGTGATTTGCGTTCCTTTATTAGTGAATTACGCCAACAAGAAAAGAAGTACTTGTTGCGGAACGACATACTCAATGTATATGGTGAGTATTGCTCCAAGTCTCAAAAATCTGAAGCTTTTTACACTTCCTCTGAGTTAGGAAAACTTATTTACTATACTCAGGAAATTATTCAGGAAGACTCAAACTTTTGTTTCATTATCCGTTCTAAGATTGCCAGCCAAGAAGTTTATTGGTTGACTTCAGACTTGAGTATCGAGTCGATGACGGTGCAGGATTTGTTGGATCTGCGCGATCGCCTCGTCAACAAATTTCATCCTAACGACGGCGGCTTGCTAGAGTTGGATTTTGGCCCGTTTTATGACTACACCCCAGTCATCCGCGATCCCAAAAATATTGGTAAGGGAGTGCAATTCCTCAACCGCTATCTTTCCAGCCAACTATTTCAAGACTCCAAACAATTGCTGGACAGCTTATTTCATTTCTTGCGCCTGCACCACTACAACGGTATTCAACTGCTGATCAGCGATCGCATTCAATCGCAGCAGCAACTTTCTCAGCAAGTTAAAAAGGCGATCGATTTTGTGAATAATCGCGCCGACGATGAACTCTATGAACAATTCCGGTTTCAATTGCAAACAATGGGTTTTGAACCGGGTTGGGGTAACACCGCAGCGCGAGTCCGGGAAACCCTGAATATTCTCGATGAATTGATTGATTCTCCCGATCCTCAAACCCTAGAAGCTTTCATCTCTCGTGTCCCGATGATTTTTAGAATCGTCTTGGTATCAGCTCATGGTTGGTTTGGACAAGAGGGCGTTTTAGGGCGTCCTGATACTGGTGGTCAAGTAGTTTACGTCCTCGATCAGGCAAAAAGCTTAGAAAAGCAACTACAAGAAGATGTCCTGCTTGCAGGTTTAGAGGGATTGAATGTCCAGCCAAAGGTAATTATTCTCACCCGTTTGATTCCCAACAGTGATGGTACTCTTTGTAATCAACGGCTAGAAAAAGTCCTTGGTAGTGAAAACGCTTGGATTTTGCGAGTACCTTTGCGAGAATTTAATCCCAACATGACTCAAAACTGGATTTCCCGGTTTGAGTTTTGGCCTTATTTAGAAACTTTCGCCATTGACTCAGAAAGAGAACTACGGGCAGAATTTCACGGCACGCCTGACTTAATAGTTGGCAACTATACCGATGGAAATTTAGTGGCATTCTTGCTGGCGCGACGGCTGAAAGTGACTCAATGTAACGTTGCACATGCTTTAGAAAAATCTAAATACTTGTTTAGTAACCTCTACTGGCAAGATTTGGAAGATAAATATCATTTTTCCTTACAATTCACTGCTGATTTAATTGCTATGAACGCTGCCAATTTCGTGATTAGCAGCACCTACCAAGAAATTGTCGGGACACCTGATAGTGTGGGACAGTACGAATCTTATAAGTGCTTCACTATGCCGGAGTTGTATCATGTAACCAATGGCATTGAATTATTTAGTCCCAAGTTTAATGTCGTACCCCCTGGAGTAAACGAAAATAATTACTTTCCCTATATCCGAAATAAAGACCGCGTAGAGAGCGATCGCCAACGCCTTGCAGAAACACTCTTTACTCTAGAAGACCCCGCGCAAATCTTTGGTAAACTCGACGATCTTAATAAGCGCCCTCTCTTCTCAATGGCCCGTCTTGACCACATCAAAAACCTCACAGGTTTAGCTGAATGTTATGGTCAAAGTAAAGAATTACAAGAGCATTGCAATTTAATTTTGGTGGCGGGTAAATTACGCGTCGAAGAATCAGGCGACAACGAAGAACGCGACGAAATTATTAAACTCTACCAAATAATTGACCAGTACAATCTCCACGGAAAGATTCGTTGGTTGGGTGTACGCCTGACTAAAACTGATTCCGGTGAAATTTACCGAGTCATTGCCGATCATCAAGGAATTTTTGTACAACCAGCTTTATTTGAAGCTTTTGGTTTGACAATTTTAGAAGCAATGGTTTCAGGATTACCGACTTTCGCCACACAGTTTGGTGGGCCATTAGAGATTATTCAAGATAAGGTGAATGGATTTTTGATTAACCCGACAAATTTAGAGGAAACAGCCACAACAATTGTCAATTTCATCACTAAATGCGAACAAAATCCTAACTATTGGAATGAAATTTCTCAGCGAGGAATTGACCGAGTTTACACTACCTATACTTGGAAAATTCACACTACCAAACTGCTATCATTAGCGCGAATTTATGGCTTCTGGAACTTTACCTCAAAAGAAAATCGGGAAGATTTATTGCGCTATATCGAGGCTTTGTTCTATTTAATTTACAAGCCAAGAGCGCAACAGCTATTAGAGCAGCATAAACACCGTTAGTTTGTGATTAGTCATTAGCTAATGACTAATGACTAATGACTAATAACTAAATTGTCAACGCACCCCAAGTTCGCTGACCAACTACTCCATCTACTCCTAAATTTCGCTGGTTTTGAAAGGCTTTGACAGCCGTCTCTGTGAGTGCGCCAAAAATTCCATCTACTCTCACAGCATAACCGTTAGATACTAACAGCTGTTGTAAAGCTCTGACAGCAACACCAGAACTACCAAAATAAAGAGTTGGTAGAGGTTGGCTACTAAACTTCTGGAACCTTCCTGTAGCCTTTGTACGGATTTTACCTCCAGACTGAGAATACTTTTTAGACTCACTGAAGTTAGAAGAAACTAGGAACTGATTTTTTCTACTAATTTTCTTAAGTATGTTTTCTTTCTCTACTTTTAACGCTGAGGAAGAAGCTGGGGAAATCTCATTTGTCTGCATAAATTCAGGTGGCGTGACTTGAGCAATTATCTCTAACTGACTCTGTTTTGACTGGTTTAGTCCATTTTCCACTTGAAATAATTGCTGCTGTGGCAAACTGGCCCCAGATGCTTGTCTGATTGTTAACATGCCCGTCATCATCAGGCCAATTTCAGTCATTGTAGTTTATTTTACTTCAACAAATATTTATTTTATGCAACAATATTGCTGCTGTCTGGGATAGTACATACTCACAAAATAAAAAAGTCATGTACTAATTTTTTCAGATAATATTGTCATGTTCATATTTACTCACCTCCGATGCCATCTAATTAGAATCATGTCATTAGTTTTGTGCTTTTTTATCTTTAATCAAGCTGTCAATTTATCAGATATACTATCTAAATCAACGGTTTAGAGAATAACATACTATACGATCGTCTGGGAATGCGATCAAATCGAGACGCGATAAATCGCCGTCTCTACAAGTGTTTTGGGTTTATCTGAACTGGATTGCGCTATCACTCACTCGTACAAAATTCTGACTGGAGGCGGAGCATCTCCGGCTCCGCTTCTGAGTTCTGAATTATTCTGATAAAATCCCTGTAGGTGTAGCCCATCGGAGACATTGCTTAGTATGCCCAGTTGTGGATACTGAAAAGCTTTTTACCTTTTTTCATCTCGCCACAAAGCAATACCGCCTAATAAACCAGTGATATTGGGGATGAGTTTCACATTTAACGGTAGTTGGAAATTCACTCTTACAGCTTCGCCACCGCCAATGTAAAGGTAATCATAATTAAATAGATGTTGCAAAGAGGCGATCGCTTTTTCTAAACGCCTATTCCATCTTTTATCGCCAATTTTTTCTAACTCTGCACGCCCCAACTGTTGCTCGAAAGTCTCTCCTTTCCGAAACGGATGATGCCCCATTTCCATATTCGGCACCAGTCTCCCATCCACAAATAAAGCCGAACCAAACCCCGTACCCAGAGTAATCACCAATTCCACACCTTTACCTGCGATCGCACCAAACCCCTGCATATCTGCATCATTAATCACCCGTACAGGCTTATTTAAGTGTTTTAGTAATGCTGTTTCCAAATCAAATCCGATCCAATCTGGATGTAAGTTTACCGCTGTTTCTGTAACTCCACAGCGCACCACACCGGGAAAACCAACCGAAACGCGATGAAATTCACCTTGAGCCGCTGCCAACACAACAATTGCATTAATTACAACCTCTGGTGTTGCAGGTTGAGGTGTATCTAAACGTGCCCTTTCGGTTACAGGATTCCCCGTAATATCCAAAACCATAGCCTTAACGCCACTACCGCCAATATCAACCGATAGGGTACGAATCGATCCATTTTCGTCAACCATTGAGTCTACATCCTTATAAATGCCTGCTATTTCGTTATTAATTATGCTCTGCTGCATTTGATAATATCTGGATGTTTGGAGAGTCTTTATATTGCTAGAGAGAAATCAATTCAAAATTAAAGAACTTCTTCCCCTGCCTCCTACCCCTGCCAAAAGTTAAAAATCTCATACATTCGATGCAGGAGAGCATCTAGATTTGTTAATGTAAGAATAATGGAAATAGTACTAGCGTAGCTGCTTAAAATCTATTGAGCAGCAAGTTTCTATTAAAAGTAATATAAGAGAAAGAATTATGACGGCGTTTGAACCTCAAAGCATCCGCTCGTATAGCCAAGAAGATGTCCAACAAATTCTGCACTTGGCGATCGCTCGTCAAGCTGATGACAAAGATACAGAATTTTCTTATGAGCAAATATTAGAAATTGCCGCTGAGTTAGAAATATCACCTGATTCTTTAAAACTAGCAGAACGCGATTGGAGCGTACAACATGGACAAGTCCAACAGCGAAAAGCTTTTGATGCCTACCGCATCAGAAGATTTCAGAAGCGTCTAGGCAATTATGCAATTCTCAACGGGTTTTTTATACTGGTGAATTTAGTCACTGGCGGCGCAATTACTTGGTCACTGTACATTGTGCTATTCTGTGGATTGCCTATAGGGCTTGATGTTTGGAATACCTTTCAAATCAAGGGTGAAGAGTATGAAATGGCATTCCAAAAGTGGAGTCGTAAACATCAGATTAAAAAAACCATCAGCACAGTTTTGAATAAGTGGTTTAAGGCATTACAGGCTTAGAGAATGTTTGTTAAGTCTCAAGAAACTAAGCTTGCCGCGCTACAAATTTTTTGGTGTTTAATTTTAAAAGTTAAGGGACTTCCAAGTTCCACCCAAGGGACTTCCAAATGATTAAACTCCATACTCTTTTGTGGTGGGCTGTAATAAGCATATTGATTTTTGTTGATCCATGACACTCTAGTACCGCAAGGCGGAAGTCAAAAGTCAAAAGAATTGTATTCCTCACTTGCGCCTGCATCACAAGTGAGGAATGTTTTTTGAAAGGCGTTTAAATTTGCCTACGCTCTGCCCCCGTGCTTGAAAGCAGGGGCTTCCACGGCGAGGGGTGTCAGGTAAGATTTTTCACTCACCGCTCTTGAATCTATTGAGGTTTGTAAATAATTTGTATTTCTGCAAGGAATATTCCTTTAGACTGAATTTTAACTGAAAAATGTGGGAATAAACACAAATGCATTCGTTAAATATATTTTGTCACGAATTTGTAGTTGCTGTTTCCTTTGTAGCTTGCATTATTGGACTGTTGTTACTATGGGACGGGCAGCAGCAAACAAATGATGTGGAAGAAACAGAGCAAATTCTGTTCAGAATGAGCTTTAGTTACTGGCTAGTTTATTGTGTAGCTTTTGGTCTGGAGAAAATGGTTTTACCCAACTGGGAATCTGTACTTATGACTTTGAAAATAACTACGGCTCTGTCATATTTCTTAACTTTTTCTTGCATTGTTAGTTTGCCGCTACACAAATTTGCAGTACATCGGGTTGAAGAATAGTTATTTTAGGATTGGGCATGGGGTAAAACTAGTTCCGTGAGCGGTAGCGAGCCATTGAAACCGTTCCGAATCCCCACTCATTACTCATTACTCTTAAAGGCATGAGGAATGATTAACATCTCATAGCGATCGCTAATGTTGTTTCTAATTGATCTTGGGGTAAAGTCGTTAAAATAAATACTTCTTGTACCGTCTTACCCTGCCGTGCGATAACTTTATAACCACCGCGAATCGGTACTGAGACGCGGAGTTGCATTTTTGGACAGTGACCTTTTGCCCGTCCAATCACTCCTGGCGTCACAGTTTGGATACCATCGTGCTGACAAAGACGTTCTAATATGGGAATCAGACCAGAAAGATGTGTCGAGTGATTCCAAACTAGTCTAGCAGCTTTTTGTGTTCGCGTAGCGTCTCGTAGAGAAGCCGTGCGGAGAGGATCTACGGTCGGTTTGCCCATAATATTAATTAAGCTGCTTCTAGAGGTGCCATTGTCAAACCGGCTCGGCGAAGCTGCTGGTGATAGAGTTCCGCAGGTTCTTGGGGCCCGACCCAGACGATCGCTTGACCTTCATAGTGTACCTGATTAGTCAGATCCCACGCGCGATCGCCACTCATCCCCGGAATATATTTCATCAAACATTCAGCCACATGTGGGAATGTATTAAAATCGTCGTTTAATACAATCACTTTGTAATTTGGATAAGTCTTACGGACAACTTGACTAGACCGTTCAGGAGCTATAGTTGGTGCTGTAGCCATTCCGTAAACATCTGCTGAAAGTGTCATAACCATACAACAATTGGTCAAGATAATTTTACAAAACTACACTACAAGTAACTAGTTTAGTTCATTGATTGGGGATTGGGGATTGGGAAGTTAGGAGTTAAGAGTTAGGAGTTAGGAGTTATATCAGGTTCGGTTAAACACTGGTAATATTTGTAGGTTGGGTTGAGGAACAAAACTCAACACTTGATCTTTGTTCACGTTGGGTTTCACTGCTTTCAACTCAACCTACATTGATAGATTTTATTACAAGTAATCACCCGAACTTGATATTAGAGTTAGGTATTGTGCATTGGAAAGAATTTAATCCCCAGTCCCCAATCCCTAATCCCCAGTCCCCAATATCCTATTTCCAATTATCCCAGTTTTCGTTAAAAATAGATGTATCTGGGAAAGCGGTAGGGTTGCCATTTTGTTGCAAAAGCCGTTTGAGTGCTTCTAGTTGTGGCTCTTGTTTAGGTAAATTATCAACTAGTTGGTAAGGTGCGATCGCATTTTTGATGGCAAAACTAGCAACAGTTCCCGCAGCTGCGCCAGCCGACCATTCAAAGGAATGTACCCGATAGGCAGCGGAGGCGATATGACTAGTAGCAATGCTTTTGCCTCCTACTAGCAAATTGTCAATTTTCTGGGGAATCATCGCCCTGAGAGCAATTTGGAAGGGATAAGCTTGACCAGCACCACGTCTTTCACCTGGATGTTCTGTGTTTCCAGGGGCTTCTGGAGGACTATTTACCATGCAAGGATGGAAATCTATGGCGTAGTGACCAATTCCCACAGCATCGGGAAAAATGGTAGAACGAGTCCGTCGCATTGCTTTGTCTGGTGGAACTTTACCGTCAATTACTGATACGGCTTCTAAGCCGGCAACTGCTGCTCGTAGCCGACGATACATATCTGCTGGCAGAGTCTTGGAATAATACTCATCATTATAATCTCGGCGAGAAATATCAATTTCCCAGATAGTAAAGCCTTCAGGCTGTCCCCAACTAGGGCGGCCAATGATGCGGCGTCCTTCTCGCATATAAGGATATTTCGATAAACCATGCACTGTTCCCATTGGGGAATTTAAACCGGAAACAAAGCGATTATTAGTTTGCTGCTGCTTGACACCATCCCCTAGTTGAGAATCTGTAGTTCCACTTACCAACCAGTAATAAAAAGATAGGGCATTTTCTTCAGCCTTGCGGAGGGTTTCTGTTCGTAGTCCTCCCATCCAACCCCCTGGTTGTAACTGTCCAGTAGCTTGTAACTGTTGGCGAGTATAAATTAAATTATCTCTAGCTGTTCCAGGACGGTAGTCGTTACCCCAAGTCCAGTTTTGCATTGAGATATCCCCTGGTGTAGGCGCAGAAAAACTTACACCGCCGAATTTTGCTGGTTTCCCTTGATTTGGACTCCAAATGCGACGATAGGTAAAAACTAAATCAAAGTTAGCCAGTCGCGTTAATTCATAGCTGAAATATGGCGCATATTGTAAATAAAATGGTGGCATTGTTTGCGGTTGCGGTTCCTTGGTTGCCTCCATTCCAAAGGTATAAGTAAAGCCTTGAGGGCAATATGGATCGTTGTTGGTGGCAGAAGCAGAAGGTTCTAGGTAAGAACGGGCATCAATGCCTAATCGATAGGGAACATCAGCAAGGGCAATAATTTCTCCGGTTTCGCTGGCATCTACAACGTACCATTTAGGAGCATCCTCTTTCGCTGCTTTGGGAATGAAACGGAGAATAGTTTTGGTAAACCGAGATGAGTTTTCGTAGCTATAAGAATCTTCAATACTTTGAGATAAAGTAAAAGTATTAAGAGGTGGTGCGCCTTTTGGTGGTTGATGTTGAATGGCGATCGCACCATTAATTATTTTGCCATCAGCAGAAATTTCTAAATCCTTAATTACCGTGTTGGGAAACCATTGCAGCTTTCCTTTGCCCTGCTTTTCGGCATCTTGAAGCATCTGGCTCAAAATAGTGTGAGCATCGCGGGGAAGAAAACAAGATTCACTTACCCAACAATCACCGGGGTTAAGCTTACCGTATTTGCGCCCAATGCGGTTTCGCAATTCCAGATAGCCACGAGAATAGAATTTGAGAGCTCGCTGAGTTGGGCGTTCGTCTAATGCAGATGTCCCTTGAGCAGAAATTTGTCCCCCCAGCCAGTCAGTAATTTCTGTCAGACAAACTGTTCGTCCTGCTAACAAACCCTCATAAGCTGTGGCGACACCAGATAGTCCACCCCCAACCACCAAAATCTCGCAATTAACATTTTTGTCTGGAGTTCTTGCTGGTGCAGCCTTTGCTCTATCAAATACAATTAAACTAGATATTAAATTGAGAGCAATCAGTGATGTTAAGCTAAAAGCTACCTTATGTCTACGCTTCATTGTTAAAAAAACCGCTCCAAATCCTGTGTCACCTTGTAGAAGGTAGCATTCAGCAAATGTTCATTACAAGCTAATTGAATGCATTCGTAATAGAGCGATCGCCAGTATAGCTTGGGGCATCTTGCCTAATAGATATCTGGTGAAATTAATTATGGATTATCCATCATCCTTGTAGAGACGCGAAATTTTGCGTCCCTACTTTTTCATTAGCAGATGTCTAATACCTAACGAACCATTCCCCGCAGGGCTTCAGTATCAATAGGTTTGATCAGATAAACTAACAGCAGATTCCAAACAATTGCTGCAATCAAAGGTAGTTTGCGAATCAGCTTCACTAATTTTGGCCCAGAACCACCCTCAATCTCTGCAATTTTCAAGTTGTAACCTGCACAGCGTTGCAGGCGGGGGAAAAACTTGGGATGTTCGGTATTCAACATCACCGGAAAAGCCCGTCCGGCGGTTTCATTGGTGTTGCGGACAACTTGGAGATCAAACTCAGTGGCATCAAGCCCCAGTGATTTGTAGAACCCGGAACGTTCATGAACTGTCAAGGTGTGGGTAGCAAATACCGATAGTAAGAAAAAGCGACTCCATAGCCGAGATTTCCAGGTGTTCCAGAGTTGCGGTTGAGAACGTAAAAGCGCTTTGAATATATCCCCGTGGCGGTTTTCGTCCTGACACCAACTCTCAAAGTACCGGAAAATGGGGTAAAACTCGTTTTCTGGGTGCTTTTCTAGATGTCTGAAAATAATAATGTAACGCCAGTACCCAATTTTTTCTGATAGGTAAACGGTGTAAAGTACCCACTCAATTGGGAAAAACGTATAGGTGCGGGTTTTAGTAACAGTGGCTAAATCCAGGGAAACTTTAAAATCGCCCATTGCTTTGTTGAGAAATCCGGCGTGACGGGCTTCATCACGCGCCATCAGTTGAAATATTTCCGCTAGCACTGGACTGCGATTTTTGAGCTTGCGGGATAGTTCCTTGAATAGCAAGAAGCCGGAAAACTCAGAAATACAAGAGCGTTCCAAATATTCTATAAACGCCTGTCTTGCTTCACCGCTAACATGTTCCCAAGACTGCTCAAACGCTTCATCGCGAACAAAATGATGGCGGTTGTAGTCTGTCCGCATTTCTGTCAACATCGCCTGCAATTCCGTTTCTTGGGCAGACAAATCCAACTGGGCTGCGGTTTCAAAATCTGTAGTATAAAACCGAGGGGTGAGTACAGTTTCTTTGCTGGGGGTTTTAGTTTCTGGCTTAGGTAGGGTGTTAACCATGAGTAATGCAGCGATCCAGTCAATAGTTCTATAACTATTAAGTTATGATAAATAGCATTATTTAGCTAGACCTCTTCACAATCCTTTAGTAAAGTCAGAATTTCTGGTTGCGGGAGTGGGGATTGGGGAGGAAATTTTTTAAGATTTTGCTTGGGAGTCTGAATCCCCATTGAAATCTTCCCAATCCCCAATAGTGACAGAGCTTTGGCGAAGTGTTCCCAGTTCCCAATTCAATCATAATTCTTTCCTCCTGCCCCCTGCCTTTTCTTATAACCCAGATACTAGAACCGAAAAAGTACAAACAGAAAGCCTTTGAGGACTAGGATTTAAATAATTTATTAAGTTTTGAAACTTCTGTGTTTGAATCAAATACATAACTATATAGTTATATATAAGTAGCAGTTGCCCTTACTCAAAGTTTCAGAGGTTTTAACATGGGTCGTCATTCCGAGAATTCTCTGCAAGAATCTAGAAATCACACAACATTGCTGACATCAGCTAGCAACACAATACCCCAGGATTCGCGGGTGCGATCGCAGCAATTCATGCAGAACTTACAGGATGAGATTTGCACAGCCTTAGAGCAACTTGATGGAGAAGCACGCTTTCAACAAGACCACTGGGAGCGAGCAGAAGGCGGAGAAGGACTTACCCGCGTGATTCGAGAAGGACGGGTGTTTGAACAGGGTGGCGTGAACTTTTCCGCAGTTTGGGGAAATAACCTACCGCCTGCTATTTTGGCTCAACGTCCAGAAGCCGCAGGACATGAGTTTTTCGCTACGGGAACCTCAATGGTACTGCATCCCCGCAATCCTTACATACCAACAGTACATCTTAACTATCGCTACTTTGAGGCAGGCCCGATCTGGTGGTTTGGTGGCGGGGCTGATTTAACGCCATATTATCCTTTTGTACAGGATGCAGTTCACTTTCATCAGACGTTAAAAAATGCCTGTGATGTCCATCATCCAGAATATTATCCAACCTTTAAACGCTGGTGTGATGAATACTTCTACTTAAAACATCGCCAAGAACAGCGAGGTATTGGCGGCATCTTCTTTGATTATCAGGATGCTAGTGGCCAGCTTTATGTTGGTTCTCAAACAGATAGTCCCGCAGCACTCTACAGTCAGCAAGTCGGAACCATATCTCGTAACTGGGAAGATATTTTTGCCTTTGTCCAGTCTTGCGGTCAAGCATTTCTACCCGCCTATTTGCCCATTGTCGAACGACGGCAGGAAATAGAGTATGGCGATCGCCAACGTCAGTTTCAACTGTATCGTCGGGGTCGTTACGCAGAGTTTAATTTGGTATATGACCGGGGGACGGTTTTTGGTCTACAAACCAATGGGAGAACTGAATCTATATTGATGTCTCTACCACCTCTTGCACGCTGGGAATATTGCTATGAGCCAGAACCAGGCACACCCGAAGCACGGCTTACCGAAATATTTCTTCAGCCTCATGATTGGACAAATGTAACTTTTGTCCAAAAATAACAACATTTTTAGCAATAAGGGTTTCACAATGAGCAGCCATTTAGATGTTCGCTTGCGAGAAGGCACTAAACATTCTCACACAATGGCGGAAAACACTGCGTTTATGAAATGTTTTCTCAAAGGGATAGTAGAAAAGAGCTTTTTTCGCAAATTGTTGGCGGATCTGTACTTTGTCTACAGCACTTTGGAAGAAGAACTACAGCACTATCAGCATGATCCTATTGTTGGGATGATGTACTTTCCCGAACTGCATCGTCAGGCAAATTTAGAGAAAGATTTAGCCTTTTATTACGGTGAAAATTGGCGATCGCAGATTGTTCCCTCTCTAGCAGGTCAGGTATATGTTAACCGGATTCGTGAGGTTGGCAACACACAGCCGGAGTTACTGATTGCTCATGCCTATACTCGCTATATGGGAGATTTATCAGGTGGGCAAGCATTGAGAAAGATTGCGCGATCGGCAATGGATTTACCAAGCGATCTGGGTACTGCAATGCTTGAATTTGAACAAATTTCTACCCCAGAAGCTAGACGAGAATTTAAAGAGCAATATCGTCAAGCATTAGATTTTCTACCTCTAGAAGAGGCAATGATTCAGAAGATTGTCAACGAGGCAAACTATGCCTTTACTCTGAATAGAAATGTGATTCATGAACTGGAAGCAGATGTCAAAGCTGTGATTGGTGAGCATGTTTTTGATCTGATTACTCGTCAAGATCGCATTGGTAGTACAGAGCATACTCCTGAAATTGCTACAGCAGAGATAATCGCACCGGAGTATAGTCTTTAGTTCTGAGAAGAAAGGAGACAAGGAAGACAAGGGATAAATTCTTTCTTGTCTTTTCCTTTCACAATGTATCTTAAAAAATTCTGAGCGCCAAAAACCGACGCTTAGAGTTTCTGCAAAATCTCAAATTAGAAATTGTAATTTAAATTGTATAAGATGAATATCTTACCGCAAACTGTCCAATTTGATGCCGATTTACTAAGAAAATACGATCAGCCTTTACCACGTTACACTAGCTATCCACCAGCTACAGAGTTAGCAGAATATTTTCAACAGGTAGATTTTAGAACTGCGATCGCCATCGGGAATTACAAAAAAACGCCATTATCACTTTATTGTCATATTCCCTTTTGTGAAAGCCCTTGCTACTTCTGTGGTTGTAATACCATCATCAGCCAACGCAAAGCAATTGCGGAGTCTTATTTAGATTACTTAACTCGGAATATCCAGCAAGTGGGGACTTTAATCGCTCGCGTAGCTTGCGGCCGTAGGCATCGCACCGTTGGACAGTTACACTTAGGCGGAGGTACTCCCAACTATTTATCCCTCAGTCAAGTTGAGACTCTTGGAATACCCTTTGCAATCATTTCCAGTTTGATGATGACGCGGAAATCTCCATTGAAGTGAATCAGCGATCGCTTGATCGAGAATATCTGTTTTTCTTGAAAGAACTAGGATTCAACCGGATCAGTTTTGGCATTCAAGACTTCAATTCTCAAGTACAGCAAGCAGTCAATCGGGTTCAACCGGAAAGAATGCTGTTTCAAGTAATGGTCTGGGGGCACGGCGTACAGAAAAGCTAGAAGCGATTGTCAAAGAGATCCGCGAGCAGGGAAACATTGCAGAATTCAAAGCAGTGGATCTTCGCGATCGCGAGGATGTGAAAGCATTCATCCATTTTGCTAAAGAAAAATTTGGTCGCGTCGATGTGATCTTCAACAATGCAGGTGTGATGCCCTTGTCTCCAATGAATGCCCTGAAAGTCGAGGAGTGGGACACCATGATTGATGTAAATATCCGTGGCGTATTGAACGGCATTGTAGCTGGTTTACCGATCATGGAAGCACAAGGCGGCGTACAGTTTATCAATACTGCGTCGATCGCTGCTCACATGGTAGGGCCAACCAGTGCAGTCTACTCCGCGACAAAATATGCTGTTTGGGCGATATCTGATGGACTGCGCCAGGAGTCGAAGAACATTCGCGTGACCATCATATCCCCCGGTGTCGTTGAGACCGAACTCGGCTCTGATATCACGGATGATGCAGTAAAAGGCTTCTTGAAAGAACTCCGCAAAACTGCCCTCACCCCTCAGGCGATCGCCCAATCTGTCTTATTTGCTGTGTCCCAACCGGATGATGTCGATGTCAACGAAATCATTGTCCGCCCGACAGCCAGCGCCTTCTAGGTATTGAAGACATCACTTCTGTGTCCCTTCTTTGCGTCATGAGCTTGATTGACACAGACAAGACACTTTTACCATTCTGAGTACTCAGTACTCCTCTTCTTACCCAGCACGGGCTAAACCTTAGCTATCCGCTAACAGCACTTTTAACTCAGCACTCTTCATCGACTTTGTTGTTTCAGCCAGAAAAGAAACCTATGAGCCGAAGATATTATAAAAAAATATTCAATTAACTCTTGTGGGGTGGGCGAGACGCCCACCCCACAATATTGGATAATTTATTTCTTGAAGTTCCCTTACTCAGCACCCAGGACTGAGTAAGTAAAACCCATCTAAGCAGGTTAAAAAAACCTTGATTTTATTAGTCCACGGAGGTGGACTTTGCTTATGTAGCTGCGACTTCCAGTCGCCCAGCTTGGAATTTCCTAACGGCGTCTGCTGCCAAAACCAGTTGAACGACGGGGGGCTGTACTACGCCCACTACCAAAACCACTACCAGAATTGCGTTTGGTAGTGCTGGAATTACCAGAGGGTCTTAAGTTACTACCACCAAAACCAGAACCAGAAGGACGGTTATTACCTGTAGTGCTACGCGGTGTATTGCGTATATTTGAATTGCCAGGATATGACCTTCTAATTGTCCCTGTATTGCGGAACGCAGTCCGATTTGTCACGGCTGCGGGTGGCGCGTTGTAGCGAGTTTGATAACTTTGAACTGCTTGGCCATAGCTTCCGCCATATCCACCGAAGCCACTTAATCCTTGTCCTGGTTGATAGGCAGGGGGTACATAATACTGGGGTCTAAACAACAGACTACCAAGTGCCTGACCCGCCAAGCTACCAGCTACAGACCCCGCAAAGGGTGCCCAAAAGCTATTTTCTCGACGGACTACAACCGTTTCTTGTTGTCCTGTTTGGGGATTGGTTTTATTTTCGGTAACGTTGTGGACGTACTCAATTTTAAAGTCTTCTGTTAGATATAAAATTGGCTGTCCTTTTTCTACCTTTAGATAGGTTTTCTTACCTTCCTTGATTTCATCATCAGTTAACCGTGCCATTTGCAAATTTTCGGTTGAAAATGTCGGTGGCTTATTGTTAAGTAAAAACAAGCTGTACTCACCACTTGCATCATCATAAGTAGCTTGTTGTATTTGATACTGCCCGTCACTCAGCTTAGTGGTATTAGAGGTTTGGCTAACGTTCTTAGCTGGAGAGTTAGTTTGATTTTCGCCACCACAGGCGACAGTTGTGATACACAAACTCAGAGCTAAAAAAACGGCTGTAAATTTACGTACTATGGTCATGATCATTGAATTATTGTCCTACCTCTGAGCTTAACAATTTCTCGATGTGAGTAGTAAGTACGGACTACCCAACAGATTACAAAGGAATCAATTCGGGGTAATATTGCAACAGTTGATCGCTAGTGAGTTCATCGCCTAACTGTGCTGGCGAGAAATGTACTTGGATTGCCTGGAGCTTATGTTTATAGTGTAGGTTGATTAGAGCTTTCAAAGCTTCTTTGAGTGCCTGAACGTTAGAAAGGTCAGTTTCTAACTCTGGTACTTCCCCTTCATAAGCTACTGTAAGCATCACAATGACATTACGGGTTACAGGTATTGATAATGGTTCATTCAACCCAGAGTCAGAACTGTAATTTGGTTCGCTGAGATATCTTTCGGCAGAGTCAGTAAATAATTCGTTGACATAATCTCCCGCCTCGCCTTCACTCCAAAATACATCACCTTCGTTAGCAGCAGAAAGCCAATATTCATCATATTGCAGCAGGGTTTGGCTAATTTCTACTAATCCTTCTCCCAAAACTTCTAAGTCACCATCGGCATCGATCGCATCTCGCCCAGCACTATTTAATACTCCCAAAATTGGCGCTACTTCGCCTCCCCCTAAGTGCAGAAATAGGCGGAATACTACATAGCGGGTTCGACCGATCATTTTATTAAAAATGTTACTCATTTCCTTCCTCCATTTTTTTTGTTATTACTCATGAGGCATTGAACTAATGACTAATGACTAATATAGTGAAATCCTTTGATGAAATCTATAACCATATCTAAGGAAGGTAATATATATTTGGTTGGTTCACTAGATATATCATCATAAGTTGAAGCCTTGAGAGCAGAACGATTAATAAATCTTTTCCCAAAATTGGGATGGTCATGAACAATCAAAATATGAGCGCTGGAATTTGTTAAAATTATTTGGGTTGGGGCTTTACAAAAATTTAATTTTGCAGCTACTTCAATATTTTTTTTCACTTGTTTAATTGTTGTAGCCTGACTCGTAGCTTCTTCTAAAAGAATATTTAATTGTTTCACCATATCGGGTGATTTTAAATCTTGGTTCCCAACAACTTGACTATTAATCATTTCCACCAGGCTGGAAATATTTTTTTGAGTAGATACGGCATCTAAAAAGGGAAGAACCACAATGTAAGCAGTGGGGAATAATGCTTCGTCGCTATCTACATGAAATGTAAAAATAGTTCGACGACGACCACTTTCGATGCTTGGGGGTTGTTTTAGCACCCGATATTCTTGAGCAATTTGGTAGTAAGCGCCTGCGATCGCAAAATTGGCTTCGTGTTCTAAGGCTGCATCAACGATAATCCTTATTGTTGGCGGTGTTTCGTTAAAAAAATCTCGTGACTCTTCAGAATGGAAGTTTTGGACAATGGAGCGATCGCCATTTGGACTCAGATCAACCCATTCACAAATCATCCCTTCGGTTTTTAAACCAAATCTGGAGGTGGCATAAAGTTTGGCTCCAGTTAAAGTTGCTCCTGTTAAATCAGCACCGATCCATTCCGCCCTAATTAATTTTGCCTGGGTTAAGTTGGCGTGGACTAAACTCGTATTTGTTAAGTTGGCATTACTTAAATCTGCGCCAATTAAATCAGCACCGCTCAATTTTGCCCCGCTCAAATCTGCCCACCGGAGATTTGCCCCGCTCAAATCTGCCCATCGGAGATTTGCCCCGCTCAAGTCTGCCCCGCTCAGGTTAGTATGGCTAAGATTGGCTTGTCTGAGTTCGGCTTCTCGCAAATTTGCACCGCTGAGATCGGAACGACTCAAGTCACTGGAGTTTAAGTTAGCCATCTCTAAGTTAGCTCCCGTCAAGGAAGCACCTCTCAAGATAGTCTCATTCAAGTTAGCGTGACGGAGATTCGCTTGGCGGAGTGTCGCCTCTCGCAAATCGGCACTGGTGAGATCGGCTTCCAACAGATCGGCGCGACTGAGATCGGCGCGAACTAACTCGGCGCGGATTAATGAGGCTCCTCTTAGTTGAGCGCGACTGAGATCGGCTCGAATCAAATTAGCGACGTTGAGACTGGCATTGTTCAAAATAGCGCTGCATAGATTCGCGCCACTCAGTCTAGCTACATTTAGCTTGGCATTGCTCAAGTTAGCTTCACTCAGATTCGCGCCACTCAGGTTAACTATACTCAAATTAGCATCGCTAAGATTCACACCACTGAGTTTGACCCCACTCAAGTTAGCTTCTGGGAGGTCAACACCACTAAAGTTTAAGACTCCTGCTGCATATTTTTCCAGTAATTCCTCTACAGTCATTGATGCTACCCCTTGGATGCCAACTTTAATAGTTGGTAAAGTCATAAAAACAGAATGTCAAAATCAAAAATGAATATTGGAATTTTAGGATTGGGACTGATTGGCGGATCTTTGGGTTTTGATTTGCGATCGCAAGGACATCATATCTTAGGAGTCAGTCGCCGTGAAGCCACCTGTCAAAAGGCAGTTAGTCTCGGCAGTGTTGATGAAGCATCTGTTGATTTGAGTCTGTTAGCAGCCGCAGAAGTCGTATTTATTTGTACACCTCTAGCCCTTATTGTGCCCCAATTTGAACAGTTAATCGCTCATTTGTCTGTTGCGACAGTCGTAACTGATGTGGGTTCGGCGAAAGCACAGATAGTTAAGGAAATTTCCCCCCTTTGGGATAATTTTATCGGCGGTCATCCAATGGCGGGAAGAACAGACAATGGCATCGAAGCTGCACAACGACATTTATTTGTCGATAAACCTTATGTCTTAACACCAACGACTACAACACCAATTAGTGCAATTACAGTTGTGGAAGAAATTGTGCGATCGCTAGGAGCAAATATCTACTATTGTCAACCTGAGCAACATGACCGCGCTGTGAGTTGGATTTCCCATTTACCTGTAATGATCAGTTCTTCGTTGATTGCTGCTTGTTTGAGTGAAAGTGACCCCGATGTTTTGCAATTAGCCCAAAAGTTAGCTAGTTCCGGTTTTCGGGATACCAGTCGTGTGGGAGGCGGGAATCCAGAGTTGGGCGTGATGATGGCGCGGTATAATCGTCAAGCATTGCTGCGATCGCTCCAACAATATCGTCATCATCTCGATGAGTTGACTAACTTAATCGAGCAAGAAAATTGGGCAGTTTTAGAAGAAAAGTTTAAATCAAGGCAACAGGCACGACCTGATTTTGTTAAATAGTTGTTGGGTGCGTTAACGATAGCTGAACGCACCCATTTTTATATTGGCTGAGATAAATTATCCAATGTTGTGGGGTGGGCAGCATGAGCGCCATATAGCCTGGGCAGGCGAGACGCCCACCCCACAAGAGTTAATTGAATATTTTTTATTTGGAAGTCCCTTAACAAGTATTTTCGAGTCGTTTCTTGATTCTGACTCCTGTTAGCGGTAGCGGGGCGTTTAGCCCATTCTGAATTCTGAATTCTGACTCCTGAATTCTTTTCTCATAAAATCTTTAAAAAATGCTACTCAGCAGTTTGATAGCCACCAAACCGATGTACTATACAGATAAATTTACAAAAATCAACAATGGTAGAACGCCCAATCAAAAAATCGGAACGTCAGTCTAAAGAAAGCACTGACAAAAATTCCGAAAACTCGGATTCTGTAACTCCGATTGAATCCAACCCCAAAAGCTCAAAACCGAGCCGTAATCGCTCGGCAGATAAAGGGAAAAAATCATTAGGGGATGAAAACAGGCATCAGGGAAATCCTGCCTTAGCGCGTGGGCCAAAACCCGTTAAACCTCCAGCCCCCAAAGTCCAAACAGAAGAACTCGAAACCGAATCAGAATCCGTCTCTGAGGAGTCTCAAGAGTAGTATTACTATTGTTGCGTGTGATGTGGGAGGCTATAAGTATATGAAGACTGGGATTTCTGGCTTTGAAAGCAGCGATCGTGCCCCCCATCACCTACCGCAAGGCGGAATTAAAAATTAAAAATTAAAAATGAATACAACGTAAGCGTTTCATTCATTTGGAATGGGTGGTTTATTTGCGCCGTGCTGTATTAGGTTATTTTTAGCGATCGCATCATCTCACAGGTTTCCTGTATGTAAAATGCGCGGAAGGGTAGGTGTACAAATTCCATAGCCTCAAAAAAGTGCTTCTATCTCAACACCAGCAAGCATTTCACCCCGTTAATGACTCGATCATCATCCGCGCGATGTCTGAAAAGCTTACAAAAACTGGGTGTCAGCCTTCAATCTTTCCCGAAACTCTTCCCAAAGAAATTCTCTAATGCTATGATTGCTCTAGATTCGCGCAAACGCACCTTGAAAACTAAATATAGCTTGGCTTTCAGTATGCCGCGATTGCAATTCATCTAAATCCCTATTAGGGATTGAAACCAGCCAATTATCGAAGAAGTAGCAATCTAAACCAAATTGCAATTCATCTAAATCCCTATTAGGGATTGAAACGGCATAATCAAGCTGATCTGCCATGTTGGCTTGTCTAGCTGATTGCAATTCATCTAAATCCCTATTAGGGATTGAAACATTTAGAATTCTAACTTACTTAGAAATTCTTCTTCTGATTGCAATTCATCTAAATCCCTATTAGGGATTGAAACCACCAAGGAGAAAATTAAATGAATTCCCCTAATTGCATTGCAATTCATCTAAATCCCTATTAGGGATTGAAACCGATAAGTAAGTTAGCAATATAACGACCGCTATCTATTGCAATTCATCTAAATCCCTATTAGGGATTGAAACTAGTAGGAAGCTTCCATTTTTTAGTACCACGCGGATTGCAATTCATCTAAATCCCTATTAGGGATTGAAACAGCACAGACCACCCACTAGCCAGCAAACAAGGCAGCTACATTGCAATTCATCTAAATCCCTATTAGGGATTGAAACCCTCTAACCCTAGAAAGCAATATTGCAATGCTCAGATTGCAATTCATCTAAATCCCTATTAGGGATTGAAACCTACACTTTATTATCTAACAATAAGTTATCTTTAATTGCAATTCATCTAAATCCCTATTAGGGATTGAAACACTAACACAGAAGCTTCATTAATATTTACTAGTAAATTGCAATTCATCTAAATCCCTATTAGGGATTGAAACGTAACTTATGTAATTGAGTTGATGGTTATGCTCTCAATTGCAATTCATCTAAATCCCTATTAGGGATTGAAACTATGAGGTATCAGGATAGAAGCTTAAACTTTACCTATTGCAATTCATCTAAATCCCTATTAGGGATTGAAACGCTTCTCTCCACTGATGCAATCATTCAGTGGAGATGGATTGCAATTCATCTAAATCCCTATTAGGGATTGAAACGCCGGAATTTAAAATACCAGGTTTCAGGTTCCCCGAAATTGCAATTCATCTAAATCCCTATTAGGGATTGAAACTTTATCAACCTTTCCCGCAAGAGCTACTCTCGTATTGCAATTCATCTAAATCCCTATTAGGGATTGAAACCTTTGCAAAAATGGTGGGATGATTTTAAATCAGAGGTATTGCAATTCATCTAAATCCCTATTAGGGATTGAAACGGCTGTTTAACAGACTTAATAACATTAAACACTTGAATTGCAATTCATCTAAATCCCTATTAGGGATTGAAACTAGAGAAATAGGATATGAGGCGTGGGTATACAATGAATTGCAATTCATCTAAATCCCTATTAGGGATTGAAACTCTTTTCGCATTCTCGATCAAGTTGTTCTTGAATATTGCAATTCATCTAAATCCCTATTAGGGATTGAAACAATAAAAAGACTAGGTTATCTACCAACCTAGTCTAAATCCAATTGCAATTCATCTAAATCCCTATTAGGGATTGAAACTACAGATTTTGCAATAGCCAGCGTTCTTTTTTGCATTGCAATTCATCTAAATCCCTATTAGGGATTGAAACAAGTTAAACATGGTGTACCCCATGTATGAGGATTGCAATTCATCTAAATCCCTATTAGGGATTGAAACTTTTGTGCATGATGGCGGTGAAACGTCTAAATGGCATTGCAATTCATCTAAATCCCTATTAGGGATTGAAACAATATCAGTTATCCCCAGGCAGTAAGCCACGAGAGATTGCAATTCATCTAAATCCCTATTAGGGATTGAAACCGCTCTCAGCACTGATACACTTTACGGCATACATTTATTGCAATTCATCTAAATCCCTATTAGGGATTGAAACCTACAACTGGGGAGTCGCTGCAATCTTCTTCTATGTCAGGGATTGCAATTCATCTAAATCCCTATTAGGGATTGAAACCGGCCCTTTACCCGGCTGAACGTATGTCACGGTATTGCAATTCATCTAAATCCCTATTAGGGATTGAAACCAGTGTTGTTAGGTAATCAACTATAAATTGCGGATTGCAATTCATCTAAATCCCTATTAGGGATTGAAACTCAACTCCAATAGTAGAGATAACAGGACTGTACATTCCTGATTGCAATTCATCTAAATCCCTATTAGGGATTGAAACCGGCCCTTTACCCGGCTGAACGTATGTCACGGTATTGCAATTCATCTAAATCCCTATTAGGGATTGAAACCAGTGTTGTTAGGTAATCAACTATAAATTGCGGATTGCAATTCATCTAAATCCCTATTAGGGATTGAAACTAGCGATCGCATATCGCCGGGTATTCCCGAACGAATTGCAATTCATCTAAATCCCTATTAGGGATTGAAACTGGGCGGATGAGTACAGCAATCGGTTGAGTCTATATTGCAATTCATCTAAATCCCTATTAGGGATTGAAACAGGAGTAGGACTTGGACTTGGTGATGGCGTAGGATTATTGCAATTCATCTAAATCCCTATTAGGGATTGAAACATATCAGAATAAAAGTGTGCTTTAGTTTTCAGACCATTGCAATTCATCTAAATCCCTATTAGGGATTGAAACTTTAAGGATTGTAAAGATAGCTGATGTAGGGACTTCATTGCAATTCATCTAAATCCCTATTAGGTTTTTAACGAACCGCAAAGGACGCAAAGAAGAGAAGCTTAACTGAACTGTATTGGCCTATGTCTCAGCAGATGGCTTGCTTGTAAAGCTTATCCGTGGTTTGATTAAAATACGGCATCTAAATCGACTTAGTGTATTTTGTTGACGAATCAATTATCTGAATTAACTTGTCAGCCACAAAGTAAATATAAAACTTTCCATGCCTATCCAAACCATTGGTATCTTAAGTCCTGGTGATATGGGACAAGCGATCGCAGCTGTTCTCAATCAACATGGATTGAAAACTATTGCAGCCCTAAACGATCGCAGTGAACGAACTCGGCAACTAGCAGCCGCAGCCAACATTCAAGATGTGGGTTCTCTTACGCAATTGGTAATTGAATCTGATGTAGTGTTGTCAGTTCTAGTACCCGCAGCGGCTACCCAAGCAGCGCAGCAAGTAGCTGAGGCGATCAGTAATGTTGGTAAACCCATTCTCTATGTTGACTGTAATGCGATCGCACCCCAGAAAGTCATCAGTATCGGCCAACTCATTGAATCAGTTGGGGGAACATTCGTAGATGGATCAATTATTGGCCCACCACCGCGAGTTCCCAATTGCACCCGCATTTATACTTCAGGAAAACAAGCAAATCAACTCCTACAACTGCGGGATCATGGCTTAGATGTGCGGGTGATTGGTGATGAAATTGGTCAGGCTTCCGGGTTGAAAATGTCCTACGCCGCCCTGACAAAAGGACTTACAGCAATCAGCACAGAATTACTAATTGCAGCCCATCGTTTAGGCTTAGATCAAGAACTATGGGATGAAGTATCTAATAGCCAACCAGAACTTGCTAGTATATTAACCCGTTCCATTCCATCGATGACACCAAAAGCCCATCGTTGGATCGGAGAAATGGAAGAGATTGCAGAAACCTTTAAAGAGTTAGGTCTAACAGAGCGCATTTTCTACGGAGCAGCCGACGTTTACCGTTTGGTAAAAGAAACCTCTTTGGGTAAAGAAACACCAGAGGAGTCTAATCGCGATCGCCCGTTGCATGAAATCATTACCGTCCTTTCCGATGAAGCAAGCTCTGACACCTAATCTTGAGTATTTCAAAGATGGGGTAAAAAGCGATAATCTATGAATCAAGAGCAATGGACTGTGGTCGATCGTTACTTTACCGATTTGCTTGTACCGTCAGATCCCGCACTAGATACAGCCCTCCAAACTAGCGCCGCCGCCGGACTGCCGCCACACAACGTTTCACCGAACCAAGGCAAGCTGCTGCTACTATTGGCACAAATCCAAGGGGCGCGAAGCATCCTGGAGATTGGTACGCTGGGCGGCTATAGTACAATCTGGCTGGCGCGAGCGTTACCCAGCGACGGCTACCTAATCACCCTGGAAGCTGACCCAAAACACGCCGAAGTCGCCCGTGCCAATATCGCCCAGGCTGGTTTATCCAAACTGGTTGACCTCCGACTCGGACAGGCACTTTCTACGCTGCCACAGATTGCCGCCGAGAATCAGGGCCCATTTGATTTGATTTTCATTGACGCTGACAAGCCAAGCAATCCCGAATATTTCGCGTGGGCACTCAAACTTTCCCGTCGCGGTAGCCTCATCATCGCCGATAATGTTGTGCGTAATGGAGCGGTGATTGATGCTGCTAGCAGCGATCCTAGCGTCCAGGGAGTGCGCCGCTTCAATGAACTACTTGCCTACGAGCCACGTGTCAATGCTACAGCAATCCAGACTGTGGGCAGCAAAGGATACGATGGTTTTGCGATCGCGATCGTCATCTAAAACGATAAGCTAAGGGAACTCCAAGAAATAAATTATTCAATATTGTGGGGTGGGCAAGATGCCCACCCCACAATATTGAATATTTTTTTATTTGGAACTACCTAATTGGAGAGTAGGAAAAACGTTGAAGAAGAATTCAGAAATCAGAATGGGCTAAACGCCCCGCTATCGCTAACAGGAGTCAGAATCAATACGGGCGAATGGAATTCGCCGGGGCTGTGCTTTATTTGGAAGTTCCTAAAACACATTTAAATCTTAATCAGGCGGTGGATCGTTGGCAATAGTGAAATTTGAGACAAAATCACTCGGCTTGCCGCTCTTGATCGCATCAAAAGTACCTTTAATAGTGCCAGCAATGGGAACAGCAACCAGCGTCCCCAACAACCCAGCAATCTCAAATCCCATCAAAATAGCCACAAAAATCCAGATAGGATTTAGCCCGATAAAGTTGCCGAGTAACCTGGGAGCTAACAGGTTATCTTTAAGCTGCTGCATCAAAATCGCTGCGATCGCAACTTGAACTGCCAACCACCAATTTTGCAACAGTACTAAAATCGTCACCAAACCAATACCTAAAGACGCCCCAATGAAGGGAATAAGTTCTGAAATACCAATTAATATGGCAAATAACAGAGCAAAAGGTACCTTCATCACTAAGAAAATTGGCGTCAGGGTTAGCACCATGAATAGTCCTAGCAACAACTGACTGAGAAAGAAGTTCTGGAAATTTAGGCGCAAGGATGCGGTCAGGGGATCTGCAATATTAGAGGGCAAAAGATTGACTAGACCATACCAGACGCGATCGCCATATAAAAGCATATAAAATGCAAGCACAATGACTAACACTATGTCAAGTAATCCTGAAAGCAGTGTTCCAGCAAATCCCACTGCACCAGAAGCTAGCTGTTGCACCAAATTTTGAATATTGGCATTGATTTGACTACTCACAACCCTCAAATCAACTGGCAAACGTCGTTGTTTAGCCACCATCTCAAACTGCTCTAGGTTTGCTTGACTAGCGGTTAACCAATCAGGAATCTTATTTAACAGTTGGATGGTTTGGTCAATGATCAACGGCACTAAGGTAACGCCTAGAATCCCAAGGAGGGTTAAGGTTGCAAGTAAAACGATGATCACCGCCTGAGTGCGAGTAATCCGAGCGCGTTCAAAGAACTTAACCGGGTAATTTAGGAGAAAAGCCAGAATCGCCGCAATACTCAAGACGGTAATGGGATGTTGGAAATAACGAAAAAGTACGGACAGCAGCCAGACATTGAGAGCGATAATCGGGCCACTCAGACCATAAATTAACAGGCGTTGAAGGGAGGCTGAACGGCGCATCTTATGCAACCTATTTTAGGTATTCCTTGAGAGAACTTGTAAAATTCTTGATGGCACTGATTATTATCTGATCATCATAGATATTTTTAACAAAGATATGTATAAGCGTATCTGATAGCAAGGAAACAAATCAAAATGGACAAAACTGTAGCTGACCTTCGCAAAGACTACACCTTGGAAGGTTTGAGCGAACTCGAAGTAGACCTCAATCCTTTTATCCAATTTAAAAAATGGTTCGATCAGGCACTAGCAGCAGAACTCCCCGAACCCAATGCTATGACCATTGCCACTGTTACACCAGATGGTAAGCCTTCAGCCAGAATGGTGTTACTTAAGGATTTTGATGAACGCGGCTTCGCCTTCTTCACCAACTACAACAGTCACAAAGGACAACAACTAGCAGAAAATCCCCAGGCGGCTTTAGTCTTTTGGTGGGCAGAACTGGAACGTCAAGTCAGAATTTCGGGGTATGTGGAGAAAGTTTCCGAAACTGAGTCTGACCAGTATTTTGAAAGTCGCCCTGCCAAGAGTCGCCTGGGTGCGTGGGTATCTAATCAAAGTGAGGTGATCGCAAGCCGAGAAATCCTGGAGCAACGCTTGCAAGAATTCTACAGCAAATATGAAAATCAGGAGATTCCTCGACCGCCTCATTGGGGAGGCTTACGAGTGATCCCCACAGAAATCGAGTTTTGGCAAGGACGCCCTAGCCGTCTGCACGATCGCTTGCTTTATAGCCATTTAGATAATGGCACTTGGAAAATTGAGCGGTTGTCGCCATGAAGGAGGTAGGAGGCAGGGGGCAGGGGAAGCTTTCTAAAGAGGAATTTTTCCCTTTTCCCTATGTCCCTCTATACCTCTTAGGGACTTCCAGAAAATAAATTATCCCATTTCACGCCTATCAAAACGGCTTTCCCTCCCCCTGCTCCCTGCTCCTCCGCCGTCAAAGCGATGGAATATTTTTTTAATTGGAAGTCCCTTACCATTGAGCGATCGCATCTTGAATTGCTGCCCGTGCTTCTGATAGAGATTTGGTACGGGCATCACCTTCGTTTAGACTATTAGCGTTAATAAATTGAATGTCTGTAATCCCAATAAAGCCAAATATCGTCCGCAGGTAGGGTTCTTGGAAGTCATAGGGAGCGGCAGGAGATGTCGGACTAAAGTCACCGCCGCGTGCTGTGATGATAACTGCCTTTTTACCCTGGACTAACCCTTTAAAACCTTGAGCGTCTAAAGCAACAGTCCGGTTAATGCGAACAATTTGGTCAATGTAAGCCTTGAAGGTGGAAGGTATATTGAAGTTATACATTGGCACTCCAAAGACGTAGCGATCGGCTGCCAAAAACTCATCTACTAACTCGTCAGAAATCCTGATAGCCTCAGTTAATTCTGGGGTATGGGTTTCTGGTGGTGAGAACGACGCCGCAATCCAAGCTTCATCAACGTGAGGAACTGGGTGATGCCCTAAATCTCGGTAGGCGATCGCATCTTCAGGATGCGCGGCTTTCCAAGCACTGACAAATTCCTTAGATAGTTCTCTGGAGTGCGATCGTTCAGCACGGGGGCTGGAATCAATATGTAGAATGTTTACCACCAAATATCTCCTGATTAGCTAGGATTTCTGCTTTGACGTACCTATTTTAAATTTTAGATTTTAGATGATTTCGGTTCATGCCCCGCCCGAAGTCAAGCGCAACAAATCCAAAATTGTCAATCTCAAATCACCAAGCCCTGTAACCTTGTGGTCAGGGTCAATCCAAAATTGCAAATCTAAAATCCAAAATTGTTTGACTGTTTTTGAGTCTAAATTTCAAAGCATTACATCAGATACTAAAAGTAACTAGTTACTAAAGTAAAGTAGTTACCATAAAGTAACTGTAGAAAATTTTAGCTAACTTATCGATGTCTGTCTCTAAAAATCCTGATGCTTGCCCAATTAGTATTCTGATGTCCTTACTATCAGGCCCCTGGACAATGTATATACTGTGGGTGTTATGTAATAGTGGGCCTAATCGCTTTGGTGCATTGAAGCACTTAGTCGAGGGTATTTCCACCAAAGTTCTCACAGAAAGACTGAGGATGCTAGAGACAGCAGAGATTATTTATCGCCATTATGAACCAACTGTTCCGCCCCAAGTCACTTACGGTCTGACAGAACGCGGTCAGGAACTCATTGAAATTCTTAATCAACTCAATGCACTTGCCGAACGCTGGTATGGCGGCGAAAAGCGGGAATAGGTGAGGATTTCTAAGAAGAATTCAGAACTCAGGAGCGGAGCCGGAGACTCCGAAGCTCCGGTCAGAATGGGCTAAACCTTAGCTATCCGCTAACACTATGAATTCTGTACGAGGGGGTGATAGCGCCCGCGGCAAGCGAGTCCGCGATAGCAAAGCGGTAGCGAGTATTTTCGAGTCGCGTCTGAATATTGGTTAAAAGCGAGTGGAATGGTGAGCGAAAAAAATTAAAATATTCTCACTTTAAAACTCTATCCCTTTATGGGTAGAGTATTCACCAATTATGAATTCTGTATTCTGTATTCTGACTTCTGTTTTATGCAGGAAAAATATCTAGAAATTCATTGCCATTAATCACTGTTGTCCAGTGCTGATATTTTCCGGGGGCATTCTTTTCCCGTGGGTCTGCTTGCACCAAAGACATAAACTCGTGGTAATGTTCATTGGCACTAGCTCCCACCATACATCCAGCAGACCAACCTTTGACTGGCTCACCAGGGCTATCTCCATCTGGATTATTAGTTGTGTGTTGATCGACGCTAAAGTTATCACCCTTATCAGGTAAGCGCTCAGGGCCACGTAACACTGTAATGTCTCCAGTTTGTACTAGAGCCAATTGGTCTCCAGTGCTACCGTGGTGATGACCGACACTCCAAGCTTGGTATTGCCATGCCTGAATATCTGCACAACCTTTTTCATTCATCGGATTCTCCCAGTAATATTCTCCTGGGTCACAAGTGCCTAACCAATTACCCGCAAAACTGGGAACTTGGTCTTTGATTACTAATACACAACGTCGGTCATTCCAGACAAATGGTGCATTACCATTCCACTGGCCATTACGGTCTAATCCCCGGAAATAAACGATGTTGATTTCTCCATCATTACCGTTAATACTAATATGTTGATTATGTAAGCTCAACCACATCACGGTTCGACTCGGCCAGTCGCCGTTGAGTTTAAATCCTGGTATTAAGTCAGTCGGATTGGTATTGAGCAGACTAGCAGCAATATGGGAATTTATTCCTGGCTCACTGAGATTTTGAAAATGTTTGTAAGCATTTAGCGCCCTAGCGGATTTGGGCCCCCAAGCTCCATCAGGTGAACTTAAGAGCCAAAAATCTTGAAGTCTAGACTGTAATTGTAGTGCCAAGGTCTTGTTAGCTGCGATCGCTTCATCATCTTCGAGCGCTTTGACTGAACCATTCGCTAAACCATAGAGCAAGGCATGAGGATTATCAGTAGATGTAACTGGCATATAAGAATCGGTGTTTGCGATCAGATTAATAATATTTTCTCCAATCCAATATAAACGGATTCCAGAAATTAGAGAAAGATTTATTACGGAAGTGATAAAAACTTTTGTTTACATAATTTCAACAGATTAATTACTTTTTATTAAGGCGTCATACAAGTGCCATATATTAGTCACAAAAATGTCATTGACATAAGTTAATTTGTAGATATTTTATTAAAAGTGTTAGTTGCTATTACTCCAAAGTCAGAGAAGATTTTGGCTAAAAGATCATTTGAGAGTGAGCTATTGTAGGTTAGCTTCTCTGCTTTAAACCCCAATGAGAAACACAAATTGTTTAGTGTGAGGAGTAAATCTTAAAAGAATGCCAACAAGAAAAAATCGTTCGGGGAAAGTCTTCAAAAGGGGTAACAAAAATACACCCGGACGCTGGCTGTGGTTTGGAGTAGGGATTAGCGGTGTGGCGATGATATCAGCGATCGCCGGAATGCTGTTAGCAGTTTCTTTCAGCAGCAAGCCTTTGCAAAAAACTCAGCTAAACAAACAACAACAAGCAGTGTTTGATAGAGAGGGCATCACTGGAAGTGGACTACAATTTTCTGCATTAAGTCGCCCTGTGAACATTTTAGTTTTAGGGATGAGTGTGCTGCCCCCAGACATTAAGAACCCACCCCCTGAAAGCCTACATTTGAGATATCAGCCCGAACTAAATTCCTTTGATGGTTTATCTGATGTCATGCTTCTACTGCGATTTGAGCCTGAAAAGAAAAAATTAATTATGCTTTCCATTCCTAGAGATACCCGCATGGAGGTGTCTGGACATGGTTTGACCAAAATTAATGCTGCCAATGTTTATGGTGGGCCGGCTTTGACCAGTACAACAGTCAGTAATCTCTTGGGTGGAGTAGAAATTGATCGGTATATCAGAATTAATGTTTTGGGAGTCAGCAAGTTAGTCGATGCCTTGGGTGGTGTGACAGTCTACGTACCGAAAAATATGAAATACCGAGATGATTCCCAGCATCTTTACATTAATTTGAAAGCGGGCAAACAACATCTCAACGGAGATCAAGCGCTGCAACTTTTGCGCTTTCGCCATGATGAGTTGGGAGATATTGGTCGCATTCAACGCCAGCAAATGGTGATTAGTGCCTTAACTGACCAAACTCTCAATCCCACCACACTCGCTCAACTGCCTAAAATTCTTGACATAGTTAAAGAACATATTGATTCCAACTTAACGGTCGAGGAGTTAGTGGCGCTGTTAGGTTTTATGGTGCAAACTACTCGTTCTAATATGCAGATGTTAATGGTACCTGGTCGTTTTAGCGAAAAGAAGGAATATGATGCTAGCTACTGGATACCAAACAGCAGCCGCATTTCTGCCATGATGGCTCAGTATTTTGATTTGGACTCAGCAGCAAAACCACAATTAGCCCAGCATCCAGCTAGTTTACGAGTTGCAATTCAAGATAACACGGGCAGCAATCATGCGAATCTGCATCCATTAATCAAAATCTTACAAGAAGCTGGCTATAGCAATATTTATATTACTAAAAGCTTGGGTGAGCCTTTAGAAGTAACTCGGATTATTGCCCAACAGGGAGATCGTGAGAGCGCTCAATCAATTCGCAACACTTTAGAATTAGGTGAAGTTCGAGTGGAAAGTACTGGCAATCTCGACTCCGATATCAGCATCCAGATCGGTAAAGATTGGTTGCAACTAAGAAAAAGTATCTAATACCATTTGATAATTTTGACTTGAGATTTGAAATTGGAAATTGCTTAGTTGTCAAATATACGCTAATGGCGAATGCTAATCTGAAAAATTAGTCATATTTTCGTCATAGGTTTGTCATAGTAAAGTCAATGTAACGTGTTTAATTTCAGAAGGATGTATCTTAGCTGAATATCTATTTAAACAGCAATTAGTAGAAGTTTTTTTAGATGTAATTTTTACATATTCACTACTTACTATCCTCAAGAGTACAATATCCCTCGATCAAGCTATGATGTTTTCTTTATTTTTATCGGCTACCTCTTGTTCTAGTGATGTCGATTTAGGTTTTCTAGAATTGAGTTGGTTAAAAATAGTTTTTTTAGGAGTTGTACAAGGAATTACTGAATTATTACCCATTAGTAGCACAGCACATTTACGAATTATTCCGGGATTACTAGGATGGAAAGATCCGGGAAGTGCTTTTAGTGCAGCGATGCAGTTAGCAAGTATCGCGGCTGTCATTAGTTATTTTTGGCAAGATTTGAAAAAATTAACAGGTGCAACGGTTAGGGCGATTTCTGAACAAGATTACAGCAACCAATATTTTCGTTTAGCAATTGGATTATTAATTGGTACAATTCCCATTGCTGTTGCAGGTCTTTTACTCAAAAAAAGTCTCAATGGCTGTAATTCTCCTTTCCGTGCCCTGATAGTTGTAGGAATATCATCAATTGTGATGTCCTTGTTGCTTGGAATTGCAGAAAGATTTGGGAAACGCGATCGCGTTTTTAATCAACTGTCATTAAGTGACGGGATTTGGGTAGGAATTTCTCAAGCATTAGCTTTAATTCCAGGAGTTTCCCGTTCTGGTTCTACCTTAACTGCTGGATTATTCTTAGGAATGGAGCGAGAAACTGCTGCTAGATTCTCATTTTTACTGGGCTTACCTGCCGTGATTCTAGCAGGAGCGTTAGAACTGCATACGCTTTTCAAAGCTGGACTTGATGTCAATGGTTGGATAACTTTAATTATTGGTTTAACTACAGCTAGTATTTCTGCTTTTGCCGCGATTTATAGTTTACTGCATTATTTAGAGAAATACAGTACTTGGGCATTTGTTTGGTATCGTTTAGCGATGGGAATATTCCTCGTAGTTAGTGTGGTTACTGGCTTTTTACCCAACTGAGCCTTCCGGTGTTCATGAGTGCTGAATTACCAAGAGATAGAGGGATTGAAGTATCTTGACTTTAAAACCTGCTGTTATCGCCTTGGTTTACTGGCAAAGTAAAAAATAAATCCTGGTAATTATTTCATATTAATTTGACGCACTTATGACAAACTTATAACAAAAGCATGACTAGAGATTTTTACTTAAAATCTGCTTAAAATTAGGAAATGAAAGAAACTTATTCAGATAAATATTGGTCATAAAATTTTGATAACCAAGACTCATAAATGAGGAGGCTTTTTATATGATGAATCAGATTTTTTCTAAAAAATTACTAGGGCTAGTAGGTGTATCCTTTGTACTTGGTTCGTCTCAATTAGCAATGGCACTTGTACCCAATAACGTTGCGGTTATCGTCAATAGTGGCTCTACCAATACGATAGGGTATCGCATTTATGTATCACCAACTGGAGAAGTTAATTATGTTGATGGCAAAGGTTCTAATCGAGGTAAATTATCCAAAAAATTGACAAGAGAGTTTTTTCGTGACGTGAAAATTGCTGAACCTTTATCTAATTTACCAGTTCAACAAGGTTGTGCAAAATCTGTTTCTTTTGGTACAACTACTACTATTAAGTTAGCCGATCAGCAGTCGCAAGACATTAGCTGTCCTGGTAATGAGAAAGCTCAACGCTTAGATAATGACGTTATTGCAATTGCGAAAGCTTTAAATGTAGTTAATGTTCCTAAGAGCCAAGGAAAACCACTACCACCCCAGAACTTTTAGTTGATTCACCGATTTGACTGTTTTTAGCTGTGGTTAGCATCGGTGAGAGATTAAGGTAGTTGCACATTTATTAAAATGGTGCAGCAAAAGGACTACGAAATCCAGTCTCTAAGCTAGATTTCATAGTCCTTTTATAACTCCTAAATTTTGATTTTATTTGGCAGCGAAATACTCACAGCAGTTGTCTTTTGCATGAAGTACAAAGCTACGGGTTGTCCTTATTCCCCATTATCTAAGGCAATACGCTTGGGTTAAGGGCTACTGGCAACAATTTTGGGTTTTCTAGACGCGATAAATCGCCGTTTCTACAAGGTTCCCTAAGACAGTTACATCCATACCGAAAGTTCTTCCATATCAAACAGAGCAAGTTTTTGAATGCCAGCTTTTTCGAGACTGTTATCTTGTGTACTTCCGCGCCAGATTACGCAAATTACGGAATCCACGATCGCACCCTCATTACGCAGTGCTTCGGTACTATTTATAACCTGACCACCTGTTGTAATAACATCTTCAATAATACACAACTTTTTTCCTTGAATATTAATTCCTTCTGCTACTTTTTCAGTTCCATATTCTTTTTTTGTCTTCCGAACAAAGACAACTGGTAATTCAACTTCTAATGAAATTGCTGTCGCTAAAGGAACTCCCCCTAATTCCAATCCTGCTAGAATTTCTGTGTCTGGTGGAATCTTTTTTACCATTTCTTTAGCTAGCCGCTTCAGCAACAAAGGATTAGATTCAAACTGGTATTTATCAAAGTAATGGGAAGATACCTGACCAGAACGTAACCGAAACTCGCCTTTCAAATAGGAAACACGAACAATTTCTTTGGCTAATTCGCTATGACTCATTTTTACAAAAAGCTAGGATAAAGTATAAAAAAGCCGATGCATTCTCCATCGGCTTAACTGATAATATTCAACAGATGAATAGTCTACTATTCTTGAATTGCTGCTGCTTTGGGGGGAAACTGAATTCTGGGATCTGGCATGAAATTGTATCTCAAGTACAATCCTCCCGATACAAACAGGATAATTAATAACCCACCAATACCAAGGGGACTAGGAAGCCAGAAAACAGCTTCTATATGGTTTAGCTCACCAGGCTGGAGTTTCCACACTAATTGATTGCCATTTTTTTCTGGCTCAATCGCAGTTTCAGTTAGTTGAATATTCTTGGCTCCCCAAGGAGTCTTCAAGCTAAATTCCAAGTCGAGAATTGAACCAGCATTAGCTAGAACGTTACCTTTACTGGCAATTAGAGAGAGCGATCGCAAATCTAAATCATAAATTAACCGATTTCTAACTAAAAGTAAAAAATTGTTCTCCTCCAAGAGGACGTTTGATTCAATTTTCGGCAGTTCTGAGTCAGATTCGCTCTGCACAGACTCAGGGGGTTGATTTGCACGGGGATTAAAAAATTCGTTGAACTTCTCTTGCAATTCCCTACCACTACTAAAAGGAATTGTGACGATGATTTCTTCTTGGGAAACTCGCTGTGTTTTTCCTTCTAGTTGACGGGCGCGACGCTCTATGCTATTTAACCATTCATATACAGAATCGCCGCTAAAACTGGTTAGCCGTTCTCCCAACTTAATATGCTGTATTAGTTCACCACTATTTGAATTATCAAAGTTAAGCCCTACATCGTACTTAACACAACCAGTCAGTAACAGTGATGTTAACAGCACTAGCCATAGAATAGGATTTCGCATGGGAAAGACGCGGTTCATCCGATTTCGACCATTCAGTGTAAATATAAAACGGAATGGTCTAATTAACCACAAGAAAATCTTTCCAAAAATTGAAGAATTTAGAACCATAAATCTCCCCAAAAGTCAACATATTTTGGATTTTAGGTCGCACCTTTGGTGCGCTTCCAGCGCAACTTGGATTTTGGATTGACCACACCGATAAACGGATAAAGCTCGAAGATTTTGGATTTTGGTTTATCCCTTACCCCTTGTGGGTGAGACATGAACCAAAAGAATCTAAAATCTAAAATCCAAAATCTAAAATTGTTATCAGCCAGGGGTTCCTGAAAAATTTAACCAAAGCAAGTACGAGATGGTTAAACCGATAGCAATGAGCGCCACCCAGATAAAGCGATTATCTCTGGTATTGACCTGACTAAGGTCAACAAATTCTGGCTCCGTAGGTTTAGGCTTTTGCTGCACAGAAGATTTAGTCGGTTTTGCAGCGATAGAAATTTTGAGTTCATTATCTGGTAATGCGCCTAAATCGGGAATTTGGGTCATCCATTCGCTGGGTCTTTTCAGCTTTGGTGCTTTTAAGATGTAAAGCATCTGCCGCGCTTGTTTGCCGATTTCAAAATGGGGATGGCGTTTGAGTCTTTCGCAAAGAGCGATCGCATCATCTGTGCGTCCAGCCGCTTCATAAGCTGTTACTAGATGAATCTCTACTTCGCCCCCAAGGCGAGAATTACGAGCTAACAGGGCACTGGCCTTTTCTAAATTTTCTATGGCTTCGCGGTATTGCCCATTTTCAAAGGCAAATTTCCCAGCCTGGTAGCGGCTTTGAGCAATTTCTAAACTTTCTGTACTCACGTTTTCTATAAAAAATCAGCACTATTTTAATTTTGCCAATGCCAGCAATCTTTTTGGAATCTTTTCAAAAGCTGGCAATTTGAAAGTGGATAAACTTCTAAAATTTTAACTAAGTAGCTGCGGACTATTTTCTGATTAAAAATTCCGGTATCTTATGCAGGTGAGCAAAATTATGTTGAAAATCAAGCATTCGCAACTGAATTGGCTCTTAGCGGGTATGACTTTAGCAGTGATGGGTGTAACCATGACTCCGGCTTCTGCCCAGCGATCGCCTGCTGTTGGTTCCCTTATTTATGGTAGCCCGATTGCCACACCTGCGCCTGTAGACCCAGCAACAAAGCAGAACGTGACAAATTCCACGCCTATAAATCCGACAATTCGGGACTCAACCCTAGTTAATCCGGTGATTATCAATAATTCATGGCGTCGTACACCATTTAGCGGTGGGCGATGTCTGACGACAAGTTGCTCCGCACCTTCGCGGGTTATTATTACCTATCCCCGTTAGAGAAGTGGAGGAGCAGTAGGAGAACTCCTCACTCCTTACTCAGCACTCCTATTAGGTAAACTGCGAACCGAGAATCATTGTCCCAATCCCAACATCGGTAAAGATTTCTAGTAATAGGGCGTGAGGAATGCGACCATCTATAATGTGTGCGGCACGGACTCCTTGAGCAAGCGATCGCACACAACAACTCACTTTCGGAATCATCCCACCGCTGACTATACCACTAGCAATCAACTCGCGGGCTTCACGGATATCTACTTTCGGAATCAAAGTAGATTGGTCTTTGTAATCTTTTAAAATTCCACTGGTATCGGTCAGTAAAATTAACTTTTCTGCACCTAACGCAGCAGCGATTTCTCCAGCTACAGTATCAGCATTAATGTTATAAGCTTGCCCTGTCTCGTCTGCGGCGACGCTGGACACCACCGGAATATAGCCATTGCTAGCAAGGGTGTCCAAAATCTTGATATTCACATTACTGACTTCCCCCACAAAACCGATGCCTTCTTGACCTTGGGGACGGGCTGTAAATAGATTACCGTCTTTACCGCAAAGTCCCACAGCCAATCCACCAGCTTGGTTAATTAGGGCGACAATTTCTTTGTTAACTCGACCAACTAAAACCATTTCCACCACATCCATTGTGGCGGCATCAGTGACTCGCAGACCATTTTTAAATTGTGGTTCGATGCCCAGCTTATCTAACCAACTGTTAATTTCTGGGCCACCGCCGTGGACTACAATCGGACGCAAACCCACGCAGGATAAGAATACAATGTCGCGGATAACTTTGTCTTTGAGTGCGCTATCTTTCATTGCTGCGCCACCATATTTGACAACAACAGTGCGACCGGCGAATTGTTGAATATAAGGTAGTGCTTCGCTTAGTACACGTACACGAGTGGCTTCAGCTTGCCTGATGTATTCAGAATCGTTGATCGTCATGAGGAGCCGCCGTTAAGAGTTAAAACCTATTCCAGTCAGTGTAGAAGACTTTGTAACCTGTAACAATGTCTCATGGCTGCCGAGAGCAAAATAAGCTTTTTGTATAGGTATCACTTACAAAAACTTATTTTTAAGATACAAGATTAGGTGCAGCGTTAGCGGAACCCAACATTATGAATAAACTGCTTAATGTTGGGTTACACTCCGTTCCACCCAACCTACAAGGATTTGTGATCCTAACCATAAAAGAAAGACTAACAACCTGAATCGAAAATTATCAGGATATATATGGATACACCGATTACCCTGCGGCTAATTGAAGAATTAAAAGTTATGCCTGAAGACTTGCAATATCGAGTGCTGGAGTTTGCCCGAACTTTAGTAGGTTCACAAATTCATGGTGTTCCAGGTAGACAATTATTAAATTTTGCAGGTACGATACCGCCAAATGATATTCAGTTGATGCACGAAGAAATTGAAGACGGTTGCGAACAGGTAGATTTAGATGAGTGGTAGATACCTGCTTGACACTAATATTATTATTGCTTTGTTTGCAAATGATATCGCAGTAGATAATCAGCTAGTAAATGCAGAAGAAATTTTTATTCCCAGCGTTGCTATTGGTGAATTATTTTACGGTGCAAGAAAATCAGGGCGGACGTGTTTTGGATCATTTATTTCTTGGAAGTCTCTAACCGTCATAAGGAGCCGCCGTTAAGAGTTAAAACATATTTCAGTCAGTGTAGAAATTAACTATTCTCACATTACCGGACACAACATAACAGCGATCGCCCCTTCAAACCTCTAAAATTGAAATCATTCGGCTGAAGCTAGGGAATGAAAATGACCACGCTGCTAATTCAAACTGAAAGCACACCCCTAACAGTAAATTTCCCCTCCCTTGTGCAGATGACAAATGAGCAGTTCTACGAATTCTGCCAAGCTAATGGAGATTTGCGAATCGAGCGCACTGCCAATGGGGAAGTCATCATTATGCCACCAGCTTTTTCAGATACGGGCAACCGTAACTTTAACATTGCTGCACAGCTTGGGTATTGGACTGAACAAGATGGCACTGGCATAGGCTTTGACTCCAGTACGGGTTTTACGCTACCCAATGGAGCAATGCGTTCCCCTGATGCTTCTTGGATTCAACTGGAGCGCTGGAATACATTAACAGATTCACAAAAAGCCTCATTTGCACCAATTTGTCCCAGCTTTGTGATTGAGTTACGCTCATCCAGCGACCGCCTAATAAAATTACAAGAGAAAATGCAGGAGTACATCGATAACGGTGCATCACTAGGCTGGTTAATCGATCGGCAGAATCGAAAAGTCTACATTTACCGTCCGAATCGAGAAGTTGAAATTTTGGATAATCCCGAAGCAGTTACGGGTAATCCAGAATTACCAGGGTTTATCCTGCGGATGGGCAAAATTTGGTAACTTGAGTCTTCTTAATAAGAAACTTGTGTTTTGAGAACGTTAAGAATTGCCTCAAGTATTCGCTGAGAGTAAAGCGATCTTCGTTGTTCAAGGAGCGATCGCACTACGCTACGCCATAATCTGTATACTGACGCTTGTATGGAGCCTGCAAACCCAAGACAATATCCTCTCGTGCTACTCCCGTCATCACTAATTCCTCTGCTGGATTGCGATCGGTTAAATTCTGTTGCAGCCAGATTTTGCCATCTTTAATATCAAAATGCATTACGCATCGATAAATACGATTAAATCCTTGCCAACCGACATTCATCCATTGATAACGATTACGTTCTATGTCTAAAATTAGTTGGACTTCGACATCGTTATCTGAGACATCATCACTGGCATAGTTCGTCAACAATGTTTTAACGTACTCTTGATATTTTGCTAGTTTATCCACTCTACAATCACCTTATCTACTGGATTGTAAACAATTAAACTGATTCATGAAAAATATCTTTTGCAGACACAGTTAGATCAATATTCCCCATTAATGAGACACAGGCTTTTTTAGTATGCCAGGAATTCCCTCAAGTATTCGCTTGGCAACGTCTTCAGGTGTATCTCCCTCTCGCTCAATGATGTGTAAATCAGCTTGAGAATAAAGTGGTGTTCGTTGTTCGAGGAGCGATCGCAATTTACCATAAGGATCAGCGTCTTGTAGCAATGGTCTTGTGGTATCCTCAGCTAAACGGTTGTAAATTATCTCAACTGGTGCATCTAGCCACACTATCAAACCGTGGTGCAAGTAACCCCAATTTTCTCGCCGCAGTACAATGCCCCCACCAGTTGCTATAGTCAACTTTGTAAAAGCACAAACTTTTGAAAGTACGTCACTTTCTAACTGGCGAAACTCTGCTTCACCTTCTTGTGCAAATAACTGATTGATAGATTTACCTGTCGCTTGGGCAATAACATCATCGGTATCCACAAATCCATAACCCAATTCCTTTGCTAGTAAGCGCCCTACCGTCGTCTTACCAACGCCCATAATCCCAATTAAGTACAGGTTGACTCCTTGTAATAAACTGCTCACCAGTCGATTCGCTCCAATTATGAGTTTTGAGTCACAGTTTCAAATTATAGACTTAACGACTCATACATGCGTATTCAAGCAATTCCTGAGTTACAGCTATTTTCAGGTAAATAGACCACGCGGTAGGGGCACAGTAATGCTCATTGGTGTCAACTTAACGGGAAACGGCGGTTAGAAACCGCGTCTATAAGAAACAAAACTCACCTCCGTGGGTTGTCTCGTTCCCAGTCTCCGACTGGGAATGCTCATCTTTGAGGCTCCGCCTTCCTTGTATTTATATAATCCATTCAAAAGATAATTCTATACAGTATTGCTACTACGATTTTGAACGGCGACATTAGCAATTTCCGCAGGAATACAACCATAAACTAAACCTCTGAGAAATTTAGTTTCAACGGATGTCAAGGCTTTTTACTTTGCGGATATCAAACTTACGTATAACTTTTATAACTTTCAATTATTTTTAAATAATACAAATTCATCTTTTATTTAATCTGAATTAACTGCTGTGATTACTGCTATTAATGTATTTAAAGTAACTTAGGCAATAAATTAACCATTATTCTGTGAAATTCCCATAAGTAATAAATAATGAATTTGTAAAGAATGTAGTAAATTTCCTGATAGAACTTGGTAATTGCTGCATAGCGATCGCGATACTTAACAAAAAAATTAACGTAGCTTGTTTGAAACTTTATCCAAACAATATCTGTCTATCTAAATAATCAGGGTTTTTACTCTGGTGGATAATTTTAAGTATACACAATACTGTGTTTCCAAAAATTCAGTATCGTTTCTCTAAAAGTTCAGTTATAACAAGCTCTGCTCAATTAAATGTTTTTGATAAAGGTGTAAATAATGACTTATTTGCTGCGATCGCTCAAAAAAACCTTACAAAATTGAAGTTTCGACACAAAGACTACTGCATATTTCACCCCAATAAGCCTGAATGAATAAATATAGTATGAATGAGGTGTCAACCATGACTCGAATTCGTGACGTTGTAGAAAGAGCTTTAGCAACTGGCTATTTGACACTGGAAGCTGAAGATCAACTACGACAACTGTTGACTACCCGATATGACCTGGAAGATTTTAATGCTTTCATGACTTTGCAGGAAGCTGCCATGACTGGTAAGGTCAAGCAGGAGTCTAGAGAGCGATGTGGCATTAAGTAGAGATGTAGCCTGCTATATCTCACCGACGGGGGCGTTTACCATCATCCTCAAAATCATCATCATCTTCAAAAAATTCCCAATCATCATCATCCGCTTGATTGGTAGCCGGCGGCTGATAAGGGGGGATGATTACCCGATAATCAGCATCGTAAATTGATTCAGTTTTTCCCGCAGCTGTATTTTTTGGCTCGCGGTAGCTGTAGGAGTAAACTGAACCAGACCGAGAACTACTTTTGGCTTCTGATTGACGTTCGTAAGTTGTTGAATCTCTAGGCTGTTGAGCTTGAGAATTAGGGGTAGGTGCTTCCTCTGAGGTTTCATCAAAGTTCCAATCATCTCCACTGCTATTTGTCTCCCAATCATCAAATACCTCACTGCTAGGCTCTTCTTTTTTACTAGCTGGTGGTGGAGGACTGGCAGGACGAGATGTCGGTTCTTCTCTCCGGGTTGCCTTGGCACGAGTTGAAGCAGCGGTTGTTCTGTTAGGGGTTTGGCGTTGTCCTCCCGGAAAATAATTGGATAATTTAAATAAGGTAGCAATCAATATCGATGTGAAAGCACCAGTGGTAGTACTGAACAAAATCCATATCGCTAGTGGTAATGGTTGAGTTCGCATGCCCAAAAATACTAGCGATAGGGCAGGTGAGAAATTTTGGACTAACAACAGCGTTAGTCCTCCCAGTACTGCCACCAATAGAATTAAGCGAATTACAGCCATAGCAATTTTGTCAGTTGTCAATTATCAGTGATCAGTTGTCAGTAGTCAGTTATCAGTCTGATTATTCTTCGCTAATTACTGTTCACCCTACTCAGTGCTGAGTAGTGAGTGCCTCGGCAAGCGAGTAAATCAAGAATTACTCAGTACTTATGTACTTGGGTTTGAGCAAGGCCCCTTGTGGGGGATCTTCTTTTCTAAGGAGGAGGTTGATAACCCGCAAGAAATTGGACGGTCTTTCTAACTCAGCACTTAGCACTCAGCACTCAGCACTCTTCATTGACTACTGACACTATCAGCCATCTCTATCATTACCTTTTTAGGACTATTGTGAAATTTACAATAAATCCATTCAGGACGTTAGCGACGACCTTGCCACCGCTGAATTGGGATGCAGTCAATATCTAGTTGATCTAAAGCACGGGCAACTACAAAATCAACTAAATCCTCGATGGTTTGGGGATTGTGATACCAGGCGGGAATAGCGGGGACAACTCTAACTCCAACTTCTGCTAAAGAAGTTAAGTTACGTAGGTGGATGAGGCTAAAAGGGGTTTCACGCGGGACAATTACGAGCTTTCGCCCTTCTTTGAGTTGGACATCCGCTGCCCGTTCTAGTAAATCGGAACTCAAGCCAACTGCTAGCTTTGCCACTGTACTCATGCTGCATGGAATAATCATCATCCCCAGAGTGGCAAAGGAACCACTAGCAATTCCAGCTCCAACATCGCTCCAAGGATGACAGCGTAGTTTACCCGCAAGTGCAACACCAGCTTGCTCTCGCCAGAATTGTTCTTGCCCGGTTGGTTCTGGTGGCATCCGAATTTCCTGTTCTGACTGCCAAACCATGTAAGTTGATTTAGAGGCGACCAATTCAATACTATACTCAGCTTCTAGCAAAAATTTGATCGCGCGAACAGCGTAAATCAGGCCAGATGCGCCCGATACGCCTAAAATTAAAGGTTTGGTGTTATTTGACACTTAAAATGTAGTTAATTTTACTCATCATCCGAGTAAGGATCTAGGTCATCAGGCTCAATATCATTTGGTAAGTAGAGGTCTGAAAGTTCGTCATTAGAATCATTGGCAGTTAGATTTTTGGCTACACCATCGCTGCCGACTGTTACCAAATCAATTTGCTGACGGTAGTAGTCGACACTCTTAACTTGGACAGCGACGCGATCGCCTAATCGATAAGAAGCGCGATTTTTGCGACCAAAAAGTGCTTGTTGTCTGGCGCGATATTCATACCAATCATCTTTGAGGGAGCTGACGTGTACCAATCCTTCTACCCGCAAAGGTACACCCGGATTACTGCTGGATTCTACCTCGGCGGCTGGTACTTCAATTTCCACAAAGAAACCGTAGGATTGCACCCCGGTAATCACGCCTTGAAATACCTGACCGATGCGTTGCTTCATCAGTTGGGCTTTTTGCAGTCCGGCTAAATCAGCTTCGGCTTCTTGGACTTCCTTTTCTCGGTCGTTGATTTGGACAATTACCCTAGTTAAGTCGCTTTGCAATTCTTGTTGCAACTCTGGGGGTAAAACGTTCCAGTTAATTTCCTCGTGGCTGGAGGAGTGGCGGAGGTTAACCCGTTCTCTCACACGGGTATTGCGGCGATCGCGCCCGTTTTCGAGTAGGGTGTAATACACTCTCTGCATCAGCAAATCTGGGTAACGCCGCAAGGGAGCGCTAAAGTGGACATATTGCGGTAGTGCCAGACCAAAGTGAGAGCCTTTGGTAGTGCTGTATGCAGACGGCTTCAGTGTATCTTGTAATAAGTAGGTAAGAACTTGCTCAGAGGGAGATTCAGCAAAAGCTGTGGTCAAATGTTGATAATCTAAGGGTTGGATATCGACTTCTGGATCTAGTGTGAGATCAACGCCTAAATTGACTGCCAATTTCAGCATTTCTTGGACATCTTCAACATCGGGTGTACCTTGAACTCGCCAGATAGCGGGAACCCCAAGGGCATTTAAGTGAGTTGCAAATAGTTGGTTAACTAATAGTACCAACTCCGTGAGTAGCGATCGCACTGGTAAATCATTCACCACCACAGCCCCTAAAATCCCCTCATCATAATAGGCGTTTTGGCTAGGCGGTAGATTTAACTGGAGACTACCACGAGTTAACCGCACTTGTTTCACGGCTGTTTGCAAGGCTTGGAGGTCTTGCAAGATTTGGGAAATCTGTGGAGATTGATGTTGAGATTCACCTGTAAGAATTGCTTGAGCTTGTTCAGTACTTAGTGCAGTTTCTACATTGATGACACTGGGTTGAATTTCCCATTCCAACACTTCTCCCGATTTGGGATCAATGGTAATTAAAAAAGAGATGGTTAAGCGATCGCTCCCAGGTACTAGAGAACAGCGTTCTGCCACAGTTGGGGGCAAGATTGGCAACACCAATTCTCCCAAATAAACTGATTTACCCCGTTTGAGTGCTTCTCGATCTAGAGGTTCGTCAGGTTGGACATAGTGAGAAACATCAGTGATATGAACGCCTAAAAGCCAATTTCCGGCTAAGTTTTTTTCTAGACTAAAAGCGTTTTCGATAAATTTGGTGTCGCCGCCATTTACCCCTTCAATAGTGAGAGTAAACAAATTACGTAAATCTAGCCGATTTTTCAGGTCTGCTTTCAGCAGCTTTTTGGGCAACCTGGCGGCTGCTTCAACGACATTATCTGGAAAAGTCCGGGAAAGGTCGTGTTTGCACGTAACTAAATCTATATCAGCAGCAGCTTCGGCATCGCTACCGAGGATTTGCACGACTCTACCGAGGGGAGGATATTGTGCCAACGGATAACGCAAAACTTCCACATGAACCAGGTGATCGATCGCTTCTTCTAACTTTGCCCCGTTAGGTTGAATCTTGAGTTCAAATAGCAATCGATCGTCTAAAGGCACAGCCCGAAAACCAGTTTCTACCTGCTTAATTCGTGCCAGTAACGTGTGGTTGGAACGTTCGAGAATCAGCTTGACTTCCCCTTCAGGAGAGCGGCGGCGACTGCCTTCTTTGAGAACTCTCACCAAAACGCGATCGCCATTCCAAGCATTACTCAGATGACTTTCGCGGATGTAAATATCCTCAGCGCCTTCCACATCTTGAATAGCAAAGCAAAAGCCCTTACTAGAACAACGGAGTTTTGCCTCGATTACGCCGTCTTCTGAGACACGGCGGTACTTGCCCCGTTCCTTCACTAAAATACCGATTTTTTCGAGAACATCTAAGGCAATGTGAAGTTTTTGTAAACTTTTTTCATCTTCACAGCCAAGCTTCTTTTCTAAAACCTTCCGAGCTACCAATTTATCATCGGTGAAATTGGCAAGGAGTGTAGCGATTGAAAATTCCATGCAGTGAACCGACCTTTGGTCAAAACATCATTTGTTGTTTAACAAAACAGAATTCAGGAGCCAGAATGGGCTAAACGCCCCGCTACCGCTAACAAAATTTAATTCTGTGTGACTGGTGAACCAGCACTGCAAGAAGGTTTCCTTCTGTAGGTGACTGGTGAAACCGAAGAGCGGTAGCGAGTCCGCAAGCGTCTGAATCAAGGGGTTTAAGTCCTCCACAAAAATTTTCTTGTTTTGTGGTTAACTTTTGTAGTGGTTGGTCTCTCTTACAAAGTTGCTCCTCTTGGGGAGACCCCAAGACCGCACTTTGCGCTGAATTCCCCACTATCTTGATTCTGAATTCTGAATTCTGAATTCTGAATTCTTCTTTAATCTGGTTCTTTCCTGTATACCCTCACGGCTTACAGAAACAAGTTGGAAACTAATTGCCCTGGAGCAAGACTTCCTAAGTTCTAAGGAAAGGAAGCCCGACCCAGCAAAAGCGGGAAAATACTCCCACAGTTCCGAGCAAAGGAAGCCGACCCACGGACAACTCTGGGTGTCTACGAACTTCTCACTGCAAGATGCTCTCAGAATTTCCCTGCATTCAAGTCCCTTCACCTAAACCAAACTTAAGATTGCACGCCTGATTAGAATTTAGCCCCGCTAGGTAATTACGCGACGGGTTTTTGAGAAGCTGGGTTTAGAGAACTCTCCATACTGCCCAAAAGCGCTATGCAGGTGAGCCACTGCGGTGAGGCAGCCCCCGTCTTCTCCCTTGGCGTTAGCCTCTCCCTTTGGGAGAAGGGGAGAAGCTAAAAGCGATAGCGAGTCTGCGAGCGTCTGGGGTCTCCCCAAGTGGAGCAACTGCCGTCAAGTGGCGTGGAAACTACAAGTGTTTAATTGTCTAGAGTGAAGGTAATTTTACGCCATTAGACTCTGATGTTTAACTAGGAGGAACTGCCGGTGAACCCAATTTTCCCACATGTAGAATCGGTAACAATTAGGTGAGCAGCTTAATAAGCAGCGAGGGTGAACCTTATCTCCATTATTGTAGATTTAGAGCGCACTTCCAGAAAATAGTTGTAGATATCGAGTTGGGTAATCAGTATAGCATTGCAAGCAAGACTACCCAGACAAGTTAGCACTAGCCAAAAGTTTCGTCAAAAAACACCTACTGCTACAATTAGGACACAAGGCAAAGCAAGAATATTACTTTAAAAGGGACTGGGCATTGGGCATTGGAAAAGGGAGCAACGCGAAAAAGTGAGATCATCGTGAAAACAGCAGGGGAGCAGGGGGAGCAGGGGAAGTGAAGAGAAAATTTTAGTATTTTTTACGACCGGAATAGTCCTAAATACATTTGTTTCTTTCTCTCCCCCTGCCTCCCCTGCCTCCCCACCTCACAAAATCGAATTGCTCCCTTGGAAAACTCCTAGTCCCCAGTCCCTAGTCCCCATTCCCCTTTAGATTGGTAGCAGTATTATGTTGGCTCAATTCCAGAGCTTGTATCCCAAAGGTAGTCTGATTTCTGAGTTAGTACAAATTTTTCAAGGAAAATATATTGTTCGGGCAAGCGTGCAAATTGAAGGCGTAACCCGTGCTACGGGTATGGCAGCAGCCGAAACAGTAGAAGCAGCAGAAGACCAAGCCAGAACCAGGGCTTTGATAGTCTTGGGTATTACAAATGCGCCACAGGAATCAGTGGCATTTCCCTCAAATCCAGTTTCCCCAGCGCCGCAAAACCCTTCCTTGAATACCAAAGTAGGGTTAAATGAGCCTGCTGCCTATTCCTCCGTAAAGGATGAGGAGTTTGTTAGTAATCAGTGGTCAGCAGTCAGCGACAAAGAAATATCTACGCCGCCCTCCAAAGGACTGAATATCAAACCAGAAGTAGTAACAAGCAGTAACGAACAATATGGGTACAGCAATGCTGCGCCCCTAAGTGACGATACCTATAGCCAGAATTTAAGTCAAAACTTTCCTGTGACTGGCAATCGGGAGCTAGAATTTGATCCTCCAGTTGAAAGCTTGGAAATAACCTTTGATAACCAGTTAGAAAATCAAACCTTTCCAGCAATTTCTGCCAATAATGTCACACCATTTACACCCCGGAGTTACAGCCCTCAAGAAAATGTCGCTACCCCGTCAGGGAAAGGAAAGAGAAACAAGAAAGCTGAACCTGTGGATTTATCGGATGTAATTGCGAAAACAGATGTCGAACTTCAGCGTTTAGGCTGGACACCAGAACAGGGACGGGAGCATCTGATTGAAACCTACGGTAAGCGGGGGCGTACTTTGCTCACTGAAGAAGAATTACACGGATTCCTCAAATACTTACAATCGCAGCCAGACCCAATAGCGGGATTTTGATTAGTCATTAGTTATTAGTCATTAGTCATTCGTAAAGACTAATGACTAATAACGTAGGCTGTTGAAACTGTGACGAAGTTATGAAACCTGTGAATTTTTCTGAAGTAATTGCTCAAACAGATGTTGAAATGCAGCGTTTAGGGTTGACAACAGAACAGGGACGGGATCATCTGATTAAAACTTATGGGAAGCGATCGCGTTTTTTGCTAACCGATGAGCAATTGTATGAATTCCTGCAATACCTTGTATCTCAACCGACACCAACATTAGAGGAAGTTTTAATTGCTGGTGATATCACACCGTTTACTCCACCTAATTATAGTCCGCAAGAGGATATAGTCGCCCTGACAGGGACAGGAAGGAGAAAAAAGAAAACTCAACCAGTAGATTTATCGGATGTAATTGCGAAAACAGATGTCGAAATCCAGCGCTTAGGCTGGACACCAAAACAGGGGCGAGAACATCTGATTAAAGTCTACGGTAAGCAAGGGCGTACTTTACTGACAGAAGTAGAATTATTAGACTTCCTCCAATACCTTGTATCTCTACCTACAACAGAATCCCCCACGGATTTTGACGCGGAATATGAAGAGTTTCAAGATTTATCTACATACTCAGAAGAATCAGACAAGGTAATTACTAGAATGTCTTCTGAGGATTTATCTCAGATATTGGATAAAACTGATGTCCAAATGCAGCGTTTAGGCTGGACAACAGAACAGGGACGAGAACATCTGATTAAAGTCTACGGTAAGCGATCGCGTACTTTACTGACAGAAGCAGAATTACTAGACTTCCGGCAATACCTTGCATCCCTTACATCTCAAGCAACACCAGCAGATTTATTGGATGTAATTGCTAAAACAGATATCGAAATGCAGCGCTTAGGCTGGACACCAGAACAGGGACGAGAACATCTGATTAAAGTCTACGGTAAGCGATCGCGTACTTTACTGACAGAAGTAGAATTATTAGACTTCCTCCAATACCTTATATCTCAACCAACACAAGCATTAGACGAAATTTTCATAAAAACTCCTAGCAAGCAAAGTAGAAATTTGCTTACCCAAGAAAAACTACTAGGATTCCTCAAATACATAGAATCTCAACCTACAGTAGAATATCCCAGTAGAAATTTGCTTATCCAAGAAAAACTACTAGGATTCCTCAAATACGTAGAATCTCAACCTACAGTAGAATGTCCCACGGATATTGACGCGGAATATTAAGTACTTGAGCAGACCATCCATTCACAAAATAACCCCTCTTCATAAGTAAAGAGGGGTTATTTTTGTGGTTTAAGAGAATTTAAAGTGGTAAATCACCATTTACCAATCGTGACTATTAATTAACAACTGCAACGGCTGGACGGCTACCGGCGGCGTGACGGTCAATCACTTGGTCAATCAAACCGTATTCTCTGGCTTCCTCTGGCGACATGAAAAAGTCACGTTCAGTATCTTCAGCAATGCGCTCAATTGGTTGACCTGTATGGTCGGCTAAATAGTCATTTAGCCGTTTCTTATGGTACAAAATTTCCCGCGCCTGAATTTCAATATCAGTCGCCTGTCCTTGAGCGCCACCTAAAGGTTGATGAATCATAATCCGAGAATGGGGTAGACTCATCCGCTTACCCTTAGCACCCGCGCTGAGGAGGAAAGCACCCATACTCGCCGCCAATCCGGTACAAATTGTACAGACATCAGGGCGAATATGTTTCATAGTGTCAAAAATGCCCATACCAGCCGTCACCGAACCACCGGGAGAATTGATGTACATATAAATGTCTTTCTCCGGGTCTTCAGCATCCAAATACAGCAGTTGGGCAACAATCAAGTTAGCAATGTTGTTATCAACTTGTTGTCCCAAAAAGATGATGCGCTCACGTAACAGCCGTGAGTAGATGTCAAAGGCGCGTTCACCTCGACCCGATTGTTCAATAACGATAGGAATCATGGAAGCGTGTTTGTGGCTACTTTAAATACATTTTATCGGTGACAGCACGAAACTGGGGTTTATCTCTACTATTCCCAGGTAGATAAAAGTAAATCTTTCACATTCTTTCTTATCCAACAAGGGAATAAAAGCACATTTTGCAATGGATTCAACCTTTAAGGGCACTTTTTAGCGGCAAAAGCTGTCTCAGAGAATATCCCGATTTAGGGAAGAACAAATCAAAAAACTCCAACTATCGCCAATCTCATGTTTCGGCCTTTGCTGCACAACCTTGGCGATATGGTGATTAAGGGAAATCCAAGAAATAAATTATCCAATATTGTGGGGTGGGCATCTTTGCCCGCCCAGTTGATATGGCGGGCGAGACGCCCACCCCACAAGAGTTAATTGTATGGATATTTCTTTATTTGGAAGTCCCTAAACCGATAACCGAAATCCGACTTGCTTAGGGAATTATGTTATTTTTCGGTAACATTTTAAACATTTTTTTAGAATTTCCCTCGGCAATTATCAAGTTATTTTTGTTAGATTCGGTAAGTCGATAGTACGAGGTGTATTTAGAATAACTAGTCCTAATTGAAAATGCTATCCACTCAGAGAGAGACGTGCCATGCTGGAAAAACTTATACAAGCCGCCATCATCACCTTCTTGCTCCATCTGATAGCAGGACTTAGCCCAAATACTTTAATTCAGACAAAGACAGCATCACCTATGCAAGAAACACCACCAAATATTGTTAGCTTGCTGTTGCGATCTTTTCAATAATAATGTTTCATAAGTTGCACAGGTGTAAGTAAGTCGGCGCAAATAAACCCAGTCATATAAATGATTATTGACTACAAACCTGTAAATTTTTACATAAACTTACTTAGGTGATATCAAAACCATTATAGTGCTACCTTCTAACTCAGGGTTTCTTGCTTATGTACATAGCCGTCTAGGCTAACACTCTTGGGAACAGGGTAGACTGAGCAAAGAAGGCAACTATTTGCGTTTGATCATGACTAATCGCCTTGCTGAAGCTAAGAGCCTCTATCTCCGTAAACACGCCGAAAACCCCATTGATTGGTGGCCTTGGTGTGACGAAGCACTTGCAACTGCAAGGGCGCAAAATAAACCGATTTTCCTTTCCATTGGTTATTCTAGTTGCCACTGGTGTACTGTCATGGAAGGCGAGGCTTTTTCTGATATTGCGATCGCTGACTATATGAATGCCAATTATCTTCCCATCAAAGTAGACAGGGAAGAAAGACCTGACCTCGATAGCATCTACATGCAGGCTTTGCAGATGATGAGCGGTCAAGGTGGTTGGCCTTTAAATATTTTTCTTTCCCCAGAAGATTTAGTGCCGTTTTACGCTGGTACTTATTTCCCTGTAGACCCGCGCTATGGTCGTCCGGGATTTTTGCAGGTGTTGCAAGCGCTTCGCCGTTATTACGATACAGAAAAAGCAGATTTACAGCAACGCAAAGCCTTGATTGTTGAGTCTCTGCTCACGTCTGCGGTGTTGCAAGACGGTACAACAGATGAGCTTGAAGACCATGAATTACTCCGCCAAGGTTGGGAAACCAGTACAGGCATAATTACTCCGAGTCATTCTGGCAATAGCTTTCCGATGATTCCCTACACAGAATTAGCACTGCGGGGAACTCGATTTAATTTTGAATCTCGCTATGATGGCAAGCAAGTTTGTACCCAGCGAGGACTAGACTTAGCGCTGGGAGGTATTTATGACCATGTAGGCGGTGGTTTTCATCGCTATACTGTTGACCCAACTTGGACAGTACCGCATTTTGAAAAGATGCTCTACGACAATGGACAGATTGTGGAGTATCTGGCTTCTTTGTGGAGTGCAGGAATACAAGAGCCAGCCTTTGAAAGAGCGATCGCTGGTACTGTACAATGGCTGAAGCGAGAAATGACTGCGCCTGAAGGTTACTTCTATGCTTCTCAAGATGCCGATAGCTTCACCCAAGCCACGGCAGTAGAACCAGAAGAAGGAGCTTTTTATGTTTGGAGTTACAGCGAATTACAACAACTGTTAACACCTGAAGAATTAACGGAATTACAACAGCAATTTACTGTTACCTCTAGCGGCAACTTTGAAGGACGTAATGTTTTGCAAAGAAGGAATTCTGGCAAACTGAGCGCAACGCTAGAAACTTCGCTGAGTAAGCTGCTTACCGTTCGTTATGGCGTTAATTCTGAGTCGCTAGAAACTTTTCCCCCGGCTCGTAACAACCAAGAAGCAAAAACCACTAATTGGTCGGGTCGCATTCCTTCGGTGACAGATACGAAGATGATTGTCGCCTGGAATAGCTTGATGATTTCCGGTCTGGCTAAGGCTGCTGGGGTTTTCCAACAACCTTTGTATCTGGAATTAGCAGCACGAGCAGCGAATTTTATCTTGGAAAATCAATTTGCAGATGGGCGTTTTCAGCGACTCAACTATCAAGGAGAACCAAGTGTTTTAGCTCAGTCTGAAGATTATGCTTTGTTTATTAAAGCTCTGCTAGATTTACAAGCTTCCAACCCTGAGCATAAACAATGGTTAGAAAAAGCGATCGCTATCCAAGATCAATTCAACGAATTTCTCTGGAGTGTAGAGTTAGGTGGATATAATAACACATCACGCGACTCTAGTCAAGATTTAATTGTCAGAGAACGTAGTTACGCAGATAATGCGACACCATCAGCTAATGGAGTTGCGATCGCTAATCTTGTCCGTCTGGCTTTACTCACGGATAATCTAGATTATTTGGATTTAGCAGAACTTGGTTTAAAAGCTTTTAAAAGTGTAATGCATCGCGCTCCCCAAGCTTGTCCCAGTTTGTTTACAGCCTTGGATTGGTATCGTAACTCTACCTTGATTCGCAGCACCACTGAGCAAATAAACTCGCTGATCCCCAAGTTTCTACCAACGGCTGTGTTTGCTATCACATCTGATTTACCAGAGGGAAGCGTTGGGTTAGTTTGCCAAGGTTTAAAGTGCCTTGCACCAGCAGAAAATGTAGAGCATTTATTGCAGCAAGTGGAGAAAAGTCAGAATAGAGCTTTGGATTAATTCATAGCGGTTTTTAAACGCAAAGGGACGCTGAGGAAAGCGCTGAGGTACGCAGAGTTTTTTAAGAGAATTTGCTAAGAAGTTACGAAATTATGACGAACCGAAGCGAATTAACCGCCATTGTATTAGCAGGCGGTAAAAGTTCTCGCATGGGTCAAGATAAAGCCTTGATTCCCATTCAAGGAGTGCCGTTGTTGCAGCGAGTTTGTGCGATCGCTCAAACCTGTGCAGATACTATTTATATAGTCACTCCCTGGTCAGAACGCTATCAAGATTTGCTTTTACCTGGTTGTCAATTTATCCGAGAAGTACCTTTATCTGGCAAATCCCTCGCCCACGGGCCTTTAGTTGGATTTGCTCAAGGATTAGCGCAAGTACAGACAGAATGGGTGCTGTTGCTAGCTTGCGATTTACCGAGATTGCGGGTTGAGGTGTTGCAAGAATGGGTAACTAGACTTGATGATGTAGGAGATAATGCGATCGCAGCTTTAGCTCATCATCCTAAAGGTTGGGAACCTCTGTGTGGTTTCTATCGCCGCCGTTGTTTGCCACAACTTTTAGAGTTTATCAATCAAGGGGAGCGATCGTTTCAGCAGTGGTTGCGGCAATATCCTGTGGAAGTTTTGCCTTTATCAGAACCCGAAATGCTGTTTAACTGTAATACACCAGAGGACTTGGCTTTAAGTTGAGTTTGCCACTGGGGATTGAATCGTGAACTGGAATTGCTAACTATATATCAACAACGCGAGGAGCGATCATGGGGCAGACACAAGAGCTAGGACAGATTATCATCCTGAATGGTGTCCCGCGATCAGGTAAATCAAGCATTGTCGCAGTTATCCAGGAGACATTTGATGGCCTATGGATGAACTTGGGTGTCGATAGGTTTATGCAAATGACTCCCGCACGATACCTGCCTGGGATCGGTCTGCGGCCAGGGGGAGAACGCCAGGATATTGAACCCGTGGTTCCCATTCTGTACAGCGCTATGTATGAGTCCATCGCCGCCCATAGCCGTTTGGGTGTGAATGTTGTGGTTGATGTTGGACACCATGATGCCTACACAATGGAGCGGGGCATTCTGGCTGATAGTGCCCGACGTTTGAACGGATTGCCGGTTTTGTTTGTAGGTGTTCGCTGCCCCATTGAGATTATTATGGAACGACGACAAAAAACGGGGTGGAATGTGGGAAGTACAGACGACTCCCCGATACCACATCCGGTTCAGTTATGGCAACGTGAAGTCCACATCCCTGGCATCTATGACCTGGAAGTTGATACCTCGTTATTAAGCCCAGGTGCGTGTGCCGAGGTGATCCGCCAGCACCTCGCAGATAATCCAGCACCGTCGGCATTCCAACGACTCGCGGCACGCTAAGTAAGGCGGCGTAAATAATTATTGTTGGGATAAGGCAGGAAGCAGGGGGAGTTTGAGTCTTGTTTACTTTTCTTTACACAGTTTGGTTTTATTCTGCCTACTTACTTGTATGTAATTATGACTGCGTGTGATTTGATAAGTTAAAAAGGAAATTCACTCCCCTTTTCACCATACTCAGCACTCAGTACTCAGCACTCTTCATTACTTCTGCAATAAGTCTACTTAACTCGGCAGAATTTGCGATCGCTATCACTTTCAGGATATTGCCAAGAATAAGCAAAATGACTCACTCCCTTAAGTTGGGGGGCAAATTTTCGGAGTGCCTGCATTTGTACTTCAAGGGATGGACGATTACTGACGGATTCTCCCCATTTACCAGCTAAAGCCGGGATAATCTGTGTACCTGATTTTGCCATACTCAAAACCCGCTGCACTTGCGACACAATACAACTAACATCACCGCAATTTCCATAAGCCATCGGATGCCACTCTAATGTAGTGGGGAAGCGATCCCAAGGTTGCAAGCGGGAATCATACCCTTGTCCTACAGTTTGGTTGCCATCAGGGAAAAATACCACTCCTGTGGCAATACCTTGCTGCTTTGCTGGGTAACTAGCTATAGTGACAAAATCTAGAATTCCTTGCATGGCGTGGGCAACGGCAAGCTGCCACAACTCCCATTGTAAAAGCGGCTGTCTATCGGTTGCAGGCAGGATTGATTTTTCAGATGGTGGGAGAGGGCGTCCTTGCCACAGGGGTTCCCCTTCCTGGGGATAAAGTTTATCGACTTCGGTTATATCTCCGCCAGTGACAAATCCCTTACTCAAAAAGCGGCGAATCAAGTCCAGCCCTTTGAAATTTTGTGCCCGTTTAAATAAAGCTTCTTGGGTTGCGGGAGTAAATAGCCATAAATCTGAAACTTTGGTGGCGATGGAATCACTTCCAGCTTGTCGGGGATAACGCACGTAGTCTAATAACAAGCCATCTGGATGACGACGCAAAATTTCTTGTACCAATTGGTAGTAGTCGCGTTTTGCTTGCAGGTTGTAGGGGTCAATAAATACTTGAGAGCCGTTATCTACGACATATAAACTCGTTTGACCTTTGCCATTACGAGCGATCGCACTTTCTCTATCTGGACGCTGGGCGTAAGTATAGCCGAAATTTGTGGTAAACATCCAGGCGTAGACCTTCAAACCACGTTGCCGTCCTTTTTTAATTGCTGTGGCGAGTATATCGGTGTTTTCTGCCCCTGGGGTGCGAATCACGGCAGGCCAAACCGTTGGGTTAGCTTTTGCCGGCAATAATACCTGCCCGTCGTAAAATACTTCTATATAAACTTGGTTATAACCACGATTCACAATCCGATCCATAATCTGATCGATTGTTCCTGGCTGAATGTCACAAGGATACAAGCGCAACCAAATAGCTTGAACTTGCGGCCAAGTCCGTGTCCGGCACTCCTGTAATTCCTGTGCCTGCTCTTTTAGCATATTTTGGTAGCGCGTTTGAGCATTTTCATTGCCTTTAAGGGCTGACAAACGTAAGCTTTCTTTTTCCTGCGCCACCGCTGCTGATAACTGACAATACTCGCTTACTTGCGCCCTTGCTGGTTCACTGCCAAAGTTGGGAAGCAATGAACTACTAGTAAAAACAACAGCTAATAAGCGCCGCCAAAATAATGTCGATCTTATAAAGTTCAAGGGACGGTTAGACATACCTAGCAGTAGATGAACAAATTCAAACTTCAAATCAATCCAAATCAGAAAGCTATTGAAAATATGTATATAATTACACACTTAACTAGCAAGGGTTCTGAAACCTATTTTCTTAAGACTCCCAAGAACATATTTCTGTTGCCGTATTCTTTTATAAACACATAAACGATGGTGGTATAGAATACCTGAATACAAGGCAAGTTTAGTCTACTATTGGGTAGATTCTGCTTTTACCTTAGTTAGAGAAAATCTGACAAAAATAATGATATTTTTTACATAGATACAGTATTTCATTAATTCGTAGTGAATTAAATTTGGCAATATGCTTTGATAGCAAGGCATCGGCTGATATTAAGGTGCGCCTCCAACAGAGACTCACGTTAACATAGTTAAAAATTAAAAGCTTAGGTTTATATAAATTCGACAAAATAGCCAAGAGTCAAAAATTTTGACTCCTGACTATTGATGATGGAATAAGCAATAGTTAATAGCTAACCACCACGCTTCAGCGCCGTTTCTACCTGCTGTAACTCCTTCTCTAGACGATTTTTGAGTTTTTCGGGTACAGGACGATTTGGGTAAGAACTGTAGTGTCCAGCTAGGGAATTGAGGGCTGTTCGTATGGTTGTAAAGGAACCAAGACCAGAAACAGAGTTAACTCGCTGGTAGCGAGCGGAAAAGTCATTAATTTTTTGACGCGCTTCTGCTTGAACTGCTGCTTTGTCTGGCGAATCTTGTGAAAGATCCAAAGCTTGTCTCATAATATTGACCACAGCCAAGGTGTCTTGACGATAATCCCCAGTTAAACTATCTGGACTACCAGAACAACCCATTAAGCCGATAGATACAACCAAAACCAGCGCAAGCAAACGCGACCAATAGCGTTTCATATGCATTAAGTAAAAGAATACGTAAATCAAAGTCCATCCTATCTTGGATTGGTAACTTGGGGATCAATTAAGTGAGGAGTGGGGAATATGGGAGTAAGCAGAGGGCTGTTTCATTGCATAAAAAGCGCTCATTTACAAGCATCTTGGGCAAAAAATCAGATTATTAAAAAATCTAATTGGATAATTATCATCGCGATATCTTCTCTGCGAAGTTATGGAATTAGAAGTTGATCGGATTTAATCAAGTAGCTTTTTCTACCTCAATCTTTGCAATTTAAGTATCGTAATACATATCATCAGCCATAAAAAACCGACTCCATAACCTGCAATTATGTCTGTGGGCCAATGAACTCCTAAAATATAAGCGGCTGATACCAATAGCAGCAATTAAAATAACTGTCAAACTATAAATAATTTTGGCAGAATTAGGATAGTGATTTGCCAATTCGTGAGCAATAAAACCATAAAGCACCATAGAACCTAGTGCATGACCGCTAGGAAAACTAAAAGATTTTTCAGAAATCAACTGATGCCATAATTCTGGGCGAGGTTTAGAAAAAAACAACTTTAGCCCTGTATTTAAAATTAACCCTCCCAAACAAGCAAGTACAAAAACTTTCGCTTCTTCTTGGTAACGTCGCCACCAAAAGTGTTGAATGTTAAGAAAAATTCGATAAAAACATCCCAAAATATGTTAAATTTTGGGCGGAAGATTAAAGTATATCTATTTGATAGTGATTATAAATTCATTTCCCAAGATTGTCAAAGATATCTTGAGAGGACTGCCAAAAAACGATTATCCAGTATTGAACAGTCGTCTGTTATTTGAGGGAAAAGTTATCTTATGCTATGGATAACAGCTTAACAAGTATGCGAGATTTGTTTAACAGATTAAACAACACAGGATTTGAGGTAGATATTTCTACTTTCTCTAAAGCAAACTTACATCAAAGTCAAAAACCTTTTCCGGAAATTTACCAAAAATTAAATGAATTAGTACAGAAGAAAGTTCAAAAAAAGTTACACGATAAATATGCAATTTGTCCAATAGATTCAACAATTATTACTCTCACAAGTAAATTGTTATGGGTATTAGGACACCATCAAGTAAAACTTTTCAGTTCCCTAAATCTAGCTACTGGAAGTCCATCAGATAACTTCATCAATTTTGGGCATGACCATGATTATAAATTTGGTTCTAAAATGATGTCTAGTTTACCAACAAATGCTTTTGGAGTAATGGATAGAGGCTTTACAGGATTAAAATTTATCCAAGAATTAGTACAAGAAAATAAATACTTTATCTTGCAGATTAAAAACAATTGGAAACTAGAATTTGAGGATGCAAGTGGATTAATCAAAGTAGGTGCATCTGATGATACTCAAGCCTATAGAGTCATTAATTTTTGTGATGTATAAACTAAAACTGAATTTCGCTTAGTTACTAATTTACCAGAGTCAGGAGATGCAGCTGTTCATGATGATGAAATTAAGGACATTTATCGATTACGTTGGGGAGTTGAATTGTTATGGAAGTTTTTAAAGATGCACTTAAAACTTGACAAATTAATTACTAAGAACGTTAATGGTATCACTATACAAATTTACGTTATTTTGATAGCTTATCTAATTTTACAGATATTATCTATCCCACAACAATGGGGACATACGCTATTAGATAAATTCCGCTATTTGCAATCTTGTATGTGTCAGAAAATCAGTTATGTTAATTGGTTTGAGGAGATGATGTTATGTTGACTATTTGAGGCTTTTTAGAGTTAGTGTAACTAAATATGTAAAGTTTTGTATTAGGATTCAACATTTCTGGAACTGATCTCGATGAAAAATTTATCGCACTCAAAAATTTTCATCTGTGTTTAATCATTGGGCAAATTCATGTACTACAACTGAGTAACATAAATACTCTACAGCGTTATATAAAGTTTGATAGCTAGAAAAGGTCGGAAAAAGTCGGGTCTTTTTGGTAGATTTACGTAAAGTTTTGCGAAAAAATCAAGTTGCTCGTGGGAATATTGTAGTTAAGCTGTATTACTACGGAAATAAATGACGGTTGAAGAAACGATCGCACTTGTTGAGCAATTATTAGAACGAGGACGCTTAACGAGAACGCAAGAGATTGTATTTCGCTACGCCTGGGAAGGGAAAACTTACCTAGAAATGGCGCGAGAAGTCAAATATGACTACGGTCACATCAAAGACGTTGGTTCGCAACTATGGCGATCGCTTTCTCAAGCTTTAAATGAAAAAGTTACCAAGAATAACCTGCATAGAGTCCTGAAGGGAGCTACACAGCAGCAGAATGGTGTAAACATCTCCCCAAGATTAAACCTCCAACCCTTGAGCGATCGCACCGATTGGGGAGAAGCGATCGACGTTTCCCGCTTTTATGGACGTACCACTGAATTAGAAACCTTAAGTCAATGGATTGTTGGCGATGCCTGCGGCGGTAAACAACGCACTCGTCTAATAACTTTACTGGGGATGGGTGGTATTGGTAAAACCAGCCTTGCAGTTAAGGTTGCAGAAAATAACCAAGATGCCTTTGAATATATTTTTTGGCGTTCTCTACGCAATGCACCGCCAATACAAAATATTTTGTTAGACCTAATTAAATTTTTATCTAATCAGCAAGAAGTAAATTTACCCGACACCGATGAAGCTCAACTAGCGTTGCTAATGAAATATTTAAGTTCATCACGGTGTTTGCTGATCTTAGATAACGTTGAAACAATTCTCGCTAGTGGTGTAAATGCCGGCAATTATCGAGAAGGGTATGAAAGTTACGGACAGCTATTTCGGTATATTGCCCAAGTATCTCATCAAAGTTGCTTGTTACTAACTAGCCGTGAAAAACTGAAAGGGTTAGCATTGAATGAAGGAGAAAATTTACCAATTCGTTCTTTACAAGTTACAGGATTAAGCGAATTAGAGATACACGAAATTTTTATAGACAAAGGTTTTTCTGCTTCGCCAGAACATGAGCAGTTATTAACAGAAATTTATAGCGGCAATCCCTTAGCTTTAAAGATAGTTGCAAATACAACCCAAGAATTATTTGCTGGAAACGTGTTCCAATTCTTAGAGTGTGATACCTCTGTTTTTGGAGATGTCTGGGAACTTCTAGACCAACAGTGTCAACGTTTATCTCCTTTAGAACGGCAGGTGATGTGCTGGTTAGCAATTAATCGAGAAGCCGTTTCTTTAGCTGAATTGCAGAAGGATATTATACCACATATATCGACACGAGAACTCATTGAATCACTAGAGTCTTTAAAAGGAAGGTCACTAATTGAAACAAGTCATCATATTGCTAACCATAGCGTAGCTTTTACTCAACAACCTGTTGTCATGGAATACACAACAGAAAAAATAGTTACTGCTGCATTGAATGAAATTACTACAAATAGCATTGCGATTCTTAACTCTTATGCCCTGATGAAAGCAACTGCTAAAGATTATATTCGGGAATCACAGGTATGTTTGTTATTAAAACCATTAGTTGCTCAACTATTTGCACATTTTGAAACTAAAAATAGACTAGAAAAATATCTTTATCAAGTTATTACGAACTTACAAAATCATCCTCCCATTAAACCAGGATATGCGGGAGGAAATCTTCTAAATATACTCTGCCATATCTCAGCAAATTTAAAAAATGCCGATTTTTCAAACCTCACTGTTTGGCAGGCATATCTGAAAAATCTGAATTTAAATCATATTAACTTCCATAATGCTGATTTATCAACGTCGGTTTTTACCGAAACCTTTGACAGTATTTTGGCAGTAGCATTTAGTCCCAATGGAAAAATTTTAGCGGCTGGTGGTGTAGCGGGTGAGGTGCAATTATGGCAAGTAGCTGACGGAAAACCACTTTTGAGATGGAAAGCACATTCCTCTTGGATTATTTCACTAGCTTTTAGTCCCAATGGTCAAATACTAGCGACTGGTAGCGACGATCAAAGTGTAAAATTATGGGATGCTAACATAGGTATTTGCTTAGAAACCTTTCAAGGACATACAAGTTGGGTCTTTGATGTAGCATTCGCTCCCCAACGCTGCGCCAATAGTCCAGATAGCCAGACACTTGCTAGCATCGGCGATGAACACACGATTAATTTATGGGATGTTCGTCAAGGTAAACTATTAAGAACTTTTATCGGACACAGCACTCAACCTCACTCCATCGCCTTTAGTCCTGATGGTCAAATGCTAGTTAGTAGTGCGAATGACAGCACTATCAGGTTATGGAGTGTACCTACAGGTGAGTTACTCAAAACTTTCCCAGGACAAAGTAATTTTGTACAGGCTGTTACTTTTAGTCCTGATGGAACAACTATTGCGAGTGTGGGCGATGACTATATTATCCAGTTATGGAGTGTGAGAACGGGCGAACTACTCAATACCTTCATAAAGGGACACGTTTCTTTTGTACAATCAATTGCTTTTAACCCTGATGGAAAAACCCTAGCCACTGCTAGTCATGACAAAACCATCAAGTTGTGGGATGTGGCTGCCGGTATCTGCAAGAAAGTTTTACAAGGACACACTAGCCAAGCTTGGGCAATTGCTTTTAATCCTGATGGGAAAATAATTGCTAGCAGCAGTCAAGACCACACTGTTAAGCTATGGAATACTGCGACTGGGGAATGTATCAGAACTTTCAAAGGATACACTAATGCTTTTAGATTAATTGCTTTTAGCCCCAACGGCAAAACCTTGGTAAGCGGTAGCGGTGACTGTCAGGTGCGATTGTGGGATATTCAGACAGGTATATGTCTTAAAACTTTATCAGGACATACCAGTTTAGTTGTATCGGTTGCCTTTAGTCCCAATGGTAAGACTTTAGCAAGTGGCAGTACCTTAGTGAAGTTATGGGACTCAAGCACAGGTGAATGTCTCTTGACTTTGCACGGACATAGCAATTGGGTTTGGTCGGTAAATTTTAGTCCTGATGGCAAAACTTTATTGACTGGTAGCGCTGATCGAACTTTAAAATTGTGGAATGTGCAAACGGGTGAGTGTTTAAAAACATTACAAGGTCATACTGATTGGGTTTGGTGTACTGTTTTTAGTCCTAATGGTCAAACTTTGGCAAGCACCAGCGGAGATTATACGGCGAAAATCTGGGATATAAATACAGGTGTATGCTTAATCACTCTTAAAGGGCATCGCAATGGTGTATGGTCGATCGCTTTTAGTCCTGATGGTAAAATTGCAGCTACCGCCAGCGACGATCGCACTATAAAATTGTGGGATTTAACGATAGATAATAGCGATCGCTTACCATCTGGTGTATGTATCAAAACCCTAGAAGGGCATACCAGTGGAGTTTACTTTGTAGTATTTAGCCCCGATGGTTCGCAACTTGCTACAGCTAGTGATGACCAGACAGTGCGGATATGGGATGTAAATACTGGAGAATGTCTTAAAGTTTTAACAGGACATAGCAATCGGGTGTGGTCAGTGAAGTTTAGCCCCGATGGTGAAATACTTGCAAGTGCGAGTCACGACGAAACGATTAAACTGTGGAATGTCAGAACTGGCGAATGCTATAAAACGCTTCAAGCCCCACGACCTTATGAAGGAATGAACATAGCCGGAGTCAGAGGGTTAACTGAGGCACAAAAAGCTTCGTTAAGAATGCTAGGCGCAGTTGAAGTTGATTGCAAAATGAAGTTACTAGAGAATTCCTTGTAAATTCAAGTTAAAACCTGATAGTACATCTTCCCCCGATAACTGATTTGGTGATAGTAGCACTTCCTTCTCTTTTCCCTGGCGATAAATTTCCACTTGCTCACCTTTGGGGTCAATTAGCCAGCCTAACCGCGTACCATTCTTTATATACTCCTGCATTTTGTCTTGAAGGGACTTGAGGGTGTCGGAATCAGACCGCAGTTCTACTACAAAGTCTGGACAAATGGGAGGAAAAGTCTTTCTTTCATCAGGAGCCAGTGCTTGCCATCGCGCTAAAGGAATCCAAGCTGCATCAGGTGAACGTAAAGCCCCGTTGGGAAGTTGAAACATCGTTGAAGAGTCAAAAGCTTCTCCAGTCCCATCTTCATCTGTCCAAGTTCCCAAGCGTTGAGTTAATCTGCGATTTCGACTACCAGTTTCTCCACCAGTCGGCGCCATAACTACTAATTCTCCTGATGCGGTGCGCTCTAGTTTAGCATCAGGGTTGACTTGACATAGCTGATAAAACTGCTCAAAAGTGAGATTGATTAATGGTTCTAGGTTCAGGGTAATAGCAGTCATAGCTTCTCCCATCTTGATGATCACATAATAACTGGAGACATAGGGGATGAGGGAGCAGGGGAAGAATAATTACTCCTAACTTCTAACTCCTAACTCCTAACTCCTGATCAATGACTGTCAACTTTCGCTAAATTGGAAAAAGAAAAACTCAAGGAAATTTTAAATGTCAGCACAATTGTTACTGGTGGATGATGAACCAGGGATACGGGAAGCCGTGAAAGACTATTTGCAAGAGAGCGGTTTCAGCGTTCAAGTCGCCAGTAACGCCCTTGAAGGTTGGGAATGGATGCAGCTGAATACACCCGACTTAGTGATTTCCGATGTGATGATGCCTCAAGTGGATGGCTATCAGTTCTTGAAGCAACTGCGAGAAGACCCCCGTTTCCAAACACTACCAGTAGTATTTTTAACAGCTAAAGGTATGACAGGCGATCGCATCCAAGGCTATCATGCTGGTGTTGATGCCTATCTACCCAAACCCTTCGATCCAGATGAGTTAGTGGCCATAGTCGAAAATTTGCTAGCCCGCCGCGCCGCTAAGGCTGCAAGTACCGGAGATGACTCTGAAACCCCCGATCTTGCTGAACTAGCTAATCAGATTGCCCAAATTAAGGCATTGTTAACTCAAAGAAATGCTATTTCTCAGTCGCCAGCCCCTTTTAAAATAGATTTGACACCGAGAGAGCAAAGTGTTTTAAATTTGGTTGCTGAAGGGTTGATGAACAAAGAAATCGCCCGCCGCTTAGAAACCAGCGTCCGTAATGTGGAAAAATACGTCAGCCGTTTGTTTAGTAAAACCGGCACCAATAGCCGTACAGAGTTAGTTCGTTTTGCTTTAGAACACGGTCTTGCTAAATAGGAATTGGACATTGGGCATTGGGCATTGGGCATTGAGCATGGGGCATTAGTTATTAATTCTTCTCCCCCTGCTTCCCTGCCTCCCCTGCTCCCCACTCCCCATTGGTGTCAACTTAAGCTGGAAATAGCTTATCTGTGGGCTTCCATGCCCGCCAGGGAATAAATTCTCTGGCTAATAGCTTAAGTCTACTGAAGTAGACTGGAGATTTTTGGCGATATTTAGTCATCTTCTGATGACTTTAGCTATGAGACGGGAATTTTAATTCTCGGCGGACAAGCGGTTTCACATGAAGTTGACACTAATGCCCACTCCCTACTCCCCACTTCTGAGTAATAGGTAACTGGCCGTTAAACCATTACCTATTACTAGTAATAGATAAAACATAAGTATTTCAACAAATCAGGCACTTAGCTTAAGCAAAAAGCTAAAAGAAAGGTTATTTATTTTTACTTTGGTCTTTTAGGTTTTCATTATGATTCGCGCCTATTGTCCAATTCCCCATCTGTAAAGACACAGGGTTTTGTTCTTCCGGCAATGTTTTAATAAAAACTCGGTAAAATGCACCCGGCTGAATTTGCTCTTAGATTCTACCAGTACCCTTTGCTACAAAGTTTTTAATAGCGGAAACTGTTCCTGGGACTTTGTGCTGCTAAATAAGACCTTCACAAAGCAGAAATCACAATATTTTAATTTTATGAATTCTACTTGCTGCTTAGTTTTTATGGCAACGGGGGTATGGGATCAACATTTGATTTGATGCCCAATTCACGTTTTTCAGTAATTAAATTACACGTTTATACCTGAGGATTTTCAGCAACATTACGCAAGCGCATTAGCTGTCGTCGCATTTGAGGAGAGGCTTTAAACTCAGACACTTCCTGCGCTTTAACAGACGCTTGCAGTGTCTCTAGAAAGTCATCAGACCCTTCGGTTAAAGCATCAAGTAGCACCTGTAAAAGCTGCTCGCGATCGCTCAATAAACTCTTTTCCTCAATCAACCGGAATTTAAGATGGATTTCGCACTCATAAACACCTACTTCGAGATTATTTATCTGGCGTGGTAATGCTTTGGAGTTCATAGCTATTGAGATTCCTTTACTTGGTTGTCATGAGGGCAAGGAGGTAGATGTCTAGCAAAAATTCTTTATATCTCTTTTGAATCCAAAGTGCTTGAATTAAGAATTTTTCTTCATCAATCACCTTTGTATTCCATTTCACTCTCCTGTGGTGTATTTTCAAGCTAGATTTTCAGTGTCTAGATTTTGACGTTTCTGTACCAGATGTAGCTTATGGTAAGCCATAACTATTATTCAGTTTTTAAGATTCTACACAATAAAGTTTCTGTAAGAAGTTGCTCAACCTTTTTAAAGGTTTTTACATCAACTTTATGTGAACGTCAATAACAGTTTGACTTGTTACTCTAATTTTGGTGTTTATACGTAAGTAAAACCGCTTGATTTTTTTGAGTTTCTTAAAGCCCGCAGTCGGTGTAGCGCTATTCAGTGTAATTACTTGATGTGCGTTTTTTGCAATATAAAATTCAGGAGAAATTGATCGGCAGAATTATTAATGTCAAAACTTTTGTTCTCCAGAAAAAAATGTACACAGATCAAATTATTCCTGGCAAGTGCCTTATCCTACGGTCTTTTGAGCTTGATTGAGTACAAAATTTTTAGCAGTAAGTCAGATTAGTACACTAAATTAAAATACTCTCTCCATTAATTTTTACAGGAAAATAATTCGACTACTGTCAGTACTAGCAGTTAATTATGTCTTTAACTCATAACAGAAGTAACAAACTAATCAGTAAAGGTGATATTTTTACTTATGTCTATTCAATATACTCTTTGAAAACTGCATTCAAAGCTTGTAAATTGAGAGCATCTAAGCTCAGAGATAGCGTCTACAATAATTTCAGTGTAATCCACGCAAATCTTACACCTTTTTATGGATAACCCGATGCTGCTCAAGTCCACAACCCGGCATATCCGCATTTTCGCAGGTGAAATTGACCGGGATGGCGATCTAGTTCCTAGTCAACAAGTCTTAACCTTAGATGTTGACCCAGATAACGAATTTAATTGGAATGAAGATGCCCTGCAAAAAATTTATCGAAAATTTGATGAATTAGTAGAAGCATCTAGTGGCGAAGACCTCACAGATTATAACTTACGCCGTGTGGGGTCAGATTTAGAGCATTACCTGCGATCGCTCCTCCAAAAAGGAGAAGTGAGCTACAATCTTTCTGCCCGTGTTACCAACTACAGCATGGGAGTCCCTCAAGTTGCCATTGACGACAAACAATAAGCCAATGAGTCGGTAGCGAACTGGCTGAACCATTTTGGATACAGAGTGCTGAGTTAAAAGTGCCTCGGCTTAGAGTAAAAAGATTCATAAGTCTACTTCTTAACTCAGCACTGGCTCAACCCTAGCTATCCGCTAACAGCAATCTGAAGAGATTTTTAGAGCCACTGCATTTATCCGGTACTTTTGCCAAAATTAATATTTGCTATTCTTAATTCTTAATTAAAGTTAATTCTTGCTATCCTACTTATAAACTAAATAAATACCAACATTATCCGCCTCTTGATGATGGATAATTTAGCAAAAGCAAATCGTGCAGTTATGCTTGGGTTATGCTTTGGTGACAGGGTTGGGTTAGTTGCTTTGCCGATGGAGAGTCACAGGGCAATAGAAGCTATGATTAGGCTGTAGGGTTGACTTAGGAGCGTATTTTTTGGATAAGTTTTGTATTAGCACCTGCTGATATCCGCCAGCTAAAATCATCATCTAAAGTCTGGGTATGTCAAGTTTAAGAAAGATGAGCGGTCTAGATTGTCCCTACTAATGCTATTAAAGAAATTGCCAATCGCTGATCGGTGCGAAAACTATGGAAAATGACGCGGCAACGCTCTACTGTCCAAACGAAAATTGTCAGGCTGCCAACCCCCTGACTCACAAGTTTTGCCAGCGATGTTCCACGCCCCTACCTAAAAATTATCTCTGGGCTGTGGTAGATGGCCCAAACGTGGGTAGCCCTGGAGAAATATTAGCCGATCGCTATTTAATCCTTGATAAATTTGTTCTTTTAGATACAAAGCCTGGTTTATTAGCCCTAACGCCGGAGTTAGATAATCTTCAGCCCCTAAAAGCTTACCTGAGGCTCATTCCCTACCGCTTACACGTACCGCAGGTCTATGGAGTGCTGTTTGTTGCTGACGGATCTTCCGAGCGAGAAATATTACTCTTAGAAAAACCGCCACTATTAGTAGATGACACTATCCAAAAAGTGAGTTTGGGCAGTGAATTAACCATTGCTTGGCGTGATGCAACATCGATGCGCCAACTCAATTGGTTATGGCAAATAGCTCATCTGTGGCAACCTCTTGCAAGTGAAGGTGTCGCCTCTAGCTTACTGGACTCTTATGTACTACGGGTAGAAGGATCGTTAGTACGTTTATTGGAATTGCGTTTTGATGGCGCCACACCAGAATTAACCCAATTAGGCGAATTTTGGCAGCAGTTGATCGGTGATGCCAAACCAGCCATAACTGAATTTGTCGAGCGCGTTAGCCTTGCTTTAATTCAGGGAAAGATTAATTCCACCGATCAATTAATCGGAGTTTTAGATCAAGGACTGGCTGGGTTAGGGCGATCGCAAACACCCACAATCCAAATTATCACCAAAACCGATACCGGACCAAGTCGCCAGCGTAACGAAGATGCCTGTAGCCCCCCCAGTGGAACTCTAGTCAGCAAACCACCGCAGCCAACCGCCTTAGCAATTGTCTGTGATGGCATCGGTGGTCACGAAGGCGGCAATGTCGCCTCAAATTTAGCCATTGAAACAATCCAGCAGCAGGTACAGCAACTAACAAAAGTTCCCTACGACCACATAGACCCTTCACTGCTGCTAAATGACTTAGATAAAGCAGTGGCAATGGCCAATGACAAAATTAGTCAGCGCAATGACGGTGAAAATCGCCAAGGGCGTCAACGTATGGGCACGACCTTAGTCATGGCATTGCCTGTTGCTCATGAAATGTACATTACCCACGTCGGCGATAGTCGTGCCTACTGGATTACACGCCAAGGCTGTTATCAAGTTACCCTCGATGATGATGTCGCCTCCCGCGAAGTGCGGCTAGGTTATGCCATTTATCGCGAGGCTGTACAACAAAGTGCCGCTGGCTCTCTTGTCCAAGCCTTGGGGATGGGGCCCAGCAGTTCACTGCATCCCACATCGGGACGGTTTATGCTAGACGAAGATGCAGTTTTTCTGCTCACATCCGATGGTTTGAGTGATTTCGATCGGGTAGAGGAGTACTGGGAAACTGAAATCTTGCCGATTCTACTTGGGGAAGCAGATATAGCAACTGTTGCCAATAGATTAGTCGAACTTGCTAATACTAAAAATGGACACGATAATGTCACCGTCGCTTTAGTTCATTATCAAGTCCAATATTGGGAACCAGAAATCACCATCAAAGCAGTGATTCCAGAGAGTTATTCTGCCAAAACTGTTGATTTGGCATCCAGGGCGACAGCTCCGACAGTTTTAGGTAGCCCAAACCACAAAACTCAGGTAATTACTGAAAAGGAGCCAGTCAAAAAGCGCAGTTTACCGCTACAGTGGATTGTTCCATTACTATTTGTGGTAGCCGCAGGTGCTTTAGGATTGTTCGTAAAGCAACTGCGATCGCAATCATGGACATTTCCAACTTTTGCCAATCCCACCCCAACTGCCAACCCTACCATTGCAGCAACACCCACACCGCGATCGCTGGCTAATCTTTCTCCTGGTTGGGTAATTAAAACCAATAATGACATCTCCTTGGGAAACAACCAATCACTTCCTCGTGGGACTTTTTTAGAGGTTATTGAGAAAAAATCAAATCCCAAACCGGCTTCTGGGAATTTTTCAGTGTCTATGCGAGTCTGTGCCAATAAAAGTACACAAACTCTAGCTAATACTAATACCCCAGCTGTAACTACCTCAGTTCCACCAAATTCCAAACCTTTGCCAGCAACAATATTGCTAGACTTGTCCCAACTCAACCGTTTTGGTGTTTCTGTTTTACAATCAGATGCACCAAGTCCATGTACACCCGTTACCCAACCGCCAGTTACCGAACCAGGTGACACAAGTCCAACTTAGTCAAATACTCGATAAACTTGTAAAAACCTGGAATAATAACAGGTAACAACCTAAGTAAAAAATTTACAAGGTAAAAAAGTAGAAAATTTTCACCTTGGAGGATTTTTATTTGAAATTATCAAGAAAATAAAGAGGTCAAGGGCAGTCCTTACTGAAGGAAAGGGTCTAAGACTCCCACTGTTGCGTCAGCTTCCCACAGCTACAAGAGTTCAGTAGCTCCAAATCAGGAAAGGTCAAATCCTATAGCTGATTTCTCCCCTGCCTCCTGCCCCCTCCCCCATGCCTTATAACAATTGTTTTTAGCTTTTAGTTTAATGAATCCATGCCATCCCTGAATTTGGCGATCGCCCGTCTCCTAAACACTGGCACTGACAACTTCGCCATTTGGGTGGTCAAGGCTCCCTATCCCAGTGGCTACGTTTTACGTGACTGTGTATGGCCTGTTGAACTGACCCAAGTCTGGCAAGAATGGCAGCAGATGTTTGCTGGTCATGGTCGCCTTGATATTTCCCCTAGCTCAACATCTCAAAAGAGCAACCCATTGCCCATAGATTTGATTTCACCCCCTTCAGGTCAGACTACTGGCCCCTACAGCAGTCGTCTTATGCAATACTTGGGAATGAATTTATGGCGCTGGGTATTTGACGGACAAATTCTTGGTAGTCTAGAACGCAGTCGCGGTATTGCTATGGGTCAGCATACACGTTTGCGCTTCCGACTAGAAATTCGCGACCCGGATCTCATCGCTTTCCCTTGGGAAATTATGCAGCGTGAGCCTGGTCAATCGGCGATGTCTCTCTCGCAAGATTTGCTATTTAGTCGTACCAGCACTGAAGTTGATGCTTTACCCTATTTGCGAACTGACCAGGCTTTAAGTATTTTGCTAGTTTTAGGTCATGATGACAAACTGCAACTAGAACAAGAAGCCGCAATCTTACAGCAAATTCTTGCAGATACCCCTGGTAATTCCCAAAGATACGCGCCTTGTATAGTCAATCAACTCATTCAACCAACTCCACAGCAGTTGATTGATGAATTAGAAACCAAAGCATACAATGTTTTCTTTTACGCTGGACATGGTTTGCCAGACCCAGACGGAGGGTTACTGTTTTTGCGACCAGAGATGCCCCTAAATGGCATAGAATTGGCGCAAGTCTTGACGCGTACAGGTGTAAAGCTAGCGGTTTTTAACGCCTGTTGGGGGGCACAGCCAGCCGCAATCAACCATCAAGCGATCCCTGCCAGCAGTTTAGCAGAAGTACTGATTCGTCATGGTGTGCCTGCGGTTTTGGGGATGCGCGATGAAATCGCTGACCACGAAAGCCACAGTTTTATTCAAGCTTTTACCGAAGCTTTGCGATCGCACAAGCCAATTGATGAAGCCGTAGCCCAGGCTAGGCAAGAGTTGTTAACGCTGTATAAATTTAATCAACCTGCTTGGACTTTGCCTGTTCTCTACCTGCATCCAGATTTTAATGGCGAACTGATTAAGAATCTGGATGAAGGTATTACGGAACTTCCAGATACAGCCATTCCTGATGTTGGTTCCTCGCTTCCCATTGCAAGTTTACGATCGCTCACTCCCAAAGGTAAAACCTGGTTACTGCGTTATGGAGTTACCCGCATCGGCCGCACGAAAGACAATGATATCGTCATCCCCGAACCATCTGTATCAAAACGCCACGCCGAAATCTTTTGCCGCAATACTCTTACAGATGCTACATTGGTGCGAACTTATTACTTGCAAGATTTTTCTACCTACGGGACAACCTGGTTTTTAGGGCCTAATGGTTGGCAACAAATCCTCCGAGAGGAAGTCCCGTTGAAATCGGGAATGCAGGTAAAGTTTGGAAGTGCTAGAGGTGAAACCTGGGAGTTTGTGATTCAAGACTCCTAGCGGAGCTATTGCCCAAATGGATTTGGATGTTAAGCATCAGCTTTTAAAATCTGTTTTTTTGGAGAAAAATTCAACTTTTTTTTGCGGAAATCTCCTCTTAAAATTTGTAGTTGTCAATACCACCAAATAATCATCAGGTAAGAAAATATGGCTAACAAAATTAACGGTTCAGACACTTTCTCTTCTTTGCCATCTCAAGTAGACTTAGAGTTATTAGAAGCCTTACTGGAAGCAGAAGACGCTACCTATCCTTGGAATCCAGGTGATGAGGAATCAGAAGCTTATTTTCAAGAACTCGAACAACAGTTCGGAATAGAAGATTTGCTTGATGAAGGACTAACAAAGCGATCGCAAGATTTTTACGGACATCTAGACACACTTTGGGCTGGTATTGCTTCGACGCCAGACTACAATGACACCAGACAACAGGTAGTAGTGCTTAATCTTCAAGAAATATTACGTACTAATTTTGCTGCCTGTGTTCCCCAAACATTGCTCAACACCATCGCCACTAAAGCTGCTGAAATATTTGCGGCTCGTCAATTAATCAGCGAACAATTGGTTGAGTGCGTTCAGACAGTACTGCCAGCTTGGGGAACAGAGGATCTTTTAGTATTGGCTCGTCCTTTTGCTTATGCTATGCGAAGTAGTGAATCGCAAAATGCGGCATCTGCACTCAGTAATCTTCAAAATAGCGAGTGGACAGCTTTATCGGAAGTAGATAAAGCAAAGGTTAGTTTAGCGATCGCTTCTTATGCTTTTACACAACTCAACAACTCTCAGCCTGAGGTATGAATGGGGAGTAGGGAGTAGGGAAAACTTTTCATTATGGGTTGTGTTCGCGTAACCCGCACTTTTGGGATCAGTCTGTTTAGAGGCATCTTTTGAAAAGATGTTGGTTTACTTATGCAGAAGTGCTAAAGAAAAAGCCAAAAATCAAAACTTTTATAATAAATTTTAATGGTTTTTATTTTTGTATTTACGATTACCCTACAGTAAAACAAATCTACGCTAATTTTGAAACTAGGCCATCTATCCCAAGAGGTAAATATTGAAGCATTGGGAATTGGGCATTGCTTAGTAGTTATTCTTTATCGTAAATTAAAGGATTTAAGACCCCTACATCTATATGTAGCACCCATTTAAGTCGGGGTTTGTCTTGAGAAATCGCTCCACTTGGGCAAAGCCCAAGACCGCGTTTCTCGCTAAATCCTCGTCTGAAATGTCTTTAATTTTGAATTTTGTTAGCGCAGCGTAAAGCCTTCTCTTGCAGAGACGCTAACGCGTAGCTTGCTTCCACGAAAGTGGTACGGCATGGCAACTCTTAGAGACGCTACCGCGAATGCTTAGAGCGAGTCTACGTACCCCTGCGGGGATCTTGCTACGCGCAGCGTCTGTCTGCGACACGCTGCGCGAACGTAGAGAGCGTCATTTTGAATTTTGAATTGTTATCCCCCTCATCTCCCCCTACTCCTATTTTGGCCCTAGAAATCGGGTAGCAAAATTTTGCGATCGCGTTGGTGACAGCGCCCGTGCTTTGAGAATTGCCGCCATCAAAAAGGCGTAAGATAAAACCCCAACAACTACTAACAGCAAGGCATTGATTGATCCTGTAGCATTCCACAGAGCATGGAGCGCAGAGGCACTCAGATAACCAATAGAAAGAATTTGCCAACTCCTACTAGGTTTGAGGACAGCCAAACCAATAAAATAACCAAGGTAGCCACTATAAGCCATATGTCCGGCTACAGAGCCTAAAATTCGGGGAATTAGCAGTTGTAAACCTGCCAGTTGACCAGCAGCGCCTATACCTACCTGTTGCGTGACATTTTGAGTGATATCTGGCACATACTGTCCGAGAGTTTCCAAGAGAGTGAAACCTACAGCAGAAGCCGTTCCCAAGAGAATACCATCTAGAGGTTCCCAAATACCAATGCGTTCCCGCCAAGGTGAAGACAACATTCTACCGATGGCAAAGGCTCCTAGTACAGGTAATGCCTTAAGTAATTCTTCCATCAAGCCAGCGCCAAAAAACATCCGCACCAGCAACTCTGTGAAGGTGATCGATTCTTGAGGTGTGGGCAAGCTTCCAGGCAAGATGCCGCGAAACACGAAGATAAATAGATCCAACACCGGACTGAGCAAAATCAGTGTTGTACCCAATGCTGTAGCCATTAGTACCCACCAAGGCTTCTGTTTGCCGCAAAGTTGGTAAACAAAATAGTAGGCAGCGAAAGCGATATAACTTGCTACAATCACTTGATTTGCTTGGGGACGACCGACTGTAGCAAACATTAACACTACAAAGATGACGGTCAGTATTCCCGGTACAAGGTAAGCTTTACTAGTTAAATCTTTACCAGTAGAAATAATCGGAAAAAGCTGGGTGAAGCTAACAGAATCCGGCTGCTTTAATTGCGTGTGGTTGTGGTAGTTTGTCGCCGAAGGCAGTGGTGTAACTTGGTTCACTGTCGTTGCCGGAGTAATTGAGGTATACTCATACTCAAAAATATATTGCGGCCCATCAGCACCTAGAGAAATGCGATCGCCTGGGTGCAATTCTTGGCATTCATACAAGCGTTGTCCATTCAAATAAGTGCCATTAGCACTATTCAAGTCACAAAGCACCCAGCTAAATTTGCTATCTGGGGATAGAGAAAGTGGACGAACCACTGCATGACGACGAGATACCATCCGGTAGATCATGGCATCCAAGACAACTTGGCAGCTGGGGTCGCGTCCAATTACCATCTCTTTACTGGGGGGCAGTGAGTAGCGAGATTCTGCTCCAGAAATTGCCCCATTACCAGACACTAGCCGCAGAAATGCATTATGTCTTGCGTTTTTGCCTGTCATCGATAAGAAGTGCGTTTCTAAACTAATTCTTCACCTAATTGGGCGGCAGGACTAACCTTGGCCACATTAACAGCAGCGTTGCTAAATCCACTATAGCTTCACTTACTGCTAAGAAATTTAAAATTCTCGATGCAAAATTTCAAATTGTTTTACCTAATGTAAATAAGTATTCCATCTACTGAGAGTTTGTCATAAAGCTGACTTATTCGGCGGATAAATCAGATTGTATCAGTAGTGTACTTTTGATATCCTATCTGCAAATTAAACCTACGGCAGTTTATCAAAAAATAGTAGTTTTTACTGCATTCAGTCCCATTGCAGAAATATATAATTTTCTGCCGTCTGTTGTCGGTTGTTTTTGCTACTGATAATTGACTAATCTTGTTTGGAATGGGGAATTGGGAAAGAAACTGCCTTGAAGATTGGGCTATTCCCGATGAATTGGGAAGTTCCGTCCGTCTTACGGCACAGTAGTTTACTAACTATTGACTAATTAAAGCAGATGGAATTCTGCGATCGCTCTCTTAAAGTTTTTGTTTTCATGTCCTGGCTGGCTGAGTTTAATTAAGGCAAAACGCTGTAATGGCGTTAAGGCTGCCCAATTTTTTTGTGTCAAGGTTACACCTATTTCTTGAGCTTTTTCCTGAAGGCTAATTGGTACTATGCCAGAGTCTAACCATGCGGGATGAGGCTCAATGGGCAATTTTTTTGCTGGTATACCAGTACGTCCGACAATTAACTGCTGGATATGGTCGTGGTAAGACTGAATTTCCGTTTCTGTGGTGCAAGGTAATTCAACTAAAGCTTGACGCTCATCTGTAGTCATTTGGTTCCAGTCGGGCAATTTTAACTTGATACCACAGGTATCTAATTTACAGCGTACCTGCATAGGAATGCAACGCAGGGAATCAACAAAATCTGCTTCAAATTGAAAGAAATCTGTCACGTCGCTTCGCTCCGAATTCAAAATTCAAAATTAATGATCCCCATCAATAAATTTAGTTGCTCTGTATCATGAGTCGTTTTCGGTCATTATTTGCCTCGTTCCCAGTCTCCGACTGGGAATGCTCGTCTTTGAGGCTCCGCCTCTCGAACTCGCGGCAGAGCCGCTTTTGAGTTGCATTTCCAGCCGGAGGCTGGAAACGAGGTTTTAAAGGAGTTTTAGCTTAAGTTGACACCAATGGTTCGCGTAGTACCCTGCGGGTTCTCCGTTCGCGTAGCGTTCTGTAGGAAAGGAGTACGCAATGACAAACATGTTCTTGCAAAATTTGGGATGTTCCCTTTCAACTTGCATCTTTGGAATTACTGAGACGAATTATCAAATAACTAATCGATAAGGCCAAAATAGCTACACCTAGACCAATTATATCAAGACCTCCAACTTTTTCTAAGTCAAGAATAATAATTTTTCTGGCAACAGCAATTAAAGAGGTAACAATAACTAATTCAACTTGAAAAACATGTTTTCGGAGATAGGCTGTAATATTTTCTAAGATTTCTAAGGCAATTAAAATATTTAAAAATAAACCAAAAACCTTATAAAGGGTTGTGTTAAACTTCCCGTAAGGTATTGTAAATAATTCTTTAAAAATAAAGATTCCTAAATCTGTAATAGCTACGAAAATTACAATTACCATGAAAATAGATAAAGTTTTAGAAACTAGAACTTCTATGTTCTCGATGATGTGCATAAAGTTCTCATCTTTGGTAGCTCCTAGAATTCGCCTCATTAACTTTTTCATCTGCTGCACCCGATTCTAAGATAAAATAAAATCCCATAGATAAATCTAGAGGATTAAAAATTACTTACTAATACTTTGTAAGTTTTCTATCTATTTTTTTATTCTTCATCCATATCTAAAAGTAAAACTTCTAGTTTATAGAGATTGTACTTCTTTAGATATAATAATTGGTAACAGTCAAAATTAGAGAGTCATAAAAAATAATAATAACTATTGACTATTGATTATTGACGAAATTACCTATTGCTGGTTATAAAATACCAGTTTCGAGCGACACTTTGCAGCTTACCATTGTGAAGACTGGAGTTGATGATTTTTGATGGGAACTTCTACTGAAATTGGTATCAATTGCACTGCACAGGCTTTTAATTCTGGTTGGAGTGAATCGGGGCACGCTTCTGGATGGGTGAGGGCGTTAGCTTCGGCATTGTCTGCCCACAGTGAACCCCAGTGCATAGGGACAAAAACTGTACCAGGTGCGATCGCTTTTGTTACTTTAGCAGGAAACTTCGCTTTACCGCGACGCGATCGCACTTCCACACACTGATTATCTACAATACCTAACTTAGCAGCATCACGGGGATGAATTTCAATAAACGGTTCGGGATGCATTTTGCAAATTTTTTCAATTCGACCAGTGCGTGTCTGCGTATGCCAGTGTCCGTAAAGTCGTCCATTAGTTAGTACAAAGGGATAATCTGGGTCTGGTGGTTCTGCCAATCCCTTTGAGTAATATGCCCCAAATCGAGCGCGTCCATCAGGGGTGTGGAAACGCAAATTAGTATATAAACGCTTTCCAGAGGTTTCTCCCCCTGCCTCCCCTGCTCCTCTGCTCCCCCTGCTCTCTTCAGGATGGGGCCATTGCGTCGGGCCTTCTGCTTGTAATTGCGTATGACTGATACCTGTCATATCGCAAGGGCGATTTTTAGTTAGTTGGACAAACTCAGCGTAAACTTCCGCAGAGTTAGTAAAGGCAAATTCTTTCTCAAAACCTAATCTACGTCCAACTTCGGCAAAAATTTCCCAATCTGCTTTTGCTTCTCTTGGCGGTTGGCGGAATCCTGAACACAGAGTTACCACCCGTTCGGAGTTTGTCATCACGCCAGTTTTTTCACCCCACTGGGCTGCTGGTAGTAGAACATGAGCGTAAGCAGAAGTTTCTGTGGGATAATAGGCATCTTGGTAGATAGTGAAAGGCGATCGCAACAATGCCTTTTTAGTCCGCTCTAAATCTGGCATACTCACTGCGGGATTAGTAGCGGCAATCCATAGTAACTCTACAGCCCCATTTTCCAACCCAGTAATCATTTCCCAAGCAGTCAAACCGGGATTGGGCGAAATCTGTCCCGGCTTAAGTCCCCAAAACTCCTCAACTTCTGCGCGGTGCTGAGGATTTTTCACCACCCGATAACCTGGTAATAAATGCGCCAAACCTCCGGCTTCCCGTCCTCCCATTGCGTTCGGTTGACCAGTGAGGGAGAAAGGGCCAGCCCCAGGTTTGCCAACCTGTCCAGTCATCAGGTGCAGGTTAATGATAGTTCTGACTTTAGCCGTCCCTTCTGAGGATTGATTCACACCCATTGACCACAAAGACAGTACCCGCTCAGATTTACCCCAGTAGCGCGCGGCTGTTTCTAAATCCTCAATGCTGATTCCACATTGACGAGCCACAACTTCCGGCGGATAGTGGCGAATTACTTCCGCATAAGCAGGAAAGTTGATGGTGCAATCGTCCATGAACATGGTATCAATGTAGTTCCAGCGCATCAACAAGTGAGCGATGCCATTCAACAAGTCGATATCTGTTCCGGGACGAATGGCTAAATGCAAATCAGCGGCTTCTGCGGTTGGTGTGCGACGGGGATCAACCACAATCATTTTGACTTTGCGGTTCTTTTTATGATATTTTTCTAGACGGTTAAAAACAATGGGGTGACATTCGGCTGTGTTAGTACCAATTAAAAATGCACAGTCGGTTAACTCCAAGTCTTCGTAACAGCATGGCGGCCCATCTGAACCAAAGCTTTGAATGTAGCCAGCCACAGCACTAGACATACATAAACGAGAATTAGCATCAAAATTATTAGTACCCAGACAGCCTTTCATGAGTTTCTGGGCTATGTAGTAATCCTCGGTTTGAAACTGACCTGAACCATACATACATAAGGCTTCTGGCCCTTGGGTGAAGCGGATAGTTTGAATACGCTTGGTGATGAGATCGAAAGCTTCATCCCAACTAACACGCCGAAACTCTTGATCTAAGGAGTCTCGCACCATTGGGTAATGTAATCTATTTTTATCTAAAGATTCTGCGATCGTTGCACCTTTGACGCAAACCATACCCTGACTGGATGGATGGGCTTTATCGCCGCGCACGCGCCAAGTTGGATTTCCTTGGTTATCTCGATTAGTGGCTTTGCCAAGTTGGGCTGGGGGTGAAACTTCTAAACCGCAGCCAACACCACAGTAGGGACAGAGGGTTTTGGTAAATTCACTCATGGCAGTTGTACCATTTTGTTGTTTTGATTATGCAACCTCAGATGTAGCGATAGATTGAGAAATTTATGTGTTACACAAAAACTCTTTGAAACGAATGACACTACGAAAAGCCCAAAGGCTTTTGTTATCTTGTTCCCAGCCTCCAGGCTGGGAATATATTTAAAAGAGGCTCTGCCTCTTGTCAAGCTACTGGAGGCGGAGCCTCCCAGAATGGGTTCCCAGCCTCTAGGCTGGGAACCAGTCATACGAATCGCCAAGACGCAGAGAGCGCAGAGAGAAGAAAAGAGATTTTCATGCATTAGGATTGCTATGGAAGGATGAAGTGTAAAATTATCTAATTTAGATTTGATAGTTAATTTCACTATTTCATCTTTCAGTTGATTATTCTTCAGTTAAGAAGATAGGATTTTGAGTTGCGGTTTCTGGTAATTCACCTTCATAAGCAGGGGCAAAGGAACCTTTTGGTTCTTTGAGGAAGAAGGCACACATAAAAGCGCAGACTAAGGCGGCTAAACCCATTGTGGAAAACAGTGTGGGAGCGTCGGTTAAGCTGAAAATTGTCAGGTAAACTACGCCGCCAAAATTACCGTAAGCTCCAACATTACCGGCTATTTGTCCAGTGGCTTCTTTTTTAATTAGGGGGACGATGCTGTAGGTTGCACCGCAGCCAGCTTGGGCAAAGTAGGCGGCTAACATTGTCACTGCGATCGCTACTGGAATCGGCCAGTTACTATTAATAAAATGTGCCATCAAATAACTAACACCAATGCCAGCGCTGATAATAGTCATTGTCCACTTTCGGGAGTTAAATTTATCAGAAATTAAGCCACCACTGGGACGAGAAATTAAGTTTAAGAAGGGATAAGTAGCAGCAATCATCCCAGCGACAACATGCTCTAAAGCAAAGGTTTTTTCAAAAAATGCCGGCAGCATAGAAACGGCTGCTAGTTCGCTGCCAAAGTTAGTTATGTAAGTGAATTCGAGTAAGGCTACTTGACCAAATTGGAAGCGTTCTGATGGAGCATAAGTTTTCTTGCCAATTAGTAGTTCTCGGTTGACTTCCCAAGCTTTATAACTTTGGTAAGCAAATAATCCTGCTAATACTAACCAAGTCAGATACATTTGGCTCAAAGTTAGGAAGTGAATGTTCTTTTGTTCTAAACGCCAAGCTAATAAACCTAGAGCGAAAATCAAACCAAAATTCGAGACAATCATCGCCCAGAAGCTTTTAATGCTGGTTACTTCCAAAGAACCATTTTTCTTAGGTTTTTTATAGACTTGACCTGCGGGCGTATCTTGGACAGTGTTGTAATAAATTACGCCGTAGATGGCTGCAATAATCCCTGTAAGTGCGATCGCAAACCGCCAGTTAGAAGCACCACCAGCGAAAAAGCTCGTAGAAACTGCCAGTATCGGTAAGGCAAATTCTGCACCAAATGCCCCAAAGTTGCCCCAACCGCCATAAATACCTTGTGCAATTCCCATCTCCTTCGGCTGGAACCATTCGGCCACCATGCGGATACCAACCACAAACCCAGATCCAACAATTCCCATGAGCAAACGACTGATGACTAGTTGATTAAAATCTTGCGCTAGTGCTGTCGCCAAACAAGGAACAACCGTAAACATCAACAAGATTGAGTAGGTGATTCTGGGGCCAAAACGATCCAGAAGCATCCCAATAATTAGGCGTGCGGGAATTGTGAGGGCGAGGTTACAGATGCCTAAAGTTTTAATTTGCTCTGGTGCTAAATGTAATTCTCTACCAATGGTTGTAGCGAAGGGTGCAAAGTTAAACCAACAAACGAAGGTGAGAAAGAAAGCAAACCAAGTCTGATGTAAGATACGGTAGCGATCGCTGAATGAAAATAAGTTTTTAAGCATTCTAATCTTTCTAATTGAATAAAATACGGAGAAGATGAGCCTTTTTACTCGGAGGTTGCGCCTTTTATCTTGGAAGTTGCACCTTTGAACTCGGAGGTTGCACCTTTTATCTCGGAGGTTGCACCTTTTATCTCGGAGGTTGCACCTTTTATCTCGGAAGTTGCACCTTTTATCTCGGAGGTTGCACCTTTTATCTCGGAAGTTGCACCTTTTATCTCGGAAGTTGCACCTTTTATCTCGGAAGTTGCACCTTTGAACTCGGAAGTTGAACCTTTTATCTCGGAAGTTGCACCTTTGAACTCGGAAGTTGAACCTTTAAGGTTAAAATATGAGTCTTAACCAATGACCAATGACAAATCCCCAATCAATTACTAACGACTAAGGCTTCTTTATTGAGTTTTGCCCCAAACTTTTGGATGAGTAAATCTTGCAATATTGGCTGCAAGTCTTCGCATGGTATGCCTTTGATGACGCAAGTACCCAAATGAGCATCTTTGCCAACTTTGCCACCCATATATATGTCAACACCTTCCAAGGTTTTGCCATTTTTGCGAGTTTTAGTTCCCATCAAGCCGATGTCTGCAACTTGGGGCTGTCCGCAAGAGTTAGGGCAACCTGTCCAATGAATTCGCACTGGATTGGTGAAGGTTAGCTCTTCTTCTAAGGTTTTAATCATTGCCAAGGCGCGGTTTTTGGTTTCGATGAGGGCAAAGTTGCAAAATTGTGCGCCTGTGCAAGATACTAGCGATCGCGCCAGTAAACCAGGATCAATTGAAAATCTTTCTAGCAAAGTTTCTGTTAAAAATGTTGCTAAATTCGAGTCTGCAATGTTGGGAATAACAATGTTTTGCTCAACTGTGAACCGGATTTCGCCAGTGCCGTAAACTTCTGCTAGACGAGCGATTTCAAACATACCTTCGGCATCCAGCCGACCAACAGGAATATGCAGTCCTATGTAATTTAATCCTGCTTGTTTTTGTTTATATATCCCGATGTGGTCGCGTTTTTCCCAGTCGATCTCGTCTTTAGCCGCTGCGGATACTAATGATTTACCCAAACGGCTTTCTACTTCTGCTCGAAATTTATCTACACCCCATTCATCAATTAGCCACATCAGCCGAGATTTTTGCCGATTAGCGCGTGGCCCATGATCGCGAAATACTTCCAAAACCGCTCTACATACAGCTACCACATCTTCTGGAGCCACCCAAGCATTCAGAGGAATCGCCGCCTCACAACGTTTAGCTGAGAAAAATCCACCGACTAAAACATTAAACCCGAAAATTTTGTCGTGGGAATCAGCAGAGGGGAAATTTGGCTCCCCTGCTTCCTGAAATGCTGGCACAAAAGCCAAATCGTTAATTTCAGCGTGAACCGAATTGTCTCTTCCACCTGCGATCGCAATATTAAACTTCCGTGGTAAGTTGCTAAACTCTGGGTTCCCTTCGCCTTTGTTGGTGAGCATATCTTGAATTTGTTGTACCAACTCTCGCGTGTCGTACAACTCATCTGCATCCAACCCCGCCACCGGATCGCCTGTGATATTGCGGACGTTATCCATCCCTGACTGAATGGTGGTTAAACCAACTGCGTCAAATCTATTAAAGATATCTGGTAAATCTTCAATTCTGATTCCCCGTAATTGGATATTCTGTCTGGTAGTAATATCAGCGCAACCATCATCACCGTAACGCTGCACCACTTGGGCTAAAACCCGCATCTGCCTACTGGTAAGAATACCGTTAGGCATCCGCAACCGCATCATAAACTTGCCTGGAGTAACTGGGCGAAAAAACACGCCTACCCATTTCAGTCGATGGTCGCGATCTGTTTCGTTCATTGCCTCCCAACCGAGGGCGGCAAATTTCTCGATCTCACTCTTGATGGCAAGTCCATCTTTTTCTGCTTTTAATTTCTCAAATTTATTGAGGCTGGTGGTAGTTACTGTGTCTGTCATGAAGCTAAATCTTGTTGCAAATTACTGATATGCTAAGGATCTGTGCTGGTAATTTACCAATACCAATCAATCCGTAGTTACATCAGGTGATGAATCTACGAAGGTTAGGAAATAAAAACTCAATCCTGAACTGAATTACGGCTGATTATTTTTACTCAAGAGCATTCCAACTCGAAACTTCAAATCCGTGGTTAGTTAAGGAAAACTTGTCGCCATTTACATCTTGGGAATTTGTCAAGCAGGTTTAGATAATGTTTATGTAACAATTTCGATACTCATAACTTAAGGCGAGATTTTTGTTAAAATCGTATAAAATGTTACGTTTTTTGGGAAAATTACTACAAACTGCATGAATACTATGCATTATTTGCATTAAAGTAACCAATGAACGATGTATAACCCTTAATCAACGGTATTTGAGATGACTAAAGCAATTTTGGATCGCCATAGATTCATCCAAAATCTAAAATCCAAGATTTAGCAGCAGATGTTAGTTAAAACTTAGATATTATTTCAGCAACTATGAAACGTCGTGATTTTATCAATTGGGTAGGTTTGGGTTTGATTGCGAGTTCTCTACCTGTAGCGATCGCAGCTTGTTCTTCTCAAACAACTCCAGCATCTAAAGATTGGCAAACAGTAGGTACATCGGCAGAATTAGATAAAACAGGTCAATTGCTGGCGAAAGACTCACCCGCCGGGCCTGTGCTGGTAGTCGGCACATCTAAAACCGCCAATCTGACTGCTGTTAATCCTACCTGTACTCACGCAGGTTGCACTGTAGCATGGAAGGCTGATGCGAAAAAATTCGCTTGTCCTTGTCATGGTTCGGAATTTGGGGCTGACGGTAAAGTGCAAAAAGGCCCGGCGACAAACCCGCTGAAAACTTATGCCGCCAAAATTGAGGGTAATTCTGTTGTAGTCAAGCCAAGCTAATGGAGGCAGGAGGCAAGAGACAAAATAGTTCCTCTTTTCCGTTAGTGATACCGGGGCGTTGAGCTAGTTCCCAGTCCTGAGTAAAGAAGTGAGATTCCCCACTCAGCACTCAGCACTCATAACTCAGCACTCTTAGGGGGCAGAAGATGATAATTAAAGCAGGATATTGTGAGTAATATCAAACAGCTTTTGGTGCAAGTTGAGGCAGCATACAATGCAGCTGATTGGTCATCATTAATTCAATATTTGCAACAGTTAATTTTAAGAACAGACTCGGAAAATTTAGAGATAGTTACAAACCGAGAATATCTTCTGAAATTAACACTTTTAATGTTAGAAATGGGGGATTTTCAGCAACGCTGGGAAATTAGCAAATTGTTGACTCATTTGGGAACTATTGCCATTCCACCACTCATTGAGATATTAGAAGATGAAGACGCAGAAGAAGAATTACGCTGGTATGCGGCAAGGACTTTGGGCGAATTTCAACACCCAGAAGCCATCGCGGCAATAGTTGAATTGTTGAAAACCGATGAGGATGAAGAACTCAAAGCGATCGCAGCTACAGCACTAGGGCAAATGGGTACTGTTGCTATTGCTTCACTAACTGAACTTTTATTAGATGAAGATACACGATTGTTAGCAGTGCGATCGCTTTCATATATTCGCCAACCAGAAACCATCACACCACTCTTGAGTGTAGTACAAGATCCACAAGCAGCAATCCGCGCCGCCGCAATTGAAGCCCTCAGCAGTTTTCATGACGAACGTGTACCGCCAGTATTGTTAAAAGCTTTGGATGATACAGCCGCCACAGTCAGGCGTGCAGCACTGCTTGGTTTAGGTTTTCGCCCCGACTTACACCAAGCATTAGATTTAATAACGAAACTGCAACCCAAACTTTACGACTTTAACCTTGATGTTCGTTGTGCAGCCGTAGTTACCCTTTCTCGAATTGGTAGTGATGATGCTGCCAAATGCTTATTTGATTTGCTGATTTCACCCCAGACACCAATAAAGCTGCAATTAGAAACCATCCGCGCTTTAAGTTGGGTGGGAACATTATCGAGTTTAGAATATTTGCAAACAGCACTGAATCAAAGTACATCAGAAATAGTGTGGCAAGAAATTGTCACAGTTTTGGGACGAGTCCAAAAACCACAGTTAACTACAGCAGCCGCAGAAATATTATTGCAAATACTGCGATCGCCACATCCAGCCACAGAGATTACTAACATTAAAAGTGTGATCGCCTTATCTTTAGGACAGTTAGGCGAAATGCAGGCAATTGAACCATTGATTTCGATGTTAGCCGATTCTAACGCATCGGTGAGACTACATGCGATCGCTGCACTGAAAAATCTGGATAGTGAAGCTACACATCAACAATTGCAGCAGTTAGCAAACAACGATGCAATCACGCCAGATTTAAAACAAGGAATAGCGATCGCTTTAGCCGAATGGTAGATTTTAGCAATAACTGATAATAAAAGTATTCCTTAAGTCTCAAGTAAGACACACCTGGAGTATGAAGTTATAAGTTATCACGTGAAATAATATTTTGAAGTATTCTTAGAGATTTATTTAATTGCAACCTCTAAAACATTTTGTCTTTTTACACTCATAGACTAAAATGCCAAATTAAGTCCTGCGATATAAATGGTTTTACACTTAGGGTAGAAGTTAGATAAACAACTATCAGCTATTCTGTGTACAAGCAACAAAATAATTCACAATAAGTAATTAAAAAAAGTTGGGTAGAAAAGAATAATATATATAATTTTATTTTTTAAATTAATTTAGAAAATAAATATTATTCCTTATCTATCGATTGTGAGCAAGCGAATTTAGTAGTGCGTTCTCAATTATGAAGTAGTAATTACTGATTATGAATTATTTTACTTTTTCTGACCAATAGTAAGTTGTTGTGAGATATTCAAATGCTTTCAATGCCAAAACAAGCTAGATGAAAGACTCCTCAATACTGGTCGATATTTACCTATTTAGCAGTGGATTGAATAGACAATATCGGTTTTGAAAATTAATCACCCACAGAAATCTAGAAGATACAAGGAACCATAAATATGAAGCCTTTGAATTTATCTAAAGCTGTTTTAGCTACTGTCTTTGCCATCAGTTTCGCCTCTGTGTCCTTACCTCCTTCTGTTTTTGCCCAGAGTGGAGGTTCTGGCAGTGGAGGCTCTAGCTCAGGTACTGGAGCTACAGGCAGTGGTACAACGGGCAGTGGTACAGGCAGTGGTACAACGGGCAGTGGTACAGGCACTGGTACAACGGGCAGTGGTACAGGTACTAGCACAACGGGCAGTGGTACAGGTACTGGCACAACGGGCAGTGGTATAGGTACTGGCACAACAGGCAATGGTACAGGTGCTGGAACTACGGACGGTGGTCTTGGAACTGGGACAACGGGCAATGGTACAGTTACTGGCACTGGTACAGGTACTGGCACAACAGGCTCTGATTCCACAGGTACTGGAACTGGTACTACGGGTACTGGCACAACAGGCTCTGATTCCACAGGTACTGGAACTGGTACTACAGGTACTGGCACAACAGGCTCTGATGCCACAGGTACCGGAACAACGGGCACTGATGCTACAGGTACTAATAGGAATGCAGGCATCACAACATCTGAAAGAACTAGCGATCGCGGTTTCAATTGGGGTTGGCTAGGTTTGCTTGGTCTAGCTGGTTTAGCAGGACTAACTCGTAATCGCGAAAAAGTCCGGGCTTATAGCGATCCTGATGAAGTAACAACTTCTCGTTCTAGAAAATAGTATTCACCACACTCTAGGAGTGCGTAGCGGTCGTTTGTACCCTCTGTGCCTCTTGCAAATCTGATGCGATCGCAGCCGTATACGCAAGTGTACGGCTATCTGCTTGAGGTTCTACAAAACCATGTGTTTTTCAACAGTTGCATAAGATAGCGATCGTTGATTGTCATGAGGGATGATTGCAAGGAGTTCTTATTTGCTGATAGATTATTTTATAAAAAAAGCCTGAAATGATTAGATGACAATTATTTCAGGCTTTTTACTATTCAAATTCATTAATTATTCAATCTGCTTCAATATCTGCGGAATATGGGTTAAAACACACCTCTACTTGCCACTTTGTTAACATTTAGATGTGTTTGCCCTGTTATTTACCTTCTTTAAACTCACAAAGAGGGATAGGGGTGATGTCTTAACATGATTACTTTATGCACTTGGGAACCGCTATGTAACAAACTCTACTAAATTATGGTTAAAAATCCGTTAATTTAATGAAACCAATAAATGTAATTCAGGCTACATAAAAATGCGCCTAGAGCAGTTGCAAGCCTTTTTAGCGATCGCCCAAACCGGCAGCTTTCAACAAGCAGCGCGAACATCTGGTGTTACCCAATCGACGATCAGTCGCCAAATTCAGGCATTAGAAGCAGATTTGGGGATAGAACTATTTCACAGAAGCAGTCATGCCAAGCTGACGCTAGGAGGTGAACGTTTGCTACCCCGCGTCCGCAAAATTTGCCAAGAGTGGCAGACTGCGACAGAAGAATTAGCCGATTTAATCGCCGGAAAGCAACCAGAACTTTGCATTGCTGTGATTCACTCTTTATGTGGATCTTACTTACCACCAGTGTTACAAAAATTTTGTCATGATTATCCAGATGTGCAATTGCGGGTGACTTCATTGGGAAGCGATCGCGCCCTGAAAGTCCTCAAAGATGGGTTGGTAGATTTAGCAATTGTGATGAATAATCGCTTTTTAACCACCAGTAGAGAAATGGTGGTAGAAGTGCTTTATGATGAACCGATAGAAGTTTTAACCGCAGCCAATCATCCCCTGTCCCAATATGAATTCATCCCTTGGTCGGAGCTAATTCGTTATCCCCAAGTGGTTTTTAAAGATGGTTATGGGATGCAGCGCCTAATACAAGATAGATTTGAGCGCATGGAAGCTACACTCCAATCGGCTTTGGAGGTAAATACCCTAGATGCCTTTCGGGGAGTTGTGCGCCAAGGAGAACTAATAGCTTTGCTACCTCAATCAGCATTACTGGAAGCTCGTCTTGATCCTACCCTAGCGATTCGTTCCTTAGCCGGCAATCATACTAGTGGTTTAGCAGATGGTTCCAGTTTGACTCGTCGGGTAGTGATGGTGACAACTCAAGATCGTCTGCAAATTCCCCCCATCAAACACTTTTGGCAACTTGTGCTAGAAAATATACCACTACAAATTGACCAGCAGCGATCGGCTTCTTAAGCGTTATTAGTCATTATTCAAGAGTCTTTAATTTCTGATAGGACTTTTGCAAGATAATTAATAGTTTCTAAAAACTAATTGTGCCGTAGTTTTTAGCCAGCCCTGAGTCGTGTTGGGATAAATTCATGCTCTATTATCTCGTTATTCTCGCACGTTAGTCGCTGCACACCAGTTAGCCACTGTTGCGACCCCTGTAACCCGATTTTGAATTTAACTGTGCGGGATTTATACTCTTGTGTGATTGTGATCTGCGGTGGATCAAGAAATCTTGCAGTGAGCGACTGACCTGGATCTATAATCATGCCCTGAGTACCAAGTGCGTAGCTACGGAAAGTATTAGAATTTGGCCTGTTTGCGTACTGATCTAGCGATTCTGTTTCCGTAGTTCTATTGCCGCCGTTGTCTGTCGTGATCTTGGTTATTTCCTCAAAATATTCCAGTGGTGGCGGTGTCAAAAGGCGCAATCTTTTCTGCGATTTGTTGTACCATCTGATACTTATATATAAATTATGCCCAAATTGCCTGTCCGTTATGATATCACTAGGCTGCATCGTCAAGATATCTAACTCCATATATTTTTTCCAGTCCTCCCCGTTCACCTGTATTTCTTCTATTTCATTGTCATCATCTTTGGAAAAGAATTTTTTAAGCTTTTCAAAAGGGTTACGCTGGATTACTGGTTGATACCCAGAAGGCGAGTTCAGAAGGGCTTTAGATTGGACTTGTTTTTTTTTATCTCCTGGTCAGGAAGCAATTTACGCCCAAGCGCACTACCATTTTGTTGGACAACGTGAGTTAACTCATGGGCAAGTAATTCCTTCCCTCCATGACTCTCTGGAGCATATTCTCCTTGACGGAAAAATATATCCTGTCCTGTGGTAAAGGCACGAGCCTGGATGGATTGGTTGAGTTGGTCAGAGCGGCTATCTGTGTGGATTTTGACACCACTAAAGTCAGTCCCAAAAGATTGTTCCATTGGTTGCCGGATATCGTCTGAAAGTGGCTGTCCGCCTCCTCGTTCCTGTTGGATTGAAGTTTCCAAGTCAGATGTGGCTGCAATCCCACCACCCTGACGTTGCAGCGAAATATTGGTATCCGCCAGAGATTTCATTTGTAATTCTTCTTCTTCCTCTGGCAATGCTTCCCGTTGCAGCGAAATATTGTTATCCGCCAGAGATTTCATTTGTAATTCTTCTTCTTCCTCTGGCAATGCTTCCCGTTGCAGCGAAATATTGTTATCTGCCAGAGATTTCATTTGTAATTCTTCTTCTTCCTCTGGCAATGCTTCCCGTTGCAGCGAAATATTGTTATCTGCCAGAGATTTCATTTGTAATTCTTCTTCTTCCTCTGGCAATGCTTCTCGTTGTACAGACTGCTTACTTACAGACTCGCCCATCGTCTGTATTACCTGCTGTGCTACTCTATCAGCTTCCTGCTCGTAAACATCTCCTGGCTGGTTAACAGTGAGTTTTGTTTGGGGACGTAGTGATATACGACTAATGTCATGCATTAGTGGTTTGTTGAAGGGTTGCAGCGATGGAACTGCTTGGGATGAAGCACCAGAGGAGTCTAAACCAAAACCACGCGTCGGTTGTTTGAGTGCAGGTATTGAGAAGGAAGCAGTGGTTGCTTTTTTGGGCTGACTTACGCGTTCTCTCATGTACTTCTCCTGATGCCCGATCAGTCGGTGGATAAATATCTATACTAGTTGATCATCTTTAACTAGAGTACAGCGATCGCACTTTTAATACAATTCATCGAAAGTCTAAATTTTCGGCAACCCTATTTTTATAGTATCGGGCGATGTCTACGACGGGCTACGCCTACGCACTTAAAGAGGTGTAGGGTGGGCAAATCTTGATAATTTGACAATTTCATGTCCATTTACTCAACTAAAAAAAAGAGATGCGATCGCACGTTTTCGCACTCTACAATAGTGGCGATGCCTGCGGTGCGCCTACGCACTAAAATGTTAAGTAAATCAGAAAACGTTAACAATGGCAGCTAAAGATAAATTTCATACTGTAGTTAGAATTGCTTTAGAAAAGGAGCAGTGGAAGATAACCGATGATCCTCTGCGACTAGAAGTTGGCGGAACTAAGTTTGAAATAGATTTAGGTGCAGAGCAACTGTTAGGAGCAGAGCGGGGTGAAGAAAAAATTGCAGTTGAAATTAAAACGTTCCTGAGTGATTCACCATTAACAGATTATCATGCTGCGTTAGGACAGTTTTTGAATTATCGGCTTGCCTTAGAAATCAGCGATCCAAATCGCATTCTCTATTTGGCAGTGCCCATAGGTGTTTATGGAGCTTTTTTCAAGCGGGAATTTGCCCAAATATCTGTAGAGAGATATCAGATTAAACAAATTATTTATGACCCAATTCAAGAGGTAATTGTACAATGGATACCCTAGAGTCTAATCGCCATATCATTCAGTCGTTGTTGACGACTTATGCTGCTATCCCAATAGCGAATGGTCAGATTGATTGTTACACTGTTTTTGATACAAAACAAGACCATTACATGGTTATGAATGTGGGATGGGATGGTCATCGGCGAGTCTATGGTTGTGTTTTACATTTGGATATTAAACAGGGAAAAATTTCGATTGAGCAGAATATGACGGAAATGAGAGTGGCTCAAGAACTTGTAGAGAGAGGGATTCCAAAAGATGATATTGTTTTAGGATTTCAATCTCCTGAAATGCGGGAATATACGGGTTATGGAGTTTTTTAACGACAACATCGCGATCGCACTTCACACTCTACAAGATCAGGCGATCGCACCTTTAATACAATTCATCGAAAGTCTAAATTTTCGGCAACCCAATTTTTATAGTATCGGGCGATCGCACATATTCAAGTTGAAGCTTCAGCAGGCGCATTATCTATCAGCCATGCCTCACCTGCTTTTTCACTGCTGCTATATCCCGTTGTATAGCCCCAAGGTACTGCCGATACGCCCATAGCAATTAAGATACTTGGTACCAGCTTTTCATCTAATTCAGCAACCTGGAATTCGTTCTTTAGTTTCTCCAAGATAAATTGTCGTGGATATTCTGGCATCATACTTAAAGTCTCGCGACTCTTTTTCATTTCTTTCCAAATCTGATTGAAAGCAAATTTTTGACCAAGCTCCTTCCATTGCTCTTTACGTTTTCCATACTCTGCCTGAGCAGCAGCCAATCTTGTTTTGAGATCCGCTTCGCTGATTCCGCCCTTATTGTCTTTATTTTGTTGCATGAAGGCTAAAGTGCCAAGATCAAGAGAAGGATAGGTAACTTCTGCAAAATTGCTAACTTTTAAAGACCAATTATCCTTCGTATAAATATGGTCAACACTATCTGAGGCTGTTAAATCTAGCCATGCAATATAGTTGCTTCCTTTTTTTAACCGCAAAACTAAATCAGGACGGGTTCCACCCACCGTTACCTGTGTATCCACTGAATACTCTCCAGATATGTTGGGGTGAAACTCCGAGTTTGAGTCACTCACCAAGGATTCGATTACATATCCAAAGGCTGCTGCCATCAACTTCGGGCGCTTTTGCGATAAATGTTCATTCCACTTTTGAACCCAAAGTTTGGTATAACCGTTCAATTCCCCATAAGCTCCTAAACTAGGTACGGTGATTGCATAGTTATATGCCTTTTGAACAGTTTCATTATAGGCTGTGAAGAAAGCCTTAGATGCCTCGGCGCTTGTTGGATCGGATTTGTCATAGGTAGCATTTTCGATATCTCGCTGGATTATAGATTCTCTTTTTTCGTTACCTATCATTAATATCGGCGATCGCTGCACCATCGGCTTCATCTGTAATTCTTCCTCATTCTCTGGCGCTTGTTGTCGTTGTATGTCCAGAGATTTCATCTGCTGTGCTACGCTATCGGCTTCCTGTTCGTAAATGTCTCCAGGCTGGCTAATTGAAAGTTTTGCTTGGGTACGCAGTGGTATACGACTGATATCGTGAGTAACTGGTTTATGGAGTGGTTGTATTTTTGGAACCGCCTGGCGTGAAATTGCCGACGACTCCAAACCAAAGCCGCGTGTTGGGTGTTTCAGGGATGGAATTGAGAAGCCTGTAGTAGTTTTTTTCTCTTGGCTGACGTGTTCTCTCATTTTCTTTTCCTGGTTGCCCAAGCAGTAGCTAGATGAATATTTTGCTGTTACTCACAATTTAGAGTACTGCGATCGCATTTCCAACACAATTGTTCAAAAGTCTGAATCCAGGGAAAAACTAAGTTCGACTTTTGGCTACTTTTGATTCTGATGCAGTACCTTTAGCCTTGATTTAGGGAGAGTTTTTTTATTTATGGACTCAAATCAGCAACAGAGTTTTTTCACATTCGATGGAGACGTTGGCGGTACTGCTGGCTATGCAGGGGTTTCATCAGCTAGCAAGGCGGCGAATGCTGCGGGTAAATACCTCAATGACTCACGGCTCTTGAACCAACTTACAGAACACGTATATAAACTGCTGCTAGAGGACTTGCGATCGCAGCGCGAAAGGGTAGGTAATTATGATTCTCAAAGGTGGTTGTGATGGCTACAGGCGCTAATAACGGCAACATTACTCACGAATTAAATTATGTCACTACTAATCGTTTCTACGTTGAGATAGACAGTTCTATTGCTGCATCTTTCGCCGAATGTTCAGGATTAAGTATTCAAATTAAGAAAAATGTTTTTCAAGAAGGTGGTGTCAACGATCAGCAAAGAATTTATTTAGGTCATACAGAATTTACAGACATCACTCTTAAACGTGGAGTTACCGATCATCCAGGTTTTTGGAACTGGATGAATGCAGTTTTTGATGAACAAAAGAAAACATCTCGACGTAATGTCAATATTTTGATTTTCAATCAAGCCGGTGAAACAATGATGAGTTGGACTTTAATTGGTGCTATCCCCATAACCTGGAAAACACCGACACTTCAAGCAGATGGCAAAGCCGTTGCCATTGAAGAATTAACTTTAGCTTATGAAGGTTTACAAGTTGCCAGAGCTACAGGAGGAGGTAGTTCTGTACAACGAAATCAAAAAACCGGATATTTTGTTTCTAGTTAATTGGCTATTTTTTAACTATAACTATGCAAATTATTCAACCTACACTAGGAAACAATATTCATCCCCTGGGCATTAGAACATCTTTATCTAATTCTCACAAAATGTTATTGAGAAAAGAGTCTGCTTATCTACATTCACAAAGTAATGTTATCAGTTTCATCCAAAATAAACCACCATTAGTTACATCCTCAAAGTTTTTCTTATCTCGTGAATATGAGCCATCGATACAACCACTAATAGGTTGGGATAGTTGGGATACTCAGGATGTAAATAATGAATTCCCCTTACTTGAGTTTGATTCTGCTGATTTCATAAATCCACTAGAAAATAGTAATATTAACAGTAGCGAGCTAGTAAAAAATAGTATTCCAGAGATAATACCAACTCGCATTAAAAACAATACGAGTAATGATACGTCATCAGAAATCAATATTAGTACTAAAAGTAAAAGTAAATCTGAGTCTAAATCAAGAAAAACAAATAAATCTCAACAGCCTCCAGAAAAAAAATCAGCCACTAAATCTAAGGCTAAAAAATCGGTCAAATCATCTGCAACTAATTTTATTGACGAAAGCAAAATTCCTATTAATTCAGATGAAAATAGCTTATTAGCATCAGAGAAACCTCTGCTTGTTGAGACTAACTTAGAACTCCCCACTTTACAACTGGATATTGCTTCAGATAATATTATAAATGATGATTCAATTGATATTATAACGCCTGGTATAAATACACCAAGTTTATCTAATACACCAAGTTTATCTAACGTTAAAGATAAACTGACTTTATTCAATAATATTACTAACGATGAACTGCAAGTAAATCCTAAATTAGAATCTAATTTAACTAGTAGAGAATCGTCTGAGATAGAAAGTGTTTTACAATTACAACAAGAAAATAAATTAGATGATAATGCAAGTTATTCAGTAAAATCTTCACTTGTAGAATTTCCTTTTTATCAAAATGTAGATCAAACATTTGTTCCTCATAGTTCCTTGGAGAATGATGAACAACAGATAATCTCTGAAGCATTAGAATTAGTTAATATTTCAGATATTCCATTCAGTCAAACGCTACCACAACAGGATATTGAAACAGATCAACTTACTTCGGTAATTGATAATCAAGCCATCGCTTCTTCAACAAATTTAATACATCAAAATGAAGTATTACCAACCTTTATATCTCCATCGTCAGGAGAAAAATTATCATACATAAATAGAAAGAGTGATTTTGAGGCAATTACAGATATTGAAGCAGACTTAATATTAGAAGATCATCCAAATAATTTTGACACAGATAATTTAGTGGCTGATAATTCTCTAGAAAATACAGCTTTATCATCAACATTGACATCGCCTGATGTTAATGACACACTTCATATTTTGGCGAATGATGAAAATATAGTAGGAACGCACAGCTATACACCACTACAAGATACTGCTGTACCTAATTCTCAGTCTTCAGTTGCAAAAAGCCCTATTCCAATACAACCAGAGATTGTCTCTAGTTTTACGAATCAGTCTCCAGCCAATATACCTATTCAGTTAACACCAAACTCAGCCGATATTGAAGACACACCCAGTTTATTCGCAAACTCTGATAATCATGAACAGTTAGTAACTTTAGAGTCGCAATCTGCTATTGCAGATAATCTTTTAGATGTCTCAACAAATGCAACTTCACCGCAACATGACAGCAGTATTGAGAATACTATCAACGAGTCTACAGAAAGTTATCCCATCTTAGCGCTACCTGAGATTGTTGAAGCACCGGAAGTTATCGCCACGTCGCCTGAGATTTTTGAAATACCAGCAATTACCGCCACGTCACCTGAGATTGGTGAAACACCAACAGTTATCGCCACATCACCTGAGATTGTTGAAGCACCGGAAGTTATCGCCACATCACCTGAGATTTTTGAAATACCAGCAATTACCGCCACATCGCCTGAGATTGTTGAACCACCGGAAGTTATCGCCACGTCACCTGAGATTGGTGAAACACCAGAAGTTATCGCCACGTCACCTGAGATTGTTGAAGCACCAGAAGTTATCGCCACATCGCCTGAGATTGTTGAAGCACCAACAGTTATCGCCACATCGCCTGAGATTGATGAAAGTGTGATGTCTCACAAGGACGCCAACATACCAACAATTCCCGCCACATTACCTGAAATCGTTACAACTGAGAGTATTTTCAGGAAAACTATTGACAATGAACAACCAATAGAATCAGAACTTCCCTTTGCCGTAACAAATCCTGAGATATCAACCGTTGATATTTCAGATAATCCAGATATCCCGGAAGAAGCAACTTCCGCACAAAATCAGGTAACTATACCATCTGAAGTTGAGCAAAACGCGACTATTAAAAATTTGCCCGCACCTAAAGGTTATGCTACTGGTGGTTATGTAACAGACTCCCACGTTGAAAATCGTCAACAGATTGCAGCCTCGGATACAGTACCAGCAATGCTTACACCTGGGGAGTTTGTGATTAATACTAGAGATGCACAGAAGAATTTACCTCTACTACATCACATCAACACTGGTGGAACACCGCAAGATATTATCCTTCCAAGTTTACAGACACCCAATCCCACAGAACCAGAAGAAACAACTTTTCCAGAGACTCCGACTAAAGTCGATTCTTTTCCAGACACTTCATTACAGCTAAAAAGCACCGAAACTTACTCACCTCAGATATCCAGTTCTGTAATTCCTTCTTCTTTGGGGTTGAATATTAGTAAACAGAAGCTTTCAATTCTCAATTCTCCACAGCTTAATCCTCTTCAAAACGAAACAATTGATGTGGATGAAACTTCACCTCAATACTCCTCACCTCCCCTAATTTTCCGAAAAGAAAATCCCCGCGCTAATACACCTTCCCAATGGTCGAATACACCTTCTCAATGGTCAAGTGTGGAAGATTTACTCAATGGAAATAATGATGAATTCACTAAATTTAACTTTAGTGATGCGGAATCCAATAGCCAAAATTATGATTTTTCTTATGTTGAGGAGTCGCCACAAGTTTTTGCTAAACACCTTCCTACATCTAGAGGCTTTGCAGATGGCGGAGAAGTGACTCCACCCGACATATCTAGAGAAATACAACCGATAACTGAGACAATAGAGAATACGTCTTTAGCTTCTCAAGAAGATGATAAAGATGATACGGCTAATCTTGAAGCTCTAGCCCGTGAAATTTATCACAGATTACGACAACGAATAGAAATTGAGCGAGAACGTCATGGCGGTTACTCTGGTCGATTACCTTGGTAATTTTCTATTCAATAATTAATTTTTGGAGAACTATTCAAATGGCAAGTCCCGCAATTATTGTTATTCAAAAGCGCCAACCGCAACTTGAGAAAGCCAAACTTGTAGCTTATAACGGTGAAGCACCAGATATTGAATTAATGTTTAATCCTACAGATATTAGTTTCGCTCGAACTGTGAAGTGGGAAAGTAAACAAGGTAATAGAGGAACTACTTTACTTCCAAAAGTAAACTTTTCTGGGGTTGAACCTTATAAGTTTACACTGAAACAATTATTATATGATACTTATGAAACGAAAGAGTCGGTGATGAAAAAGTATATTGATAATATTAAAAAAGGTGTGGAAACTATCAATAGAGCAACTGATAAGCGCCCGCCTGTTTATATATTTACATGGGGAAATGAGTATTTTTATTGTGTAATTACGAGTTTAACTTACTCTTTAAATATGTTTCTGAGTGATGGTACGCCAGTTAGAGCGCTGGTAGATATAGCCTTGCAAGAAGTAGATAAAAATAACCTTCCTGGAGGACGCGAATCTGATTCTAAAGGTCCAAGTCGCCAGCCAAATCCCAAACTGGGAAAAACTAATTAAAATTTAGGATTGTTGGAACATTTGAATTTTATATATTGCTACTTATGCCTAAAAAAAGTCTTTATTTAAGCGAGCCTAAAATTCAGATAGACGGAAAACCCGCTTCGCCTGAATTAATGAAGGATTTGTTGCAAATAACAATCGAAGAAAGCCTTCATTTACCAGCAATGTTTACGTTAGTAATACATAATAGCTATATTCCTACATCTGACCGACCAGAAAATAAGGCTTGGCGACATGAGCCATTGTTTAAAATTGGCAAGAAAGTAAAATTGGGTTTTACTTCGAGTACTACTCTAGATAATAATTTTCAAGATGAAGTAGAAAAAATCCTAATTGAAGGCGAAATTACTGCAATGGAAGTTCACTTCAATGAAAAATCTGAAGCTGATATCATTGTTCGTGGTTATGATATTTCTCATCGTCTTCACAGAGGTCGTTATAATCGTTCTTTTTTGAATGAAACTGATAGTGATATAGTCAAAAAAATAGTTCAAGAAGTAGGTATAAGACCTGGTAATATCGATTCAACAGGCGAAGTTAATAAGTACGTTTTCCAAGAAAACCAAACTAATATGGAGTTTCTGCGAGAAAGGGCAGCCCGTAACGGGTTTGAACTATTTATTACAGAAGATAAGCTCAATTTTTGTAAACCAAAAGTTCAGGAATCTCTAGCATTAGAATGGCTAGATGATATTAGTAAATTTAGTACCCGCGTCACCAGTGCTGAACAGGTGAGTTCTGTAGAAGTACGTGCCTGGGACTATACTAAGAAAAAATTGATTAGCCAAATAGCTAATAAAGAAAAGCAAGTAACTGAGACAGGCAATCAGCTAGGAAGTAGTACCAGTAGTGCATTTTCTAATCTTAAGTCTCCCAAAATGATTGTTGTAGATAAGCCTGTTGCCAGTCAAAATCAAGCAAAAGCTATGGCTCAGGCTTTGTGTGATGAATTGGGAGGAGAATTTGTTTATGCAGATGCGAAAGCAGCAGGAAATCCTGAGATTCGTCCTGGACGAGTTGTTAAGCTTAAGGGTATGGGCGATCGCTATAGTGGTAAGTATTATGTTACAGAAACTCGCCATTTCTATAGTCAGCGGGTTTATGAAACTGATTTTAGCGTGCGGGGGCTACGTTCTGGTAACTTATTCACAACTCTATCTCCACAAAAACGTCTACAGCCATCTGAGACTCTATTAGTAGGAATTGTGACTGATAACAAAGACCCACAGTCATGGGGTAGAGTGAAGGTAATGTTTCCCACTCTCACAGAAGAACACACAAGTGACTGGGCGAGAGTTGTAGCTTTGGGAGCAGGCCCAAATCGAGGTTTCGACTGCTTACCAGAGGTAGGCGATGAAGTTTTGGTAGGTTTTGAACATGGCGATATCCACCGTCCCTACGTCATTGGCGGAGTATGGAACGGTCAGGATGCACCACCGGAAAAGGTGGATGACTCGGTTACAAGTGGTGTGAGATTACGCACCATTAAGACTCGTGTAGGTCATGTTCTACAGTTTGTTGAAGAAGACAAAGGAAGTAGTAAAAAAGGTATTCGTGTAGAAACCACAGGTGGTCACAAAATATATCTCAATGATAGCGATCGCTGTATAGAGATTGAAACCACTGGTGGTCATAAAATTAAAATGGACGACATGGCTAAATCTGTTTCAGTGAAATCAACAGGTAATATGTCATTAGATGCTGCCGGCAATATAGACATTTCAGCCAATGGCACGATTACAGTCAAAGGTGCATTGATTCGACTTAATTAATTTTCAGGAGGCAGGAGAATGCTTGTTTGCCCTTGGGAGAAGACTCGGTGGTACTAACGTAATTTGTAATTTTCGGTGAAATAGTTAATGAAAAACACTATAGGAGGTTGTGATGGGTAAACCAGCAGCAAGAATTACCGACAATGTAGCGCACCCTTTACCCCCAGTGTTGACAGGAGGGCCGGGTAGTCCCAATGTGTTGATTGGGTCTTTACCTGCGTGGCGGGGTGTGCTTGCAGCAGCAGTACCAGCTTTGCAATCCGCCAAAACCGCTTCTGATGCAGCTATTCAAGTGGCTGAGGCTGCTACTTTAGCGGCGGCTGGTACACCAGGGGCACCTGCTGCCTTAGCTGCCGAACAAACTACAAAGGCAACATCTGCTGCTACTATGGGTAGTGCGATCGCTGCTGCTGCCGCTGGTGCTGATATTCATAATTGCGCCACACCTTTACCCATACCTCCCCACGGCCCTGGGGTTGTAATTGACGGTAGTCAGACTGTGCTGATTAATAATCTACCTGCCTCTCGGATGGGCGACACCGTTTTAGAAGCATTGGGGCCACCGAATAAAATTGTCAAAGGTGATTTTACTGTTTTGATTGGTGGCTGATTGGAGGGGCAGGGGGCAGGGGCAGGGCAATACTTTTCGGATAAACCCAACAATCTCTCTTTATGATCTGGGGAAAGGTTAAAGGGGAAGGGGTAAAGGGTTTGAATTTACCTTTCCCCCAAAACCCGAAAAGTATTGCTCTGCCCCCCGCCTCTTCATCCTCGACCTTTGGCGAATAGGCTTAAACCCTTTGTGCCGATATCTTTGAAGATATCCATGTAACAGCTGTCTAAGTGCCAGATATGGTTTATGGTCGCGATCGAGCCTATTTGGGAACAGGTTGGGCTTATCCACTGCATTTAAATGTGCAAGGTGGGATACAACTTAGCCGTGAAGATCAAAAAGTTAAAGAATCTATTTGGATTATCCTCCGCACGGGAGTAGGTGAACGGGTTTATCGACCTACCTTTGGTTCGCGCTTGTCGGAACTGGCGTTTGCACCTTTGAATAGCGATACCCTACTGCGAATCCGTCTTTATGTTTTGGAAGCTTTAGAAGTTTGGGAACCACGCATTACTATCGATGAAGTTGTCACCGATCCTGACCCTATGCGTGGCAGAGTGGACATTATCATCAATTATCGACTTAAAGACAGTCCCGATATTTATAGTTTTGTTTATCCTTATTATTTGGTTTCAGCTGGGGAGGAATCGTGATACGAATTAAAAATTGAAAATTAAAAATCAAGAAAGCTAAATTTTATCTGGGTTTATAGGCTTGTATCTGTCACATTCTTTTTTTAAATTGGTATGAACTTTGACTTTTTACCGAAATTACCTTCTTCCAATTTAGACGATCGCGCCTTCGATGATTTGGTGGAAGAATGTATTATGCGTATTCCTCGCTACTGTCCAGAATGGACAGACCACAATCTCAGCGACCCAGGAATTACGCTAATTGAGTTATTTGCTTGGTTAACTGACCAAATGTTGCTCAGATTTAACCAAGTACCCCGAAAAAATTATGTCGCGTTCCTAGAATTACTGGGTATTCGTCTCCAGCCTCCCGCCCCAGCCCGCACAGAATTAACTTTTTATTTAAGCGCTGCACTACCTGAAGCCTACACGATTCCCGCCGGATTGGAAGCCTCAACTATCCGTACTGAAACCACAGAAGCGATTACCTTTAGTACAGATGCTCCTCTAATTATCGGTAAACCCCGCATTCAACATTTCTTAACTGCCCAAACTACCGAAGATATTCCCCAATCTCTGCGCGAAAGAGTGACAACTTCCTGGACTCGTCAATCTAACGGTTACTGGACAGGTAATGAACAACCGATTTTTGAAGAGGAACCCCAACCTGGTAACTGCTTTTATTTAGCAATTAATTCTGACGATCCTTTAGATGCTAATGTTTTAGAAATTATTTTCCAAGGAGCTGCGGCTACCCCGGCTGGGATTAACCCCAATCAACCACCCCGCAAGTGGGAAGCCTGGGATGGGGAAAATTGGCAACCCGTTTTATTGCAAGAGTCAGATGATAAAACTCGCGGTTTCAGTTTTTACGAAATCGCTCAACAGGGTGGAAACCCGTCTCAAGGTGCAGAGGTACGTTTGCATCTACCGCAGATTTGGCCTGTGGCTAATTTTACCTCATACCGGGGTCGCTGGTTGCGCTGTAGCTTTGTTTCCACAGAAGCAAACGAAACTGGTTACAATCGTCCGCCAAGGATTATTGGTTTAGCAGTGCGGTCAATTGGCGGTACTGTTAGGGCTAGCCACAGTACGCTGATTCAAGATGAGCGATTGGGAATTAGTGATGGTACACCTGGTCAGAGTTTCCAATTACAAACAGCACCAATTTTAGAACGTCGAGATAATGAGTATATTTTAGTTACTCCCGCTGGTGGTTTGCCTCAAAAGTGGACTGAGGTGAGGGATTTTGCTGATTCTGGGCCGTATAACTTCCATTACACCATCGATTCCATCACTGGTACAATCCAATTCGGGCCGCTGATTCGAGAACCCAGCCAACTTAAGCAACAAACACAGGTACGGGGGAGAATTCAGCAACCATCACTAGATGACACATCTGTACAAGTTCTCGAAAATAACCAGTCTGAACATCAGTATGGGGCGATTCCTCCCCGTGGCTCAGAGATTAGGATGGTTACTTATCGTACAGGCGGCGGTAGAGAAGGCAATGTGCAAACTGGCGCAATTCAGTTTTTGAAGTCTGCGTATCCATATATTGCTAGTGTGGTCAATCGTGTACCTGCAATCAATGGAGCAGATGCCGAATCGCTGGAACAGGCTGTGATGAAGGCTCCCCGCATCCTCCGCACACGCGATCGCGCCGTCACTGCTGAAGATTTTGAAGTTTTAACCCAACAGGCGGGTGCTGGTGCGATCGCTCGCGTCCGGTGTTTGCCAGCAAATTCTCGGAGACAAGCAGGTATAGTTAGTTTACTGGTAGTTCCATTCGCAAACACAGATGCGATCGCTCAAGGCAATGGCATGACACCAGAAGAGTTTGCTCTTAGTAATGCCCTGCAAGAGCAAATTTTGAGTTACTTAGATGAAAGACGCTTATTAGGGGTACAAATAGAATTACAAGAGCCGAATTACGTAGGTGTTTCGGTACAGACAGAAGTTGCTTTAGAGCCAGCATACAACAACACCTTTGCCAGCGAAGAAATTCGCCGGAATTTAAGGCGATCGCTATATAAATATCTAAATCCCTTAACTGGAGGAATCGACGGCAAAGGTTGGCCCTTTGGGCGACCAGTTTATACATCAGATATTGTCGCATTACTGCAACAAACCCCAGGCGTGCGTCATTTAGGCCCCGTCCTGCTGTTTCCCATCCGCAAGCAAGGAGAAGTTTGGCGACGACAACCATCCCCAGAACAATTGATCGATCCAGGATCGGAAGGTTTGATATGTTCTTGGGCTGATACAAATCTGCGTTCCAATCACGACATCCAAATCATTAATCGCTGATTTGTCATTTGTCATTAATTATCTATCTTCCTCTGCTCCCCTGCCTCTTCTTACCCCCAATCCCCAATCCTATGGTTCAAAGTCGCTCTAGTCCAGCTGTAAGCATTCAATTAACGCCAATGCAAATTCCCGAAGCTTTACCTGTGGCAGGTTTAGCATTTGCAAACGCCGAAAACATCGATGTTGCTGGGCGTAGTTTACTCTTGCATCCTGGACATCCCAGCGAGATGATTGTCCAAGTACAAAACTTAGAACAACGTCCTTTGCGGGTAAGCTTAAGCATTGAGGGTAACTTCCCATCCCAGTGGTGTCAAATTGGCACAGAAGGCAGTGAAATACCGCCTCGTGGACAAATGGATGCTGTTCTCTACTTCTCAATTCCCGACACATTTTTTGAAGATCAAGAAGCAATTTCACCTGGAAAAAAAGATAAACTAACGCTCAATTTTCGCAGCCTAATTACCCTACACATAGACCCAGGCACGGACAACGAACAAATAGAGAGAAGCGAGTATTTCGATTTATACATCCGCCCCTATACTGCCTACATGGAATTCTTGCCAATTTTGTATCGAGAAGTGGACTTTATTGGTCGCTTCATGAAAATATTTGAGCAAGCTTTTCAACCAATAGTTAATAGTTACAACGTCATGTGGGCAAACCTCGATCCCTTGACAGCACCACAAGCATTACTACCCTTTATGGCTCATTGGGTTGCTTGGCAAGTAGATTCTGTTTGGGATCTCCAGCAACAGCGGCGTTTAATTCGCCGTGCCGTAGAACTTTATCGCTGGCGAGGAACTCGTAAAGGATTGCGTCTTTACTTGCATCTTTATACTGGTTTACCACTAGACGAACATTTAACTAATGAAGCTGATAAACATATTAGTATTACCGAACCGTTTGGCCCAAGTTTTATTATCGGAGATGCACAATTAGGAAATGCAGTTTTAGCAGGTGGACAACCATATCATTTCATAGTACGTTTGCGTTCAAATATTTCTAGTGGCATCATCAACGAAGAACTTATCCAAAGAATCATAGAACAAGAAAAACCAGCTTTTTGCACTTATGAATTATCTATCGAGAATCCCACTAATTAAATAATTCATAATACTCGCCATTCGCGTAGCGTCTCGTAGAGAAGGCGAGAAGCAAGCTACGTAATTCGTAATTAAGTAAAATTAAACAGACTTTTAATCTAAAATCCAAAATCCAAAATCCAAAATTCCTATGTCCCACCCTTTCCCACCACCACCAATAAAATCTTTTGAGCGCCTGCAAGCCGCAGATGGCTTACTAATTAATGCGGAACGTTGGCGCACAGCCCATGAATATCACCGGAATCGGCAAAATGCTCAATATCAAAGTCTCAATCAACCAGGAATTGTCTGCGGTTTAGGCGTGCGAGATGTAACAGCCCCAAGCCAAGTTGAAGCTAGATATCGAGATGGACGTTGGGTACAAATTCAACCTGGTATTGCAATTGATTTAGCAGGTAATCTAATTGTTGTACCGACTTCTTATGATTTTCCTATCGATCTAGAAGTAGTAAGTTCTGAACCACTCATGATCTACTTAGTAGTTAGCTATGTAGATCCTGACGAATTGCGGCGCGGACAGCAAAGAGATATTGTTCAAGAAACTTATCGAATTGACCAAAGAAACTCTACACCAGCCAGTTCGGAAATAGAAGTATGTCGGATACTTCTGCAACCAGGACATACTGCAATTACTCAACCTGCGGATGCTTTTTTTCCTGGATATAACAATATTGATTTGCGTTATCGCCGTCAAGCACAAATGCGTCCTCAAGCACTTGTCTGTATGGCGCAAGCGAATCATAGCGATCCCGAATGTGCGCGTAATTTTTTCAGCCTTTCGTATTTGTTACAAGCAGTAGAACCCTTGTATCCCAGTTTGCGAGGGGCTGATGAACCCGGTCAGGTTTCTTTAGCAGAAAATATCCAAGACTATGACATTCTTTATCTCACAGGTGGACAAGCAATTTCTTTAAATAGTCTCGAATTTGAATCCCTCAGAAATTACTTAAATTTAGGTGGTGTGCTTCTAGTTGATGCACCAATAAATGCTAATCCTCTAATTGAGAGTACTCAAGCTTTAGCACAACAATTAGAAAGTCCTTTAAGACCTTTAGAAGAATTACAACGGAGTCATCCTTTAAGGACAAAACCTTTCTTATTTGCTGCCTTGCCAATGGTTAATCAACAGCAGATTAAACTATTAATCGGTGGAGGAATTATTTTAGCTATTGGAGATTTGGCAACTGCTTGGGGACTGGATAGAGATTTGAGTTTACCCAGATTGACTATTCGTACAGCTCAGGAATTAGGGATTAATATTCTTCACTATGCTTGGAAACGGCGACAGTTAATTGGTTTGCAACAGGAAGATAATTCCGGGCAGTGGTGAAAGAGGCAGGGAGCAGGGGGCAGGGGGCAGGGAGCAGGGGGACAGAAAAGGGATTAGTGTCAACTTAACGGGAAACGGGCGGTTAGAAACCGCGTCTATACAAACAAAACCCACCTCCGTGGGTTTCAAACTCTCAAGGGAACTCCAAGAAATAAATTATCCAAAGTTGTGGGGTGGGCATCTTGCCATTGGTGTCAACTTAACGTGAAACCGCTCGTCCGCCGGGAATTGAAATTCCTATCTCATAGCTAAAGTCATCTGAAGATGACTAAATGTCGCCAAAAATCTCCAATCTACTTCAGTAGACTTAAGCTATTAGCCCGAAAATTTATGAAGAAGGGGAAGAGGGAAAGGGGAAGGGGGAAAGGTAAAAACCGTACTGCGTCCCGCTCCGCTAACGCCCGCAAGTGGCGCGACCTGTTCATCCCTTTCCCCTTTAACCTTTCCCCTTTAACCTTTTATTTCCGGGCGGGCATAGCAGCCAACAGATATGCCAATTTATTGCTGAGGAAAACCCGAAACTGAAAGGCAATAAATAACTTTCGCTACTTTCACTATTTTTTCGATTGTTCTAAATAAACAGCAACCTGCATCATAAAGCTGTTACATCTTTGTTAAGAATAGTTACAAGTTCTTAACACAAGGAAATATTTATTATGGTTCTCTCAGTTGAGAAAAATGCACCACATCAGGTTGTGATCATTGGTGGTGGCTTTGGTGGACTGTATACAGCAAAAGCTTTGAAGACAGCAAACGTAAACGTTACTCTCATTGATAAACGCAACTTTCACCTATTTCAGCCGCTTTTATATCAAGTTGCCACAGGTGCGTTATCACCTGCTGATATTTCTGCACCATTGCGATCTGTATTCAGCAAAAGCAAGAATACAAAAGTGTTGCTAGGAGAAGTAAATGATATTGATCCCAAAGCGCAACAAGTTATTTTGGGTGATGAAATAGTACCTTATGACACATTGATTGTCGCCACAGGTGCTAACCACTCCTATTTTGGTAAGGATAACTGGAAAGAATTTGCTCCTGGCTTGAAAACTGTTGAAGATGCCATAGAAATGCGTCGCCGGATATTTTCGGCATTTGAAGCGGCAGAAAAACAAACTGATCCAGAAAAACGCCGTGCTTTGTTGACTTTTGTGATTGTGGGTGGTGGCCCCACCGGTGTAGAGTTAGCAGGTGCGATCGCAGAATTGGCATACCAAACTCTCACAGAAGATTTCCGCAGCATCAACACTTCAGAAGCGAGAATTTTACTATTGCAAGGTGGCGATCGCATCCTCCCACACATTTCACCAGAGTTATCAAAAGTAGGAGCAGCATCTTTACAGAAGTTGGGTGTGGCTGTCTACACTAACACCAGAGTGACAAATATTGAAAATAACATTGTTACTTTCAAGCAAGGCGATGAATTGACAGAAATAGCCTCAAAAACCATATTGTGGGCAGCAGGTGTTCAAGGTTCACCTCTGGGGAAAGTTCTAGCAGAAAATACAGGTGTAGAGTGCGATCGCGCCGGACGTGTGATTGTAGAACCTGACTTGACTATCAAGGGTTATAAAAACATTTTTGTCGTGGGAGATTTAGGCAACTTCTCTCATCAAAATGGTAAACCCTTGCCTGGTGTTGCACCTGTAGCTAAACAACAAGGAGAGTATGTAGCTAAACTCATTAAACGCAGGCTTCAAGGTCACACTTTGCCACAATTCCGTTACAATGACGTGGGTACTTTGGCAATGATTGGGCAAAATTTAGCTGTTGTAGATTTAGGCTTAATCAAACTCCAAGGTTTCATTGCTTGGCTCTTTTGGCTAGTAATTCACATCTACTTCTTAATCGAGTTTGACACTAAAATAGTAGTAGCAATTCAATGGGCGTGGAATTATATCACTCGTAATCGTCGCTCTAGATTGATTACAGGTCGGGAAGCTTTTGTAGAAGCAAAAACTGTTAAAAAGAGCGTGCAACGATCTTCTGTGACACCTCTGTAACTTTAAGGATTACAGAATCATTCAATGATGCTATAAGAGCTTGTTAGAGTGATGGCTGTACTTCCCTTATTTTGAGATGGCAAAAGAAATTAACGGCTTGAGGAGGAAGGAATTAACGTAAGTTTGATAAACTTCTCCCTGTCTTGAACTAAAGTTCAAGTCTGTCCCTCTCCGACTCGGAGAGGGGCGGTTTTGCGTGATTCTAGAATCTTCATTACACCGATTAAGGATTTTCAAAAAGTTGTAATTATTGATTTTGGTTGTTTGCGATCGCAGCATTATTTTTATCATGTTCAAGTTCTCTCATTAGAGAGTCAAAACCGCTGGTGTTATTTCCGCTTTGGGCAAATAAAGACCGAATTTTATTGATGATCGTACTCATGCTGCTGGAGAGAAACCGACCAATATTATTAACAAAGTTTTTCAGTTTCTCAAATATCGTAACCTCTACAGTTGAGTATTTATTGACAATGGGATATACAATTTTTCCTTTTTCTGTTTCATAGTACTCTTGTTCAGGCATCAACATTGATTTTAGTGGTTGCACCTGTTTTGCCATATCGGCTTCGGTTCGTTTATTGCTAATGAATAAAACATCATAAATTTTGCCATTCCAGCTAGCCCAATAATGGTTTTGAAAAAACCATCGTTTACCATCATCACAATTGGGCTTTTTTCCTTGGTGTGGCGTAGCTCCAGCTTCACTCAAAAAGGGTTTAGCGATACTTTCAACTGTTATTTTTTCAATACCAAAATATTCTTCTGCAACTTTTTTAAAAGCACGAGCTAAGGTCTGACAATCTCCTTCTGGAGAGCCTTTCAATAGAGTATCTTGACTCTTGCTCACCATTGTATATTGAAATTGAATATTTCCAAAATTTTTGAAAAGTTGTTCCAGAATTTTATCTTCTGGTAATGTGTCATCTATGCCATTTACTAGTGTTTTGGCTAGCGAGTATTCTTGTAAAAATTTTTGTTTTTTATCTGCTGAGTTGTTTGCTGCTAATATCTCTTCAGACTTTGCTTGTTCGTTCTTAATACCTGGTAAGGTTGTCTGCTGTGCATCCTGGTTTTCTGAAACAACTCGATTAATTTGGTTAACTACAGAATTAGCAACTCTATCCGCCTCTTGCTCATATTGATCTCCTGATTGACCAATAGTGAGTTTTGGCTGTATTTGTTCCATTGACACACTATCAGCACGCTTGATCGCCATTTTGCTCAGGCTATGACCAAACTGGGAAGAGTGTTCCTTGTCTTGCTGCAACGACTCATTCATCTTTGTTTGCAATACAGTGAGTCGCTCTTGTCCCTCTGCTGCGATCGTGCCGTGCTTGGCTTGTATTTGGAGTTTTGCTGCCTCAAATTGATACTGTTGAAATTTCTGATTTTCTACTTTGGACTGTACTATAGGCTGGTTGGAACGGAGTTGAGGGTGGGTAGTTAATAGATGCGCTTGCAACTGACTTTGCTCTGACGAATAAGCGGATGAGTCAGCTTTTTTGTGAATTTGTAGCCGTTCTTTCATCGCTAGTTTCAAAAGTCAATAGTGGGTAATCTATATATTATGTCACTTACTTAAAGATCCCCGACTTCTTAAATAAGTCGGGGATCTGATTGTTTACAAACGATTTAGGATTGCGATAATTTAACGTGAGTTCGACAGAACTAAAAAATGTCTCGGCTTTTTTTTGTCACTTTTTACCGATTCTCCATCAATGATAGCGTAGGCGAAGCCCGCCGCAGGCATCGCCTTTGTAATGCTCAGTTGTCCAAAGCCTTACATAGTGGGCTTTTTGCCTTTTTCTAATCGTCGAACTCACGTAAAGGTTAAGATTCCCAACTTCTGAAAAAAGTTGGAAATTTTGTTGTAAAAAATTACAAGACTACCTCAGCCTTCCCGGAAAGTAGCACACATCAAGTCTTGTCACTGTAAAGCTTACGCTATTGTATTATATATACCCAAATAATGTAATACAAGTAAACATAAACATCATGAAACATAGATTTTGGGCAAGCTATCTACTTGCTGCTTTAGCATTTCTCCCTTTCGAGCCTGTAAGTACTACTCAAGTTTTAGCAACAGAGTCAGTTTACCAATTAGCACAAGCGAAAACAGCTTACACCCAATATATGCAGCTTGGCTATAATGAAACCAAACAGAGAAACTATAGAAAAGCTTTATTGAATTTTCAGCAAGCAGAACGCCTACGTCCTGGAGATAAGTATGCTACTTCTGCAATTAGAAATGTTACAAGTTACATCCAACGCGGTAAAAATCGTATTGCCTTTGTTCCAGGTAGACCTGGTAGGGTCAGGTCAGCAGGAACACGGGGAAGTTGCTTTCAAGCTGGACAATATCTTATTCCCCTGACGCCAACAGATAAGGAAGCTCAACGAACCACAGCAGAGCATCCCACATTTTTTTTCTACCTTCCTCAAACCTCTACAACAGTGCAAGCCCTAGAATTTGTTTTGCGGGATGGTGATAGCATTGACCCATTATATAAGGGAACTTTCAAACCTGTTGGGCAGAATGGTATTGTTAGTGTAAATATACCCGCCGATCAGTCATCTCTACAAATCGATAAAGAGTACAATTGGACTTTTTCGATGATTTGTGATACTAATAACCGCGATAAAGATTCTTATGTAGAAGGTACAATTGTGCGATCGCAAGATGAAAACCTATCTCTTCAACTAAAGCAACCAACCACAGACCTAGATCGTGCTGTTTTATTTGCCACAGCTGGATTTTGGGAAGATGCTTTAAGAACTTTAGCTAATTTACGCCGCCAGCGCCCTAACGATCCTGAAGTTGAGAAATATTGGGAAGATTTATTGAATTCAGTAGACATTAAAGAAGTTGTAAACAAGCCTTTATTGCCCTGTTGTACTGCCCAGAAATAAGTTAACAATTATTTAAAAACCTGGTTTTCATAGAGAAGCTGGGTTTTTTACCCTTCAATTTAAGATTAAGCGATCGCTTTGGAGGGGCATCACTTCCTCTAAACTGAGTTCAGCAATTTCCCAAGCTTTTTGGTAAAGTATTCTAGAAAATCCGTATCACGAGAATAGGCGATCGCTAATTGCAATTGCCAGTTTATTGCTCAGAATCTCTTCATGGACGGCAGCAATGTAAGCTGTAATTAAGTTCAACGTGACCAAGGAGCGAAAGAAATAATCCAGAAGCTCAAGTCTGCGATGAAGCAGGTTGATAAAGTTGTGTGAGCAACGCTTAATTATGGTTAGTTAGTTGGACATGATATCACTCATTCTCATGCTTCGTATGAGAACTCTTAACTCCTAACTCCCCAAATTTAGGACTCCACCACCCTTTTTGAGTACTGAAATAAGCCACATCTTTATGTTTAGTGTCTTTACGCGATCGCGAATCGCTACATCGCAACATTGTCTTACTCTGTCCCTCTTTGATGTAACTGTACTCCTCTAGAGGTTTTTTGCATACTGGGCAGGGATATTTCGTAATCTTGACAGCAGGTTTTTGTTGATTTTCAGGCTGGGCGGCTTTAGTTTGTGGTGGCTGCCAAGTTTTGTTAAAGTCGCTCCAAAATAGCACGACATTTTCACAGCCTTTTGTACATTTGAGGAAATATTTCTTTTTGACTTTACTACTCGGAATTTTGGCGAGAAAATTTTTGCATTCAGGGCATCGCGTTTTGGAAGTTTCGTATTTCCGCTCACTTATAACATTAGCTTTACCTATTGAGGAACTTGGAACTATAGTTTTAGCTTTGGAAAGTGCTGGTATGAAGTAATTCTGATTCCAACTAGTTAAATAATGCTGCCAAGAATTTTTTCCTTCGGAAATTGCATCAAGGGCATCCTCCATTTTTGCTGTGAATTCTGCCTCTAGTAAATCAGGCAGGGCTTTGAGCAAAAACGCATCAACTTCTAACCCTAACGCTGTCGGTTGCAGATGGTCTTTTTTCAACTCGACATAATTTCGTTTTTTTAAGGTAGCAACAGTAGGAGCATAAGTACTTGGGCGACCAATTCCTTTACGTTCCATCAGTTGCACTAATTTTGGTTCACTATAACGGGGTGGTGGTTGAGTCTGCTTCTTTTCATGTCCAGCATTCTCTAGTTTTAATGCTTGTCCCTGTTGTAATGAAGGTAAAACACTATCTTTGCTGAGATTGTTCCAGTACCGAGCATAACCGTAAAATTCGATCACCTGCCCTCTGGCTGACCACAGTAGAGAACCAGACTGAGTAATCACCAGAGTTTTACGCAATTGGGCAGCACGACACTGAGAAGCAATTGACCGTTTCCAGATCATCACATACAGATTAAACTCATCATCAGGAAGTTCTAAACGCAACTGAACTGAGGGACGAAATACATCCGTTGGACGAATGGCTTCATGTGCTTCTTGAGCCGATTTGCTACTGCGATGCTTGGCGACTTGCTGCGGTACATTCTGCGGGTCGTTTTGCTCTAACCATTTACGGGCGCTGGCACAAAATTCTGGACTCAGCATTACTGAGTCTGTTCGCATATATGTAATTAGCCCTGCCTCATAGAGCTTTTGGGCCACAATCATGGTTTTGTCGGGAGCAAACCTCAGCTTTGAACCGGCTGCTTGCTGAAGGCTGGAAGTTGTAAATGGTGGAGGCGGCTGGCGGTTAACGATTTTTCCTTCAAAATGAATCACCTGATGAGGATGCTGCTGTGCTTCTTCAACTAAACGTGTAGCTTCTGCTTCAGAAAGAACGCGCTTAGACTCTGGTGTTTCTGGACTATTACCTACCTTTGCATCATCGTTAGTTTCAGTTTCTTGGTCTGGTGCATCTTTCGCAGAATCAACCGTCCCTTTGTAAAAAGCCCGAAATCCTTCCGCATAATCTACCCAGACACTCCAGTAATCTTGGGGGACAAAAGCCAGAATTTCGTTTTCTCGCTGACAAATTAGATGTAATGTCGCGCTTTGGACTCTGCCAACACTCTTAGCACCGTTATTCAATGCCCAAACTAAAGGGCTACCTTTATAACCTACCAACTTATCTAGACAATCTCGGCACAACCCAGCACCGATTAAGTTTTGGTCTAGCTTTCTGGGGTTTGCGATCGCACTCTGTACCGCCGATGCTGTAATCTCAGTATAAATTACTCGTTTCGGTTCCCTTAGACCAAGGGTTTCTTTGAGATGCCAAGCGATTGTCTCGCCTTCTCGGTCTGGGTCAGTTGCTAAGACAACTTCATCAACTTGCCTCACCGCAGACTTAAGCTTCTGGATTGTTTCTTTGGCTCGTTGGTCACGCGGAATATAATTACACCTGACATTACTGCCGTCCATGACAAAGCCCAAGGAATCTTCCCCTTCATTGCTGAGTTCTCGGATGTGACCACAACTAGCGAGAACTTTCCAGTCTGCACCAAGAATTTGACTGAGTTTTTTGACTTTTCCGGGAGACTCTACCACAAGCAGGCGTTTGATCATAATTCAGGAGGCAGGAGGTATACACGCATTCAAGTGTGGGATTGAAGCGAGAACGCAGCCAATGCTGTCTTACTCTCGATACAATGTATTTTCTATTTTATTTGCATTTCTCAAACATTCTGCGATCGTCAGGTTTAGTTAAAAATTTTACTATTTTTATTTGGTCAAGCCATTTTTATACCCTGCTAGAACTGCATTAAGGGAACTCCAAGAAATAAATTATCCAATATTGTGGGGTGGGCATCTTGCCCGCCCAGTTTAACGTGAGTTCGACGATTAAAAAAAGCCAAAAAGCTTGTGATATATGAATTTGCTCAACTGGGAAAGACCAAGCGATGGCACGAAGCACCCACCGAAGGCGATCGCTACGATTGATTGAGAATCAGCAAAAAAGGCACAAAAAAATGCCGAGACTAAGAATATCTAACAAAAATGAGAGTCTCGGCTATGTCTACGATTGTATCTCGCCTCGACATCACGCAAATTTTCTGCGACGTAGATGATTTCTGTAAGCAATGGGAAAATCTATGGCAGCAAGTACCACAATTGCCATCGACAACAGGAGAACGTCGCAGTAAATCCAGGATGCATCTATCGGAAGTGATGACAATAGTCATCGCATTTCATGGCAGTGGATATAAGACTTTCAAGGAATTTTACACGCTGCATGTGCTTACAAGTTGGCATGAAGCATTTCCCAATTTAGTCAGCTACACTCGGTTTGTGGAACTGATGCCCTGGTGCTTAATGCTGTTATGTTGCTTTTTACATACGCGCACAGGAGAAATTACTGGGATTAGCTTTATTGATTCCACACCAATTAATGTTTGTCATAACTGTAGGGCACATTCTCACAAGGTGTTTAAAGGATTAGTGAAATGGGGCAAAAATTCTGTGGGCTGGCACTTTGGGTTTAAGCTTCATTTGATTATTAATGATTGTGGAGAATTACTAGCATTTTCACTTACTCCAGCAAATGTAGATGACCGAAAACCAGTCCCAGATATGACTAAAGACTTAATTGGTAAACTGTTTGGTGACAGAGGATATATCTCTCAAAAATTATTTGAGGAGTTATATGAGCGAGGATTACAGTTAGTCACAAAATCTAAGAAGAAAATGAAAAATCGTTTGGTAAAACTGATTGATAAGATTCTGTTACGCAAACGTGCTGTCATTGAGTCGGTCAACGACCATCTAAAAAATATATGTCAAATCGAACACCAAGGTCATCGTAGTCCATTTAACTTTTTGGTTAATTTGATGGCTGGTTTAGCGGCTTATACCTATTTACCCAAAAAACCTTCCATTGACATTTACCCAAAAGATTTGCCTGCTCTACCTCCTGCCATTTTTTAATTCCGTCGAACTCACGTCAGTTTATAGGGCGGGCAAGATGCCCACCCCACAAGAGTTAATTGAATATTTTTTTATTTGGAAGTCTCTAATAAAAAAGATCGGGAGATTTGCATAAAAATACTTCATTTCAATGAAGTAAATAAATACCTGTTCTAAAGGTGTTATTGCACATACAGGGAGAATGGTAAATTATTCCTGTAATGTTCATTACTTAACCGCATGCATCATTTAGTTAAGTAAACCGAACAGTTAAAAACATCACAGTCAATTCAGGAAAATTATATTATGCCCAGACTAATTGTTTCTTCACTCTTACCCATAGGCACTGTGAATTCCGATCTAGTGGTTGGCAAACAGGATAATACGGCGTTGCCAGCAATTCCAGCAATTGGAATTGAGGTTAGAACAAGGGGAGTCATTAATACTCAAGCAGGTAATGACACTATCTCTGGCACAGGCATTGGTGGCGGCGATATAGGTACAGGCATTGCTAACAGTGGCATCATCAATGCAGGACTGGGAGACGATACCATCTCTGGCGTAGGCAGTGGTGGTTCCGAGTATAGAAGCTTTTTACCTGGTACGGGTATCTCTAACACTCAGGGTGGCTACATTTATGGAGGAGACGGAAATGATTTGATCAAGGGAACCGGAACGGGAGGCGATGGTTTCTTGGGAGCAAGTACTCCCATAGGTATCAATAATACTCAGTATAGTCGTATTGATGGAGGAAAAGGGAATGACTCTATCTTTGGAACTGGTAATGGTATAGGAATCTCTAACACTCAGCATGGCCGCATTGATGGAGGGGAAGGGAACAATTCTATCAAGGGAACTGGAACTGGTGGGGTTAGTGGCTATGGAGGAGATAGTACAGGCATTTTCAACAGTGGTGGCAGCGTCATTAATGGAGGCATCGGAAGCGATTCTATTACTGGTATCGGCAAGGGCGGTGCTGGGTCTGTAAATCCTGGTAATATTGATACGCTTGCGGGAAATGGTGTAGGCATCTCCAACAGTGGTAGTAGCGTCATTAGTACAGGGCTGGGAAATGACTTGATTTCTGGCAAGGGTACAGGCGGTGCAGGGGACTCGATCCCTTCTTATCCTGAAGCTGGGACAATTGCCCCTGGTGTAGGTATAGGCATTGTTAACAGTAGTACTATTGACTTAGGCGGCGGCAACGATACCATCACTGGTACTGGCATTAGTAAAGGCATAGGTATTCTTAATACTAATGGCATTATTTATGAAGGGGCAGGAGCCGATATCCTTACTGGCTATGGCACTAGTGTTGGCATTCAAGGCGGCACGATTGATGGCGGAAACGATAACGATTACTTCAAAGCTCGCCGAATTAATGCTAGCGGTAATTCCGTTGCAAACCAAGGGGGTGCTATTGCCAATGTCTTGATTAAGGGTGGCAGTGGAAACGACACATTTGATGTTGGTTACGGCAATGCTACCATCGATGGTGGATCGGGATTGGACAAGCTAATTCTGCCTAATTTCAGAAATAATTACACTATTACAGGCAGCTCCAATAATTACACCATTAGGCGCGATCAATTTACCCTAAATGTCTTGAATGTTGAGCAAATTGCCTTTATTGGCGCTGCTCAACAGCAGAGTGTACTTGGGGTTCCTAGTTAGGAATTTACAGCAAATACAAAAATTCCTCTTCCATCCGGGAGAGGAATTTTTTTGGAAGCGTTTTGTGTCTGCTTGTATTATCGATCTAACGTTTGTAAACTAAGAAACCTGCGATCGCATCCAAAAGTGCTTCTGGCTCATCTGCGCGGATCAAATGACTGCTATTCTCAAAAATTCTCAAATCGGCATTAGGAATTGCTTTTGCAATTTCTTCCGAAAATTCTGGGGCGCAAATCCAATCATAACGGCCTGCAATCACTAAAGTGGGTGCGGTAATTTTGTGTAACTGGTCGAGAATATTATAGTTGCGGAGAAAACCGCCAAAAGCAACATTAATCGCATCAACTGAGAGGATATTCCGCTGCCAAGCAATGCCTGACGTAGTAGGCTCATATCTTAGCGAATACATTGGCCCCAACACTTGAAAATACTGTCTTAGCTGTTCCTCATTTTCAAAGTTTCCGTCCCAAAGCCTTTGAGCGCTTGCTTTTTGTTCTTCAGTTCCCTTTGATGCGAGGATTTCCTTAGCCCGTTTTAAAAAGCCACTATGGGCTGCTGTGGCAATCACAATCAGATGAGAGACATTCTGAGGATAGCGGACTGCATAAGTCAAAGCCACCATACCACCGTAAGAGCCGCCAATCACAACAATTTTGTCCAGACCAAGGTGTTGGCGCAAAGCTTCCATATCTTCAACATTATTGTCTAGAATATAGGTTTCTTTTGGGCCACGGGCAGACCTTCCTTGACCGCGATGGTCAAAATAGACTAGTTGTAGTTTTCGGCTTAAAGCCGAGAAGGTTGGTTTGAAGGAAGTATGATCTGCACCAGGCCCCCCATGAATTAGAAAGGCAACAGGTTTAGAGGAGATGCTTGCGCCATCCACCACTAATGCAGAACCTTCCACATCAAAGAAAATTTCTGTATCTCGTATTTTCGCTCGCATTTTCGGGATTGTATAAAATCAGATGACTTCAATTCCAAATAGTAACAACTTGCGTCGGAAGTCCTTTGCTACTCAAATGTTACTCATTTTTGCCCAGTGGACTGTCTGTCATTTACCTAGCCATGCCAAAGCAGCATCAACATTACTAACCTGCTCCCCTGGGGGTATGGCTGGGCGATTTACCATCACAACCTTTATGCCCAGTTCTCGCGCGGCAATAATCTTGGGCTTTGTGGCATCGCCACCGCTATTTTTACTAACGATAGTATCAATGTTGTTGTGAATTAGAATTTGTCTCTCATTCTTGAGGCTAAAAGGCCCGCGATCGCACAATACCATCCCCGGCGGTACTAAAGCATCATCGCCAGGCGGGTCAATCATCCGCATCAAAAACCAAATTTTCTCTAGGTGAGCAAAGGCAGCAAGTTCTTGCCTACCAACTGTTAAAAAAACTCGCTGTGCCTGGTTTTGCAGGGCTGTTGCTGCGGCTTTAACGCTATCAACTTCAATCCAGCGATCGCCACTTACTTTTTCCCAAGGCGGACGAATTAACATCAGACGGGGTACTCCGACTTCTGTTGCAGCATCGGCGGCATTGAAGGAAATTTGAGTCGCAAAAGGATGAGTTGCATCAATTAATAAGTCGATTTGCATGACTCGCAGATAGCTAGCCAATCCAGCCACACCACCAAAGCCTCCAACCCGTAAATCGCCCAAGGGTACTGACGGTTCAAGGGTGCGGCCAGCTAAAGAGGTGATTACTTCTAACCCTTGGATAGTAGCAACTTTGGCGGCTAGTTCTGCTGCATCTCCCGTCCCACCCAGAATCAAAACACGCATGATTAATATGAAAATATAAAACAGGAGTCAGAATACAGAATTCAGAATTCAGAATACTCTAAGTAGGTAGGCGAGAAAATTTATAAATATGTCATTACGAACTGAGCGAAGCCAACTAATTGCATGGGTTTCAAGCATTTTGTATTTCGTTATTCACGCCTAATGTGAAATCAATAGAGTTTCAACCTAGTTCCCTGCTGTATTTATTTTCTCTCACCGACTTAATTCGGCAGACTGCTCCAAAATCCACGCAGCCTGAAAAAAGTCGCGCTCACAAAACATCGCATAACGATAGCTTGAATGCACAACAGTATTGTTAGTGGCATAATTGTCAACTAAACTTTCTAATTGTTGTGTGAGTGGTTGAAAGTCTGCGCTACTGTAAGTACGAATCCAGTTGCTATATTGATGATTCGGAATACCATTACTTGCCAATTTTTCTCCTAAAAAGGCATACAAACCCATACAGGGAGCCATCGCCGCCGCAGTTAAACCCACATCTCCACCCCAAGCAGTTGCTAACAAAAAGTCTGTATAGCGGCGGGTAGCAGGCGCAGGTTCCACGGAATGCAAATTGACTCCCCACTCAGAGGCATAGTTACTATGCAGGCGCAGTTCTTCTAAAACTCCACTAGCTAAGTTATGAAATGTGGTGAAACCTAACCAGTCTGGTGCTTTAGCGGCGGCGATACTGTACGCACGGGCAAAAGCTTCTAAGAAAAAAGCATCTTGCCCTACGTAGTAAGCAAATTTTACTTGCTCAAGAGTCCCATCACCAATGCCTTGAACGAAAGGATGCTCTAGGCAAGCTTGGGCTAAATCTTGATTTGCTGCCCATAATTCCTTAGATAAAGTCATCTGTTATTTGTCATTTGTCATCTGTTATTATCCCACTCAAAAAGGGAAGAACTGAAGCAAGACTGAGCCAAGACTTCCAAAAAAGTCCATGAAACTGGGGCTACCAGTACTTACCTTGTCATTTACTGGTGTTTGGAGTTCTTTAATAAAAGCTTGGGCCGTTAGCGTTCCAGGGTTGTTGTTTTGGGATGTAAACAATTTTTCAGCAACTTGGGCATCTTGAAATGCACCTTGTCTATCTAGTATTTGGTAGCGAGCGACACCACGAGCTAGATAAGCACCTGCGTATTCTGGTTTAATAGCGATCGCTTGATTAAAATAACTGATTGCTTGCTGTTGGTTGCCTTTTTGCCCTTCTGCTATACCCCAAGCATAAAATTCTTCTGATGAAGCCACTTGTAATGGTATCCCAACTGCACCCTGAAAGTTAGCGCCATTCAGGTAAGCACCATTTAGTTCGGCATTCGCTAAATAAGTATTTCTCAAATCAGCACCAGTCAAATTTGCCCCACTAAATTTAGCTTCGCTCAGGTTAACACCAAATAAACTAGCACCACTCAAGTTTGCACCCCGTAAATCTGCGCCGCTCAAATTTGCACGGCTGAGGTTAGCACCTGTAAGATTAGCACCGCTCAAATTTGCTCCAGACAAGTCAGCCAGAACTAAACCTGCATTCGTCAAATCGCAGTTTTGACATTGTTTGGTTGCTAATAACTGTCTAACATGTTCGGAGTTTGCTGCTTGTACCGTTGCTGTCAAACTAATAGTGGTTAAAAATGCTGCTACGCCGATAATTTGGTTTTTCATAATCGTGTAATATTTCTTACTCCATACTAAGATTAACTGAGACGGATTTATACCTCAGCATTATGATATGAGCAATCTCAACAATTTGCCCTCTGTAGTTGTCTATATTACTGATAAATTGGTGATACCTTTACTAGGGAACGCTACGCTAAAGGATTGTAGAAAAGTAGTCAAGCTATTGATTGAGCCAATATTAAGACTGATAACCCCGGTAAGGATGGTAAATGAGCGTCATTCGTCAAGATAAATTATACACTCCACAATAGGTAAAACTGATGTCACAAAATTAAACTCAAGAAAGCATCTGTAACATCCAAAAAATTAGTATTTTTTGAAATCAAGTAAATTATTAGAGCAGTATCCAAGCATACAATTTGCCCTGATAACTAGACTAGCCATTGTCATAACGGATGGTCTAACTCAGGAGTAAAATAATAGATTTGCTTTTGTATACCCTGATTTTAAATAAATATGAGACTATAGAAACATTAAGACAGTCAGAAAAACGTGAGTCAGCAAGACAAACTCTTAGAAAAAATTCTCTCTGGGACTTCTGATACAGACATCCCTTTTGCCCAACTGTGGCAACTTTTATATACATTAGGCTTTGAGGAACGGATTCGTGGCGATCATCGTATTTTTATCAAAGCCGATGTTGAGGAAATATTGAACCTGCAACACAAAAAAGGAAAAGCTAAAAGCTATCAAATTAAACAAGTCCGAGCAGTGATTATTAAGTATAAGCTAGGAACTAAAAATGATGTTTCGGTATGAAATTATTCTCTATTGGAGTGAATTAGATCAAGCTTTTATTGCTGAAGTCCCAGAATTATCAGGCTGTGCTGCTGATGGCGATTCTTATCAAGAAGCCCTGCATAATGTAGAATTAGTTGTGCAGGAATGGATAGAAACGGCTAAAGATTTAGGGCGTCCGGTTCCTGAACCTAGACCGCGTTTGATGTATATTTGATTGATACACAAGCTAAGTCAAACTGATTTTTAACATCATCAGAAATTTTCAGATGATATAGCAATACTAAATTATTCATGAAAAATTAGATCCCCGACTTCTCGAAGAAGTCGGGGATCTGGACATCGCGCATTTTTACAACTGATTTAGGATTGCTATAGAGGAAGTCTAATTAAAAAGCTTAGTCACTGGCAATCTTACAAATCACCATGATATGTGATTTGTATTTGTCGGTACTATAGTGAATAAGTTGTAGTCCAGAACGTTCTAGTTCTTGCAAAAGTTTAGGTATTTCATACTTGTGGTGTCGCCAGATAGTAATCTCTTCACCTTCAGAGATTTCAATTTTTTTATCTATCCCTATCCGGCTAAAATTGATAGTGTGATTATGACGGAGTTTGAGATTAGCAACTATACTATCTGTTTTTAGATCGTACTTTCTCACTAATTCACAATCTTCAGATTTAATCCCAATCTTATTTTTAACCCATCCATATATTTCTTCTACATGATACTTGCAGCCGCCTCTAAATATTCCATCCCATGTAGAGTTAGAACCAGTTTCGTTAGTGAACACTAGAAAATCATTTTTTCCCATACTATCTCTAAAATTTTTGAATACCTCATCTCTATTTTGATGATTTCCAATGGTAACTCCTAAGTGTAAAAATATTTTTGCTGTGTCGTCAATTTCAAGACTAGTTTGATTTTGAAACAAAGTTTTAGGTATAGAACTATTTTCTATGTCAATTGTGGAACTAATAAATTTGACTAGTGGAAACCATTTTTTAAAATTATTTCTGGATACCTGAAGTAGTTCATCACTAATATCTAAGGCAATATATTTATTAACCTTCCCTAATTTATTGAGTCTGCGGATAAATTTTTTAACAGGATAGGAATTTCCGGCACCAACATCTACAATGTTGACTCTCTCGCCAGTTTTGATATTGCTATTCAGATATTTAAAATTACTCTTTAAAAGATCAATTTCTACATTTGCTCTTCCATACCATTTAGGAATAACATATTTTAGATAAAAATCGTCCCAAATTTTTGCACCTCTACCTTTATAAGAATACTTTAGAGGTATTTCTCGCCTAACTTCTAAAGCATCAATTATTCCTAAAACTTCTGCTTCAGAAAAAAGAGAGTAGAACTCAGAACTTGGCTTGGCTGTGCGACTGATAGTAGTTGAGATATCTGAAGGAAGTTGGGAATTGCTATGAAAATTTTGAGCCATTATTTTTGTTCTTTGGTTTTCTTCGGTCTGGAAATGGATGAGCCGCAATGCTTGCCAAACAGGTATTCTCCCATACCACTGTCTCAAAACTCAGAATTTCCACCAAAAATAGAAGGTTAATCTCTAATCCCCCATTCGCTACTCTACATAATGGCCAATTGTTTTTTTACAATCAAAGTACGATAATTTTCCAAAGATATAGGGTGAATACCATTGGTTCAGCAACCAGAACTCCAGGAAACTTCGTTGATACAGCCAACCCAGCGCGTGCTGAAAAGTTTAAGTACTTACCGATGGACTTCACTGGGAGCATTGGTCAGTCTGTTGCTGTTGACGATCGCTAACGCTGTCACCCCACAACTATTTCGCTGGGGAATTGATGAGGGGATATCGCAAAAAAACCTCCAAATTGTGCTATACAGCGCCGCTTGGATGGTAGTAGCCGCGATCGCTCGTGGTGTATTTAATTTTGGACAAAGCTATCTAGCAGAAGCAGTATCTCAGGGTGTTGCTTATGACCTGCGAAACAAAATTTTCAGCAAAATTCAAAATCTCAGTTTCAGTTTTCATGACCAGGCGCAGACTTCCCAACTCCTAACCCGTGTCACCAGCGATATTGAGCAGATTCGTACCTTTGTTGGCACTAGCTTAATTCAGGTTGTCGGTTCAATTGTGACATTGGTAAGTATTTCGGTACTGTTACTGGTGATGAATTGGCAATTAGCCGTGATTACCCTGACAGTAGTACCTATGGCCGGTTGGTTGATGGCACGATTCATCAGCCAAAATAACAAACTTTTTCGGCAAGTACAAGAGCAACTGAGCAATCTGAATGCTGTATTACAAGAGAACTTGCTAGGCATCCGGGTAGTGAAAGCCTTTGTGCGGGAGTCAACCGAAAGGTCGCGTTACACAACCCTGAATGATGGCCTAGTCAAGGCGAACATGAAGACCATTAGCGCCATCCGTAATACCTTCCCATTAATATTTTTGCTGAGTAATGCAGTCACACTGGCAGTTTTCGGCTACGGGGGAGCGCAGGTAATTGGGGGTAGATTTTCCATTGGCGAACTAGTGGCCTTTAACTCCTACCTAGCATTGATTCTCCAACCGATTTTGTTGATTGGATTTGCCGCACCTGCGATCGCTCAAGCCGCTGCTTCCGCCGAACGAGTCTACGAAGTGGTAGATGCAGAAGTAGAAATTCGCGATCGCCCCGGTGCTGTCCCCTTTGACACCTGCGGTGGTAGAATTACCTTTGAAAATGTTTCCTTTCGCTATCCAGGAGCGACAACCGAAACTCTCAAAGAAGTATCTTTTGAAACCAAGCCTAATGAGCTAATCGCCGTTCTTGGCATGACTGGTTCGGGAAAAAGCACAATTATGAACTTGATTCCCCGCTTTTACGATGTCACAAAGGGAGCAGTTCGCATTGACGGACGAGATGTCACAAGTTTCACACTCAAAAGCCTCAGATCGCGTATTGGGATTGTATTTCAAGAAACTACTCTCTTCTCTGGCACAATCCGCGAAAATATTGCCTACGCCAAACCCAACGCAACCTTAGAAGAGGTAATTGAAGTTGCAAAAACCGCCCAAATGCACGACTTTATTAGCGGTCTACCCGATGGCTACGAGACGATTGTCGGTGAACGAGGTGTAGGTTTATCTGGTGGACAAAAACAACGAATTGCGATTGCTCGTACCTTGTTAACCGATTACAGCATTCTGATTTTGGACGATAGCACCTCGGCTGTGGATGCCAGAACTGCTGCCCAAATTCAAGCTGAACTAGATCACTTAATGCACCAAAAAGCTTGTACAACCTTTGTAGTAGCTCAACGCATTAGCACCGTCCAGAATGCCGATCGCATTTTTCTCATGGATAAAGGACGACTGGTAGCACAAGGCACTCACGAAGAATTGATGCAAACTAGCCCACTCTACGGTGTGATTTTGGAATCTCAGGTAAAACCAAAGGAGAAAAAATGATCCGCAATTAGCATCATTAATTTTGCTCACAGGGTTGTATTGAAGAAGAATTCAGAATTCGACTGAACGCTCATATTGAAATCTCCCATTCATAGACAATACACAACTGAATTCTGAATTCTGACTCCTGAATTCTGTTTTGATAAAGACTTTTAATCCAAAATCCAAAATCCAAAATCCAAAATTTTTATGAGAGGCACTCTTCCTGTTGTTGCATCTGAGCAGACGAGTCAGAAACTTTCCACCCTGCGGCGCTTTTTGCAATATGTGCTACTCTATCGCAAAGAAATTCCCATCGCCATCACATTAGTATTAATTGGTGCTATAACCCAGGCAATTGGGCCATTCTTTCTTGGCTGGTCGATCGATCATCTGATTGCACAAGGTAATTTGCAAGGACTACTGCAATTATTAGGACTATTAGGGCTTAACTATGGGATTGGTGTCTTGGCAACTCGCGGTCAAATTATTCGAGTCGGCTGGATTATGCAGCGATTGCTGGCTCAATTGAGGCAAGATATTTTCCTGAAAATCCAAAGTCTACCACTCAGCTTTTTTGACCGCAGCGAAGCAGGCGATTTAATGAGCCGCTTGCTAAATGATGTCAACACCGTAAATCAGGCATTTGGATTGACAGTCGCTCAAATGCTAGGCAACACTTTCAGTTTAGTTGGCATTGTGATTGCAATGCTCTCAATCAACCTGCAACTCGGTTTGTTGAGTAATTTGGTTGTGCCACTGATGATTTTTACCACAAGCTTATTTGCACGTTGGGCGAGAGCCAGATTTCGCGTCACCCGACAAACTATTGGGGAGCTTTCCGCAAAGTTGGAAGAAGATATTGGCAGTGTGCGAGAAGCACAAGCATTTAATCGCGTACAGATGAATATCGAAGAATTCGACGTTCTTAACGCCGCCAATCGAGATGCCAACGTTGAGGCTGTGGCAATTACTTCGGCCTTTTTGCCCTCTATCGATTTTCTCAACACACTAGCAACCGCAGGCGTCCTAGCCTATGGTGGTTATCTGGCGGTAACGGGAGCTGCAACTGTCGGTGTAGTGACATCCTTTTTACTTTACGTCCAGCAGTTTTTCCGCCCGATTCAAATTCTCAGCCAGTTTTATACTCAAGCTCAATCTGCCTTCGCCGGACTAGAGCGAATCTTTCTATTACTAGATGAACCGTCCGAACTCAAAGATGCAGCCGATGCCACAGAAATGCCGCCTATTCAAGGTGAGGTGACATTTGAGAATGTCAAGTTTGGCTACAACCCAGATCAACTGGTTCTCAAAGGAGTGAATTTGCACGCCTATCCAGGGCAGATGGTTGCATTAGTAGGACAGACCGGTTCAGGAAAAAGTACAATTATTAATTTGATTTTGCGCTTCTATGATGTGTCTGGCGGTGCAGTGAAAATTGATGATATTGATGTGCGTAGTGTGACTCAAGCAAGTCTGCGCCGTCAAATTGGCATCGTTCTGCAAGATAATATTTTGTTTACCGGCACAGTTGCCGAAAATATAGCTTTTGGAGTTCCTTATGCAACTCAAGCTGATATCGAAGCAGCTGCACAATTAGCAAATGTACATGAGTTCGTTACCTCACTACCACAGGGTTATACAACTCAATTGGGCGAACGGGGCGCACCTTTGAGTCAAGGACAGCGACAACTCATCAGTATTGCTCGTGCGGTATTAATTAATCCTCGAATTCTGATTCTGGATGAAGCCACTAGCAGCATCGATACCCGCACAGAAGCTCTAGTGCAAAGTGCGATCGCTCGTTTGCTCCAAGGTCGCACCAGTTTCGTAATTGCCCACCGTCTCAGTACAGTTACTCAGGCAGATCAAGTATTAGTCATTCAGCAGGGACAAATTGTCGAGCAGGGTACTCACAACGAACTCGTCAATCAGCAAGGTGTCTATGCCAACCTCTATGCTCTGCAACTGGGTGCAGCAGACACAGTGGTTCTTCAAAATCAAAAGTAAAATATTATACGATGATTTCCTTTCGCATGAGGTACAAAGTTTTTGAGACGCGATAAATCGCCGTCTCTACAAGCGTTTTGTTTTATTGATGAGTGCGATCGCCAAAAAATAGACTTGCATAATTTTACGCCCTTTAAAACCGCGATGTCTGGCAACAAGGGTCTACGCACCTCAATACTGTTCGGTTAAGCATTTTTAACTTGAAATTGGGTTTGGGGAAAAGGTTAAGGGGTAAAGGTTAAAGGTTTTTCTTTTCCCTTTTACCGTTCCCCTTTTCCCCTTAACCGAAAGGTATTGCTACGCACCTAAGCTATAGTTTTTAGTTCAAAATAGAGATAACATATCCTTATAATATCAATATCATTGATGCCAACTTCTTCAGCTACTACTATTCCTTATTTAATTGCTGCTGGTTTTCATGCTCTTTCCGAACCACTCAGGATTAGTGTGCTGGAATTGCTGCGCCAGCGAGAATTATGTGTATGTGATTTGTGCGAAGTCTTGGGGGTAAGTCAGTCGAAACTATCTTTTCACCTCAAAACCCTCAAAGAAGCTGGCTTAGTTAACTCCCGTCAGGAAGGACGTTGGATTTATTACAGTTTGAATTTGCCCCAATTCAGTATTTTAGAGAAATATTTGGCAGATTTTACCCATAATCAGGTAATCTCATCTGCGCGTCCCTGCTGCGATTAGGACAAGATTTTAAAGCAATACAGTTCAGAATGGGCAACAAAACACTTGTAGAGACGTAGCAGTGCTACGTCTCTACATTCATTTTCGGAGATGTCTAATGTACATCTGTGCGTCCCTACAAACTATTGCCCCAATTGCTATATATCAACTTTTTTTGATGAATTTTTATGTGTAGTGTTATGCTTGTTATTGACATATCAAGTTTTTTTGAAATGATATAAACATCCTTTCAAAATTACCGATAACGGTGAAGTCAATGAACGCAATAGCAAAAAAATTAGCGCTCTTATTTGGAGTGTTGGCTTTTGCGATCAGTTGCACAGCTACACCCAATTCATCTACTAAAACTTAGCGATCGCCGACGGTTACAAAGGATAGTTTTAGGCATGGACAATCATCCAAACCAACCAACTTGTTCATGATGAAACTTTGAATAATGCCAGTTGTATGAACTCTCTAATGAACAAAAAAACTTCCAAACGCCTCTCCTTTATTGACCGCTTCCTGACCTTGTGGATTTTTTTAGCAATGGCAATCGGTGTTGGTATTGGCTATTTTTTTCCGGGAGTAGAAGCGTTTATCAACCAGTTCCAAGTAGGAACAACCAATATACCAATTGCCATCGGGTTAATTTTGATGATGTATCCGCCACTAGCTAAGGTGCGATACGAAGAGTTAGGAGATGTATTTCGCAACGGAAAAATTCTTGGTGTGTCACTACTTCAGAATTGGATTATTGGGCCAATTTTGATGTTTTCTCTGGCGGCAATCTTCTTACACGGTTATCCAGAATATATGACGGGATTGATTCTGATTGGATTAGCCCGTTGTATTGCAATGGTAGTTGTTTGGAGTGATTTGGCACGAGGTAATACAGAGTACACGGCTGGATTGGTTGCCTTTAATAGTATTTTTCAAGTCATCTTTTATAGTCCTTATGCCTGGTTTTTCATCACTGTGCTACCGCCATTATTTGGGTTAAAAGGCAATGTTGTTAATGTCAGCATTGCCGAGATTGCTAAAAGTGTATTTATCTATCTTGGTATTCCCTTTTTAGCTGGATTTTTCACTCGTTTCTTTTTAGTAAAAGTGAAAAGCAAGCAGTGGTATCATGAGGAATTTGTGACTAAAATTAGCCCGATTACGCTGATTGCTCTGCTATTTACAATCGTGGTTATGTTCAGCTTGAAAGGCCATTTGATTGTTCAGATACCCTTAGATGTAGTGAAGATTGCAATTCCGCTGATCGTCTATTTCGTCATTATGTTTCTGGTCAGCTTTTATATGGCTTGGCAGATTAAGACAGACTATTCTAGAGCCGCCAGTGTTGCGTTTACAGCCGCCGGAAATAATTTTGAACTGGCGATCGCAGTGGCGATCGCAGTGTTTGGCATTAATTCGGGTGTGGCATTTGCTGCTGTTGTCGGGCCTCTGGTAGAAGTGCCTGTGTTGATTGGTCTGGTTAATGTTGCTTTCTGGTTTGAAAAACGTTATTTTACAACATCTGAGTCAAGAACCTTTTAAATATTTGAAAAATCCGACGAGGAGCAAAATTATGGCACTGCTAAAAACTCATGTGGCTTTGAATGTTACTGATATTGAGAAGTCTGTAACATTTTATCGGGCAATGTTTGGCGTCGAACCTGTGAAATATAAGCATGACTACGCCAAGTTTGATATTTCTAGTCCAGCGTTAAATCTAACACTAAATTTAGCATCTAGTATTCAGGTTGGTGGTGCATTGTCTCACTTGGGTGTACAAGTTGAAAGTACAGAAGAAGTGCGATCGGCTATCCAAAGGTTTACGGAGGCAGGATTGGCATTATTTACTGAGGATGATACTGATTGTTGCTACGCTTTGCAAGATAAAGTTTGGGTAACAGATCCAGATGGGAATCGCTGGGAAGTCTTTGTGGTGAAGGTGGGAGATACAACGCCAGAACAAAATTTGGTGGTGGGACAGGCTGTTAATAAGTCGTGTTGTGGGTAAAAAGAAAGAAGAGAAAACGAACCGCCAAGACCCTAAGGACGCAAAGGTAAGAATTGATGAAGAAGGTAATGTTTGTTTGTAAGCATAATTCGCGGCGATCGCAAATGGCAGAGGGATTTACGCGAATATTAGGAGAAGGTAAAGTTGCTGTTGCTAGTTCAGGTTTGGCAGCAAGTGAGGTAGATCCTGTCACTGTTGAGGTTATGGCGGAAATTGGGATTGATATTAGCAATCAAACTTCTAAGCCTTTAAGTGATTTCAATGCTGATGATTATAATGCTGTGATTTCATTATGTGGTTGTGGTGTTAATTTACCTGAAGAGTGGGTATTAAGAGAGGTGTTTGAAGATTGGCAACTTGATGACCCCGCAGGGCAATCAATTGAAACTTTTCGCCGCGTTCGAGATGAAGTTAAGGAACGAGTTGTAAACTTAATTGAGAGACTCAATTAATAATTGCTACGACTATAAAACAGGAGTCAGAATACAGAATTCAGAATACTCCTATAGAATTCATACTGAATTCTGACTCCTGAGTTCTGAATTCTTCTGATAAATTAGGTTAGCGATCGCTCGAAGTAATTTAGCTGGCTCCACAGGCTTGGTGATATGCCGCTCAAATCCGGCGGCAATTACCTGTTGATAATCAGCCTCACCAGCATAAGCTGTCAGGGCGATCGCCGGAATTTCCCCTCCTTCTTCTAGTGACATCGCTCTAATTTGACGAATCAGCATATAGCCGTCTACTTCCGGCATTCCAATGTCGCTTAACAGCAGATTTGGCTGGAACTGAGGCATAATTCCTAGTGCTTCTATCGCCGATGCAGACTGAATTACTACCGCGCCAGATTGCTCTAAAATAAAAGCAATTAATTCTCGCGTATCACGCTCATCATCTACAAGCAGAACTTTCAACCCATTTAAATCGGGCAAATCATCAGGTCGAGAGACAACTTGGTGACTATTTAGATCGATCTCGATCAGCGGTAACATGACTGTAAAGGTTGCTCCCTGTTCTTCACCGAAACTTTCTGCCTTAACTGTGCCGCCATGTAACTCGACAATATGACGAACAATAGCTAATCCCAATCCCAGTCCGCCGAATTTTCTAGTGGTTGCGCCATCAGCTTGTCGGAAGTAGTCAAAGACATAAGGTAAAAAGTCAGAGCTAATTCCCTTACCTGTATCACGCACTTGCAGCTGAACCTGAGAACCAATAGACTGTAAACTGATTTCTACCTGTCCACCTTGGGGTGTAAACTTAATCGCATTGGAAAGTAAATTCCAGATAACTTGTTGCAAGCGACTGGAATCACCTGTTACTAAAAATTTGGAGTTGCGACTTTGGGGTGTTTCTAGCACAATTTGAACTGGGGATTTGAGATTGTCTGGTTGCTGATTAAAATGGATCGATTCTAAATTTCTGTCAGAATTTTCTAATTCAAAATCTAAAATTGTAAATTTCAAATTAATAGATTTGGCTTCAGCAGCTAGACGTACAGTTTCTATGGCTGCGGCGATCGCAGTTTCCAGATTCACAGGAGCAATATTCAGACTCAGTTTACCTTGCAGAATGCGAGATACATCTAACAAATCTTCGATTAATTGAGTTTGCAACTTGGCATTGCGCTCAATGGTTTCCAGAGCGCGAGTAGTGGTTGCTTCATCATACTTTTTCATTTGGAGTAACTTCGACCATCCCAGGATTGGGTTTAGCGGCGTGCGAAGTTCGTGAGAAAGAACCGCCAAAAATTCATCTTTGATTCGGTTAGCTTGGATCAATTCTTCCTTCCGTCGCTGTAACGAAGCCATTAACTGAGCGCGTTCCAGAGCAACCGCTACCTGATCGGAAGTTGCTTGTAATAGAGCAATTTCCCCAGAAGTAAAGTGAGTACGGGTGCGACTAGCAAAGGAAAGGACACCAAGCAGCTTACCCTGAGCAATTAATGGTTGACCTGCGTAAGCTGTAATTTCTAAAGCACGGAGAATGTGAGCATTTGGATGGGTAGAATGCGGCACATTATTGACGACGATTTGACGGCGTTCTTGCACCACTAGTCCGCACATCCCCTCATTCAATTCCAGGTATTCAATTGCTTGAAATACTTCATCAGTAATACCGTTCCAAGCCACTAATCGAAGTTTCTGCTTGTTTTCGTGTGTATCAATTAGATAGTGAAAGTAAAAATGCAAATCCATCTGCGCCGATAGTTTGCTAAACAAGCTGTTCATGAGATCCAAGGGGCGCTCGGTTGAAAGCAAATCACTGGTTGTTTCTGAGAGGAGTTTAAGTCGTTCACTGCGCTCTTGTAAGGCTTGTTCTGCAAGCTGACGTTCGCGAAGGGCGCGTTCGCGTTCGGTGATGTCAATCGCAACTCCCCCTACTAGGCGTTGCCCAGATGCATCGGCAATGGGAAACTTATAGATCAAAAATTCGCCAAGAGTGCCATCTGTGCGTGGAGCAGACTCGATAGTTTGAATAACTTGATTCGTCTCGGCAACTATTCTAATGTTATCGAGGAGGGGTTGAGCGATTTGGACTGGGTAGAGGTCAACAATGTTTTTATTAATCGCCTTATTTTTTGCTAAATTAAATGTCCTCAAATAAGTTGGACTGAGGTAAAGTACACGCCCCTCTGCATTGGTAATCCAGGCGGCGGCGGGGATATTATCCATAAAAGCTTGAAATTGCTCTTGACTCTGACTCAGCGCTTTTTTCGCTTGTTTGAGATCGCTAATATCCAGAATTAATGCGACTGATTTCTGACGAGATTCTCCCAAAAGGGAATAGCCAACGACAACCGGCACGATGGAACCATCTTTGCGAATACATTCTTTTTCATAAGGAGTGCAGGTTCCCTTCGCTGTTGCCTCAGCAATAGCTAGTTCATCTAAATAAAGATACTCAGAGGGGGTAATATCAGCCCATCGTAATTTCCCTGCTTGAATATCCTCTTGGGTATAGCCGACAATTCGCAAAAACTCGTCGTTGGCTTCCGTGATGCTACCATTAACATCACCAAAAATAATACCAACTACATTCGCTTTGACAAAACTCCTGAGCCGCTCCTCGCTTGCTTGAATTGCCTTCTCTGCCTGCTTGCGAGGGCTGATATCTGTAGTGCTACCAACTAAGCGTACTGGATTTCCATCAGCATCACGTTGTACCACTACCACCTGATCTAATACGTGTATATATTGATTATTCTGGTGGCGAATTCGATACTCAGCAGTATAGCGATCGCTATTTGCCAAAGCAACTACCGCCTCTTCTTGTACACGTTGCAAATCTTCTGGATGGACAAGTTCACACCACCAATTACCCGTTGGTTGAGCTTCTGCGAGGGAATAGCCCAAAATTCGGGTTAACCCCTCGGTTCTTTCAACGGTATTCTGTTCTAGATTCCAATCATAGATGAGACAATTGACGGCAGAGGCGGCTAACTCAAACCGCTCGTTAGCTTGCTTTAATGCTACTTCTGCTTGGTTGCGTACACTCAAATCAACAACAAAGCCAATGACGGTTTCTTCAGTGTCTCCCAACATTACAGAACCGAGCAGAACCGGAATGCGATCGCCATCTTTACGAATGTATTCTTTCTCAAAAGGCTTACAGACTCCGGTAGTTTTCAGTTCTGCCACTAAACGCTCACTTAAAATCAGATACTCAGGCGGGGTAATCTCGCGCCAGTTCATTTGATTAGCAGACAAATCTTCTCGCGTATAGCCGATCATGTTCAGAAAAGCATCATTGGCTTCCACGATCGAGCCATTATTCATATCAGTTACGACAACCCCAATGATGTTGGATTCTGCCAGTCGGCTAAACCGCATTTCGCTATTTTGCAACAAGTTTAGGCTTGTCTCTGCTTTGCGTCTAGCAGTTTGTAACTCTGAAGAAAGGGCGGTAATTAAAAAAGATACGAGTGAGAATGTGGTTAGTTGTACCAAAACTTTCAGGCTGAGGAAATGGAAGGAGTAGACTGGCTCCATCAAAAAATAGAGCGAGATTGCAACCGATAAAGCGATCGCTAATACTCCCAGTCTCATACCGCCATACCAGGCGCTCACTGCTACAGCTGCATAAAATAATGTAAATACGCTCGGTTCAAAAACTGGCAGTAACAGTTTTGTCAACAGTAGCGCCGCTATGATTGTCAAAATCATCACACCATAAGCTATTAACCGAGAACGCATCATCAAAATTTTTTCTGGTACTTTCACCATCATCTTAAGAGTCCTCCCGTTGCTCCGGTTTTGGGAGATACTCGTTCATCAGTCTTTTGGGTTCGCCCATCTTCTCTAACATTTCTTCAATTAGCTTTAGTGCCATTTGTGAAGGCACTGTAGATCCGTTCTCCCAACGATTTACTGTTCGCAGAGAAACTCCCAACTTGGCTGCAAACTTTTCTTGAGAGAGATCGAGTTGCTGCCGAAGTTCACGGATTAAATCTGAAATTTTGACTGGTTTTCCTAGTTCCATAGTAGGAAGAGTAGGACAGGTGTCTCGCCATTTGTCTCCAGCTTGAGGAAGAATTTCAAGAATCATCAGTTGTTATCAATTTCATCTTTTGGCGAAATACCAATATTCAGTTATCAGTGTTCACGGATTACTGTTCACTGTAGAAGCTATATATAAAATAAACATTAAATTTTGTCTAATAAGCGATTGATAATAGTAAGATAATTGCCGATTTGACTAATAATTTTCAGCGATCGCACACAACCAAAAACTTTGTGGTGCGTAATCTTTCCATCATTTATACCAAAGCTAATTTTATATATAAATAACCTATATATAAGTTATAGTTAATACTTTTCGTCGTGAGCATCCCAGATATGCAAGTTATATCAAACTCAAGTTACAAATTGTCATTGCGGGCGCAACGTAGTGAAGTGAAGCAATCCGATATCTTGCGATTGCTTCTCAGGGTTAGCGCGTCTCAAATACTATTGACAAGCGGACTTGCCTGATCAGCAATCAGCTTGGAAACAAAGTGGCACAATTCGAGCTAGGGTAAGATTTAATCCATCTAGGTGCAAGGTTCGAGTAATGTCAACCGGATTTGAATTTCAGGAATATTTTACACAAGTAAACAAGATCAAGCCTTTTTTAGAGCTATTCAAGAAGTTGATAAAGTCCGTGATTTTTTAGCTACTCCTGAAAATATCTTGGTAAATACAAGCACAAAACACGGTAAAATAGCTGAACAAGTAGAAGTTGGTATTCGTAATGCTAAATCGCTCTTCGTACTGCTCAAAAATTACAAGAAAAAGTTCAAGAAATAGAGCAAATGTCTGGTCATCCATTTAGCCAAACTGTTAGACCGAGATTATCTAACTATTCAGATGTAAAAATAGGTAAAGTCGATGAGACACTAGCTCACCATGAGAAAGCATTAAAGAGAAATAACGCAGAAATTAAAGACAGAATACGTACCGAAGCTCAACCTAACATAGCTTATTATTCACAATGTAGATGAGCTAGACTTATTCATGTTTAGCTGAGTGCGACTGAAGAATACAATTTTATAAAAATCGGGACTGAGAAATAAATCTCAGTCCCGATAAAAAAGCGGGCTAACCGCTATTTATATGGTTAACCCGTGCAGCTTTGGGAACGCGCAGAGAAATTGTTATTGCAATACCAACTTCACATTGGCGTTTTGCAAACCGCGCTGTTTTACTTCAGCCAAAGTTTTGTTAACGGCATACTTTTGGTTGATTGAGTTGATCAACTCGGTTTGGTTGTGCTTCTTAGCAACGCCCCACAAGTCAGCGATTAGGTCAAAAGAACCATCGCTATTGCGAGACCAGCCGAGGTCATATTCGCCTTCCAACACGGCAACGATGTCAGAACGGACACGCTGACCGTTATAACCACGGACATCAGCTTCAGTCTTTACGCTAATACCGAGGTCGCGCAAGGAAGCCTTGAGGATTTCGGCATCGGTGATTTTGGTACGCAGGGTGCTAAAGTGAGACATTTGGGTTTCCTCCAATGAGAAGATTGAGAAAAACGACAACGGTTTGTTTTGGGCGAAGCCGCGCTTAACAGGATGCGGCTTTTCTTATAACTGCTAGCATTTTCAGCTAGCCTTTCCCCCTGGGATGGCAGAGGAAAGCTTTTAAAACTCCATTCGCTGATATTCAGCTACGGAGGATGCTGCGGGGCGGGCGCGCTGTCTGGCCCAATCTCTCAGAGCCGTTACTTGTTCTTGCATCGTTCGAGACAGCGGCAATGTTGCCTTCAGTGCAGCAATAATATCTAGTTGGGTGAACTCCCGATCTTGGGCAAAAGCTTCATACATTGCCGCAACGATCGCTTGCTCAACTTCTGCCCCAGAAAATCCGTCAGACATCTTGGCTAGTTGCTCAAGATCGAATCGAGAGATGTCTTCACGGCGTTTCGTCAGGTGAATATTGAAAATGTGCTGCCGTTCTTCCGGTGTTGGCAGATCGACAAAGAATATTTCATCAAAGCGTCCTTTCCTCAAGAATTCGCCAGGTAAGCGTTCTACTCGGTTGGCAGTTGCCATCACGAACACTGGTGATTTCTTATCCTGCATCCATGTAAGGAAGGAGCCGAAGATTCTACTTGAAGTCCCCCCATCAGAATCAGATGAACCTCCACTACCAGCAAAGGATTTATCCAATTCATCGATAAATAAAATCGCTGGGGAAATAGATTCTGCTGTTTTCAGGGCGTTTCGCAGATTTGCCTCACTTCGTCCCACCATTGAGCCGTCGTAGACTCGCCCCATATCTAACCGTAGCAGTGGTAAACCCCACAGCCGGGAAGTAGTTTTGGCAATCAACGATTTACCGCAACCGGGAACTCCTAAAATTAACATCCCCTTTGGTTGAGGCAAACCATACTCTCTCGCTCTTTCTGTAAAGGCGTTAGAGCGTTGCTTGAGCCATCTTTTTAACTCTTCTAAGCCACCTACAGCATCAATGGTTTCATCTTCTTCAATGTATTCTAAGATGCCATTGCGCCGAATTAGTTGCTTTTTCTCAGATAAAACGATATCTACTTCATCTTCCGTCAAACGCCCTGTAGTTACCTGTGCCTTACGATAGACTTTTTCAGCTTCGTCTTTAGTTAGACCTAAAGCGGCTCTGAGAAGTTTTTCTCTGGCTTCTGTTGTCAGTCGGCGACCACGATTTTGGTCTATATGGTGAGTTAAGACTTTGTTCAACTCAGCCATATCTGGCAATGTAAAGTCGAGAACGACAACTTCTTTTTCCAGTTCTATAGGTACTTGTTGCATTGGAGACATCAAAATGATGTTCTTCTGCATACCCTTGAAACTAGCGATCGCATCACGTAGCGATCTGTTAGTCGCAGGCGCATCTATAAAGGGGTGTAAATCTTTAAGAATAAATATACTTGGTTCTTTCTGCCGAATTATCCACTCAATCGCCGCCTCTGGAGACACGGTATTATGTTGAGTAACATTCCGGGGCTGACCATACTCGACAATCCCGTGCGTTACTGTCCAAATAAATACTCGGCGCTGGGGCTTTAACAACTGGGCGATTGTGGAAACTGCTAGCTCGGCCCGCTCTTCCTCGGAGGTCACAAGGTAGATTAAAGGGTATTGAGCTTGAATTAGGATATTGAGCTCTTCTTTCATACTTCGACCTACTTGAGACCTTATAGAGACAGTAGAGACATTACTTCTGGTAAAGACAACCAAATCATGAATATTTATCTAGCAAGGAACTAACTCTTCCTCGCCCTTGGGATTGGTTTCATCTTCATCCATCTCATCAATAGAAAGATGCTCTTGACCAACTACTCCTGGTTGATTGCCTAAAGTAACCAGTTCCCCATCACGTAATACTAGTGAGCTATCACAAGTCGGGCATGAATAAACTCTATGAGTCCGCCCATAACTAGAATCTTCTAACTCGTCAACTAATTCTTGATTAGACAGGTAAAAACCAAGGGCACGCTCGGCAAGTTCTGACATTGGCTCGGAATCGATTGCTGAACGAATCTTCAGTTTTCTGTGCAACTCTGACGATAAATACAAAGTGACCTTTTGCTTAGTTTGCGTTTGCATATAACTCTTTAACGGTCTTACCCGGGTATGTATATCAAGTTATCGGTTCTTTTCTTGCTTGTCAAGACAGTAAAACGTTTTAACGGCACTTTCGTTACATTTATTTATATTTGGAGATGAGATGCTAATGAATCAGGCTGAAACTGGGAATTAGCGATCGCTAAACCAACAACAATAAAGTAATGATTGCCGGGCTTGGCTTATTTTCTAGTGATTTGGAGCGTCAGCGGATTAAAGTTGAACACCTTTCCGGTTGTAAACAACTGATATCCACAGGAAACGCCAGCGAATGACACGAGCATCGAAAAAAGAGACACTGAACCGATTACCACACCACTGGCGATGAAGAGGGCAATTCCGATGCCAATCAACACCCATCCCAGTATCCGATTATCGCGTCCACCCCAATTTAGAGCTACTATACCTCCCATACACAGCAAAATCCCAGGTGTGCTGCGTAAATAAACACTTATATAAATGCTTGTACTTAAAAAAGTAATCCCTGCTAGAATTAGCCCTAAACCAATAAGCTTACTAGCAAGAATTACTTGATCTTCCTCTTCTTTACCGATGGTAGGTGCTGTAATTTTTGTTGGTGCAGAGTTTGGTGTAGGATTTTTTGTGGCAGATGCAGAGTGCTGCTGCACCCTAAACATGAAAGTTATTTTGTCTCCTTGTCCAAGTGAAACTCTGTCTCCTGGATGCAGTGGACAAAAAACTTGAGGTTGAAGTTTCGTGCCGTTAATGTATGTGCCATTAGAACTGCCCAAATCGGTGATATGGTATTCATCTCCATTTCTCCAAATTTGCGCGTGAATGCGAGATGCCACATCCGAATCTGGTAAGCCAGAAATATCAATATCTGGTGGTTTTTGGTCGTTTGGCTTACCGATACAAATTACCGAAAGATTGGCTGGAAATTGTAAAGATGTGTTGGTTTGGAAGTGAAAAAGCTCTAAAGTTAGCTCGGCTGTCTGAGATGCACTGTACATAAGCTGTCTGATAAAGCACTCTTTATAAGCTTCTCTACTGAGAGCTTAAAAGAGAATGGTAAATATCCTGAAAGAATATTGAACTTTTAATGAGTGCTTTTTTAGTGCAAGGTATTGATCTTGGCAAAAAGTGTAATGTAAATGGCTACTGCTAATAAAACTTGTAGTTTGGGGCGAAGAATTTATCGGTTTGCCGCCAGCGTTAGCGGAGTCATTGCCCTGTTAATAATTTTGTGGGGTTGTACTGCAAATGATTTTAACGCTGGAGCGATCGCCTGGAAAACTTATACTAACTCTCGTTATGGCTTTGAATTTCCATATCCGAGTACCTGGACTCCTTTAGCAGCCCCAGCAAACGATGATGGAATTGCGTTTATTTCACCACAGGACAAATCAGTGGAAATTCGGGGATGGGCAAGTCATCAGCTACCAAATTCGATTGTTACAGATCAAGAGTCTGTGAAAAAGATACAACCAAACTTTCAAACCACTCAAGGAGTTTCTGGGGTGGTAGTTGTAGAAGTTGATCAACAAGTAGGTTCCATGACACTGACACTAACTCAGGGTCAAGTGAAATACCATTTGCGGGGACGAAGCAAGAGCCAAAAATTTCAAGATTACTATCGTTTGTTTTATTACATTGCCCAGCAGTATCGGATTACGAAGTCTTGAGGTATGGGGTATGGGGATAAAGGAGATGAAAAAGCAAGGGAGCAGGGAGCTAGGGAGAAGAGTTTTCCCCCAGCAACAGCAGCACCCCGCCCCTCTGCCTCTTCTCCATACCCAATCCCCAATCCCCAAAATCCACATCTCCCTCAGAATGATGATTGAGAGGGGACAGAAACCTGATAAATTTAGCTATCAGCGAGTAAAAACTAGTGAAAATGAAAGTCCTGGTTATTGGTGGTGATGGATATTGCGGTTGGGCAACTGCTCTTTACCTTTCCAATCGAGGTTATGAAGTTGGAATTTTAGATAGTTTGGTGCGGCGGCACTGGGATAATGAACTTGGTGTCGAAACTCTTACTCCCATCGCACTAATTCAGCAACGCCTCCAGCGCTGGCAAGATTTGACAGGTAAATCGATCGACTTGTTCATCGGCGATATTACAAATTACGAATTTCTCCATAAAACATTACAGCAATTTCAACCAAATGCTCTTGTGCATTTTGGTGAACAGCGTTCAGCCCCATTTTCCATGATTGACCGAGAACACGCAGTTCTCACCCAGGTCAATAATGTAGTTGGGACGTTGAACTTACTGTACGCAATGCGCGAAGATTTCCCCGACTGTCATTTGGTGAAGCTGGGGACAATGGGAGAATACGGTACACCCAACATCGACATTGAAGAAGGGTATATCACCATTGAACACAATGGACGCAAGGATACCTTACCTTATCCCAAGCAGCCTGGGTCAATGTACCATTTAAGCAAAGTCCATGATAGTCATAACATCCACTTTGCTTGCCGGATTTGGGGATTGCGGGCAACTGATTTAAATCAGGGTGTAGTTTATGGCGTTTTAACCGAAGAAACGGGGATAGACGAACTATTGATTAATCGGCTAGATTACGATGGTGTGTTTGGTACTGCACTAAACCGCTTTTGTATTCAAGCAGCCATTGGACATCCGTTAACTGTCTACGGTAAAGGTGGGCAAACTCGCGGATTTTTGGATATTCGGGATACAGTGAGATGTGTGGAATTAGCGATCGCTAACCCTGCTGAAGCTGGAGAATTCCGCGTATTTAATCAATTTACCGAACAATTCAGCGTTGGCGAATTGGCATTGATGGTGAAAAAAGCTGGTAACGCTATCGGGTTGAACGTAGAAATCAATCACCTAGATAATCCCAGAGTTGAGAAGGAAGAACATTACTTCAACGCGAAAAACACCAAATTGCTTGATTTAGGTTTACAGCCTCACTTGCTCTCTGATTCTCTCCTCGATTCTCTGTTAAACTTTGCCATTAAGTATCAGAAACGAGTTGATCACAAACAAATTCTGCCTAAAGTCTCTTGGCACAGAAATTAGGGTAAACTCTGCGTGCGGCTGATAACAGAAGCTTATTTAACTCAAGTCAGTAATTGGCCTGAAAATGGTCGTCATATTTTAGCACAATATGACGACCATTCAATTGTTGTTTATCAAGCGTATCGTCCATCTATTGGTAACTTCGCCGCCACCTATGGTTATTTTGGTGGTGAGTTTAGTTTTGACCGTATGAGTTGGATAAAACCTAACTTCCTCTGGATGATGTATCGTTCTGGATGGGGTACACAAAATGGACAAGAGGTAGTGTTAGCTATTTGGATTAAGCGTTCGGCTTTTAATGAAATTTTAGCGGCGGCTGTTCATTCCAGCTACGTTCCAGAACTTTATCCCGATAAAAGTATATGGCAAAAAGCATTGAAGCAATCACAAGTCCGTCTACAATGGGACCCAGACCATCACCCAACTGGGACAAAATTAGAAAGACGCGCTATTCAGTTAGGGTTACGTGGTGAAGTACTAGTTGCTTATGCCAAAGATTGGATTGTGAACATTGAGAACATCTCGGACTTTGTACAAAAACAGAGGCAAAACATTAAATCTGACTGTGCAGAGTTGATTACACCACAGGAGAGAGTCTATTCTGTGTTTGATACCGAAACGCAAGCAAAGCTGAGATTATCTGCCTGGACTGAATAGTTTTTTATGAGAATTGCTTTATTTACCGAAACCTTTTTACCCAAGGTTGACGGCATTGTAACGCGCCTACGCCATACTGTTGACCATCTACAGCGCAGTGGTAATCAAGTGCTGGTGATTGCCCCAGATGGAGGCATCACAGAACACAAAGGCGCTAAAGTTTACGGTGTTACTGGCTTTCCTCTGCCATTGTATCCAGAATTGCAAATGGCATTACCCCGCCCAGCTATTGGTTATGTTTTAGAAGAGTTTAAGCCTGATATTATTCATGTCGTAAATCCAGCAGTTTTGGGTTTAGCAGGTATATTTTATAGCAAAATCCTCAAAATTCCCTTGGTGGCGTCTTATCATACCCATTTACCCCAATATCTCCAACATTACGGTTTGGCTATGTTAGAAGGGTTTCTTTGGGAACTGCTAAAAGGCGCTCATAATCAAGCAGCTTTGAATCTGTGTACTTCCACAGCAATGGTTGAGGAACTGACAGCACACGGTATTGAACGTGTAGATTTATGGCAGCGCGGAGTAGATACAGAATTATTTCACCCCGATTTAGCTAGTGTAGAGATGCGATCGCGCTTATCGCAAAATCATCCAGAAAGTCCATTACTACTTTACGTTGGGCGGCTTTCGGCGGAAAAAGAGATTGAGCGCATCAAACCAATTTTAGAAGCAATTCCCCAAGGGCGGTTAGCATTAGTTGGGGATGGGCCCCACCGTCAAGCATTGCAAAAACACTTTGCTGGTACAAACACTTATTTTGTGGGGTATCTCATGGGACAAGAATTAGGTTCTGCCTTTGCGAGTGCTGATGCCTTTATCTTTCCTTCCCGTACAGAAACACTGGGCTTAGTATTACTAGAAGCGATGGCTGCTGGCTGTCCGGTGGTAGCAGCCCGTTCTGGGGGAATTCCCGATATTGTGACAGATGGCGTAAATGGATATCTTTTTGAGCCAACAGCAGATATTCAAGGGGCATTAGCTGCTACTGTTCGCCTCTTAGAACAAAAACAACAACGAGATATCATCCGCAAAAATGCTCGTCAGGAAGCAGAAAGTTGGGGTTGGGCAGCTGCGACCAGACAGCTACAAGATTACTATCAAAAAGTGATATTTTCTCAAGACTTGACAAAATAGGGTAATGGGAGATGAGCTAGCACGGGAAGAAGAAAGATTATTGCCCAATGCCTAAAATCTAAAATTCCCATAACCGAAACAGACTCATGATACAAGCCCATTTATTTATGGTAATTATTAATTTTGAATTTTGAATTTTTAATTCGGAGCGAAGCGACGTGACACTCCCCAACCCTGGCAGCGTCTTGGCTACATTAACTGAACTAACTCAAGTTAATCGTACTCACGCCCTACTGCGTCGCGTTAAAGACTTATCTGTTAACGAATTTGTTTGCTTACTTGACTTTATAACTGCTGAGTTCCAGCAATTTCTGAGAGCTATTGAACTAATCAATAATGAAGCTCTAGAAACTATGTTGGAGAAAGTATTAGAAGCCATCACACTCAAAATCGGTCAAATTCTCCAAGCAGAACATACAGCTATTTTTTTAGTTGACTATGACAAAGGTCAATTGTGGTCGAAAGTTCCCCAAGATAATACTCAAAAATTCTTAGAAATTCGTACTCCCATTACAGTGGGTATCCCTGGTCATGTTGCGAGTACAGGTCAATATCTCAATATATCTGAAACTTATACTCATCCGCTATTTAGCCCAGAGCTTGAAAAACAAATGGGCTACAAAATACATAACATTTTATGTATGCCCGTTATTAGTAGTAAAAATAAGACTGTAGCGGTAGTACAACTAGCTAATAAAACCGGGAATGTTCCGTTTAATCATGATGATGAAGAACGTTTTCGAGACTTTGCCGCCTCTATTGGTATTATTCTAGAAAGCTGCCAATCTTTTTATGTTGCTGCTCGTAATCAAAGAGGCGCAACGGCTTTGTTACGGGCAACTCAGACACTAGGGCAAAGTCTGGATTTAGAAGCAACTTTGCAAATAGTCATGGAACAAGCCCGAATTCTCATGCAGGCAGACCGCAGTACACTATTTTTATATCGTAAAGAGATGAGCGAACTCTGGACGAAAGTGGCAGCGGCGGCAGATGGCACAAACTTGATAGAAATCCGCATTCCTGCTAACCGTGGCATTGCTGGATATGTAGCTTCCACTGGTGAAGCCTTAAATATTTCTGATGCTTACAAAGACCCCCGTTTTGACCCAACGACAGATAGAAAAACTGGCTATGTAACTCGCAATATTCTGTGTTTGCCAGTATTTAATTCTGCAAATGAATTGATTGGTGTGACGCAATTAATTAATAAGCAACAAGGGAGTTTTACTGCTTCTGATGAAGAGTTTATGCGGGCTTTTAATAATCAAGCCGGAATTGCCTTAGAAAATGCTCGTCTGTTTGAAAATGTGCTATTAGAAAAACAGTATCAAAAAGATATTTTACAAAGTCTGTCAGATGCCGTGATTTCTACAGATATGGCAGGACAAATTGTCACGATTAATGATGCAGCATTGGAGTTGCTGGGTTGTCCGATAGGAGACGCCAATAGCAAGAATAACAAGCTTTTGTGGGAACAAAATTTGATTGGCCGCCTAGTTTGGGAAGTTGTGCCGATTGAAAATCTCCAAATGCGACTAGAAGATAGTCTCAAAACTGGAGCTAAACATTATGTGCCAGAGCAAAGTTTGATGGTGGGACTTTATCAAGTGCTGAGTGCTGTTAGCAGTAGCGGGACTCATCACTCAATTTTAGCAGTACGCGATCGCACTAACCCCGATATTTTCATTCCCTGGAATCAACCCCTCATTCCCCAATCTGAGTTTCTCACTGCTGATGAGGTACAAACATTAGAGCGCAGTACTAATCTCACTGTGAATCCCCTGACTAACCCAGAAGGCGGTGTACGCGGTGGTTTGGTGGTGTTGGAAGACATCAGTCAGGAAAAACGGATGAAAACTACCATGTCTCGCTACCTAACGCCTCATGTCGCTGAACAAGTGATGGCGCTGGGAGAAGATGCTTTAATGGTAGGCGAGCGCAAGGAAGTAACCATCTTATTTTCTGATATCCGGGGCTACACAACACTGACGGAAAATCTTGGTGCAGCTGAAGTGGTATTGCTGCTAAATCAGTATTTTGAAACGATGGTAGAGGCGGTTTTTAACCACGAAGGTACTCTCGATAAATTTATTGGAGATGCCTTAATGGCAGTATTTGGTGCGCCGTTACCACTTACAGAAAATCATGCTTGGAGGGCTGTGCAGTCAGCGTTAGATATGCGACAACGCTTGGAGGAATTTAACCAGCGGCGAATTATCCAGGCGCAACCACAAATTCGTATTGGCATTGGGATTAGTTCTGGGGATGTGGTTTCGGGTAATATTGGTTCCCGCAAACGAATGGATTACACCGTCATTGGAGATGGTGTAAATTTGAGTTCGCGCTTAGAGGCAGTAACAAAGGATTATGGCTGTGATATTATTTTAAGCGAATTTACTTACCAATTGTGCAGCGATCGCATTTGGGTGCGCCAATTAGATAAAATTCGAGTCAAAGGGAAACACCAGGCAGTTAATATCTACGAGTTAATTGGCGATCGCACTACTCCCCTAGATGCCAACACTCAAGAGTTTTTGTTTCATTATCATACTGGACGCGCTGCTTATTTATCGCGCAACTTCTCACAAGCGATCGCCTGTTTTGAAGCCGCCAAATGCATCCAACCCCAAGACCAAGCTGTTGATATCCACCTAGAACGTGCGAGGAATTATCAACAAACTCCGCCTCCAGAGTCCTGGGATGGTGTCTGGACAATGCTTTCTAAGTAGTCATTAGTCATTCTCCTTCTGACTAATGCCCAATTCTCTGCGTCTCTGGCTCAACCTTTAGCCTCTCCGTGGTCATCTTGAAACGGATCTTCGCCAATCCCTAGCTCTTTTTTTGAGCGTTTCAACTGTTTCCATAGATCCTTTATTTGTTCGTAAGCTGCACCTGGAGGTAGTTTTCCACCTGTTTCTAAGTTGCAAATGTAGCTGACCCGTTGAGCAAATTCCTGTAAATTTGCATTAAAAACCAAGTTTTCCGGCTTTACTTGACCGTAGTAGCGACCACGAGGGAAGAGAAAATCATCCTTGTTCACTATTTTATTCTCCAATTTCTTTAGTTCTCCTTCTATTTGAATCTCTGAAGCTGAATCACTAGCTAACCTAATTTTTACTTTTGTGAGACTGGGGTAGACCCATCACCCAAATCCTTTTCCTAATTGTTGATGCAGGAGTTGGTCAATTTAGATTTTGAGACTAGAGGATAAAGCTTAAAATATTTTTGTTGTAAATGTTACAAAAAAGCTTCTGCTAAAGTAACCAGAGGGAATATTTGACTTTCCTCCCAGTTGTCAATTTATCTCATCTTAATTTATGAAGTTCAAACTGTAATCAACTTCAGTCGAAACAATTAGATACATACTAAAACATACCCAAATATCTTAGCAAATTATATTTGCAACAATAAGTACATTTTATTTTATAAGCTTACTTAAGTAAATATACTATGTAGAAAAGCAAACTGTCCTCTGTTAAAAGTTAGAGATTTAGTTCTGAATCTCTGGCAACTAGCTACTGAAGAATCACCAAAAAGAGGGCATTAAACATTGGGCATTGGAAAGAGGCACAGGAGTAGGGTGCGGAGGGGAAAATTCTTCTTCCTTGCTGCCTGCTCCCTCATTAAAATAATCACCAATGGCTAATAGTTAATAACTAAAGATAAAATGGTGAAGCCTCAAAGGACAACTTTTGTCCATCGCCTAAAACTTTACCTGCCACCATGTCTGTTAATTCCAAGTTATACGAAGGCAAAGCGAAAATTCTCTATACAACGGACGATCCAGAAGTCCTGTTGGCTGATTTTAAGGATGATGCCACGGCGTTTAACGCCCAAAAGCGTGGCAGTATCCAAGGTAAAGGAAAAATCAATTGTAGCATTTCCAGCCAGCTTTTTAAACAGTTGGAGGCTTATGGTATAAAGACTCACTTTATCGACAGCCCTGCCCCAAATCAGATGCGAGTGAGGGCAGTCAAGATTTTCCCCTTAGAAGTAGTAATCAGAAATATTGCTGCTGGCAGTTTGTGTCAGCAAACAGGATTATCAGTGGGTACAATTCTGAAACAGCCTTTGGTTGAGTTTTATTACAAAAACGATCAGTTAGGAGATCCTTTGTTGACACGCGATCGTCTGTACCTGCTAGAACTAGCTACTGCGGAACAAGTAGACGCAATTACACATCTAGCATTGCAAATCAATGAATTTCTCAATAAATTTTGGCAGCGGTGCGGCATTACCCTAGTAGACTTCAAACTAGAGTTTGGCTTGGACTCACAACAGCAGTTGCTCTTGGCAGATGAAATTAGCCCCGACACCTGCCGTTTGTGGGATATTGCAGAAGAAGACTCAAACCGCCGGGTAATGGACAAAGACCGCTTTCGTCGGGACTTAGGAAAAGTAGAGGATGCCTACCAGGAAGTTTTACAAAGAGTGCTAAAAGCAGTAGAGAGTAATAGTTAAGTGCATAAAAATCAATTAAACTCGTGTGGATTGTCATTTGTCCTTTGTTATTCACCAATGACTAATGACCAATGACTAATGACTATTTGTGATGGTGTGTGGTCGTGAAGAGGAATATAAGTAAAATGCGTTTATCCCCCGTATTGCTGGCAGCAGTGGCAATTGCAGCCCCTTTGGGTGGTTCATTGAGTGCAAATGCCGAAACCGCCAACAGTTCAAAACAGACAACAGAAGTTTTGACACTAGAAACAAATCAGCAGCCAGAAAAGGACACTGGTCAGGTTAACTCTAGTAAAAATCTAGAATCTCTATCTAAATCCACAGCGGTTATGGAAGGGGAGCGTCCCCAATCCCGCGTTATTGCAATTTACCCTGCCAATCCAGCAGCGATACCTGGGTTGGGCTACGCCTACGCGACTCCAGGGGTAAAAGTGTCAGCCTCTACAACACCAAAAACGGCACAAACTTCTCAACTCAATTCCAGCCCTACTCAACAGCCGTCTCCCGCTCCCGAAATTCAACAACCAGCGTCTTCCCCAACACCTGAGACTACTCCAGTCCCAGAAAATGTCAATCCACCGACAACGGAACCTTTATTACCCACAACTCCAAAACCATCAAGTACTCCAGACATTCCATTTCCAGATAATCAACAAAGAACACCTGCCCCACGCCCAGGCACTACTCCCAATCCGCAGAATGTTAACCCACCGACTACAACTCCGGGAAATACTCAACCCAACACAACCCCAGAAGCCAATGACCCCCGCGTACTGGTGTCGGAAGTAGTAGTTAAATCACAGGCTGGGCAACTATCACCAGAACTAGAAAGCCAAGTTTACAAAGTAATTCGTACCCAACCAGGGCAAACCACAACCCGTAGCCAACTGCAAGAAGATATTAACGCCATTTTTGGTACTGGCTTCTTCTCCAACGTCCAAGCAACGCCAGAAGATACCCCCTTGGGAGTGCGAGTCAGCTTTGTGGTGCAGCCTAACCCTGTTCTTAGCAAAGTAGAAGTGCAAGCCAATCCTGGCACTGGTGTCGCTTCTGTACTACCAGCTAATACTGTAGATGAGGTATTTCGCGAGCAGTATGGCAAAATCCTCAACTTGCGTGACTTGCAAGAAGGCATCAAGCAGTTAAACAAGCGGTATCAAGACCAAGGCTACGTACTAGCCAACGTGATTGGAGCGCCACAAGTCTCTGAAAACGGAGTTGTTACCTTGCAAGTAGCAGAAGGGGTAGTAGAAAATATTAGAGTCCGGTTCCGCAATAAAGATGGTCAAGAGACAGACGAGAAAGGACAACCGATTCGGGGACGAACACAAGATTACATCATTACACGAGAAGTAGAACTGAAGCCAGGACAAGTATTCAATCGCAACACAGTACAAAAAGACCTACAGCGTGTGTATGGGCTGGGACTGTTTGAAGATGTGAATGTGTCCCTTGACCCTGGTACTGACCCCAGCAAGGTAGATGTAGTAGTAAATGTAGCTGAACGCAGCAGCGGTTCGATCGCAGCTGGGGCAGGGATTAGTTCTGCCAGCGGACTTTTTGGAACAGTAAGCTATCAACAGCAAAACCTGAACGGTCGAAACCAAAAACTGGGCGCAGAAGTACAGGTGGGAGAACGAGAACTGCTGTTTGACCTGCGGTATACCGATCCCTGGATTGCAGGAGATCCTTACCGGACTTCCTACACAACCAATATTTTCCGCCGTAGTTCTATTTCGTTGATTTTTGATGGCAAAGATGAAGATGTTAGGACGTTTGACCCAGCTAATCCCACTAATACAGATTCTCAGGATCGCCCCCGCATTCTCCGTATAGGCGGCGGTGTTACCTTTACCCGTCCCCTGTCCTCCAATCCTTACAAAACTTCCGTCTGGACTGCCTCAGCAGGTATACAGTATCAGCGAGTTTCCGCCCGTGATGCCGATGGCAATCTCAAAAAAACAGGAGCGGTATTCAATAATGATGGAGTTCCTCTTGATGAGAATGGAAACCCTACCAGCAACGGTCAACCAATCGAAATTCCACTTACCTTGTCTCCAGGAGGTCAAGACGATTTACTACTGCTGCAAGTCGGGGCACAGCGCGATCTCCGTAATAACCCCCTACAACCCACTAGCGGTTCTTATCTCCGCTTTGGGATTGATCAGTCGGTTCCCGTCGGACTAGGCAACATTTTCCTTACCAGATTTCGGGGTAGCTACAGCCAATATTTACCCATCAAGCTGCTTAGTTTCAGCAAAGGGGCACAAACCTTAGCATTTAACCTGCAAGCAGGAACCATCCTTGGTGACTTGCCTCCCTACGAAGCTTTTACCCTTGGGGGTAGCAACTCTGTTCGTGGTTATGAAGAAGGAGCATTAGGTAGTGGACGCTCTTATGTGCAAGCATCAGTTGAGTATCGGTTTCCAGTTTTTTCAGTAGTCAGCGGCGCACTATTTTTTGATCTCGGCAGTGACTTGGGAACTAGTACTAGAGCAGCTGAAGTGTTAAACAAAAATGGTAGTGGTTTCGGGTATGGTCTTGGCGTTCGCGTCCAGTCTCCACTGGGGCCAATTCGTATTGACTACGGTATCAACGATGTGGGTGACAGTCGGATTAATTTCGGTATTGGCGAAAGATTCTAATTTGTCATTGGTCATTGGTCATTGGTCATTAGTGAATCACAAAGGACAAAGGACAATTAACTTTTTTGGATTAGCTTGCTAATTTTTACATTTACCTCAATACTGTTCCGATAAAGGGATTAATGACATTTTTCGGGGAATATCAGGGACTTTACCAAAACAGATGATGAAAAATACTAAAGGAAATATATTGACTTTTCGGCTATGCAGCAGCACACTATAGCAGCCCAAATCACCCAAATAGGGGTGGGACTGCATAGCGGTGTGAATACCCAAGTGCGGATACTACCTGCTGAGGCGGGAAGTGGACGCTATTTTGTGCGGGTAGATTTACCGGATTTGCCAATCATTCCAGCCCAAGTTGCAGCAGTTAGTCACACCGTTCTCTCAACTCAGTTGGGTAAGGGTGAGGTATCTGTTCGCACAGTAGAGCATTTGTTAGCAGCGCTTTCGGGTATGGGCGTGGATAATGCCCGGATTGAAATTGATGGCCCAGAAGTCCCACTTTTAGATGGTTCAGCAAGTGTGTGGACAGCCAACATTGCCCAAGTTGGCTTAGTATCACAAACCGTTAATAACCAAGTTCCCTTGGCTATTACAGAACCCTTATGGATCTATGAAGGAGATGCTTTTGTATCTGCCCTCCCAGCACCAGAAACCCGGTTTAGTTACGGAATTGATTTTGAGCTACCAGCCATTGGTAATCAATGGCATAGTTGGTCACTAACAACTGAACAAGGAACAACTTCTGCTAGCTTTGCTGCTGAAATTGCTCCTGCGCGTACTTTTGGGTTACTGCATCAAATTGAACACTTGCAAAAAACAGGGTTAATTAAAGGTGGCAGTTTGGATAATGCACTCGTTTGTGGGCCTGAAGGCTGGCTAAATCCACCATTGAGATTTGCAAATGAGCCAGTCCGTCATAAAATCTTGGATTTAGTAGGAGATTTAAGTTTACTAGGAACTTTTCCTCGCGCTCATTTCTTGGCGTATAAAGCCAGTCATAATTTACACATTCAACTGGCTCAAAGAATTTTAGACTTGGGATTTGGGATTTTAGATTCAAACTAAAGCCTAAAATCTAGGATTAATAAGACTTTGGATATACGGCTAGCCTACTCAACTTTCAGATGAAAAATCAACTACACGGCCAATGTCAATCCTCACTGAAGTGAATACGATCGATACGACTACATCTACCGAACCACAGGCTATAAATGAGACTAAAATCAGTTCTGAGATTAAAACAACTTTCACATCTGAAGAAATTCAGAAATTACTACCCCACCGCTACCCATTTTTACTTGTAGACAAAATAATTGACTACGTTCCAGGTAAAAAAGCCGTTGGTGTTAAAAATGTTACTATCAACGAACCCTATTTTCAAGGACATTTCCCTGGGCGTCCACTGATGCCAGGGGTGTTAATTGTCGAAGCAATGGCACAAGTTGGGGGCATTGTCCTAACTCAAATGTCTTCGGTAGAAGGCGGACTGTTTGTCTTCGCTGGTATCGATAAAGTCCGCTTTCGTCGCCAGGTCATACCGGGAGATCAACTAGTAATGACGGTGGAACTGTTATGGGTAAAACAACGTCGTTTCGGTAAGATGCAAGGTCGTGCCGAAGTTGACGGTCAACTTGCTTGTGAAGGGGAATTAATGTTTTCTCTAGTTAACTAAAAGTTTGCTTTCGTGGTAAGGGCATAGCCGTGAAATGCCCCTACTGCATTCTGAAAAAGGATAACAGTCAAAAAATTCACAGTAGCATCTGATAATTTCTTGATTTTTGCCGCCCTCTCTAAGAGACGCACTCACAAACACACTTAACTTGCTTTGCCTGGCACTTTCGTTCACTGAAAATACTTCACGCTCAACAATGTCAGTTGCCTCGATGGGACGGCAGTTGGTATAACTCTCTTTAGCAGAGTCATACGTTGCCTAGAAACCCGCCCCGGCGCTGGCTTATCAAGACAGTTCTGGAGATTCACCCTTGAAAACGCTAATTCATCCAACTGCTGTAATTCATCCGAAATCGGAACTCCACCATACAGTGCAAGTCGGTGCCTATGCTGTGATTGGAGCGCATGTCAAAGTGGGCCCTGAAACAATAATCGGCGCTCATGCAGTGCTAGAGGGGCCTTGTGAAATTGGGGCGCAAAATCAAATTTTTACAGGTGCAGCCATCGGTATGGAACCCCAGGATCTCAAGTTTGTGGGAGAACCAACCTGGGTCAAAATTGGTGATAACAATTTGATTCGTGAGTACGTTACTATTAACCGCGCTACTGGTGCTGGTGAAGCAACGGTAATTGGTGATGGCAATCTACTGATGGCTTATGTCCATGTAGCTCATAACTGCGTGATTGAAGACCAAGTAGTGATTGCTAACTCTGTGGCGTTGGCTGGTCATGTTCATATAGAGTCCCGTGCTAGGCTGAGTGGGGTTTTAGGTGTCCACCAATTTGTGCGTATTGGTAGACACGCAATGGTGGGAGGTATGGCACGTATTGATCGGGACGTGGCCCCATATATGCTGGTGGAAGGAAATCCGGCGCGGGTACGAACCCTTAATCTTGTCGGACTCAAACGGTCTGGTATGGATTCAGCAGATTTACTGACGCTGAAAAAAGCCTTTCGCATTCTCTACCGTTCTGATTTGTCTTTTAAGGATGCCTTGGAAAAGTTGGAATTGTTAGGCAATAGCGAAGAGTTGCAGCATCTACGCCGTTTTCTGCTACTTTCTCAGATGCCAGGAAGACGTGGCTTAATTCCCGGTAAAGGGAAAAAAGGCGTGAGTGATGAATCGTGAATTAAAAGTTAGGAGTTAGGAGTTATGAGTTATGAGTTGATAAATTAATTTTTTTAACTCTTCACTCCTCATTCCTAACTCCTAACTGCTAACTCTTCACTTTTAATTCTTAACTCCTAACTTTAATTATAAAATGCGGATATTTATCAGCACTGGCGAAGTATCTGGCGATTTACAAGGGTCGCTGCTAATTTCAGCGCTGAAGCGTCAAGCTGGGGCGATTGGGTTGGAATTAGAGATTGTGGCACTGGGAGGCGAAAAAATGGTAGAGGCTGGAGCAGTTTTGCTAGGTAATACTAGCAGTATTGGCTCAATGGGTATTCTAGAAGGGCTACCTTATGTTTTACCGACCCTCCAGGTGCAACGTCAAGCGATCGCTTCCTTAAAGCAAAATCCACCTGATTTAGTGGTACTAATCGACTACATGAGTCCGAATCTGGGAATTGGGACTTACATGAAACGGCAGTTACCACATGTGCCTGTAGTCTATTACATTGCTCCCCAAGAGTGGGCTTGGTCGCTCAATGTGCGTAACACTAACCGAATTGTTGGTTTTACAGATAAGCTGTTGGCAATTTTTCCACAAGAAGCCCGTTACTTTCGTGAGAAAGGGGCAGAAGTTAGTTGGGTAGGGCATCCTTTGCTTGACCGGATGCAGGACGCTCCCAGTCGGGAAGCAGCCCGTGCAACCCTGGGGATTGCGCCAGAAGAGATTGCAATCGCACTCCTCCCCGCTTCTCGCCGCCAAGAACTAAAATATCTTTTACCAATTATTTTTGAAGCTGCCCAAACTATTCAAGCTAAATTACCTGAAGTTCGTTTCTGGATTCCCCTGTCACTGGAAGTCTATAGACAGCCAATTGAAGAGGCTATTAAGCGTTACGGTTTACGGGCTACAGTTCTATTAGCTCAACAAAAGGAAGTTTTTGCTGCGGCTGATTTAGCCGTTAGCAAATCTGGTACTGTCAACCTGGAACTTGCTTTGTTAAACGTGCCGCAAGTGGTAGTTTATCGCCTCAGTCCCCTAACTGCTTGGATAGCTCGTAAAATCCTCCAAGGTTCTATAAGCTTTGCATCGCCACCTAATTTAGTAGTTATGAAGCCGATTGTGCCAGAATTTTTACAAGAGGAAGCTACGGCAGAAAATATTATCCAAGCAGCAATGGAATTACTACTCAATCCCAGTCGCAGAGAACAAACTTTGCTAGATTATGAAGAAATGCGGCGGTGTTTAGGGGAAGTTGGGGTATGCGATCGCGCTGCTCTAGAAATTTTGCAAATGTTGCCAGGGAGTGGGGATCGGGGACTAGGGACTGGGGACTGAGGACTAGAGACTAGGAAAATTTTCTATATTTAATACGTCATACCCAATCCCCAATCCCCAATCCCCTTAGAGGTGTCATGGCTTATGAGATGAAAAAACAAAGAGCGATCGCAGTTGATTTGTTCGCTGGCGCGGGTGGTATGACTCTTGGCTTTGAGCAAGCTGGTTTTGATGTGCTAGCATCTGTGGAAATTGACCCGATCCACTGTGCAACACATGAGTTTAACTTCCCTTATTGCTCAGTGTTATGTAAAAGTGTTGTGGATACAACCGGGGAAGAAATTAGGAGTCGGTCTGAGATTGGCGATCGCGAGATTGATGTGGTAATTTGTGGCTCACCATGTCAAGGATTTTCCCTAATTGGTAAACGAGCTATCGATGACCCCCGAAATTCTTTGGTGTTTCACTTTCATCGGCTGGTTTTTGAGCTAAAACCGAAATTCTTTGTGATGGAAAATGTTCGAGGGATCACAGTTGGCGAACATAAACAAATCCTCCAAACCTTAATTAGCGAGTTTAGAATTCACGGCTATCAAGTAGAAGAAAATTACCAAATTCTCAACGCTGCAAATTACGGAGTACCACAATCTCGTGAGAGATTATTTCTGATAGGTGCGAGGGAAGATGTAGAGTTACCAAGATACCCTCAGCCGATTACTAAACAAGCGCTAATAAATAATTCAAATTCTAAAAGAATATCTGACATTCCATCGAGTCCTACAGTCTGGGATGCAATTAGAGATTTACCTGAAATAGAAAAATATCCTGAATTATTAACAAGAGATTGGGTTGTAGCAGAATACGAAAAGCCTAGTAAATATGGTCTTGTACTTCGTGGTCTTAAGTGCCTAGATGATGATTATTCTTACAAACGGGAATATGACTTGCGAATACTTTCATCAAGTTTAAGAACAAAACATTCTGCGGAAACTATTAAACGTTTTCAGGATACTCAACAAGGCGAGAGAGAAAAAATTAGTCGTTTTCATAAGCTACATCCTGCTAGTGTCTGCAATACTTTAAGGGCCGGAACAGACAGGTATAGGGGTTCTTTCACATCTCCAAGACCGATTCATCCATCTACGCCGAGGTGTATCACCGTCAGGGAAGCAGCAAGATTGCATTCTTACCCAGATTGGTTTAGATTTCATATAACTAAATGGCACGGATTTCGGCAAGTTGGTAACTCTGTACCACCGCTACTAGCAAAGGCTGTGGCATCAGAAATTATTCGCAGTTTGAATATTTCGCCTTTTAAGCCGAGTTCGCGATACAAGTTGGGAGAGGAAAAACTATTACAATTTAATATGTCGCAAGCGGCACAATATTATCAGTGTGACTGTTAAGTTAAGCAAATGTACTGTAGCAGACACCAGACGCAAACTAAAATGTATAGTTTAAATAATAAATTATACACACTCATTCTTTTCAAAACGTTGTTTTTATATGCTAAAAGTGTGTTTAACAGATATTTCTTGTATGCAGCACTTTCCTAATATTTTAATTTGGAGTTAATTAACACTCTCGTTATGTCAAATGAAGATTGGTACAACATCAAGAATGCTTACGAGTATGTATTAGAAAAAACATCAAGACATACTTATTTAGTTTATATGCCTTGGTTAATTAACCAAATTATTGAATCCAAGTTTATTTCATTTTTTGCAACGATGTCGCATATAAACCTCATTGTACACCCAACTATTGACTTAAATTCTAAGCATCATCGTATTGCAATTTATCCAAAAGCTAGTTGGTTTACACTCCACTATAGTTACTATGATTTAAAAGAATATAGATATGATGAGTATAAGGTTGTACTTGAAGATGTAGAAAATATTCTCTGGCAGCTAATGGAACGTCTTGATAAATGGAAAGTGAAAAATCTGCTTAATGATTAGCTATATAGTTAACAAAAAGGTTTGGCATTAGCCACCCACTATTACTATCAAGACTACTTTAAATGTTTGAAGTATTGCATCTGTGTTCAGGCACTAAAAAACCCCTATACATATCGTTCCTGATGAATAAACTTATCCACTTCTTCTGGTGTGGCAAAACTGCCTTTAGCATACGCACTGCTTTATCTAGTTTAGCTTTGAGGTGCGTAGGCGTAGCCCGTCGTAGACATCGCTTTACTTATTACCGACAGAATTTTTCTCAGCATAGTTCAGATTTCTCTGATATTCTTTGATTTTTTGTTGAGCAACTACATAATTTTGGCTAGAAGATGGCACAGTTTTCATAAGTGCGATCGCAGCTTCCCACTGACTCACAACTATTTTCCATTCATCTGGAGATTTTGCTGATTGAGTAAGGTTAGCTGCATTAATTGCTTGATTAACAGCCTCTCGAAATTTATCACTTTCAAGTAACACAGTCGGCGATTGTGAAGTCACTGGTGAGGGTATAACTAATACAGATTTTGATGGTATTTGTGTTGGAATTTTAGAGGTTATGGGAAGTTTTTCTACAAGTTTTGAAGAAAAGTATATTATGATAGGAATTGAAAAGATCAGAAAAATTAGCAACCAATTTTTATTTAAATTACGATACTTCCACCGAGTCTCGATAACTGTAATTTTTTCATCATTCGATAAAATATTTGATTTCATTTTGTTTAAACCCCTTTCCCCGCGCAACCTAATTATCGTCTATCTTAGAATTCCCCATTTATAGACAAAAGCAACTATTTTATAATTTTCCCAGCCCTATATTTAAAATTTACTTAAATTTCTTAGATGTCTTGTAAAATTCCCTATTTGAGACTCTTTCTCTCCGTCTATGTGCGAGGCAAATTAAATCCTAACGTTCTTTTGTAATTATAGAACTACCATTACTAATACTTACTTTTTGAATAAAAACGTTAGTAGGAGATGATAAAATATCAGTGCTGATTTGATTAGCAATAAATTCAAAATCTTGATTTGTTAATCCCTGTGCGGTATCGCCACTTAAGTTAATACAAATAGTTAAATTTTGAGGATTAGTAGAAGACTCTACCGCTTCTATTTCAACTTCTTCTATGCCCAAATCAAACTCTTTACTCCAATCTGGAAAATCCTTACCCGTTTGTTGTCCATAAACTTTGACTATTTCAACAGACGCAGCCCCTAAAGCTGTTAACCCTTTGCGGATAAATGCAACTAAAATTTGCTGATTTAGTACTTGAGTAGACTCTAGTATTACCTCTAAGGACGCATCCTTAAAGGCAACTTTTGCATTGATCCTTTTAGGGTGTAGGTGGCGGTTCATCAGAGATGCGATCGCATCTGCATCTCCCTGCTTTGCAAGTTTGAGAATATTTGGCTGTGTCATAACCACTAAAAGAAAAATCTCGGAAAATAAACCTATATTCTCAGGATTCCCTCTTGACAGCCTTAAGTAACATTAAGATGCAAAATCTCAGCTAATCTGAGCTAAAATATTTAGTATAAAGATAGTCTTTACACAGATTTTTACAAAAATTATATTTTCCCTATATCAACATCAAAAACTAGTGTTTTTGTGCTTGCCAAATTAACAGAATTAATATTAATCAGTTTACTTTCAATTTTCAATATGAAGTTTTATCGAGATCATGCTTGGCCATCGACGCTAGAAGAAGCCATAGTTATCCAAGAAGCGCTGCGAGATCGAGTAATTACTGAGGATCAACTGCAAGAACCTATCCAGTATGTTGCTGGAGTCGATATGGGTTTTGAAGCTGATGGAACCATTAGCCGTGCAGCTGTCGCAGTATTGAGTTTTCCTGATTTGCAAGTCATTGAGACAAGCCTAGCACACCGTCCTACCACCTTTCCTTATGTTCCTGGATTCCTCTCATTTCGGGAAATTCCAGCCGTTCTCGATGCTCTAGAAAAGATTAAAACAACACCTGATATCATCCTGTGTGATGGTCAGGGAATTGCTCATCCCCGCAGATTAGGTATAGCTAGCCATTTAGGTTTACTTATAGATATACCAACAATTGGTGTCGCTAAGTCCAGGTTGTTAGGGAAACATGAAGAATTGGCAGAAACCAAAGGCAGTACGCAACCACTGATATATGAGGGTGAAACCGTTGGGGCTGTTTTGCGATCGCGCACAGCAGTAAAACCTCTATACATCTCCAGTGGCCATCGAATTAGCTTACCGACAGCCATTGACTATGTATTACGCTGCACGCCAAAATATCGGCTACCAGAAACTACACGCATTGCTGATAAATTAGCGTCGGACAGATAAAGCTTGTTGAAGTTTTTTCTAAATGCTTGCTTCCACCTACTCAATCGTGTTAGGAATCGCACAGGAAGATGTTGAAGTAGCTAAATACGATTTACAAAGTTAGAACAATGAACGCACTAACTTTACAGTGGCACGATGCAGGTCAAGATAAAACTCAGAACATTTACGAGCAACAGCCAAGTCAAAATCCTGGCACTGTCCGCATCGGTCGCGACCCCCTCCGGTGCGATATTGTTCTGAGTCACCCTACTGTCTCTGGACTGCACGTTGAAATCTTTTTTCATCACCAGCAACAGCGCTTTTATATTAGGAATTTGCGATCGCAAAATCCCCCTGTTGTCGATGGAAGGCAATTAGTCCAAGGTGAAATGCCTTTAACTGAGGGCACTAGTATTACTTTGGGACAAATAAAACTCAATGTTACTAACGTTTCCACGGGTAGTATTCCAGCAACAATTTTGCTGCCACCCCATCCACCAGTAAACATCGGACATCACCACCATCCACTAACACCCCCTGCACCACCGCCAGGAGTTTATGGCTTAGAATGCCCCAAATGTCATAAAGTTTCCCCAGGAGAGAATCTACAAATTGGCTGTCATTGGTGTGGGACATCTTTAGCTGCGGCTGTGAGTGTTTTGGTAGCAAGGAATTAGGGAGTGGGGGCAGGGGGCAGGGGAGAATAACTAATGACAAATGAACAAATCCAATTAAGTTGGGAAGAACCAGCGACAGGTGAACGGCGAGAACCAAGGTTAAATATACCGATCGCTTTTGGTCGAGAATTCGCTCGTTTACCTGCTGAACTTAAGGGAGTGCGCGTTTCTCGGATGCTGCTTAACAGTAACGAAGTTTCTCGCTACCATGCCCTAATTGAGTGGGAACAAGACCATCTAGTGGTGATTGATCAAGGCAGTGTTAACGGTGTCTATGTCAATGGTCAACCACAAACGCGGAGTGTCTTGGCTAATGGCGATACGTTGCAAATTGGCCCCTATTTAATAACGGTGACATTTGTTGCTAACGCCTCTGCACCAGATACTAGCCCCCCTTCAACGATTCGCTTTAATGCAAATACCAATCTTCCAGACCCCAGCTTGCCTGTAGTCCAGCCGTTAACGCCTTTGACAAGTAATTTCCCGCCATTGGCATTTCAAGCACAAAAGGTTGCTGTGCAAGCACTTCATGCTACGGGATTGCCAGTAGATGAATCTGATTATTTAGCGATCGGGGCGGGATTGGGTAGCTTTTTATGGGCTGATTTGCTGCGAATTAGTGGTGTACGTGCTGACAAAATTGTAGCTTTGGGATTAGAGGCAGAACCTTATGCCCGTTACAAGCGCCTCTGTTTGAATTCGCAAATTCCCTTATATGAAAGACTGCGTTCTAATTCTGACTCTTGTCCTGATAATATTTGGGGTTGGCCTAGTTATGCCTTGCGTGAGGCTTGGGGAGACTTAACTAAGGGACAGATAAATTCAGCATTCAAGTATTTATGGCAAGTCTTTGCCGAACCAACATTTGCTGAAACTTATACTCCCCGTGCTGGTAACGTCTTTGATTCCATAGATAGGGAGACAAAGCGTATTGGCTGGAATCAAATTTATCGCTATGGGCGAGTTAGAGGAATTCGGAAAACTGATGATGGCAGATATTGCGTAGCCTATTCTCGCGGCCCAGGAGATTATGCTTTTTTAGTTAGTCGTTATTTACATTTAGCTACTGGGTATCCAGCAATTCAGTTTCTCCCAGATTTGCAAGCTTATAGGGAAAAATATCAAGACTTTAAATCTGTGGTCAATGCTTATGAAGCCCACGATCATGTTTATGAACAACTAGAGCAACATGGTGGTACGGTATTGATTCGGGGGCGGGGAATTGTGGCTTCGCGGATTGTGCAGCGGATTTATGAAGCCAGAAAACGAAATCGGAATATTGCAGTTTTGCATTTAATGCGATCGCCTAAACCCCAAGGTAACAAATTTCAAAGAGCCACGCGCCTAGTCAAAAATCATTACGAATTTCAACCCTTTAACTGGCCGAAAGCCTGTTGGGGCGGCGAACTCCGGGCAATGTTAGAAAAAGCTAGTCCCGATGAACGCAAACGTTTACTAGCAGACTGGGGTGGAACAACCACCGCCGACCGCCAAGACTGGCAGCAAATTACCGCCCAAGGGTTAAGCGAAGGTTGGTATCAAATTACCTTCGGTGAGGTGCTGGATGTAGAACGAGATGCCCAAAACCGGACTATTACCCGTATCAGAGAGCAAAGCTTTGGGGAAATGAAATTGCTCGCTGACTTTATTGTTGACGCTACTGGACTGGATGCCAAGGTAGATACCAATCCCCTACTAGCAGATTTGGTGAAACATTACAATCTCCCAGTGAATCATCTGGGGCGATTGACTGTAGCGAACAATTTTGAATTGATAGAAATGCGTAGTGATAGAGGTCAAATGTATGCTGCGGGAGCTATTACTTTAGGTGGCCCTTATGCAGCAGTTGATAGTTTTTTGGGCTTGCAATACGCCGCATTAGTCGCCGTTGATGGACTCGCCGCCGCCCGTGCTACTGGAGTGCAAAAGTTGAATGTTGTAAGTTCCTTTAGTCAGTGGTTGAAGTGGGTGTTAAATCAGTCACCTTAGTATTAGGGGGCATGGGGCATGGGGAATAGAGTATTTATCCGGCTGTTTTGAGTACCAAATCCCAACATTGAGGATAAAAGGTGCAACATTGAGGATAAAAGGTGCAACTTCGAGGATAAAAGACGCAACTTCGAGGATAAAAGGCTCAACTTCGAGGATAAAAGACGCAACTTCGAGGATAAAAGGTGCAACGTCGAAGATAAAAGGCGCAACGTTGAGGTTCTGAGGTTTAATTGGCGATGTCTACGACGGGCTACACCTACGCAGAATTCTTACTCTCTGATATTATGAATAAAATCGGCGGTTAGAAACTTCATCCCGGCTGTATTTTTTATAATTTTTTCTGTTATTTGCTCACTATTAACTATTTAGAGACTATAGACTGAGAACCATAAGTAAAATATCGTGTATTTTGGCAGACTTATGGAGCCAGTATCACTGACAGCAGCTGCGATCGCAACTTTAGTCATCACCAAAGCCTTTGAAAAAACTGGTGAAATCATCGGCGAAAAGGCTTGGAACGAAGGCGAAAAGTTGTTAGTTCTGCTGAAACGCAAGGAACCTAGCACGGCGAAGGTTATTGAACAGTCTAAAACACAACCTTTAGATTATGGTCAAGCTTATCTCATTGGGCAGCAAGTAGAGGAAGCGGCAAAAAAAGACCCTGAAATTGCTCAAGCTGTGGAAGCTGTAGCTAATGAGGCACAACCTCAACTGACGAACACTATTATTGAAAATTGGCAGGGAATAAATATCAAAGGTGGAACTAATACCATTTCTGGTAACACCTTAAATTTCTGACTAAAGTTGCCCGAAAGGGAATCGATAGTCTCTACTGAAATACCGCAAAATTTGCCCCTGACTGGGGTACTGGAGTTTGTCGGGCGTGAAGAGGAATTACAAAATCTTCACCAACTTTTGCAGGATAATAAACAAGTTGCGATCGTAGGTATGGGTGGAGTAGGCAAAACTGAACTCGCTACCCAATACGCCAAACAGCATTTGCAGAATTATCAAGGTGGGGTTTGCTGGTTATCTGCACAGGGAATTGATGTCGAAATTCAGATTTTCAGATTTTTTGAATTAAAATTCAACAGAATTGTACCGGACGATTGGGAATTAGCAGATAGACTGAAATTCTGCTGGCAAAATTGGCAACAAGGTGAAGTACTGCTGGTGTTTGATAATGTCACTGACTACAAAACACAGGTACAGCGTAATCTACCCTCAGAATCACCCCGATTTAAAGTATTGCTGACAACGCGTGAGAAATTTGACAGAACTTTGCCGCAATTACCTTTGGGTGTTCTCAAACCATTGGCGGCGATGAAATTATTAAAATCGCTGGTTGATAGAGAACGACTCAAAAGCGAACCTTGGGCTGCGAGAAGAATTTGTAAATCCTTGGGATATTTGCCTTTGGCGTTAGAGTTAGTGGGGCGATATCTGGATACAATGCCAGATTTGTCTCTGGAGACACTGCTGAAGCGGCTAGAGAAAAAGCGACTCGAACACGAAGCAGTCGCCAAAGCTAACCCATTGATGCGTTATGAATACGGTGTTGCCGAAGCTTTTGCATTGAGTTGGGAACAGTTGGATGAAAATGCACAAAAATTAGGCTGTTTGCTGAGTTTGTATGCCTTAGCTGACATTCCGTTATCTTTTGAGGCGATAGAAGATGAGGAAGAACAAGAACTCAACGAGAAAGCTATAGCTGAGTTGCGAAAACTGCATTTAGTACAATGGCAAAGTAAAGGAATATATCGTTTACATCCACTGATTCGGCAATTTTTCCAAATGAAGTTGGATGAGTCAAGTGAGGCGGATAAGGTGAAAACAAATTTTACAGCGCAGATGGTAGAGGTGGCAAAGCAAATTTCTCAACAGCTTAACCGTGAAGAGATTCTCAACGTCACTCCCTTTATCTCCCACATTGCAGAAATTGCAACCCATTTATCCCAATATCTCAGCGACGAGGATTTAATTGCGCCTTTCACAGGCTTAGGCTGGTTTTATCAAGGCCAAGGGCTTTATCAGCAGGCAGAACCTTGGTTGCAGCAGTGTAAAAAAGTCACTGAAAATCGTTTTGGTTTAGAACATCCCCATGTCGCCGCTAGCCTAAACAATCTTGCTGGACTCTATGAATATATAGGACACTACAGCGAAGCCGAGCCTCTGTATCTGCAAGCTTTGGAACTGAACAAATGCTTAATGGGAGAAAATCATCCTGATGTCGCCACTGCCCTGAACAATTTAGCAGCACTTTATCAGTCTACAGGACGCTACAGCGAAGCCGAACCCCTTTTTGAACAAGCTTTGGAACTAAGAAAACACCTACTGGGAGACAACCATCCCCATGTCGCCACTAGCCTGAACAATCTCGCAGAACTATACCGTTCTACAGGACGCTACAGCAAAGCTGAACCCCTCCATCACCAAGCTTTGGAACTGAGAAAACGCCTGCTGGGAGAAAATCATCCTGATGTCGCCAATAGCTTGAACAATTTAGCAAGACTCTACATAGATACAGGACACTACAGCAAAGCCAAACTCTTGTTTGAACAAGCTTTAGAACTGACAAAACGCCTGCTGGGAGAAAATCATCCCGATGTCGCCAATAGCTTGAATAATCTGGCAGGACTCTATAATACTACAGGACGCTACAGCGAAGCCGAACCCCTTCTTGAACAAGCTTTGGAACTAAGAAAACACCTACTGGGAGACAACCATCCCGATGTCGCCACTAGCCTGAACAATCTCGCAGAACTATACCGTTCTACAGGACGCTACAGCGAAGCTGAACCCCTGTATCACCAAGCTTTGGAACTGAGAAGATACTTACTGGGAGACAACCATCCCGATGTCGCCGCTAGCCTGAATAATCTCGCAACACTCTATCAGTCTACAGGACGCTACAGTGAAGCCGAACAAATACATCTGCAAGCTTTGGAACTTTGGAAAAGCTTGCTGGGAGACAACCATCCTGATGTTGCCACTAGCTTGAACAATCTCGCAGGACTCTACTGTTCTACAAGACGCTTTAGTGAAGGCAAACCCTTATTTGAGCAAGCTTTGGCAATTTGTGAACGTACTTTAGGTGTAGATCATCCCAATACAATGACGGTTCGGGGAAATTATGCAAGATTTTTAACCCACATTCCGCACCCGGAACTGTCACAAAAGAAATAGCAAAGAATTGTGGGGTTAGTTTTTGATTTAAAACCAAAATTGGAGAGATGGAAATTTAAAAATCAAACCAGAGTTTGCGAAAATAAAGAATCGGTATAAAAAATCCTGCACTAAAACGTAGAGTTACTAAACATAGAGTGAGTAACTCTTGCAAAAATTAGTAAAAGTAAAGCTTAATTAAAATAATAATCAAACTAATAAATAGTAGCGACGACAAGTACTAGGAAAAAATTGTAATATCCATAATCTTTCATCAGAGAGGTTTGATATTTGTGAAACACTATTAACAATTAATAAATGAATACCTTGGAAACATTGAAATATCCACCTGAGAGTGGGGCGGTCTGTTGGTTTACCTAATTGATTTTTTATTTCCTGGTTTTGAGCTAATAAAATTCCACGTAACTGTCGTTGTCCTAAAGTATAAACCAACAAACATAACCCCATAATCATTGATAAAGCTTCAATGCGCTCCGGTGACTTAATAAATATGCTATCTGTTAAGAATAAAGGGTCTTTTAAGAAAGCAAAGCCTCTTTCACATGATTGTTGAGCTTTATATTCCTTAATCATGTCAGTGTGGCTTAATTGGGATTCATCAATAATATTAGTTGCTAAAATAAATTTTCCCGAAGCGCGATTTTCAAGTTCAATTGCTGCTTTATCTTGCTCTAATTGCGCGGATATCTGATAGTAATATTTCCAGTCATTCTGATTGTTGTTTTTGTTTTTACCTTGAGGTTTTAACTGTTTCTTAGATATTTTAATTTCAGCCAAACAATGATATTTTAATTGCTCTGATAGATGTAATGCAGCTTTCTTGGCATCTCGATGACAAGCAAATTCTTCATTACATAATTTTGTGAGCTTTTGATGAGCATTTATTTGGGCTTGCTGAACACGGCGCATCAGCTGTTTAGAATCTGCTTTTTTCCGTTCTTGGCTTTCAACTATCAGCCATCTTTGCTCGATCCCGGCATAGTTACTAGACTTGACTATATATGAATAACCTGTTATTTCACTTTGGATTAAATCTTTGGAGTCTATTCCTAATAGTATTTGCTTGGCTAACCCCACTGTCAATGGAACTCTGCATAACCATTTGAGGCTTTTCATCAAATTCAGGTTTTCGGCACTATATAATGCGCTGTCTGCTACCATTAACGCATCTATATCAATATTTTCTCGAAAATTCACGAGAGTTTTCGCAAAGGTTTTCGTATCTGATTGATTTCCTGACGCTGCTTTTAAAAAGATGGGAATATCCCCATCACTGCTACAAATTAACTCTAGAATAAATTGTTTTAAGTCTGGTCTATGATCTCTTGAATAACCATAAGTTATATTTATTGGTTGTGGTGCTAACTCTAGGAGCTTATCTTCATTTTCTGTGGGAGCATTTCTTTCAAAGGCTACTTCGGGTAAACCAGTTTTATATTCTCCGTGCAGATGCAATGAAGAAGAATCTAAGTGTAGCGATGATAAATCTACTCCATATTTTTTTACTGCTGCTAACGCTATTAAAGTGAAGATTCCACTTAATCCTTTTAAATATAATTGGTCTAATACTCTTCCTAGTCTGTCGTCATTTAAATGTTCTGGTAATACTCCTTCTCCTATCAAGTGTTCACAGGCATAGCTATCCATATATTTAGGAAACATATATAATGTTCCAGATACAAACCCTAACCCGTTTAGTATCATTGCTTTGACCGCCTGACCCGCACTCACTTTAGACTGCGGGTGCTGTCCAAGTATTTTATTTATTTGGTCTACCAACCCTATTTCATCAATAATTCCTGCTACTATCCCCAGGTGATTTAAATTTTTTACTTCAATGCTCAAAGGCGAATTCATTTTCACACTATATCCCATCAACTATTTTTAGCTTTTCATGATGGAAGCTTATAGAGTGCTAATTTTATTTATTTTTTGACTTTTACCCTGATTCTGGCTATTAACTTTACTTCTGGGTTTTTCTTGTCTCAATTTCTACCAGTAGTTTTAATTTACTTACTGCTTTCTCTGTGTGCCAGTTTTAGGTGCGGAATGTGGGTTTTAAAAGAAGCATATCGTTAACGATCGCACCCTTTCAAAAAATCACACCAAATTGATGCCAGACAACAGTTGTAGTTCAAATTTTAGCAGCGATCGCCATCAATTCTAACTTAAAACAGCGATCGCTCCTTGTTCTCTCTTCCTTTGCGTCCTTTGCGGTTCGATTCTCATGCTCATTAGCAAAGGGCGATCGCTCATTCATCTCTAAATTAAACTGAAACATAGGGCGATCGCTTACTTCTAAAAAATTCCGACTGTGCCGCTATTATTGACGATAGAGCAGCATGGGGTTGCGGTCAAGCATTAAGTATTACTACTATCAGAACCGGAGGCTTCGTCATTAATTGTAACCTCAAAGGGCGATCGCTCCTTCTTACCTCTTCCTCCGTGTCCTCTGCGCCTCTGCGGTTCGATTCTCACGCTTATATATTGTCATTAGCGTTAGAGTTAGTGAGAGGATATCTGGATAAAATGCCAGATGTATCTCTGGAAACATTGCTGACGCGGCTAGAGAAGAAACGAGTGGAACAAGAACCAGTAGTCAATGCTAATTCATTGATGCCTTCTGAATATGGTGTAGCTGAAGCTTTTGAAGTGAGTTGGGAAAAATTAGATGAAAATGCCCAAAGCTTTGGCTGTTTGCTAAGTTTGTGTGCCTTAGCTGACATTCCCTTATCTATTGAGACTATAGAAGATGACAAAAAACAAGAACTCAACAAGAAAGCCATAGCCGATTTACTGGAATTACATTTGCTACAACAGAAAAGTCAAGGAATTTATCGTCTCAATCCAGAGATTCGGCAACTTTTCCAAATGAAGTTGGATAAGTCAAGTGAGGCGGATGAAGCAAAAACTAAATTTGCCGCCATGATGCTAGAGGTAGCAAAGTTAATTCCGCAACAGCCTAACCCTGAAGATATTCTCAACCTAACTCCACATATCCCGCACATTACAGAAGTTGCAACCCACCTATCCCAGTATGTCGGCGATGAAAATCTCATTACTCTGTTTACCAAATTAGCCTGGTTTTATCAAAGTCAAGGACTTTATCGGCAAGCAGAACCTTGGTTGCAACAGTGTGTAGAACTGACTCAAAATCGTCTTGGGTTAGAACATATTGATGTCGCCACTAGCCTCAGCAATTTAGCAGGAGTCTACGAATCTACGGGACGCTACAACGAAGCCGAACCCTTGCTTGAACAAGCTTTAGAACTGAGAAAACGCTTGCTAGGAGAAGAACATATTGATTTCGCCACTAGCCTCAGCTATTTAGCATTAATCTACGAATCTACAGGACGCTATACTAAAGCCGAACTTTTGTATCAGCAAGCTTTAGAACTGTGGAAACGCCTCGTGGGAGAAGAACATCCCCATGTTGCCACGAGTCTGAACAATTTAGCAGCATTGTACTGTTATACAAGACGCTACAGCGAAGCCGAACCCTTGTTTGAGCAAGCTTTAAAATTGAGAAAACGTCTGCTGGGAGAAGAACATATTGATGTTGCCACTAGCTTAAATAATTTAGCACAACTCTACGAATCTACTGGACGCCACACCAAAGCCGAACCCTTGTATCAGAAAGCTTTAGAACTGAGTAAGCGCCTGCTGGGAGACAATCATCCTGATGTTGCCATTAGCATGAATAATCTCGCCGCACTCTACCGTTATGCAAGACGCTATAGGAAAGCCAAACCCTTATTTGAGAAAGCTTTGAAAATTTGTGAACGAACTTTAGGTGTAAGTCATCCTACAACTATGACAGTTCGGGAAAATTATACAAGCTGTTTAAGAGAAGCAGCATATCACTAGCGATCGCCTAAAAGTAATTCAAAATAAAAAAAGTAGTTACAAAGCTCCAGCATGAAGATAAAAGTCCTATTAGAACCCAGTGATGAAGGCAGATACACCGTCTATGTTCCCTCACTTCCAGGTTGTATCAGTGAAGGAGAAACTATTGAAGAAGCATTAGAAAATATCCAAGAAGCAATAGAACTTTTTCTTGAGCCAAGCTTTTTAGAGTTATTGTAAACGCGATCGCTCTCTACATCCTCAATAGTTTAAAATATATATTCCCCTCTTCTTGACTGATGAAGAGGGGTGAGAATTTACTTACATCCTAAAGACTTGCGAGTATCCACGCCAGTTTTAGAATTCACACCACTTGCCTTAACACAAAGCTTTTTCACTTGAACCCCATCTAAAATTGCATTTGTAAAATCAGTACCCGTGATATCCACACCATCAAAAGTAGAACGCAGCATCATGGCATCAGTCAACACAGCATCACTTAAATCAGCATTCTTAAATCTTGTTAGATAGGCTATACCTTCACTAAAATCAGCACCATGCAGATTTACTCCCTCCAATACGCTACCGTTAAACACGCCACCACGTAAGTCAGCATTGCTAAAATTAGCATTCTCTAATTTGAGATTGGTAAACTCAGTACCAATTAAACTTTGACCAGAGTAATCCTTGCCCTTAAGTTCATCATTCCCCACAGAACGGGTAATACTGGAAGAACTTGCAGCTTGTGCCGATAGAGGAAACAAAAAAAGAACCATAGCTAAGACAAAGCTAGCTAACAGTTGCCAATATTTCATAATGTCTTCTTAATAAATCTCAACACTTTCACCTTAACTATTAAACCTCACAGAAGGGTACAAAGGAGACAAGCAGGGTGGTTTCATACAACGAGAGAAAAATAATAATGATTTATAGAGGGTGGAGAAAAATGGATAACTAACAAGTATGAATCTCGTCGAACAATTGCAGCAAGTCCCAGACTATAGACACATCCGAGGACGAAGGCATGAATTATGGTTGGTATTATTGCTCATATTGCTCGGAGCAATGACTGGGTATTGGGGCTACCGGCCACTGGAAGATTTTACCAAAGTACACAGACGGAGCTTAATTGAGCTGTTAAACCTAGATGAAACAATGAAGTTTCCATCCTATTCAACGTTCCGACGAGTACTCAAAACAGTAGATTTTCAGCCATTCACCGACTTATTTAATAATTGGGCGTTAGTTTTTGTTCCACCGATGCCAGGAGAAAGATTGGCAATTGACGGAAAAGGCATTCGTTGCACAGTCACAGATTACAGTCAGTCCTACCAAAACTTTATCAGTACAGTATCGGTTTATAGTCATGAACGAGGTATTGTACTCAGGATGCAACCAATGTCCAACAAAAAAATTAGTGAAGTAGCGATCGTAAAACAATTAATCTTCGAGTTTTGTGGTCAACAAGTCGTTTTTACACTTGATGCTCTACACTGCCAAAAAAAACTGTATCACTGATTGTCAATAGTGGCAATGACTACCTGATTGGATTAAAAGAAAATCAACCGACACTCTACAAAATGGCTCAAACCGAGTTACAACAAGATGTTCCACTTAGCAGTGCCACAACTGTAGAGAATGTTCATTCTCGGCTAGTTCAACGTCAGTGCAAGGTTTTTGCTGCCCCCGAACAAATTCAAAAAAAATGGTCTGGACTCAAAACTTTTATTGTTGTCGAGCGTCAGGGTGAGCGCAATGGTCGGCCATTTTACGAGCGTCAATTCTATATCTGTAGTCAATATCTCGAAGCTCAACAGTTACTTGCCGACATTCAAGGGCATTGGGGAATCGAAAATCGACTTCATTGGGTAAGAGATGTGACATTCAAAGAAGACTTTCCACTACGGCGTGGTGGCAATGCCCCTGTGAATTGGTCTATCTTACACAACTTTTTTATTACGATCGCACGCAAACTCGGTTTCCGAACTATTCCTCAAGCACAACGCGCACTCTCCAACCAACTCGATAGAGTTTTTTCTTTCTTTGTATGAAACCACCCTGAGGGTACAAAGGAGACAAGGGGGACAAGGGGGACAGGAGAATAACCCATACCCAATGCCCAATGCCCAAAACTGGAAAGCATCTCGTAGGATGATAGATGTTGAGGTGCGATCGCAAAATAATTACCTGTGGCTAATCAAGAAGACAACGCCCAATCTTTGGCGCGAACCCCTTTATATCAATTGGGTGTAGAACTCAAAGCCCGCTTTACCAGCTTTGGCGGTTGGGAAATGCCCGTGCAATTTAGTGGAATTAGTCGCGAACACGAGGCTGTCAGAAATACAGCCGGAATGTTCGATATTTCCCACATGGGCAAATTTACCCTCCAAGGTAAAAATCTAATTTCCCAACTCCAGTCACTAGTGCCTTCCGACTTGAGTCGTTTGCAAGCTGGTCAAGCACAATACACCGTATTGTTAAATCCCCAAGCCGGAATTATTGACGATATCATTGTTTATTATCAAGGTGAAGACACCACTGGGATACAGAAAGCATTCATCATAGTAAATGCGGCAACCTCCAGTAAAGATAAAGCATGGCTATTGCAACACCTTGACCTAGATAAGTTGCAATTTCAAGACCTTTCACCAGATAAAGTCTTAATCGCCGTCCAAGGGCCAAAAGCGATTAAATATCTCCAGCCATTAGTCCAAGAAGACTTACAACCAATCAAAGCCTTTGGACATTTAGAAGCAACCCTACTAGGTAAACCTGCTTTCTTAGCCCGCACAGGTTACACCGGAGAAGATGGCTTTGAGGTGATGATAGACCCAGATGTGGGGATAGCATTGTGGCAAAGTCTCCATAAAGCTGGTGTTATCCCTTGTGGACTCGGTGCGAGAGATACTCTGCGCCTAGAAGCGGCGATGGCACTTTACGGACAAGATATCGATGACATCACCACACCCTTAGAAGCAGGTTTAGGGTGGCTAGTTCACTTAGATACCAAAGGCGATTTTATTGGTCGGGAAGTTTTAGCACAACAAAAAGCTACTGGAGTGCAGCGCCGATTGGTCGGTTTACAAACTCAAGGACGTAACATTGCCCGTCATGGCTATCAAGTGTTATCCGCAGGTAAAGTTGTGGGAGAAGTGACCAGTGGCACTTTGTCACCTACACTTGGTTATCCCGTTGCCTTAGCTTACGTTCCTACCAAGCTAGCAGGTATCGGTCAACAGCTAGAAGTTGAGATTCGTGGCAAAGCTTATCCAGCAGTTGTGGTGAAACGTCCCTTCTATCGGTCAAAAAATCGTGTTGCCAACTAACAAGCGCCAAGGTTTTTGAGGAATAATGTGTTGTGAGTTATTCAATCTACACTAAGGTTCATTACCAGATATGGTTTTGGATGACTATCGAGGCAATAATTTTTTAATAAGGGAGAGGAAGTGATATGTCTTTTGAATATCCTGAAGATTTCAAATACCTAGATTCTCATGAATACGTGCGACTAGATGGTGAAATTGCCACCATTGGCATTACTGAGTTTGCCGTACATGAATTGGGTGATATCGTGTTTTTGGAACTGCCAGATATCGGCGAAGCTATTAGCAAGGGAGACAAAATTGGCACAATTGAATCAGTGAAAGCCGTTGAAGAATTGAATTCACCAGTGACCGGCACAGTCATAGAACGTAATGATGCTTTGATTGACGATCCCGAACAAGTGTCAGATGACCCCTACGGCGAAGGATGGTTCTTAAAAGTGCGCGTCGATGATCCTGGTGAAGTTGACGACGATTTGACAGCAGCTCAGTATCGCGCACTGGTAGAAGGGGAGTAGGGAATGGGGAGTGGGGAAATGGGGAGGCAGGGGGAGAGAAAAAAATAAGTGTATTTAGGACTATAACGGTTGTAAAAAATACTAAAATTTTCTCTTCACTTCCCCTGCTTCCCATGCTCTCCCTGCTCCCCTTGCTTTCCCATCTCTCCCTCTCCACTCAAAAATAAGTCATGAAATTTAGATAAACTGAAAAGTTACACCTACTTCTCATCAGTATTTATTGCAAAATATGAAATAGTACCATCTGGAGAGTAATTTGTGGTATTAAACGCCCCTATTCTCAAGTCTAATGAGCAGCAAGTGCTGGACGAAAAAAGTCAAAAGTTAAGTAGTTTTGTGCCAAGACACATTGGCCCTAACACTGATGACATCCACCAAATGCTGAAAGTTTTGGGGTTTCCTAGCCTGGATGCCCTAATTGACCAAACAGTTCCACAGTCAATCAGGCTGAAGCAACCGCTAAAGTTACCAGCAGCAGAAAGTGAGTATGCAGCACTGGTATCTTTAAAAAAAGTTGCAGCCAAAAATCAGGTTTTCCGTTCATACATTGGTATGGGATATTACGACAGTATTACCCCTCCTGTGATTGGGCGTAACATTCTAGAAAACCCTGGTTGGTATACTGCCTACACTCCCTATCAGCCAGAAATTGCCCAAGGGCGACTAGAAGCGCTGCTGAATTTCCAAACCCTGATTATTGACCTCACAGGTTTAGAAATTGCCAATGCTTCCTTACTTGATGAAGCCACAGCCGCCGCTGAAGCGATGAGTCTAAGCTATGGTGTCTCCAAAAATCACGCAGATGCCTATTTTGTCTCTCATGATTGTCATCCCCAAACTATTGACGTGTTGCAAACACGCGCTAAACCATTAGGGATTAAGATCATTGTCGGCGATCATCAAACATTTGATTTTGATCAACCAATTTTTGGAGCTGTTCTGCAATACCCTGCAAGTGATGGCACCATTTTCGACTACCGCGCTTTTATAGAAAAAGCCCATGCTAAGGGTGCATTGGTGACGGTAGCAGCAGATCCTCTAAGTTTAACTTTGCTAACCCCTCCTGGGGAATTTGGCGCTGATATTGCTGTCGGTAGCACTCAGAGATTCGGTATTCCCTTGGGCTTTGGTGGCCCTCATGCGGCATACTTTGCTACGAAAGAAGAGTATAAGCGGCTGGTTCCAGGGCGAATTGTAGGTGTATCAAAAGATGCCCAAGGTAAACCTGCATTACGTCTGGCGTTGCAAACTCGCGAACAGCACATCCGCCGCGAAAAAGCTACTAGTAATATTTGTACGGCACAGGTGCTATTAGCGGTAATGGCGAGTATGTACGCCGTCTATCATGGGCCTACTGGACTTAAGCAAATTGCCGAAAATATCCACCAGCTAACTTTAATGTTGGCAGCAGGACTAAAGCATCTGGGTTACAAAATTAGTTCTGAACATTTCTTTGATACATTGCGGGTGGAGTTGGGAACACGCAGCCTGGAAGTTATTCTCGAAGCTTGTCAAGCAAGGAATATTAACCTGCGAATTTTTGATGACACTGCCGTTGGTATCTCTGTAGATGAAACAACTACAGCAGATGATTTAATAGAGCTTTTCGAGATTTTTGCCGCGCCTGATAGTCTATTTTTCGGTTTTAAAGAAATTGGAGACTTAATTGCAGCACGGCGCAAATCATCTCTACCAAACTCAACCTTTGCCCGCACCAGTACCTATCTCACTCACCCAGTTTTTAACCGCTATCACTCAGAAACGGAGTTATTACGTTATCTGCACAAGCTAGAAAGCAAGGACTTGTCGTTAACTACGTCGATGATTCCCTTGGGTTCTTGCACAATGAAGTTGAATGCGACAGCTGAAATGATTCCGGTAAGTTGGGAGAAATTTGGCAAGATTCATCCATTTGCCCCGGCATCGCAAACGCAAGGTTATCAAATCCTATTCCAGCAACTTGAGGCATGGTTGGCTGAAATTACTGGTTTTGCGGGAATTTCTCTACAACCAAATGCTGGTTCTCAGGGCGAATATGCTGGACTTTTAGTGATTCGTCAATATCACGAAAATCGAGGCGAAGCACACCGTAATGTCTGTTTGATTCCCACTTCGGCACACGGGACAAACCCAGCAAGTGCGGTGATGTGCGGGATGAAGGTGGTGGCTGTTGCCTGTGACTCACAAGGTAATATTGACGTTGCTGACCTGAAGAGTAAGGCAGAAAAACACAGCAATGAACTAGCTGCCTTAATGGTGACATATCCCTCAACTCACGGTGTCTTTGAGGAACCAATTCAGGAAATCTGCGCTGTTGTCCATAGCCACGGTGGACAAGTTTACATGGATGGGGCAAATATGAATGCCCAAGTGGGAATTTGCCGTCCTGGAGATATTGGCGCGGATGTCTGCCATTTAAATTTGCACAAAACCTTCTGTATTCCTCATGGTGGCGGTGGCCCTGGTATGGGGCCTATTGGGGTTGCTTCTCATCTTGTACCTTTTCTCCCCGGACATCCTGTGGTAGGGATTGGGGACTGGGGACTGGGGACTAGGAAAGAGGAAATTACCAGTACCCAGCATATTGGTGCGGTTGCGGCTGCGCCTTGGGGTAGTGCGAGTATCTTGGTGATTTCTTGGATGTACATTGCGATGATGGGTGCAGATGGTTTAACCCATGCAACGAAGGTGGCGATTCTCAACGCTAATTACATTGCCAAGAAACTGGAATCTTACTATCCCGTTTTGTATCAGGGGAAAAATGGTCTAGTTGCCCATGAATGTATTTTAGATTTGCGATCGCTCAAAAAATCAGCTGCGATCGAAATTGATGATGTCGCAAAGCGTCTCATGGATTATGGTTTCCATGCGCCGACTGTCTCTTGGCCTGTCGGGGGTACAATCATGGTGGAACCTACAGAAAGTGAATCTAAACAAGAGTTAGATCGTTTCTGTGATGCGTTGATTTCTATTCGCCAAGAAATCGCCGAAATAGAAGTCGGCAAAGTGGATGCTCAAGATAATGTTTTGAAGAACGCACCCCACACAGCCGAAAGTCTCATCACCGGAGAATGGAATCATCCTTATTCTCGCGAACAAGCTGCCTATCCTGCGCCTTGGACTCGTGAATATAAATTCTGGCCTGCTGTTGGTCGCATTGATGCAGCCTTTGGCGATAGGAATTTTGTTTGTTCTTGTCTGCCAATGGATGCTTATTAACTTGAAGTAAGGAGTTAAGAGTTAGGAATTAAAACTCCTAACTCTTGCAATTCTTCCCTTACAGATAAAGGCTGATAACCCAATGCAAAAGCTTTAGAACTATCCAAAGAAACATCTGCTGGTCTAGGTGCTGCCATTTTCACATCTTGTTGTCGGCAGGATTTAAGACCAGTGCTAGGAAGTTGAAATACTTCCACTAATATCTGTCCAAAATCATAACGTGAAATCCGCTCTTTGCCACCTAAGTGAATGATGCCGTTCACTTTTTCTAATGCTAATAAAAGTCCTTTGGCAGCAGTTGTTCCACTTACTGGTGTGCGAAATTCATCTATAAATAAACTTAGTTCTTCTTCAGCTTGTAAAGTTTGAATAAATGGCTGAATAAAGCTTTTAGCTGTAGGTGTTGCTGCACCAAACATCAACGGCATTCGACACACTGCGGTCATGGGATATCTTTCTAGCATATCTGCTTCTGCGATCGCCTTTTGCTCACCGTAAAGATTGACAGGGCACACGGCATCTGTCTCTTGATATGGGGCATTTAAGCCATCAAAAACTAAATCAGTTGAGGTAAAAGCACAAGGAATAGAATTATCTGCACACAGTCCGGCAATATTGCAGGATGCTATCACATTAATTGCGTGCGATTCTTTGGGGTTGGTTTGACAAAAATTTGGTTGCGAGTGTGCAGCAGTATGAATAACTGCCGTCGGTTTGACATCATTAAATATGCGTTTCAATTCCTGAAAATTTGTTAAGTTTGCTTTTAACATTTTCATCTCATGAATTTCTAAGGGATGGGATAAATAAGTGCCATAAATCTCCCATTCTTCTTTTGCAAGCTGGCAAAGATGCCATCCTAAAAAACCACTTGTTCCGGTGATTAACAATTTTTTCATGTCTAATCGTAAACCGCTAGCATCACGAAAAAAATCTTGTTAGGCTTATATTCTACACTGAGTAGTGGTAATAAAATACTATTGCAGTAATTTCTGAAACTGCTTTTCACTACGCACTTTGCTAAAGTCGGGGTCAGTTTTGGCTAATTTCTTGTATTTATCAGGAACAAACTCGATTGCTTTGTCTAGATTCTCAATTGCTAATTCCAGATTGCTTTGTAAAGCATAAGAGCAAGCTTTGTTGTAATATGCTTGGTGCAAATCCGGCTTGATGGCGATCGCTCTATTATAAGATGCGATCGCATCTTGGTAGCGGTGCAGCTTTGTCAGAGCTATGCCTCGGTTAATTAAGGCTTCATATTTATTCGGTTTGGTAGCGATCGCTTTGTCGTAAGATGCAAGAGCATCTTGGTAGCGGTGCAACGATGTTAAGGCTATGCCGCGATTATACCAAGCTTCATATTTGTCGGGTTTGATGGCGATCGCTTTGTCGTAAGATACAAGAGCATCTTGGTAGCGGTGCAACGATGTTAAAGCTATGCCACGGTTAATCCAAGCTTCAGGATTCTCAACTTTGATGGCGATCGCTTTGTCATAAGCTTTTATGGCATCTTGATAACGTTGCCCATCTAATAAATGATTGCCTTGATGAAAGAAATCTTCTGCTTTTTGCGTAGCCTTCGCTTCTATGAAAAGTTGGGTTACATTACTTTCTTGAACAAATTGTGTAGTATTTTCTATCGATGAATTTGCCCCACTACTACAACCAAATGCTAAGAAAACTATCATGTTAGATGCAACGAAGCAGTGCCGAAAAACCATGCTGTACCTACAAAACTTATTAAATGATGTTAAAATCTGTTTGTTTTTTGAGTATTATCAAAATACACTAGTTTTTAGCCATTAATTTACTTTTCTTTTGAGAAAGAGCTTTGTTGGCGATGCAGAGATTTTTATTAAAATCAAGCGTACATCACATTATCATATTAGATACACACAAAGCAATCACTTAGATTCTATTTCAATCAAAAAACAATAATTTGTGTTGCTGCATACGTTACGTAAGCACAACTCGTCATAGACATCGCACTCGTATATGTAGTATTTCTCTTTAATTAACAAGGATGCGATCGTAGTAGCTTTTGACGATAAAAGGCTGTTATTTGCTTTATTGTGTCAAGCAATTTGTCAAGCAATTATTTAAGCTAATCATTATTCAAATTCTGTGTTTGCGTCTTTCTCGTGATTGAAAATATGCAGCTTACAGCAGTTTTCATGTATTTGAACTACATCTGTCGTAAGGGCACAGCATTGCTGTGCCCCTAGCAGCGTAGTCTATTTACCTGAAAATAGCTGTAAAATGCAAATTGTCGGTGCAATAGCTTGCCTTCATGTCTTTATAATACCAAAATGATATTTTCAGTACCAAGACACAAAGGTAAAAAATAGGAGATAATAGGCTCTATTTTTGCAAGGTTTAATTTATACCAAAAACCGACTCGACAGTTGACTTAATCGAATCTCGCGCATCCTTTAAAGTTTGGCTAATGGGATGTTTTGCCTGTAAAAATGCGCGGGCACAATTGCGTCCCGGCATTCCCGAAATTGAACCACCTGGATGAGTACCTGCACCAGTTAAAAATAGATTATCAATTGGTGTTTTGTAGTTCGCTATTTCTGGCAAGGGGCGGAAAAAGATCATCTGATCTAGAGTCATGTCAACATGGTAATAGTTGCCTTTATATGCACCTAACCTTTCTCCTAGTTCTGCTGGGCTTTCTACACGACGAGCGATAGTTGCATTTTTGACATTTGGTGCATAGTCTGCCAATTTATCAATTACTCTATCTGCAACTTTGTTTTTCAATTCATCAGTCCAACCAGTACCTTTTAAACCGGTGCCTTCTGCACCAGCAATTTGATAAGGGGCAAAAAATTCAATCCATAGGGTGTGCTTACCTGATGGTGCTAATGTAGGATCTAAATAACTAGGCATTACCAAATACATTGATGGGTCAGCATCAGGAATCTCTCCCAAGGTGCATTTACTATGAGCCTGTTCTACATGAGCTACGGAATCTGCAATTAAGATAGAACCGACGAGATATTCGTCTTTGTGGGCGTGGTATGGAAAGCGCAGTGGTTCATCTAAAGCCAAATCTATTTTGAGGATAGTTTCGTTGTTATTAACGATGCGGCGTTCTAATCTTTCCCATAAATTTGGGTCGACTCCATCAACATCGCTTTTATCAGTCATTTGCAAAAATAATCGCTTGGCATCAATATTAGAAATAACTCCATATTTAGCGCGATATTCTTTACCACCAGCAACCCGTACACCTACAGCTTTCCCATCATCAATTAAAACTTTTTCAACGTGCTGGTCTGTGAGAATCACGCCACCTTTACT